>NZ_JBICUA010000004.1:131583-714534 GCF_043197915.1 Actinomadura geliboluensis | reverse complement strand
CGTCCTACCAGGGCTTCTTCACGTTTCAGGACCCGCCACGCCGCCAGCGATCGTGCTGTGATCACCAACCAACAAGCGCTGGTGGAAAAGGCTCAGTAGAGGTACCGGCCGCTCATGGCGTATTTCTGGCCGGGATCGTCCGGGAGCGCGCTCATGGCGTTTTTGCGCGAGATGCGGAAGCCGAGGCACTCGTCCGCGATGCCGGTGACCTCCGTCGCCTTGCTCGTGCGGATGATCTGCCTGCCTTCCCGCACGTCATCGTTCGCGAGAACCGTCCGGACGTAAGCGGCCTTTTCCCGGGCCTGCGCGACGCTCGCCTTCCTGGTCACTTCGACGGTCAGGTTGCGGTTGTGTCGAAGGTCGAAGACCTTCCATGAGAAGAACTGCTTCCCCGCCCGGTCGTTGAAGGGATCACGCCAGTACCTGCCCTTGGCGACGACCGGCGGAAGCGATCCGGCGACCAGTCCAGCTACGTCGGGAACCTTCAGGAAGAGACCGGCACCATCCCGTACAACGGCGGCTGCGGAGGCGCGGGAGTGGGAGGCGCCATCCGGGGTCCCTCCGGAAGAGCCGCACGCCGCGATCCCAACCGAGGTGGCTGCTACTACCAGAATTCTGGTGGCCTGCCACAAAGTGAGAGGACGGCCACCACGGACAGCGGCGTGCATCATCACCCACCAAGTGCTCGTGGCTTCACTGGGCTGAGAAAGCACGCCTCACAGTACTCACCGTCCTGCCTCGACTGCATACGAACTCTGAGGCGGGCCGGCGCGGGAGGCGGGTGGTGGCCAGGGAGCCTTTTTCATCCTTGGGTGAGTAGAACGGCGATGGCCTTGACGAGGTGGCCGTCCTTGCCGGGGCCGCGCTCCGCCTAAACGGATGAAAAAGGTCAGTGGTGCTGTGACATCAAATCGAGTGTGGTGTTCCGGTATACGGCTGGACACGCCGAGAACCGGATCCTCAGCGCTTTGGCGTGGCTGGTGTGTTCCGAATGGCCTGTTCCGTGTTCGTGGAATTGTGGTGGGGGCGGCGCTGCGTACGGGGCCGCCCCTCCAAAGTCAAGGGCGCCTTCGGCGTCGCTTCGCGATGGGACTCCGTCCCACCCTTGACTTCGGAGCCTCTACGGCCCCTGAGTGCAGCTTTCGTCGGGCAGGCTCCGCCTGCCCTCTGCCCGACGCGCCGCCCCCACCCCAACCAGAAACACGCAACACACAAGTGCAGAGCTTCAAATCGAAATGCCCGAAATGAGCCTTTCGAGAAAACGGACGAGAGTCGATCAAGGAAGCTCAAAAGAATCATGGCCGAATTTCGACTCGAAAGGACGAAGTAGCGTCCGGCCGGATATCATAAGGGCATGAGTTCAATCGCGGTCGACCTCGACGCCGCGTCCACCATGGAATTGGTGAACGCGGCCTCGGCGATCGCCGCCGAACTCGCCTCCCGCACCGCACCCGAATCGGCGGCGGCGTGCATGGAACTCACCGAAACCCTCGCCACCGCCACCGACCTGCATGAAGCCGCCTTGTCGGAATTGATCGGCGTGGTCGACCGGTCCCGCGAAGTGCAGCGGTGGGGATACCCCTCCACCCGGTCCTGGCTGCGGTCCCGCCTCGGGATGCGCGAAAGCCGCGCCAAGGAACGCCTCACCCTTGCCCGGCAGCGCCGCCGCCTGCCCGAGATGACCGAGCGGTGGACCGCCGGTGACCTGTCGGCCGGATATGCCGCCACCATCGCCGACGCGACCGCCCGACTCGACGACGATGACTGCCCCGCGGCCGAGAGCATCCTGTTGGGCATGGTCGACCAGGGCTTCTCCGCCGGGAAGGTCGCCAGCTTCGGCAAGCGGATCCGCGACGTGATCGCCGAACGCGACGGCACCGAACAGGCACCCGAGGATGCCCAACGCGGTTATGAGCGGTCGTGGGTCGATTCGACGCGTTCGCTGGACGGCGGCCGCTACATCAAGGGCTGGCTGAACGCCGAAGACGCCGCGATCTGGGACGGCACCCTCGGGCCGCTGGCCAAACCCGCCGGGACCGACGACCAGCGTGACCTGTCGGAGCGGACGGCCGCTGCGCTGACAACGGTGCTGTCGGGCGGGCACAAGGTCACCGTCATCTGCGACCTGGACACCCTCACCGGCGGCACCACCCCCGCCCGCCTCACCGACGGCACCCCCATCCCCGCCGCCCAAGCCCGCCGCATCGCCCTGAACGCCGGAGTCTCACCACTGCTGCTCGGCGGCGGCAACACTCCGCTCTACCTGGGGCATCGGGTGCGGTTCGCCACCGCCCCGCAACGCCAGGTCCTGGAGACCCTGTACTCCACCTGCGCGGTGCAGGGGTGCGAGGTGCCCGGGACACTGTGCGAGGTCGACCACGTCAACGGCTGGGCCCTCGGCCACAGCCCCACCGACATCGACAAACTCGCCCTCACCTGCGGATGGCACAACCGCTACAAACACACCAACCCGCACCAGATCACCATCACCAAAACACCGGACGGCCGCTACACCTACCGCCTCCACCCACCCGGAATCAGAACCCTCCCCGAACCCAGCCGCCCACCGCCCTGGGCACAAGCCGCATGACCACACGCCCGGGACCCGCACGGTGGGGCTCTGCCCCTGGAGCGGGACGCGTGTGGGCGGCGATGGTGACGCAGATCAAGCAGGGCGCGTACGACCTCTGAGTGGGGCAGTCATGTGTCTACTTCATTGCGCCTGCTGATGTGCGGTGCGGTCATGGGTGACGCCACCTCTGTGCCTGGGCCGGTGTGGAGCTCGTTCTGACCGCTATCCGCTTCTCTGTCGGCACTCGCTTGCGGGAGCAGTTCTCCGGCGTCGGGGGGCCACACCTCGGTCAGGGGTGTTGTGGGGTGGACGGTGGCGCCGGTGGCGGTGATGAAGGCGCGGAGCGCCTCGATTGCCTTCGCTGCGTCCTGGGCGGCCTGCTCCAGGGTTTCCGCGTAGTGAATTTGGCCGGTGAGGTCGAACGCGTGTTGCGCCAGCATCAGGATGCGCGGGTCGGTGTACGCGATCCGCACATCTAAGAGTTTCCCTTGGGCGGTCGAGCGTTCGCGGAAGGACGCCGAGTGCGCGTCGCGGGCGGCCTGGGTGCCGGGGTGTTCGACGCGTTGCCGGATGTAGTGGAGTTCGGCGCGGCGGTAGTAGGGGAGCCAGTTGACCAGGGCGTCGTGGGCCTGCTCCCGGTTCTTCTGCTGCTCTCTTTCGCGGCGCCGGGTGCGGAGATAGATGAACACGGAGGAGGGGATCGGCAGGCTGAGGGCGATGCCGAGCGCGATGGCGAGGGCTTCCGTGCCGCTCATGGGTCCAGTTTGCCTGGCGGTGGCACACTGGGGCGCGGCAGCGCGAAGTGCGGACGGTCGAGTGGACGGTGGGTGGTCGGTGGCTCTGGTGTCGTCCGGTACGCCGTTCGCCCGTGCGGCCGGGGAGAAGACCGCTGGGCGTCTCCCCGGCCGGGTTCGGGAGTGGCGGCCGCCGTGGCCGCTGGACCTGCACGGGACGGTCTCGCCGCATCAGCGGGGGCCTCATGATCCGGCGTTCCGCGTCGAGCGGGACGGTGCCGTCTGGCGGGCGTCCCATACGCCTGAGGGGCCGGGGACGCTGCGGCTCCGGTGGGTCGGCGACGTCGTCGAGGCGACGGGGTGGGGGCCCGGGGCGGAGTGGCTGCTGGACGGGGTGCCCGAGCTACTCGGGGTCGATGACTCGCCGGACGGGCTCGTCGCGCGGCATGACGTCGTGCTGGAGCAGGCGCGTCGGCGTGAGGGGCTGCGGATCGGGAAGTCGCGGCGGGTGTTCGAGGCGCTCGTGCCGGCCGTGATGGAGCAGAAGGTCCTCGCGCAGGAGGCGTGGCGCGGGTGGGGGTACCTGCTGCGCCGGTTCGGGGAGCCCGCGCCGGGCGCGCCGCACATGCGGGTTCCGCCGCCGCCCGAGGTGTGGGTCCGGATTCCCTCGTGGGAGTGGCACCGGTCCGGGCTGGAGGCCGTCCGGGCTCGGACGATCATCGGGGCCGCGCGGGTCGCGAAGCGGCTGGAGGAGGACGCCGGGGAGGCGCGGCTCAGGTCGCTGCCCGGGATCGGGGTCTGGACCGCGGCCGAGATCCGGCAGCGGGCGGTCGGGGATCCCGACGCCGTCTCCGTGGGCGACTACAACCTGCCCGGCCTGGTCGGCTGGGCGCTGGCGGGCCGCAAGGTGGACGACGCCGGGATGCTCGAACTGCTGGAGCCCTATGCCGGCCATCGGTACCGGGTCACCCGGCTGCTGGAATCGTCCGGGAGGCGCCCGCCGAGGCGCGGCCCCCGGTTGCCTGTCCGGGACTACCGGTCGTTTTGACCGGGTCCGCCGCTGAGCGGCGGCGCAGCCAGAAGTTGTTCGGGGTCCAGTCGAGGCCGTCGCGGCTGTCGGCGCCGAACAGGGGGCCGAGGACGGCGAGGGCGACGATGATGCCGAGCACGTACAGCATGGTCTTCTTCTTTCAGTGGGATCGCTGAAGGGGCGTTCCCGCGCGGGGCGATCGGTGGAGCCGGGGTGTCCGTCCTTCCCATCGCACCTTTAGTTTGACTCCGTCCAACGTTCAGGTCCAGCGACCTTTCCTGGAGGGATTGTGTAAGAATCGCTTCACTATGTTGGATCTGGGGCGGTTGCGGGTGCTTCGGGAGCTCAAGCTGCGCGGGACGCTCGGGGCCGTGGCGGAATCGCTCGGGTACACGCCTTCGGCGGTGTCGCAGCAGCTCGCTCAGTTGCAGAAGGATGTCGGCGTGCCGGTGGTGGAGCGGGCCGGGCGGCGGCTGCGGCTGACCACGGCGGGGGAGGTGCTCGCCGAGCACGCCGAGACGCTGCTGGCGCAGGCCAAGCAGGCTGAAGAGGCGACGGTCGCGGCGAGCGGGCGGGTCGCGGGGGTCGTGCGGCTCGTGGGGTTCCAGACGGCGCTGCTGCATGTGCTGGCGCCCGCGTTGCCTCGGCTGGCGGAGAAGTATCCCGAGCTTGTGGTCGATGTTCTGGACGAGGAGTTCCACCGGGTTCTGCAGGCGCTGGTGCTGCAGGAGATCGATGTGGTGCTGACCGATGAGTACTCGCATCTGCCGCGCCCTAGGCGGCCTGAGCTGACGTCCGAGGTGCTCGTCACGGAGATGATGCGCGTGGCCTTGCCCGAGGGGCATCGGCTCGCGTTGGACGGGGCTCCCGTGCGGATGGCGGATCTCGCGGACTCGCCCTGGGTGACCGGGCATGTCGGGACGAACCACGCCGACCTGCTGGAGCGGACGTGTGTGGAGCTGGGCGGCTTCCGCCCGGATGTGCGGTACCGGTCGAACGACCTGCTGATCATCTTCGCGATGGTCGCGTCGGGCGGTGCGGTGTGCCTGATCCCCGACCTGGCGCTCGCAGAGCGGGAGGAGGGCATCGTGGTGCGGGACGTGGCCGATGCCCCGGTCGACCGCCGCATGGTCATGTGGACGCGGGTCGGCGCAGAGGTGCGGCCCTCGGTGCGGGCCGTCCTGGAGGAGCTACGGGAGTCGGCGGACGCGCTGGTGGAGCGGCGTCCCAGCACCGTTCGCGGCGCTCCTTGACTCAGGTCTTCCAGGACGTGAGCGCCTCGCCGATCTCCTTGCGGGTGGGGAGGCGGAGCGACTTCGGTGGCTTGTCCGGGACGTTGTACTCGGTCGCGTAGGCGGTGTTCAGGGCGCCGTCCGGTGTGCGGAAGCCCGCGCGTTGGAGGATGTTGCGGGCCGAGCGGGTGCCTAGGGCCGCCTGGAACGCCTCTGCGGCGTCGCGTCGGCGCGGGTCCTTCGTGGTGACGGCGTAGGGGTGGTCCAGCATCAGCGTGCCCTCGGTTGGCAGGAGGCTGACGACGGGGTTCGGACGGTGGGTCTCGTTGTAGGTGACCACTGCTTGCTCTGTGGTGACCGCGAGGGGGCGGGCGAACCGTTCGGCGGTGGTGAGGGTGGCCAAGGTCGCCGTTGAGCCGCCGCTCTTGCGGAGGGCCTTGGCCACGTCTGCTTTCTCGTCGAGTTGTTGGAGCGCGAGCATCGCTACCGTGCCCGTCATGCCGGCGCTTGGGTCGGCCACGGTGCGGGCTAGGGGGAGGTCGTCTGCCTTGTCCTTGAGCAGGAGTTTCCAGCTGATGTCTATGTCGGTGCTTTGGAACTCGTCTGCGACGGGGCGGGTCGTGGCTAGAACCACTGGTGTTGCGGCCACTGGTGTACCGGGCATGTTGCGGCCCAGCCATAGTGACGACTCCGGTAGCCAGGCGTCCGACTGGCCCCTGTAGGCGGACGGTGCGACCGGGGTGACGCTGGCATGGACGCAGCGCCCGCCAACGTGGTGCCTCTCCACGTTGAAGCGGGACGCCACGTCCTTCAGCGCCGGTGCTATCTCCGGCTGCGCCGCGACGGTGATCCGGACGTCCGTGCCGGAGCAGGCCGGTGCGGAGAACAGGCCGGACGCCCACGCGCCGCCGCCCGCGCCCGACAGCAGCAGCGCCAGAGCCGCCCAGAGCGCCGGGCGCCCCCACAGCGGGCGTCCGTCTTCGTCCACGTGTCCGTCATACAGGACTGAGCGGCAGCCGCTTCCCGAATTTGCCGATCCCGTCCGTGCGGCGGGCGGCTTCCAGACGTTCCGCCGGCACCTCGCCGTAGAGGGTGGTGCGCTGCCTGGCCGGGCGCCCCGCGCGCGCCGCGATCGCCTCCAGTTCGCTGATGGGCTTGAACGAGCCGTTCTCCGACCCCGCCATGCGGCTGATGGTCTCCTCCATCAGCGTGCCGCCGAGGTCGTTCACGCCGCCTTGCAGGACGCGCGTGCACAGTTCGTCCCCCAGCTTCACCCACGACGTCTGGATGTTGGAGATCGCGCCGTGCAGCAGGATGCGCGCCAAGGCGTGGACGGCCACGTTCTCCCGAACGGTGGGCCCGGGACGTGCCAGCCCGGCGAGATAGATGGGCGAGTTGTGGTGGACGAACGGAAGCAGCACGAACTCACTGAATCCGCCCGTCCGCTCCTGGATGGACCTCAGCAGCTTGATGTGCGCGACCCAGTGCGACGGCGTGTCCACGTGCCCGTACATCATCGTGGACGTCGTCGGTATGCCGATCTCGTGCGCGGTGGTGACGACCTCGATCCACTGGTCGGTGGGCAGCTTCCCCTTGGTCAGCACCCAGCGGACGTCGTCGTCCAGGATCTCGGCGGCCGTTCCCGGTAGCGAGTCGACCCCGGCCTCCTTCGCGGCCTGCAGCCACTCCCGGATCGACAGGTCCGTCCTGGACGCGCCGTTCACGACCTCCATCGGGCTGTAGGAGTGCAGGTGGATGTCGGGGGCGCGCCGCTTCACCTCACGCGCGAGGTCGAAGTAGGCGGTGCCGGGCAGGTCGGGGTGGATGCCGCCCTGCATGCAGATCTCGGTGGCGCCCGCCGCCCATGCCTCGTCCACCCGGTCCCCGACCTGTTCCAGGGACAGTGTGTAGGCGTCGGCGTCAGTGCGGCGTTGTGCGAACGCGCAGAACCGGCAGCCGGTGTAGCAGACGTTGGTGAAGTTGATGTTCCGTGTGACGATGTAGGTGACGTCGTCCCCTACGGCCTCGCGTCGCAGGTCGTCGGCGAGGGAGGCGAGGGCGTCGAGTTCGGTGCCCTCGGCGTGCAGGAGGGCGAGCGCCTCGTCGTCCGACAGACCGGCAGGGTCTTGCTCCGCGCGCGCGAGAGCGGTCTTGACGTCGGCGTTGAAGCGCTGGGGCGCGGACATGCGCTCCTTCAGCGCGTCCCAGTCGCCGTAGACCTCGTCGAAGTCGTCGCGCCGGTCGCTGGTGCGGCCGGTGGTGTCGATCGTCGTGTGCAGGTCGGTGCGCCCGGACGCCTCGAAGCCGCCGTCCGGCTCCTGCCAGGGGCGTCCTTCGAGGACGGCGTCCTCCCGCGCCAGCCCGGTCGCCGGGTCGGCCAGGGCGGCGACGTGCCCGACCAGCCGCGGGTCGAGCCACGGCTCGCCGCGCCGCACGTACTCGGGGTAGATCGTCAGCCGCTCGCGCAGCGTGAAGCCCGACTCGGCGGTCCGCTCCGCGAGCTCGTCGATCTGCGGCCACGGCCGCTCGGGGTTCACGTGGTCGGGGGTCAGCGGCGAGACGCCGCCCCAGTCGTCGATGCCGGCGCGCAGCATCAGCGCGTACTGGTCGGCGACCAGGTTCGGCGGCGCCTGGATGCGCGCCTTCGGCCCGAGGACGAGCCGCGTCACCGCGATCGTCGCGGCCAGCTCCGCCAGCTCCGCGTCCGGCGCGTCGCGCATCTTCGTGTCGGGCTTCGCGCGGAAGTTCTGGACGATGACCTCCTGGATCGCCCCGTACTCCCGCATCGTCCGGCGGATCTCGAAGACGGCGTCCGCGCGCTCCTCGACCGTCTCGCCGATGCCGATCAGGATCCCGGTCGTGAACGGCACGTTCGTGCGGCCGGCGTCCTCAAGGACGCGCAGCCGGACGGCGGGGTCCTTGTCGGGCGACCCGAAGTGCGGGCCGCCGCGCTCGCTGAACAGCCGCGTCGCCGTCGTCTCCAGCATCATGCCCATGGACGGGGCGACCGGCTTGAGCCGCTGGAAGTCGCGCCACGTCAGCACGCCCGGGTTCAGGTGCGGCAGGAGCCCGGTCTCCTCCAGCACGCGGATCGCCATCGCGCGCACGTACGAGAGCGTGTCGTCGTACCCGTGCGCGTCGAGCCATTCGCGGGCCTGCTTCCAGCGGTCCTCGGGACGGTCCCCGAGCGTGAACAGGGCCTCCTTGCAGCCCATCGCGGCGCCCTGCCGCGCTATCTCCAGCACCTCGTCCGGGCTGAGGTAGGGCGCGTCGAGCCGGTGCGGGACGGTCGCGAACGTGCAGTAGCCGCAGCGGTCCCGGCAGAGCCGCGTCAGCGGGATGAAGACCTTGCGGCTGTAGGTGATGACGCCCGGACGGCCGGCGGCGTCCAGACCGGCGTCCCGGGTGCGGGCCGCGTAGGAGAGCAGATCGTCGAGCTGCGCCCCGCGGGCCTGCAGCAGTGTGGTGGCCTCGGATCGGTCCAGTGTCTTGCCGTCGCGCGCGCGGGCCAGGGCCCGACGTAGAGCGGAGCTCGTGGCGTCCATGCGGGCACTCTATGCCAATCGTCATAATTTGTGCCGCGCCGGGGTCCCGCCAAGGCCGGCGTGGAGTCCCGTACCCACGCCAGCCCCGGCCCGATCCGATCTATTCCCGCCTACCGGACCTCGATGAACGCCTCGGCGCTGCGCGGCGGGCGCTCGCGCGGCGGCGCGGCGGCGTGCCCGACGCCGACCGCGCCCATCGGGTCCCACTCGTCCGGCAGGTCGAGGACGTCGCGGACGACGTCGCGGCAGAACATCGTGCTCGACACCCAGCACGAGCCGAGCCCCTCGACCGCCAGCGCGACCAGCAGGTTCTCCACCCCGGCGCCGGTCGCCACGACGAACATCTCGCGCTCGGCGCGCGACCGCCGCTCGTCGGGGTAGTCGTGCGAGCCGTCCATCACCAGGCACGGCACGATCAGGTACGGCGCCCGGCGCAGCACCTCGCCGCGGCGCAGCCGCTTGGTGATCGACTCCGCGGAGAAGCCGTCGCGGCGCAGGTCGGCCTCCCACGCGTCGCGCATCGCGTCCAGCAGCCGGGTCCGCGACTCCGCCGACTCCAGCAGGACGAACCGCCACGGCGTCGTGTGGTGCGGCGCCGGCGCGGTGATCGCGGCGTCGACCGCGCGGCGCACCGCTGCCGGGTCGACCGGCTCGGCGGTGAACTCGCGGATCGTGCGGCGCGCGCGCAGCACGTCCGCCGACCCGAACCTGAACATGTCCTCGTCGGGGGGACGCACGAGCGCCTGCGCGCCCGGCCCGTCCTCGGCCGTGACCAGCTCGGAGAGGCCCCGCACCACGGCGATCGGCACCCCGTCGAGCTTGCCCTTGACCAGCTCGCCCGCCGCGGCGATCTCGTCCGCCACGGCGGTGATCGTCGCGTCGAGCCGGTTGCCGTGGGGGTCGGTGCGACCGCGCAGGTCGGCGAGCGGCTCCAGCCCGGCGACGCCGATGGCGGCGTCGGTGAGCCCGTTGCGCCACGGCCGCCCCAGCGTGTCGGACACGATCACGGCGACGTCGGCCCCGGTGCGCTCCCGGACCCCGGCCCGGATGCGCCGCGCCGACGCGTCCGGGTCCTCCGGGAGCAGCAGCACCGTCCCCGGCCGGGTGTTGGACGCGTCCACCCCGGCCGCGGCCAGAACGAGCCCTTGGCGCGTCTCCACGATCCGCGTCTCGCCTCGCGCGTGCGCGCGCCGCGCGACCACGCGCACCGTCTCGGCGTCGATGGCCTTCTCGCGGTCGTCGGCGAGTAGGACCCGCCCCTCCGCCTTGCTGACAATCTTGGACGTCACGACGAGCACGTCCCCGTCCTGCACCGTCCCCGCCGGGACCAGCGCGGCGATGTCGTCGCCCTCGGCGACCTCCGGCAGCCCCGGAACGCCGAAAACCTCAAGCCTCACTCGGCGTCCTCCGCCCGCTTCAACTCCATCGCCAGGTCGACCGCCGCCCGCGCGATCGCGGCCGTGGCCGCGGCGTCGCTCATCAGCAGCGGCCGGGACCGGACGTCGATGCCCTCGACCCGGACGTCCGCGTCGGCCTCGTCGACCAGCCAGCCGTCCAGCAGCCCCAGCCCGTACAGCTCCGCGACCGCCCGCGCCGACGTCTCCACGCCGATCGCCGTCAGGCACGCGTCGGCCATGCCCCGCACCGGCGCCCCGCCGATGATCGGGGAGACGCCGACCACGGTCTTCGATGCCACGGCGTCCCGGATGCCGGGCACCGCCAGGATCGTCCCGATGCTCACCACCGGGTTGGACGGCGGGAACAGCACCGCGTCGGCCGCCTCGATCGCCGCGAGCACGCCGGGCGCCGGCTTGGCGTCCTCCGCGCCCACCGCCGCGATCGACAGCGCCGGAACGGACGCCCGCAGCCGCACCCACCACTCCTGGAAGTGGACGGCCCGCCGGCCTTTCTCGTCCTCGATGACCACATGCGTCTCGACCTGGTCGTCGCTCATCGGAATCAGCCGGACGCCCGGATTCCACCGGTCGCACAGCGCCTCGGTGACCGCCGACAGCTTGTAGCCCGCTTCGAGCATTTGCGTCCGGACGATATGGGTCGCGAAATCGCGGTCGCCGAGCCCGAACCATCCCGGGCCGACGCCATAGGCGGCCAGTTCCTCCTTGACGGTGAACGTCTCGTCCGTCCGGCCCCAGCCCTGTTCCTCGTTGATGCCGCCGCCGAGCGTGTACATCACGGTGTCCAGGTCAGGACACACCCGCAGCCCGAACAGGGAGATGTCGTCCCCGGTATTGCCGATGACGGTGATCTCCGCCTCCGGAACCGCCTCCCGCAGGCCGCGCAGGAACCGGGCGCCGCCGATCCCGCCCGCCAGACACACGATCTTCATAATCCAACCCTACGGGGCGCCGTCCGCGCATGGAGATCTGCACCGAAGAGGCGCCGCGCGGATCGCGCGGTCCGCGACGCGGGTGCGGGGTCGCCGCTCCGGACGAGACTGTGCAAAGCTTTGCCGTGTAATGGATTGCCTCAGTCTGGAGAATTCACCGTGAACAAGGAAGCCGTCCAGCGCCTGCGCGAACCGGCCGCCTGGGTACTGCTCGCCGCGGCGGGACTGCACTTGCTCGCGGGGCTGATCTCCCTTCTGGGCGGCGACGGCACGTTCACCGGCCGCGCGCTCGGCGAGACGCGGGGCGGGACGTTCCTGCAGATCGCCCTCGTCGGGATCCTCGTCCTCGCGGTGCTCCTGGTCACCTGGGGCGAGACCCCGACCCCGCAGGCCCGGACGATCACCATGGGGGCGCTCGGCGTCCTCGGCGGCATCGCCCTGTTCGGGGTCATCGCGTGGCTGAGCGGGATGCTCGCCGACTCGGAATACACCTCGGCGGTGACGAAGCTGTCCGCGTTCCTGGAGGGCGCCGGCAAGCTCGCCGTCGTCGGAGCGGGCGGCTGGTTCGTCTTCACCGTCTTCCAGGGGATGCAGCCCGCGCGTCCGAAGGCCCAGCCGCAGATGCAGCCGGGCTACCCCGACTTCGGGTACCAGCAGGGCCAGCAGGGCCAGCAGCAGTTCGGGCAGCCGCAGCAGTACGGCCAGCAGCAGGACTACCAGCAGCAGGGCTACGAGCAGCAGCAGTACGGGCAGCAGCAGTACCAGCAGTACGGGCAGCAGCAGCCGGGCGCCGAGGGCCAGCAGGCCGCTCAGCAGTACGGCCAGCAGCAGTACGGCCAGCCCCAGCAGTACGGCCAGCAGGACTACCAGCAGTACGGTGCCCAGGGCGGCTACCAGGCCGGCCAGCAGCAGCCCCAGAACCAGCAGCCCGCCGCCGACGAGGAGATGGGCGAGTGGACGCGCGCCTACGGCGGCTCCGGCGGCGACCAGGGCCCGCAGGGCACCCAGCCCGCGCCCCCGCAGGGCGAGCAGGGCGGCGACTGGTACCGGGACAACCGGCCCCCGCCGCCGCAGTGATCCGCCGCGCCGCCCGCGTGCGCCGACCGGCGTCCAAGCGCGGCGGTGACCGCCCGATTAACTGATCTTCATCCAAAGGTCAGCGAGCCCATCCCGGCATAAGCCGTTTTGTCGCCCAGGAAAGCTCTCCGGCTTGACGGGGCAGTCGCTACACGCGTGTAATTTCGTCCGTGTAGTTTCAATGCCTTCTCGGGGGAAGGAACCGGAGGGAAGGCATTGACCAGGGGGTTCCACGGGCAGGGAGGTGCGCTGTGAGCGAGGTGGTCATCCCGCTGGCGCACGGCACAGACGGCGAAGAGATGGGCTGGCAGGAGCGCGCCCTGTGCGCGCAGACGGACCCGGAGGCGTTCTTTCCGGAGAAGGGCGGCTCCACTCGCGAGGCCAAGAAGGTGTGCCGGGCATGCGAGGTGCGTACGGAGTGCCTGGAGTACGCGCTGCAGCACGATGAACGTTTCGGCATCTGGGGAGGTCTCTCCGAGCGGGAGCGGCGCAAACTGAAGCGCCAGGCCGTCTAGCGGCGTCCAGGCCGCCCGCCGCCCGTCCCGGATCTCGGGGGAACCGGGGCGTGCGCCGAGCGGTCGCCGTACAGTTATCAGCCGTGCCGGCCCCGGCCGGCACGGCTGACGTCTTCCCGCATGCTTCACCACGACCCTGTCGTCCCACAGATCGAGCGATCATTGGCCCCCACTCTCGATCGCCACGTCGTCACGGCGGTCCTCGTCGTCCATGACGGCGCCCGGTGGCTTCCGGAGACCTTGAAGGCGCTGCTCACGCAGGCGCGGCCCGTGCAGCGCCTCGTGATCGTGGACACCGGCAGCCGGGACCGCGGGCCCGCCGTGCTCGCCGAGGTCGTCGGCGCGGGCACGGTCCTCACCCTGCCGCGCACCACCGGCTACGGGGAGGCGATCGCGGAGGCGCTGCGCCAGGACGCCGCGTCCGCGCCCGTCCCCGACGACGAGCCCGGCACGCCGCGCACCGAGTGGCTGTGGCTGCTGCACGACGACTCCGAGCCCGCCCACGACGCGCTCGCCCAACTGCTGCGCACCGCCGGCGCCGACCCCAACGCGGCGGTGCTCGGCCCGAAGGTCCGCGATTGGGACGACCGGCGCGTCCTGCGCGAGCTGGGCGTCACCGTCGACGCCGCCGGGCGCCGCGAGCGCGGCCTCGACCGCGACGAGTTCGACCAGGGGCAGCACGACGGCGTCCGGGACGTCCTCGCCGTCGGCAGCGCCGGGATGCTGGTCCGCCGGGACGTGTGGGAGCGGCTCGGCGGCTTCGACGTCGAGTACGGCATCTTCCGCGAGGACCTCGACTTCTGCTGGCGGGCGCACGCCGCCGGGCACCGGGTCGTCACGGCCAGCGACGCCGTCGTCTACCACGCGGAGGCGGCCCGGCGCGGGCTCCGCGAGATCGGCATGACCGCCGAGCACCCGGCCCGCCGCGACCGCCGCAACGCGCTGTTCACGCTGCTCGCCAACCAGCCGTTCCCGGCGATGCTGCGGGCCCTCGCCCGCAACGTGTGGGCGTCCCTCGCGCACGCGCTGTTCCTGCTGGTCACCAAGCGGCCGGGCGCGGCCCGCGAGGAGCTGCGCGCGCTCGCCGACGTGCTGCGCGACCCCGGCCGGCTGCGGCGGGCCCGCGCCGCCCGCGCGGACGGCCGCACCCGCGTGCACCGCACCGTGCGGCGCTTCCAGCCGCGGTGGGTGGTGCTGCGCCGGGCCGTCGAGGCGGTCTCCGAGCACCTCGCCGCCCAGGAGCGGGCCCGCGAGCAGCGGGAGGAGGACGACGTCACGGTGGACGAGCCCGGCCCGATCCGCCGGTTCCTCGCCCGTCCCGGCGTGCTGCTCGTCCTCGCGCTGACCGCCGTCGCGGTCGCCGCCGAACGATCCCTGCTGACCGCCGTAGGGCGGCTCGGCGGCGGCGCGCTCGTGCCCGCCTGGGGCGGCGCAAGCGACCTGTGGGAGCAGTACCTGACCGGCTGGCACCCGGTGGGGCTCGGCACGGACGCGGGCAGCCCGCCCTACGTCGGCGTCCTCGCGGCGCTGTCGACGGTGCTGTTCGGCAAGCCGTGGCTGGCGGTGTCGGTCCTGCTGCTGGGCAGCGTGCCGCTCGCCGGGCTCACCGCCTACCGCGCGTCCCGGCTGCTGATCACCGAGTCGCCGCTGACCGGGCGCCGGGCCCGCGCCGCCGGGCGCCGCGTCCCCGTCGCCGCCGTCCGCGCCTGGTTCGCGGCCGTGTACGCGCTGCTGCCCGCCGCGACCGGCGCCATCGCGGGCGGACGCCTCGGAACCGCCGTCGTCCTCGTCCTGCTCCCGCTGATCGGGCTGTACGCCGCCCGCCTCTACGGGGTGCCGCGCTCGGAGGCCGCCCGCTTCAACGCCGCCACCCGGCGCAAGCGCGCCGGACGGGCCGCCTGGACGGTCGCGCTGCTGCTGACCGTGGCGATGGCTTTCGTCCCGCTCGTCTGGCTTCTCGCCGTGCTGGCGGCCGTGATGGTGTACGCGCTGCTCGACCGGCCGGGCCCTCGGCAGGGCCGCCGCAACCTCGGCATCGCGCTCGGCGTGCCGCCGCTGCTGATGCTCCCGTGGACGGTCGGCCTGCTGCTGCACCCGTCCCGTTTCCTGACCGAGGCGGGCCTGCACCGCCGGTTCGAGCCCGCGACGGCGGCCGACCTGCTGGCGCTGAACCCGGGAGGGCCGGGCACGCCCGCGCGGTGGGCGCTCGCGGGCCTGCTCGCGGTCGCCGTGCTCGCGCTGCCGCTGCGCAGCCGCCGGGGCAGCGTGCTCGCGGGCTGGCTGCTGGCGGTGTTCGGGCTGCTCCTCGCCGTGCTGATCAGCGCCATCACCGTCACCAAGGGCGCGGACGCGGCCCCGGTCTGGCCCGGCATGGTGCTGATCTTCGCGGGGGCGGGGGTGCTGCTCGCCGCGACCGCCGCCGTCCAGCGCGCCACCGAGGTCCTCGCGGGCAAGGACGTGATCTACCGGACGGGCGGCGCCGTCGTGGTGCTCGCCGCGCTGAGCGCGCCCGTCCTGTCCGCCGCGCTGTGGGTGGTCGGCGGTGCGGGCGGGCCGCTCGGCAAAGTCGACCCAGACACGGTGCCCGTGTTCCTGCACGCGCCGGGCGGGCCGAGAACTCTCGTCCTGCACCGGGAGCCCACCGGACGGGTCTCCTACACGATTCTCCGGGACGAGCGTCCGAGACTGGGCGAAGCAGAGGTCCCGGTGGGCGGCGAGGCACACGAACGCTTGAACGACCTCGTAGCGGGCCTGGCCGTGGGGCGTGAGGGCGACGACGGGCCAGCACTGACCCGTATGGGCGTCCAGTACATCCTCGTGCCGCAGCCCCAGAAGGACCCGGTCACGAAGGTCTTGGACGCGTCACCGGAACTGACCCGCCTCAGCCGCACCGAAACGTTCGCCGTGTGGCGGCTCCAGGCGGCGTCCGCCCGGATGATGCTTCTGCAGGGCTCCACTGTCACGCCCCTACCTGCGGGCCGGATCAACGCCCGTGTGCAGATCCCTCCCGGACAGGGCAAGCGCACCTTGCTGCTGGCCGAAGCCGGGGACGGCGGCTGGCGGGCCACCCTGAACGGCGAGGAGATCCTCGAATGGCACACGGTGGACGGCTGGGCGCAGGGCTATGACATCCCCCCGAGCGGAGGCGAGTTCAAACTGACGCGCTCGGACAAGCTGCGGCACACCTGGGTCGTCATCCAGGGCGTCGCCGTCTTGGCCGTGCTCGTCCTGGCGCTGCCCGGCGCGCAGACCGACAACCTGACGTTCGGTGGCGACAGGCAGGGGCGCCACCACGGACGGCGCGCGCGCCGCCGTGGACGCCGCCGCGCAGGCCATGCCGCCCACGTCAAGCATGAGCAGTCCCCAGAGCCGCCCTCAGAGCCGGCCAAGGAGCCGGCCAAGGAGCCGAGCCCGGAGGAGGTGCCGTGATCCCCATGCGCAAGGCTCTGCGGGAGAAGGCCGTGCCGGAAAGGGCCGTGCTGGAAAAAACAGTGCGCCTCCTCGGCATGCGCTACGCCACCGCCGCGCTGATGCTCGTCGCCGT
Organism: Actinomadura geliboluensis; assembly: GCF_043197915.1. Classification (NCBI taxonomy): domain Bacteria; kingdom Bacillati; phylum Actinomycetota; class Actinomycetes; order Streptosporangiales; family Thermomonosporaceae; genus Actinomadura; species Actinomadura geliboluensis. Next base: position 697,938 of record NZ_JBICUA010000004.1, on the reverse strand, counting down.
CGCCGCCCTGTACGGGGCCGCGACCCTGTCGCGTCCGGGGGAGGCGTCCGAGAAGGGCCGCACGGTGCCCGTCGCCAACGCCGTGATGGTCTGCCCAGGGCACGAGGGCGGGCGCCTGGCCGTCCAGTCCCTCTCCCAGAGAGGCGGCGGGAGCGTGGAGATGGCGCCGTCCAAGGGCGGCTCCCCACTCGGGTCCATGTCGTCGCCAGGCCAGGGCTGGAACGGCGACACCAAGTCCAGCGGCGACGCCTACACCGTCCGCGGCACCGGTGCCATCGCCGCCGGGCTGGAGGCCGAGCAGACCACGTACTGGCCGGGCGGCCCCGACCGCGGCCTCGCCAGTGCCCGCTGCGCCGCCCCCGGCACCGACCTGTGGTTCCTGGGGCCCGGCCCCACCGCCGCCGACCGGCTCGACCTGTACCTGACCAACGTCGACGCGCAGCCCGCGTCCGTGAACCTCACCGCCCTGTCCGGCGAGGGGCCCCTCGACACCCCGGACGGACGCGCCACGCCCGTCGCGCCCTACACCACCCGGGTCGTGCGCATCGGCGGGTCGCCGGAGGGCCTCGGCGACATCGTGAAGACCGCCGCCGACCTTGCGCTGCGGGTGCAGACCACCAGCGGGCGCGTCGCCGCGTCGGTGCGCGCCCGGATCGGCGCGAAGCGCGGCATCGAGTGGTTGCCGCGGTCCGCCGAGCCCGCGACGTCCGTCCTCGTGCCCGGCGTGCCGGGCGGTGCCGGCAAGCGCCGCCTGCTGGTCTCCGTGCCCGGCGACGACGACGCCCGCATCAGGGTGCAGGTGATCACGCCGGGCGGCGCGTTCGCCCCGCAGGGCCAGGACGTGCTGGACGCCCCCGCCGAGACCGTGACGTCCGTCCCGCTCGACGGCGCGCTGTCGGGGAAGGCCGCCGCCGTCCGGCTCACCGCGGACCGGCCGATCCTCGCGGGCTTCGCCGCCGACCGCGGCGCCGACATCGCCTACGGCGCGGCGACGGCGCCGCTCGCCGCCGGCGGCCCCGGCGTCGTCGCCGACAACCGGTTCGACTCCTCGCTCGTCCTCACCGCGCCGTTCGGGGCGGCGACCGTCGAGGTCACGACCGTCAACGCGGCCGGGCGGAGCCGCCCGCAGGAGATCAGCGTCCAGGCCGGGCGGACGGTCGAGGCGAAGCTGACCGCCCCGGGCGAGGCCGACGCCGCCACCGCCTACAGCGCGTTGATCGTCCCGAAACCGGGGTCGGGGCCCGTCTACGCGTCCCGCGTGCTCGCCACCGGCAAGGGCGACGGCTACCTGTTCACCGTCCTGCCGATCACCCCGGCCCGGACGACGATCCACCTGCCCGACACCGCCGACTCCCAGACCGCGCTGACCCCCTAGCCGCGCGAGCCGAGCCGCGCGAGCCTCAGTCGTCGGGGGAGTCGTAGCTCGGGTCGACGGACTCGGGGGAGAGGCCGAGGAGCTCGGCGACCTCCTCGACCAGCAGGTCGCGGATCAGCCGGGACTGCTCCGCCTCACCGGAGGCGCGGGCCTCGACGGGCCGGCGGAACACCACGATGCTCACCGCCGGCTCCCCGGCGGGGATCGCGGAGGCGGGCGGCCGAGCGGAGCTCATCGGCGGGACGGCGGTGGGCGGTGACCGGAGGACGGTCTGGCCGAGCGGGACGGGCCCGTCGAAGCCGGGTTCGACGATCGGCACGTCGTCGACCGCGAACTCCACCTCGGCCAGTTCCGGACCCCAGCGCTGGACGAGCCGGCGTACCTCGTCGTCGACGAGGTCGTCGAACCGCTCGGCGCGGGTCCGCGAGACCGGCGCCTGCGGGGGCGTCAGAGGACCACGGATGCCGCGACCGTGACGGTCGCGACGCCGTGCGCCTGCCACACGGGGTCGCACGCGTCCAGACTACCTCCGCCGTCGCCGGTGACCCGCGGGGAGCCGCCGGGAACCGGGTGCGCGCGGCTCGCCAGATGTCGCACGGTGAGAGTTCGTCTCCGTACGGAATGTAGTTCTTACCCCGGAAATCGCCCGGTAACGGCGACACGTGCGCCGGGGTGGTGGCGGAGCCGCTGGGAGGGGGGTACGGTCAGCCATCGTGAGCCCCGTCCGCACCTGCTCCCGCACCGCCTGCAAGGCGCCTGCAGTGTTCACGCTCACGTACGTCTACCGCGACTCCACCGCGGTCCTGGGGCCGCTCGCCACGTACGCAGAGCCACACTGCTACGACCTGTGCGCCGAGCATTCCGAGCGGCTCACCGCCCCGATGGGGTGGGAACTCGTGCGGCTCCCCGTCGAGGAGGAGACCGAGCCCAGCGCGGACGACCTGGAGGCCCTCGCCGACGCCGTCCGGGAGGCCGCCAAGCCCGCGCCCGGCCCCGGCCAGGAGCCGGTCGGCCAGGGCACGGAGGTCGGCCGCCGCGGCCACCTGCGCGTGCTGCGCTCCGAGCCCGCGGGCACCCAGGGCCAGGAGTAGCCCCGGCCTCCCCGTGGCCCCGCCCCGTCCGCGGCCACGTCGCGGCCGGTCGCCGTCTCGCGTCCCGGTAGGCTCGTGAACCCGGTTTCCCGGGGCACAGGGTCTCTTGGCACATTCGGGCAGCGTTTCTCGACCAGGGAGCAGGAGTGGGCGACCTCGGCAAGATCTTCAAGGCGTACGACATCCGGGGCGTCGTCCCGGACGAGCTCGACCCCGCGATCGCCGAGGCGGCCGGGGCGGCGTTCGTGCGGGTCACCGGGGCGAGCGCGGTGGTCACCGCGCACGACATGCGCGAGTCGTCGGTCCCGCTTGCGGAGGCGTTCGCGCGCGGCGCCACGTCCCAGGGCGCGGACGTGATCGAGGCCGGGCTCGGCTCCACCGACCTGCTCTACTACGCCAGCGGCAGCCTCGACCTGCCCGGCGCCATGTTCACCGCGAGCCACAACCCGGCCCGGTACAACGGGCTGAAGCTCTGCCGCTCCGGCGCCCGCCCGGTCGGCCGCGACACCGGCCTCGCCGAGATCCGCGAGATGGTCGAGAACGGCGTCCCCGCCTACGACGGGAAGCCGGGCACGGTGCAGCGGCGGGACGTCCTGAAGGGCTACGCCGAGCACCTGAAGACGCTCGTCGACCTGTCGTCGATCCGGCCGCTGAAGGTCGTCGTCGACGCGGGCAACGGCATGGGCGGGCACACCGTCCCGTCGGTGTTCGAGGGCCTGCCGATCGAGCTGGTCCCGATGTACTTCGAGCTGGACGGCACCTTCCCCAACCACGAGGCCAACCCGATCGAGCCGGAGAACCTGCGCGACCTGCAGGCCAAGGTCCGCGAGACCGGCGCCGACATCGGGCTCGCCTTCGACGGCGACGCCGACCGCTGCTTCGTGGTGGACGAGCGCGGCGAGATCGTCGCCCCGTCCGCGATCACCGCGCTGGTCGCGACCCGGGAGCTGGCGAAGCACCCGGGGTCCTCGATCGTGCACAACCTGATCACCTCCAAGGCCGTCCCGGAGATCGTCGCCGAGCACGGCGGGACGCCGGTCCGCACCCGCGTCGGGCACTCGTTCATCAAGCAGACGATGGCCGAGACGGGCGCGGTGTTCGGCGGCGAGCACTCGGCGCACTTCTACTTCCGCGACTTCTGGTTCGCCGACTCCGGCATGCTGGCGGCCCTGCACGTCCTCGCCGCCCTCGGCGAGCAGGACGGGCCGCTGTCGGAGCTGCTCGGCGAGTACACCCGCTACGTCGCGTCCGGCGAGATCAACAGCGAGGTCGCCGACCAGGACGCCGCCGCGGCGAAGGTCAAGGACGCCTTCGCCGGCCGCCCCGGCGTCGCGATCGACGAGCTGGACGGGCTCACCGTGGCCGACGAGTCCGCCGGCTGGTGGTTCAACCTGCGGCCGTCCAACACCGAGCCGCTGCTGCGCCTGAACGCGGAGGCCGGCGACGAGGCGACCATGGCGGCGATCCGCGACGAGGTCCTGGCGCTGGTCAGGGACGAGAAGTGACGACCGGGCCCACCGACTGCAAGGAGAAGTGACGCTGCCATGACGATGAAGCTGGACTCCTGGCTCCTGGAGATCCTCGCCTGCCCGAACTGCGGCGGCGACCTGCGCGCCGACGAGGGCGCCGACGAGCTGGTCTGCACCGGTTCGTGCGGCTACGCCTACCCGGTGCGCGACGACATCCCCGTGCTGCTGGTCGACGAGGCCAGGACCCCCGCCCCGTGAGCCTCCGGGCGGTGGCGCGGCGATGAGCGCGGCGCTCGACCCTTCCCGGCTGGAGGACGCCGAGGCGGTCGAGGCCGCCGACCCGGGCGGGATGCTGCGGCAGGTCGCCTCGTCGGCGGCGCAGGTGCGGGAGGCGCAGCGGGCGGCGGCCGAGGCGGGCGTCGCGGCGCTGGCCGAGGACGGCCGGCCGCGCGCGGTCGTGGTCGCCGGGGTCGGCGGGTCCGGCATCGCGGGCGACGTGCTCGCGGCGGTGTGCGGAGCGGGCTGCGCGGTCCCGGTGTTCACGGTCCGGGGCCACCGGCTGCCCGGCTGGGTCGGCGCGGCCGACCTCGTCATCGCGGTGTCGTGCTCCGGGACCACGGCGGAGACCCTGGACGTCGCCGCTGAGGCGGCCCGGCGGGGCTGCAGGCTGATGTTCGTCGGCGCCCCGGAGTCGCCGCTCGCCGACCTCGCCGACCGGAGTCGCGCGCTGTTCGTCCCCGTGCGGTCGGCGGGGCAGCCGCGTTCCACACTGTGGGGCTTGACCGTCCCCCTGGTCGTCGCCGCGCGCACACTGCGGCTCGTGGACGTCCCCGACGCGGTGCTGGAGTCGACGGCGACGCTGCTGGAGGACGTGGCGCACCGGTGCCGTCCGTCCAGCGAGCCGTTCGTGAACCCGGCGAAGCGGATCGCGCTCGACCTCGCGGGCGACGTGCCGCTGGTGTGGGGGACGTCCGCGATCGCGGCGACGGCGGCGTACCGCACGGCCTGCCAGCTCAACGAGAACGCCAAGTACCCGGCGGTGTTCGGCGAGATGCCGGAGGCCGGCCACAACCAGGTGGCGGCCTTCGACGGCTTCTTCGCACGTGGCGGCTCCCCGGCCGACCCCGGCGCGTCCGACGACGACCATTTCTTCCGCGACCGCGCCGAAGACCCCGAGCACGGCCTGCACCTGCTCCTTCTGCGGGACGTGGACGAGCATCCCCGGGTGCGCGCGCGGGCCGAGGCGGCCGCCGCGCTGGCCCGCGACCGGGGCGTGGTGGTCACCGAGATCCGCGCCGAGGGCGAGCATCCGCTGGAGAGAATCGCGTCACTCATCGCGTCGGCGGACTATGTCACGGTTTACTTGGCTATCGCGCTGGGCGTGGATCCGACGCCGGTGCCTGCCATTGATGAGCTCAAAGCGAGGATTACCTAGATGAGTGCTGAGGGTGGAACAAAGGCCATCGTCGCCGCGCTGGCCGCCAACCTCGGGATCGCGGCGTCCAAGGCCGTCGCGTTCGCGTTCACCGGTTCGTCGTCGATGCTGGCGGAGTCGATCCACTCGGTGGCCGACTCGGGCAACCAGGGTCTGCTGCTCCTCGGCCGCAAGCGGTCCGAGCGCGACCGGACGCCCGAGCACCCCTTCGGCTACGGCCGCGAACGCTACTTCTACGCGTTCGTCGTCGCGGTCGTCCTGTTCACGGTCGGCTCGGCGTTCTCGCTGTACGAGGGCTACCACAAGATCTCCCACCCCGAGGACGTCAAGGCCCCGGCCTGGGCGTTCGGGGTGCTGATCATCGCGATCATCCTGGAGACGTTCTCCTTCCGCACCGCGATCAAGGAGTCGAACCTGGTCCGCGGCGGCCAGTCCTGGTGGTCGTTCATCCGCCGCGCGAAGGCCCCCGAGCTCCCGGTCGTCCTGCTGGAGGACCTCGCCGCCCTCGTCGGCCTGTTCCTCGCGCTGTTCGGCGTCACGATGGCCGTGGTCACCGAGGACGGCGTGTGGGACGGCGTCGGCACCGTCGCGATCGGCGTGCTGCTCGGCGCGGTCGCCACGATCCTCGCGATCGAGACCAAGAGCCTGCTGATCGGCGAGGGCGTCGACCCCGACACCGAGCGGCAGATCGTCACGGCGCTGGAGTCGGTGGAGGAGGTCGCCCGCCTGATCCACATCCGCACCGAGTACCTCGGCCCGGACGCGCTGCTGATCGCCGCGAAGATCGCCGTGCACCACGACGACACGGCGGCGGAGGTGGCGCGGGGCATCGACGCGGCCGAGGCCAAGATCCGGGCGCAGTTCCCGGTGGCGAAGCTGATCTACCTGGAGCCCGCGCTGGACGAGGCGTCCCGTACCGGGGTGCCGGACGCGGAGGCGGCTCCGGAGGCGCCCGCGTCGTCCTGACGTCCGTGGGGCGTCCTCAGGGCGCCCCACGCGTTCGTCGCGGGCCTTCCATCACGGGGCTTCATCACGGGCCTTCATGATGGGCAAGGGACCCCTCGCCGGGCGGCCGCCGCACTGCCGGCCGTACCCCAGCCCAGGCGAGACCGGCGGACGCCTCCGCGAAAGCGGATCGCGGCCGTCCGGCGAGGTGCTTCCCTTGCCTCCCCGCCCGGACCCCTGAAACCGGGCGGTTCTGGTGTGACCGCGGCGGCCCCGCCGAACCCCCTACGTCGGCGATGCCACCGTCGCGGTCACGGTTAAGACATTACGTTCGCGGGCCGTGCCGGGACGTCCCCCTCAAGGAGGGAACCCGCGTGGTACTCCAGGTGGAGCCCTCTCCTCCCTATACATCCGCTCGGTGAGGTGGCCACCCCCCGCAGCGGTCAGTATGGAGGGGTGACCTCCGATGACAAGGCCCGGACCGGACCCGACCCCGCGGGGTTCGGCCCAGCCGTCGCGCACCACGCGTGGCGGCTGTCCGGCCGGATCGTGGCGGGCGTCGGCCAACTGCTCCTGTGGATCCTCACCGGGATCGGCACCCTGCTGCGGCCGCTCGCGGCGCGGCTCGGCGCCCGGCTGAACGGCGGCGCCGCACCCGCCCCCGGCGCGCCGGGCGCCCCGGGCGCGCCCGCCGGTGCGACGGCGCCGCTGCCCCGCTGGATCAACGCCTGGCGGGAGGTAGCGGGCTCCTGGTACTTCGCCCCGCTGACCGGGCTCGCGCTGACGATCGCGGCGCTGGCCGAGCTGGCGCCCCAGGTCGACTCGCCGCTCAGCCTCGCCGGCGGGTTCGCCGTCGCGGCGACGCTGCCGCTCGTGTGGCGCCGGGAGAACCTGCGCCCGGTCGCCGCCGTCGTGCTCAGCGCGGTCGCGGCGAGCCTCCTCACCGGCCAGATCCTGCTCATCACCACCGGCTTCGCCGCCCTCTACACGCTGTACGCGCTGGGCCGGCAGCTGCCCCGCCAGTCGACCGGCGTCCTCGCGCTCGGCAGCGTCGCCACCGTCGCCGTCGTCTACCTCGCCACCGGCACGCTCGACGACGTCCCGTGGCCCGCGACGGTCGTGGCCGTCCTCGCCGCCATCGGGCTCGGCGACGCGCGGCGGGTCGTGGAGTCCGCCGGGCGGACGGAGGCCGCCGCCGCCGAGCGCAACAACGAGACCCTCACCCGGCTCACCGCCGTCCAGCGGGAGCAGGCCGTCATGCGGGAGCGCGCCCGCATCGCCCGCGAGCTGCACGACGTCGTCGCGCACTCCGTCTCCATGATCGCCGTGCAGGCGGAGACGGCCCCGTACACGATGGACGACCTGTCGCCCGAGGCCCGCGCCGGCTACACCGAGATCGCCAAGACGGCCCGCGAGGCGCTGGTGGAGATGCGGCGGCTGCTCAGCGTGCTGCGCGCCGACGCCAAGCCCGAACCGGACGCGGCGAACTCCCCGCAGCCGCGGCTGGACCGGCTGCCCGACCTGATCGAGCAGCACCGCGGCGCCGGCGGCCGGGTCGACCTCGCCGTGCACGGCGACGCGCGGACGCTGTCCACCACGGTCGAGCTGTCGGCGTACCGGATCGTCCAGGAGGCGCTGACCAACGCGCGGCGGCACGCGCCCGGCTCGGGCGTGCACGTCGACCTTATGTTCCTCGCCGACCGGCTCGCGGTCCGCGTCCGCGACGACGGCGCGTCCGCGCCGACGCGGGTACTGAACCGGGACGCCGTCAATCCCCGTACCGCCGTATTGGACCCCGCGGGCCCGACCTCCGTGGACGGACGCACCGGACCGCCGCCGCCGGAGTCCGGTGGCGGACACGGGCTCGTCGGGATGCGGGAACGTGCGACCATGCTGGGCGGACGGTTCTCCGCCGGGCCGGCCGCCGAGGGCGGGTTCCTGGTGGAGGCCGAGCTTCCGCTGACGAGGGAGGGGAATTCCACCCGTGGACACGGCTCGCAGGCGCCGCCCGGCCACCACCCCTGACGCGCCCGCCGCACGTCCCGAGGGGCGGCGGCCGTGATCAACGTGCTGATCGTCGACGACCAGACGATCGTCCGGGCCGGGTTCGCCGCCCTGCTCGCCGCGCAGGACGACATCACCGTCATCGGCGAGGCGGGCGACGGCCGCGAGGCGGTCCGGATCGCCGAGCGCACCCGTCCCGACGTCGTCGTCATGGACATCCGGATGCCCGGCATGGACGGTATCGAGGCGACCCGCCGCATCCTCGCCCTGCCGGGCGCCGAGAGCGTCCGGGTGCTGGTCCTGACGACGTTCGACGTGGACGAGTACGTCTACGACGCGCTCGCCGTCGGCGCCAGCGGCTTCCTGCTGAAGGACGCGACCGCCGACGAGCTGGTCTCCGCCGTCCGGGTGGTGGCGCGCGGCGACTCGCTGCTGGCGCCGCAGGTGACCGGGCGCCTCATCCGCGAGTTCACCAAGCAGCGCCGCAACCGCCCGCAGGCGCCGGCGGCCCTGGAGACGCTGACCGCGCGGGAGACCGAGGTGCTGGTGCTGATCGCGGGCGGCCTGTCGAACGGGGAGATCGCGCAGCGCCTCGTCGTCAGCGAGCACACGGTGAAGACGCACGTGGCGCGCGTCTTCACCAAGCTGGGCCTGCGCGACCGCGCGCAGGCCGTGATGCTCGCCTACGAGTCCGGCGTGGTGGTGCCGGGGGAGAACGCCCCGAACTAGCCGCGGTAGGGCGGGTGGGGGACCGGTCAGCGCCGGCGCAGCAGGCGCATCGCCTTCTCCTTCTCGAAGTCGAGCGCGCGGGTCGGCGGGGCGGAGAGCCGTCCGATCCGCTCGCCCAGTTCCCGGACGTGCGCCTGCACCTGCGGCTCGGCCAGGACGCGCAGCCCGAACGCCAGCTCCGCCGGGCCGATGTCGTAGCGCTTCTCCAGCGCGAGGGCGAGCGCCACGGCGCGCAGCTCGGCCTCGCCGAACCGCCGGTGGCCGCCGCCGCGCCGGGCCGCCGACGCCTCCCGGGTGGCGGGCAGCAGCCCGAGGGCCTCCCGGTAGCGGAGCATGCGGGGCGAGGTGCCGAGCCGCCGGGCGGCCTCCGTGATGCGCATGGGCCGATTCTGACAAATCCGTGTCAGAAAGTCGCGTCCGGCCGTGCCTTCCGGCGCCGCCCGCCCGTAGACTCGCGGCGTTGACCGGGTCCCACGGGCCCGTCAAGCCCTCGCGTACCGGCCCGCACACGCGGACGGCGCCGCCACCACCAAGGGAGCAACGAAAGCATGGACTACAAGGTCGCCGACCTGTCGCTGGCCGACTTCGGGCGCCGGGAGATCCGGCTCGCCGAGCACGAGATGCCGGGCCTGATGGCGGTGCGCGAGGAGTACTCCGCCGCCAAGCCGCTGCGCGGCGCGAAGATCATGGGCTCGCTGCACATGACGATCCAGACGGCCGTGCTGATCGAGACGCTGGTGGAGCTCGGCGCCGACGTCCGCTGGGTGTCCTGCAACATCTTCTCCACCCAGGACCACGCCGCCGCCGCGATCGTCGTCGGCAAGGACGGCACCGCCGAGGACCCGAAGGGCGTCCCGGTGTTCGCCTGGAAGGGCGAAACGCTCGAAGAGTACTGGTGGTGCACCGACCAGGCCCTGCAGTGGCCGGACGGCACCGGCCCGAACATGATCCTGGACGACGGCGGCGACGCGACCCTCCTCGTCCACAAGGGCGCCGAGTACGAGAAGGCGGGCGCCGTGCCGGCCGCGACCGAGGACGACCCCGAGGAGTGGGGCATCATCCTCGACACCCTGCGCCGCACCATCGCCGAGAAGCCCGGCCGCTGGACCGAGACCGCCGCCGGCATCAAGGGCGTCACCGAGGAGACCACCACCGGCGTCCACCGCCTCTACGAGATGGCGAAGGCCGGCACGCTCGCGTTCCCGGCGATCAACGTCAACGACTCGGTCACCAAGTCGAAGTTCGACAACAAGTACGGCTGCCGCCACTCGGTCATCGACGGCCTGAACCGCGCCACCGACGTGCTGATCGGCGGCAAGGTCGCCGTGGTCTGCGGCTACGGCGACGTGGGCAAGGGCTGCGCGGAGGCGCTGAAGGGCCAGGGCGCCCGCGTCATCGTCACCGAGATCGACCCGATCTGCGCGCTGCAGGCCGCGATGGACGGCTTCCAGGTCACCACCCTGGACGACATCGTCGACCAGGCCGACATCTTCGTGACGACCACCGGCAACTTCAACATCATCACGGCCGCCCACATGGCCCGGATGAAGCACCAGGCGATCGTCTCCAACATCGGCCACTTCGACAACGAGATCGACATGGCCGGCCTCGCCAAGACCGAGGGCATCGAGAAGATCGAGATCAAGCCGCAGGTGCACGAGTGGCGCTTCCCCGACGGCCACTCGATCATCGTCCTGGCCGAGGGCCGGCTGATGAACCTCGGCTGCGCCACCGGCCACCCGTCGTTCGTGATGTCCAACTCCTTCACGAACCAGGTCATCGCGCAGATCGAGCTGTTCACCAAGACCGACGAGTACCCGATCGGCGTGTACGTCCTGCCCAAGCACCTGGACGAGAAGGTGGCCCGCCTCCACCTCGACGCCCTCGGCGTCAAGCTCACCACCCTCACCAAGGAGCAGGCCGCCTACATCGGCGTCCACGTGGAGGGCCCGTACAAGCCGGACCACTACCGGTATTGAGCCGATAGGGAAATATGACTGCCGGGCGGGGAACTTCCCCGCCCGGCGGCCGTGTCTGCGGGGAGTTCATGAGCGATATCGCGGATGGTTCGCTGGCCTATGAAGGGGTCAAGCGGATCGGGTGGGCCGAGCGGAGCATGCCCGTGCTGCGGCAGATCCGGGAGCGGTTCGCCGAGGAGCGGCCGCTGGAGGGGTTCAAGGTCGCGGCGTGCATGCACGTGACGACCGAGACCGCCGGGCTCATCCGCACGCTCCAGGCGGGCGGGGCGAGTGTTGCATTGGCGGCGTCCAATCCGCTCTCTACGCAGGACGACACGGCGGCGGCGCTCGTCCACGAGTACGGGGTGGAGGTCTTCGCGCGTGCGGGGACCGACCGTGAGGGGTACTACGCCCACATCCACCAGGCGCTGGAGACCGGGCCTGACTTCGTGCTGGACGACGGCTGCGACCTCGTCAATACGCTGCACATCGACCGCACGGACCTGCTCGGCACGGTGAAGGCGGGGTGCGAGCAGACGACGACCGGTGTCATCAGGCTGCACCAGATGGCGCGTGAGGGCGCGCTGAAGTTCCCCATGGTCGCGGTCAACGACACCGACACCAAGCACATGTTCGACAACCGCTATGGAACGGGCCAGTCCACGCTGGACGGGATCGTGCGCGCGACGAACACGCTGCTGGCCGGCAAGACCGTCGTCATCGCGGGCTTCGGGTACTGCGGGCGCGGCCTGGCCGAGCGTGCCCGGGGCCTGGGCGCGCGTGTGGTCGTCACCGAGATCGACCCCGTCAAGGCGCTGGACGCGGCGTTGCAGGGTTTCGCCGTCCAGCCCATGGCGCAGGCCGCGCCGGACGGCGACGTCTTCATCACCGTCACCGGGAACCGCGACGTCGTGAACGGCGACCACCTCGCGGTGATGAAGGACGGCGCCATCCTCGCGAACTCGGGGCACTTCGACGTCGAGATCGATGTGCGGGCGCTGAGCGAGATGGCGGTCGAGGTGCACCGCGGGATCCGGCCGCAGACGGACGAGTACGTGCTGGCGGACGGCCGGCGTCTCGTCCTGCTCGCCGAGGGCCGCCTGGTGAACCTGGCCGCCGCCGAGGGGCATCCGGCGGCCGTGATGGACATGTCGTTCGCCGACCAGGCGCTCACGTGCGCGTGGCTGGCGGAGTCCCACGCGACGCTGGCCCCGGCCGTCCACGAGGTGCCGAAGGAGATCGACACGGAGGTGGCCCGGCTCAAGCTCGCGTCGATGTCGATCTCCATCGACCTGCTGACCCCGGACCAGGAGGACTACCTGCACTCCTGGCGCATCGGCTCCTGATGCCCGCCGGGACGTACCTGCATCTCGACGGGGGGCTCGCGGAGCGCTTCCAGTGCGCGCCGGGCCCCGGCGGGTGGCGCTACACGTCCCGGCGGGACGACGGCGTCCGCGTCGACCTGGTCGTGGACGCGCGGTGGCGGCAGATCCGCGTCGAGTTCGTCACGCCCGGCTGGTGGCTGCGCGGCGGGCTGACCGGGCCCGAGCTGGCGTGGGTGCGCGCGGCCGGCGAGGAGGGCGCCGAGCACGCCGAGCGCGCGGCCGGGTTCATCTCCGACTCGCCGGGCTTCCTGGTCGCGGTCGCCCGCTCGCTGGACCTGGACGACGGCGGACGGGCCGACGTGCCGCTCGTCCGGGTGAGCGGGCCGTCCCTCGCGGCGCTGACCGGGAGGTGGCGCTGGCACCGGGCCGGGACGACCGCGCACGAGACCGACACCGGGCCGCTGCCCGTCTCGGAGTACGAGATCACCGACCTGGCCACGGGCGAGGTCGAGACCGTCCACCTGGCCGGGGACGTCGTCCTCGCCGCGCCCGGCGTGGAGCTGGTGGACCTGGAGTCCCCGCCCAACCTCCTCGCGTGACCGGGCCGGGTTGCGTCGCACCGGGTGGCCGGGTGGGCCCGCGCGTTGCGATATCTTCCTAGCCCGTCCATCAAGATCGTGTTTTTGGAGGAGTGCCGGACATGCACGGACAGGCGCCGGAAGGCCCGGGGCAGCAGCCGCCGACCCCGCCGCCCGTCCCGCCGGGCCAGCCGCCGTTCCCGCCGCCGGGGCAGCAGTTCCCGCCGCCGGGGCAGCCGTTCGCGGGGCCGCCCGCCAAGAAGCCGTCGCCGCTCGTGTGGGTGGGCGTCGCCGCCGCGGCCGTCCTCATCGTGGGCTCCCTCGGCTTCATGCTCGTCAAGGGCACCGGGGCGCCGAGCGGTCCGGTGAAGGCGGGCGACTGCGTCGACACCGGGTTCGGGGCGGACGACGGGAACCGCATCCCGGCGAGCCTGCGGGTGCGGTGCGAGGGCTCGGACGCCAAGGCGAAGGTCCTCAAGATCACCGATGAGGGCAAGGCGACCGGCCTGCGCGTCACCTCGCGGTCCGAGCCGGACTGCCCGGCCGGGACGGACGGCGTCACCAACGTCCGCGGCGAGAAGACCGACGAGAACTACTTCGAGGCGTGCGTCCGCAACGTCAAGGGCCCGCACCCCGGCGACCCCGGCGCGGGCGGCGCGTTCCTGTCGGTGGGCGACTGCGTGAGCAGCGGTTCGATCGGCTTCGGCAAGGAGCAGGCGTGCGCGAAGCCGGGCTGGTACGGCAAGATCATCGCGCGGGTCGACGCGGAGAGGTCGTGCCCGGCGCAGACGCTCGAAGTGATGAAGATGCGGTCGTTCAGCGGCTCCCTCGCCAAGCCGGTGCTGTGCCTCGGCCCCGGCGGCGGTGTGCTGTCCCCCGGCGAGTGCATCGGTGACCCCTCCTTCAAGGTCGGTGACCTGGACAAGGCCGACTGCGGGTCCAGCCAGGCCGTCGCCAAGGTCGTCGGACGCGTCGCGACGCAGCAGGAGTGCCCCGCTGAGGCGACGCACTTCATGACCAGTGAGGGCGCCTACCGTCCGGTGCTCTGCCTGAAGAAGATGCGTCCGACCCTGACCGAGAAGCTTCGCTCCCTGCCGGGCTAAGGCCGCACGGTGACGGTGTGGGACGGCGTACCAGGGTCGGCCCACACCGAGAGGACGCGGCGGGCGGGGTCCCACTGCGTCCGCCATGTTCCGTCAGGGTCGGACGAGGTGACCTTGGGGGCGGCCGGGAACCAGAACTCCGTGGGCCCGGTCACGCCGGTCTTGTTGCGCCAGGTGACGGTGAGCGCGTCCGAGGTCTGGGAGATGCCGGTCAGCGTGCCCGCGACGGCGCGCGGGTAGGGGCGGGCGAGGAGCTTGGAGAAGAGGGTCGGCGCCCCCTTGCCGTCGATGACGCCGGACGAGCCCGGGTCGTTCGACCAGTACGCCCAGCCGATGCCGAGGTCGTCCGCCATGGAGAGCCAGTCGCCGGTGAAGGCGGCCGCGCCCGGGGCGTCCTGGCCCATGCCGCCGACCTCGCCGAGCCACATCGGGGTGCCGAGGCGGCGCGCGGCGGCGGGCATGTTCCGCTTCCAGAGCGCGAACTGCGCCTGCACGAGCATCTTCGCCAGTCCGTCGTAGGAACCGCCGAGGTCGACCCCGCCGGGGTAGAAGTGCGGCGCCAGGACGATGCGCGGGCCGCCCGGCCTGGGGTCGCGGATGGCGCCGAGTGACGTTTCCGCCCCTTCGTTGGGGCCGAGGGCCTGCGGCTCCACGAACACCCAGTTGTCGCCGTCCACCTCACGGATCGCGTTGACGATGCCCTGGTAGAAGGGCGTCAGGATGGGGCCTTCGAAGAAGCCGAACTGCCTCGTGCCGCCGAACGGCTCGTTCATGAGGTCGTAGCCCAAGACGGCGGGGTCGTCCGCGAAGCGCTGTGCGACGTGCTTCCACATCGCGGTGTAGCGCTGCATCAGTTCGGGATGCTTGCCGGTGTTGTTCCAGAAGTTGTCGTAGGCGCGCAGTACGGCCGGTTGCAGGTACGTCAGCACCCAGGGGTCCTGCGGGGTGCAGGGCAGGCCGTCGGTGTAGGTGGCCCAGGCCGGGGCGCCGTTCCCCGAGCCCTTGCAGGCGGCGGGGCCGTAAATGTCCTGGTGCATGTCGAGGATGACGTGCATCCCCTGCTCGCGGTACCAGGCCACGCGTTCGGCGACGTCGTCCAGATACGCGTCGTCGTACCGGCCGGGCTCGGGTTCGACGTTCTTCCACTGGATCAGGTAGCGGACGGAGTTCGTCCCGAGGTCGCGCGCCTCGCGGGCGATGTCGTCCCGGGTCACCCAGGGCAGCCCGTTCGGGCCCTTGGCGCTGCTCGCCGTGTTGAGCCCGTGCAGGATCAGCGTCCGGCCCTGGTCGTCGGTGATGGCAGGGAGCGGTGCCGTGTCCGCGCGCGCGGGGGCCGCCGTGAAGACGGCGGGGGTCAGCGTGAGGACGGACGCCAGGGCGATCCGGCCGAGGGCAGTACGGACGCGCATCCCGCCTCCTAAAACACGAAAGTTATTCGGATATTAGAAGGCGGCCACGGCCCGGGATAGGCACACAAGTCCACAACGAACGGCTCTGGAGACGGCCGTGATTGACAAACCGCGGCCGGTCAGCGCCCGGCCGGGTACTGCCCCGTCGGGTACTGGCCGGTGGGGTACTGGCCGGTCGGGTAGGGCCCCGCGGGCGGCTGGCCGGGAGCGTTCAGGACCTGCTGGTACGGCCCAGCGCCGTAGTTGGGCGGCGGCAGGAACTGCGGCTGCCCCGGCAGCGGCGGGCGGAACGGCGGCGGCACCGGCGGCCCCGGCCGGACGGGACCCGCCACCGGCGGCCCGGCCATCGCCATCACCGGCACCGGGCCCTGCACCGGTCCCGGGCCCCACACGGGCAGGCCGAGGCGGCGCATCCGGCGGGCGCGGCGCTCGGCGAGCCGCATCTCCTCGCGGTGCCGGCGCTCGGCGAGCACCGCCGACAGCAGGATCTCCGGCCGCACCCCCGGCGGCGGGGGCGGGCTGATCACCGCGACGACCTGCCCGGCGATGCGCTCGCCCAGCGAGTCCCGCACCTCGGGCAGCAGCTCCCAGAACCGGGACAGGTACTGCCGGGCCGTCATCGCCAGCTCGTCCGACAGCATCGAGATCTCCAGCGACCGGGCCCACCAGGCGAGCTGCGGCGGCATCACCGCGACCGGGCCGAACAGGGCCGCCGCGGGGGCGCGCTCCTTGATCACGATCGTGCCCGCGAACAGGTCGCCGAGCCGCTTGCCGCGCCGGTTGCAGAACGAGGTGATCAGCGCGGGGGAGCCGTAGAACGTCCAGAACTCGATCACGCCGGCCAGCGCCCGGACCAGCGCCTGCCGGAACCGGATCGGCCCGCCGTCGTCGGCGACCACGCGGAGGCCCACGCCCATCTTGCCCAGCGTCCGCCCGCGCAGCAGCGTCTCGGACAGGCACGGGTAGCCGACCAGGACGGCGACGGTGCCGAGCAGCGTCAGCCCGACCGTCCACGCGTCGTCCGCGACGAGCGAGGTCATCGCGGTCACGTAGACGACGAGGTAGAGCATCACCGTCTGGAAGATCAGGTCGAGCAGGAAGGCGCAGCCACGGCTGGCCAGCCGCGCGACGCGGATGTCGAGCGCGACGGCCTCGCCGGTGACGAGTTCGGCCATGTCCTGCTCCTCCAATGCCGGGGATGCGTTCATTTTGCCGGTTCGGTAATGCGACACGTTAGTCTCGCCGGGTGGACGTCGACGCCTATGTGGCCGCGCACAACGCCGACTGGCTGCGCCTGGAGCACCTCATCAACCGGGGACGCAGGCTCAGCGGCGCCGAAGTGGACGAACTGGTCGAGCTCTACCAGCGCACAGCCACGCACCTGTCCGTCGTCCGCTCCAGCTCGCCCGACCCCCAGCTGGTGGGCCGGCTCTCGTCGCTCGTGGCGCGCGGCAGGGCCGCGGTGGCGGGCGCCCAGGCGCCGCTCTGGCGGGACGTCACCCGCTTCGCGACGGTGTCGTTCCCGGCCGCCGCCTACCGGATGAAGTGGTGGTGGCTCGGCGCCGCCGTCCTCGGCAACCTGCTCTCGCTCGCCCTCGCGATCTGGATCGTCCACAGCCCGGACGTGCAGGCGACCATCGGGACGCCGGACGAGATCCGCGAACTCGTCGACCACGACTTCGCGAACTACTACACGGAGCACTCGGCGGCGTCCTTCGCCTTCAAGGTCTGGGTGAACAACGCCTGGGTGTCGGCGGTCGCGCTCATCTTCGGGATCCTGCTCGGCATCCCCACCGTGTACGTGCTGCTGATGAACCAGCTCAACCTCGGGCTGACCGCCGGGCTGATGTTCGCCTACGGCAAGGGCGACATCTTCTTCGGCCTGATCCTGCCGCACGGCCTGCTGGAGCTCACCGCCGTGTACCTCGCCTGCGCGGGCGGCATGCGGCTCGGCTGGACGATCATCGACCCGGGCCCGCGCCGCCGCGGCCAGGCCCTCGCCGAGGAGGGCCGCGCCGCCGTCAGCATCGCCATCGGCCTCGTCGCGGTACTGCTGGTGTCCGGCCTCATCGAGGGCTTCGTGACCGGCTGGGTGCACGTCACCTGGCTGCGCATCGGGATCGGCGTGGTCGCGGAGGTCGCCTTCCTCAGCTACGTGCTCGTCCTCGGCCGCCGCGCCACCCGCGCGGGAGAGACCGGCGACGCCGACCTCCGCCCCGACGTGGCCCCCGTCTCCGGCTGACCCGCGCGTCAAAGGCGTCCGGCGGACTTCAGCGCCAGGTAGGCGTCGGCGAGCGCCGGGGCGATCTCGTCCGGCGGGGCGTCCACCACCTCGACGCCGTGGCCGCGCAGCTCGGCGGTGAGGCGGCGGCGCTCGGCGCGGGCGCGCTCGGCCGCCGCCGCGTCGTACACGGCGGCGAGGTCGCCGCGGGACGCGGCCATCTCACCGACCCGCGGATCGGACACCGCGGCGATCATCACCAGGTGCCGCGCGGTGAGCTGCGGCAGCAGCGGCAGCAGCCCCTCCTCGATCGCGGCCGTGTTCAGCTCGGTCAGCAGCACGACCAGGCACCGCTGCCGCACCCGCGCCATCAGCGTCGACACCATCCCGGCGGCGTCGCATTCGAGCAGCTCCGGCTCCAGCGGCGCCAGCGCGTGCACCATCGCGGGCAGCAGGTCGGTGCGGGACGCGCCCTCCACGCGGGCGCGGACGCGCCGGTCGTAGGCGAGCAGGTCGACCCGGTCCCCGGCCCGGGACGCGAGCGCGCCGAGCAGCATCGCCGCGTCCATCGAGCAGTCCAGCCGGGGGATGTCGCCGACGCGGCCCGCCGACGTCCGGCCGGTGTCGAGCACCAGGTAGATGCGCCGGTCGCGCTCGGGCCGCCACGTCCGGACGACGACGTCGCCGCGCCGCGCGGTGGCCCGCCAGTCGATGGACCGGACGTCGTCGCCGTCCACGTACTCGCGCAGCGAGTCGAACTCGGTGCCCTGCCCGCGGATCAGCGCCACGTGCGCGCCGGTCAGCTCCCGCAGCCGCGCCAGCTTGGCGGGCAGGTGGCGGCGGGACGGGAACGCCGGCAGCGCCCGCACCGTCCACGGCGCGGAGCGCGACAGCTGCCGCGCGGCCAGCCCGAGCGGCCCGGCGGAGCGGACGACGACGGTGACGGCCTTGCGGTCCCCGCGCCGGGTCGGCGTCAGCGCCATCTCGACGCGGCGGCGCTCACCGGCCGGGACGTCCACCTTGACCGTGCGGGGCGCGGCGCCCGCGCTCGGCGGCCACACGTCCCGCAGGCGGGCCTTCAGCCGCCGCCGGCCCTGGTTCTCGACGATCAGCGCCACCCGGGCGGTCTCGCCGAGCCGCACGTTGGTGTCGCCGTCCCGGTGGAAGCGCAGGGCCCGCACGTTCCCGGCGAGCGCCAGGTCGGCGAGCACGCCGAGCAGCAGGACGCCCCACACCGCGAACAGCGCCCACCAGCTCGGCACGAGCAGCGGGACGAGCGCGCCGAGCAGGGCCAGCAGCCCCAGGCGCCCGGTCAGCGCCATCAGCGCGGCGCGGGGACGTGGGCGAGGATGCCCTCCAGCACGCCGTCGGCGGTCGCGCCCTCCAGCTCCGCCTCGGGACGGAGCTGGACGCGGTGCCGGAGCGTCGGCCTGGCCAGCGCCTTCACGTCGTCCGGGGTCACGTAGTCGCGGCCCGACAGCCACGCCCAGGCGCGGGACGTCGCCAGCAGCGCCGTCGCACCGCGCGGCGAGACGCCGAGCTGCAGCGACGGGGACTGCCGCGTCGCGCGGCACAGGTCCACGACGTAGGCGGCGACCTTGGGGTCGAGGTGGACGGTCCTGACGGCGGCGCGTCCCGCGGCGAGTTCGTCCGCGCCCGCGACCGCCTTCACCTCCGACAGGTCGCGCGGGTCGAACCCGCCCGCGTGCCGCTGCAGCATGGCGATCTCTTCGTCCCGGGTGGGGACGGGCACGGTCAGCTTGACGAGGAACCGGTCGAGCTGGGCCTCGGGCAGGGGGTAGGTGCCCTCGTACTCGATCGGGTTCTGGGTCGCGCAGACCACGAACGGGTCGGGCAGAGCGCGCGCGGAGCCCTCCACCGAGACCTGGCGCTCCTCCATGGCCTCCAGGAGGGACGCCTGGGTCTTCGGCGGCGTCCGGTTGATCTCGTCCGCGAGCAGGAGGTTGGTGAAGACCGGACCCTCGCGGAACTCGAACTCCGCCGTCCGGTTGTCGTACACCAGCGAACCGGTGACGTCACCGGGCATCAGGTCGGGGGTGAACTGGACGCGCTTGAAGTCCAGGTCGAGGGCCCGCGACAGCGTCTTGATGAGCAGCGTCTTGGCGGTGCCCGGGACGCCTTCGAGCAGCACGTGGCCGCGGCACAGCAGCGCGATGACGAGCCCGGTCACCACGGAGTCCTGGCCGACGACCGTCTTGGCGACCTCGCCGCGCAGCGCCGTCAGCGCGGCGCGCGCCGTTTCGGCCTGCCGCCGGGCCTCCTCGGACAGCGCGCCCGGCCCCGTGCTGCCGCCGGGCACGTCGTCCTTCCCGAGCTCTACAGGGGTGTTCAAGACTGCCGTACCTGCCTTTCCAGGTCGTCGAGGACGTCCGTGAGCGCGATGAGCCCGGCGTCGTCCAAGGGTTCGGGACCGTACAGGGCCGCCCCGACGTACGTCTCGTCGTAGGGCGTGCGGCGGGCCACCGCCGTGATGATCTCCTGCGCGGCGGACGGGTCCTGCGCGCTGCCGCGCGGCAGCCCGAGCAGCGGGACGAGCCGCTCCCGGGCGCCGGAGCGCAGCGCGTCCGAGGCGCGGTCGCGGGCGCGCCCGGCCCGGTACAGGCGGGCGCGGCCCTCCACCGTCTCCGCCGACCGGACCACGACCGGCAGGGCCTCCGCCACCACCGGGCCGAGCCGCCGGCCCCGCCACAGCGCCACCAGCAGCACCGCGACCAGGAGTTCGAGGAAGAACAGCTTGACGCCGAACGGGAGCAGGTCGCCGAGCGACTGCTGCCCCGCGGCCTCGCCCGACTTCGGGAGGTCGGGGTAGAGCCACACCGTCGAGGAGCCCGGCGCCGCCAGGTTCATGGCGAGCGCGGCGTTGCCCTCCTCGGTGAGCCGCTGGTTCGTCAGCGGCGCGGCCGACCCCAGCACGGTCACCGTGTGCGCGTTCTCCTGCACCTGGACGACCCTGGCGCCGCCGTACTCGGCCGGGTAGCACGCCGTCCCCTGGCCGTTGATCTCGTAGGTGTCCGACTCGTGGAAGGCGACCTTCCCGGCGAGGGACGCGGCGGGCAGCGCGCAGCCCGGCGCCGCGGTCTCCTCGAAGCTCGGGCCGACCCGCCGCACCTGGGGGGCCAGGACGTCCAGCGCCGCCGCCGTCGGCCGGACGAGCAGGACGTTCACCTGCGTACCGGCCAGCATCCGCAGGTCGTCCTCGGTGAGCCGCTCGGTGCGGGTCACCACGAGCGTGTCGCGGGGCTGGGCCGCGAGCAGGGCCTCCGGCATGTTCCGCCTGATGGTCACGGCAGTGCCGTGCTGGTGCAGGATCTCCGCGAGCGCGCGCGAGCCGTCCCGCTTCGGCGACTCCGGGTCGAGCGCGCCCGCCGACGTCGACGGGCGCAGCGCCGCCAGGATCACCGCGATCACGACCAGCGCCAGCAGCACCGCGAGCACGCCGCGCGCCGACCGCCAGCGGCGGCCCGCGACCTGCCGCGCGGACGGCTCCGCGGCGCCGGAGGCCGCGGCTCCGGGCGGGGCCTGGGTCACCATCGCGGGCCCCCTTCGTCGCCGGCGCCCACCGGGGTGAGGTCGTCGGCCTCCAGCGGCTTCGGCTTCGTCGCGCGCAGCCGCTCGTCCAGCGCCTTCATGCGCGCGTACCCTTCGGCCGTGCCGGGACGGTCGCCGTACCAGACGTCGTCGAAGATCCGGACGCCGGCGGCCAGCTCGCCGGCCAGCTCCGGCACGGCCTCGCCCGCCTCCGCCGCCAGCTCGTCCGCCGTGCGGCCCGGCCGCGCCGCGAGCACGGCCCGCTCCTCCAGGTCGCGCGCGATCGCGCGGAGCCGCTCCCGGATCGCCTCGGCCCATTCCCCGGCGGCCGCGTGCCGCTCGGCGGCCTGCCGGTGGTCGAGCGCCGTGGACGGCGCGTCCTCCAGCAGGGCCTTGTCGCGGGAGCGCAGGTTGCGGCGGCCCCGCATCAGCCAGGCGATCAGCGCGATGGCGATCGCCAGCACGAGCACGATGATCAGGACGGACACCCAGCCGCCGCCGGTGCCCTGCGCCTCCGGGTTCGGCGCCCGGTCGAACAGGCTGGCCAGCCACTCGGAGAAGTCGGCCCAGACGCGCTCCAGCCAGGACGGCTTGTCGCGCTGGTACACCTGCTTCTCCAGCTCGCGGCGCGCCAGCTCGCGGGCCTCGTCGCGGCCGATCGGGTCGAGGATCACGGGTTCGCTCCCGTCCACGGCCGGGCGGGCACCGGATCGGTCCGCCAGAGATCGATGAACCCGTCCTCGCCCGTGGGCTCGTGCGCGGGCTCGGCTGCGGGCTCGTGCGGGGGCCCGCCCGCGATCACCGCCGCGGCGGAGCGGCCCCGGCTGCGCAGCTCCAGGTCGAAGCCCTCGCGGCGCATCCGCCGGTCCATGTACAGCAGCGCGATCACCCCCGCGTCGAACGGCAGCACCACCGACCAGCTCACGATCCGGCCGAGCGTGTCTACCGCGAGCGCGCCCATCGTCGCCCCGTCGCCCGAGGCGTCGCCGAAGAAGACCAGCTGCACGAACAGGAACGGGATGCGCAGTGCGAAGAAGCCCATGAACACGGTCACGAGCAGCGCCAGCAGCAGCGTCCCGCACGTGTGGAACCACCGGCCCTTGGACAGCGTGACCGCCCGGCGCAGCGCGCCCGTGACCGTCCGCCGCTCCAGGACGACCGCCGGGACCGCCTGGACGAGCAGGATGTAGAGCCACACCATCAGGCCGATCCCGAGCGGGAACCCGAGCAGCCCCGCGATCACCCCGAAGGCCGGGTGCGCGTCGGCCGCGATCAGCGCGAAGAACGGCAGCACCGCCAGCGCCAGCGCGCCCAGCGAGGCGCCCATGACGGCCGCGGCGGTGCCGGCCAGCCGGCCGAGCCGGGGCCGCGCGTCCCGCCACGCCTGCCGGGGCGCGATCGGCATCCCCACCAGCTCGCGGCCGAGGATCGGCGCCATCAGCCCCGCCATCAGCAGGATCCCGCACGCCGACAGGACCAGCCCCAGCACCGTCAGCGTGAGCTGCGCGCCGAGCGACTCCAGCAGCACGTCCGGGGTGACCTCGTCGCGGGCCTCGTTGCCGATGAAGAAGTACGCGGCGACCGAGCTCGTCACCTGGATCACCGTGCTGATCGCCACCGACAGGCCCAGCGTGGTGCGGGGGCGGCGCCGGATCCCGGCGATCGCGCCGTCCAGCAGCTCCGAGATGGACATGGGTCGGAACGGGACGCCCCGCACCACGTCGGTGGCGCCGGCGTCGTCGTCCCAGCCGTCCGGTCCCGGCATTCTCGGCTCCCTGCGGTCCCTGGTTCCCTGCGGTCTGCGTGCGGGGGTCGCGGCGCTTCCGGGCGGGCCCGCCGGGCCCCGCGGCGATCGCCGGTCAGGTCATCCTGTCACGGGCGAGATGTCAACCTTGCGCCGCTTTCGGGAGTCACCTCTACAATCCGAGCCGCCCACCCGATGCGGGGGAGCCATGTACGGCGCAAACGCGGGTAACCTTGCACGCCAAGGTATATCTCTCCCTGGCAAGGTGGCGCCGGAGCATCGCGCACCACTCCACCGAACCCCGACTTTGCGACGATGAGGGCCATGAGAGGACGTGTACTGGTCGTCGACGACGACCTCGCGCTCGCCGAAATGCTCGGCATCGTGCTGAGGGGCGAGGGTTTCGAGCCCTCGTTCGTGCACGACGGCGACAAGGCGCTCGAGGCGTTCCGGGAGACCCGGCCCGACCTCGTGCTGCTCGACCTGATGCTGCCGGGGGCCGACGGCATCGACGTGTGCCGGCAGATCCGCGCCGAGTCGGGCGTGCCGATCGTCATGCTGACCGCCAAGAGCGACACCGTGGACGTCGTGCTCGGCCTGGAGTCCGGCGCCGACGACTACATCGTCAAGCCGTTCAAGCCCAAGGAGCTGGTGGCGCGGGTGCGCGCCCGCCTGCGCCGCACCGACGAGCCCGCCCCCGAGACCCTGCAGATCGGCGACATCGCCATCGACGTCGCCGGCCACTCGGTCAAGCGCGGCGACCGGCACATCCCGCTGACGCCGCTGGAGTTCGACCTGCTCGTCGCCCTCGCCCGCAAGCCCCGCCAGGTCTTCACCCGCGAGGTGCTGCTGGAGCAGGTGTGGGGCTACCGGCACGCCGCCGACACCCGGCTCGTCAACGTGCACGTCCAGCGGCTCCGCGCCAAGATCGAGAAGGACCCCGAACGCCCCGAGATCGTCGTCACCGTGCGCGGTGTCGGCTACAAGGCCGGGCCGGCCTGAGACGGCCGCCCCGCCCGCGGGCCCGCGGCACCGGCCCTCGCACGGCTCCCCGAGGCGGCGCCCCCGCCCGTCCCATCGCAGCGCTCCGTCACAGCGCCCCGTCCCCCGTGACACGCCGATGACCGTCCAGTACCAGCGCGGCCCCGTGCCCCGCCTCGCGGACCCCTCATGAAAGCGGACATGAGGCGGGCGAAGAGGTACGTCCGTCGTGCCCTGGGCAAGGCGCGGCGGCTGCTGAGCGGCGCCATCGGCGCCGCCTACCTGCGCTGGCGCCGGTCGATCCAGGTCCGGGTCGTCACGTCCACGCTGTTCATCTCCGCGATCGTGGTGGCGATCCTGGGCGCGTTCCTGATGCAGCAGGTCTCGTCAGCGCTCATGGACGGCAAGGTGAAGGCGGCCCGGCTCCAGTTGGACGAAGGTCTGGCCCAGGTCCAGCGCGACCTGGGCAACTCCGCCGGGGACGGCAGCAGGCTCAACACGACCATCGACCGCCTGAAGTCGCGCAGCGGACCGTCCGGCCTCTACGAGGTCTACATCCGCGACACCAACGAGCAGTACTTCGACGGGTACACGACCAACGAACTGCGGCCCGAGAGCGTCCCGAAGCGGCTCCGCGAAGAGCTGAAGACCGCGCCCGCCGGATCGCGCGCCTACACCTACGGCAAGCTGTCCTACCTCGGGGGCAGGGCGGACGAACGCGGCCTCATCGTCGGCGGCCGCACCGGCCAGTTCGAGCTGTACTACCTGTTCCCGCTTACGCAGGAGCAGCAGACCCTCACCAACGTGAGCCGCTCCCTGTCCGGAGTGGGCATCGTCCTGGTGCTGCTCTTGGCCGCGATCGCCTCACTGGTCACCCGGCAGGTCGTCATACCGGTGCGCTTGGCCGCGCAAGGCGCGCAGCGGCTCGCCGCAGGGCGCCTGGAAGAGCGCATGAGGGTCCGCGGTGAGGACGACCTGGCGCGCCTCGCCCGCTCCTTCAACGAGATGGCCGCGAACCTCCAGGAGAAGATCGGCGAACTGGAGGACCTGTCGCAGGTGCAGCGCCAGTTCGTGTCCGACGTCTCCCACGAGCTCCGCACGCCCCTGACCACCATCAGGATCGCCGCGGACATGCTCTACGAGTACCGCGACACCTTCGACGACCCCGCCGTCGGACGGTCCGCCGAGCTGCTGCAGAGCCAGCTCGAACGGTTCGAGTCCCTGCTCGCCGACCTCCTGGAGATCAGCCGCCACGACGCCGGCGCCGCGACCCTCGACGCCGAGTCCCTCGACATGCGCGACCTCGTGCTGCGCGTCGTCGGCGACATCCAGGGCCTCGCCGAGCGCAAGGGCAGCAAGGTCGTCCTGCAGCTGCCCGGCGAACCCTGCATGGCGGAGGTCGACCGGCGCCGCGTCGAGCGCATCCTGCGCAACCTCGTCGTCAACGCCGTCGAGCACGGCGAGGGGGAGGACATCATCATCTCCGTCGCCGCCGACCGCGACGCCGTCGCCGTCGCCGTCCGCGACCACGGCGTCGGCCTCAAACCCGGGGAAGGGCAGATGGTCTTCGACCGCTTCTGGCGCGCCGACCCGGCCCGCGCCCGCACCACCGGCGGCACCGGGCTCGGCCTGTCGATCTCCCGCGAGGACGCGCAGCTGCACGGCGGCTGGCTGCAGGCGTGGGGCGAGCCCGGCGCGGGCTCCCAGTTCCGCCTGTCGCTGCCCCGCGTCGCCGGGGCCGAGCTGCGCGGCTCGCCGCTCCCGCTCGTCCCGCCCGGCGCCGGCGACGCCCGCCCTCTGTTCGCGGAGCTGGAGGCGGGCGAATGAGCGCGTGCACCGGGCGCATCACCAGCCTGCTGACCCTCGCCGTGCTCGTCCTCGGCGGCGCCGGCTGCGCGAACGTGCCGAGCGGCGGGCAGGTCGTCAGCGGCAGGCCCGCCGAGCGCGCCGAGCGCGTCGACGACCCCTACGTCCGGCTCATCCCGGTCAAACCGCGGCCCGACTGGGGTCCCGCCGAGATCGTCTCGGGGTTCCTCGCCGCGTCCGCCAGCTTCGACGACGGCCACAAGGTCGCCAAGATGTACCTCGGCGGCCGGACGTCCTGGAGCCCCGGGCTGCGCCCCTCGGTGACCGTCCTCGCGAGCCGCGTCACCGACCCGCACGTGGTCAAGTCGGCGGAGAACCAGGCCACCGTGCGGGTCACCGGCGAGGAGCTCGGCACCATCACCGCCGACGGCCAGTACACGGCGTCCCCGAAGGAGTTCGAGGCCGTCTTCCAGCTCACCAAGACCTCGCAGGGCGTCTGGCGCATCACCGGCCTGCCCGGCGACGAGAAGTCCGGCCTCCTGCTCACCAAGGACGACGTCGAGCGCGCCATGCGCACCGTCAACCTGTTCTTCTTCGCGCCCGACCGGCACACCCTCGTGCCCAACGGCGTCTTCCTGCCGGTCGCGAACCGGCAGGCGCTGCCGACCCAGCTCGTCCAGGCCCTGCTCGCCGGGCCCACCTCCTGGCTCGCCGGCGCCGTCGACAGCGCCTTCCCGGAGGGCACCCGGCTGCGCCGCGGCGTCCAGATCGAGAAGGAGGTCGCGACCGTCGACCTCACGAAGGAGGCCCGCGGCGGCGATGTCGAGCGCATGTCCGCCCAGCTCAGCTGGACGATGCGGCAGCTCTCGGAGATCAAGCAGTGGCGCCTGCAGATCGACGGGAGGACCGTCGCCCCCGGCGACATGGACGCCACCCAGCCCATGAACGGCTGGCAGGAGAACTCGCCCGACGGCGCCGCCTCGCAGGACGGCGCCCACCAGAACGCCTACGTCGTCGGCCCGTCCGGCTTCATCGGCACCCTGGAAGGCGACCGCGCCCAGCCCCTCGTGACCGGCGCCGCCGGGTACCTCACCCACCCCGCCGTAGCCCCCGGCTACCAGGAGTTCGCCGGTCTCAGCGCCGACGGCACGCAGCTGCTGCTCGCCGCCCCCGTCACCGGTGCGCCCAGCCCCCGCGTCCTGCTCAATGCCCACCGCGGCGCGCGCTTCACGGCGCCGTCCTGGAGCGGCGACGGCACCCTGTGGGCCGTGGAGAGCACGAAGGACGCGTCCTGGCTGTGGGTGCGCCGCCCAGGCAAACCGCCCGTCCGCGCCGCCCACTGGGGCCTCGGCGGCCGCCAGGTCCTGGCCTTCCACGTCGCCCGCGACGGCGTCCGGGCCGCCGTCATAGCCCGCATCGACGGCCGCCCCCAGGTCCAGCTGGGCCGCATCGCCCACGACCCGGACGGCTCCCTGGACGTCGGCTCGTTCCTCCCGGTGAGCTCCGAACTCCAGGACGCCGTCGACCTGTCCTGGCGCGACTACAACACCCTGGCCGTCCTCGGCCGCGCCAAGCGGGACTCCCAGACCCTGCCGTTCCTGATGCCGATCAGCGGCAGCGCCATCATCCCCCTGGGCGTCGGCTCCCTGGGCGAGCCCCGCACCATCGCCGCCGCCCCGGGCGCCCCGATCCTGATCGGCACCCGCTCGTCCGGCAAGGACCAGATCTGCCGCCAGAGCGCCCCGAGCAACTCCTACAGCCCCTGGCTCTGCCCGACCCCCGCCAAGGACCCCAGCTACCCCCGCTAGAACAACCAGCTTCTGGTCCATCCCCGGGCTGCCGCATCTGACGTAGGGACGGCCTGCTTCGCATGTCTAAGGACCGGGGTCACCGGAGTTATCCACAGTTGCGGGAGCGCGGGACGCCCGGCGGCGCGGAGCGGCACTGTCGATCGCATGAGATTTCTGCGCGACCTGATCGATCTCCTGCTGCCGGAGCAGTGCGCGGGCTGCGGGCAGGAGCCCGTCCTGCTGTGCGACACCTGCGCAAGACCCCTACGCGCCTCTGCACGGCCCGTCAGAGCCGCGACGGCCGGCATTCCGCCCCCTTGGACCGTCGCCGCCTACGAAGGCCCCCTGCGCACGATCCTGGCCGCCTACAAGGAACGCGGCCGCACCGCCCTGGCCGTCCCCTTAGGCGAGGCCCTGGCAACAGCAGTCCAAGCAGCCCTACCCCCACCACCCGCGCCGGAGCCGACCAACCCCCGACCAGCGACCACGGCCCAATCACGCCATGCCCAACCACATGACGCCTGGGCGGGCGATGCGGAGGCGGGTGCTGTGGGTGCGGGTGATGTTCGAGGGGGGCCGGTGTTGGTGTGGGTGCCTTCGGGGCGGAGGGCGGTGCGGCGGCGGGGGCATGATCCGCTGCGCGGGGTGGTCGAGGTGGCGGTGCGGCGGCTGTGGGCGGACGGCGTGCCGGTGTCCATGATGGACGCGCTGCGGCAGCGCGGCCGGGTCGCCGACCAGGCCGGGCTCACGGCGCGGCAGCGGGCCGCCAACCTGCAAGGGGCCGTAGAGGCGCGGGCATGCGTGGCCGGCCGCCGGGTCGTCCTGGTGGACGACGTGGTCACAACGGGCTCGTCCCTCGCGGAGGCGGCCCGAGCCTTACGTGCCGCAGGAGCCGAGGTGACCGGCACGGCCACCATCGCCGCCACCCCGCGCCACCGCCCCTGGTAACCCACCCGCCCTGGCGGTCCGGGAGGCGTTGCGGGAGCGGGATCGGGCGAATGGTGACTTTCTTCACTTTTCGCTCGCTGGACGGCGGTAAGCCACGTTGGGTAGTCGAGAGCGTCTGGCTTGTCCTGGAATGAGGGGGTGTAGGGGGTGCTTCGGGTCACATCTCGCCATCAGGGGAGTAGAGATTTCTCAAACTCACCGCGAGGTCAGTGGTGCCTGACCTGGGCGGCCGTCGGCGGCGGGATCGCCGAGCCTGTCGGGGTTCAGGGGAGGTGGAGGGACGCCAGGGGAACCCGCTGCGGCAGTCCTCGATGACGGTCCGTGAGTTTTTCCTCAGCCCACCCCCCTGACATTCGTCGCGTAAGGGGTTAGCGTTCCTGACATGGCACCCGCCCGGGTCCGTGGTTGCGTTGGATCGCAGTGCTCGTCAGGAGCACGGCAGACGATCCGGCTAGCCGATGCCAGGCGCAGGCGAAACGGCCCACGTAAGGCGACTTCTCGTCGACCGATCACGGTGCGCCTTAGAGGTAAGTCCTGCCCCATCGGGGGATCCGACATCCCCCGAATCGGGAGAAGGGCAGTAGTGGCGAGAGCGCCGCGAGCCCCTCAGCAGGCGGATGTGGGGACGAAGACCAGGTCGGCCGGGCGGGTGCGACCCACCGTCCTGTGGTGCCCGTTCGGGGCCGGCAGGTCCCCGGGCAGGGCGACAAGCGCAACCGGGAGAAGGGGGGTCCCGCGTGAACATCACCGTGAGGGGCCGGCACACCGACGTCAACGACAGGTTCCGTCGGCATGTCGACAGCAAGCTGGCGAAGATCGAACGGCTCGACCAGAAGGTCATCCGCGTGGATGTGGAGGTGTCCGAGGAACGAAACCCACGGCTGGCCGACCAGCGTGAACGAGTGGAGCTGACGATCCGCTCCCGCGGCCCGGTGATCCGGGCCGAGGCCGCCGCCGACGACCGCTACGGCGCCCTCGACCTCGCGCTCGACAAGCTGGAGTCACGGCTGCGCCGCGACGCCGAGCGGCGCAAGGGACACGGTCTGAAGAACCACGGCAAGAATGGCAAGGGCCGCGCCAAGCTCGCGACGATGGAACCGCTCCCCGAGGCGCTGCCGGAGCCCGTCCCCGAACCCGTGGAGACCGCGCCGCCGGTCGAGGCCGAGCCGGTGTCCCGTGACGAGAACCTCGTACCGATCCCGATGGACGGGGACGGCCCCCTCGTCGTCCGCGAGAAATTCCACAAGGCCGAGCCGATGGGCATTGAGCAGGCACTGTTCGAGATGGAGCTCGTCGGCCACGACTTCTTCCTTTACCGCGACAAGGCCACCGGGCACCCCTCGGTCGTATACCGGAGGAGAGGCTGGGACTACGGCGTCATCAGGCTCGTCGAGGAGTGACTCTTCGTATCGGTGATGCGGCGGACGCGTCACGTCACCACCGGAACCATGCCATGATCTGAAAAGGCGCATCAGCCGATCCGGCGCGTCCCGGGAACCTCCCGGGGCGCGCGGCGGTTGACCGGGAGACACCCCGGTCCGAAATCCCCCGGGTTCGTCCCCGGACCCCGTAAGTTCCCGAGGACGACCCGATGGATCACAACCCTCCGGTAGTTCCAGATCGCTGAATAGTGAAGGGGGGAAGCGGCGTCTCCTCCACGCCGCGACTCTGGTGAGCGAGAAGCCCGAGACTCGCGACGCCGCGGCGGTACCCCGTCAGACCGGCGCCCCCGCCGGTCGTGACGCCGCGCCGCCGGCCGGAGCGGCCGACCCCATCCGCGTGCTCATCGTCGACGACCATGCGCTGTTCCGCAGAGGACTGGAGATGGTCCTCCAGGGCGAGGACGACATCGAGGTCATCGGCGAGGGCGGGGACGGGCACGAGGCCGTCGAGATGGCCGGCGACCTGCTGCCCGACATCGTCCTGATGGACATCCGGATGCCGCGCCGCAGCGGCATCGAGGCGTGCACCGCCATCAAGGACGCCGCGCCCAGCGCCAAGATCGTCATGCTGACCATCAGCGACGAGGAGGAGGACCTCTTCGAGGCGATCAAGGCCGGGGCCAGCGGCTACCTGCTCAAGGAGATCTCCATCGACGAGGTCCCGCAGGCCGTCCGCGCGGTCCACGGCGGCCAGTCGCTGATAAGCCCGTCGATGGCGTCCAAGCTCATCACCGAGTTCGCCGCGCTGGCCAAGCGCAGCGAGGAGCGCACACAGCAGGTCCCCGCGCCGCGCCTCACCGAACGCGAGATGGAGGTCCTGCGCCTCGTCGCCCGCGGCCTCGGCAACCGCGAGATCGCCCGCGAGCTCTTCATCTCCGAGAACACCGTGAAGAACCACGTCCGCAACATCCTGGAGAAACTCCAGCTCCACTCCCGCATGGAGGCCGTCGTCTACGCCGTCCGCGAGAAACTCCTAGAAATCACCTGACCCCCAACACCCTGCGGGGGTGAGACCGGCTATCCGGGTTTGTCGGTGTTGTGTCGTAGCATCGCGGGCGTGGTGGAGACAGTAGGCGGGACGCAGGGCGGTGGCGGGGTCGAGCTCGGGGCCGATGAGGCTCGGCGGCTTCAGTTGCGTGCGCAGGGTTTTCTGGGGGCGCGTCCGAAAGGTGGGGTTCCGGCAATGCTGGAACGGCTCGGGGCCGTCCAGCTCGACACGATCTCGGTCTTGGCGCGGTCTCATGAGCTGGTGCCCTACGCGCGCTTGGGGGCGGTGAGCCGGGGTGCCATCGAGGCCGCGTACTGGGGCGGAGGGTCGCGTTCCGCCGGGAACGGTGCGCGCGGCGCCGGGAACGGTGCGGGCGGTGCTGGGCGGGTTTCGGGTGGTGGGTATCGGGCGTTCGAGTACTGGGCGCATGCGGCGTCCGTGATCCCGATGGCCGACTGGCCCCTGTTCGCGTTCCGGCGGCGCGCGTACCTGCGGCGCGGGTGGCGCTGGCACAAGGTGCCTGAGGGCGTATGCGACGAGATCCGCGACCGGCTGAAGGCGGACGGCCCGCTCACCACCAAGGAGCTCGGCGGCGCCAAGGCGAGCGCCGAATGGTGGGACTGGAGCGACCACAAGATCGGCATCGAGTGGCTGCTGGACATCGGCGAGGTCGTCTGCGTCGAGCGGGTCGGCTGGCGTCGCGTGTACGACCTGGCCGAGCGGGCTGTGCCGTCTGAGCTGCTCGCCCAGGATCTGGACGACGACGCCTGCTTGACCGAGTTGGTCGCCCGTGCCGGACGCGCCCTTGGGGTGGCGACGCGCGGTGATCTCGCCGACTACTACCGGATCAAGCAGGACCAGGTCGACCGCGTGATCGAGGCGACCGGGCTCGTCCCCGCCACTGTTGCCGGATGGTCCCAGCGTGCGTGGGTCGACCCCGGCGCGCTCGCGACCCCGCCCAAGGGCAGGCACGCCACCACCCTGCTCTCGCCCTTCGACTCCCTCGTCTGGGACCGCGCCCGCGCGTCGCGCGTCTTCGGGTTCGACCACCGCCTGGAGGCGTACGTCCCGAAGGACAAGCGCGTCCACGGATACTTCGCGATGCCGCTCCTCGCCGGCGGCCGCCTCATCGGGCGGGTCGACCCGGCCCGGGAGGGGCGCACCCTCATCGCTCGGCAAGCGTCCCTGGAACCCTGGGCCACCCGCACCGCCGCGCGCACCGAGACCTCGGCGGCGGCCCTCGCCACCGCGCTCTGGCGCGCCGCCGCCTGGGTCGGCTGCGACGACGTCCGCGTGGAGCGCACCGACCTCCCGCCCGCACTCCTGAAAGCCGCCCTGGACGCCGCCGCGTCGCGTTGAGACCGCCGGGGCCGGGGAATCGGCTCGGTGCGGTGGGGCGTTGAAATCGTGTGCGGGTTTGCGCCGACCGAAATGTGGCCGTCGAGGCGTGTGCCTGAAGGTTTCGGACGCGGCATGCGTGAGGCCGGCCCGGCGGGCCGGCCTCGGACACGCGGGATCAGCCGTGGGGGGTCTGCTGGGTGTCGGTCGCCACCGGGGCCTCGATGGACTCGCCCTGGTCGCCGCCGCGGCGCTTGGCCGAGCGGGAGCCGAACAGGGAGTAGTCGACGATCTCGGGGATCACGCGGGGCGCGTCCACGACGACGTCCGCGAAGAGGTGGACCAGCCAGCTGACGAGGAACCCGGCGACCACGATGCCGACGCCGACCCAGAACAAGATCCAGGACGGGCCGAGGCAGAGCGCCACGCCGCCGACGACGAAGCCGATGAAGATGACGCCGACGGCGAGCCACGAACTCGGCCGGCCGGCGTGCGAACCCTCTGAGGACATTGGGCCTCCCTCCCGTGAGGTGTGAGAGATCCTCTCCGGGACCCGGAAAGTCAAACGGAACGCACAGTGGATTGCGCTGCGGAGTGACCTAGACCATTCTGGGTCTCGCCTACGATGGCATCGTACGTGTGGTGTGCGTGCCGCCTTGAGCGGTGAACCACGATCTGCAAGGAGCCTTCGAGAGTGCCGCCAGTCATCGACAAGATCCTTCGTGCGGGCGAGGGAAAAACCCTGCGCAAGCTCAAGAAGCTCGCGGATCAGGTCAACTCGATCGAGGAGGACTTCCTCGAGATGAGCGACGCCGAGTTGCGCGAGCTGACCGACAAGTACCGGGAACGCATCGCCGACGGCGAGTCCCTGGACGACCTGCTTCCGGAGGCCTTCGCGACCGCACGCGAAGCCGCCAAGCGCGTCCTCGGCCAGCGGCACTACGACGTCCAGATCATGGGCGGCGCGGCGCTGCACCTCGGGAACATCGCCGAGATGAAGACGGGTGAGGGCAAGACCCTGACCTGCGTGCTCCCCGCGTACCTGAACGCGCTGTCCGGCGACGGCGTGCACGTGGTCACGGTGAACGACTACCTGGCCAAACGCGACGCCGAGTGGATGGGCCGCGTCCACCAGTTCCTCGGGCTGGACGTCGGCGTCATCCTCCCGCAGATGACCCCGGACGAGCGCCGCGCGGCCTACAACTGCGACATCACCTACGGGACGAACAACGAGTTCGGGTTCGACTACCTGCGCGACAACATGGCGTGGAGCCTGGACGAGTGCGTCCAGCGCGGGCACAACTTCGCGATCGTGGACGAGGTCGACTCGATCCTCATCGACGAGGCCCGCACCCCGCTGATCATCTCGGGTCCGGCCGAGCAGAACTCCAAGTGGTACTCGGAGTTCGCCAAGATCGTCCCGCGGCTGAAGCGGGCCGAGCTGGTCAGCACCGCCGGGCAGGTCGACGAGTACGGCCCCGGCGACTACGAGGTGAACGAGAAGAAGCGCACGGTCGGCGTCACCGAGGCCGGTGTCGAGAAGGTCGAGGACTGGCTCGGCATCGACAACCTGTACGACTCGGTGAACACCCCGCTGGTCAGCTTCCTGAACAACGCCCTGAAGGCCAAGGAGCTCTACAAGCGCGACAAGGACTACGTCGTCATGAACGGCGAGGTCCTGATCGTGGACGAGTTCACCGGCCGCATCCTCCACGGCCGCCGCTACAACGAGGGCATGCACCAGGCCATCGAGGCCAAGGAGGGCGTGGCGATCAAGGACGAGAACCAGACGCTCGCCACGATCACCCTGCAGAACTACTTCCGCCTCTACAACAAGCTGTCCGGCATGACCGGCACCGCCGAGACCGAGGCGGCGGAGTTCAACAAGACCTACAAGATCGGCGTCGTGCCGATCCCGACGAACAAGCCGATGATCCGCGAGGACGTGGCGGACGTCGTCTACAAGACCGAGCAGGCCAAGTTCGAGGCCGTCGTCGACGACATCGCCGAGCGGCACGAGAAGGGCCAGCCGGTGCTGGTCGGCACCACCTCGGTGGAGAAGTCCGAGAAGCTGAGCAAGATGCTCAAGCGCCGCGGCGTCCCGCACCAGGTGCTGAACGCCAAGCACCACGAGCAGGAGTCGGCGATCGTCGCGGAGGCGGGCCGCAAGGGCAGCGTCACCGTCGCGACGAACATGGCGGGCCGCGGCACCGACATCATGCTCGGCGGCAACCCCGACTTCCGCGCCGACCTGGTGCTGCACCAGCGCGGCCTGTCCCCGCTGGAGACGCCCGAGGAGTACGAGGCGGCCTGGCCGGAGGCGCTGGAGAAGGCCAAGGAGGACGTCAAGGGCGAGCACGAGGAGGTCGTCGAGGCCGGCGGCCTGTACGTGCTCGCGACGGAGCGGCACGAGTCGCGGCGCATCGACAACCAGCTGCGCGGCCGCTCCGGCCGGCAGGGCGACCCGGGCGAGTCCCGGTTCTACCTGTCGCTGGAGGACGACCTGATGCGGCTGTTCAACTCGGCCCGGGTCGAGTCGATCATGACGCGGCTGAACATCCCGGACGACACCCCGATCGAGTCCAAGATCGTCACGAACGCGATCAAGTCGGCGCAGAGCCAGGTCGAGCAGCAGAACTTCGAGATGCGCAAGAACGTCTTGAAGTACGACGAGGTGCTGAACCGGCAGCGCAAGGTCATCTACGCCGAGCGCCGCCAGGTGCTGGAGGGCGCCGACCTGCAGGAGCAGGTCCGCCGGATGATCGACGAGGTCGTGGCCGGCTATGTCGCGGGCGCCACCGGCGAGGGCTTCGCCGAGGAGTGGGACCTCGACAAGCTGTGGAAGG
This sequence comes from Actinomadura geliboluensis, assembly GCF_043197915.1. Classification (NCBI taxonomy): domain Bacteria; kingdom Bacillati; phylum Actinomycetota; class Actinomycetes; order Streptosporangiales; family Thermomonosporaceae; genus Actinomadura; species Actinomadura geliboluensis. The sequence continues at coordinate 662,864 of NZ_JBICUA010000004.1, read as the reverse complement.
CGTTCAAGCAGCTGTACCCGATCTCGATCTCGGTCGAGGACCTGACCGACGACGAGGACGGCGACCTGTCCGGGCTGGACGCCGAGACGCTCGCGGAGAAGATCCGCGACGACGCGCAGGCGGCCTACGCCAAGCGCGAGGAGGAGCTCGGCTCGGAGGTCATGCGCGAGCTGGAGCGCCGCGTCGTCCTGTCGGTGCTGGACCGCAAGTGGCGCGAGCACCTCTACGAGATGGACTACCTCCAGGAGGGCATCGGCCTGCGGGCCATGGCGCAGCGCGACCCGCTGGTGGAGTACCAGCGCGAGGGCTACGACATGTTCAACGCGATGCTCGACGGCATCAAGGAGGAGTCGGTCGGCTACCTGTTCAACCTCGAGGTCGAGGTCGAGGAGCAGCCGGAGACCCCGACCGTCGGCGCCGCGCCGGTGTCGGTCGCGAAGTCGGCCCCCACGGCGGAGGGCGCCGCGGAGGAGGCCGAGGTCGAGGAGGCCGAGGAGGCCCCCGCGATCAAGGCGAAGGGGCTGGAGAAGCCGTCCCGTCCGAAGAAGCTGGAGTACTCGGCCCCGACCGTCGACGGTGAGGGCGGCGTCGAGCTGCACAGCGAGGAGACCGAGGACGAGTACGCGGGCGTGAACCGCAACGACCCGTGCCCCTGCGGCTCGGGCAAGAAGTTCAAGCGCTGCCACGGCGACCCGCGCAACAAGAACAAGTAGCACCGCACGAGCGAGTTAGCACCGCACGAGCGGGTAGTACGGCGCGAAGCGGCCTCCCGGACGTCCGGGAGGCCGCTTCCGCATGTCAGGGGGCGGTCGTCTCCAGGGCGGTGCAGCGCCACCGGCCCCGTGCCAGTTCCAGCCGCAGCGCCAGCGCGTGGACGCGCCCGGCCACGGCCACCACCGCCGCGGCTTCGGCCACGGTCGGCGACGGCCGCTGCATCCTGCTGGACAGCACCTTCGGCGGGACGACCCGTCTCCCGCGCGTCCCCGCGCCCGTGTGCGGGGCGAACGCGCGGCACACCGCCGGGACGGCCACGAGCGACAGCTGGTGCGCGGGCCGCGCGCCCGCCATGACCTCCACGACGAGCCGCACGGCGGTGTCGGCGACCGCCCGCGCCTCGGCCTCAACCCCGTCCCCCGGCCGCACGATCCGCAGCCCGGGGCCGGGCGGCGCCGTTGCCTTCCGGGGGACCGGTGCGGGCCGGTACCGAATGACCCGAACCGCCGAAGACGCCACCGGACGACCGCTCATGAGAACCTCCCGACTCGTTTGGAAACAGGAGTCAGAAGAGCCGCGAAAAATACATCCTGACCACCTTCGGCCGTTCCTGTAACGCCCGTGTCACTCGCGAACGCGACTGAGAAAGAGCGCACGCCGCGGGAGTGGGAAACCCCGGTGGGCCGTGGTCGCCGGAGGGGGCGACGTGCGAAGGCGGCGGGACGCTGAGGAGCGTCCCGCCGCCTTCTGGGAGCGGTTCCGGGCGGTGCGGGCGTCCGGAACCTCTTGGGAGCGGGGCCGGGTGGGCTGGCCGGCCCCCGGGCGGGGCGCCGCGAACGGGGCGAGGGGGTTCGCGGCGCCCCTGGGAGGGTCAGCCGCCGGCAGGGGAGTCCTGCGGTTCGGCGGTGCCCTTGCGGTCGCGCTTCTTCTTCCCGCCCTTCTCCCCGCCGGCGAGCTCCGGGCTGGCGGCCGGGTCGGCGGCGGTCGACTCCTCGCCCTCGGGCTCCCGGCCCGGGGTCGCGAAGTTGAACCGCGTGATCAGGAATCTGAAGATGAAGTAGTAGAGGAAGAAGTACAGGACGCCCATGCCGAGGATCAGCAGCAGCCCCGACGTGTTGTCCTTGCGGGCGTTCAGCAGCAGGTCGATGCCGCCGGCGGAGAAGCCGAAGCCGAGCTTGGCGCCGGCCGCCTCCAGCACGGCCATCGAGATGCCGGTGAGGACGACGTGCACGCCGTACAGGACGGGCGCGACGAACATGAACGCGAACTCGATCGGCTCGGTGACGCCGGTGACGAACGCGGTCAGCGCGGCGGAGATCATGATGCCGCCGACCGCGGGGCGCCGGTGCTTGGGCGCGGCGTGCCACATCGCGAGGGCCGCGCCGGGCAGGCCGAACATCAGCACGGGGAAGAACCCGGCGAGGAAGCCGCCCGCGTCGGGGTCGCCGGCCAGGTAGCGGTTGATCTCGCCGTGGACGACGCCGCCCGGGGTGTTGTAGTCGCCGAACACGAACCAGATGAGCGAGTTCGGGATGTGGTGCAGGCCGAAGGGCAGCAGCAGCCGGTTGATGACGCCGTAGATGCCGGCGCCGGCGGCGCCCGCCCCGGTGATCCACTCGCCGGCGTCGGTGAGCCAGCTGCCGAACAGCGGCCAGATGAAGCCGATCAGGATGCCGAGCGCGAGGCCGGCCACCGCGGTGATGATCGGCACGAACCGGCGGCCGCCGAAGAACGCCAGCCAGGTCGGCAGCTTGATCCGGTAGTACCGCTGGTAGAGCAGGGCCGCGATGACGCCCATCAGGATGCCGCCGAGCACGTCGGTCGGGTTCTTGGCGCCCCAGTCGATGACCTGCGCCTGCGCCCCGTCCGCCACCTTCGTGATGAGGACGTTGCCCTTGAGCTCGTCGGTGTGCGAGAACATGATCTTGGAGACCCGGTCGAAGACCAGGTACCCGACCACGGCCGCGAGCGCGGTGGAGCCGTCGGACTTCTTGGCGAAACCGATCGCCACGCCGACGGCGAAGAGCAGCGGGAGCGCGGCGAACAGCGCGTTGCCGGCCTCACCGACGATCTCGGCGACCCGGTCCCAGCCGAGCCCGTCGGCGCCGAGCATGTCGGCCTGGCCGAAGCGCAGCAGCAGCGCGGCGGCGGGCAGCACGGCGATCGGCAGCATGAGGCTGCGGCCGATCCGCTGCAGCACCGCGAGGGTGCTGGACCCGCGCCGCGGCGCGGAGTCCACTGTTGTCGCAGTCATCGCGAGGTTCCTCCTCAGGGGTGTTCGGAGTGCGGCGGGGGGTTTCCGAGGGCCGTGTGGATCTGGTAGCGGTCCGCCCGGTAGGTCGACACGCCCAGCTCGGCGCACACCCCTCCGGTGTACGAGCGGCGTTGCAGGAGCAGCACGGCGCTGCCCCGGGCGATCTGCAGGTGCCTGGCGTCGGTCGCGTCGGCCAGGCTGGCGTCGATGGTCTGGTCGCCCGCGTCGAAGACCAGCCCGTACACCGCTTCGAGGACGCCGTAGAGGGAGCGGTCGGCGAGCCGGCGGTCGAGCAGGTCGGGGGCGAGGGCGGCCAGGATGTGCGCGCGTTCGAGGGCCATGGGCTCCCCGTCGGCGGTGCGCAGGCGCTCGATGACGTGGATCTGGGTGCCGGGTTCGACGTCGAAGATGCGGGCGAGCCGGGCGTCGGCCGGGACCGTCCGCCGGTCGAGGTCGATCGCGCCCGGCCGCAGTCCGCGGGCCAGCATGTCCTCGGTGAAGGAGACGAGCCGCAGCGGCATCTCGATCTTGGGCCGGGCGACGAAGGTGCCCTTCCCGGGGACGCGGTAGAGCCGCCCCTCGGAGACGAGCTGGTCGACGCCCTGCCGGACGGTCATGCGGGAGAGTCCGTACCGGCCGCACAGCTCGCGCTCCGAGGGGATCGGGGCGTCGACGGGCAGCTCCGCGCTCTCGATGAGGTCGAGCAGGATCGCGCGGAGCTGGAAGTACTTCGGTACGGGACTGTGCGGATCGATGGTGGTCACGGGGGTCCTCGATGGCCGGGGGCCGGATCGACGGGGTTCGCCGGGTTTCGACGGAAGAGTGGACTGGCGGTGATTGAGACGGTATGCGATTTGATTCGTACTGGTCTAGGCCGGACTAGACCACATGACCGAAAGGCATGTCAATGCACGAATTTGTAACGACCTGGTCACGCCGCGACGACGTCAAGATCGAAGAATCCGCAGGTCAGGGCGCCCTCGCGGATGCGGCGTCCGCTTCGGCCGGCTCGTCCTGACCTCGTCGGGCCGCCGCCGCGGCGACCGGTGTCCGGCCCCCGTGCGGGGCCGCATCGCCCGCCGGACGAGTTTCGCCCCGCATCTTCATCTCCATCCGATTCGTGGAGTATGGTGCGTACTGGTCTAGTCCGGACTAGACCAGTTGACACGGAGGAACCGGCCCCCGCGACCGATCGCGTCACAGAGAGCGCGCACCATGGCATCACTACTGATCACGGCCTCCCGCATGATCATCACCCCCGCCGAGGGTCCTACCCGCGTGGTCTCCCCGGGATACGTCCGGGTGGCGGACGGGGTCATCGCCGAGGCCGGCGAGGGACGTCCCGCCGGCGCCCCCGACCTCGACCTCCCCGACGGACTGCTCGCGCCCGGCCTGGTCGACCTCCAGGTGAACGGCTTCTACGGCCACGACATGGTCGACGCGGACGAGGCGGGCTGGCGCACCGTCGTCTCCCGGCTCCCCGAGACGGGCGTCACCGCGTTCCTCCCCACCTTCATCACCGCGCCGGTCGAGACGCAGGCCGCCGCGCTCCGCCGCACCCGCGACCTCCTGCCGCACCTCCCCGACGGGACGCGCGTCCTCGGCGTCCACCTCGAAGGCCCGTTCCTGTCGGAGCAGCGCAAAGGCGCGCACAACGCCGCCCACCTCACCGACCCGACGCCCGAAGCGCTCAAGACGCTGCTGGAGACGGGCCTGGTCAAGCTGGTCACGCTCGCGCCCGAACGCGACGGCGCGCTGGAGGCGATCCGCGCCCTGACCGCCGCCGGGGTCCTGGTCAGCGTCGGGCACAGCGCCGCGACCGCCGACCAGACCGCCGCCGCGGCCGACGCCGGGGCGCGCATGGTCACCCACATCTTCAACGCGCAGACCGGCGTCCACCACCGCGACCCGGGCGTCGCCGTGCAGGCGCTCATCGACGACCGGCTCAGCCCCGGCCTCATCCTCGACCTGCACCACGTGTCGGGGAAGGTCGCGCAGCTGGTGTTCCGTGCCGCGCCGGGACGGGTGGTGCTCGTCACCGACGCCGCGTCCGCCGCCGGGATGCCGCCCGGCACCTACGACCTGGGCGGCGAGCCCATCACGATGCCCGAGCAGGGCCCGCCGCTGCGCGCCGACGGCACCATCGCCGGGTCCGGCCTCCGGCTGGACGAGGCGGTCGGCAACGCGATCGGCCTCGGCATCGGCACGGCCGCGGCGGTGGACGCCGCGACACGGATTCCGGCCGACCTCATCGGCCGTCCCGACCTCGGCCGGATCGCGCCCGGCGCCGCCGCCGACCTCGTGTGGCTGGGGCCGGACCACCGGGCGCGTACCACGTGGGTGGGCGGGCAGAAACTCTTCGAAGGGGGATCATGACCAGTCAGATGCGCGCCGAGATCGGCGAGCAGCCGGACGCGCTGCGCCGGACGATCGACGCGCTCCTCCCGCGCACCGCGGACCTCGCGGCGCTCGCGCGGGAGACCCGGCAGGTGCTGTTCATCGCGCGCGGCTCGTCCGACAACGCCGCCGTGTACGGGCGGTACCTGGTGGAGTCGCAGGCGGGCCGGCTGGCCACCCTCGCGGCGCCGTCCATCGCCACCGCCTACAAGCGCAAGCTGGACCTGGACGGCGTGCTCGCCGTCGCGATCAGCCAGTCCGGCAAGACCGAGGAGATCGTCGAGACCCTCGACTGGGCGAAGGACTGCGGCGCCCGGACGGTCGCGGTCACCAACGGCGCCGGCTCGCCGCTGGCCGAGGCCGCCGAGGTCGCGCTGGTCACCGACGCGGGTGACGAGATCGCCGTCCCGGCCACCAAGACCTACACCACCCAGCTCGCCGCGCTGTCGGTGTTCGGGCTCGGGCTCGGCGCGGACGTCGCCGCGGGCGACCTGCGCCGCGTCCCGGACGAGGTCGCGCGGATGATCGAGCTGACCGAGGCGTCGCCGGCGCTGCCGGAGATCGTCGCCGAGCTGGCGAAGGTCCCCGGCGCGGTCGTGTCCGGGCGCGGCATCGCGTTCGGCACCGCGCTGGAGCTGGCGCTGAAGATCAAGGAGGCGTGCTACCTGCACGCCATGGGCCTGTCCTACGCCGACCTGCTGCACGGCCCGATCGCCGTCGTGGACGCGCAGACCCCCGCGCTGCTGGTCGCCGCCGACAGCGGGCCGACGCTGCAGGGCACCGTCGCGCTGGCCCGCCGTGTCGAGGGCGCCGGCGCCCGCGCGTTCGGCGTCGGCGGCGGCGCGGAGCTGGCCGCCGCGTGCTCGGCCGCGCTGCCGGGCCCCGCCCTGCCCGAGTGGGTGGCCCCGCTCGGCCTCATCGTCCCCGGCCAGATCATGGTCGAGAACCTCGCCCGCCGGCTCGGCGTCGACCCCGACGTCCCCCGCGGGCTCAACAAGGTCACCCAGACCGACTGACCCCCGAGCGAGAGAAGAGAAGGACATGGACAAGGCCGAGGCCATCATCGCGGCGCTGGGCGGCGCGGACAACATCATCGAGATCGAGCCCTGCGCCACCCGGCTGCGCACCGAGGTCGAGGACGGGGACAAGGTCGACGAGGCGGGCCTGAAGAAGGCGGGCGCGTACGGCGTGATGCGCAGCGGCGGCGTCGTGCAGGTCGTCGTCGGCCCGGACGCCGACACCATCGCCAGCGACATCGAGGACATCCTCGACTGACCCCAGCCACAGGACCTAGGGAAGGCCCTCCCATGACCCGAGTACTGTCCCCGGTCACCGGCCGGGTCGTCGGCCTCGCCGGCGTCCCGGACCCGGTCTTCGCCCAGGCCATGGTGGGCCCGGGCACGGCCGTCGACCCCGAGCGCGCCCCGGGCCAGGCCATCGCGCCCGTCACCGGGAAGATCGTCAAGCTGCATCCGCACGCCTACGTCGTGGTGGACGCCGAGGGCCACGGCGTCCTCGTCCACCTCGGCATCGACACCGTCAAGCTGAAGGGCGAGGGCTTCGAGTTGCTCGCCGCCGAGGGCGACGAGGTCACCGCCGGGCAGCCGGTCGTCGGCTGGAACCCCGCGGTGATCGAGGCGGGCGGCCGCTCGCCGATCTGCGCGGTGGTCGCCCTGGACGCGGGCGCCGACGCCCTGTCGGACGTGGCCGAGTCGGGCGAGGTGACGAAAGGGGCCGAGCTCTTCACATGGAGCTGAGCACATGGAGCTGACCGGATGGCGGTGATCGGACTCGGCGCGGCGGTGTTCGACCTCGACGGCACCCTCATCGACACCGAGCCGCGCAACCGGGTGATGTGGTCGCGGCTGTTCGACGCGCACGGCGTCCCGTGGGACGACGCCCTGATCGGCTCGTTCGCGGGACGGCGCGGCCTCGAGGTGCTGCGCGACCTCGCGCACCTGTTCCCCGGCCGGAAGGTCGAGGAGCTGTTCGAGCAGGCGGTGTCCTACGAGGCGCTGCCGGGGATGCCGGCGGTCGCGCCCGTCCCCGGCGCCGTCGCCCTCGTCCGGTCGCTGGCGGACGCGGGCGTGCCGCTCGCCGTGGTGACCTCGGGGCAGCGCCCGTACGCCGAGCGGCTGCTGGCCGAACTCGGCATCCGCGACCTGCTGGACCTGGTGGTGACCGCCGGGGACGTCGTCACCGGCAAGCCGCACCCGGAGGGCTACCTGGCCGCCGCGCGCGACCTGGACGTCCCGCCGCAGGAGGCGGTCGGGTTCGAGGACGCCCCCGCGGGCGTGGCGGCCGTGAAGGCCGCGGGCATGACCTGCGTGGGCGTCATCACCACGCAGCCGGCGGGCGCGCTCGCCGAGGCCGACCACGTGGTGGCCGATTTTCAGGAAGTGGACGTCGTGCCGGGCCCCGCGCTGCGGGTGCGGGGCCTGGCACTGAACTAGCGAGGAGTGTGCCGTGACCGAGCGCAACGTCAAGATCGAGTCCAGGGTGGGGCTGCACGCGCGGCCGGCCGCGCTGTTCGTCCAGACCGCGGCCAAGGCCCCGATGGACGTGACCGTGGCCAAGCGCGGCGGCGCCCCGGTGAACGCCAAGAGCATCCTCGCGGTGCTGGGGCTGGACGCCCGGCACGGGGAGGAGATCGTCCTGTCCGCGGACGGCGAGGGCGCCGACGAGCTGCTCGACAGCCTGGAGAAACTGCTGTCGACGCCGGAGCCCGAGGAGGCCTAGGGGTGGCGGGCGTACTGCAGGGCGCGGGAGTCAGCCCGGGCGTCGGCGCCGGTCCGGTGCTGCGCGTCGCCGGGGACGTCCCGGAGCCGCCGGCCGGCGACCGGCACGGCGGGGACGCGGCGGCGGAGCGGGCCGCGGCGCTGGCCGCGCTGGAGGCCGTCGCCGCCGATCTGGAGGCGCGCGGGGAGCGCGCCGCGGCGGCCGGCAACACCGACGGCCGGGACGTGCTGAACGCGCAGGCGCTGATGGCCCGCGACCCGGGCCTCGCCGACGGCGTCGGCGCCAAGGTCGGCGAGGGCGTCGCGGCCGCGCGCGCGGTGTTCGAGGCGTTCGGCGTCTACCGGGAGATGCTCGCCGGGGCGGGCGAGTATCTCGCGGCGCGCGTCGCCGACCTGGACGACATCCGCGACCGCGCGGTCGCCCGGCTGCTCGGGCTGCCGGTGCCCGGCGTCCCGGAGTCCGACGAGCCGTTCGTGCTCGTCGCCCGGGACCTGGCCCCGGCCGACACGGCCGTGCTCGACCCGGCGCAGGTCGTCGCGTTCGTCACCGAGGAGGGCGGGCCGACCAGCCACACCGCGATCATCGCCCGCACGATGGGCGTGCCCGCGGTCGTGGCGCTGCCGGGCGCGGCGTCGCTCGCCGACGGCACCCGCGTGCTCGTCGACGGCGCCGCCGGGACCGTGCGGATCGACCCGTCGGAGGAGGAGGTGCGGTCGGCGCGCGAAGCGGCCGCCGCCCGGGGGTCCGCGCTCGCGGAGTTCACCGGGCCGGGCGCGACCGCCGACGGCCACAAGGTGCCGCTGCTCGCCAACATCGGCGGGCCGAAGGACCTGGAGCAGGCGCTGGCGAACGGCGCCGAGGGCGTCGGCCTGTACCGCACCGAGTTCCTGTTCCTGGACCGCGCGACCCCGCCGTCCGACGCGGAGCAGGAGGAGGCGTACCGCAAGGTGCTGGAGGCGTTCCCGGCGGGCCGCGTGGTCGTCCGGACGCTCGACGCCGGCGCCGACAAGCCGCTGGCGTTCCTGCCCGCGCCCGGCGAGGAGCCGAACCCGGCGCTCGGCGAGCGGGGCGTGCGGATGTCGGTGCGGCATCCGGACGTGCTGGCCGCGCAGCTCGCCGCGCTGGCCCGCGCCGCCACCGACCTGACCGTGAAGCTCCAGGTCATGGCCCCGATGGTGACGGACGCGGCGGACGCGGCCTGGTTCGCGGAGCAGTGCCGGGACGCCGGCATCGAGCACCCCGGCGTCATGATCGAGGTGCCGGCGGCCGCGCTGCGCGCCCGCGACGTCGCCGCCGAGGTGGAGTTCTTCAGCATCGGCACCAACGACCTGACGCAGTACGCGTGCGCGGCGGACCGGCAGGTCGGCGGCCTTGCCCACCTACAGGACCCGTGGCAGCCCGCCGTCCTGGACCTGGTCGCCCCGGCGGCCGCCGCGGGCGTCCCGTGCGGGGTGTGCGGGGAGGCGGCCGGCGACCCGGCGCTCGCGTGCGTGCTGGTCGGGCTCGGGGTGACGTCGCTGTCGATGAGTGCCCCGTCGCTGCCGCTGGTGCGGGCCGCGCTCGCCAAGCACACCCTGGAGCAGTGCCGGGAGGCCGCCGCCGCGGCCCGCGGCGCCCGCACGGCCGGGGAGGCCCGCGACGCCGCCCGCGTCCATCTGCCGGGTCTCGCCGACCTGGGACTGTGACGGTCAGACGGTGATCTGCCAGTAGGCGCCGGTCTTGCGGAGGGTGAAGCTCGCCGCCAGCGGCCCGCCCGCGCGGGCGGGCTCGCCCTTCCAGGCCAGGTCCTCGAAGCGGACCGTGTACTCGCCCTCGCCCGGCCCCGGCTCGCAGGCGGGGACGGACACGCCGCGCAGCGCCGCGATGTCCTGCGGGCGCAGCTTCGCGCGGGCGGCCGCGAAGCCGGTGCGGCACGCGGCGGGCCCGCCGAACGCCTCCCGCTGGTAGGCGGGCGTCAGGTAGGCGCAGACCTTCGGGTTCCCCGCCGCGACGCCGCGCAGGTACTTGAAGAGGACGAGCCGCGCCGGGAAGGTCTCCTTCGCCGACGCCGTCGCGGCCGTGGACGCCGGCACGTCGAAGAACTGGGAGTCGCCGGGCTCGGGGGTGAGCGGCGGCATCGTGACCTCGTCCTGCCCGCCGCAGGCGCCGAGGCCCAGCAGCGGGAGCACGAGCAGCGCGGCGGCGAGCAGCGGACGGGCGTACACGGCGACCTCCCTGGGGGAAGAAGGCGGCCTGATCCTCCCAGGAAGCGGCCCCCGCGTCCATCGGCCCCGGCTACGGGTAGCCGAGGCCGTGCCCCGCGGGCTGCCCGCCGGCGGGGACCGGGAGCTTCCCGGTCGGCTTCACCGCGCCGCTGAGCACTCCCGCCAGGGCGTTCACCGACACCGTGCTGGAGGAGTAGGCGGCGAGCGTCGCCTGCGCGCCGCCGGACGCGTCGAGGTCGTAGGGGCGGCCGAGCGCGGCGACGACGACGGGCTTCGAGCCGAGCGCGCGGACCCGGGACGCGGTCGCCGCCCCCGCGTTGTGCGTGGTCAGCACGATGACGTCGGCGGCGCCGGGAGCGGCGGTCGCGACGCCCCGGCTGCGCAGCGCCGCCTGGAGCCGCGCGGCGTCCGGCCCGGTCACCGCGACCTTCCTGCCCTTGAGCGGCAGCAGCCCGCCCTTGTTGCGGACGAGGGTGATCGAATGCTCGGCGACCCGCCGGGCCGCGGCCGTGTTCGCGGCCGTGCCGACCGCCGCGCTCGCCTTCGCCGGGTCGGCGGCCGTCCCGTCGAACAGGCCGCGCCGCTGCTTGAGCCGCAGGATGCGGGTGACCGACTCGTCCAGCCGCTTCTCGCTGATCTTCCCGGCGCGGACGGCCTGCAGCACCGCGTTGTAGGCGCGCGGCAGGCTCGGCGGCATCAGCAGCTGGTCGGCGCCGGCGCTGATCGCCCGCACCGGGACGCCGGCGTCGCCGTACTTCTCCCGGACGCCCGCCATCTGCAGCGAGTCGGTCGTGATGACGCCCTGGTAGCCGAGCTTGCCGCGCAGCAGCCCGGTCAGCACCGTCTTCGACAGCGTGGACGGGTCGCCCGACCGGTCCAGCTTCGGGACGACGAGGTGCGCCGTCATGATCATGTCGACGCCGGCCGCGACCGCCGCCTTGAACGGGGGCGCGTCGATCCGCTCCCACTCGCTCGGCGAGTGCTTGATGACCGGCAGCCCGGTGTGGCTGTCGACGGCGGTGTCGCCGTGCCCGGGGAAGTGCTTGGCGGCGGCGGCGACCCCGGCGTCCTGGTAGCCGCCGACCGCGCCGGTGACCAGCTGGGCCGCGAGCGCCGGGTCGGAGCCGAACGAGCGCAGCCCGATGACCGGGTTGCGCGGGTTCACGTTGACGTCGGCGTCGGGCGCGTAGTCGAGGTTGATGCCGACCGCGCGCAGCTCGGCGCCGGTGACGCGGGCGGCGGCGCGGGCGTCCTCCGGGTTCCGGGTGGCGCCGAGCGCCATGTTGCCGGGGAAGCGGGTGATGAACGGGGTGCGCGACACGATGCCCTGCTCCTCGTCCACGCCGAGCAGCAGCGGGATCGCGGACGCCTTCTGCAGCGCGTTGGACTGCGCGGCCGTCTTCGCGGGGGAGCCGAAGTTCTGCGGGAAGTAGATGAGCCCGCCGACGTGGTACTTGCGGATCTTGGCGAGGGCGTCGGCGCGGCTCGCGAAGGTCGGCACGAACAGCTGCCCGACCTTCTCCTGCACGCTCATCTTCGCGACCCGGGCGGCGATCCACGCCTCCGGGGCCGGTGACGCCGCCTGCGGCGAGCCGGACGGCGTGCCGGATCCGGCGGACGGCGTCCGCCCGCCCTTGCCGCTCCCGCCGCCGCAGCCCGCGATCCCGCCGATCAGCAGGGCCGCCGCCGCGACCGCGAGGGGACGTGAAGCACGCACCTGACCAGGCCCCCCGACGTGGTCTCGGTTCCTCGGTCGCATCGGACGCCCGCGACGCTAGCCGCTCCCCGGCGCGCTGTCGACTCGATCTCCGGGCGCGTCGCGCACGTCGCGGCGGGAGTTCGCACGGGTCGGACGGGGACGTCGCGCGCAGGAGGGACGGCTCAGCGGGTTCTCGCGGCGACTGCCGTCCCACTGGCCACAGCATGGATCACGATGGACCCCTGACTCACCGGAGTCGGGCGGATCGTGTGGGGGTCCATCGCGATGAACCGGACGGCCGCGGTGCCGTCCATCCGTGCACCGGCCGGGCTGGGTCGGGGAGCAGCCGGACCGGGGGCCGGGCTTCGGCGGGTTCCGCCGTGCGGGCGGACCGCTCAGCCGGGCAGGGGGTGGCCGAGGCGGCGCAGCGCCATCCCGGCCGCGCCGACGGCTCCGTCGCCGGCGCAGCGCGGCGCCTCGTCGAAGCGGTCGCGCAACCCGGTGCGGACCGCCTCGGCGACGGGGCCTTCGCGGAGCACCGAGCCGTGCATCACGACCGGCGCCCCTGGATCGGACAGGGCCGGGCGCACCGCGTCGACGTCGCGCAGCAGCCACTGTGCGGCCTCGTCGGTGATGCGCCTGGCCACGGGATCGCCGGCGGCCGCGGCGGCGGCGACCACCGGGCCGAGCCGGCCGAGGGCCGCGGGCGGGCGGCCGTAGACCTCCTTGATGATCGCTTGGGCGAGCCGGGGGTTCGGCGGGGTGCCGGGCAGTGCGGGGTACCCGGACGGACCGGGGGCCGCCGGGTGGCCCGGCGGCCCCAGTGAGCCGGGTGGTCCGGCTCCGGTGTGCCCGGGGCCCGGTGGCGCGCCGCCGGGCTGGGGACAGGGGACGGAGGGATGGGGGCAATCGTGGAGCAGCACGGCGGTGCCCGTGCCGCCCCCGCCGGGGGGTACCGTTCCGGAGCCGAACGACGCGGCCTGCGCCGGCACCGGACCGCCCGGTGCCGGCGAAGACGACGAAGGGGCGCCGGCCATGGCCAGCGCCCGGGGAAGGCGGGGTCTTCGCCGTTCCGCGTCGATCTCCGCGACGACGGTGGCGCCGAGCAGCGCCCGGGGGACCGAATCGGTGAGCAGGGTCGGGGAGCCGCGGCCGTCGTAGGCGGCGAGCGCCGCGCGGACGGCCTCCTTCCCGAGCCAGACCGCCGAACCCTCGTCCCCGACGAGCCAGCCGTAGCCGTCGGCGCGCTGCACGATCGTCCCGTCGCTGATGACCGCCGCGCCGGCGCCCGTGCCGGAGAACACCACGATGCCCTTGGGCTCGCTGGTTCCGGCGGCGAACGCCACCGCGATATCGGTCACCACCGCGGGCGAGCCGCGCAGCCCGACGGCCTGCCAGGCCCGCCGGGCCGCCGCGACGGCGGCGGGCCGGCCGGCCGAGCCGGCGCCGGCGATGCCGAACACGCCGGTGAGGATGTGGGTTCGGTCCAGGTCCCCGAGCGCCTCCCGCAGGGCGGTGGTCAGCGCCCCCGCGGTGTCGCCTCCGGAGTTGGGGTTGGCCCCCGGGCCGGTGCCGGAACCGGCCAGGGCACCCCCTAGCGTCAGCACGACGCAGCGGGTCTTCGTGCCACCCGCGTCGATACCGACCACGTAAGGACCGGCCAAATGGGTCAACACATGGCGACCGTAGCCTTTTCTACCGTTGACGTGACATCCTGTGCGTAAGAAAATTTCCTCCATGAGGAAACCCATCGGCCCTGAACAGGGCCCCGAGCGGGGGATCACGGGGGAGCCCGGCGCACCGCCGGAGACGGCGGCGCCGGGCAGGGACGCCACGCCGCTGAGCACGGTCGTGCGGGTCCGCTCCCTGCTGCCCTCGCTGCCCCCCGCCGAGCGAAGAGTGGCGCAACGCGTCATCGACGACCCCGAAGGGGTCGCCAACTCCACCATCACCGAACTGGCCCAGGCCTGCGGCACGTCCGAGACCACCGTCATCAGGTTCTGCCGCGCGATCGGGTTCCACGGCTACCCGGAGCTGCGGCTGACCCTCGCCACCGAGGCCGGGCGCGCGCAGAGCGCCAGCGGCGGACGGGTGATCGGCAGCGACATCAGCCCCGACGACTCCCTCGAGCAGATCGTGGAGAAGGTCACGTTCGCCGACGCCCGCGCCGTCGAGGAGACCGCCTCCCAGCTCGACATCAAGATGCTCGAACAGGTCGTGGACGCGGTCGTCGCCGCCGACCGGGTCGACGTCTACGGCGTCGGCGCCAGCGCGTTCGTCGCGGCCGACTTCCAGCAGAAGCTGCACCGCATCGGCCGCGTCTGCTCCGCCTGGGCGGACGCGCACATCATGCTGACCAGCGCCGCCGTCCTCGGCAACGGCGACGTGGCGATCGGCATCTCGCACACCGGCGCGACGGTGGAGACCATCGACGCGCTGGAGGTCGCGAAGACCCGGGGCGCCCGCACCGTGGCGCTCACCAACTTCCCGAAGTCCCCGATAGCGGAGGTGGCCGACCTCATCCTGACGACGGCCGCACGGGAGACGACCTTCCGCTCCGGCGCCACCGCCAGCCGGCTGGCGCAGCTCACGGTGGTCGACTGCGTCTTCGTCGGAGTGGCGCAGCGCACCTACGGGCCGACCCGCAAGGCCCTGGAAGCCACGTTCGAGGCGGTCCGCGGACGGACCGTGCGACCCGACCGGAGGCGTCGGTGATCGATTGCGAGCTCCCCACCGAGGGCCGGAACCCCCGCACCCTCGACGTCGACACGCTGCCGACCATGGAGGTGCTGCGCCTGATCAACTCCGAGGACGCGACCGTGCCGACGGTCGTCGCCTCCGTCCTGCCCGAGGTCGCCCGGCTGGTGGACCTCGCGGTCGAGTCGCTGCGCGCGGGGGGCCGCGTGCACTACTTCGGCGCCGGCACGTCCGGCCGGCTCGCGGTGATCGACGCCGCCGAGCTGCCCCCGACGTTCGGCATCTGGGGCCGGGTGGTCGCGCACCACGCCGGCGGGCCGGGCGCGCTGTCGCAGGCGGTCTCCGACGTCGAGGACGACGCCGACCTCGGCCGCCGGGACGCCCGCGACGTCCGGCCCGGTGACATCGCCGTCGGCATCGCGGCCAGCGGCCGCACCCCGTACGTGGTGGGGGCGCTGCGCGCCGCCGCCGCGGTCGGGGCGCGGACGGCGCTGATCAGCTGCAACCCGCACACCCCGTACGGGGACGAGGTGGAGGTGCACATCGGGCTCGCCACCGGGCCCGAGGTGATCAGCGGGTCCACCCGGATGAAGGCGGGCACGGCCACCAAGCTCGTGCTCAACTCCTTCTCCACCACGCTGATGATCAGGATGGGCCGCACCTACTCCAACCTGATGATCAGCGTGAACGCGCTGAACGCCAAGCTGCGCGCGCGGCTGGTGCGCATCCTCACCGAGGCGACCGGGATGGACGCCCGCACCTGCGAGAACGCGCTCAACGAAGCCGGGGGCAACACCCGCGTCGCGCTGGTCTCGCTGCTCGGCGAGGTCCCCGCGGCGCGGGCGACGACGGTGCTGGAGGAGGCGGACGGCGGCGTCCGCGAGGCCCTCCAGCGGCTGAGGTCCGCCTGAGCGAGCCTTACTGGTGACAGGGGACCGGTGCGGCGACGGCGGAGGGCCGCGCACCGGGAGGGACGGACCGGCGGGGGAGACGCCGGCCGATCAGGGGGGTCCGCGCCGTGCGAGCCGCGGCCGCGGTCGAGCACCCATGGCGGATCAGCTCTCGTAGCGGCGCAGTTCCTGCCGGGCGACGGTGCGCACGTGCACCTCGTCCGGACCGTCGAAGATCCGCATGGCGCGGACCCACGCGTACATCGCCGCGAGCGGCGTGTCGTCGGAGACCCCGGCGCCGCCGTGCACCTGGATCGCCCGGTCGAGTACCTCGTGGGCGATGCGGGGCACCACCACCTTGATCGCGGCGATCTCGGTGCGGGCGCCCTTGGCCCCGTGCCGGTCGATCAGCCAGGCCGTCTTCAGGGTGAGCAGCCGGGCCTGCTCGATGGCCATCCGCGATTCGGCGATCTGCTCGCGCACCACCCCCTGCTTCGCGAGCGGACCGCCGAACGCGACCCGCTCCACGGCGCGGCGGCACATCAGCTCCAGCGCCCGCTCCGCCATGCCGAGCGCCCGCATGGCGTGGTGGATGCGGCCCGGCCCGAGCCGCGCCTGCGCGATCATGAAGCCGTCGCCCTCGCCCGCGATCAGGTTCGACACCGGCACCCGGACGTCCTCGAACACGATCTCGGAGTGGCCGTGCTGGTCCTGGTAGCCGAACACCGGCAGATGCCGGACGATCGTCAGGCCGGGGGTGTCGCGGGGCACCAGCACCTGCGACTGCTGCCGGTGGACCGGCCCGTCCGGGTCGGTCTTGCCCATCACGATGAAGATCTTGCAGCGCTCGTCGGCGGCGCCGGTGATGAACCACTTGCGGCCGTTGATCACGTACTCGTCGCCGTCCCGGACGATCGAGGTCTCGATGTTGGTGGCGTCCGAGCTCGCCACCTCCGGCTCGGTCATCGCGAACGCGGACCGGATCTCGCCGTTCAGCAGCGGCTCCAGCCACCGCCGCTTCTGCTCGTCCGTGCCGAACATGTGCAGGACTTCCATGTTCCCGGTGTCGGGCGCGGCGCAGTTGACCGCCTCCGGCGCGAGGTCGGGCGACCGGCCGGTCAGCTCCGCGAGCGTCGCGTACTCCAGGTTCGTCAGCCCGGACACGTCCGGCAGGAACAGGTTCCACAGCCCGCGCCCGCGCGCCTCGGCCTTCAGCTCCTCGACGACGGGCGGCAGCGCGTGCGGGTCGTTCTCCGCGCGCCATGCCGTGTACACCGGCTCGGCCGGGTAGACGAACTCGTCCATGAACTCCTGGAGGCGGTCCTGGTACTCGCGTGCCTTCGGGCTGAGTTCGAAGTCCATGCGCGCATTCTGGCAGAACGCTATTCGGTCGGGACGTCCGGGATCGCCTACCATCGGGGCGTGCCCTCAGAACCACCCGTGAAAGCCGTCATCACCGACTGGGGCGGCGTCCTCACCTCCCCGCTCGCCGACGCCGTCGCCCGCTGGATCGACGCCGACCGCATCGACGCCGGCCACTACAAGAACGTCATGCGCGCCTGGGTGAAGCAGGCGTACGACGGCGGCGGGACCAACCCGATCCACGGGCTGGAGGACGGCTCGCTCCCGGTGGCCGAGTTCGAGCGGCGGCTCGCCGCCGAGCTGCTCACCGTGGACGGCGGCCCCGTCGAGGCGCCGGGCCTCATCGCCCGCATGTTCGCCGCGTTCAGCCCCGTCGAGCCGATGTACGACGCGCTCCGCGCGGCCCGCGCCGCCGGGACCCGCACCGCGCTGCTGTCCAACTCCTGGGGCAACGAGTACCCGCACGACCTGTTCGCCGACCTGTTCGACGCGGTCGTGATCTCCGCCGAGGTCGGCATGCGCAAGCCGGACGAGCGGATCTTCCGGCACGCCCTCGACCTGCTCGGCCTGGACGCCGCCGACTGCGTCTTCATCGACGACATCGAGCACAACATCCGCGCCGCCGAGGCGCTCGGGATCCGCGGCATCCTGCACACCGACCCCGACACCACCATCGCCGAACTGCGCGGCTTGGAGCTGCTGCCCTGACCGTCTGGCAGACTGCTGCCGTCATGCGCGTCTATCTGCCGTCCACGCTCACGCTCCTCGCCGGCGTCCACGCCGCGCGGGAGATCGGCCCCGCGCCGCTCGCCGCCCACGCCGTCACGCCCGCGCTCCGGGAGTGGTACGCGAGCGGCGACCTGGAGGAGCTGGAGTACGCGGCGATGACCGCCGCCGCCCGCGCCTCCCTGCGGCTGCTCGCCGCCGACCCGTCCGCACCGCGCCGCCGGGTCGTCCTCGCCGCCGAGGTCCCCGATGACGCCGTCGCCTGGCCGCGCGGCGACGCCGCCCCCGCCAACGGCGACCGCGCCCTGGTGGAGGTCTCCGCGGCCGTCCCGTGGAAGAAGATCGCCTCCGGCCATGTGGACGACCCCGGCGCCGCCGCCGACATCGCCGCCGCCGCCGAGGCCCTCCCGGCCGCCGACGCCGGCGACGACGACGCCCTCTTCACCGTCGACGGCGCCGAGGGCCACGAACTCCTCTGGTTCGCCACCCAGGAACTCCAGCACCTGCTGGACTGACCGGCGGCGGGCGGTACTCGGCCGTCCGGGCGGGTAGGTCCCGGCACATCGACACTGCCGTCGGAGTGCAGGGAGCCTGAGATGGACGCCGTCACCACCGTGCCCGTACCGGCGAACGAGCCGGTGAAGGGATACGCGCCGGGCAGCCCGGAGCGCACCGCGCTGGAGGCCCGGATCAAGGAGCTCGGCGGGACGCAGACCGAGCTGACGATGACGATCGCCGGTGAGCACCGCATGGGCGCGGGCACCCCGATCGACGTCGTGGAGCCGCACAACCGCGCGCACGTCCTCGGCCGGATGGGCGATGCCACCGAGGCCGACGTGACCGAGGCCGTCGTCGCGGCGCACGAGGCCGCGCCCGGCTGGCGGGCCATGGCCTTCGAGGACCGCGCCGCGATCTTCCTGCGCGCCGCCGAGCTGCTCGCCGGGCCGTGGCGCGCCACGGTGAACGCCGCGACGGTGCTCGGCCAGTCCAAGTCGGTGCAGCAGGCCGAGATCGACGCCGCCTGCGAGCTGATCGACTTCTGGCGGTTCAACGTCGGGTACGCGCAGCTGATCCACGAGCAGCAGCCGCTGTCGCCGCCCGGCGTGTGGAACCGGCTGGAGTACCGGCCGCTGGAGGGGTTCGTCCTCGCGATCACCCCGTTCAACTTCACCGCGATCGCCGGGAACCTGCCGACGTCGGCGGCGCTGATGGGCAACGTCGTGGTGTGGAAGCCGTCCCCGACCCAGCAGCTCGCCGCGCACTTCACGATGCGGCTGCTGGAGGCCGCGGGCCTCCCGCCCGGCGTCATCAACATGGTCACCGGCAACGGCCGCGCCGTCTCCAACGTCGCGCTGCGCCACCCCGACCTCGCCGGCCTGCACTTCACCGGCTCCGTCGCCACCTTCCAGAACCTCTGGCGGACGATCGGCGAGAACATCGCCGGCTACAGGGGCTACCCGCGGATCGTCGGCGAGACCGGCGGCAAGGACTTCGTCATCGCGCACCCGTCCGCCGACCCGGCCGTCCTCAAGACCGCCCTCGTCCGCGGCGCGTTCGAGTACCAGGGCCAGAAGTGCTCCGCCGCGTCGCGCGCCTACATCCCGCGGTCCGTCTGGGACCGGATGCGGGACGACTTCCTCGCCGAGACCGCGTCCCTCACCATGGGCAACGTCGCCGAGGACCTGTCGACGTTCATGGGCGCCGTCATCGACGACCGCGCCTTCGCCAAGCACCGCGCCGCCATCGGCCGCGCGCGCGGCATCGACACCATGAAGATCCTCGTCGGCGGCGAGGTGGACGACTCGCGCGGCTACTTCGTCCGCCCGACGGTCCTGGAGTCGTCCGACCCGACCGACGAGATCTTCACCCGCGAGTACTTCGGCCCGATCCTCGGCGTGCACGTCTACGACGACGGCGATTACGACACCGTCCTCACCCAGATGGAGGGCGTCTCGGAGTACGGCCTCACCGGCGCCGTCATCGCCGAGGACCGCGCCGCCGTCGCCGAGGCCACCGACAGGCTGCGCTTCGCCGCCGGGAACTTCTACATCAACGACAAGCCGACCGGCTCGATCGTCGGCCAGCAGCCGTTCGGCGGCGCCCGCGCGTCCGGCACCAACGACAAGGCCGGCTCCGTCTTCAACCTCACCCGCTGGACGAGCGTCCGCTCGATCAAGGAGACGTTCGTCCCGCCGACCGACTACCGCTACCCCCACATGGGCCCCTGACAGGGCGGTTGCGGTCGAGGGCGGGAGACCGGACGATAAGGTCGCTGACCGTGGCGGGCACCGGCTCCGGCGCCCGCCGGTGCTCCTCCGACCGCGCATGGGAACGGGATGTCGACGCTGAACCGTCTGGTGCTGTGGAACATCGATCACACGCTGGTCGACGTCGGGCGGGTCACCCGGGACGCCTACGCCGAGGCGTTCCAGCGGACCATCGGGCGGCCGCTGGTCCGGCTCGCCCCCACCCCCGGCCGCACCGAGTCCGAGATCATCTTCGAGACGCTCGCGTTCAACGACGTCGTCACCACCGACGACCACCTGCCCGCCTTCTTCGACGCGCTCGCCGAGGCGTTCGCGTCCCGCCGCACCGACCTGCGCGCCCACGGGCGGGTGCTCGCCGGGGCCGCGGAGGCCGTCGAGGCGCTCGCGCACGTCCCCGGGGTCGTCCAGTCCGTGCTGACCGGCTCGATCCAGCCGAACGCCATGCTGAAGGTCACCGAGCTGGGCCTCGCCGGCCGCCTCGACCTCGCCGCGGGCGGCTACGAGAACGGCGTGTACAGCAAGGCCGCCCTCCTCGAACTGGCCCGCACCCGCGCCGGGGAGCGGCACGGCGCCGCCTACCCCGAGGCCGCGACCGTCTACATCGCCGACTCGCCCCGCGACGTCCAGGCCGCGCACATCGCCGGCTCCCCGATCATCGCGGTCGCCAGCGGCAGCGCCACCGAGGCCGAGCTCCGCGCCGCCGGGGCCGACGCCGTCCTCGCGACCCTCGCCGACACCGACGCCGTCGTCAACGCCGTCGCCGGCCTGACCCGCCTCTGACACCATGCCGATCCGTCCCTTCCCCCGGCGTGACCCCGTACCGGCAGTGTCGCGGGCGGCGGAGACCGGCGGAACTGGAATGCGGTCCTGTGGAAAACCGGGCCCTGTGGAAACCGGGTCGTGTGGACGGTGAGGATGTCCCGGCCGCGTGCGGTGTGGGCGGCCGGGGTTGCTCGCGGACGGGGTTTCGCCTGGGATGTGGCGGGGCTTCGAGCGCGTAGCGGCGGGGTGATCGGGCAGGTTGCGCCGTGTGCGGGGGCGGGCCGATATTGGGATGGCCGCGCGGCGTGGCGCGGCGGGGAGGGAGAGAGATGGCCGGTGAGGTATCCGAGGGTTCGGCGCTGTGGGAGCCGTCGGAGGAGGTCGTCGCGAACGCGCGGGTGACCCGGTTCATCCACTGGCTGTGGGAGCGGGGCGTCCGCACCGAGTCCTACGACGAGCTCTGGCGCTGGTCGGTCACCGAGGTCGACGCCTTCTGGGACGCGATCTGGTCGTACTTCGACGTCGTCGGCGAGCGCGGCGACGGCCCCGTCCGGTCGGGCGGGCCGATGCCGGTGGACGGCCTGAAGTGGTTCCCCGGCGCGACCCTCAACTACGCGGCGAACGCGCTGCGGCGCGCGGACGAGACCCCCGACGAGACCGCGGTGATCTTCCGGTCGGAGGCGGGCGGGCACCGCGTGCTGACGTACCGGGAACTGGCGCTGCACGTCGCGGAGGTCCGCGCGGGCCTGGCCGGGCTCGGCGTCGGCAAGGGCGACCGGGTCGCCGCCTACGTCCCGAACATCCCCGAGGCGCTGGTCTGCTTCCTCGCGACGGCGTCGCTCGGCGCGATCTGGTCGTCGTGCTCGCCCGACTTCGGGTCGTCCTCGGTCATCGACCGGTTCGCGCAGATCGAGCCGAAGGTCCTGATCGCCGTGGACGGCTACGCCTACAACGGCAAGCACTTCGACCGGCGGGAGACCGTCGGCGAGATCGAGGCCGCGCTGCCGAGCCTGGCCGCCACCGTCCTGATCCCCTACCTCGACCCCGCCGCGACCCCCGAGGGCCTGCGGGTCGGCATGCACTACGGCGAGCTGCCGCGCGCCGACTGCGACACGCTGGAGTTCGAGGACGTCCCGTTCGACCACCCGCTGTGGGTCGTGTACTCGTCCGGCACGACGGGGCTGCCGAAGCCCATCGTGCACGGGCACGGCGGCGTGGTGCTCGAACACCTCAAGGCCCTGTCGTTCCACCAGGACCTCGGCCCCGACGACGTGTTCTTCTGGTTCACCACCACCGGCTGGATGATGTGGAACTACCTCATCGGCGGCCTGCTGGTGGGCTCCACCATCGTCATGTACGACGGCGCCCCGCTCGACCTGTGGTCGCTGGCCGCCGACAGCGGCGTCACCTACCTGGGCGTCGGCGCGCCGTACATCACGGCGTCCGCCAAGGAGGGCCGCCGCCCCGGCGAGGACCACGACCTGTCCGGCCTGCGCGGCATCGGCTCCACCGGCTCCCCGCTGCCGCCCGAGGGCTTCGCCTGGGTGTACGACGCGGTCGGCGCGGACCTGCTGCTCGGCTCGTTCTCCGGCGGCACCGACCTGTGCACCGGCTTCGTCGGCCCGTCGCCGCTGCTGCCGCTGCGCGCCGGCGTCATCCAGTGCCGCGGTCTCGGCGCCAAGGTCGAGGCGTTCGCCGAGGACGGCAAGCCCGTCATCGACGAGGTCGGCGAGCTGGTCATCACCGAGCCGATGCCGTCCATGCCGGTGTTCTTCTGGAACGACGAGCACGGCGACCGGTACCGCGACTCCTACTTCGACATGTACCCGGGCGTGTGGCGGCACGGCGACTGGATCAAGATCCTGCCGGACGGCGGCTGCGTCATCTACGGCCGCTCCGACTCCACCCTCAACCGCGGCGGCGTCCGCATGGGCACGTCCGACTTCTACCGCGTCGTCGAGGCGTTCGAGGAGATCACCGACAGCCTCGTCATCGACACCGGCCGCCTCGGCCAGGAGGGCCGGCTGCTCCTGTACGTCCAGCTCGCCGAGGGTGCGTCCCTCACCGACGAGCTGGTGCGGAACCTCCGGCGGGAGATCCGGTCGTCGCTGTCGCCCCGGCACGTCCCGGACGAGATCACCGCCGTGCCCGGCATCCCGCGCACGCTGTCGGGCAAGAAGCTGGAGGTCCCCGTCCGCAAGATCCTCCAGGGCACCCCGGTCGACAAGGCCGCCAACCGCGACTCCATGGCCAACCCGGAGGTGCTCACCCACTTCACCCCGTAGCCGTCACTCCGTCCAGGGCTTCCACCGCTCGGTGTCGATCTCGAAGCCGAGCGGCTCCGGAAGCTTGACGATCTCGCCGAACTTCCAGGTGTGGAGGGGCTCGTACGTTCCCGCCTGGACGTCCGGCTCGCCGTAGAGCGTGACGCCGGGCATCCGGGGGTCGCGGTCGACGAGCAGGTAGAAGGGGATGCAGGACTTGGCGTAGGCGCTCCACTTGGTGCCCGGTGCCTGCACAAGCCGCGGGGGCCGATCGTTTCCCGCGTTGGACGGCGACGTGATCTCGGCTACCGCCTCCACCTCTTGGGGCAGCACGTGTCTGCGGTCTTCATCGTCGACCTGTGCGACGATCCGCTTGTCCATGATGAGGAGATCGGGGATGCAGCCGTCCTTGACCGGCACGAGATTCAGCTCGCTCGCCTGCACCGATTCCCAGCGAAAGTCCGGATCGGCTGTCTCCGCCGCGTACATGGCACGGTCGATGGCTTTCGCGATGAGATTGTGGCGAAAGACGGGAGCGGGTGACACGACGATCTCTCCTCCGATGACCTCGACCCGAGTGCCGTCGTCCGGGAGGTGGAGTTCATCGGCGAGTTCACCCCTGGCCCATAGGGCGTACGGGGTGTCCGACAGCGTGTAATGCGCGATGGCCGCGACTGCCATGACACTGAGCTCCCTGTTGATGACGGATGGTGACATCGTATGGGCGAGATGCTTCTAGCGTACCGAGATTTCGGGAGATCAGCGGGTGCGGGAGGCGGCGTAGGCGAGGATGTCGCGGCGGCGGTAGAGGCGGCGGACGCGGCCGCCGCCCAGCGGCTCCACCTGCGCCGGTTCGGGCCAGCCGGCGGGCGGCCGCTTGGCGTAGACGGTGACGCTCGTCTGGGCGAGGCCGAGGATGCGGGCCGTGTCCGCCAGCGTCACGAGATCGTCGGGGCCCTCGTCGGCGGGACGGTCGCCGAGGGCGCGGTACCAGGACGTCCAGGCGGCCTCGTCCCAGTACATCGCCTTGCCGGAGCGGTGCGCGACGTCCGGATGGCCGTTGGACGCGCGGTCGGCCCACAGCTGCTTGAGGCGGTGTCGGCTGACGCCGTGCCGCGCGGCCAGCTCGTCGCGCGTCGCCAGGCCCGGCGGGACGTCCTTGGCGCGGTGCGCGGCGTACCAGCGGTCCCAGTCGGCGGCGTCCCAGGCGAGCTGGGAGCCGACCGTCCCGACCGGCTCCGGATGGCCGTTGGACGCGCGCTCGCGGTGCCATTTCTCCAGCGTGCTGCGCCCGAGCCCGTACTCGGCCATGAGTTCGGCGCGCGTATGGACACGGCGCCCGTCGAGCATTGCCATGCCACCAGTGTCCCCGGTGTGACATCGTGCTCGTCGGTATCGCTGTGTGAACAGACGCCATTAAGGTGGGTACCCGCCGGATCGGGTCAACTTCCCTCGGGGTTCGGGCGTCACACAGTCGGAGGGGTGATCCGGGCCGGGAGCACGGCCCGTCGATCCAGAGAGGGACGGTTCCACGCATGGAGATTGGGGCGCTGCGGTCCGGTGATCCGGATCGGCTGGGGTCGTACGCCCTGATCGGCCGGGTGGGCGAGGGCGGACAGGGCACGGTGTTCCTCGGCGCCGCCGAGGACGGCCGGCAGGTCGCGATCAAGCTGCTGCACGCCGAGCTGACGTCCGACGACAAGGCGCGCGCCCGGTTCCTGCGCGAGCTGGACGTCGCCAAGCAGGTCGCGCCGTTCTGCACCGCGCAGGTGATCGACGCGGACGCGACCGGCGACCGGCCCTACATCGTCAGCGAGTACGTGCGCGGCCCGTCGCTGAACCAGCAGGTCCTGGACGAGGGCCCGCTGCGCGGCGCCGCGCTGGACCGGCTCGCCGTCGGCACCGCGACGGCGCTCGCCGCGATCCACCAGGCGAAGATCGTGCACCGCGACTTCAAGCCGCACAACGTGCTGATCGGCCCGGACGGCCCGCGCGTCATCGACTTCGGCGTCGCCCGCGCGATCAGCGGCGCCACCACGCTGACCAGCCGGGTGATCGGCACCCCGTCCTATATGGCGCCCGAGCAGATCAGCGGCGACGACGTCGGCACGCCCGCGGACGTGTTCTGCTGGGCCGCGACGCTGGTGTTCGCCGCGACCGGGGAGCCCCCGTTCGGGCAGGACACCATCCCCGCCGTGATCAACCGGATCCTGCACGAGGAGCCCGACCTCGGCGGCCTCGACGGCCCCCTGGGCGACCTGGTCCTCGACTGCCTGGAGAAGGACCCCGAGCTGCGCCCCGGCGCCCGGCAGGTGCTGATGCGGCTGCTCGGGCACGACGAGGCCGCGAGCACGGGACGTCCCGCGCCCCGGACCGGCGGCACCGACGAGACCGCGATGCTCGCGGCCGGGTCGGTGCGGGCCGCCGAGGCCGGCGACGAGGACTTCGAGCCCCTCCCGGCCGCCGCCGCGGAGCACGAGCCCGTGGAGACGGTCGCCGCCTTCCACGACGCCGACGCCCCGGAGGGCACCGATCCGGGCGTCGAAGAGTACGGCCTCCCGCCCACCCCCGCCGGGTGGGCCGCCGACAACACGCTGCCCCCCGAACTCGTCACGGTCGGCGAGCCCGGCGGAGCCGACGGGCGTGACGGACGTGACGGACGCGGCGGGCTGCGGTACGCGCTCGCCGGTTCCGGACGCTCCGCCCTGCTGGCCGGCGCCGCGGCGCTGTTCGTCGCGATCGTGGTGGTCTCGTCCGTGCTGATGCTCGGCTCCGGCGACAAGGGCAAGGCCGGCCAGAAGGTCAGCGACCCGAGCGCCCCGCCCGCGTCGACCGACGTCCTGCCGAGCTCGGCGCCGCCGTCGCGGCAGCGGCCCGTCCAGCAGTCGACGTCGCCGTCCTACACGCCGTCCCCGACCGGCAGCGAGACGCCGAGCGACAGCCCGGCGCCGACCGATACGCCGACGACGCCCATCACCCCGACCCAGCCGACGCCCACGAAGTCGACGACGAAGCCGACCCCGACGCAGTCCAGCACCCCGCCGGAGACGCCGCCGGAGACGCCGCCCGAGACGCCCCCGGGCGGCGGAGCCGAAGGAAGCGGCGACGCCTGACCTCCCCCTGTTCACCCCCTCGGCATGGGAACCGGCGCGGGGGCGGGCCGGGCTGGCAGGGTGGCGTAGGCCACGTTGACCTTGCCGCGGAGCAGGTCGGCTTTGCGGCGATTCCTGGCTACGCTCGTGCAGTGAGCGGCGCCACAACGAGGTGGCGAAGGGTCTCAAGGGGAGTTGTTGTTGATGGGCGGCATGCTCGATCAAGCGAAGGACGACCTGCTCAGGCGGGCCGCCGAAACGTGCGCGCAGCGTCCGGGGGCGCGCGGCGGTGACGTCGAGGAGGTCTTCGACTACCTTCGGCTCTACTACCGGCAGGTCGACCATGAGGACCTCATGGCCCGCGACCCGGCGGACATCTGCGGCCCGGCGATGGCGCACCGGACGCTCGGCGAGGAGCGCCCGCAGGGGCGCGCGAAGGTGCGCGTCTTCACGCCGACGCTGGAGGAGTACGGCTGGGACCCCGGCCACACCATCGTCCAGGTCGTGACCGACGACATGCCGTTCCTCGTCGACTCGGTGACGATGGAGCTGACCCGGCACCAGCTCACCACGCACCTGATCGTCCACCCGCTGCTCGGCGTGGACCGCGACGTCGCGGGCCACCTGAAGGCGTTCCGCCACAAGCTCGACAGCGACACCGACGTCGACGAGTCGTGGATCCACATCGAGGTGGACCGCACCAGCGACCGCGGCGTCCTCGACACGCTGGAGAAGGACCTGCTGCGCGTCCTGCAGGACGTCCGGGTCGCCTTCGAGGACGAGCCGAAGATGCGCGCCCGCGCCGGCGAGGTCGCCGCCGCGATCCAGGACGCGCGGCCCCCGCTGCCGGACAAGGAGCTCGCCGAAGGCGTCGAGCTGCTCGACTGGCTCGCCGACGGCCACTTCACCTTCCTCGGCTACCGCGACTACACGCTCACCGGCGACGGCACCGCGCTGCGGCCCGAGCCGGGCACCGGGCTCGGCATCCTGCGCAGCGACAAGCGCGAGTCCGACAGCTTCGCGGCGCTGCCGCCCGAGGTCCGCGAGCGGGCCACCGAGAAGCGGCTGCTGATCCTGACGAAGGCGAACTCGCGCTCCACCGTCCACCGGCCCCTGTACCTCGACTACATCGGGGTGAAGAAGTTCGGCGAGTCCGGCGAGGTCGTCGGCGAGCGCCGCTTCCTCGGGCTGTTCACGCACGTCGCCTACAGCGAGTCGATCGGGCACGTGCCCGTCCTCAAGCGCAAGCTGGAGGAGGTGCTGGAGCGCGCCGGGTTCACCGCCGACAGCTACGACGGCCAGGACCTCATCGAGGTGCTGGAGAGCTACCCGCGCGACGAGCTGTTCCAGATCTCCGTCGACGACCTGCTGAAGATCTCCCTCGGCGTGCTGCGGCTGCGCGAGCGCCGCCAGCTGAAGCTGTTCCTCCGCCAGGACCTGTACGGCCGCTTCATGTCGTGCATGGTGTACCTCCCGCGCGACCGCTACACCACCAAGGTGCGGCTGCGCATCCAGGACCTGCTGAAGGAGGCGTTCGACGGCGTCAGCGTCGACTACAGCGCGAACGTGACCGAGTCGCTGCTCGCCCGGCTGCACGTCGTCGTGCGCGGCGAGCGGGGCCGCCCGCTGCCGGTCGTCGACGTCGCCGAGCTGGAGGACCGGCTCGCCAACGCCACCCGCTCCTGGGAGGACGACCTCGCCGACGCCGTCGTCGAGCAGTGCGGCGAGGAGCGCTCCGGCACCCTCGGCCGCGCGTTCGGGGAGGCGTTCCCCGAGGGCTACAAGGCCGACTTCCCCGCCCGCACCGCCGTCGCCGACCTGCGCCGCCTCGACGAGCTCGGCGAGGACGGCGCCACCTCGATCAACCTGTACGAGCCGTACAACGCGCAGCCGGGCGAGCGGCGGCTGAAGATCTACCGGCTGGGCGAGCCGATCTCGCTGTCCCGGGTGCTGCCGCTGCTGCAGAACATGGGCGTCGAGGTGATAGACGAGCGCCCGTACGAGATCCGCACCACCGACGACCGCCGGTTCTGGATCTACGACCTGGGCCTGCGCTACGTCCCGCCGGCGGACGTCCCCGAGGAGGCCATCAAGGACCTCTTCCAGGACGCCTTCACCGCGCTGTGGCGCGGCGACATCGAGAACGACGGGTTCAACGCGCTCGTCCTGCACGTCGGGCTGACCTGGCGCGAGGCGATGATCCTGCGCGCCTACGCGCTGTACCTGCGGCAGACCGGCACGACGTTCTCCAAGCGGTACGTGGAGCAGGTGCTGCTGCGCAACGCCTCCATCACCCGCCTGCTGGTGCGGCTGTGGGAGAGCCGCCTCGACCCGTCCCTGCAGGGCGGCGAGGAGGAGCGCAGCGCCGGCATCACCGAGGAGCTCCAGGGCAAGCTGGACGAGGTCGCCAGCCTCGACGAGGACCGCATCCTCCGCGCCTACCTCGCGCTCGTCCAGGCGACGCTCCGCACGAACCACTACCAGGGCAAGCCGTACCTGGCGATGAAGTTCGACCCGGCGCGCATCCCCGACCTGCCGCAGCCCCGGCCGATGTACGAGGTCTTCGTGTACTCGCCGAAGGTCGAGGGCGTCCACCTGCGGTTCGGGTCGGTGGCGCGCGGCGGGCTCCGCTGGTCCGACCGGCGCGAGGACTTCCGCACCGAGATCCTCGGCCTGGTCAAGGCGCAGGCCGTGAAGAACACCGTCATCGTCCCGGCGGGCGCGAAGGGCGGCTTCGTCGGCAAGCAGCTCCCCGACCCGTCGGTGGACCGCGAAGCCTGGCAGAAGGCCGGCATCGCCTGCTACAAGGACTTCATCTCCGGGCTGCTCGACCTGACCGACAACCTCGTGGACGGCAAGGTCGTCCCGCCGCCGAACGTCGTCCGGCACGACGGCGACGACACCTACATGGTCGTCGCCGCCGACAAGGGCACCGCGACGTTCTCCGACATCGCCAACGGCGTCGCCGCCGAGTACGGGTTCTGGCTCGGCGACGCGTTCGCGTCCGGCGGCTCGGTCGGCTACGACCACAAGGCGATGGGCATCACCGCCCGCGGCGGCTGGGAGTCGGTCAAGTACCACTTCCGCTCGCTCGGCAAGGACGTCCAGAGCGAGGACTTCACCGCCGTCGGCATCGGCGACATGTCCGGGGACGTGTTCGGCAACGGCATGCTCCTGTCGGAGCACACCCGGCTCGTCGCCGCGTTCGACCACCGGCACGTCTTCGTCGACCCCGACCCGGACGCGGCCGCCTCGTTCGCCGAGCGCCGCCGGCTGTTCGAGCTGCCGCGCAGCAGCTGGGCCGACTACGACGCCGCGCTGATCTCCAAGGGCGGCGGCGTCTTCCCCCGCACCGCCAAGTCGATCCAGATCACCCCGCAGATGCGGGCCGCGCTCGGGATCGAGGAGGGCGTGAAGGCGCTCACCCCGTACGAGCTGATCCGGGCCGTCCTGCGGGCCCCGGTCGACCTGCTGTGGAACGGCGGCATCGGCACCTACATCAAGTCGTCCGCCGAGAACAACGCCGACGTGGGGGACAAGGCCAACGACCCCGTCCGGGTGGACGGCGCCGAGCTGCGCTGCAAGGTCGTCGGCGAGGGCGGCAACCTCGGCGTCACCCAGCTCGGCCGGATCGAGTTCGCGCTCAACGGCGGCATCATCAACACCGACTTCATCGACAACTCCGCCGGCGTCGACACCTCCGACCACGAGGTCAACATCAAGATCCTGCTCGACCAGGTCGTGCGGGACGGGGAGCTGACCGCCAAGCAGCGCGAGGGCCTGCTCTACGAGATGACCGACGAGGTCGGGCGGCTCGTCCTGCGCGACAACTACGCGCAGAACGTGGTGCTCGCCGCGGCCCGCGCGCAGGCGCCCGCGATGCTGCACGTCCATGCCCGCTACATGCGCAAGCTCGAACGCGACGGTCGGCTGAAGCGGCGCCTGGAGTTCCTGCCGGACGACAAGGCCCTCGTGGAGCGCCGCCAGGCCGGGCTCGGCCTCACCGGCCCCGAGTTCTCCGTCCTGCTCGCCTACGCCAAGCTCGCGCTGGACGCCCAGATCGTCGCGTCCGACCTGCCCGACGACCCCTATCTGGAGTCGTGGCTGGTCGACTACTTCCCGACCCCGCTGCGCGAGCGGTTCCGCCGCTACATGGACCGGCACCCGCTGCGCCGCGAGATCATCACCACCGCCGTCGTGAACGACGTGGTCAACGCCAGCGGCTCCACGTTCGTGTTCCGCATGAACGAGGAGACGGGCGCGTCGGCGTCCGACATCGCCCGCGCCTACCTCGTCGCCCGCGAGGTGTTCGAGATGCCGCGGTTCTGGCGGGACGTGGAGAGCCTCTCCCACCAGGTGGAGGAGTCGACGCAGATAGCGATGCGGCTTGAGGCGCGCAAGCTCACCGAGCGCGCCGCCCGGTGGCTGCTGCACAACCGGCGGCCCCCGTTCGACATCCGGGAGAGCATCGACTTCTTCAGCGGCGGCGCGGCGACGCTCGGCGCGCACGTGTCCAAGCTCCTCGTCGGCCTGGACCTGTCGGCCTTCGAGCAGCGCCGCGACGGCTTCGCCGAACTCGGCGTCCCGGACGACCTGGCCGAGCGCTGCGCCGCGTTCGTCCCCGCCTACTCCACCTTCGACCTGGTCGGCGTCGCGCACGACACGGGCCGCCCGGTGGAGGAGGTCGCCGAGGTCTACTTCGACCTCGCCGACCGGCTGCAGCTGTCCCGGCTCCGCGAGCGCATCATCGCCCTGCCGCGCGACGACAAGTGGCGCACGCTGGCCCGCTCCGCGCTCCGCGACGACCTCTACACGGCCCACGCCGCGCTCACCCGCGACGTCCTCGTCACCAGCGAGCCCGGCGGCCAGCCCGAGGAGCGCATGATCCACTGGGCGGACAAGAACAAGCCGGCCGTCCAGCGCGCGCAGCAGACGCTCAGCGAGATCTGGGAGAGCGACAGCTTCGACCTGGCGACCCTTTCGGTGGCCCTGGGCGCGATCCGCACCCTGGTGACCGCGAGCTCCCTCCCGTCCAGCGAGGCGTAGCACGATGGCGCCCGTCCCACTCCGGGACGGGCGCCATCACCGCGCGGACACCAACGAAACCGATTCCCCGAGCACACGCCCCTTCCCAGAAGCAGGCGCGTACCCAATGGCCAACCACTGCCACGTAACCGCGACGGACTTCCCCGGCCGCCCACCCAGATAGTCACGAACCTCAACGGGCAGGCCCGCAGCAGTGCCCCCACTCACCACCTGCTTCTGCTGCACCGCGTACCAGACGAGCGCCCCGCCATCCGTCGTCCGCAACGAGTAAGACGCCCCGGGCCCAGGCGTGAACGCCCCAGCCGCCCCGCGCCAATCACCCACACCCTTCACCCGGGCATTTCGCGAATAGGCGTCAGGCACCACACCGCCCTCATCACCACGAGCCAGATACTTCGCATGCGCGCCCGGCAGCCCCCGATCACCAACCGCGATCGCGTACCCCTCCGCATCAAAGGCGATCCGCGGCGGCTCCCCCCGAAACGCCAGCCAGTGCGCCGCCCGCCACCCACCACTACTCCGCACGAAAACCCCAAGAACCTGCTGCTCAACACCCCCAGACCGCTCCAGCGCGGCAACCCCGAACCACTTAGGGGAGCCCTCTAACCGAGGAACGTAGAACACCGGATTGACCAGCGAAATCTCCGCAGAAGCGGACAATTTCCCATAGGTCCGAACCCGAGCCTCAACGGGCAAGGCCAGCGCCCCCGTCACGGCCTCCCGCCAGAGCCGCTCATCACCCGAGGTAATGGCCTTGTTATGCCGCTCCGCCCACCCCCGAAGCACCGTGAGCGCCTCGCCCCCCGACAAAGCCGGCGACGCACTCACCCCCACCGAAGCACCCCCGCCACCACCCCCACCCCCAGAACACCCACCCAGCCCAACAACCACCGCAACCGCCACCACAAACCTCACCCCGCGCACGCCTCACCCCGCCGAAAATACGAGACAAGCCCCACATATCCGCGCCAGTGTAGAACTCACCCCACCTACCAACGGTGGTACATCAAACACGCCACAGGGCCGCAACCCGCACGGCACCGCGAAAACAGCCATCAGGAACGTCCGCGATGGAGCCCCATTCGCACTGACGCAACCACGGCCACGGCCGAGCGGTCGTCAGCCACCACCGCACCCAAGCGCAGCCCCAGCCTCCCGCAACCATGCGCCACCAAGACCACACCCACTATCGGTCACGGGCGCGCGGGCCTCGGCCACCGCCGCAGCCAAGCGGAGCCGAGGACTGTGTCGCAGCCATGCGCCAGCAAGACCACACCCACTATCGGTCACGGGCGCGCGGGCCTAAGCCACCGCCGCAACCAAGCGCAGCCCAGGACTGTGTCGCAGCCATGCGCCAGCAAGACCACACCCACTATCGGGTCACGGGCGCGCGGGCCTCGGCCAGCGCCGCAACCGAGCACGGACGTCAAGGCACACGTCCGTAAGCTCAAGTTGCGACAAGGGCCGCGTTGCGATCGCGTGCGAAGCCAGGTTCGAGCGAAGCAAGAACCTGATCGCGCAGCGAGCCGCTAGGCGAGCCGGAGCGATGCAGCGATCGCCGTTTTCCCGTGGAAGGAAGGGCCGCCAAGGCCCGACCGCCGAGGGAAAACAAATGAACACCGCCCGTCGGATGCCGGTGCGGTCCGGCTGCAGCGGTCAGAAGAGCTGGACCGCCCGGCATCCGACGGAGTTCAGGAGCCCTGGGCGAGGACGGCTTTGCGGTACATGCCGTTGACCGTGGCGCGGCCCTTGGGTGGAACGGTGGCCAGGTACTGCACGAGGACGGTGGTGTCCATGCGCGTCCTGGCGGACTTGGCCGGGGCGAGCCCGACAAGATCCCCGCTCACCGACAGCCTGCCCCGTTTCGTGGCGGAGTACGCCTCATTCTGCTTCAGGACATACCAGACGATCGCCCCGCGGTCCTTGGTGCGCAGCGCGTAGACCTTGAACGGAGCGGGGGTGAAGCGGGACGACAGCGTGACGCCGCGTCCGGCGAGGGCTCGTTCGCCCTGCTTGAGCGCCTTGTAGGTCTCGCTGGTGCGCGCCCCGTCCGCGAGGAGGGCGGCGCCGGACGCGTTCGGGCCGTCGGTGAGCAGGGCGGCGTGCGCCTGCGGGAGTTTCGCGGGCGCGACGGCGAGGTGGTCCTGCGTGGCGGGGTCGACCGGGGTGGCGAAGCCCTCCGGGTCGAGGGCGACCTTGGGCAGGGCCGGTTCGGCGATGTAGGGGTCGGCGGCGAGCAGCCACGGCGACCCCGGCTTGTCCTGCGTGAACAGCAGCGCGTGGCGGAGCGTCCGGTCGCCGGTGCCGGTGGTGGTGTCGGCGGCGAACCAGCGCGGGTGGCCGGTGAGGCGCGGGATGTAGAACGCGCTGCTGGTGAAGGCCAGCTTGCCGGGCGGCTTGCGGACGGCGCGCCGGAGTTTCAGCGCCGCGACGTCCATCGACAGTTGCGGGTCGGTCTCGACGGTGTGCAGCGCCTTGGCGCTGAGCCGCTTGCCCGCGCGGTTCAGCCCTTCGGCGAAGGAGGCGAGCACCTGCTCGGCCTGCGCCTTGGTGAGCGCGGGCGTCCCCTTGGCCTTTGCCGCCTCGGCGGGCGAGCCGGAGCCGGAGCAGCCGGCGGTCAGCGCCGTGACGAGCAGGCAGCCGCCCAGCGCGCCGGCGAGTGGATTGATCGGAACATGTGTGCGTGCGGCCATGAGGCCCCCCGAATGGCGACGGTTGATCCGGACCACGCGCCATCTTCGCAGAGTGACCGTGCAGTCACGCTGCGAATGGGGAACTCTGCCTCGCCCCGCCTGAGCGGGCTGGGATCAGGCCGTCTCCTGCTGGCGCATCCAGCGGATCTCGGCCTCGATGAACTCGTCGAGGTCGCCGTCCAGCACCGCGGAGGGGTTGCCCGCCTCGACGCCGGTGCGCAGGTCCTTGACGATCTGGTACGGGTGCAGCACGTAGTTGCGGATCTGCGTGCCCCAGCTGCTCGTGCCCTCGCCGCGCAGCTCGGACATCTTCTCCGCCTCCTCCTGGCGCTTGCGCTCCAGGAGCTTGGCCTGCAGGACGTTCATGGCCGTGGCCTTGTTCTGCAGCTGGCTGCGCTCGTTCTGGCAGGACACGACGATCCCGGTGGGGAGGTGGGTGATCCGCACCGCCGAGTCGGTGGTGTTGACGCCCTGGCCGCCCGGCCCGGACGACCGGTACACGTCCACGCGCAGGTCGTTCTCGTCGATGTCGACGTGGTCGCTCTGCTCCACGACGGGGACGACGTCCAGGCCGGCGAACGAGGTCTGCCGGCGGCCCTGGTTGTCGAACGGCGAGATCCGCACCAGGCGGTGCGTGCCGTGCTCGCCGCGCAGCGTCCCGTACGCGTAGGGGGCCTTGACCGTGAACGTGGTCGACTTGATCCCGGCCTCTTCGGCGTAGGACGTCTCGTAGACCTCGGTGGGGTAGCCGTGCCGCTCGGCCCAGCGCAGGTACATCCGCTGGAGCTGCTCGGCCCAGTCGGCGGCGTCCACGCCGCCGGCCTGCGCGTTGATGGTGACCAGCGCCTCCCGGGCGTCGTACTCGCCCGACATGAGGGTGCGCACTTCGAGCTGCTGGACGGCCTTGTGCAGCGCCGCGAGCTCCTCGTCGGCCTCCGCGCGGGTGTCGGCGTCGTCCATCTCCTGGGCGAGCTCGTACAGCGTGGCGGCGTCGTCGACCCGCTGCCGCAGGCCCTCGACCCGGCCGAGTTCGCTCTCCAGGTGCGACAGGCGGCGCGTGACCGACTGGGCGCGGTCCTGGTCGCTCCACAGGTCGGGGTCGGCCGACTGCTCGCGCAGCTCGGCGATGTCGCGGCGCATGGCGTCGAGGTCCAGCACCTGCTCGATACTGGACAGTGTCGCGCCGAGCTCCTTGAGCTGCTCTTCCGGTTCGATGCCTGCCACGGTCCGAGCTTATCGCCGTCCCGGTACTGCTTATCGCGTCCCGGTACGGCTCATCGCGCGGCCGCCGCGTCGCCGCTCGCGCGGCGCCGATCGCGTCGCCCGGCGGGCGGCCTGGTCGTAGGGTCAATATCATGTGGATGGCAGAATCACGGGCCGAGGAGGCCGGCCGACGACGGCCGGCCGGGAGTCCGGTCCGGGGGACGGGTCCTTGCACAGCTTCCTGAGGATGATCGCGGCCGCGGTGCCGCTCGTCCTGGCGCTCGCGGTCGCGGGCTGCGCGGAGGAGAAGGCGGTCGCGCGGCCCGAGCCGAGCGTGCCCGAGACGGTCCCGCCCGCCCCGGTCCCGCTGACCCCGCAGGTCGCCGAGCGGGCGTTCCGCACCTATGTCACCGACGAGGACGTGGCCCGCGCCGCCGGCGACGAGCGGCTCGCGCTGACGTGGACGTCCGACGGCCAGTCCCAGCTCACCGCGGCCGAGTTCCGCAAGGCCGCCTACGACGGCGACGCGGTGCGGCGCTTCGTCTACGGCAAGCCCAGGCTGTACGTGCCGAAGCTGAAGGACGGCGCCTACCCGCAGTGGTTCCTGGTGTCGGTCGACCGGTCCGTCCTGGGGGAGTCCAAGAGCAAGAGCAGGCGCAGGGTGCTGATGGCGTTCATCCTGCGCGGGCCGTCCGACCACTGGAAGCTCACGCTCGCGGCCCCGCTGCAGAAGAAGGTCAAGGAGCCGAAGGTCGCGATCGACAAGGACGGCTACGCGGAGGCGCTGGGCAGCGACGACGAGTCGCTGCTGATCCGCCCCCGCGACGTCGGCGGGATCCAGGCGACGATCGCCGCGGAGGGCGGCGGCAGCGTCGCCGCCAAGGTGATGGCCTCCAACGCCGTGACGACCGGGTTCTACAAGGACGCGAGGCGCGCCAAGAAGAAGGCCAAGAAGGACGACCTGACGCTCCAGATCGTCTACACCGCGACGCCGTTCCCCTACTTCGGGCTGCGGGCGAAGAACGGCGGCGGGCTGGTCGTGTACTCGCTGTTCCGCAACACGTCGCTGGTCGCCGAGAAGCCGGGCGCTCCCAAGCCGGAGATCCCCGAGGACGCCGAGCACCTGCTGGACGGGACGGTCGAGGGCAACGAGGTCGACACCACCTCGACGCTGCACTTCGCAGCCTTCGACCCGCCCAAGGCGAAGAAGAAGGACGATCCGCAGCCGAAGGCGCACATGGTCGCCGACGACGGCGCTGTGACGAAGGCCGCAACCCCGCCGCTCAAGAAGCCGTAGCCGCGGCCCCGACCGGGGCGGGGCCTAGCCGTAGACGCGCTGAAGGACGAGGGCGGCGAACAGCAGGCCGACCAGGATCGCCAGGACGAGCGCGGGCGGCAGGGACGGCCCGTGCCGGTGGAGTTCCGACCGGGCCTCCCGGCAGGTCGGGCAGCGCCCTTCCACCACCGGGTTCGAGCACCGAGCGCAGATGAGATGGTCGCAGCTCATGTCGTGGCCCCAATCTCCGGGATCGGTACGGGTCCGTGCAGGCGAAGCGTCCGCTTCTTCAGTGTCCGTCCACTTATTAGGTATCTTTCGCCATCATCCAGCGTAGCCGGACTGTAGGGTCGTTCCCGCAAGTCCGGGAGCTCGATGGTAGGAAACGGCCGGACGTCGGGAGACGGTTCACATGGCACTGATCGGACGGAACGCACCGATCGGATGGAGTGACGCCCCCGGATGCCCGTACCGTGCGGAGTGGGCCGAGGTAGTTCCCCGTCCCCTCTACACTGCTCGAAGGCTCCGCGTCCCACCCGGTCG
Organism: Actinomadura geliboluensis; assembly: GCF_043197915.1. NCBI lineage: Bacteria > Bacillati > Actinomycetota > Actinomycetes > Streptosporangiales > Thermomonosporaceae > Actinomadura > Actinomadura geliboluensis. The sequence goes on along the minus strand of NZ_JBICUA010000004.1, from coordinate 626,036 downwards.
TGAAGCCGGGCGGCGCAGGCAAGTGCTCACGGACGCGTCCGTGGCCGCGGGCCGGGCCGCTCCCCAACCCCTACAGCGAACCGCCGTGATGCAGCCGTGATCCATTTCGACAACGTCACCAAGGTCTACCCGAGCCAGAACCGGCCCGCCCTGCAGCATGTGAACGTCGCCATCGAGAAGGGCGAGTTCCTGTTCCTGGTGGGTCCGTCCGGCTCCGGCAAGTCGACCTTCCTGCGCCTCATCCTGAAGGAGGAGCGTCCTTCCCAGGGTCACGTGCACGTGGCGGGCAAGGACCTGAGCCGGCTGAGCAACTGGAAGGTGCCGCACCTGCGCCGCAGGATCGGCTGCGTCTTCCAGGACTTCCGCCTCCTGCCCAACAAGAACGTCTTCGAGAACGTCGCGTTCGCCCTCGAGGTGATCGGCAAGCCGCGGCGCTTCATCGGCAAGGTCGTCCCCGAGGTGATCGACCTCGTCGGCCTGGAGGGCAAGGCCCACCGGATGCCGGACGAGCTGTCCGGCGGCGAGCAGCAGCGCGTCGCCATCGCGCGGGCGTTCGTCAACCGGCCGATGATCCTGCTGGCGGACGAGCCCACGGGGAACATCGACCCCGCCACCTCGATCGGCATCATGAAGGTGCTGGACCGCATCAACCGGACCGGCACCACCGTCGTCATGGCCACCCACGATGCCGCTATCGTCGACGCGTTCCGCAAGCGCGTCGTCGAGCTGGAGGACGGCAGGGTCGTCCGCGACCAGTCGCGCGGCGTGTACGGCCAGGCGTACTGACCATCTGAACCAACGATTCCCGCCGGGGCGTACGACAGCCCGAAGGCGGGGACCGCCCGCTTCGGGCCGCGTTCCCTCATGGCGACGTCCCGGGCGCCCGGGCGGACCAAAGGCGATCAAGGACAGCGAGGCATGCGCGTACAGTTCGTTCTCCAGGAGATCTGGATCGGTCTCCGCCGGAACATGACGATGACGATCTCCCTCGTCATCACCGTCGCCATCGCCATGGCGCTCTTCGGCACCGGGCTGCTCCTGCGTCAGCAGGTCGACGCGTCCAAGAGCTACTGGTACGACAAGATCGAGGTCTCGATCTTCCTGTGCGCCAAGACGAGCTCCAACCCCAGCTGCCAGAAGCAGGACGTCACCGACCAGCAGCGCCAGACGCTCAAGGGCAGCCTGGAGAAGATGCCGCAGGTCTCCGCCGTCGAGTACGAGAACAAGCAGCAGGCGTACGAGCGGTTCAAGGACCGCTTCGCCGGGTCGCCCGGGTTCGTCGAGAGCACCCGTGAGGGCGACATCCCCGACTCGTTCCGGGTCAAGCTGAAGAACCCGGAGGAGTACAAGGCGGTCGCGCAGGCGATGCTCGGCCAGCCCGGCGTCGACACGGTCATCAACGAGCAGGAGATCCTGAAGCGGTTCTTCCGGATCCTGAACGGTCTGCAGGTGGCCGCGCTGACGATCGCGCTGATCCAGGTGATCGCGGCGGTGATGCTGGTCGGCAACACCGTCCGGCTGTCGGCGTTCAACCGGCGCCGCGAGACCGGCATCATGCGGCTGGTCGGCGCGTCCAACACCTACATCCAGATGCCGTTCATCCTGGAGGGCGCGATCGCCGGCCTGATCGGCGGCGTGTTCGCCTCGATCCTGCTGGTCTTCAGCAAGAAACTGCTGATCGACAGACTCGCCGGGCAGGTGCAGCTCGTCAGCCAGCTGGGCTGGAGCCAGGTGCTCGCGGTCATCGTGGTGTCGATCTGCTTCGGTGTCCTGCTCTGTGCCGTGGCGTCGTTCCTGACGCTGCGCCGGTACCTGCGGATCTGACATGCCGTCCGGATCCGGGGGAAGTGCCGGATCCGGGCCGTCCGGCCGCCCTAGACTTGCCGCATGTCTCGGTCCGCGCCGTTTCTGAGGAGGCGGCCAGGCCACGTGCTGCGCGGCATGGCCGTCGCGGCGGCGATCGTCTGCGCCTACGGCGCCGGAGTCGTGAGCGGCTCCGGCGCGGACCGGCACGCGGCCGTCGCGGGCGGCGGCTCCGTGCTGGACGAGGCCGCCACGAAGATCGGCCGCCGCGCGGCGGAGCCGGTCGGGCGCGGCGAGCTCGACCGCGCCGCCATCGAGGGCATGCTGCGCGGCCTCGGCGACCGGTGGGCGCACTACTACCCGGCCCGCGAGTACGACGACGTCGAAGGCCGGCTGACCGGCCGCTACAGCGGCGTCGGCCTGTGGCTCGGCGGCGACGCCGGCGGGAACGGCGCCCGCACGGTGGTCGCGAGTGTCCAGCCGGGCACGCCCGCCGCGCGGGCCGGTGTCCGCGCGGGCGACGTCGTCACCGCCGTGGGGAGCACGCCGGTCGACGGCTGGGACATCTCCCGGGTCGCGGAGGCCCTGCGCGGACGTCCGGACGAACCGGTCGAACTAACCGTCGAGCGCGACCGTCGAACCGAACGGTTCCATCTCGTCCGCACACCGGTCCCTGGAGGAAACGTCACCGTGACCGATCTCCCGGACCACGCGCGCCGCATCCGCGTCGGCGCGTTCAGCCGCGGCACGGGCCGCGAGGTCCGGGACGCCGTGACCGGGCGGGCGCCGTCCGGCCGGCCGACCGGCGGGGTGCTGCTCGACCTGCGCGGCAATCCCGGCGGGCTGCTGGACGAGGCGGTCGAGACGGCGTCGGCGTTCCTGGCCGGCGGCCCGGTGGTGACCTACGAGCCGCGCGGCAGGCCCGTCCAGCGGCGCACGGTCACCGCGCCCGGCGACGCCGACACCCCGCTCGTGGTGCTGGTGGACGCGGGCACCGCGAGCGCCGCGGAGATCGTCGCGGGCTCCCTGCGCGACCGGGACCGCGCGGTGATCGTAGGATCGCGTACATACGGGAAGGGCTCGGTCCAGGAACCGATCGGGCTCGCCGACGGGTCGGTCATCGAGCTGACCGTCGGGCGGTACCGCACCCCGGGCGGCCGTAACCTCGACGGGGTCGGGATCGAACCCGACGTGGCGGTGTCCGCCGACCGCCCGCCGGACGCGGCCGAGCGGCGCGCCCGGACGGTGCTGCACGGCCTGCGCGCGACGATGCCGGGCAAAGACTGACGAGGGCCGGACAAGGACTGATGACGTGGCACGGGACACCGGGCGCAAGAAAGACAAGAAGGACACCGGGCGGAAGATCATCGCCCAGAACAAGCGGGCCCGCTACGACTACCACATAGACGACACGTGGGAGGCGGGCATGGTGCTCATGGGCACCGAGGTGAAGGCGCTGCGCGCCGGCCGGGCCTCCCTGGTGGACGGCTACGCCCACGTCATGGACGGCGAGGTGTGGCTGGAGCACGTCCACATCCCCGAGTACACCCAGGGCACCTGGACCAACCACGCGCCGCGCCGGCGCCGCAAGCTGCTCCTGCACAAGCGCGAGATCCAGAAGATCATCGCCAAGTCGTCCGAACCGGGGTGGACGCTGATCCCGCTCTCCCTGTACTTCAAGGACGGTAAGGCCAAGGTCGAGATCGGGCTGGCCCGTGGTAAGAAGTCCTACGACAAGCGCCAGGCCATCGCCAAGCGGGAAGCCGACCGCGAGATGCAGAAGGCGGCGGCGGCCCGGTTCAGGAGACGGTGAAAGGTGTCGATGAACAGCCAGGACCATCGGAAACGGCGCCGGATACCGCTGCGGCCGATCGCGATGGGGCTGGGCGGCCTGACCGTCTGCGGCGCGCTCGTCGCGACCATGATGCCGGGCGCCCGCGCCGAGCCGTCCGCGATGCCCGCCGTCCGCGACTTCCTGATCGCCTGGCAGGTCGGCAACTACGAGGCCGCCGCCGCCAAGACCGTGGGCGCCGACAAGAAGGAGGTCGAGGAGGCGCTCGGGCGCGTCCGGCAGCAGCTCGACGCGGCGTCGCTGCGGCTGTCCCTCGGCACCGAGGTGGAGGACGGCAGCGTCGACCAGATCGTCAAGAAGGGCGACGAGGCCGACGCGCGCTTCACCGTCAAGATCGACCTCGGCGAGAACGGCCAGCCGTGGGAGTACCCGGGGCTGATGCACCTGCGGCGCGTCGACGGCAAGTGGAAGGTCGTCTGGAGCCCGTCCGTCATCAACACCAAGCTGAAGCCGGGGCAGCGGCTCGCCGTGGTGACCGAGGTGCCGAAGCGGGCCCCCATCACCGACACGCGGGGCCGCTCCGTGCTGAGCCAGGTCCGCGCGTACAACTTCGGCGTGTACCCGGGCCAGCTCGCCGATCCGGCGAAGACGCTGGATCTGCTCGCCAAGCAGACCAAGATCGACGGCGGCCGCCGGCTGGACGCCGACCGCCTGCTCGGCCGGGTCCGCTCCGCCCCGCCGCAGACGTTCCTGCCGCTGCTGACCCTCCAGTCCCCGACGCACAACGCGCTCATCAAGCGGCTGGCCGCCATCCCCGGGCTCCAGTACCAGGAGGTCAGGGAGCCGATCGCCGCCGCCTACGCCCCGGAGCTGGTCGGCAGCCTCGGCCCGGCCACCGCCGACCGGCTGCAGCAGGTCGGCGCCCCCTACCAGCCCGGCGACACGATCGGCGTCAGCGGCATCCAGCTGCTCCAGCAGCGCCGCCTCGCCGGCACGCCGACCATCCGCGTCGTCGCGCAGGACGAGTCCGGCAAGAACACCGAGGAACTGCGGTCCTGGGAGGGCCAGCAGCCCGAGCCGGTCCAGACGACCCTCGACCCGACCTACCAGCTTCGCGCGGACCGCACGCTCCAGGGCCTGCGGTACCCGGCGTCCATGGTCGTGGTGCGGCCGAGCACCGGCGAGGTCCTCGCCGCGGCCAACCACGGGACGAACGGCGAGAACCGCGCGTTCGAGGGGCACTACCCGCCCGGGCTCGCGTTCGGGATCGTGTCCGCCGAGGCCCTGTTCTCCCAGGTCCGGCTCGACCCGTCCGCCGAGACCGCCTGCCCCGGCTCCCTCACCATCGGCGGCAGGACGTTCACCAACAAGGCCCGCGGTGAGACCACCTTCTCCAACGCGTTCGCCGGGTCCTGCAAGACGAGCCTCGCGCAGCTCGGCGGCAAGCTGGACGCGCAGGCCCTCGTCCGGGAGGCCGGCCAGTTCGGCATCGGCAAGGACTGGGGCCTGTCCGTCCCGGCGTTCACCGGCTCGGTGCCCACCCCCGCCAACGAGGGCGAGAAGGCCGCCACCATGGTCGGCGAGGGCAACGTCGAGGTGAGCCCCCTGTCCATGGCCCTCGTCGCCGCCGCCGCGTACACCGGCACCTGGAAGCCGCCGTACGTCCTCCGGGACATCCCGAAGACCGTCCAGGCCCCGCCCGCGCAGAGCCTGCCGCCCGAAGCGATCGCGAGCCTCAAACGCGTCCTCACCCGGACCGCCACCCACGGCAACGCCCGCCACGCCCGCGTCGCCGGAGACGTCACCGGCGTCGCCGCCTACACCGCCTACGAGCGGGGCGGCGAGAAGAAGGGCGTCTCCTGGTTCGTCGGGTCCAGCGGCGACCGCGCGTTCGCGATCGCCGTCGAAGGCCCCGTCAACACCGCGAAGCTCGCCGCCAGGTTCCTCGGCGGCGGCCGCTCCTGAGCCGGTTTTGGCATCTCTTTACGGACGGGACGCAACCATCCCCCCGCCGGCGTGCGTCTTTCCGGGTGACTGAGACTCCGCTTGGGGGGTTGCGGACTCAGTCGCCGTGATGAGACCAGAGCCTCGTCTCGGGGGAGGCTCTGCCGTCCGGACCGGCCCGACCCTGCCGGTCGGCCCCGGTGGGCGCGGCACATCCCGCGCCCACCGGGGCTCACGGCCGTCCGGCCCCGTCCGGCCGGGGAATGGGATTGCCCGCGCACGCGTTACCCTAGTAACGTCATCGTGCGGACGTCCCCCGGGACGCCTGCTTTGACAACTCAACATGGGGGTGACCGGCTTCGACTTCGGTCGTTCGAGCCAGGGGAAGCGGGTCGAGGGTTGCTGTCGTGACCTCGTTAATCCTGTGACAGCAAACCAATAACTGCCAACAAGAAGCAGTCCGAGTTCGCCCTCGCCGCCTGAGCGAGGAGCGAACTCTGTCAGCCCGGTAGCGTCTCCGAACCGGGGTCTGGCATCGTAAGGAGACTCCACCTATCGACCCGGTCGCGGGGCCGGTAGGGAAAACGAACAGCGACTGAGTCCGTCGGCGACACGCCTGCGTGAGCGCCGGGACTGAGAAAGCGATAAGCAGGCTGCGCCCGGAGAAGCCCTGACCCATCACCGAAGGACGCGGGTTCGATTCCCGCCACCTCCACTCGTAATACCAGATACGGCCCGACCGGAATATGGTCGGGCCGTTTCTGTCGCTGGTCGGTTGGGTGGGATCGACGCGCTCGCCACTGTGGTTGCGAAGGTTGTTGCAGGACGCTTGCAGGCGGCTGGGCGCCAGGGGGCTTCCCATCGGGTACTTGATCTGGCGCCAGAGCGCATCGTCTCGTTGAGCTGCGGTGTATCGCGGTCAGGTCACAGGTCGGCCGCCTCGCGCGCGGATGGTGTGGAGACGGGCGAGAACGGCCATGAAGCCGGCGATCGGGAGCCAGATGAGCGCGGTGAACTCGGCGTGCTCGAACTCGCCGTCGTACGGGAGAAGGGCAGCGGGGACCGGGGAGATCAGTCCGGCCATCAACAGCCCGAACGAGAGCCAGAAGGTCGCGCTCTGGCCCGGCGTCAGGGTGGGGGACGCGCGGCGCCGCGCAACCCGCCAGGCGCACACGATCGCCAGGATCAGGCCGGACGGTAGCAGGATCAGCGTGAGCACGGCGCTCCGCGCGCGCATGTCGGCCGGGACCTGACCGGTCCTCTGGGACGCGCCCCCCTCCGAGATCTCGGTCAGCGTGCCGCGCCAGACGGTGCCGGTGACACGGTCGCCCTTGGCGAGTTCTCCCCAGACCGGGCCGGGGTTGCCGAACGTCGATCTCCACCGGTGGCCGGCCGCGTCCGTCAGGACCGTGTACGGCCTCTTGCCCCGGCCGCGAGGGTCGTCGACTTCCGTCACCGTGAACTCCTGCTTCCACAGGCAGTCGGCAGGCTCGATCGGGACGGCGGGGCAGGGCGTGGCCAACTCGTACGCGCGCAGGTCACGGTCACCGTCGGGCAGGTACGCCACGAGCGCGCCGACGGCGCCCGCCACCATGCCGAGGCCGATGAGGAGGAAGACGATCGCCCCAGCGGTGCTGCGGACAAAGCGTGCCATCAGGGCATATCTGTCCACGGCTACACCACTGCGACGATGGGGTCAGACGGGAACGAGTTCAGCATCACGCCTCATAGTGTTCCAATACGGGGGTCCCGTGGGATCTCCCAATGCGGCAGGGCTGTACGGCGAACCCGACCCGGCCATCCGGGTCGTCCGTGACGTCTTCGACGAGGCGCTCTGGATTCCATCCGCGCCCGTAGACGCTCTACCTGGCTCCGCCCCTCCTCTTCCCTCGCGGCTGAGCTTTGTGCGTTTGACCGGCAGTGCTACCTCGGAGTGCCGCGGCTCCAGACCTGTGCGGTCAGGGCCGCGGCACCGCCCATCAGGGCGACGCCCAGCGGGACGTGGACGGCGGTGTCGCCGTTCTCGCCGAGAGCGAACTGGGCGAGGGTGAGCACGGTCATGATCAGGCCGGTGGCCAGGGGACGCGCCGATCCGCCGCCGCGCCGTACCAGGATCGCGGCGACGACGGTGACGAGGAGGGCCAGGATGACGATGCCGGACGTGGTCCGGTGCGTCTCGCCGCCGTTCTCGGCGCCGTCCAGGAGCAGGCCCGCGGTGATTCCCTGGATGAACATGGCGGTCGCCAGGAAGGCGGCGGCGGCTTTCAGCAGCCCGTAGAAGCGGGGCGGGGCGGATGCGGCCGGTTCGCGAACGGCGTGGGCGGTGGGGGACGGCAACGGTCACTCCTTTGAGAACGTCGGACTCCCCTCGGAAGGGGAGGTGGGCGGCGTAGGTCACGCGTGCGTCCCCCTAAAGACTTCCGCCGCGCGTGGAATGTGACTCGCAGCCGAGAATTCGCCCGTCCGCTGGAGTGAGTGCTGCCGTGGATGTGGGCGCGGTCGACCCTTGCACGTCTAATTCCTCATGCGTAGAATAAAAATTCCCCACGTGGGGAACTGGCTGCCGTGCGAGGAGGCGTGATGGCCGGACGCAGGCCGGGGCCGAGCGACACCCGGGCGCTGATCCTCGGCGCCGCGACGGCGCGCTTCACCTCCCGCGGCTACGAGGCCACGAGCATGCGGCAGATCGCCGCCGACGCGGACGTGGATCCCGCGCTCGTGCGGTACTTCTTCGGCACCAAGGAGAAGCTGTTCGCCGAGACGGCCGCCGCGGTGATCCGTCCCGACCGGGCCGTCTCGATCCTGGCCGCCGGGCCGCGGGCCGAACTCGGCGAGCGGCTCGTCCGCTACTTCCTCGGCCTGCTCGGCGACGTCGACGCGCCGGGCCCGCTGCTCGGGCTGATCCGCTCGGCGGTCACGCTGGAGCGGGCCGCCGCGCTGCTGCGGGAGTTCCTCACCGGCCAGGTGCTCGGCCCGATCGCCGAGCTGGCCGGCGAGGACGAGGCCGAGCTGCGCGCGGCGCTGGCCGCCAGCCAGCTCGTCGGGCTGGCGATCACCCGCTACGCCCTTGGTCTGCCGGCGCTCACCGCCGCCGAGACCGAGCACCTGGTCGCCTGGGTGGCTCCCACCCTGCAGCGCTACTACACGGGCGGCGCTCCGTAATCCGGAACGCGCCCGGCGGGTGGGGCGCGGCGTCCCAGAGAGGTGTGTCATGACCGGACTCCCCAAGACCACCGATGTCCTGATCGCCGGTGCCGGGCCCACCGGACTCTCCCTGGCCGCGACGCTGTGCGCCGCGGGCATCGAATGCTGCGTGATCGACGGTGTGGAGGAGGGCGGCAACTACTCGCGCGCGGTCGGCACCCTGCCCCGGTCGCTGGAGATGCTGCAGCGGATCCAGGTCGGCGAACGGCTGGCGGAGGCCGGCAACCACGCCGAGCGGATCAGGATCTTCTCCGGCGAACGCGACCGCAACATCGCCACCCTGCGGTTGGACCGGCTGGACACCGCGTTCCCCTACGCCGTCCTCCTGCCGCAGCACACCACCGAGGAGATCATCCTCGCCCGGCTCCGGGAGCTGGGCGGCGGCGTCCACCGGCCCCTGAAGCTGAGCGGCATGGAGCAGGCCGATGACGAGGTCGTCGCGGTGGTGGCGGACGCCGGAGGGGAGGAGCACACCGTCCGCGCGAAGTACCTCGTCGGCGCGGACGGCACGCGCAGCGACGTCCGGAGGATGGCCGGGATCCCCTTCCCCGGGGAGACCTTCCACCAGCGGTTCGTCCTGGCCGACATGGAGCTGGGCGGTGGGTCCCCCGCGGATGAGATCCACCTGTTCTTCGCGCGGCCCGGCGCCGTGATCATGGGGCGGATGCCGGGGAGGCTGCACCGGGTCTGCCTGTCGGTCGACCGGCTGCCCGACGAGATGACCGCCGGTGCCGCGGAGGCGCTGCTGCGGCAGCGCGCCCCGGCACAGCGGGCCGTCCGGGTGCTCCGCGTGGCGCACGACTCCCACACCAGGATCCACCACCGGGTGGCGGAGCGGTTCCGCGCGGGCCGGGTCTTCCTGGCCGGCGACGCCGCCCACGTCAACAGCCCCATCATCGGCCAGGGAATGAACCTGGGCATCCAGGACGGGATCACCCTGGGCGAGGTCCTGGTGAAGGCCATGAACCGGGCGGAGGACGCCCTCGACTCCTATGAACGCGTCCGCCGCCCGATCGCCGAGGACGCCGTCGGCGCCACGCGGCGCCTCAACGCCCTCGCCACCGAGCGCGCTCCGTGGAAGGGCGCCCTGCGGGACATGGTCCTCCCCCTCACCGCGATCCCCCCGGTGAACCGCAAGATGATCTACCGGCTCAGCCGCCTCGTCGACCGCTGACCCCGCCACTTCGCCGATAAAAGGCGCAGGTGAGGGATGTACACGGCGGCTCGGCTGTTGTTAAGGTCACGTTCCACATGAGCGGAACGCCTGTTCCGCTGGGCGGATCAATTCGACGGACAAGGGGATTGGTTCATGCGTCCAGGTTCAGGATCGAGTGAGGCGGCGCCGCGCGGACGGCTCGGCACGATGACGGCCATCCCGGAGTTCGACGGCGAGAGCCGCCTCGACTTCGTTGAGGGGCTGCGCCGCTTCACCCTGAGGGAGATCAACCCCGTGGCGGCGGGCGCGGTCCGGGAGCGGGCCGCCGAACGGCGTCCGGAGAACCTGGACGATCTGCGGGCCGTGGCCGAGTCCGTGCCGCTGGTCGGGCTGCGGAACCGGTTGCTGCGCTCCACCCAGGACCTGAACTGGGCGCAGGTGGTGGCGGCCTACGAGCCGCTGCGTCCGGCGCTGGAGGCCGAGCTGGACGACGCCGAAGGGCGCGGCCCCGGCCGCCTGGAGCTCGCCGAGGACTGGGAGCACCCCGGCTACTCCGCCGACGTGCACTTCCACCGCCAGCCGGGCGGCTACCACGACGAGCCGCTCGCCGGGTACATCTACCACTACGGCACCAAGGTCTTCCATCTCGGGACCAACGACCGCGACGAGGCCAAGATCGCCCGTGCCCGGGAGGTGCCCGCGCCCGCGGACGGGTCCGTCGCGCGCGTCCTGGACATCGCCTGCTCCATCGGCGCCATGACCGTGGCCTTCAAGGAGCGCTGGCCGGACGCCGAGGTGTGGGGGATCGACGCGGCCGCGCCGCTGCTGCGGTACGCGCACGCCCGCGCCGTCCGGCTCGGCGCCGACGTCGTCTTCGCCCAGCGGCTGGCCGAGGACCTGCGCTTCCCCGACGGCACCTTCGACGTCGCCTATCTCGGCACGATCCTGCACGAGGTCCCCTGGGACGTCGCGCTGCGCGCGGTCGCGGAGGCGCGGCGGGTGCTGCGGCCCGGCGGCGTCCTCATCGTCCACGAGATGCGCCAGCCCGACGACCCGCCGGACCCGTGGGCGACCTACGACCGCGACTTCGACACCCGCTTCAACGGCGAGCCGTTCGCGTTCCGGTTCGTGCACGGCGGGATCGGCGCCGAACTGGAGCGGCTGTTCGCCGCGGTCGAGTTCACCAACGGCCGGACGGCGACATGGGTGTGCACGGCATGAGCGAGACCACCGGGAACTGGCGGGTGGACGGCCCGCAGCCGCTCGGCGCCTTCGTCGGCGAGGGCGTCAACGACCAGCTCATGCAGATCAGCGTCCAGCTCGCCGCCGAGCTGTGGGCGACGCGCCGCCGCCTGGCCGCGCTGGAGGCGCAGCTCGTGGCCGGGGGCATGGTCGTGTCGCCGGACGCGATCGAACCGGACGAGTTCGACGCGGCCGCGGCCGGCGGGGCCGGCGACCGGGCCGACCGGGACGCCTTCATCCGGCGCGTGTTCGGCGGGCTGGCCACGTGACGGTCCGCGTCGGGGTCGTGGTGCCGTCCGCGAACCCCACCGTCGAACCGGAGACCCGGCGGCTGCTGCCGCCGGGCGTCGACCCGTACGTGGCGCGGATGGCGGCGCCGCCGGGCCTGGACCTGCCCGCCCGCCTCGACTGGTACGGGGCCAACGCGGGCGAGGCGATCGCGACCCTGGCCGGGCTGGACCCGGCCGCGGTGCTGGTCGCCTGTACCGGCGCGACGTACCGGCTCGGTCCGGACGGCGACCGGCGGTGGTCGGACGCGCTCGCGGAGCGGTACGGCGTCCCCGTCGTCACCTCGGCGGGCGCCCTGCTCGGCGCGCTGCGCGCCGCCGACGTGAGCCGCGTGTCGATCGTGTCGCCCTACCCGTCCTGGCTCACCGGCCAGTGCGTGGAGTTCTGGCGCGCGGCCGGGATGCGGGTGGACGTCCACGAAGTGCGGGGCGGCCGCCCCATCTACGCCACCGGCGACGGCGACGTGCGGGCTGCGGTGCGGGCCGCCCTGGGCTCCGGCACCGCCGGACCCGGGCACGCCGTCGTGGTCGCGGGCACCGGGGCGGCGAGCCTCGGCGTGCTCGACGAGCTGACCCCGTCCGGCTCGCTGCTGCTGTCGTCCAACCTCGCAGGGACGTGGGCACTGCTGCACGCGGCGGACGCCTCGCCGGCGCTCGCGGCGTCGACCGGAGCGCTCGCCCGGCTGGCCGAGGGGGCCCGCACGCGGCCCCCGGCCCTCGACCAGGAAGGCGGGGCCCGATGACCGCGCCCGTGATCGTCGTCGGGGCGGGCCCCGTCGGCCTTGCCGCCGCGCTCGCGCTGGCCGCCGAGCGGGTGCCCGTCACCGTGCTGGAGGCCGAACAGGCCGGGGTGCGCAAGGAATGGCGCGGTTCGACGCTGCACCCGCCGACGCTGGCGCTGCTCGACCGCGTCGGCGCCGCGGCGGACGCCGTCGCCCACGGCGTCCGCGTGGACCGCCTGCAGTTCCGCGACCTGCAACTGCCCGACCGCGCGACCTTCGACTACGGCGTGCTGGAGGGACGGACGCCGTTCCCGTTCCGCGTCCAGTACGAGCAGTACAAGCTGCTGCGGCGGTTGCGCGACCTGGCCGAGGCGTCCCCGGACGTGGACCTGCGCCAGGAGCACCGCGTCGTCGGCCTGATCGGCGCGGAGGACGGCGCGACGGCCGCGACCGTGACGCTGGCCGGCGGCTCCCGCTTGACCGCGCCGTACGTCGTCGCCGCCGACGGGGCGCACAGCGCGCTGCGCAAGCTCGCCGGGATCGGCTTCCCCGGCGACACCTACCCGTCGCAGAGCCTGGTCGCCGCCACGCCGTTCCCGTTCGAGGACGCGGTGGACGACCTCGGCCCCGTCTCCTACTGGAGCGGCCCCCGCGGCCGGCTGTCCCTCATCCGCACCCCGGACGTGTGGCGCGTCGCGATCAGCACCACCGCCGCCACCGACGGCGGCGCGCCCGCCGCCGGGGCCGAGGGGCCGCACCCCGAACTGGCGGACGCCCTCGACCTGCTGGTCGGGGACCGGAGCTGGGCCCGCGACCCGCTCCGGCAGCACCAGTTCTACCGGAGCCACCAGCGGGTCGCCGACCGGTTCCGCGCCGGCCGGCTGCTGCTGGCGGGCGACGCCGCTCACCTGTCCAGCACGACCGGCGGGATGGGGCTGAACTCCGGCGTCCACGACGCGTTCGACCTCGCCGCCCGGCTCGGCCCGGCGCTGCGGGCGGGCGGCGACGGCGACGCCGCCGCGGACGCGTACGCGGCCGCCCGCCGGGACGCCGCCGTCCGCGTCGTCCAGCCGGCGACCCGGACCGTGCGCGCGGGCGTCGACGCCACCGCCCGGGACGCCCGCCTCGCCCGGCTCCGGGACCTCGCCGCGACCGCCGCCGACCCGGCCGCCGGCACCCGCCACCTGAGCGCCCTGAGCATGCTCGACGCAGTCGAAGGAGTGAGCCGTTGACCGCCGTCCTGTCGCCCATCACGGGCGAGGTGATCGAGGACGTCGCCGCGACGACCCCGAGCGGGCTGGACGCGGTGCTGCGCGCCGCCGAGGCCGCCGCGCCGCACTGGCGGGCGGTCCCGGCGTCCGAGCGGGGCCGCCTGCTGGTGGAGATCGGCCGCCGGATGCGGGCCCGCGCCGCCGAGATCGCCGAGCTGGAGACGCTGAACACCGGCAAGCTCCCGGCGGACACGCGCCGCGAGGCCGACCGCGCCGCCGCGTGCTTCGAGTACTACGGCGGGTGGGCCGACAAGGCGCACGGCACGGTCGTGCCGGTGCCGGGCCCGTTCCACACGTACACGACACGGGAGCCGTACGGGGTCGTCGCGGGGATCATCCCGTGGAACGTCCCGTACTTCTTCGCCGCGAAGAAGATCGCGCCCGCGCTCGCGTTCGGCAACGCCGTCGTGCTCAAGCCCGCCGCCGAGACCCCGCTCACCGCCCTGCTGCTCGGCCGGATCGTCGGCGAGGTCCTCGCCGAGGCCGGGCATCCCGCGGGCGTCGCGCAGGTCGTGCACGGCGGCGGCGACCTCGGCCGCGCGCTCGTCGAGGACCCCCGCGTCCGGCTGGTGGTGTTCACCGGCTCGGACGCCACCGGCGCCCGCGTCGGCGCCGCCGCGGCCGCGCACTTCGCGCCGTCCGCGCTGGAGCTCGGCGGGAAGTCGCCGCAGCTGGTGTTCGCCGACGCCGACCTGGACGCCGCGGCGGCCGGGGTCGTCGAGGGCTTCACCGGGTCGTGCGGGCAGATGTGCATCGCCGGCTCGCGGCTGTACGTGCAGCGCGAGGTGTTCCCCGACGTCCTGGAGCGCGTCGCGCGGCGGGTCGGGGAGCTGCGCGTCGGGGACCCGCGCGCGGCCGGCACCCAGGTCGGGCCGCAGGTGACCGCCGCCCAGGCCGCCAAGACCCGCGCGTTCGTGGACGGCGGCACCGCCCGGGGCGCGCGCGTCGTCGCGCGGGCCGGGACGCCCGCCGAGCCGGAGCTGGCGGGCGGCAACTGGGTGGCGCCGACCGTGTTCACCGGCGTCCCCGCCGGCGACCCGCTGCTCACCGAGGAGGTCTTCGGCCCGGTGCTGTGCGCCGAGCCGTTCGACGACGAGGACGACGCGGTCCGCCTCGCCCACGACACCCGGTTCGGGCTCAGCGCGGGGGTGTGGACCGGCGATCCGGGACGCGCCCACCGCCTCGCCGACGCCCTCCGGGTGGGGACGGTCTGGGTGAACACCTACCGCATCCTGTCCGACATGGTGCCGTTCGGCGGCGTCGGCGCGTCCGGGTACGGGCGCGAGGGCGGTACCGACGCCGTCCACCTCTACACCTGGACCAAGAGCGTGTGGCTCTCCACGTCGCCCGGCGTCCCCGCCGGCTACCGGAAGGACTGAGATGCGTCCCGCGCTCGCCCCCGAGATCGCGCACCGCGACGGCCTCTTCGTGGACGGGCGGGTCGTCCCGGCCCGGTCCGGCGCGGTCGTCGAGATCGTCTCCCCGTCCGACGGGACGGTCGTCGGCAGCGTCCCGGACGGGTCGGCCGCCGACGTGGACGCGGCCGTCGCGTCCGCCCGCGCCGCCTTCGCCGACCCGCGCGGCTGGCGCACCTGGGAGCCCGCCGACCGGGCCGCCGCGCTGGAGCGGCTCGCCGACCTGCTCCAGGAGCGCGACGCCGAGCTGACCGTGCTGCTCGCCCACGAGATCGGGCGGCCGGTCGGCGGCGCGCCCGCCCGCGCGAACCGCGCCGCGGAACTGCTGCGCTACTACGCGGGGATCGCCCGCTCGCTCGTCGTCGACGAGGTGCGCCCGGTGCCGGAACGGCGGGGCCCCGGCAGCGTCCGGCGCTCGATCGTGCGCCGCGGCCCGCGCGGGGTCACGGCGGCGATCGTGCCCTACAACGGGACGCTGCCGATGGGCATGTACAAGATCGGGCCGACCCTCGCGCTAGGCGGTACGGTGGTGCTGAAACCGCCCCCTCAGGCACCGCTGGAGGCATTCCTGTTCGCCGAGTGCGCCGCCGCGGCCGGGCTGCCCCCGGGAGTGGTCAACGTGGTCACCGGCGGACGGGAGACGGGCGAGGCCCTCGTCGGCCATCCGGGCGTCGACATCGTCGGCTTCACCGGGTCGTCGGAGGCGGGGCGGCACATCGCGGCCCGCTGCGCCGCCGCGCTCACCCCCGTGGTCCTCGAACTCGGCGGCAAGTCCGCCGCCGTCCTGCTGGACGACGCCGACCTCGACCGGTTCGCCGCGGCGCTGCCGTTCCTCGCCTACACCTTCACCGGGCAGAACTGCTTCATCCAGAGCCGCGTGATCGTCCCGCGCGCCATGCTCGCGGAGGTCACCGAGCGGGTCGCGGAGGTGTCGGCGGCGCTGCCCGTCGGCGACCCGTTCGACCCCGCCACCCGGCTCGGCCCGCTCATCTCGGCCGCGCACCGCGACCGCGTCGAGGGGCTGATCGCCGCGGGCCGGGCCGAGGGCGCCCGGCTGGTGTCCGGCGGGGAGCGCCCGAAGGGCCTGGACGACGGGTTCTACCTGACGCCCGCCGTGTTCACCGAGGCGCGCAGCGGGATGCGGATCTGCCAGGAGGAGGTCTTCGGCCCCGTCGTGACGATCATTCCGGCGTCCGACGAGGACGAGGCCGTCGCCATCGCCAACGACACCGACTTCGGCCTGGCCGGGTCGGTGTGGAGCGCCGACGAGGCCCGCGCCCTGCGGGTGGCGGCGCGGCTGGACACGGGCACGGTCGGCGTCAACGGGTTCGGTTTCAACACGGCCGCGCCGTTCGCGGGGCGCCGGTCGAGCGGGCTCGGCACGGAACTCGGCCCGGAGGGTTTCGAGGCGTATGTCCAGTACCAGAGCTTCCACCTGGTCGGGTGATGGGATGTCCACTGTGAGCGGCGGCGGCGGCGTCAACGAGGGCGCGGACAGCGCCGAACCGGTCAAGGGCCAGACGGTCACGGGGGTCGACCGGGTCCTCGACATCCTCATCTACCTCGGCGAGGCGGGACGGCCCACGCTCGGCGTCACCGAGATCGCCGACGGGCTCGGGCTGTCCAAGGCGGTCGTCCACCGGAGCCTGACGAGCTGCCGGGCCAAGGGCTTCATCACCTTCCACCCGTCGACCCGCCGGTACAGCCTCGGGCCCCGCATCGTCAGCCTCGCGCTCGGCTACCTCGACCGGATCGACATCCGCGCCGAGGCGCGCCCGGTCCTCACCGAGCTGTCGCGGGCGACCCAGGAGACGACGACGCTGTCCACCCGCTCGGGCTGGCACCGGGTCTACGTCGACCAGGTCACCCCCGACCGCGACGTGAAGATGATGGTGCAGCTCGGCGCCGCGTTCCCGCTGCACGCGGGCGCGTCGTCCAAGGCGTTCCTGGCCTTCCTGGACCCGGCCGAACGCGAGCAGTACCTGGCGTCGCAGCCCATGAGCAAGCTGACCGGCAACACCATCACCCAGCGCCCCACGCTGCGCGAGGAACTGGCGCACATCGCCGAGGTCGGTTACGCGATCTCCTACGGCGAGCGCGACCCGAGCGCGGGCTCGGTGGCCGCGCCGGTGTTCGGCCCCACCGGGACGCCGCTCGCCGTGATCTCGATCGCGGGGCCGCTGGAGCGGTTCCGCGGCGAGGTCGACCGGCTCGCGGACCTGGTGCAGCAGGCCGCCGCGGACCTGACCGCGCAGGTCGGCGGGCAGGTCGGCGGGCAGGCCGGTGCGCAGGCCGGTGCGCAGGCCGACCGGGCGCGGTCGCAGTGATCGCCTCCGTCACCGTCGTCACCGCCGATCTGGACGCCGCCGTCGCGGCCTACCGGGACGGGGTGGGGCTGGAGCCGGGCGCGGAGCACCGGGTGTCCGGCGGGCCGGTGCCCGAGCTGGAGGGGCGCCGCTCGGTCGTGCTGTCCGGCACCGGCGCCGGCGGCGCGGTCCGGGCCGTGGAGATCCCGGGGGCGCGGTCCCCGGAGCCGCTCACGACGCTCGGCTGGGCCGCCGCCGAGATCCTGGTGGCCGACGCCGACGAGGCGACGGCGCGGGCCCGCGCCGCGGGGCTGCGCGTGCTGGTCGAGCCGCGGCCGGTCGGGGCCGGGGGAGGGCTGCGGGCCGCGCAGGTCGCGGGGCCGGCCGGGGAAGGGGTCTACCTGACGCAGGTCGACCGCGCCCCCGAGGGGTTCACCCTGCCGCGCCCCAGCGGGCCGGTGGGCCCGGTGTTCATCGCCGTGCTCGCGTCCGGCGACCTGGAGACGTCGCGCGCGGCGCTGGAAGAGCGGCTGCCCGCACGGAGGGTGACGGACCACAGGTTGCCGGTGCGCGTGCTGAACGCCCAACTCGGCCGCCCGGAGGGGACGCTGCACCGCATCAGCACGCTCCAGCTCCCGGGCGAGTGCGCGGTGGAGGTCGACCAGTACCCCGCCGACGTGTCCGCCGCCCCGGGCCGGAGGTCGCCGAGCGACGGCGGGATCGTCCTCGTGACGCTGCGCGGGGGCGGGCCCGCCGGTGTCTGGAACGTTCCCGGCGCCGGTGCCGCGTTGGTGGCGTCCATCTGATCCACCCGTATCCGGGTGAGCGCGGACCGTGTTGTCCGCATGCTCGACAGTTGTCGAAACAGGTCTGTTACCTGCGTGTTTCCTGTTCTTTGACCCTTGACACTGTGGCGCATCTCATCCTACCGTTCCACTGAGCGAGTTAAGTGTTCCGCTCAGAGGAACAATGGAGGGCTTGTGGCTAGAGGCATTGCAGTGCGGGGCGGAATGGCCCTGGTCCTCGGAATGGCGCTCGCCGCGTGCGGCGGCGGCTCCGGAAGCGACGGCGGCCAGACCCTGCGGATCGGCGTCGACTCGCTCCCGGCCTCCCAGGGCAACCCGTTCAACTCCGCGGTCTCGCCGGGCGTCTACACCTACGCCGCGATCTACGACCCGCTGACGTTCGTGAACGAGGCCGGCGAGGTGAAGCCGTGGCTGGCGACCGAGTGGAAGACCACCTCCGACACCGCGTGGAGTTTCACGCTCCGTGACAACGTCACGTTCTCCAACGGCGAGCAGCTGACCGCCCAGGGCGTCGCGGACGTGGTCACCTTCCTGAAGCAGAACCCCGAGGTCAAGCAGTCGGTCGTCGCCAACGACCTCGCGACGATCAAGTCCGCGAAGGCGGTGGACGCGAAGACCGTCGAGATCACCACGTCCGTCCCGGACCCGGTGCTGCCCAACAAGCTCACCGAGCTGATGATCCCCGCGCCGAAGGCCCTCGCCGAGGGCGGCGTGAAGGGCATCGCCGCCACCCCGGTCGGAACGGGCCCGTTCCAGGTGAAGAACTGGGGCGGCAACAAGATCACCCTCACCGCGTTCGAGAAGTCCTGGCGCGCGCCGAAGGCCGCCGGCCTGGAGATCCAGGCGATGCAGGACCCCGCGTCCCGGCTGCAGGCCCTCCAGTCCGGCCAGGTCGACCTCATCACCGGCGTCTCGCCCGACCAGGTCGGCCAGATGAAGGGCTCCGTCCAGGCCGAGGCCAACCTGGGCAACCAGGTGATGTCGCTGGCGTTCCGCAACGTCAAGGGCGACGCGAAGATCGAGTCACCGCTCACCGACAAGAAGGTCCGGCAGGCCCTCAACTACGCGGTGGACAAGCAGGCCATCGCCGACAACCTGCTGCTCGGCAAGGCCCAGCCCATCGGCCAGGGCCCGACCGAGAAGGTCGTCGGCCACAACCCGGACGTCAAGGCGTACCCGCACGACCCGGCGAAGGCCAAGGCGCTGCTGGCCGAGGCGGGCCACCCGAACGGCTTCGCGATGAGCGCCGACGTCGTCGTCGGCTCCTTCCCCGCCGACGCCGACATCTACCAGGCCGTCAAGCAGGACCTCGCCAAGGTCGGCGTCGACCTCACGCTCAACCAGATGAACTTCCCGACCTGGATGCAGCGCTACACGGGCAACTCCTGGAAGACCGAGGCGTTCGGCCTCTCCTGGAACGCGCTGCCCACCATGGACCCGACCCGGGCCATGAGCAACTTCACCTGCCTGCGCGCGGCGACGTTCTTCTGCGACGAGCCGACCGCCGGCCACCTCAAGTCCGCGCTCACCAACATGGACGCCGACAAGCGCGCCGAGCAGCTCCGCGCGGTCGTCGCCGAGATGCACGACAACCCGCCCGCGCTGTTCCTGGTCCACCAGATCACGATCGTCGGCAAGTCCGCCGACCTCCAGGGCGCCAAGGACGACAACCGCTTCTTCCGCTACGACCAGATGGTCAAGAAGTGAAGGACACCGCGCCGGTGGCGGCGGCCACGGACACCTCCGTGGCCGCCGGGCGGCCCGCTCGCGGCGCCGGACGCGTCCGCGGGCTCGCCCTGATGCTCGCCTCGCGGGCGTCCCAGCTCGTCCTGCTGCTGTTCGCGGTGTCCACCCTGCTGTTCTTCCTGCTGCGGCTGACCGGCGACCCCGCGACGACCCTGGCGGGCCAGGACGCCACCCCCGACCAGGTCGCGGCCGTCCGCGAGCAGTACGGCCTGGACGACCCGCTCGTCCAGCAGTACGCCACGTTCATCGGCCGGGCCGCCCGGCTCGACTTCGGCACCTCCGTCCAGTCCGGCGCGAACGCGTTCACCGAGGTGCTGGACCGGCTGCCGGCCACCCTCCAGCTCGCGCTGCTCGCGGTGCTGCTCAACATGCTGATCGCGATCCCGCTCGGCGCGTGGATCGGGGCGCGCCCCGACGGCCGGGCCCAGTCGGCCGCCTCCGGGCTCGTCTTCATCGGCCAGGGCATGCCCGGCTACGTCGTCGGGCTCGTGCTCATCCAGATCTTCGCCGTCAGGCTCGGGCTGCTGCCGAGCATCGGCAACGGCTCGGCCGCGGCGGCGATCCTGCCCGCGGTGTCGCTCGCGGCGTTCCTCATCCCGCGGCTGACCCGTGTCGTGTCGGCCAACGTCGCCGAGACCATGGACGAGGACTTCGTCCGCACGGCCCGCGCCGCGGGGGCGTCCCGCCGCACCGTCATCGTGCGGCACGTCCTCCCGAACGCGCTGCTCGGCGCCGCCGCCCTCGTCGGCACCCAGCTCGCGATCCTCGTCTCCGGCGCGCTGATCATCGAGGTCGTCTTCGCCTGGCCCGGCCTCGGCGCCCTGATGATCGACTCGGTGCGGCAGCTGGACTTCCCCATCGTGCAGGCCGCCGTGTTCACGATCGCGGGCCTGGTCTTCCTGACCAACACGGCCACCGACGCCCTGCTCGGCATCCTCGACCCCCGCCTCCGGAGGCAGCGATGACAGCGGTCCAGGAGGAGGCCCCGCGCGGCCTCGTGCGGCGCCGGCTCGTCCCCCGGCGGCCGGGCGTGGCATCGGCGCGGCTGATCGCGGGCATCGCCATCGCGGCGCTGCTCATCGGCGTGACGGCCGTCGCGCTGCTGTTCGGCGACATCACCGACTCCGGCGGCGGCGTCGAGTCGCGGCTGCTGTCGCCCGGCGAGGACGGGCACCTGCTCGGCACCGACGGCGTCGGCCGCGACCTGCTGACCTGGACGATCGCCGGCTTCGGCTGGACGGCCTCGGTCGCCGCCACGTCCGCGTGCATCGTCGCCGCCATCGGCGTCACGCTCGGCGTCCTCGCCGGGTCGACCACCGGCTACGTCCAGGCCGCGATCTCCCGCGTCATCGACGTGTGCCTGTCGCTGCCCTACCTCGTCATCGCCGTCGCGCTGATGGCCGCGGTCGGCCGCGGCTTCGTGCCGCTGGCGATCACGCTCGGGGCGGTGAGCTGGCCGGTGTTCGCCCGCGTGGTCTACGCCGAGACGCGCGGCCTCATGCAGCGCGAGTACGTGCGCGCGGCCCGGCTGCTCGGTGTCACCCGCCCCCGCATCCTGATCTCCCACGTCCTGCCCGGGCTGCGGCACACGATCATGGTGATGTGGGCGTTCGTGTTCGCCGACCTGCTGGTCGCCGAGAGCGGGCTGTCCTTCCTCGGCATCGGCGCGCCGCTCGGCTCGCCCTCGCTCGGCAACATGCTGTCCGAGGGCCGCCAGCACCTCGTCGGCGCGCCGCTGCTCGTGCTCGTGCCCGCCGCGGTCATCGTCCTCGCGGTGACGGCCGCCAACCTCATCGGCGACGGCATGGCCGCCCGCAGCCGGGCCCGCCTGAAGTCGGTGCGCCCGTGACCGCCGCGCCCGCCGAACCCAGGGAGCAGACGATGGACGAAGCCGTCCTCGCCGTCGACGGCCTCTCGGTCGTCCACGGCGGCGACACCCGGATCGTGCAGGACGTGTCGTTCCGCCTCGGCCGCGGCGAGATCCTCGGACTCGTCGGCGAGTCCGGGTCGGGCAAGTCCCTCACCGCGCTCAGCCTGATCGGGCTGCTGCCGCCGGGCCTGTCGCGGACCGGCGCCGTCCGGCTGCGCGGCGAGGACCTCACCGGGTACTCCGAGAAGCAGTGGGAACGCGTCCGCGGCGCGCAGATCGGCATGGTGTTCCAGGATCCGATGACCGGGCTGAACCCGGTGCGGCGGATCGGGGCCGTGCTGGCGGAGGCCGTCCTGCGGCACCAGGACGTGTCCCGGGCCGACGCCCGCGAGAAGGCCGTCGCGGCGCTCGCCGCGGTCGGCATCCCCTCGCCGCGCGACCGCGTCCGGGCCTACCCGCACCAGCTGTCCGGCGGGCTCCGGCAGCGGGTGATGATCGCGCTCGCGCTGATCAACGAGCCGTCGGTGATCCTCGCCGACGAGCCGACCACCGCGCTCGACACGACCATCCAGGCGCAGATCACGCAGCTCATGCGGGACCAGATCCAGGCGCGCGACGCGTCCATGGTGCTGATCACGCACGATCTCGGCGTCGCCGCCGAGCTGTGCGACCGCGTCGCCGTCATGTACAGCGGCGGCGTCGTGGAGGAGGGCCCGACCCGGGAGCTGCTGCGCAACCCGCGCCACCCGTACACGGCGGCGCTGCTGGCGGCGGCGCCGAACTTCGACCGGTCGCGGACGCTCGCCGCGATCGCCGGCGCCCCGCCGTCGCCGTTCGCCCGCCCGGACGGCTGCCCCTTCCATCCGCGGTGCGGCCGCGCGCAGGACGACTGCTCCACGAGGGAGCCCGTGCTGACCGTGTCCGGCCCCGCCCGCCTGGCCTGCTGGAACCCCCATGACTGACACGCAGCCGCCCATCATGGAGATGACCGGCGTCACCGTCCGGTTCCCGGTCGGCGGGCGGACGCTCACCGCGGTCGACGACGTCTCGCTGGCGCTGCGCCGCGGTCAGACGCTCGCGCTCGTCGGCGAGTCCGGATCGGGCAAGTCGACGGCCGCGTCCGCGCTGATGCGCGCCACGACCCCGCAGTCCGGCCGCGTCACCTTCGACGGCCGCGACATCACCCACATGCCCGAGCGGCGGCTGCGCCCGCTGCGCCGCCACTTCCAGATGATCCTCCAGGACCCGTACGCCAGCCTGGACCCGCGCATGACCGTCGCCCGCATCGTCGCCGAGCCGCTGCGGGCCCACGGGTACGGGACGCGGGAGCAGATCGCCGCCCGCGTCGCGGAGGTCCTCGACCAGGTCGGGCTCCCCGAGTCGGCCGCCGGCCGCTACCCGGCGCAGTTCTCCGGCGGGCAGCGGCAGCGCATCTCGATCGCCCGCGCGCTGGCCGCCCGCCCCTCGGTGATCGTCGCGGACGAGCCCGTCTCCGCCCTCGACGTGTCCATCCAGGCGCAGATCGTCAACCTCCTCGGCGAGGTGCAGCGGGCCGACGACCTGGCGTTCCTGCTGATCGCGCACGACCTGTCACTCGTCCACCACATCTCCGACCGCGTCGTCGTGCTCTACCTCGGGCGCGTGCTGGAGGAAGGGCCGACGACGTCGGTCGTGGCGGCCCCGCAGCACCCGTACACGGCGGCGCTGCTGTCGGCGACGCCGACGACCGACGAGCGGCCGCGGGAGCGGATCGTGCTGTCGGGCGACCCGCCGTCGCCCATCGACCGGCCGCCCGGCTGCGTCTTCCACACCCGGTGCCCGGTCGCGCGCGACGTGTGCGCGACCGACGCGCCGCCGCTGACGGTGTCCGGGGACCGCTCGGTGGCCTGCTTCTTCCCCGGCGAGGTGGATTCCGGACTCGGTCTTCAGGAGGTTCGATGAACGACGTCGCACGCCGGGCGAGAGTGGACTTCGCGCTAGCGCTGCGCCAGCAGTGGGCCCGGTCGCTGTACCCGGTGCTCGTGGAGCAGGCCGGGCTGGACCCCGACCGCGCCGCCGTCCACGCGGCGCCGGTGTACCCGTGGTTCGCGTGGCTGGAACGGTCCGCGCAGAAGATGCTGTGGCGGGCGGTCGCCGATGCGGTCGACACCGACGACCTGCCCGCGTCCGCGCCCGGGCTGGAGCTGGACCCCGACCTGGAACTGCCCGCCTGGTACACCGACGTGGACATCCACGTCCAGCCCGGCGGCGTGTGGAGCACCGACCGCGCCGCGCTGGTCTACGAGGCGGGCGCCAAGCTCGTGATGCTGGGCGAGAACGACGACTTCGCGTTCCACACCCTGTTCACCGAGACCGCCGTCCCCGACCGGCCGTACCGGCGCATCGTCGACCTCGGCTGCGGGTTCGGCAAGAGCACCCGCCCGTTCAAGCGGCGCTGGCCGGACGCCGAGGTGATCGGCGTGGACCTGTCCGCGCCGGTGCTGCGGCTGGCCGCCCACCGCACGGCGGGGCTCGGCATCCGGTACGTCCAGGCCGACGCCTCCGCGACCGGGCTGCCCGCCGGGTCGGCGGACCTGGTCACCGCGACGATGCTCATCCACGAGCTGCCGCCGCCGGTGCTCGCCGACCTGATCGCCGACGCCGCGCGGACGCTCGCGCCCGGCGGGGTCCTGCGCGTCCTGGACTTCCACCCGACCGGCGACGCCGTCCGCGACCTCGCGCTCGTCGAGCACGGCGACCGCAACAACGAGCCGTACCTGCCGATGCTGTTCGACACCGACTGCCTCGCCCTCTGCGAGAAGGCCGGGCTGACCGACGCGCGCTGGGTCGCGTTCGACGAGCGCGGTGCCGGACGGCTGGAGACGACGCAGTGGCCCGACCGTGCCGAATGGCACTTCCCCTGGGCCGTCCTGGAAGCACGCAAGCCGGAGGAAGCCCGTGCCTGACATCGCCCCCCTGCCCCCCGCGCCCGAACTCCGCGCCCTCGGCTCCGCCCAGTTGGACCAGCTCGCGGCCATGGTCTTCGAGCTGGCGAGCCAGCTGCACGAGGAGCGCGCCCGGGTGCGCGAGCTGGAGCGGCGGCTGGGCATGCCGTCCGGCGGCGACGCGGCCGAGGAGCTGAACCGGTCGATCGCCCGGCTGCTCGCCGTCGCCGCCGAGCGCGACGACGCCCGCGCCCCGCTGCCCGCTGATGAGCCGCCCGCCGACGAGACGAGGAAGTGACCATGGGACGCCCGTTCATCGAGTTCATCCAGTCCCAGGCCGTGCCCTGGCAGGACGGCCTGTACGGTCGCGGCGGCGCGGAGGTGGAGAGCAAGCTGCTCAGCCTGGACGAGGAGTCCGGCGCGTCCAGCCTCCTCGTCCGCTACCCGGCGGGGTACGCGCGGGGGGAGGGCGTCCACCACATGGAGGTGGACGAGGAGTTCCTGGTCCTGCACGGCGCGCTGACCATCTCCGGCGTCGAGTACGGCAAGTACTCCTACGGGCATTTCCCCGCCGGGACGGTCACGTCCGGGGTCGAGTCCCGGTCCGGCGCCGTGGTCCTGACGTTCTTCTCCGGTGAGCCGCGGCTGCGCGAGGGCGACGCCCCGGCCGGGATGCTCGACGAGCGCCGCCTGGTCACCAAGGTCGACGGGTTCGCCGGCGAGTGGGGCGGCAACTTCCATCCGACGTTCCCGCCCGGCGCCGGGCGCAAGTTCCTGCGCCGCGACCCCGTCGACGGCGAGGAGACGTGGCTGCTCGGCACGATGCCGCTGCGGTCGGGCCGCAAGCCCGAGAAGCACCCGGTCGTGGAGGAGATGTACCTGCTGGCCGGGGAGCTGGCGGGGCCCCTCGGGCTGATGCGCGCGGGCTGCTACTTCTGGCGCCCGCCGGAGGAATGGCACGGCCCGTTCGGGTCGCCCACCGGCAACCTCATGCTGTTCCGCACCAAGGGCGGCCCGCTCAGCACCGTCTACACCGAACACGACGTCGACTTCACCTGGACGCCCGAGCACCGGCCGATCCTGCCGCCCGAACTCGCGGTCCACGGTGCCGAACCGCTTCCGGAGCAGCCCGGCTGCCTGTGCTTTTGATGGCCGGACCGACCGTGGAACGCGGGCTCGTCCCCACGCTGGAAGGCTACGTGCACCTGCGCACGACCCCCGGTGACGGCCCGGACGTCCTGCTGCTGCACCAAGTGCCCGCGTCGGGGCGGCTGTGGCTGCCGGTGATGCGGAGCCTGGCGCCGCTGCCGTGCGTCGCGCCTGACATGCTGAACCTCGGCGAGTCCGACGCCACCTCCCGGCCGCTGAGCCTCGCCGAACACGCCCGCCTGCTCTGGGACGCCGTCCAGGAGGCGCGTCCGGGGCCGAAGGTCGTCGTCGGCCACCACACCGGCGCGGCCCTGGCGGCGGTCATGGCGGCCGAGCACCCCGGCGACGTCGCCGGGCTCGGGCTCATCGGATACCCGGCGTACTTCGACTGGCGGACGAGGCTGTCGAAGTTCGAGCGGCTGAACCCGGTCCCCGCCACCCCCGACGGCGTCGCGGACGTGTGGCGGTTCATCGCGCGGGCGTTCGCCGACGACGCCGACCCCGACCTGGTCTTCGACGCCTTCGCGGACCGCGTCCGGGCGGGGCGCGTCTGGTACGAGGGCTACGCGGCCCTGTGGAACGCCGACCTCGCCGCCGTCCTGGCCGCGGCACGGCGCCCCGGGCGGCCCACGGTCGTCGTCGCGCCCGACCGCGACCCCCTGTCGGAACTGGCGGGCGAGGTCGGCGAAATCCTGGACGCGCCCGTCGCGCGCATACCCGGCGGCACGTTCGTGCTCACGGAGGACCCGGCGCCGCTCGCGGCCGCCGTGACCGACCTGCGGAGGAACCTGTGACAGCGACACCGACACCGCCGTCCACACCGACGGCGATCATTGTCGGCGCGGGATCGGCCGGCATGATGGCCGCGCTCACCGCCGCCGGGCGCGGGGTGCCGGTCCACGTCCTGGATGCCGCCGGCACGGTCGGCGGAACGCTGAACGTCGCGACCGGGCAGCTCAGCGCCGCCGGGACGCTGCTCCAGCGGCGCCGCGGCATCACCGACTCCCCGGACGCGCACTATGCCGACATCATGCGCATCAGCCGCAACACGGCCGACCCGGCACTCGTCCGGCTCGCCGTGGACAACGCGGCCCGGACACTGGACTGGCTGACCGAGAACGGCATGGAGTTCCTGCCGGACCACCCCGTCGAAGGGTTCGCGCACGAGCCGTACACGGCGGCGCGCTACTACTGGGGCCCCGAGTTCGGCCGCTCCATCCTGCGGGTGCTGCGGAAGGCGTTCGACGCGCAGGTCGCGGCGGGGCGCATCACCCTGTCGCTGAACACGGCGCTCACGGGGCTCGTCCTGTCCGGGCGGCGGGTGACGGCCGTGATGGCGACCGGTCCGGAGGGGGAGCGCACCTACCCGGCGACGTCGGTCCTGCTGGCGACGGGCGGCTACAACTCGAACCCCGACCTGTTCCGCGAACTGAGCGGGCACCCGGCCTACGGAGGCAACTCCTACCCCCACAGCACCGGCGGCGGGCTGGAGGCCGCCCGCCGGGCCGGGGCGGCGCTGCGCGGCCACGAGAACTACCTCTGCTCCTTCGGCGTGGTGATGGACCGTCCGGGGCTCGGCGCGAAGATGGAGTTCCGCCACGTCCACCACCCGCAGGACCGCGCGCCGTGGGAGATCTACGTCAACACCGAGGGCCGCCGGTTCGTGGCCGAGGACGAGCCGAGCGTCGACGCCCGCGAGCACGCCCTGCTGGAGCAGCCGGAACTGCGCCGCTACGTCGTGTTCGACGCCCGGATCCTCCGGGAGTCCCCGCCGATGATCACCGGGCGGACGAACGCCGAGCTGCTGGGCCTGTTCGACGTCCACCCCATGTTCACAGCCGCCCCCACGCTCGCGGAACTCGCCGCCAAGACGGGACTGCCGGCCGACGCCCTCGCCGCCACCGTCGCCGACTACAACACGGCGCTCGACTCCGGCGGACCGGACCCGTTCGGGCGGCGGCACCGGCCCGTCCGGCTGGAGGAGGGGCCGTTCTACGCGATCCGCGTCCAGGGCGCGTCCGTGACGAGCACGGTCGGCCTCGCCGTCGACGCCGACCTGCGAGTCTTGGACGAGGCGGGCGAGCCGTTCGAGAACCTCAGCGCGGCGGGCGAACTGCTGGGCTCCGGCCAGCTCATGGGCAAGTCGTTCTGCGGCGGGATGATGGCGACCCCCGCCATGACCTTCGGACTCCTCTACGGGGAGGCACTGGCCACGAACGGCGCCTGACACGGCGGAAGCCTTACCTGCACCGGCGCTCTCCCGGTGACGGCCGAGGATGCGACTACCAGGCGAGACAGCGGGTACCGCCACCGCATGACCGGCGATGACCACGAGAGCGTGGCGGCCGCGTTCGGCGAGGCCGTCAACATGACGCCCAAGGAACTGGAGCGCTGGCTGGAGACCGAGGAGTCGCGGTCGGTCGGCCAGAAGGACGGCGGCGGGGAGTCGACCGGCCACGCGTCCGGCCGCCGGATCGTCGAGCTGCTCCGCACCGGCAGGGCGGACCTGACCGAGCAGGACTACGCGCACATGCGCAAGGTCACCGGGTACGTCCACCGGCACCTCGCCCAGCGGCCGTCCGGCGACGTCACCGACACCAGGTGGCGCTACTCGCTGATGAACTGGGGCCACGACCCGCTTAAGTGAAGGCTCGCGCGGCCGTGCGTCTCGGGGCGAGCGGTAGATTTCGGGCGTGGAGTTGGGGGTGGGCGCCCGGGTGCTCGTGCGGCGGGTGCGGGCGGACGACGAGGCGCGGTTCCTGGAACTGGCGAAGGCGAGCGCCGACTTCCACCGGCCGTGGGTCGCGCTGCCCGGGTCGCCGGAGGAGTTCGCGTCCTACCTCGGACGGTTCGACGGCGCCGCCGCGGTGGGGATGGTGATCTGCCTGCGGGACGGCGGCGACCTGGTCGGGACCGTGAACATCAACGGGATCGTCCGCGACTGCTACCAGCGCGGAATGCTGGGCTACGCGGCCTTCGTGCCCTACGCGGGCCAGGGGTACCTGACCGAGGGCGTCGGGCTCGCGGTCGACTACGCGTTCGGCGAGCTGGGGCTGCACCGCGTGGAGGCCGACATCCAGCCGGCGAACACCGCGTCCATCCGGCTGGTCAGGCGGCTCGGGTTCCGCAAGGAGGGGGTCTCGCCGGCGTTCATCAAGATCGGCGGGGTGTGGCGAGATCACGAACGGTGGGCCCGCCATGTTTATTGATCTTGCAAAATAGACATACAGCACAAAACATCAAGCGCAGCGCCGTGTCTTGATCTCATTGGGGGTCAGCAGGTGGGCGTCCGCAGCGGCGAGCCCGGCATCGAGTGGCCGGACGCGTTGGACGTCCGCGCCCTTCTTGAGGACGGCTGGCGGCCCACGCCGATCCGCGACTTCATCCTCAAGGTGCACAGCAGGTGCAACCTCGCGTGCGACTACTGCTACATGTACGAGATGGCCGACCAGGGCTGGCGGCGGCAGCCCCGGCGCATGTCGCGCCAGGTCCTGGACTGGACGGCGCAGCGCATCGCCGAGCACGCCCGAACGAACCTGTTACCGGAGGTCCAGGTCGTCCTGCACGGCGGTGAGCCGCTCTTAGCGGGCGCAGAACATCTGCGCCATGCGATCGAGACCGTCATCGCCGCCGTCGGCCCCGATGTGCGCGTCGACTTCAGCGTCCAGACCAACGGCGTCCTGCTCGACGAGGTGTTCCTCGACCTGTTCGCCGAATACGGCGTCATGGTGGGCGTGAGCGTGGACGGCGACGAGGAGGGCCACGACCGGCACCGGCGACGGGCCGACGGACGCGGCAGCTACCAGGCCGTCCGGGCCGGGCTCCAACGGCTCACCGGCCCCCGGCACCGGCACCTGTTCGGCGGGCTGCTGAGCACGATCGAACTCCGCAACGACCCGATCGCCACCTACGAGTCCCTGCTCGACTTCGCGCCGCCCGAGATGGACTTCCTGCTCCCGCACGGGAACTGGGACACGCCCCCACCCGGACGCCCGCCGGACGAAACGACCCCCTACGGGGACTGGCTCATCGCCATCTTCGACCGCTGGTACGCCGTGGAGGCCGCCGACGTGCGCATCCGACTCTTCAGCGAGATCATCCGGCTGCTGTTCGGCCGCATGTCGGGCAGCGAGGCCGTCGGCCTGTCCCCGGTGTCGGTCGTCGTGGTCGAGACCAACGGCGAGATCGAACAGGTCGACTCGCTGAAATCCGCCTACGAGGGCGCCGCGCACACCCGGCTGCACGTCTCCCGCGACCCGTTCGACACCGTACTCGCGCTGCCGTCGGTCGCCGCGCGGCAGATCGGCCGGCGCGCCCTGTCCGCCCAGTGCCTGGCCTGCCCGGCGCACGAGGTCTGCGGCGCCGGCCTCTACCCGCACCGCTACCGGTCGGGCACGGGCTTCCGCAACCCCTCGGTCTACTGCCGCGACCTGTTCAAGCTGATCACCCACATCCGGGACGTGGTCGGCCGCGAACTGGCCGCCGAACCGGTGGCCGCGGGCTAGATCGGCGGCGGGTCGAAGTCGGCGTCCAGCCGGCGCCCCTCCAGGAACACCTGGGCGTCGGGATGCTCCAGGGTGAGCGTGCGCCGGTACCGCTCCTCGGTGTCGCTGAACAGGGCCGTGGCCTCCTCGTCCCGGCCGAGGGCCCGCAGATCGGCGATGCTGTTCGCCGCCGCGGACAGGGTCAGCGGGTGGTTGTCTCCCAGCAGCGCGCGGAGCCGCCGCAGACTGCCGGTACCCAGCCGGTACGCCGACTCCACCTCGCCGAGGTCGGCCAGGTCGCTGGCGAGGTTGACGGCGACGGTGAGGGAGTAGTGGTGGTCCCGTCCCAGCTTCAACTCCAGGCCGGCCAGCGCCTGCTCGTCGAGCTTCCTGGCCTCCTCCGCGTCCCCCGTGATCCGCCGCAGCACGGCCAGGTTCCCCGCGCAGGCGTGGTTGTAGGGGTGCTCGGGGGCGTAGACGCGCGGGTAGCGGCGCACCGTGTCCTCGGCGAGGATGAGCGCCTCCTGGAACTGCGCCGTCGTGCGCCGGATGTTCGCCAGGCACGTCGCGGCGGCCAGCGTGTCCGGATGGTCGAGCCCGAAGATCCGCACGTAGCGCTGATGGATCTCCTCGGCGAGTTCGAGGGAGCGCGCGTAGTCGCCCGCCCTCCGCCAGGCGACGGACAGGTCCTTCCCGGCGCGCAGCGTCCACGCGTGCTCGGGACCCAACTGCTCAAGCCCGTAGGCGTAGGCGTCCTCACCGAGATCGCACGCCTCGGCGTAGTCGCCGCTCAGCCGGACCGTCCGCGCCAGGCCGGTGTAGATGTTGAGGTACGACGCGGGGTCGCTCGATTGGCTGCCCGCAGCACGGATGCCGCGGAGGACTTGCTCAAGCAGTGCGCGCGCTCCCGCGTAGTCGCTTCGGAGCCCGTAGTCGAGCGCCACGCTGTTGATGGCACGCCAAGTGCTCCAGTCCTCCTCCCCGAACCTCGCCTTGTACCGGCGCAGAGCCTCCTCGTCGATCTCGTACGCCGGCTGGAAGTCTCCGCTCGCCCGCAGATCGGCGGCCCGTCCGCGCAGCGCGCGCAGCGTCGTCTCGTGGTCGGGCGGGAGGGCCTTCTCGACCATTTCGAGCGTCCGGGCGCTGCGTTCGGTGGCCTCCGGATACTGGCCGAGCTCGCGCAGGAGGTTGCCCAGGTTCACGTGAAGCGTCAGGACGTCTTGGTGCTCGGGGCCGGAGGCCTTCGTCCAGTCCCGGATGAACGACTCCACGAAGGACTGCGCGGACGGGTAGTCGGCCGATGAGTACAAGTAGGTGATCATGTTGAGCGCGAGCTTGCGGACGTCCGGGTCCGGGCACTGCGCGACTTCGGCCGGTCCGACGTGCCCGAGCGCGTTCAGGTAGAAGGACCAGTTCTTGGCGTCGTTCGGGTCGTCCGGGGTGTAGGCGGCCAGCAGCAAGTGGACCTCATGGCGGAGCCGGCGCTGTTCCGTCTCCGACAGCTCGTCGCGGACGAGCGCCTGGATCAGCCGGTGCACCTGGATGGTGCGGGCGGGCAGGTCCAGCCTGGCGAGAGCGAACCGGCCGAGCTCGCCGATGGCCCGGCCCAGCCGGATCGGGTCCGCGAGCAGCGCCGAGAGCTCGGTGCTCAGCCCGGGGATCACCTTGCTGAACGCGTCCCGCGGAATCGGCTCCGGCCCGAAGAACGCGCAGTACCGCAGGAGGATCAGCGCCTCGGGGAGCTTCTCCTCCAGACTGGCGACCGAGAGCCCCCACGCCGCCGTCATCGAGGCGGGGTACTCGGTCGGCTTGCCGTGGGAGAGGAGCTGGCTCGTGCGCTGCGCCAGCAACTTCAGGTACTCCGACACGGCGATGCCGGTCTCGGCGTGGAGGGCGCCCGCCTGCTCCAGCGCGAGCGGCAGGTCCCCGAGCTCCTCGGCGAGCCGGTCCGCGTCCTCGCGGCTGATCCCCCTCGGCACCCGCTTGGTGAGGAACTCGACGCTCTCCTCGCGGGTGAACACGTCGATCTGGACGGGGTCGACGATGCCCGCCCAGCGGTGGTTGCGGGACGTGATGAGGACGTGCCCCGGCCCCTGCGGGAGGATGTCGATCAGTTCCTCGGGCTCGTCGGCGTTGTCGAAGATCAGCAGCCAGTCGGTGTAGGGCTCGCCGCGGCGCAGTGCGTCCAGCACGGCGTTGGCCGCGTCCTCGACTCCGCTGACCGACGCGGAGGGCAGGCCGAGCGGATGCGCCAGGCTCGCGAGCGAGGAGCGGATCAGGACGGGCTGGTCGGCCGGGATCCACCAGACGAGGTCGTAGCTGGAGCGGTAGCGGTAGGCGTACTCCACCGCCATCTGGGTCTTTCCAACGCCGCCAAGGCCGTGCAGGGCGTGCGGCACGACCGCCGTGACCCGGTTGGCCAGACCTTCGCGCAGGCGGCCCAGGAGGTCCGTGCGGCCGGTGAAGTTCTTGTTCCGGGGAGGGACCTTGCCCCAGACCTGGGGAATCCGTTCAGTGGTGGGCGACGGGTCCGGTTGTGAACTGATCACTCGATCCCCTTGCGTCACGCTGGAGCCTGTAGAGCAAGCTGCATCACGTCATCGTCAAGTAATTGCATCAACCAGGACAGTATATTGAAGTCGGCGATTTAGATATGTGTCAGGTGACACTGACCGGCCTTTTGGTTCTGGACGTGTTTCCTGTTGGTTTCGGTGCGTCCGAATCATTGCCGTATTTATGTCTGGCCACCGTGCTCTCTTTCTGTAACCATGGGCGGGAGGCCGCCTTTCGTGCGGCCGGGCATGGACCATCGATGAGCCTCAGTGCCCCGTACCAGGGAGAGGTAGATGCCGCACTCCTTCGTCATTTCCCCCGACGACGTCCGATCCGTGGTCGCCTCGGCCGACAACCCCGGTCTGCGGCGGCTGCGGCGGGAGTTGGCCCGGCCCAGTTCACCGGGCAGATTCGACAACAAGTGCGCGCACATCTGTGACCAGGAGTGCGATCACCGGCCGATTGCCTCCGCGCGGGTTCCGGCGGCGGTGTGACGCGCTGCCGCTCCCGGACGTGAGAGCGGCCGGCGGGCGGGCCGGCGACGAATAACGGACGACCGGCCGTCGATTTTCGGAATGCCGGTGACGCATGCCCGTTCCGGTATTCCAGGCCGTTTCGAGCGGCGATCGGCTAGGCTCGAATGAGCCGATCGGCGCCATGCCGCAACGGGTGCCCGCTCATTGGACGGAACCATGACCGCGCAGTCTCCCCTCGGCCCGCCGGGCCCGCACCTGGGCGAGCGCGCGTTCGGCGAATCCGATCGGACGGCCTTCGGCGGCAGGGGCGCGGAGACGGCCGACGTGGCCGCGTTGTGGGCGCGGAACCGCCTCGTAGTGATGCACGGCATGGCCGGCGCCGGGAAGACCTCACTGCTGCGCGCGGGCATCGTCCCGTTCCTGAGGGACGACGGTGCCGATGTCCTGCCGGTGGCCCATGTCGCGCATCGGCCGCCCTTCCCCGTGGCCGCGCTGTCCGAGCGCAACGTCTTCCGGCTCGCCGTGCTGGCCTCGTGGTACACCCGTGCGTCACCGGTCCACATCTCCGAGGTGACGGTCGGTGCCTTCCTGCGCAGGCATCGCCGCATCGACCGGTTCGGCGACCGGCTTCCCCTGCTCGGCGCCATCGACGGGGCGGAGGCGCTGCTGCGCGCCTCCGGGCGGCACGAGCGGGACCGCCGCGACTTCGTGGACGAGCTGGCGGCCGCCATGAAGGAGGTGCCCGACCTGCACCTGATGCTCGTGGTGCGCTCCGATGCCGTGGACGAGGCCGTCGACCTCGCCGCCCGGCTCGGTCAAGCCCCGCCGGCCACCTACGAACTCGGGACGCTCACGCCCGAGGCGGCCCGTGAGGCTGCCGCAGTGACGCTCGGGGTCACCGGGCCGCCCGGCGCGGCCGTCGCCGGTGCGCTGGTCCGGGAGCTCCGGACCGTGCGGGCGGCAGGCGGCGTCCAGACCACCTCGCGCGTCGAGCCCGTACTGCTCAGGCTGGTCTGCGAGCGACTCGCCGGGGAGTCGGCGGCCGTCCCGGAGATCCCCGCGGCGCGGCTGCGCACCGAGGTGGACCGGGTGCTGGTGGACTTCTGCGCGCACAGTCTCGCCACGATCGCGGCCGACCAGAGCCTTCCGGCGGGGACGTTGCTCTCCTGGTTCCGGTCCGTGTTCGGGGGCTCGCGCGGCCGCGCGGGCGTTCCCGCGGCCGGCTCCTGCGCGGACATGCCCGGCGCGGTCGTCGACGCGGTGCAGGACGCCCATCTCATCCGGGCCCGGATCCGGGACGGAGCACACTATTACGAGCTGCAGCACCCCCGGCTGATCGAGCCGCTGGAGCAGCTCCCCGAGAACGCGGTCCCCATCCGGCGGCCCGGCCCATCGGCCCGGCTGGCGCAGGCGCACCGGGCGCTGTCCGACAGCGACCCCGAACTCGCGCGGCGGCACGCGGAGGCGGCCGTCCGCGCCTGCGGCGCGGGCGACTTCAGGGTGCTCGCCGCCGCGACGACCTTCCTCGGCGACATCGCCTACGAACGCGGGGACGCCGAGACGGCGGTCGCCCATTACCGGGAGGCGGCGGAGTTCTCCGAGGCGGTCCCGGACAACGCCGCCGTCGGCTGGCTGCTGGCCGCAATCGGCCGCATCCTGCTGGCGAGCGACCCGGGCACCGCGGTCCGGGACCTCAAGGCGGCGGCTGGGCGGCTGCCGCACGAGTTGTCGATCCAGACCGCCCTGGGGCAGGCGCTCTTGCGCTCCGGGAGGATTCGCGCGGCCCGTGCCGTGTTCGAGGACGTCCTCGGCCGGGACAGCACCAACCGCGAGGCGCTGACCGCCAAGCGGGACGTGTCCGGTATCGCGTAGATAAGTCGCCTTTGCGGCACACTTTCCCCATGTTCCGTGTGGGAGTATTGCCGTCCTTTGCGGGAGATTGGCGATATTCGACATCGATCTTCCTATGTCGCATTCGATGTCGAGGGTGAGGCCACGTGGGCGGGGCCGCCGGACGCTCTCTCGAGTCGGTGACCGGACAATTGCGTCGGCTGCTAGGATCCCTTTCGCGTCCGGGCCCGCGCGCGGGCCCGGACGCGAAAGGACGGCGCACCGGCATTTTGGCGACTCCTGACGGAAACTTGTGTCCAATGTGACCATGGTGTCCTCTTTGGCTGGGCACTTCGAAGGTGAACCGTAGTGGTAGAGGAGCGCTGGGGTGGTGACCACGGTACGAGATGAGGAGAGGTCAGAAGGTGACCGCCACCCCATCGGAATCGAGTCCTCGAAATGGTGGCGGTGCGACCGAGGACAATGGCCAGCAGAATGGCTCGTGGCGACGTGATTTCCGGCTATTACTGAGCGGGTCCGCACTTTCGCAACTGGGTACGCTGGGGGCGGCCGCCGCCAATCCGCTGCTGGCGCTGGCGCTGACGGACTCGCCGATCGTGGCGGGCTGGGTGGCCGCCGCGAGCACGCTGCCCGGGCTCTTCCTGCACGTGCCGGTCGGGTTGCTCGTGGACCGCTACGACCGCCGCCGGATCATGCTGGTCAGCCAGGTGATGCGGGTCGTCAACTCGGTGCTGCTGGTCATCGGGCTGGCGAGCGTCGCGGAGCCCTGGCCGCTGCTCGTCGTGGCCGCGGTGATCGACGGTACGTGCGCCGTCTTCTTTCGGATCGCCGAACTCGCCGCGGTGCGCTTCGTGGTGCCGGACGGCGAGGCCGAGAGCGCGATGGGCAAGAGCGAGGCCCGGCACCATCTGGCGCTGGTGCTCGGGCGGCCGGTGGGCGGCGTGCTGTTCGCCGCCGGACGCGCCTTCCCTTACATACTCGACGCGCTGACCTCCCTGGTCTCCGTCGTCTCCCTGCTGCTGTTGAAGACCAAGCTGCTCCAGTCGACCACGGCGCCGGAGGAGGTGCCGAAGATGTCGAAACGCGGGATGCTGATTTCCGCCAGAGAGGGTTTCCTGCGCATCTATCAGGACCGCTTCCTCTTTATTTCGCTGGTCGTCTGCGCGATCGCGAACATCGGCTTCCAGATCGTCATCCTGCTGCTCGTGGTCGAGGCGGAGCGGCAGCGGCTCTCCGGCTCGGTCATCGGCGCGATGCTGGCGACGTCGGGGGTGAGCGGATTCTTCGGGGCCCTCACCGCCCCGGCGGTCGTGCGCCGACTCAAGCCCGTCGCGACGGTCAAATACTGTGTCATTTTCTGGCTGCCGTTCCTGCTGATCGTCGCCAGTACGCAGAATCCGCTGATCGGCATGTCCGCGTGGGGCGTCTGCAGTTTCATGGGGGCGTACATTAATGTCGCGCTGGCCGTGCACCAGAGCAGGGTCATCCCCACCGAAGTGCTGGGCCGGGTGGAGGGCGTCAGCCAGTTCCTCACGACCGGTGCGGTGACGATCGGGGCCTTCGCGGGCGGCTACGTCATCACCGCATTCGGGACCCGGCTCACGGCGGCTCTCGTCGCGGCGGCGTTCGCCGGCATCGTGGCCGCCGTCCTCGTCCTGGTGCGCGATCCGGCCCGCGATCCGGCCCGCGATCCGGCCCGCGACGCGGCACGAAGCGCGGAACGGAACACCGAACGACGGCCCGAGGCGCCTTC
This sequence comes from Actinomadura geliboluensis, assembly GCF_043197915.1. Lineage (NCBI taxonomy): Bacteria > Bacillati > Actinomycetota > Actinomycetes > Streptosporangiales > Thermomonosporaceae > Actinomadura > Actinomadura geliboluensis. The sequence goes on along the minus strand of NZ_JBICUA010000004.1, from coordinate 589,282 downwards.
CGCGCCGGACCGGGTGACAAGTGCCGCCGCCGAGTCCGGAGGAAAGGCGCCGATCGGCGGCCGGCCGGTGCCCCTGGGCGGAACGCATGGACTTCCGGTCGAGATGCCCGCCGTCCGACCGTGATCTCCGACAACACCTCCTCATCACGTCGGCGCCATTCGAACTGTGTGAGATGACACATTGGTGGCGGCCTATTCCGGTCGCTTGGGATCGGGTGTAACGGCGCCCTTGCGGTGCATGGTGCGGAGGTACGCTTCCAGCGTCGAACTTGGCGGCATTCTCCGCCGCCATCCTTCGGTCGGAGGCGGAGCGTTTGATCACGTCGCTGAACGTCGATGATCAGCATCGGCTCGTCGAGGCGATCCGTCGCATCGACGCGATGAGCGTCCAGCGTGAGCGTGCCGTCCATGTGCAGGCGCTGGAGCGCGATCTCGGGCACCGGCTGGACTACGTCCACCACGACAAGGACATGCTCGACGTGTGGGCGCTGGTCGACGCGCTGCTCACCTATCCCGGTGCGGCGCAGGCCCTGGTGCGGATCCTGGAGACGTTCTATCCGGCCAGCCTGTCGGTCCGGGCGCTCGGGGAGCTCGTCGCCGAGCTGCTGCCGGAGCCGTGGCTCGACCAGGCCGAGCGGCGCGAACTGCACGAGCTGATCACGTCGCTGGAGCGGACCGATCCGGGGCTGACGCATCTCGGACGGTTCCCGATGCTGTACCGGCGGGCGGTCGGGCCGGCCTGGCCGTCGCTGGAGCGCGAGGTTCGCAGCCTGCATGACGTGGTCGCCCTGTTAGAGGAGATGCCTGCCGGGCCGGACGGCATCCCGCCGCTGCTTGTGTTCGTGAACGATTTAGCTGAGTACGCGGGGTATCCGACGGCGGGCGCCTTTCGTGACTGGGTGCGCCGGCAGGTCGAGGCGCAGGGCCTCGACCGCGCCGCGCTGCAGTGGGGCGGCGGAGGTCCCGCGGCGGTGCGCGGCGGGCCACCGGAACCGGCGGAGAATTACCTGGTCATCGAGTGCGCGCCCGACGCGCTGGAGGCGGACCGGTACCTCGTCACCGCGTGGCTCCAGGTGGGACGCGAGCCCGGCAGCACGCTGTACGGCAGCGACGAGGCGCTGCCGCTCAGCCGGATCCCCGAGCTGCTCGAACGGTTGCTCACCGCCGAGAGCTCGGTGATCGGGCGGCGCGGACCCGACCTCACCATCGAGTTCATCCTGCCCCGCGCGCTGCTGGACCACCCGGTCGAGCAGGCCAAGATCAATATCGCCGGGTTCGAGCACCGCGTCGGGATCCGGTACCCGGTGGTCGTGCGGAGCCTCGACCGGATGCGGCACGCCGCCGTCCACCACGACTGGCGGCACAAGTGGGACTGGCTGTCCGGCCATTCGGTCGACCCGCCGGTCTGCCTCGTGGCGCGGGCCGGCGAGTACGACAAGGAGGAGCTGTTCTCGCGGCTCTCCACGGAGTCCACGGCCGTCCTCGCGCTGGCCTTCCCGCCGTGGGGCGGCGAGAGCGGCGAGGCGGACGAGCACTGGGTCGGGCTGGTCGCCGGCATCCCCGTCGTCGCCTGGTGCCGGGACGGGCGCTACCCCGCCCAGTTCGCCCGGGAGGTCAAGGAGCTGCTCGCGGCGGACCTGATGAAGCTTCCGCGCCGGACGATGGAGCTGCGCCGGCAGGCGCTGGCGAGCGGCTCCGACGCCACCGGCCATCTCGGCCTGCACCTGACGCTCGTGTTCGACGATGCCGACCGCATCCCGGAGCCGTACGTGCGGCTCCGGCCACCCGCATAGCCCTCTCCCCCCCGGAAGGCGTCCATGACGACAGAACCAGAGACCAGCGGCCTCGACGGTGACTGGCGCATCTACCGGGGCGACAGCCGGCCGCACGACCGGGTGCGGCGGCTCCCGCCGCCCCCGCCGTGGCGCCGCTTCAGCCCGGAGGACGCGGCCGGCGGACGAAGGCAGCGGGACCTGCGGCAGGCGGTCTCCTACCGGCCGGACGAGTCGGTGGTCGACAAGGTCAACGCGGCCGTCCTGCTGCGGCGCCCGCTGCTGGTGACGGGCAAGCCGGGGTCGGGCAAGTCCACGCTCGCCTACAACGTCGCCTACGAGCTCGGGCTCGGCTCCGTCCTGTACTGGTCGATCACCAGCACGACGACGCTGCAGAACGGGCTGTACGACTACGACGCGATCGGCCGGCTGCACGAGAGCAGCCTGCGCGGCACGGGCGGCCGCGGGGACGCCGCCGAACCGCCCGACATCGGCCGCTACATCCGGCTCGGGCCGCTCGGCACCGCGCTGCTGCCGGGCGACCTGCCCCGCGTCCTGCTCATCGACGAGCTCGACAAGAGCAACATCGACCTGCCGAACGACCTGCTCAACGTCTTCGAGGAGGGCCGCTTCAGCATCCTGGAGCTGCAGCGGCTGCCCGAGGAGCAGGCGCGCATCCACGTGATGACCGCCGACGGCGGCGAGCGCGTGCCGATCGACCGGGGCGAGGTGCGGTGCGGGCAGTTCCCCATCGTCATCATCACCAGCAACGGGGAGCGCGAGTTCCCGCCCGCGTTCCTGCGCCGGTGCGTCCGGCTGGGGATCGAGCCGCCCGACCGGGACCGGCTCGCGGAGATCATCGAGGCGCATCTGGGCCCCGAGGCGCGGGACGCCAGCGACGGGCTCATCGAGGAGTTCCTCGCCCGCCGCGTCGACGGGGCGCTCGCCACCGACCAGCTCCTCAACGCCGTCTACCTCGCCACGTCGGGGAGCAGGCCGCCCGAGACCAAGCTGAAGGAGATCCTCAACACCGTGCTGCGGCCCATCGAGAGGCCCGGCGCGGGATGATCGAGCGGCTCGTCGAGGCGCTGGCCGGGCTCGCCCCGCCGCCCACGGCCGAGGAGACGGCGGACGCGCTGTGGCTCGCCGACTGGTTCCGGACGCACGAGGGCACGACGCATCTGGCGGCGGACGGGTCCGGCGAGCAGGACGGCGGCGACCGGCCCGGCCCGGTGCCGCCGCCCGTTCCGCCGCCGGAACCGTCCGCGCCGCCCGGGCGGGAGCCCGCACCGCCGCGCGCGGCCGAGGCCGGCCTCTACCTCGCGGGGCAGGACGTGCCCGCGACCGCGTTCCCCGTCCGCATGCCCGCGATGCCGGCGATCACGGGGACGCTGCCGCTCTCGCGGGCCCTGCGTCCGCTGCGCGCGACCGTGCCGTCGCTGACCCGGCGGCACCTCGACGAGGCGGCGACCGCGCAGCGCATCGCCGAGACCGGCGTGTGCGAGCCCGTCATGGTGCCCGCGCAGGAGCGGCGCCACGACCTGGCTCTCGTCGCGGACGTCGGCCCGTCGATGGTCGTGTGGCGGCAGACGGTGGACGAGCTGAGGCTGCTGCTGCAGCAGCTCGGCGCGTTCCGCGACATGCGGACCTGGTACCTGGACACCGGCGCGCGGCGGCTGTCGCTGCGCACCGGCTCCGCCTTCGGACCCGGCGCCGAGCGCGACCCGGACGAGCTGGTCGACCCGACGCACCGCCGCCTCATCCTGGTCGTCAGCGACTGCATCGGCGCGGCCTGGCAGGACGGCCGGGCCGCCGCGCTGCTCGACCGGTGGGGCCGCGCCGGCACCGTCGCGATCGTCCAGCCGCTGCCGCAGCGGCTCTGGTGGCGGACCGCGGCGGCCATCGAGCCGGTGCGGTTCGGCGCGTCCGGCCCGGCGGTCGCCAACGAGCGGCTCACCGTGGCGTTGCCGCCGCTGCGGCCGTCCGACGACCGGCCGCTCGGTATCGCGGTCCCGGTGGTGGAGCTGAGCGAGCGGTGGCTGCGGTCGTGGGCGGGCATGGTCGCCCGCGGCGGCCGGAACGTCATGGGCGCCGCCGTGTTCACCGGCCGGGCGGTGGCGCATCCGCCGCCCGCCGAGGCCGACGGCGGCGCCCTGTCCCCGGAGATGCGGGTCAAGCAGTTCCGGGCGTCCTCGTCGCCGGCGGCGTTCCGGCTCGCGACGTTCCTCGCGGCGGCGCCGCTGCGGCTGCCCGTGATGCGGCTCGTCCAGCGGGCGATGCTGCCGGAGTCCACGTCCGCCGACCTGGCCGAGGTGTTCCTCAGCGGGCTGCTGCGGATGGTGGAGCGTCCGTCCGGCGGCGGCGAGGAGGAGATCGCCTACGAGTTCCACGACGGGGTCCGGGAGATCCTGCTGCAGGGGCTGCGCAGGCGCGAGGTGTACCAGGTGCTGCGCGCGGTGTGGGGCGTCGTCCGCGACCGCATCGGCTCGTCCCTGGACTTCCCCGCGCTGCTCGCCGCCGTGGGCCGGGGCGAGGCACAGCTCCCGCCGGAGCTGCCGTTCGCGCAAGTCGCGGCTCAGGCGCTCGCGGGCCTCGGCGGGCCGTACCGGCAGATGGCGAAGCAACTGGCGAGCGGCGGCACCGCACCCGACACGCTCACCGGCCCAGGCCCTGACGCCGGCGCCGTGGCGCCGCGCGGCACGCTGCCGGGCGCGCCCGCGAGGGCCGAGCCGGCGCCGGCGCCGCGCCGGTGGCTGCCCGGCCGCAACCCCGACTTCGTCGGACGCGACCGGCTGCTCACGGCGGTGCGGACCGCGCTGCACGACGGCGCCGCGGCCCTCCTGCCGCGTTCGGAGTTCGCCATGGGCGGCGAGGGCAAGTCGAACCTCGCGGTGGAGTACGCCTACCGCCACGACGGCGACTACGACCTGGTGTGGTGGATCCCGGCGGAGCAGACGACGTCGGCGCGCGCGGCGCTCGCGCTGCTGGCCCGCCAGCTCGACATGCCGATGAGCGACGACATCAAGGAGACCGTGGACGACGTCCTGCGGGCGCTGCGCGACGGCCGGCCCTACGGCCGCTGGCTGCTGATCTACGACAACGCGCAGGATCCCGAGCAGGTCGTCCCGCTGACCCCGGCGGCGCTCGGCGAGCCCGGTCAGGTCCTCGGCCCCGGCCGCCATGTGCTGGTGACCTCGCGGGACCGCCGCTGGGAGCGGCACGCGTCCGTGGTCGACGTCGACGTCTTCGAGCGGCCGGAGAGCATCGCGCTGCTGCGGCGCCTGGTGCCGCGCCTGACGGAGGCGGAGGCCGACCTGCTCTCCGAACGCGTCGGCGACCTTCCCCTGGCGGTGCACCAGGCCGCGGCGTGGCAGGCCGTCACCGACGGCACCGTGGAGGACTACCTGCGGCTGTTCGACCGCCGCCTCACCGAGATCGTCGCGGCGGCCCCGTCCGGCGACGACTTCCCGGTGTCGCTGGCGGCCGGGGTGAGCCTGAACCTCGACCTCCTCCGGGAGAAGGCGCCCGTCGCCTGGGCGCTGCTGGAGCTGTGGGCCGTCTTCGGCCCCGAGCCGGTGCCCTGCGGGCTGCTCGCCGCGGGCGGGTCGGCGGCGCTGCCGGCCGAACTCGCCGGGCTGCTGGCGGACGAGACCCGGCTGCGGGACGCGATGCGCGCGATCGCGCGGTTCTCCCTCGCCCGCTTCGACGAGGAGTCGGCGGCGCTCCAGGTGCACCGGCTCGTCCGCGCCATACTGAACGACCGGCTCGGCGAGGACGGGCGGCGCCGCGTCCGGGACCAGGTGCACGCGGTGCTGGCCGCGGCGACGCCCGACGACCCGCCGGAGGTGGAGTCCACCTGGGAGCGCCGGGCCGAGATCACGCCCCATGTCGTCCCGTCCGGGGTGTTCGAGGCGGACGAGTACGGCATCCGGCTCGTCGGCATCGACCAGGCGAAGTTCCTCAACATGTCGGGGGAGTACGAGGGCAGCCGGCGGCTGGCGGAGATCGCCCTGGACCGCTGGCTGGAGCGGTACGGCGCCGACGACGACGCGGTCCTTGACGTGTCCCGCGTCCTCGCCAACGCCCTGCGCGGCCTGGGCGACAACCGGGCGGCGGCCGACCTCAGCGAGGAGAACCTCGCCCGGACGCGGCACAAGTTCGGGGCCGACCACATCCAGACCCTGTTCGCCGCCGCCGGGTTCGGTGCCGACCTGCGCTTCCGCGGCGAGTTCCGCCGCGCCTACGAGGTCGATCTCGACGCCTGGCGGCGCATGGGCCGGCTGTTCGCGCAGGACAACCCCAACACGCAGCTGTCGGCCACGAACCTCGCCATCGACCTGCGGATCCTGGGCGAGTTCCAGCAGGCGTACGAGATCGACCTGGAGGTGTGGCAGGGCCTGCGGAAGCCGGGGCAGCCGTACCGGCAGCAGTTCCGCATCAACCACCACCTCGCGCTGGACCTGCACGCGCTGGGGCGGTACGGCGAGGCCCACGAGATGCAGGCCGACAACCTCGCCAACCCGCGGCCGGTCCTCGGCCCGGGGCACGCGATGGTGCTGCAGGCGAAGATCACGCATGCGGGCACGCTGCGGAAGCTCGGACGCCACGAGGAGGCGCACCGGCTGGCCGCCGAGACGCTCGCCGCCCATGTCCGCCGGTTCCGGGAGGAGCATCCGAGCACGCTGGCCAGCAAGGTCTGCCTGGCGCTGACCACCAGCGCGATCGGCCGTCCCGCCGAGGCGCTGCCGCTCATCGACGAGGCGCTGGACGGGTACCGCCGGCAGATGGGGGAGACCCATCCGTTCGCCCTGGTCTGCGCGATCGACCGGGCCGTCGTCCTGCGCCGGCTGGCGGAGGTGTACGCGGCGCAAGAGGCCGACCGGGCGGCGCTGTCGAGCCTTGAGGCCGGGATCCTTGGGCCCCACCACTACTACGCGCTGTGCGCCACGGTCGGGCTGGCCAACGACTACTACCTGCTGGGCGAGTTGGAGGCCGCGGCGCGGCTGCTGACCGACGTGCGGGGCAAGATGATCGCCTCCCTCGGCGAGCGGCATCCGTACGCGCTCGCCGCCACGCTCAACCTGGAGCGCGCGCGGGCCGCCATGGGCGAGGAGCACGACATCGCCCCGGCCCTGGCCCTGCTGGCGCGGGTGCTAGGCGCGGGCCATTCGGACGTGCGCGCGGCCGAGCGCGGCGAACTCCTCGAATGCGACATCGAGCCCACCGCCTTGTGACGCTGGCCGGGGCGGTTGTCAGCGGCTGCCCGCGAGGGCGAGGTCGCGCTGGACGGTCCGCCCGATGTGGCCGATCAGTTTCAGCAGGTCGGGGCAGTACACGGAGGGGTTGAGGTAGCCGCGGCCCTCCCGGTAGCGGTGCGCGTAGGCGCCGCCGCCGCAGACGTCGCGGACCGCGCATCCCGCGCAGGTGCCGGGCAGGGCCGCGCGGCCGATCTGCCGGGCGACCACGCCGGGATGCCACAGCGCGTCGTCGAGGGGGTGGTCGAAGACGGTGAGGCCCGTCTCGGGCGCGCCCGCGTAGGACGTCTTCAGCGAGTCGACCTGCTGGAGCGTGCCGTCGGTGTCGACGACGAGCATGGCGACCGGGGACAGCCCGACGTTCTCGCTCCGGCTCTGCCCGCCGAGCAGCACGTTCATGATCTCTTCGAACAGCCGGACGCCGGTCTCCTTGCGCGGCGCGCCGTACCAGCGGTCGAACACCGCGATGAGCCAGTCGGCGTAGGGGGTGCCGCCGCCGTCGACGGGGCGGCGGGGCGGCGGGGCGGCCCACGTCCCGTGGGGGAGCAGGAAGTCGATGCGCGGCGGACCCGTCTCAAGGAGGGCCTCGTACGTCCGTATCGGATCGTTGTCGAGGTCGACCGTGCAGAGGAGCCCCCGGTAGAGCCGCCGGTGCGCGCCCGCGAGCCGGTTCAGCCCGCGCATCACCTCGGCGTGGCTCCCGCGGCCGTTGGCGCGGAGCCGGTGCCGGTCGTGGCCCTCGCGGTCACCGTCGAGGCTGACCGATACGCCCACGTCGTGCTCGTCGAGCATCGCCAGCATCGCGTCGGTGAGCAGCACCCCGTTCGTCTGGATGCTCACCTCGACGTCGCAGGACGACGGCAGGGCCGTGCGGAACCGCGCCACCGCCGCCGCGACGGCCGCCCGCCCCGCCAGCAGCGGCTCGCCACCGTGCAGGACGATCGCCACCCCGGGCAGTGCGTGGGCTCGGACGTGCTCGGCCACTCGCGCCGCCGCGGCGTCGAGCACTTCGGCCGGCATCGCCGCGGGGCGGTCCCGCCAAGATTGGTCGGCGCTCTCGTAGACGTAGCAGTAATCGCAGGCCAGATTGCAGCGGCCGTGGATCTTGAGAACGAACTCGGAGAACGGCACGGGCCGCCATCCGCCGGCCGCGAGCGCGGGAATGTCGAGGCCGTGAAACGGCCATTCGCCGGTTCCGGCCGCGGGCATCAGACGCGGTTGTCGAAACCCGCCCAGACACGGCGCGGGTCGCGCGACTCGTCCTGGGCGCGCCGCAGCGCGGAGTTCAGGACCGTTCCCTCGGACGCCGTCGAGGCGTCGAGTTCGCGGCGAGTGGGAGGCGTCCAGAAGGAGCCCGTGAGGCCGCCGGACTCTGATGCCCTGCCATGAGTGACCCGCACGGCCGTCTCCCCTTCTTTTCCCGCTTGTCCCGCGAATCGGAAATGCGTCGCGCTCCCTCTGTGGGCTCAGGAGCACCAGACTAGCCGCGACGCGACGATCATATGGACCCGGCGGCGTCCCGCGCGCGAATCTCGAAGAAGACGCGCCGTGGATTTCTTTGCGCCGTCCGGTCGGCCGACGGTTCTTCGGAGGTGCGGACCGGAACGCTTCGCCGAAACGTGTTCCGGCGGCGCTTGTTCTCCCGTCCATCACCGCATGCGCCGGATATGCGGCACTTCCTGGGACGGCGGGGCTGAATGTGTCCGTTGACACACTCCGCTTGCCGGAGTCGGTCGAGGGTTGCACAGTGGGATCGGCAGCGACCACCGGTGTGAGGTGCCCGTGACGGAGACCCTGCGCCCGGCGCCCAAGGAGTGGCGGCCCGGGGGGATGTGCTCGTTCTTCCTCTGCGACATCGCCGGGTTCAGCGCCGCGTCCCGTGCCGATCCGGTGCGGGTGCGGGTGCGGAAGGCGATGTACGAGGGGCTCGACCGGAGCCTGGCGGGTGCCGGGCTGCGGCTCGACGACTGCTACCACGAGGACCGCGGGGACGGGGTGATGGTCGTCCTGCCGGCGCATGTCCGGACGGAGTTGCTGCTGACGGCGGTGGTCGACCGGCTGCGGGCGGAGGTGCGGCACCACAACGCGGCGGCGAGCGAGGCGGCGCTGATGCGGTTGCGGGTGGCGGTCAACGTGGGGGAGGCCGAGTCGGACGGGCGCGGGATCGTCAGCACGGCGCTGACGCACGCGTTCCGGCTGCTGGACGCGGCGCCGCTGAAGGAGGCGGTGGCCGCGGCCGAGACGGGGATCGCGCTGATCGTCTCGCGGCGGGTGTACGACGACGTGGTGCGCCACGGGCGGGGCCTGGTCGATCCGGGCGACTACTACCCGGTCGAGGTGCGGGTGAAGGAGACGTCCGACGAGGCGTGGGTGAGGGTGCCGGGCGGCAGGCCCGTCCGTCCCGCCGGGGGGGCGCCCGCGGTGCCCGAGCCGCGGATCGGGTTCGAGATGCCGCCGGGCCCGGCCGAGGTGCCGCTGCCCGCGCTGTTCCGCGTCGTGGACGGCCTCCTGGAGATCCCCCGGCTGCGCGCTGAGCGCGGCCGGGACCAGGTGGTCGCGGCGCTGTCGCTGGAGATCGCCGGGGCGGTGCCGAGGTCGGCGGAGGCGCGCGCCGACCTGTTCGCCATCGTGCAGACGTGCCTGGACTACTCGGGCGGGCTGCAGCAACTCCTTCAGGCGATCCAGGGGTTCGTCGGCGAGTCGATGGCGGTGCGGCGCCTGGAGCGGACGATCGCCCAGTCCCTGCTGCCGCCCGCCGACGACGCCTGGCCGGGCTGAATCAGCCCTTGGTGAGGGTGGCCATCGCGCGGTCCGGTTCCCAGTGGGCGCGCAGCGAGGTGATCCGGCCCTCGTCGTCCACGGTGTAGATCAGGACGCAGTCGATCGTCATGGTGGAGCCGTCGGGGGTCGTGGTGGTGATCGTGGCGACGTTGGCGCAGCAGGGGCCGTTGGCGAAGGAGTCGGCGACGGTGAACCGGAACCCGGCGATCGTCGACACGAAGTCGTCCCAGAAGGCCGTGATGCCGTCCGGGCCTCGGTGGCCGTCGCCGGTCGGGTCCAGGAAGGACGGTCCGACGGGGTCTTCGATGAGGGCGTCCTCGGTGAAGAGGCCCAGCCAGTCGTCCTTGCGGCCCTCGACGACCGCGGCCATCGAGGCCCGGGCGGCGCGGCGCGCCGGATGGTCGGCCTCGGGGGCGTTCCAGGTGATCGCGTCCATGGCCGAATTGTAACGTGTTCTCGTTTTATTGGACCTTGGCGATCACGCCCTCGGCGAACCGCTCCAGGGCCTCGATCTTGTCGGCCAGCGGCTGGGTGTCGGGGCCCTTGGCGTAGGGCATCCGGAAGCCGACGATCACATCGGTGACGCCCTTGTCCTCCAGCCGCTTCACGCCGTCGGGCGTGTAGGCGTCCATGGAGATCACGTGCACCTCGAAGGGCTCGCCGGCCTTGCCCTCCTGCTCCCGGATGCTCCGCAGCCTGCCCAGCAGCGCGTCCAGGTCGTCGCCGCCGGCGTGCATCCAGCCGTCGCCGCGCACGACCGCCCGCCGCAGCGCCGGCTCGCTGTGCCCGCCGACGAGGATCGGGTACGGCTGCGCGGGCGCCATCTTGATCGCCGGGACGTCGTAGTGCTCGCCGTGGAACTCGAAGTACTCGCCGGTGCTGAGGCCGCGCAGGATGTCGATGGCCTCGTCCATCCGCTTGCCCCGCCGCTCCCACGGCACGCCCATCACCTGGAAGTCCTCGGGCCAGGGGCTCAGCCCGACGCCCAGCCCGAGCCGCCCGCCGGTCAGCGCCGCGATCGACATGGCCTGCTTCGCCACCAGCACCGGCGGCCGGATCGGCAGCTTGAGCACGAACGGCGTGAACCGCAGCGTGCTGGTCACCGCCCCGAGCGCCGCGATGAGCGTGAACGTCTCGATGAAGGGCTTGTCCTCCAGGAACTCCCTGTTGCCGTCCGCGGTGTAGGGGTAGGTCGAGTCGGACTCCTTCGGGTAGACGAGCGAGTCGGCGACCGACATGCTCGTGTACCCGGCCGCCTCCGCGGCCCTGGCCAACGGCACGTAGTACGAGGGGTCGGTCATGGCCTCGGCGTAGGTGAACCTCATGCCCAGATACTAGAACCCGTTCTAATCCCGTGCCAGGCATGATGGACGCATGATTCCCGCCGGCCTCTCGACCCGCACGTGGGAGTCGCTCGTCGCGGCGGGCGCGGAGCGGCGGTTCCGCGCGGGCGACGTCCTGCTGCGGCAGGGCGATCCGCCGTCCCACGTGCTCCTTCTGCTGGAGGGCAGGATCAAGGCGCTGCTCGCCCTCCCGGACGGGGAGATCCTGCTGCTCGCCGTGCGCGGGCCGGGCGAGCTGCTCGGGGAGATCGCCGTCCTGGGCGGCGACGACCGCTCGGCCACCGTCGTCGCGATGGACGCGTGCGTCACCCGCGCCCTCCCGGCCGACCGCTTCCGCGCGCTGGTGAGCGCCGCCGGTGCGGAGGCGGACCTGCTGCGCCATGCGATGCGGCGGCTGCGCGAGGGGGAGGAGTGGCGCGCGGAGACGGCGGCGCTGCCGGCGGGGCCCCGCGTCGTCCGTGCCCTGCTGCGCCTCGCCGTGACCGGCGGCGAGGTCGGGCTCGGCCAGCAGGAGATCGGGCAGGCGGTCGGCCTGTCCCGGGGTGTCGTCGCCGCCGAGCTGGCACGGCTGCGGGAGCTGGGCGTCGTGTCGACCGAGCGGGGCCGCACCGTCATCACCGATCGCCGCGGGCTGCGCGCCCTGGCCGCATCAGGCCGGGACTCTGTCTGATATCTGACAGAGCGTTCGGCGGGACGTCGGCAGTGTTGTGGCCATCCGCACCCATCTGGGAGGCCGCATGGAGGAGTTCCGCGCTGTCCTGGTCGTGGACGCCGAGAAGTTCAGCGCCCACCGCGACGCCGAGCTGCCGGACGTCCACTTGGAGATCCGGCGGGCCCTGACCGCCGCCTTCGAGGCGAGCGGGCTGGGGGAGACCTGGCAGAAGGCCCGCTTCGTCGAGAGCACCGGGGACGGGATCCTCGCCGTCCTGCCGCAGGAGGCGGTGCCCGCGCTCGTCGCCCCGTTCGCGCGCCTCCTCCAGGACGAGCTGGCCGCGAGCGCGCCGGGGCTGCGGGCGCGCGGGCTGCGGCTGCGGCTGCGGGCCGCGCTGCACGTGGGCCTCGTGGACGACGAGCGCGCCGCCGCCCCCGCGATCTCCACCGCCGTCATCGACGCGTGCCGGCTGCTCGACAGCCGGCCGCTGCGCGACGCCCTCGACCACAGCGACCCGGAGGTCACCTTCGCGGCCTTCGCGTTCTCGCGGGAACTGTTCACCTCTTACGTCGAAGGCGGGCGCACCGCTCTTCGCGCGAGCCAGGTCACCGAGGTGGAGGCGAAGGTCAAGCAGTACGCAAAGCCCGCCTACCTGTACGTGCCGGTGCCGTCCGGGAGGGGGCGGCCGGACGGCGGCGAGAAGCCGGCCGACCCTGCCCCGCCGCCACCGGCGTCCGGGACGTCGATCAGCGGCATCACGATCAGCGGGGACGACTCCCAGAACGCGTTCGGGAACACGGTCGGCGGCGACTTCCGGCAGGAGCGGTCATGACGACGGTCGAGGACGTCACGATCAGCGGGGACGAGACGCAGAACGCGTTCGGGAACACGGTCTCCCGCGACCTCGTCATGCACTTCCACGCCGGGCGCGGGCGCTCCCCGATGGGCCTGTCGGAGAGCGAGATCGCCGAGCGCGTCGCGGGCTACGTGCGCGCCGGGAACCACGACCTGATCGTGGACGCCCTGCGCCGCGACCGCGTGGTCGCGCTCGCCGGGGACGCGGGCGCCGGGATCACGACCACGGCGGTCGCGGCGGCGCGGGAGATCCGTCCCGACCTGCCGATCCGCCCGTTCTCGTCGGCGGAGGACGACGCGGAGGAGAACTGGAGCGCGGACTGCGCGTACCTGGTGCGCGCGGCCGACGAGGACGACGCGTCGCGCCTCCGGTCCCGGATGGAGGTGGTCCTCGGCAGGTCCCGGGGGATCGTCCTCGTGCTGGGGACCGCGGCGGAGCTGCGCCGGTTCGAGTTCCTCGCGCCGGTGCCGGTGGAGCCGTCGCCGGCCGACGCCGTCTACCGGCGCCGGCTCGACGTGTGCCGCCTCGGCGGCACGCAGTGGCCCCACTGGGAGCGCGCCGCCGAGCTGCTGAAGGGCGGCTCGCCCGCCGACGGCCGGCGGCTCGCCGACCTCGTCCGGGAGACCGGCGACGCCGCCGAGGCCGAGCGCGCCTACCGCGGGTGGGAGGAGCAGCTGCGCGGCTGGTTCGCCGACTACCCGGGCCTGCGGGACAGGACGCTGCTGATCGCCGCCGCCGCGATCGCGCCGGCGAGCGAGTCGGGCGTGTACGGGGCCGCGCTGTCGCTGGCCCGGCATCTGCGCATCAACGTGGAGGGCGGCGGGCTGGCCTGGTGCCCGTCCGCCGCGCTCAGCGACCTGCTCGGCGCGGACCGCGAGGACGACCGGATCCTCTTCCGCCGGCACGGCTACGCGTCCTCGGTGCTGCGGCACGCCTGCCGCGACTACCCGCTGGTGCGGACCGACCTGCTGGCGTGGCTGTCGGAGCTGCCGACCGACGACGCCGTGGGCCTGGACGAACCGCTCCAGCGCAAGGTCGCCACCGTCTTCGCCCACCTGGCCGCGGACAACGGCATGCCCGGCTGGATCCGGCAGACGGCGTACGACTGGGCCCGGCGCGGGCAGCCGGACCTCGCCTACCTGGCGCTGGTCGAGACCTGCCTGCACCCGGTCGTCGGCGGGCGGGTGCGCAGGGTCCTCTACGAGTGGTCCAAGGAGCGGGGGACGCCGCAGACGCTGAAGCTGACGATCGTCCGGGTCTGCCAGGTGCTCGGCGGGACGTATCCGTCGATCGCGCTGACGCGGCTCAAGCACCTCGCGACGTTCGGTGACGCCCAGGTCCGCGACGAGGTCGTGGACGCGGCCATCGGCCTGGCGACCGCCCACGGCGACGAGGTCGCCGAGGCGGCACTGGCGTGGTGCGGCGCCGCGGCCGGGTTCGGCTCGGAGCGGGACGCCGCCCGCCTCGCGGGCGTGGCGCTGCGGATCCTGCTCGCCATGCCGGACGGCGTCGACCCGGTCAGGGCCGGTGCCGTCCTGGACGCCATCGGGCGGCTGGCGGTGTGCGGCGAGGGCGTCCGCACCGTGGCGCTGGCGGCGGCGCTGCGGCTGGCGGCCGTCCACCGGGCCGAGGTGCTCCGCAGGGCACTGGTCTGGGCGGACTCCGGAGCCGACCTGTCCGGGGCCGGAGGGCGGCTCCCGTGGTTCGGCGCGGCGCTGTTCCTGAGGCTGGCGGGCGAGCGCGGCGCGGACGGCGCCGCGGTCGTCCTGACCGGGCCCGGCGCGGTCGAGCCCGCCGCGTGCGCGTCCCCGTGGTGGTTGCTGCTGGCCATGGAGACGGGGGCGGCGGCGGGGCTGGACGGCGTCCTCCCGGCGATCGAGCTCTGGCTCGACACGGCGGAGGCGCGGCCGGACCTGCGGCCGCGCATCGTCGCCCTGTTCACGTCCGTCGCCGTCGGCGACCCGGCGCACCGGATGCTGATGGTGGACCTCGCCCGCGCCTGGGCCGGGGTGCGCCGCAGCCGCCGGGGCATCCGGGAGGACGTCTTGATGGCGTTGCTGATGCCCGAGTGGAAGCGCCTGCTGCTGGTGCTCTGGGTGTCGGTCCGGCGGCGGGTGCTGGGGGGCGGGTAGGGCCGGAGGTCCCTTGCCGGACGCCGGGCGGGGGTGGTTCGGTGGGGGCATGGGGAAGATCGCGGTGGTGACCGGCGGGACGTCGGGGATCGGGAAGGAGATCGCGCGGGGGCTGGCGCGGGCGGGGTTCCTGGTCGGGATCGTCTGCCGGAACGAGCTGCGGGCCGCGGCGACGGTGGACGAGCTGGTGCGGGACGTCCCCGGCGCGCGGGTCGAGACCTTCCTCGGGGATCTGTCGGTGCGGATGGACGTGGAGCGGGTCGCGGCGTCGCTGGAGGAGCGGTTCGACCGGCTGGACGTGCTGGTCGACAACGCCGGCGTCCACCTGCTGCGGGCCAAGGTCAGCGCGGACGGGTACGACCGCATGATCGCGACGAACCATCTGGGGCCGTTCCTGCTGACGAACCGGCTGCTGGGGCTGCTGGAGAAGGGCGCGCCGTCGCGCGTGGTGGTCGTGGCGTCGGAGGCGCACCGGCAGGCCGACCGGTTCGAGGTGGAGCGGCTGGCGGAGCCGGGATCGTACGGGCCGGCGGGGTCGGTGCGGGTGTACGGGCGGTCGAAGCTGCTGAACATCCTGTTCGCGCAGGAGCTGGCGCGGCGGATGGAGGGCAGCGGGGTCGCCGTGAACGCGGTGTGCCCGGGTGTCGTGGCGACCGGCCTGCTCCGGGAGGTGCCCGGGACCGGCCGGGCAGGGGCGCTGCTGTCGCGGACCCCGTTCATGCGGACGCCCGCCCAGGGGGCGCGGATGGCGCTGAAGGTCGCGCTGGACGAGGAGTTCGCGGCGCGCAGCGGCGGTTTCCACAGTTCGACGCCCGGCGCCGGGCTGCTGCCGACGGTGGGGGCGCTGAAGGACCGGGAGCTGCAGCGGGCGGTATGGGACTGTTCGGCCCGGCTTGTGGGGTTGCCGTCCCTATAGGGTCTGGGTGCGTGAGCCAACCGCACTCTCCTCCGCCCGTGCCGATGCCGCCCCCGGCGAAGCCGTCCGCGATCAAGGATCTGTTCGGCGGCGCCGGCTACCTGCTGCGCGGCCTCGGCTGGACCGCCCGGCACCCGGCGCAGTGGCTGTTCGGGCTGATCCCGGCGCTCATCGTGCTGGCCGCCTACATGGCCGCGCTGGTCTTCCTCGCGATCAAGATCGACGACCTGGCCGGCTGGGTGACGGGGTTCGCCGACGGCTGGGCGGACGCCGCCCGCACGTCCGCCCGGATCATCGCGGGCGTCGCGATCTACGGCGCCGCGCTGTTCCTGGCGATGATCACGTTCACCGCGGTGACGCTGCTGGTCGGCGACCCCTTCTACGAGGCCATCGCGGTCCGGGTGGAGGAGTCGCAGGGCGGCGCGCCGCCGGAGCCGGACGTCCCGCTGCTCACCCAGATCGGACGGGCGGTCAAGGACACGCTGATCATCGGGGCGATCGCGCTGGCGTTCGCGGTCGTGTTCTTCGCGTGCGGGTTCCTGCCGGTGGTGGGGCAGACCGTCGTGCCGGTGGTCGCGGCGCTGGTGTCCGGGTACTTCCTCGCCGGGGAGCTGACGTCAGTGGCGCTGGAGCGGCGCGGGATCCTGCGCAAGGAGCGGTTCGTCCGGATGCGGGCCGACCGGCCGCTCGTGGTCGGGTTCGGCGCGGCGACTTTTGTGGTGTTCCTCATCCCGCTCGGCGCGGTGCTCGCGATGCCGGGCGCGGTGGCCGGGGCCACGCTGATGGCCCGTGAGCGGCTAGCAGATGACCCATTGGTCACGCCGGGTGACGCGGGCATGGCGGAGCATCACTGAGCCGATGGGAAGATGTGTCCGGAGCGTGATGGGCGCCCGGAATCCGGCTGCTGATCTTCGCGTAACGTGTGCCGCATGTCCGATCAGGGGGAGCGCGGTGTGCGCTGGACCGACATGAGCGAGAACGAGCCGCGGGACGGATTCCCGCAGGGTACGGGCGCCGAGGAGGCGGCCGGTTCGCGAACGGCCCTCCCCGAGCCCGAGGAGTTCGCGCCCGCCGGTCCCGCCGGCTTCGGCGAGGCCGCGGCGTCGCACGACGTGTGGGGCCGGGTGGAGGAGACCCCGGCGGCCGGGGAGGCTCCGGCGAAGGAGTCCGCCGACCGCGACGCCGACGACGTCAAGGTCGCGCCGGTGGCGGAGCCCGCGGAGCCCGCCGCGGGCCCGGCCGCGGAGGACGCGCCCCAGTGGGAGGGGTCGCTCTTCGACGAGGGGGCGGGCGACTCCGACTCGGGCCCCTCCAACTACGTTCCGGCCGTCCCCACGGGGAGCGGCCAGCCCGCCAAGCCGGGCAAGCCGAGCAGCGGCAACTGGCAGATGCCGGACTGGATGGCCGACGAGGAGTCGGCCGACGCCAAGCTCGGGGGCTCCCCGAAGCCGTCCCGCGACGACCGGGACCCCCTGGACGGCGGCGGCCGGTCCCGGCTGGTGCTGTTCGGCGGGGTCGGGCTGCTGGTGGTCGCGCTCATCGCGGCCGGCGCCGTGTACTTCGTGAAGAGCGGCGACGACTCCGACGCCCCGGCCGGCAACGTCGACCAGCGGGCCGCGGCGGAGCAGTCCCAGGGGACGCAGGTGGAGCTCCCGCCGGACAAGCCGCTCGTCACGTTCAAGGGCCGCGCGACCCGGATGCTCGGACGGGTGAACGACACCCATTCGGGGCTGTCGTACCCGCGCTTCGCCGCCCCCTGGCAGGTGCCCACGAAGAAGAACAAGCTGGGCACGCCGGGATGGTCCGGGCAGCAGATCATGGTGACGGAGCGGCGCGCCCAGCAGCTCTGGTACGGGCAGCTGCTCACCGGCACGCTGACCCCGAGCCTGCTGACCGCCTACCAGGGCCCGGAGAGCGTGAAGAACGTCGCGGCCCTGGTCGCGCAGGGGCATGAGGCGCAGTACTACGCGTTCCCGCACAAGACGGCGCCGCTGGCGTCGCAGGAGCTGACGGTGGGCGGGCACAAGGGCTGGCTGATCGCCTCCTACCTCACCTACCAGCGGGACGGGGTGAAGGCGACCGGCGAGGTCGTCGCGACCGCGGTGATCGACACCGGCCGGGAGTCCCCGGCGGTGGTGTTCGCCTCGCTGCCGAACACCCACAAGAAGAAGTGGCCGGACCTGAACGCGTTCCTCACCCACCTGAAGCTCGCGCGCTGACGGACGGTTCGCCGCTGACAACCCGAATGGCGTTCTAATAGGCTGTGGCCACGTTCCGAGAAGGGGTGTGGCCATGGCGATCGGGTTGACCGAGGAGCACGAGGCGCTGGCGGCGTCGGTGCGCGGGTTCGCGGAGCGGAGCATCGCCCCGGCGGCGGCGCGGGAGGCCGACGCCGGGTTCTGGCCGGCGCTCGCCGCCCAGGGGCTCCCCGGCCTGCACCTTCCGGAGGCGGTCGGCGGGCAGGGCTTCGGCATCCTGGAGCAGGCCGTCGCGCTGGAGGAGCTGGGCCGGGTGCTGGCGCCGGGCCCGTACACGCCGACCGTGCTGGCATCGGCGATCCTGCACGTGGCCGGCGCCGATGTGTCCGGTCTGGCGGACGGCTCCCGGACGGCGGCCGTGGCGCTGTCCGGCAGCCTGGACGTGGACGGTTCGACCGTCTCCGGCACAGTGCAGCCCGTGCTGGGCGCTCCGCTGGCCGACCTGTTCGTGCTTCCGGCCGGTGACCGCTGGGTCGTCCTGGGCAAGGAGGACGTCACCGTAGGGGCGCTGGAGTCGCTCGACATCACGCGTCCTGTGGGATCGGTCACCGTCGACGGCGTGACCGTCGACGCCTTCCTGGACGGGGTTGACGCACAGGCCCTCGCCACCGTCCTGCTGGGGGCGGAGGCATGTGGTGTCGCAGGGCGCGCATTGGACGACGCCGTCGCTTACGCCAAGCTCCGCGAGCAGTTCGGCCGTCCGATCGGGCAGTTCCAGGGCGTCAAGCACCTGTGCGCCCGGATGCTCATCGCGGTGGAGCGCGCAAGGGCCGCCGTGTGGGACGCGGCGCGCGCGCTGAGCGAGCCCGAAGAACAGCGTGCGTATGCGGTCGGAGTCGCCGCGGTGCTGGCGGCGGACGCCGCCGTCACCTGCGCCGAAGGCAACATCCAGATCCATGGTGGGATCGGCTACACCTACGAGCACGACGCCCACCTCGTCTACCGGCGGGCCCTGACGCTCCGCGCGCTGCTGGGGCGGGCCAGTGCGCACCGCGCCGATGTCGCCGCGCTGGCGGTGCGGGGCGTCCGGCGGCCGATGAGCATCGAGCTGGACGAGGACGCCGAACCGGTCCGCGAGGAGATCCGCGCCTGCGTCGCCGAACTGGCCGCGATGGAGCCGCTCGAACAGCGGGCGGCGATGGCGGCGGGCGGCTGGGTGACGCCGCACCTGCCGGAGCCGTGGGGGCGCGGCGCCGGGCCGCTGGAGCAGATCGTCATCCAGCAGGAGCTGAAGGCGGCGAAGGTGCGCCCGGTGCCGCTGATGATCGCGGCGTGGGTCGTCCCGTCGCTGGTCCAGTACGGGACGCCGGAGCAGCGGGAGCGGTTCCTGCCGCCGACCCTGCGCGGCGAGATCATCTGGTGCCAGCTGTTCTCCGAGCCGGGCGCGGGCTCCGACCTCGCCGGGCTGCGCACCCGCGCCGAGCGCGCCGAGGGCGGCTGGACGATCACCGGCCAGAAGATCTGGACGTCCCTCGCCCGCGACGCGCAGTGGGGCATCTGCATCGCCCGGACCGATCCCGACCGGCCCAAGCACGACGGCATCACCTACTTCCTGGTCGACATGAAGTCGCCCGGCATCGAGATCCGGCCGCTGCGCGAGTGCACCGGCGACGCCGTGTTCAACGAGGTGTTCCTGGACGGCGTGTTCGTCCCCGACGACCTCGTCGTCGGCCCGGTCAACGCCGGCTGGCGCGTCGCCCGCACCACCCTCGCGAACGAGCGCGTCGGCCTCACCAGCAGCTTCCAGCTCGGCGGCGACCTGCCGAAGCTGCTCGACCTCACCGCCGGGCTCGGCCTGGACGAGGACCGGGTCGTCCGCGACGGCCTCGGGCGGCTCGCGTGCGACGAGCACTCGTTCAACCTGCTCGGCCTCCGCGCCACGCTGAAGCAGCTTTCGGGCACGGACCCGGGCGCGACGGCGAACGTCCGGAAACTGGTGGCGATGGAGCACGGCCAGCAGGTCACCGAGTTCGGCTTCACTCTCCTCGGCGAGGAGGGCGCGCTCACCGGCGGCTGGAAGGACGATCTGCGCGCGCGCTGGACCCGTTACCTGCTCGCGTCCCGCGCGATGACGATCGGCGGCGGCACGACCGAGGTCAACCTCAACGTGATCGGCGAGCGCATCCTCGGCCTGCCCCGGGACCCCGAGCCGGTGAGGTAGCGTCCAGGCCCACATGGGAGAACGGACGCCCTGAAGACAAGGACATCTTGAAGGCACGGACGCGGCATCTGGTGGCCGCACTGACCGGGCTGGGGCTCGGGCTTGCGGCACTGGGGCCGGGGCTCGCGCCCGGGTTCGTGCTGTCGTACGACATGGTGTTCGTGCCCGATCCCGCGTTCACGCACCTGACGTTCGGGCTGACGGGGATCGTGCCCCGGCACGTCCCGAGCGACGCCTTCATCACCGCACTCGCCACGGTCATCCCGGCGGACGTCGTGCAGAAGCTCGTCCTGCTGGCGGTCTTCGTCATGGCGTGCACGTCGGCGGCGTCGCTGGTGCCGTCCCGCAGTCTGCTGCCCCGGCTCGCCGCAGGGGTCTGCTACGCGTGGAACCCGTTCGTCGCCGAGCGGCTGCTGCTCGGTCAGTGGGCGCTGCTGCTCGGCTACGCGGCGCTGCCGTGGGTGGTGGGGGCCGCCGTCCGCACGGACGAGCGGGGTGGTACGCGCCGCCTGGTCCGGACGATGCTGCCCGCCGCCATCGGCGGGTTCGCCGCACTGACCGTCACCGCTATCACCGCACTGGCGGTTGTTGTGGTGAGTGGTCGCGGCCCCGCGCGCGCTGGCCTCAGGGTCATCGCGTCGGCGGCGGTGCTGAGCCTGCCGTGGCTGGTCCCAGGGCTGCTGAGGCCGGCGGGCCTACCGGGAGACGGTGCAGCCGTCGACCTGTTCGCGGCCAGGGCGGACACGCCTTTCGGGACGCTCGGAAGCCTGCTCCTGCTCGGCGGTGTGTGGAACGGCGAGACGGTGCCGAGCGGCTACGGCGCGCCAGTGACGGCGGCGCTCTGGCTGGTCGTGGTCGTCGGCGCGCTCGCCGCGTATGCCGCGTGGGGGAGAGAGGCGGCGTGGTGGCGGGGAGCGGCGGTCGCGGCGGCGGCCGGGTTCGCGATCGCGGCGCTGGGCGCGGTCGCCGCCCCCGTCCTCGAAGGGCTCATCGGCCTGTGGCCGGGGTTCGCCGTCCTGCGGGACGGGCAGCAGTACGCGGCGCCGCTCGCCGTCGTGGTGGCGGTCGGGCTCGGTGCGGCCGCCGACAAGGCGGCCGAGGCGAAGTGGCCGGGAGTGGCCGCCGCGGCGATGGCCGTGCCGGTGATCCTGCTGCCGACGCTGGCGTGGGGCGCGGCGGGCGACCTGCGAGCCGTCCACTACCCGGACGACTGGGCGCGCGCGCGGCACATCATCGACAGCGACCCAGCGCAGGGCGACGTGCTGGTGCTGCCGTGGGCGTCGTACCGGAGCTACCCCTGGAACCACGGGCGTCGCGTGCTCGACCCACTGCCCCGCTACCTGCACCGACGCGTCATCGTGGACGACGCCGTCACCGTGGGCGGCACGACCGTCCCGCAGGAGGATCCGAGGGCGGTGCGGCTCGCGCCGGTCGCGAAGACCGGGTCGCCGCCGGCCGACACGCTCCGTGACATGGGCGTACGGTACGTCGTGGTCGACGCGGAGATCGGCTCCGTCCGGCCGTCCGGCGCTGCCGTCGAGGTGCTGCGCGGCGCTGACCTGGCCGTTTACCGGATCGACGGTGCCGCGGGCGGAGGTGGGACGGCGGTGCCGGTGCCGCCGGTGGCCGCCGCCTGGGGCATTGTCAGTCTGGTCGTTTTCTGGTCATTCCTGGCCCCAGGTACTACTCTGAGCTTTCCATTACTCGGCAGTATCAAGCCCCGCAGCCCCCATCACCGACGAAGGACCCCCTGATGCGCATCGCCATCGCCGCGCTGGTCGGCGTACTGCTGGCCGCCGGAGTGTCGTTCAGCACGGTCCAGCTCGTGAACGCCTCTCAGAAGGACCCGGTCATCGAGCCGCTGTACAACTACGGCTCCCGGTGACCTGTAGGCCCTGATGGGGACCTGGCGTGACGGCCCCGCCCTCCTGGAGATCGTCGTTCCCGCCTACAACGAGGCCGACCGGCTTCCGGCGGGGCTGGCGCTGCTGTGCGACAAGCTCGCCGACCTCCCGCTGCGGGCGGAGGTCATCGTCGTCGACAACGCCAGCACCGACGGCACGGCCGGGATCGTCCGGTCCTTCGAGGGCCCGGTGCCGGTGCGCCTGGTGCGGTGCGACGTCCGGGGCAAGGGTGCGGCGGTCCGGGCCGGGCTGCTGGAGACGCGGGCCCCGTACGTGGGGTTCATGGACGCCGATATGGCAACAGACCTCGCCGCGCTGGACGAAGCCATCGTCCTGCTGCGCGAGGGCCGCCCGGTCGTGGTCGGGTCAAGGCGCCACGGTCGGTCGGTCGTCCAAGGCTACGCGCTGCCGGTCAGGCGGCTCGGCGCCATCACGTTCAACCGGATCGTCCGCGATCTGGTGGGCGGCATCCAGGACACCCAGTGCGGGTTCAAGTTCTTCGACGGGCCGCTCGGCCGGACGGCGGCGAAGCAGCTGCGCACCACCGGGTTCTCGTTCGACGTTGAACTGCTGGCCCACTGCGTCCGGCGAGGGGCGTCCGTCACGGCCATCCCGGTCGTCTGGCGTGACCGTCCCGGCTCCACCTTCTCTGTATGGCGCCACTCGTTCCAATGCATGGTGGACCTGACGCTCATCCGCGCGCGCGCCGGTTTCCGCATGCCCGGCGTACCCGCGACGCCGATCATTCCGGTGGTGCCGGTCCGGACGATCCTCGCCGAGCCGAAGCTCCCGGAGCCGCGCCCGGGGACCATCGCCATCCCCGAGCAGGCGCCCGCGCCGAGCGCAAAGTCGGGATGAGTACGGATCTGCGGCTGGCGGTCGTCAACTGGCGGGATCCCTGGCACCCCGCCGCGGGCGGTGCCGAACGGTACGCCTGGGAGCTGGCGCGCAGGTTCGCCGGTGAAGGCGCCCGTGTCCACTATGTGACGTGCAAGGCGCCCGGCCAGCGGCGCGGGGGACGGGTCGAGGGCGTGGAGTTCGTCCGCTTGGGCGGACGCTTCACCGTGTACCCGCTCGTCCTGCTCTGGATGCTGCTGCACCGACGCCGATTCGACGCGGTCGTCGACTGCCAGAACGGCATCCCGTTCTTCACACCGTGGGTGTTGCCCCGCCGTGTGCCGGTGTTCTGCGTCGTCCACCATGTGCACGACGCTCAGTTCGGCCTGTACTTCCCCGGATGGCTCGCCTGTCTCGGGCAAGTGCTGGAGGGGCCGGTGAGCCGCTGGACGTATCGGCGGCATGCGTTCGTGGTCGTCTCGCCGTCCACGCTGCGCGCCGTCAGGGAACGGCTGGGCTGGACGGGGCCCGCTCACGTCGTCCACAACGGGTCGTCTGTCGCCGAGCCCGATGGTGATGTGGCCGAGGCCCGAGGCGACCCGGAGTTGGTGTGCGTGACGCGCCTCGTCCCGCACAAGCGCCTCAACCTCCTGCTGGACCTCGCGCAGAGCCTCACCGGGAGCCACCCTGGGCTCAAGCTGCACATCGTGGGGGACGGCCCTGAAGCGCCCGCACTGAGAGCTGACATCCGCGCGCGCGGCCTGGACGGCGTCGTCATCGCGCACGGCTACGTCCCCGAGAACGTCAAGGCGGCCCTGGTCGCCCGCGCCGACCTGCACCTCAGCACGTCCCAGGGCGAAGGGTGGGGCCTCAGCGTGATCGAGGCCGCGGCGCTCGGCGTCCCGACCGTCGCCTTCGACGTGGACGGGCTCCGCGACGCCGTCCGCGACGGGACCACCGGATGGCTCGTCCGGGAGGGCGACGACCTGGCCGGAGTCGTCGAGCGCGCCCTCAAGGAGCTGGCCGATCCCACGCTCCGCGAGCGGACGGCCACGGAATGTCAGAGGCGTGCGGCAGAGTTCGACTGGGCGCGCACCGCCGGCCGGATGCGCGACCTCGTGACCGCCGCCGTGCGCGACGGCGCCCCCGCCCGGCGGGCGGGCGGCCGCCGGTACCGTGGCGGACACTCAGGCTGACATCCCGGGAGAACCGGGCACCCGGGGCGACTCCCGGAGGACAGGCAGAAGAGAGGCAGAGGGCGAGCATGGCCGTGGGAGAGGCGAATCCGCCCCGCGCCGGCGCGTCCCGCGGGCCCGGCCCCGGCGGGGCGGGCGGGCCGTCCGGCCCGGACGCCGCCGCGCGGCTGCGGGAGCGGCTGCGCGTACTCGCGTGCTGCCTGGCGCTGACCGCGCTCGCGTTCGCCACCCGGCCCGGGGCCATCCTCGCCGACACCAAGATCGACATGGCGGTGAACCCGCTCGGGTTCCTCGGCCGCGCCGTCCACCTGTGGGACCCGGAGCAGTTCGGCCAGCTGCAGAACCAGGCCGTCGGCTACCTGTTCCCGATGGGCCCGTTCTTCGCGCTCGGCGACGTGATCGGGATGCCCGCCTGGATCACCCAGCGGTTCTGGCTGTCCCTGCTGATGTGCCTGGCCTTCGTCGGCATGTGGCGGCTGGCCGGGCGGCTCGGCATCGGCGGGTCCGGGCCGGACGGCGACGGCCAGGGCACCCGGCTGTTCGCCGCGATGGCGTACGCGCTCGCCCCGAACGGGCTGGCCACGCTCGGCCAGATCTCCTCGGAGTACCTGCCGGTCGCGATGCTGCCGTGGATCGTCCTGCCGCTGGCGGCCGCCGCGTCCGGGGAGACCGGGCGGCTGAAGGCCGCGGCCCGGTCCGGGCTCGCGATCGCCTGCTGCGGCGGCATCAACGCGACCGCCACCGTCGCCGTGCTCCTCGTCCCGTTCCTCTACATCCTGACGCGGCCGCGCGGGTCGTTCCGCGTCCGGACGCTCGCCTGGTGGTCGGCGGCCACCGCCGCCGCGACCGCGTGGTGGCTGGTCCCGCTGCTGCTCACCGGCACGTACGGGTTCTCCTGGCTGACCTACACCGAGAAGGCGGCGACGACGACCGGCCCGACCGGCCTCGTCAACGTGCTGCGCGGCGCCGAGCGCTGGGTCAACTACCTGATCGTGGACGGGCAGGTCTGGTGGCCGGTCGGGCACGGCCTCTCGCTCAGCCCCGTCCCGATCATCTGCACGGGAGTCGTCGCCGCGCTCGGGCTCGCCGGGCTGCTCGCCCGGCTCCTCCCCGAGCGGACGTTCCTGCTGGTCACGCTGCTGGCCGGGGTGGCAATCGTGTCCCTCGGCCACCTCAGCGACATCCCGGGCCCGTTCGCGGCGCAGCTCCGCGACCTGCTGGACGGCCCGCTCGCGCCGATGCGCAACCTGCACAAGTTCGACGCGGTCGTCCGGCTGCCGCTCGCGCTCGGCCTCGCCCACCTGCTCACCGCCGCCGGCCGGCACGCCCGAAACGCCCGGGACGCCCGCAACGCCCGCGCCGTGCGGCAGCCGGACGGCCTGCGCAGCCTGAGCGGCGGGTCCGGCCCCGCGTTCGGCCCGGCCGCGCGGTCGCTGCTCAGCCTGCCGGTCGCCGCCGCCGTCGCGCTCGGCGGCATCGGCCTCACCGCCGTCTCGCACGGCCTGTCCGGCCCCGGCGAGTTCAAGGACGTCCCGAAGTACTGGCGGGACGCGGCGTCCTGGATCAACGCGCGGGCCGGGCAGCAGGGCGTGCTCGCGGTGCCCGGCGCGCCGTTCGGCGAGTACCTGTGGGGCCGCCCGATGGACGACATCGTCCAGCCGCTGCTGACGGCGCGGTGGGGCGTCCGCCAGCTCGTCCCGGCCGGGTCGCCGGGCTACACGCGGGCGCTGGACGCCATCGACCAGCAGGTCCGCTCCGGGCAGGGCTCGCCGGGGCTGAGCGACTTCCTCGGCCGGATGGGCGTCCGGTACGTCCTGGTCCGCAATGACCTGCGGCGGGAGGCGCTGCGCGGCGCCTGGCCCGCCCGCCTCCACCAGGCGCTGGACGACTCGCCCGGCCTGCGCAGGGTCGCCGCGTTCGGCGCCGCCGTCGGCGGCGGCAACGACGACGCGGTGTCGGCCGTCGACCAGCGGTACCCGCCGCTGGAGGTCTACGAGGTCGAGGGCGCCGCCGACGTCGCGGGCCTGACCGACGCGGCCGACCCCGTCCGCGTCTACGGCGGGCCCGAGTCGCTGCTCGCCATGGCCGACGACAAGGCCCTCCCGGACGCGCCCGTCCTGCTGGACGACGACGCCGCCGACCTGGGCGGCACCCCGGTCGTGACCGACTCGCCCCGGCTGATCCGCCGCAACTTCGGCGAACTGCACCAGACGTCCCCGACGATGTCCGCCGCGCACCGGCGCGACGCCGCCGACGTCCTCGACAAGGGCTGGGCGCGGTACGCCACCCATGTCACCTACGGCGGCGGGGTCCGCGACATCACGGCGTCCACCTCGGCGGGCGGCGACGACGCGATCCCGCAGGCCCGCAAGCCCGAGGCGGTCCCGTACGCCGCCTTCGACGGCAACCCGCTCTCCGCGTGGGAGACCGCCGGCTACGACGGGCCGGTCGGGCAGTGGCTCCGCGCCGACTTCGACCGGGCCCGCGACGTGCGGAACATGACCGCCGCGTTCCTGCAGGACACCGCGCTCGGGCCGCCGGTCTCGCGCGTCGCCGTCGAGACCGAGCACGGCATGGTGGAGCAGGCCGTCCGGCAGAGCACCGGCCCGCAGGCGCTCCGCGTGCCGGCGGGGCCGACCCGCTGGCTGCGGCTGCGGATCACCGCCCTCGCCTCGAAGCCGGCAGTCCCCGCGTTCGCGCGCGCGGCGGTGTCGGAGGTGGCGATCGGCGGCGTGACCCCGACCCGCACCTACACGCTGCCCGCGCCCGCCGGGGTCGACGGCCCGGCCACCTACGTGATGAGCCGCGCGCCGGGCGCGACGAGCGAGTGCATGAAGGGCAGTGCCCGCTGGGTGTGCGCGCCGTTCCTCGGCTCGGGCGACGAGGAGGGCGACGGCTTCGACCGGACGTTCACCTCGGCGGTGGCGGGCAGGGCGCCCGTCACGGGCACGGCGGTCCTCACCGACCAGCGTCTCATCGACCGGTACACGACCGTGCACGGGCAGCCGTCCGTCGCCGCGACCTCCACGCTGTCCCGCCACCCCGCCGACCAGGCCCGGTCCGGCTTCGACGGCGACCCGGCGACGTCCTGGATCGCGGGCGAGAGCGACGACCAGCCCGTCTACAGCGTCCGGTGGAAGGGCCGCAAGCGGGTGTCCACGGTGACGGTCATCCGCCCGCCCGGCGCGGCGGGGCCGGTCCGGCTGCGGGTCGAGGGCGCGAACGGCCAGTCCCGCGAGGGCCTGTCGGACGCCGCGGGCAGGCTGTCGTTCGCGCCGATGGCCACCGACCGGCTGAAGATCACCTTCTTCCGGGACGGCCGCCCCCAGCCGATCCAGCTCGCCGAGCTGAAGATCCCCGGCGTGAAGCCGTTCCCTGACGTGCGCTCCTACCCGCTGGAGCTGCCGTGCGGCTTCGGGCCGAAGCTGCGGATCGGCGCACCCGGCGCGCAGACCGGCACCTCCGGCAGCGGTACCTCCGGCAGCGGCACCTCCGGTAGCGGGGCCGGTCGTGGCCGGGGCACCGCCGGGCAGCGGCAGAGCGGGGCCGTCCAGACGAAGGCGACCGGCACGCTCGGCGACCTGCTCGCCGGCCGGCCGCTCCAGTTCAGCGCCTGCAAGCAGGCAGTCCTCGCCGAGGGCCGCAACCAGCTGACGGCGGTCCCGCTCGACAACTACCGCATCGACACCGTCACGGTCGGGGCCAAGCCGCGGCCCGCCGCCGACGCAGAGCCGCCGCAGCAGGTCAAAGTCCTCAGCTGGGGCTCCAGCTCCCGCGAGCTGAGCGTGGACGCCCCCGCCGCGTCGTTCCTCACCGTGAACGAGAACTTCAACACCGGCTGGCGCGCGACCGCCGGCGGCACCGAGCTGCGCGCCGTCCGGCTGGACGGCTGGAAGCAGGGCTGGCTCGTCCCCGCCGGCACGAGCGGGGTGATCAAGCTGGCCTACACCCCCGACCGGGCGCAGCGGATCGCCGTCGTCACCGGCCTCAACCTGCTCCTCGTCCTGCTGATCGCCGCGGTCTGGCCGGGCGGCTCCGCCCGCCGGCGGCGCCCCGACCCGCGCGCCATGGTCGCCGGGACGGGCTGGCCCGCGTGGGCCGCGATCGGGCTCGCCGCCGCGCTCGGCGGCTCGATCGCCGGGGCGCCCGGCGTCGCCGTCACGCTCGGCGTCGCGGCCCTGTGCGGCTGGGCCCGCACCCGCCGCTCCGCCGTCCTGCGCGCGCTCGCCTCCCCGTGGGCGATCGCGATCGCCATGCTCGCCGGCACCGGCTGCCTCGCCGCCGCGCGGTGGCTGGACGTGCTCGGCAACCCCGCCGCCCCGTCCGGAGCGCTCGGCGACATCGCGCCGCAGCTGCTCGGGCTCGCCGTCGTCGGGCGCGTCGCCGTCGAGCTGTGGCGGCCGAAGCCGCCCGGCGGCGACCCCGGCGCCGGCCGGATCTCGCTCAGCTGGACGGCACCGGGGCAGGGGCCGGGCGGGCCCGGTCCCGGCGCCGGACCAGCCGCTGCACCGGCCACTCCACCAGGTAGTAGCTCAGGGTCCCCGCTGCGATGGTCGCCGCCGCCATCAGCGGCAGATCCGTCGCCACGTCCCCCCGGAAGGTCCGATCCGCCGCGTCGTACCAGGAGACGATGATCAGCAGCTGCCACAGGAACAGGCCGTAGGAGATCCGGCCGAGGAACCGCATCACCGGGTTGCCGAGGACCGCGTCGAGCACGGGCTGCCCCGGCGGCGCCAGCACGACCGGCGCCACGAACGCCGCCGCGCACAGCCCGAACACGACCAGATGCAGGACGGACGTCCAGAACGCGTCGGCTTCCTGCAGGCTGAGCGGGCCCGCCGCGGGCGTCGCCGCGACCACGTACAGCATCGCCGCCGCCGTCCAGCACGCCGCCCACGAGTCCGACACGGCCCGGCACAGGGCCGCGACCGGGCGCCGCTCGTCCAGCCGCGCCCAGACCGTCACCACCGCGAGCGCCATCCCGACCGCGAACCAGGCGAAGTACCGCGGCAGGAACAGCCCCATCTGCGTGTGCCGCTCCGGGACGAACATCGCGGCCGACCACGGCAGCGACAGCGCCGCGTACACGCCGATGCCGATGAGCAGCCGCTTGGCGCGCACACCGACGTCGTGGGTCCGCGTCCGGCGCGCGTACCAGGCGAGGACGGCCGCGGTTACCGGCAGCGTCACGTACCAGGCGACCTCGACGACGAGGCTCCAGCACTGCCCGAGATGCGACGGCCCGAGGTCGGTGGGCCACCACGCGTTCGGCAGGTACGTCTGCGTGAGCGTCATCAGCGACGCCCAGGTGACCGGGTCGCCGATGTGGTCCCGCCCCGCCGTGACCATGTAGACCACGACCACGGCCCAGTAGGCCGGCATGATGCGGAACACGCGCCGGCGCAGATAAGTCACCGTGCGCGGAGCGGATCGCCCGTCCAGCGCCGCCGCCGCCCACGGCCGGTACAGCAGCAGCCCCGACAGCGCGAAGAAGATCGGCACCCCGATCTGACCGCCGTTGAACAGCCACCTCGGCCCGTCCGGGTTGGTGATGGACCCCGCCGAACTCGCGACATGGAAGACCAGGACGGCGAGCGCCGCGACCGCGCGCAGGCCGTCGACCGTGTTCTGGTGGCCGGAGATCGGCGGCGGCGCGGCAGGTCTCACGACTCCTTCTTCCTCAGCACGAGGACGAGGTTCCACGTCGCGACCTCCCGCAGCCCCGGGACGCGCACCACGGCCTCGGCCCAGCGCGGATGATAGCGCGGCAGGGCGTCCAGGACCCCCACGTCGTCCCGTCCCCGGGCCCAGGCCAGCGCCGCCGACACCGACACGGGATGCAGGTTGTGCCCGTACCGGTTCTTGGGCGGACGCCCCGTCCGGCGCTCGTACCAGCGGGCGGCCCGGTCGCCGCCGAGGTAGTGCCACGGAGAGGTCTCGTGCCCGCCCCACGGGGACAGCCAGTTGGTGAACGACAGGAACACCGTCCCGCCCGGCCGCGTCACACGGACCATCTCGTCGGCCATGCGCCACGGGTCGGGCACGTGCTCCAGGACGTTGGACGAGAAGCACACGTCGGCGGCGTCCGTCCTGAACGGCAGGGCCAGCGCACTCGCGACGAGCTGGTTCGGCCCGGCGGACCCATGTGCGACCAGCTCACCGAGGTCATGGTCGATCCCGGCGCAGCGCGCACCCGCCGCGTCCAGCGCGCGCGCAAAGAACCCGAAGCCCGTCCCTACATCGATGACGGTCGCGCCCTGCAGTTCGGTGTACGACCCGAGCAGGGAGACGGTGTCGCGCGCCATGAGGTCGTAGAAGTGCTCCGGCTCCCGCCGCTCGCGCCGGAACGCGCTCAGCAGCCGCACCGACCGCGCCAGCGTCGCACAGTGCCGGGGAACGAGCCCGTTCTGCGCCGCCGGGCGCCCATGCGCCGAGGTCAAGGCCCACCTCACCGGGTCAGGACGTCCGAAGGTAACGCGGAGCCTACCGGTCAGTACACTCACACCAGACCGCCCCACCCGCGGACCGGACGTATCGGGCTCCGGGTTTCGGTGGTCCTGTAGTGTGATCCGGGCATGCCGGACCCGGCCTCTCGGCCGTTGACGATGACGCGGCCGTTGGCGATGACGACGGCACCCCTCGGAGGTGTTCATGCGGCGACCGGTCGGCCTGGTCCTGATCGGCCTCGGTGCCTTCTTCCTCGCGCTCGCGCCGCTGATCCGCTTCTACATCGCCGACCAGGTGGTCGTCGCGCCGCTGAACCGCTACCAGGTGACGTCCCTGGAGTCGAAGGACGCGACGTACTTCGACCAGGCGGACCTCAAGGTCAAGACCGGCGTCACCCTCCTGGCGAAGAACACCGTCCGCGGCGACGTCCGCGCCAACGAGGGCAACGACGACATCGCGGTCTGGGACTCCACGACCAACATCTACGACCAGGCCAAGCCGGACAAGCCCGTCCAGATCCAGGGCTTCCGCATCGCCTTCGACCGCCGGACGGGCGTCCTGGTCAACTGCTGCGGCGTCAACGTCGACGGCGACAACGCCGTCCGCATGTCGGGCTACGGCCTGCTGTTCCCGATCGCGAACGTGCAGAAGCGCGACTACCCGTTCTTCGACATGACCACCAAGCAGTCGGCGCCGATGCAGTTCAACGCCGTCGAGAAGGTCCACGGGCTCACCACGTACCGGTTCACCCAGACCATCCCCCTGACGAAGACGGCCGCGCTCGACACGAAGCTGCCCGCCAAGATGCTGGGCATGCCCGAGGACGCGGGCAACCAGAAGGTGGACCGCTACACCGAGGCGTACAACACCGTCTGGGTCGACCCCCGCACCGGCATCCCGGTGAAGCACCGCAAGAACATCCGCAGCACCGTCCAGACGGCGGACGGCAAGGGCAAGATGATCGTCGCCCAGGCCGACCTCATCAGCACCGACAAGGACCAGAAGGCCATGGTCGACATGGCCGACAGCACCGCGCTGCAGATCGACCTGGTGCGCAGCTACCTCCCGGCCGCCGCCGTCTTCTTCGGCCTGATCCTGCTGTTCACCGGTGGCTACATGGGCCTGGCCCGCCGCGAGCCCCCGCCCATCGAGACCCCTCGCCGCGCCGACGGCAAGTTCGGCGACATGACCCCGCCCGGCCCGCCGCGCCCGCCGTCCGCCCAGCCTCGCCAGGCGGCCTCGCCGCCCCCGCCGTCCCAGCCCCGCCGCCAGGCCCCGGGAAGCCAGCGCCAGCAACGCAAGGCCGCCGGCCCCACCCGCCGCCCGTAACCACCCCGCCCACGCGACGCCGCCAGCCCGTCCCACCAACGCCGACGCCCCATCGCGCAGCGCGTACCGCCACCCGCCGCGTCGCAGGCCGTTCCCGTGTAAGGGCGGCGGGCCTTAGCGCGGGGTCGCCGGTCCGTCGGCTGGCACTGACGTCCATCGCACGGTGTGTCATCGCCTACCGGGTGGAGGGATGGTTTCGTCTCGCCCCTCGGTTGGTTTTGGCTCCCCTCGAAGCGAGCCAACTCGTCCGCGCCCGTCCGCCGTGTCGCAGGTCGTTCCTGCGTTAGCGCTCGCAGGTGGCAGCGCGAGGTCGCCAGGCTCGCCACTGGTGTTGGCGTCTCGTCGTGCGCTGAGCGCCAGGGCCTGTTGTTGCGGGTTCTTGTCGTGTCGCCAGCCGCGGGTGCGGTAGCGCATGGCGTCGGGCCGTCGGTTTGCGCTGGGCTCTCTCGTCGTGAGTCGGCTTGTGCGGCGGTGTCAGCCGTGTCGTGGCCGCTTCCGTGTCAGCGGTCGAAGGTGGCGGCGCTGGCTCCGGGCGGGGGCAGGTGTCTTGTGTTGTTCGGTGGCTAGATCGGTTGCTGTGGCGGCTGGACGGCCGGGTGTAGGGGGCGGGGAAGTGGGTTGGTGATACGTGTTCTAGTGCGGGGTTCTGAGGGTGGGTGTGGGTGGTGGGTTGGGGTGCAGTGCGGCGTGGTTTGTGGTTGGCAATCGGGTTACGGCGGTGTGGAGCAGCGTGGGCGGGGCGGTGGGAGCGGTGGCGGGGCTGAGATTTGTAAGTAGAACCTGTTGCAGTTTCGTGGGAGCGCGCTTAGGGTCGAGTGCGTGCGGACACGAGTCACCGAACTATTCGGCATCGAGTACCCGATCTTTGCGTTCAGTCACTGCCGCGATGTCGTCGCGGCGGTGAGCCGCGCCGGCGGCATGGGCGTCCTCGGCGCCCTGCACTTCACCCCCGAGGAACTCGAGCTCGAGCTCAAGTGGCTCGACGAGAACGTCGGCGGCAAGCCCTACGGCGTGGACGTGGTCATGCCCGCCAAGTACGAGGGCGCCGACATGGGCGACGCCGAGGAGCTGCTCGGCAAGCTGCAGGGCATGATCCCGGCCGAGCACAAGCAGTTCCTCGAGGACCTGCTCGCCGAGCACGGCGTCGACCCGCCCTCGGAGAAGGCGGGCAAGGCGCTGCTCGGGTGGACGGACGTGACCGCCCGGCCGCAGGTCGAGGTGGCGCTCAAGCACCCGATCGCGCTGCTGGCGAACGCGCTCGGCCCGCCCCCGGCGGACGTCGTCGCGCAGGCGCACGAGCACGGCGTGAAGGTCGCGGGGCTCGCCTCCAACGCCCGGCACGCCCGCAAGCAGGTCGAGGTCGGCGTGGACATCATCGTCGCGCAGGGCACCGAGGCCGGCGGCCACACCGGCGACGTGGCGACGATGGTGCTGATCCCCGAGGTCGTGGACGCGGTCGGCGAGGACACGATCGTGCTGGCCGCGGGCGGCATCGGCCGGGGCCGGCAGATGGCGGCGGGCATGGCGCTCGGCGCCGACGGCGTCTGGACGGGCTCCATCTGGCTGACGGTCGACGAGGCCGACACCCCGGAGCGGGCCCTGCCGAAGCTGCTGGAGGCCACGTCCCGCGACACCGTCCGGTCCCGGGCGTGGACGGGCAAGCCCGCCCGGTTCCTCAAGACCGCGTGGACGGAGGCGTGGGAGAGCGAGCAGTCGCCGGGCTACCTGCCGATGCCCATGCAGTTCATGCTGATCGCGGACGCGCTGCCGCGCATCCAGCGGTCCGGCGACGGCGAGCTGGTGACGTTCCCGGTCGGCCAGATCGTCGGGTCGATGAACCAGGTCAAGCCGGCCGCCCAGGTCGTCTACGACCTGATCGAGGAGTACGTCGAGGCCATCGAGCGCCTCAACACGATCACCGAAGGCTGATCCCCCCGGGCCCCGGCCGCGCGCCATCCCTCCGCGCCGGCCGGGGCCTTTCGGTGGTCAGAACCGGGTCATCCAGGAGAAGGCCCGCGCGAGGACGTAGTAGACGACGCCCGCGAGGGTCCAGTTGATGTAGAGCTGCTCTTCGGGGTCGGTCCGCGTGAAGACGTCGTGGAACGGGGTGGCGAGCCAGCGGCCCGCGTCGAGCACGGCGTCCACGAGGACGTTGCCCGGGTTCGCGTCGCCCCAGGTCAGCAGCATCCCGAGGCCGAGGATCGCGGCGGCGGCCCAGCCGGCCGCCATGATGATCGCGCTGACCGGGTTCGGCCTGGTGCGCCGCCAGCGGGGCGGCTTGCGCGCGACCGTCGCGGTACCGCCCGTGTTCCGCCGGCGCCACGTCCACCGCTGGGGCGGCGCCTCTTCCGTCGTCGTCGGCCGTTTGCGTCGCAGTTGCAAGGCCATGGCGTGCTCAGTCCTTCCGTGGCTCGCTTGCCTGAGCGGTGCCACGCGAGAGGTCCGGCAAACTCCGGGCGATTTACGGACGGCCGGTAATACGCCCCCATGGCGGGCCGAGACCTGATCTTCCCCGAATGCGGGCGAACCGACTTTCGGTCCTGCTACGTTCCACTGCTTCCGCAAGATCATTTTCAATGGACGGGGATCGAGTGAAGAGCAGCAGGAAACTGGGGGTCGCGGGGGTGGCCGTCGCCGTGGGCGCGGTGGCCACCACGGTCGCGGTCGCCATGGCGGACCCCGCGGAGCAGCGCACGGTTTCGTCCGTCGCCGCCGCCGCGGGGACGACGTGGCCGATCGTGCAGAGCGACGCCAAAGCCGACCAGGGGACCTCCCTCAGTGACATCGCCACGGCACCGGACGGCACCGTGTGGGCCGTCGGCGGACAGCAGAACGTCACGACGCGCAAGCCGATCCTCCAGCGGCTGACGGGCGGCACCTGGAAGGACGTGGCGCTGCCCGCGTCGCTCGCCCCCTACCGGCTCCAGGCGGCCTCGGCCACGTCGGCGTCGAACGTCTGGGTGGCCGCCCAGCTCAACACCTCGGGCGACTCGCACGCCCTGCTGCGCTGGACAGGCTCGTCCTGGATCCCGTTCAGCGTCCCGCTGGGGTTCCAGCCGACCGACATCGCGACGGCCGGTCCCGACCGCACGTGGGCGGTCAGCGCGATGGCGGCCAAGTACTGGAACGGCGCGGGCTGGGCCGACACCCCGATCGGGATCAAGCCGCGCGCGGTCGCGGCCGTCTCGTCCGCCAGCGCGTGGGCGGTCGGCTGGGCGATCGCGCCGGACGGCACCGCGCGGCCCGCCACCACGCGATGGAACGGCACCTCGTGGACGAGTGTCCCGTTCCCCGACATCGGTGAGACCGTCAAGGGCGAGGTCGCGTCGACCTTGCAGGACGTGTACGCGGCCTCCGACGACGACGTGTGGGCGGTCGGCACGGCGCGGATGCCGGACGGGACGGGCAAGTCGGTCTCCCGGTCGCTGCTGGCCCACTGGAACGGCACCAAGTGGACCAATGTCCTCGGCGCTCCCGGCACCTCTCTGAGCAAGGTCGCCTCGGACGGGGCGGGCGGCATCTGGGTCGTCTCGGACGGCAGCACCATGCGCCACCGCACCGCCGCAGGAGTCTGGACCGACGAGACCCTGACCCGGCCCGAGGGGACGACCGTCCGGGCCTCCGCCATGGCCGTCGTGCCGGGGACCGGGACCATGTGGGCGGTCGGCACCACCACCACCGACGCGACCCGGTGGGCCGACCTGGCGCACTGGACCCGCAACTGACCGCGTCTCAGCGAGAACCCGCATAGCGGGAACCGGCATCCCGCCTCGCGCACCTCGCGCGGGGCGGGATGCCCGTGTCCGCGGCCGTTACTTGCCCTGGTAGACGGCGGGGCGCTTCTCCTTGAAGGCGCGGGAGCCCTCCTTGGCGTCCTCGGAGGCGAAGACGGGCCAGCCGATCTCGTCGGAGATCTTGAGGGCCTCCTCCTCGGGGAGGTGCTCGGTCTCGCGGACGGCGCGCAGGATCGCCTGGACGGACAGCGGCGCGCACGCGGCGATCTGGTCGGCCATCTCGCGGGCCGCGGCGAGGGCCTCGCCGTCCGGGACGACCTTGTTGATCAGCCCCATGGCGAGGGCCTCCTGCGGGGTCACCTCGCGGGCGGTGAGCAGGATGTCGAGCGCGGCGGCGTAGCCGATCTGGCGGGGCAGGCGGACGGCGCTGCCGCCCATGGGGAACAGGCCGCGCTTGGCCTCGAACAGGCCGAGGGTGGCGCCCTCGGCGACGACGCGCAGGTCGGTGCCGGTGAGCAGCTCGGTGCCGCCGGCGACGGCGTAGCCCTCGATGGCGCAGATGAGCGGCTTGGTGGGGCGGCCGTCGCGCAGCAGGCCCTTCCAGTGGTAGTCGGTGATCTGCGCGGCCCGCTCCTGCACGCGCGGGTCGGAGGGCGGCTGGCTCATCGCCTTCAGGTCGGCGCCGGCGCAGAACGTCCCGTCGGCTCCGGTGAGGATGCCGACGCGGACCTCGGGCGTGTCCGAGATGTAGGCCCAGGCGTCGGCGAGGCCGACCAGCATCGCGGTGCTGAGCGCGTTGCGCGCCTCCGGCCGGTTCATCGTGACGATGACCACGTGGCCGTCCTGCTCGACGATGCAGTGCTCGGTGCTGATCGGCAGCCGTTCCGCCATGGGTTCCTCCAGCTCAGATGTCAAACGAGAACAGATTCTAGTTAAGCCACTGCCCTACCGGTAGGGGTTGAACTGCAAAACGAGAACGTGATCTACTTTGGCTGCCGGGCGCCGCGGTGTGTCGGTGCTCACTGTGGTCACTTAGGGAGATCCGATGGGGTCATTGGGCTTCTGGCGGTTGGCGCAGGCGGATCCCGAGTGGATCGCCGCCGTCGATCCGGACGGAACCGAGTACGCCGCGGGCGACCTGCTCGCCCGCTCGAACCGGCTGGTGCACGGGCTGCGCGCGCTGGGACTGGAGAAGGGCGACGGCATCTGCGGGCTCGTCCCGAACGGTGTCGAGGGCGTCGTGCTGTACCTCGCCGCGCTGCAGGCCGGCTGGTACTACACGCCGATCAACTGGCACCTGACCGGGCCGGAGATCGGCTACATCGTCGCCGACAGCGAGGCCAAGGCGTTCTTCGTGCACGAGCGGTACGCCAAGGAGGGCGCGCGCGCCGGCGAGGAGATCGAGGCGCACCGGCGGTTCGCGTTCGGCGACGTCGAGGGCTTCCGCCCGTACGAGGAGCTGGTCGAGGGGCAGCCCGACACGCTTCCCGACGACCGCAGCAACGGCGCCACGATGCACTACACGTCCGGGACGACCGGGCGGCCGAAGGGCGTCAAGCGGGCGCTGATGGGCATCGACCCCGACGACAGCGCCGAGCTGATGACGTTCCTGCTCGGCCTGTTCGGCATCCCGCCGGGGCGTCCCGCGGGGGGCGAGCACCAGGCCCATCTGATCACCTCGCCGAACTACCACACGGCCGTCACCCAGTTCGGCGGCACCGCCCTGCAGATGGGCCACACGCTCGTCTACATGGACAAGTGGGACGCCGAAGACACCCTCAGGGTGATCGAGAAATACCGCGTCAGCAATACCCACATGGTCCCGACGCACTTCAAGCGGCTGCTGGCGCTGCCCGAGGACGTCCGGTCCCGGTACGACGTGTCGAGCATGAAGTGGGCGATCCACGCGGCGGCGCCGTGCCCGGTGCCGATCAAGCAGCAGATGCTGGAGTGGTGGGGCGACTGCATCTGGGAGTACTACGCGGCGACCGAGGGCGGCGGGACGATCGCGAGCCCGCAGGACTGGCGCGCGCACCCCGGCACGGTCGGCAACGCCTGGCCGATCAGCGAGCTGCTGATCGTGGATGACGACGGCGAGCCCGTCCCGGCCGGGACGCACGGCACGATCTACATGAAGATGGCCGGCGTCGAGTTCGAGTACAAGGGCGACAAGGAGAAGACGGAGAAGAACCGCCTCAAGGACTTCTTCACCGTCGGGGACATCGGCTACCTCACCGAGGACGGGTTCCTGTTCCTGTCCGACCGCAAGGCCGACATGATCATCTCGGGCGGCGCGAACATCTACCCGGCCGAGATCGAGAACGAGATCACCCTGCACCCGAAGGTCGCGGACGTCGCCGTGTTCGGCATCCCCGACGAGGAGTGGGGCGAGCAGATCAAGGCCGTCGTCGAGCCCGCCGAGGGCGCCGAGCCCGGTGACGAGCTCGCGGCCGAGATCCTCGCGTCGCTGGAGGGCCGGCTCGCCAAGATGAAGTGGCCGAAGTCCATCGACTTCATCGAGACGATGCCGCGCGAGCCCAACGGCAAGCTCCTCAAGCGCAAGCTGCGGGACCCGTACTGGAAGGACCGCGACAGTGCCATCTAACACGGCGCCATCGGAGACCCCCGCCCCCAACCACGTCGTCGAGTTCCCCGGCGGGTACACCCGCTCGGTCGGTCCGGTGATCGGGCGCTTCCTCAGCGAGCTGCGCGACGGCCGGCTGGTCGGCGTCCGCACGGCGGGCGGCCGGGTGCTCGTCCCGCCGGCGGAGTGCGACCCCGACACCGGCGAGGACGTGACGGACGAGTTCGTCGAGGTCGGCCCGGCCGGGACGGTCACGACCTGGTCGTGGGTGCCCGAGCCGGCGAAGGGGCACCCGTTCGACCGCCCGTTCGCGTGGGCGCTGATCCGCCCGGACGGCGCCGACACCGCGCTGCTGCACGCCCTCGACCTCGGCGTCTTCGAGGCCGGCGCGAAGCCGCCGAAGGTCCTCAAGACGGGGATGCGGGTGCGGCCGAAGTACCGCGCGGAGCGGACGGGGACGATCGGCGACATCGAGTGCTTCCTGCCCGAGGTCACCATGATCAACCCGCAGGCGAGCCTGGACTACCGGCTGAAGGGCGGGCGGGCGCTCGGCCGGTTCCTGGAGGGGATCTCCGAGGGCCGCATCATCGGGCACCGCTGCCCGGTGTGCGAGAAGGTCATCGTGCCGATGAAGGGGTTCTGCCCGCGCGACGGCGTCCCCACGTCCGAGGAGGTGGAGCTGCCCGACACCGGCACCGTCACCACCTTCGCGGTCAACAACATCCCCGACCCGCGCGCCCCCGAGGTGCCGTTCGTGTCCGGCTACGTCCTGCTGGACGGCGCGGGCCTGACGATGCTGACGCTGGTCGCGGGGATCCCGGCCGACCAGGTGCGGATGGGCATGCGGGTGAGGGCGGCGTGGCGGCCCCGCGAGGAGTGGGACCGGTCGATGGCCAACATCAAGTGGTTCGAGCCGATCGACGAGCCCGACGTCCCCTTCGAAGAGATCAAGGACTTCATGTAATGCGTGATGTCGCAGTCGTCGCCTTCGCACAGAGCCATCACAGCGGCGAGGACCAGGGGATCGCCGAGACCGAGATGGTGCTCCCGGTGATCACCGAGATCAAGGAGCGGACGGGCCTGTCCCGGTTCGGTTTCACCTGCTCGGGCTCGTGCGACTACCTGCAGGGCGCGCCGTTCGCGTTCGTGTCCGCGCTCGACACGCTGGGCGCCTGGCCGCCGATCTCGGAGAGCCACGTCGAGATGGACGGCGCGTGGGCGCTGTACGAGGCGTGGGTGAAGCTCCAGATCGGCGAGATCGACACCGCGCTGGTGTACGGGTTCGGCAAGTCGTCCCAGGGCGACCTCCGCGCGATCATGAACCAGCAGCTCGACCCGTACACGCTGGCGCCGCTCGGCGTCGACCAGGTGTCGATGGCCGCCATGCAGGCCCGCGCGTACATGGACCGGTCGGGCGTGAAGGAGGACGACCTCCGCGCGGTCGCCGCGCGGTCCCGGGCGTCCGGCCGCGAGAACCCGTTCGCGCTGCACCTGCCGGACCCGGAGGGCGACGCCTACGACGTCGCGCCGCTGCACCCCTACGACGTCGCGCCCGTCACCGACGGCGCCGCCGCGATCGTGCTGGCGGCGGGCGACAAGGCGCGGGAGCTGTGCGAGCGGCCCGCGTGGATCACCGGCATCGACCACCGCACCGAGCCGCACGCGCTCGGCGTCCGCGACCTGACCCGCTCGGCGGCCGCCCGCATCGCGGGGGAGAAGGCCGGCGCGACCGGGATCGAGGTCGCGGAGCTGCACGCGCAGTTCAGCCATGAGGAGCTGATCCTGCGCGAGGCCCTCGGCCTGGACGACGGCGTGACCGTCAACCCGTCCGGCGGGGCGCTGTCGGCGAACCCGGTGATGGCGGCGGGCCTCATCCGGATCGGCGAGGCCGCGGCCCGCATCCACGACGGGACGGCGTCCCGGACGCTCGGGCACGCCGCGTCCGGCCCCTGCCTCCAGCAGAACCTCGTCTGCGTGCTGTCGGGAGAGAACAATGGCTAAATCCTGTGCGGTCATCGGCATCGGGCAGACCCAGTACAAGACCAAGCGGCTGGACGTCTCGATGGCCGGCCTGCTCCGCGAGGCGGCCCGCCGCGCCCTCGACGACGCCGGGCTGACCTGGAAGGACATCGACGCCATCGTGGTCGGCAAGGCGCCCGACCTGTTCGAGGGCGTCGTGATGCCGGAGCTGTTCCTCGCGGACGCGCTCGGCGCCACCGGCAAGCCGCTGCTGCGGGTGCACACGGCGGGCTCGGTCGGCGGGTCGACGGCGATCGTCGCGGCGAACCTGATCCAGTCCGGGGTGCACGAGCGGGTCCTCACGCTGGCGTGGGAGAAGCAGTCGGAGTCGAACGCGACGTGGGCGCTGACGGTGAACGGGCCGTTCACGACGTCCCTCGTGGTCGGCGCGGGCGGCTACTTCGCCCCGCACATCCGCGCGTACATGCGCCGGTCGGGCGCCCCCGACCACATCGGGACGCTCGTCGCGGTCAAGGACCGGCAGAACGCGCTGCGGAACCCGTACGCGCACCTGAAGATCCCCGGCATCTCCCGCGAGATGGTCGAGTCGACGCCGATGCTGTGGGAGCCGATCCGCTACCTGGAGACCTGCCCGTCGTCGGACGGCGCCTGCGCGATGGTGCTGGCGTCGGAGGACGCGGCGAAGAAGGCCCCGAACCCGCCCGCCTGGGTGCACGGCACGTCGATGCGGTCCGAGCCGATGCAGTTCGCGGGCCGCGACAGCGTCAGCCCGCAGGGCGGCAAGGACGCGGCGGCGGACGTGTACCGGCAGGCCGGCATCACCGACCCGCGCCGCGAACTCGACTGCGCCGAGGTGTACGTCCCGTTCTCCTGGTACGAGCCGATGTGGCTGGAGAACCTGGGGTTCTGCGGCGAGAGCGAGGGCTGGAAGCTCACCGAGGCGGGCGCGACGGCGTTCGACGGCGACATCCCGTGGAACCCGTCCGGCGGCGTGCTGTCGTCCAACCCGATCGGCGCGTCCGGGATGATCCGGTTCGCCGAGGCGGCGCTGCAGGTGCGCGGCCGGGCCGGGGAGCACCAGGTGGACGGCGCGCGGCGCGCGCTCGGCCACGCCTACGGCGGCGGCGCCCAGTTCTTCGCCATGTGGATCGTCGGCAGCGACAAGCCCTGATCTGACAACCCTTCCCGAGGCGCGAACACGACCCCAGACCCCTGCTCCCCTGGGGACGACCCCAGACCCCGAAAGAGGGACGTCCGATGGAGTTCAACCACGCTGACCTGTTCGAGGGGATCGCGGACGCGATCGGGGACCGTGTCGCCCTGGTGTGCGGCGATCAGCGGCTCACGTTCGCCGAGCTGGACGAGCACGCGAACCGGCTCGCGCACCACCTGCTGGACGCGGGCGTGCGGCCCGGCCAGCACATCGCCGTCCAGCTCTACAACGGCGTGGAGTACGCGGCCGCGCTGCTGGCCGCGATCAAGATCCGGGCCGTGCCGATCAACATCAACTACCGGTACGTGGAGAGCGAGCTGCTCTACGTGTACCGGGACTCCGACAGCGTCGCGCTGCTGTACGACGTGGAGTTCGAGGACCGGGTCGCGGCGACCGTCCCGGAGGTGCCGGAGCTGCGGCACCTCATCGCGGTGGGCGGCGCGCCGTCCATCCCGGGGGCGGTCGCCTACGACGCGGCGCTGAAGGACGCCGACGGCACGCGCGCGGGTTTCCCGGCGCGGACCGGCGAGGACGTCTACATCATCTACACGGGCGGGACGACCGGGATGCCGAAGGGCGTCATCTGGTCGACCGAGCAGATCATCTTCGCGTTCTGGAACCCGACGGTGCCGCGCCCGTCGCGTCCCGAGGACATCGTGGAGAACGCCCGGGGCGGCGGCCCGCTGATCATGATGCCGGTGGCGCCGCTGATGCACGGGGCGGCGCAGGTCGCGACGTGGATCGCCTGGTTCATGGGCGCGACGCTCGTCTACACCCGCAAGTTCGACGCGGCCGACGTGTGGCGGACGATCGAGCGGGAGAAGGTCAACTCGCTGACGATCACCGGGGACGCGATGGCGATCCCGATGGCGGAGGAGCTGGCGCGCGGCGACTACGACACGTCCTCGCTGTTCGCCTACGTCTCCACGGGCGCGATCTTCACCGGGACGGTCCGGGACCGCATCCAGGAGCTGCTGCCGAACGTGATGATCCTGGACCGGTTCGGCTCGACGGAGTCGGGCTCGACGGCCGAGGCGGTCGCGGGCTCCACCCCGGAGAAGGGCCTGCGGTTCGCGCCGGACGTGGAGAACGTCACCGTGCTGGACGACGCGCTCCAGCCCGTCAAGCCGGGGTCGGGCGTCATCGGCCAGGTCGCCCGCACGGGGCACATCGCGCAGGGCTACTACAACGACCCGGAGAAGACGGCGAAGACGTTCCCGGTGGTGGACGGCAAGCGCTGGCTGCTCACCGGCGACATCGCCACCGTCGAGGAGGACGGGTCGATCGCCGTGTACGGGCGCGGCTCGCAGGCGATCAACACCGGCGGCGAGAAGGTGTTCCCGGAGGAGGTCGAGGCCGTCCTCAAGGGGCATCCGGCGGTGTACGACGCGGTGGTGACCGGCATCCCGGACGAGCGCTGGGGCAACCGCGTCGCCGCGGTGATCCAGGCGTCGGGCGACGTGCCGTCCTCGGAGGAGCTGGACGCGCACTGCCGGCGCGAGCTGT
This sequence comes from Actinomadura geliboluensis, assembly GCF_043197915.1. Taxonomy (NCBI): domain Bacteria; kingdom Bacillati; phylum Actinomycetota; class Actinomycetes; order Streptosporangiales; family Thermomonosporaceae; genus Actinomadura; species Actinomadura geliboluensis. Next base: position 546,426 of record NZ_JBICUA010000004.1, on the reverse strand, counting down.
CGGGCTACAAGGTGCCGCGCGTCTACGCGTTCGTCGGCGAGATGAAGCGCTCCCCGGCGGGCAAGGCCGACTACCGGTGGGCGAAGCAGGTGGCGGAGGAGGCCCAGTAGGCGGGAAACGGAAGCGCGTAGAGGTCGGCCCCGAACCTTCGTGGGATTCGGGGCCAGGAGCGGACCTCTGTTAGTGGTCCTAACAACGTCATGTTATGGGTGAGCTGGGAGTGCCCTGCCCGTCGGGGCGTGAGTCCTGCGCCACACGACGCGCCGCCCGGGTGGTTTCTGACCGGATGCGGCCACTAGGCTCTCTCTAAAACGGAGACGTGGCGGAAGAGGTGGGCGTGGCGACCCGGGACCCGGACCGGTTGGACGAACTCCAGCGGGCGATGCAGCGCAGCACCATGTTCACCGTGCTGCTGCACCACACCACCGCGAGCAAGGCGGGCCTGAACGTCACCGACGCGCAGTGCGTGAGCGCGCTGGTGCTGGACGGCCCGCAGACCCCGGGGCAGCTCGCGCAGCTCATGGGCATCACGACCGGCGGCGCCGTCACCGCGGTCATCGACCGGCTGGAGCGCGCCGGCTACGTCAAGCGCACCCGCGACCCCGACGACCGCCGCCGCGTGATCGTCGAGCTGGTCGAGGAGAACGTCGCCGAGTTCGGCCGCTACTTCGATCCGATCGCGCGCGCCTTCTACGACCGGCTCTCCACCTACAGCGACGAGGAGCTCGCCGTCCTGCGGCGCTGGATCCACGAGAACAACGAGGCGATGCCCGCCATCATCGAGGAGATCCGCAACCTCCCCTGACCGCGGGGCCGGGTGTCAGGGGGTGAGGCGGCCGCGGAGCAGGGCCATCAGGGTCGCCTGGACGTCGGTCAGGGGGCGGGCGGGCTGGAGGGCCCGCCAGTCCAGGGCCACGGTCAGGACCATCCCGAAGACGGCGGACGCGGCGGTGCCCGTGTCGAGGTCGCGGCGCAGGTCGCCGGCGGTGACCGCGTCGCGCAGGACGTCGGCGACGACCTCGATGGCGCGTTCGCGGATCAGCCGGGCCGCGTGCTGCCAGTCGCCGCCCGCCCGCCACGTCTCCGCGATGAGCACGCGCGCGAACGGCTCGTGCTCGCCGATGAACGCGAGTTCTGCGGCGACGACCGCCTCCAGGGCGTCCAGCGGGGCCTTGCCGGACGCCGCGTCGCGCAGCGCGGTCGCGAGGCGTTCGACGCCGTACTCCAGCAGCGCCGAGAACAGGGCGGCCTTGCTGCCGAAGTTGTAGTAGACGGTGCCCTTGGCGACCCCGGCCCGTTCGGCGATCTGGTCGACGGTGGTCGCGGCGAGGCCGCTCTCGGCGATCAGCTCGATCGCCGAGGCGAACAGCTTCTCCCGCGTCGCGCTCCGCGCCATCGCGCCTCCTAGAGCTTCGGGCCCCTAGAGCTTCAGGGCCGGGTGGAGCCGCTTGAGCGTCCACACCCGGTTGTGCCGGACGGCCAGGGCGGTGAGGGCGAGCCCGCCGGCCAGGAACGCCGCCAGCACCGCACAACCCTGCCATACCGCCGTCATCGGCCCGCCGCCGATCAGGTGCCGGACGCCGTCCACCACCCACGACATCGGCAGGCAGGGCCGGATCACCTGGAAGAAGCGGGGGCTGGTCTCGATGGGGTAGGTGCCCGCGGCCGAGGTCAGCTGGAGCATGAGGAGCGCGAGCGCGATGATCCGGCCGACCGGGCCGAACCGCGCGTTCACCCACTGGATCACGGCGAGGAACGCGGCGGACGCGAGCGCGAGGAACGCCACGAGGCCCGGCCAGTGCTCGGCGCGCAGCCCGAGCGCGAACCGCAGGATCGCGAGGACGACGACGGCCTGCGCCGCGCCGATCGCCGCCGCGGGCAGCCAGCCGGCGAGCGCGACGCGGCGGCCGGGCGCGGTGCCCGCCATCGCGCGCGGGTTCAGCGGCCGCAGCAGCATGTAGATGATCATCCCGCCGACCCAGAGCGACAGCGGGACGAAGAACGGCGCGAACCCGGTGCCGTAGTTCGGGACCGGGTTGTCGGTGGTGCTGGCCAGCCGCACCGGGTCGCTCATCATGCCGCCCCGCGCGGCGCGCTCGTCGTCGCCGTAGGCGGGGATCTTGCGGACGCCGTCGTCCAGCCCGGTCGCGAGCTTTCCGCTGCCGTCGGCGAGCTGGGTGAGAGCCGTCTCCAGCGTCACCGCGCCGCCGGAGAGCCGCCCAAGCCCGCCTTGCAGCTCTCCGGCGCCGCCGGAGAGCGTGGTGAGGCCGCTCGTCAGCTTGGACGAGCCGGCGAGCAACTGCCCGGCGCCCGCGTTGACCTGCCGCGTCCCGGCGTCGAGGCGGTCGATGTCGCGGCGGGCCTTGTCCACCTTGGCGGCGAGGGCGGGCGCGTCCTGGGCGATCTTGCGGGCGGCGCGCTCGACCGTCCGCGCGTCGGCCGCGACCTTGCGCAGGTCGCCGGTGTGCCCGCGGACGTACCCGTCCACCTGCTTCGCCACCGCCACGACCTGCGCGGCGGACCGGGTGAGGTCCTGGCGGACGTTCGCGGGGATCTCGGGATGCGCGGCGAGATGCGTCTCCAGCTCGGTCTGCGCGCGCTCGGCCCGCCGCACGGCGTCACCGGTCTGCGCGGGCAGCCGCCCGGCGCCGTCGGCGAGGGCGTCCGCGCCCCGCGCGACCGCCAGCGCGGCCGACCGGATCTCCGGGGCGTTCTCGCGCAGCAGCGGGACGAGCGTGCCGCCCGCGCGGTCGACGGTCGCGGTGAGCCGCCTCATCCCGGCGGCGACCTGCTCGGTCCCGTCGTGCAGGTCGCCCAGCCCGGACGTCAGCTCCGCGCTGCCGGAGCGGGCCTCGTCGATGCCGCCCTTGAGGCGTCCCGCGCCCGCCTCCGCCTCGCCCGCGCCCTGGGCGAGCTTCCCGGCCCCGTCCTCGGCTTGACCGGAGCCCTCGGCGAGCTTCCCGGCGCCGTCGGCGGCCTCGCCCAGCTCACCGTGCAGCTTGCCGAACGACAGGAAGACCTGGTCGAAGTACCCGCGCACGGCCTCGGTCCCGGCGGCGGCGCTGATCTCCTTGAACGCGGCCTGCGCGAGCGTCCCCATCACGTAGTTGTTCGCGTCGTTCATCCGGAGGCGCAGCCCGGCCGGCTGCGGCGTGCCGTCCCCGGACGGCGACGCGATCCGGGCGCTGAAGTCGGACGGGATCGTCAGCGACAGGTAGTACTTCCCCGACCGCACGCCCTTGTCGGCCTCCTGCGCCGACACCGTCCGCCAGTCGAACACCTTGCGCTTCTCAAGCTCGTCCGCGAGGTCGGCCCCCGCGTGGACGGTCTTGCCGTCCGCCTTGGCCGGCTGGTCCTGGACGACCAGCGCCACCGGCACATGCCGGAGCCGGGCGTAGGGGTCCCAGAACGACCACAGGTACAGCCCGGCGTAGAGCAGCGGGAGGAGGACGAGACCGGCGAGCGCGACGCGGGTCAGCCGGTTGCGCTGGAAGCGCCGCAGTTCGAGGGCGCCCGGCGTCAGCGCGGGAAGTCTCATGGGGGGGATCTCCTGGCTGGCTGGTCAGAGCGAGAGTTCGTGGGTGGCCACGCCCTCGGCGGGCGCGGCGTCATGGCACGCGGCGACGACGGTGACGCCGCCGGACGCGATGGCGGCGAGCCGCAGCCACAGTGCGCGCTGCCCCTCGGCGTCCAGCCCTTCGCCGACGTCGTCGAGCAGGAGCAGGCCGGGGTCGCCGACCAGGCCGAGGGCGGCGCCGAGGAGCTGCTCCTCGTCGGGCGCGAGGTCGGCGGCGAGCGTCCGGGGATCGAGGTCGAGACCGGCCCGGTCCAGGGCGCGGCGCCTGCGGGCGTCCCGTCCCCGGAACCTGCCGAAGACGCCCTCGCGCAGGGCGAGGGCCTCGTTCAGGTGCTCGCGGACGGTCAGCGCCGGGTCGAGTTCGGTGACGCCGGTGACGATGCCGAGCGCCGCGACGCGCTGGATGTCGGAGAGGCCGGTGCGGCCGCCGACCCGGACCGTGCCCTCGGTGGGCCTCATGCGGCCGCCGAGGGTGAGGAGCAGCGCGGTGCGTCCCGTCCCGGCGATGCCGCTCACGGTGACCAGCGCGCCGGCCGGGGCGTCGAGGTCCGCGCCGCGGAACGCCCATCCCCGGGGGCCGCGCACGCCGAGCCGCCGGGCCCGCACGGGGAGTCCGGCGGCTCCGGGACGGCCCCCGCCAGTCCCGGAGCCGCGCGGCCGGGGTCCGGGGACGGTCGCGGCGGTCCCCCCGGCCGCGGCAGCCGTCCCCGGAGTCTGGTGCGCGGGCGTCATCGCGGAGCCTCCCGGATTTGTACTGACTGGTCAGTTCAAATCTAGCCCCGCGATGAACTTCGCGAATCCACCTGAACGGTGACATCAGACACGTGACCGCTACGCCCCAGGTCACACGGTCCCAGAGGGGTGACTTCCGTCACATCGCCGGGTCCGGCCGGACGGCTATTGGACGGAACGTCCGATCTGCCAGACTGCGGGGCATGACCGATCCGTCCCCCGCGTCCCGGCGGCTGGCCGTCCTGATGGCCGGCATGGGCACCCTGCACATGGTCGCCCCGAAGCCGTTCGACGCGCTCATCCCCGAGCGGCTGCCCGGCGGCGCACGGACCTGGACCTACCTCAGCGGCGCCGCCGAGCTGGGCTGCGCGGCCGCGCTCGCCGTCCCGCGCACCCGGAGGGCGGGCGCGCTCGCGACGGCGGCGCTGATGGCGGCGGTCTTCCCGGCCAACGTCAAGATGGCGCGCGACTGGCGCCGCCGCCCGCTGCCGCTGCGCGCCGCCGCCTACGGCCGCCTCCCGCTCCAGGCCCCGCTGATCGCCTGGGCCCTGCACGTGGCGCGCGAGGCGCGCTGACCGCGCCCCGGAGCCGCCCCGCCGCCCATATGATCATTTCTTTGCAGAGGCGACGACGAGGGGCCGGTGAACCGTGGAACCGCTGCGTCCGGAGGATCCCGCGCAGATCGGCGGCTACCCGCTGCTGGGCCGGCTCGGCGCCGGCGGCATGGGCCAGGTCTACCTGGGGCTGACCGGCGGCGGGCGGCACATCGCGGTCAAGGTCATCCGGGAGGACTTCGAGGGCCCGGAGGCGCTCGCGCGCTTCCGCCGCGAGGTCGCGACCGTCGAGCGGGTGCGGTCCCGGTCGGCCGCCGCGATGGTCGGCGCCGGGCTGGACGCGCCGCCGTACTGGCTGGCCACCGAGTACGTCCCCGGTCCGACGCTCCGGCAGGCCGCCGGCCGGCACGGGCCCGTCCCCGCGGCCACCTGCCTGCGGCTGCTCGCCGCGCTCGCGCAGGGCCTGCTGGAGATCCACCGGCAGGGCGTCCAGCACCGCGACCTCAAGCCCGGCAACGTGATCCTCGCCCCGGACGGCCCGCGCCTGATCGACTTCGGCATCGCGCGCGGCGAGGGCCAGACGCAGATCACCCAGACGGGCGCGTGGAACGGCACCCCCGGCTACGTCGCGCCGGAGGTCGTCCGCGAGCAGTTGCCCCTCCCCGCGTCGGACGTGTTCTCGCTCGCCGGCACCATCGCCTACGCCGCCACGGGACGCCCGCCGTTCGGCGGCGGCCGCATCGAGGCCGTCCTGCACCGCACGCTCAGCGGCGACATCGACGTGGACGGTGTCGAGCCCCGGCTCGCCGACCTGCTCCGCCGCTGCGCCGCCAAGGAGCCGGAGCAGCGCTTCAGCCTGGAGCAGCTCCTCCACGAGATCGGGCCCATCGAGCCTCTCGCCGCCGACCCCGCCTACCGGGGGATCGTCGGGACGGTCCAGGCGCCGCCGCTCAGCATCGCCGACGCCGCCGCGTCCGGTCTCGTCCCGCCGGACCGCACGCGGACCGTGCCCGGCGGCGCGGGGCCCGCGCGGTCGCGCGCCGCCGTCATCGCCGCCGGGGCCGCGGTGGTCGCCGTCGTCCTGGGCGGCGCCTTCGCGGCCCGCTTCGTCCTGAACGGCGACGACGGCGAGACCGGCGGGAAGGGGCCGAACGCGGCCCAGGCCGGCCCGGGCGCGAACGGCGGGCAGAAGACCGGCGGAGACCCGGCCACGACCGGCACGAGCCCGGCAGCGGCCGGGCGCACCCCGTCCGCGGACGGCCGCCCGCCGGACGAGATCTTCATCAAGGAGCCCACCGGCGACTTCCAGGACACCCGCTTCTCCCAGAAGGACTTCACCTGCCTCCCGGCGGTCCGTCCGGAGGACCAAGCCCTGGCCAGGGACCTGCAGAGGTCGGCGCCGCGCCAGCCGGTCACCGCGTCGTCCATCGAGCTGAGCATGCGGTTCAAGTACGCGCAGCCGTCCGGCTACTACGTGGCCGCGCAGATCCGCCCGCCCGCGGAGCAGCAGGGCAACGGCGTGACCGGCGTGGTGGTGAGCAAGCCGCACCTGGTACCGAAGGAGAACCAGGACGTGAAGCTCCAGTACCCGGCGGACTTCAAGTGGAAGGGCGCAGGGAACGGCACCTACCCGCTGATGAAGGGCGTCTGGACCGTCATCTGGATGCACGTCCACCCGAACGGCGACGCGTACTTCATGGCCTGCGACGGCTTCACGGTCGCGTGAAGCCGTCGCCGTGTCGCCGGGCGGGCCGTCCGGTCAGCGGACGGCGATGACGGCGGAGCCGTGGCCGAACAGGCCCTGGTTCACCGCGATGCCGGCCCGTGCGTCCGTGACCTGGCGGCCCTCCGCCTGCCCGCGCAGCTGCCAGGTCAGCTCGCACACCTGCGCGATCGCCTGCGCCGGGATCGCCTCGCCGAACGAGGCGAGGCCGCCGCTGGGGTTCACCGGGATCCGGCCGCCGAGCGCCGTCGCGCCCGAGCGCAGCAGCTCCTCGGCGCCGCCCTGCCCGCACAGGCCGATGTCCTCGTACCAGTCGAGTTCGAGGGCGGTGGACAGGTCGTACACCTCGGCGAGCGACAGGTCCTCGGGGCCGAGGCCCGCCTCCTCGTAGGCGGCGTGCGCGATCGCGGAGCGGAACGGGCGCTCCGGGACGGCGGCGGTCATCGCCGAGTCCGTCGCGAAGTCGGGCAGGTCCAGCACGGTCTTCGGGAACGTCGGCGTCACCGTCGAGACCGCCGGGATGCGCACCGGGTCGGCCACGCCGTGCCGCCGCGCGAACTCCATCGAGGTGAGGACGAGCGCGGCGCCGCCGTCGCTGGTGGCGCAGATGTCCAGCAGCCGCAGCGGGTCGGCGACCACGGCGGACTCGCGGACGTCCTCGACGGTCACCTCCTTGCGGTACCGGGCGTTCGGGTTGCCGAGGCCGTGCCGCGCGTTCTTCACCTTCACGGCGGCGAAGTCGTCGAGGGTGGCGCCGTACATGGCCATCCGGCGGCGCGCGTACAGGGCGAAGTAGATGGGGTTGGTCGCGCCCAGCAGGCGGAACCGCAGCCAGTCGGGGTCGTCGGGGCGGTCGCCGCCGACGGGCTTGAAGAAGCCCTTCGGGGCGGCGTCGGCGCCCACGACCAGCGCGACGTCGCACAGGCCCGCGAGGATCTGCGCGCGCGCCGTGTTGATGGCCTGCGCCCCAGAGGCGCACGCCGCGTAGCAGCTCGACACCCGCGCGCCCGACCAGCCGAGCGCCTGCGCGAACGTGGCGCCCGCGATGAACCCCGGATACCCGTTGCGGATGGTGTCGGCACCGGACACGTACTGGACGTCCGTCCACGACAGCCCGGCGTCGGCGAGCGCCTCCCGCGCCGCCGCGAGCCCGTACTCGACGAAGTTGCGGCCCCACTTGCCCCACGGGTGCATCCCCGCGCCCAGGACGGCGATGTCGCGACTCACTTGACGGGCCTCCACATCCAGACGGTGTACTCGGCTTCGTCGTCCTCGTAGAGGGTGCCCTCGGTCAGCTCGACCTCCATGCCGACCTCCAGGTCGTCCACGGTGACGCCGGGGACGACCTGCCCCAGGACGACCATGCGCTCGGCGTCGAGCTCGACGGCGGCGACCGTGTAGGGGACGAACGGGTCGGGGGAGACGTACGGCGGCGGCGGCTTGTAGCGCGCGTCGGCGTACGACCACACGCGGCCGCGCGGGGACAGGGCGTACGGCTCCAGCTCCGAGCCGTCCTTCGGTCCCGTGCAGCCGGGGTTGCGGCACGCCAGCTCGTTGCGCGGGAAGTACGGCGTGCCGCACGACGAGCATCGGGTACCGAGCAGGCGGACGTCGCCGTCCGCGGTGGTGTACCAGCCCTCGACGGCCGGACGGCGCTCCTTGGTCGTGGTCACGCGGCCCTCCTCGTGTCTTCTCGGCGAGAGTACCAATCAAACAATCGTTAGAAAGAATGCCGCGTCCGGTCAGCGGGATGGATCACGGGGGTGGGGGGAGCGCGGGACGAACCGCGGGGGCGTGGTAACTGACTCGTCAGTCACTTCGCTAGAGTGAACCGAGTCGGATTCTGCCCATGCCGCCCACAGGGTGCGAGCGAATTGCAGCAGGTAGCAAGCAGTAGGGAGCGCGCGGATGCGGACTGGTCTTGACGGAAGAACGGCCCTGGTCACCGGGGCGTCCCGGGGCATCGGGAAGGCGATCGCGGCGGCGTTCGCCGCCGAGGGCGCCAACGTGGTGATCTCCTCCCGCAAGCAGGAGGCGCTCGACGAGGTCGCGAAGGAGATCGGCGCGGCCAGCCCCGGCGCCAAGGTGCTCGCCAAGGCGGCGCACGTCGGCCACGCCGACGAGGCCGCCGCGTGCGTGGAGGCCGCCGTCGCCGAGTTCGGCGGCATCGACATCCTGGTCAACAACGCCGGGACGAACCCCTACTACGGCCCGATGGCCGACATCGAGCCCGCCGCCGCGGCCAAGACCGTCGAGGTCAACCAGTTCGCGATCGTCCAGTGGACGCAGCTCGCGCTGAAGGCGGGACTGGCCGAGCGCGGCGGCGCCGTCATCAACATCGCCTCCGTCGGCGGCATGATCACCGAGCACGGCATCGGCTACTACAACGCCACCAAGGCCGCCGTGATCCACCTCAGCCGGCAGTTCGCGATGGAGCTGGCGCCCAAGGTGCGCGTGAACTGCATCGCCCCCGGCCTGGTCAAGACCCATCTCGCCCGCGCGCTCTGGGAGCCGAACGAGGCGGAGATCAGCAAGCACATGCCGCTGCAGCGGCTCGGGGAGCCCGAGGACATCGCCAACGCGGCCGTGTTCCTCGCGGGCGACGCCTCGTCCTGGATGACCGGGCAGACCCTCGTCGTGGACGGCGGCGCCACCATCCGCGCGTCGATCGCCTAGGAGGCACGCATGTCACGCTGGGGACTGACCATTCCGCTCACCGGGCTCCCGCTGGCCGAGCACCGCGAGCTCGTCGCCGAGCTGTCCGGGCTCGGCTACACCGACGCCTGGTCCGCCGAGACCAACGGCACCGACGCCTTCACCCCGCTGGCGCTCGCCTCCCAGTGGGGCCCCGAGCTGCGCCTCGGCCCCGCGATCGTCCCGGTCTACACGCGCGGGCCGGCGCTGCTGGCCCAGCACGCCGCCACCCTCGCCGACCTCGCGCCCGGACGGTTCGTGCTCGGCATCGGCACCTCGTCCGACACGATCGTGCAGCGCTGGAACGGGATCCCGTTCGACGAGCCGTACAAGCGCGTCCGCGACACGCTCCGCTTCCTGCGCAAGGCCCTCGCCGGGGAGAAGGTGAAGGAGGAGTACGACACCTTCGCCGTCAAGGGCTTCAAGCTGGACAACGTCCCGGCGACGCCGCCGCCGATCGTCCTCGCGGCGCTGCGCCCCGGCATGCTGCGGCTCGCCGCCCGGGAGGCCGACGGGGCGATCACCAACTGGCTCGCGCCGAAGGACGTCCCGACGGTGCGCGGCGTGCTGGGCGACGAGCCCGAGCTGATCGCGCGGCTGTTCGTGTGCCCGACCGACAACGCCGAGGAGGCGCGCGCGATCGGCCGCTGGATGATCGCCGCGTACATGACGGTCCCCGTGTACCGGGCGTTCCACGAGTGGCTCGGCCGGGGCGAGGCGCTGCGGCCGATGAACGAGGCGTGGGCGGCCGGCGACCGGAAGAAGGCACTGGAGGTCATCCCGGACGAGGTCGTCGACGACCTGATCGTGCACGGGTCGCCCGAGGCGTGCCGCGCCCGCGTCCGCGAGTACGTGGACAGCGGCCTGACCACGCCGGTTCTGGCGATCGTCCCGGGCGGCGGGCTCTCCCCGGTGGAGGCCGTGCGGGCGCTCGCGCCGAACGCGGACTGACACCTCCTGATCACGTCTCGATGTTTGCCCCCACCCTTCACTGGGGAGGGTGGGGCAGATCCAACAGACAGCCAGAGACGTGAGGAGCTGATCGTGCTCACGCTGACCAGCGGTGCCGTCCAGGTCATTCGTACAGTGACCGCGAACCCGGAGCTTCCGCCGGAGACCGGCATCCGCATCGAGTCCGGGCTCGACGGCTCGGACGCGCTGCGGCTCTCGGTCGCCCCCGCGCCCGAGGCGGGCGACCAGGTCGTCGAGGAGGAGGGCGCCAAGGTGTACCTGGAGCCCACCGTCGCCGAGATGCTCGACGACAAGACCCTCGACGCCCAGGTCGACCCGCAGGGGGACGTGGCGTTCACCATCGCGGAGGGAACCGAGGGCACCCCTACCTGACTCCGCCCGAACGACGTGCGAGGGCCGGGGCCGCCGCGGGCGGCTCCGGCCCTCATGCGTTCAGCGCATGGCCGCGACGACGGCCACCACGGCGAACACGAACGCCACCGTGGTGAGGATCATGAACGCGGCGATCACCGCGCAGGCCAACCCGCGCGGCTGGTCGCGCCATGTCCCGTAACGGTCGCGCACTTGCTGGTCCAAGTCTTTCCGGGACGGCCGTTCCGCGTCGGGGGAGTCGGGCGAAGACGGGGTCGTCACGCTCGCCAGTCTCCCAGATCCACTACTCGGGGAAGGACGGGTGCGGGCCGAGCGCCCAGTATTCGTACAGGCCGTAGCCGGTGACGGCGTCGGTCGGCTGTGCGCCGTCCAGGTACTCGTACCGGCCGACCGCGTCGACCATGCCCCACATGCGGGCGGCGTCGTCCGGCTTGCGGACGTCGTGGGTGACGCCCTCCACCTTGAGGTCGGGCCCCTGGTACATGCCGTGTTTCCAGCCTGGCTCCAGCCCGTAGCCGGTGCCGACCATCATGTGGACGGGCAAGATCGGCGTGGCCCTCACCTCGAACGGCTCGCCGCCGGGCGGTGCGAAGCGGAGCGTGGCGGTGACCACGTCGCGCGTGCCCTCGGCGTACTCGGGACGGTATTCGGGACGTCCGAGATACTCCGCCTCACGGTCGGGCCAGACGCGGGTGGCCTCTTCCAGGACGCGGCGGCCCTTCTCGTCCTCCTGCACGATGCAGAGGATCGAGTGGTCCTCGAACTGGATCGGCGTGTACAGCCAGTAGAACGTGCCGGCGTTCTTTACCTGGATGCCGGGCGGCTCTGCCTCGCCCACGGGGCGGATGCCCCAGGACCGGTCCCGCGAGCCCCACCAGTGGTCGGGTGTGACGTCGATGGTCTCGCCGTCGACCGTGATGGTGCCCGTCCAGCGTCCGGTCTGCGCGAGGCGCCGTGAGTCGAACATGACGCGCTCCTGCCAGCGCAGGTAGTGCGGCGGCTCCAGGGTGGCGGGGATCGACCCCTCCCAGGTCAGGTCGAACGCCAGGCCGTGCTCGTTCTCGTCCAGGACGACCCTGAGCCGCTTCAGCCCCTCGATGACCTCGACGCGGAACGGTCCGACCGTGGTGTCCATGCGGTCGTTCCCCAGCTCGCGGGACGCCCGGACCACCTTGTGGATCGGGCCGCGCCGCACGACGGCGAACGCGTCCATCACCCCGAGGTTCGGGTACTGCCCGACCCCGATGATCAGCATCAGCTCGTCCGAGCAGGGGTGGACGTTGAAGTAGTACCGGTCGTAGAAGTTGCGGTCGGACGTGGTGACGTGCCGCATCACCTCGGGCGCCTGGTGGATCGGGTAGTCGTCGAGCGGCGACAGCGTCACTGGTCCCCTCCGAGGATGCGGGCGAGCAGCTGCGTGCAGTTGTTGTTGTGGGGGAAGTCGGCGGTCTGGTCGATCCAGCCGAAGTCGATCATCGCCTGCCCGATCCGCGCCATGATCACGGAGAACTTGAAGCCGGACAGGATCTCGTAGTACGCCATGTGCCGCATCGGGCGGCCGAGCAGCTCCTCGTACCGGGCGACGGTCTCGGCGTAGGAGGGGAAGCCGTCCAGCCGGGCCGCGCCGACGCCCTCGCTGTGGTGCCGGTCGAGGAACATGAACCAGGCGAGGTCCTCCTCGGGCGCGCCGAGCGCGGCGGTCTCCCAGTCCAGGACGGCGGCCGGCGCGCCCTCCTGGAAGATCACGTTGCCGATGCGGGCGTCGCCCCACAGCGCGACCGGCTCGTCCGGCTCCTCGGGGCGGTTCGCCTTCAGCCACTCCAGCGCCTTGAGCGCCGTCTCCTGCGGCCCCTGGTAGGCCCAGTGCAGGTAGTGCTCGTAGTAGTTGAGCCGCTGGTCGAGGCCGGGCCTGCCCCACTTGGGCTGGTCGAGGAAGCCGAGCCCCAGCTCCCGGACGTCCAGCCGGTGCAGGACGGCGAGGATCTCCAGCGTGGACCACCACATCGCGGCCCGCTCCTCCGGCGCGGCCTCGGTCACCCAGCCGTCCATGTGGTACGGCGGCATGTCGGTGGGGACGCGGCCGTCGACCCGTCCCATCACGAAGAACGGGGCGCCCAGGACGTCCGGGGACGGCTCGTACCAGCGGATCGGCGGCACCGGGACGGCGGTGCGCTCGTCCAGGATCCGCATCAGCCGGTACTCCTCGGCGAACCGGGGTTCGGGGAAGACCTGGTACTTCGCGGGGGCGACCCGCGCGACGAGCGGCTCGCGGTGGGTCTGGCCGCCGTCCGTCCACTCCGCCTCGAACAGCAGGGTCTCGTTGGAGAAGCCGCTGGTCTGCGGGGTCTCCACGGCGGGGATCGCGGCGCCGGGCAGCCGCCCGGCCAGCCAGCCCCCCAGCGCGCGTCGGGTGATCTCGGGATCGCGTTGGTCGGGAACGGGCATGCCGCCTCCTTGCGCCGCACCAAAAGTAGAACGTGTTCTATCAACGAGCCGGGGGGCGGTCAATGGGTGCGGCCGCCCCGGCGTGAAAACATGGCCTGATGCAGTTGACGAAGCTCGGGCACGCCTGCGTCCAGATCACCGACGACGACCGCACGATCGTCATCGACCCCGGCGCCTTCAGCGACGGGGCGGCCGCCGCGCTCGCCGCCGCCGACGCCGTGCTGATCACCCATGAGCACTTCGACCACTTCGACGCCGACGCGCTGCGCGCCGCGATGGCGAAGCGGCCCGAGCTGGAGGTCTGGACGTCCCGCGTCGTCGCGGAGAACCTCGCCGACCTGGGCGGGCGCGTCCACCAGGTGGGCCACGGCGACGCCGTCACGATCGCCGGTTTCGACGTCCACGTCTACGGCGAGGAGCACGAGATCCTGCACCCGGACGTGCCGCCCATCCCCAACGTCGGCTTCCTGGTGAACGGCGAGGTGTTCCACCCGGGCGACGCGCTGACCGTCCCGTCCGAGCCCGTCCCGACGCTGTGCCTGCCCGGCAACGCGCCCTGGATGAAGGTCCCGGAGCTGTTCGAGTACACCCGGGCGGTCCGTCCCGGGCGCGCCTTCGTCATCCACGACGGCCTGCTGAACGACATCGGCCTCAAGGTGATGGAGACCGCCGTCACCAACGCGGGCAAGGAGCAGGACAAGGAGTTCCGCCGCCTCGCCCCGGGCACCACGGTGGATCTGGCTGCCAAATGACCGATTCCCCCCAGCCCCCCGACCCCACCCCGGCGCGCGACCTCCGGACCGCACCACCGCTGATCCAGGCGGTGTTCTTCGACATAGGCGAGACCCTCATCAACGAGGGGGAGATCTACGGGCGCTGGGCCGACTGGTTCGGCGTGCCCAGGCACACGTTCCTCGCCAAGCTGGGCGCGCTGCTCGCCACGGGCGGCAGCCACATGGACCTCCTGGAGTACTTCCGGCCGGGCTTCGACCTGGCGGAGGAGGAGCGGCGCCGCGCCGAGGCGGGCGTCCCGAACGGGTTCGGGCCGGACGACCTGTACCCGGACGCGCGGGCCTGCCTGTCCGGGCTCCGCGACCAGGGCCTCTACGTCGGCATCGCCGGCAACCAGCCGGTCGAGGCGGCGGCGCACATGGCGGCGATCGGCCTGGACGCGGACGTCGTCGGCATCTCGGACGTGTGGGGCGTCAGCAAGCCGTCCCCCGAGTTCTTCGAGCGCTGCGCCCAGCTCGCCGACGTGCTCCCCGACCGCGTCCTGTACGTGGGCGACCGCATCGACAACGACGTCCGTCCCGCCCTGGAGTTCGGGATGCGGGCGGCGTTCCTGCGGCGCGGCCCGTGGGGGCACATCCAGCAGGACGACGCCGCGCTCCGCGACTGCCTGTTCGTCCTGGACGACCTGGTCGGCCTGCCGAAGCTCGTCGCCGAGTACAACGCCCCATAGCCCCGCGGCACGTCCGGCCGGGCCCTTAGGGGATGTCCCCTAATCCCCGAGTATGGCGCCGGAACGGGCCCTGCGGCCGATGTGGGACGCCCCGCCCGGTTCGTAGCGTGGGTGACATGGCCGCGAGGAACGCGCGGCCGTGTTCACCGCTCGACGAATCGGGGAGAGAAGAACCCATGAACGGTCTCTACCGCCCGCGCAACGGCCGGATGATCGCGGGCGTCTGCGCCGGGCTCGCGCGCCGGTTCGGCATGACGCCCGGGATGGTCCGCCTGCTCTTCGTGCTGTCGTGCCTGCTGCCGGGCCCGCAGTTCGTGGTCTACCTGGTCCTGTGGGTGATGATGCCGGACGAGGACCGGCACATGGCGGGCGCCCGCTAGCTCAAGATCATCGATAGCGCTCGACCAGGCCCGCCCATGGGTGTTAGATCGGGGCACCACCATCGGACCCCTTCCACCGCCCGGTCGCCCGGGCGGGGAACGCGGGAAGGGGCCCGTCCCTCCGTGGGAAGGGGAGGAGCCAGGTGCCTGAGGAGGCCGCCGCCGCGCGCGAGGCGGAGTACGCGGCCCGGCTGCTGGGCTTCCTGCGCGACCTGGCGCGGGCCCGGCGGCGCCCGTCCCGCGACCTCGCCGGCCACGACCACGTCGAGTGGCTGGCCGACCTGCCCGGCGACGTCTACGTGGAGGCGGACGCCGGGCCCGGCGACGTCCTGTTCAGCGTCCCGGTCATCCCGCTCACGCCGCCCGTCGTGCTGGAGGAGTTCGACGGCTGGCTGGCCCTCCGCAACTGGTACCGGGTCCTGCGCGAGCTGGCCGGGCAGGAGGTCGTGCTCGCGACCGGTCTGCTGTCGTGGCGGCCCGCCGTCCACGACCACCTGCTGAGCACGCCCGTCCGCATCGTCGTCGACGAGCGCACCGAGCGCGTCGACGTCGTCCTCACCGGGCACACGACCCTGCGCGACCGGGAACTGCTCGCCGGGCATCCCGGGTTCCGGCCCGCCGGCTGGATCGCGGACGCCGTCCAGAACGGCCAAGGCTTCGGGCTGAACCCGTCGGTCGGGGACGTCCTGCGCAAATGGTCCCAGACCGCGCTCACCGGCCCCGCCGAATACCGGGAGGACTGGACGCCCGGCACCGACGCCGGGCCGCCCGCCCCGCGCATCCGGCTCGCGCCCGCGCTGGTCGTCCGGCCGCCGGGCCGCGGCGCCGTCGCCGACCACCACGCCCGGCTGCTCGCCCTGCTGCCGCGGCGCGTCCCGGACGGGCTGGCCCGGCTGGTGTCACCGGGCCGGAAACCGCAGGTCATGCACATCCCGGAGCGGGCGCCGGAGACCGTCCCCGACCTGCTCGCCGGGATGCTGGCGCGTGGCCACCGGGTACTCGTCGCCACGTCCGGGCCCGGCGCGTCCGCCGCGCTGCGCGCCGCCCTCCCGCCCGGGCTCGCCGCGCTCACCGCGACCGACGCCGCCACCGGCGCGCAGGTGCGGGACGCGATCAGCGCCGCCCGGCCCGACGAGGCCGCCGCCGCCGAACGCGAGAAGGCCGCAGCCCGCCGGGTCGCCGAGCTCACCGAGCAACTGGACGGCGAGTCCGCAGCGCCCCCGCCCGACCGCCGCGACGAGGCCCCCGAGCTGTCGTGGCTGCCCGTCCGGCCCGACCTGCCGCCGACACCGCCGATCTCCCGGTCCGAGGCGGCGGAGCTCGTCGTCCTGCTCGCCGAGGAGAGCCCCGCCCGCAAGGCCCGCACCCGGCAGCGCGACGTCGACCCGGGCGCGCTCCCGAGCGCCGCCTACGTGCGCACCCTGGTCGACGCGGAGCAGGCCGCCGCCGAACGCGCCGAACGCGCCCGGACGGACCTGTCCCAGCGCCTCCGCGACAGCGACGTCACCCTCCTCGCCCGCCTCGACGGCGACGCGTCCGTCGTCGCCGCCGCGCTCCGCGACCTCGGCCTGGACGGCCACCCGGGCGGCTGGAACCCCGCCGACCTCGCCGTCCGCGCGTTCAGCGACGCCCTCGCCGAACGCCGCCCCCTCATCTGGGCCCGCGTCGTGGAGATGACGTCCCGCGCCCAGTGGGCCGAACGCGCCCTCGCCGGACTCGGCGGCCACCGCGTGGAACTGCCCGCCGACGCCGACCTGCGCGGCCTCGCCGCCGCCGCCCAGGACCTGCGCGGCTACCTCGCCGGCGGCGGCACCCTCAAACGCGGCCCCCTGCGCTCCGCCGCCCAGCGCCAGGCCGAGACGCTGCTCGCCACCGTCACCGTGGACGGCGCCGCGCCCACCACGGCCGAACTGCTCCACCTCGTCCACACCGACCTCATGGTGCGGATCACCTGCCGCGAACTCCAGTACGTGTGGGAGGCCGCGGGCATCTCCTTCCCCGCCGACCTGCCGCCCGCCGAGCGCATCGCCCGGTTCGTCCGCGCCCACGCCCGCCTCGCCCGCGTCCGGGACGCCATGCCCGCCGTCGACTCGACGCGCACGCTCCTCGACCGGAACGGCTTCGGCGTGTCCCTCGGCCACCCGGCCCAGTGGCACGCCTACGCCACCGCCCTCCGCAACGCCCTCGAAGGGCTCGGCGTCAACCGCGCCACCGCCGACCTCGACGCCCTCCGCGACTCGCTCGGCCCGCCGCACGCCGACGATCCCCCCGAACTGGGCGCCGCCGTCGCCGCCATCGAGGCCCGCGACGCCGCCGCCTACGGCCGCGCCCTCGGCGCCCTCGCCGAGGCCCGCCACGAACGCGCCCTGCAGATCCGCTGCACGGAACTCCTCGACCGCGTCCGCGCCGTCCACCCCGACCTCGCCAACCTCATGATCGCCACCGACGGCGACGAGGCGTGGCACGACCGCACCCGCCGCTGGGACGACGCCTGGGCCTGGGCGCGCCGCGCCGCCACCGCCGCCCCGCCGCCGCCCGCCCGCACCGAACTGGCCGCCGCCGAGGAGGAACTCGGCGAGGCCCGCGCCGCCCTCGCCACCGCCCAGGCGTGGACGGCCGCCACCGCCCTCGCCGACGTCCCCGCCTGGATCCTCCCGCTGTGGCGCATCCCGGACGTCCTCCCGCCCGAGCCCGACTCGTTCGACGCCGTCATCGTGGACGGCGAGCACGAGGCCGGCGCCGAGGCCCTCTTCGTCCTGTGGCTGGCCCCCCGCGCCGTCCTCGTCGGCCCCGCCGGCGCGGACCTCCCACCCCCCGAGGGCCCCCTCCCCGCCACCCGCCTCCCACCCCACCTGCACGAGGCGATCACCCCCACGACGACCCTTTTCACAGCCCTCACAGGCCCCCGCACCGAGGCTGAGCAGCAGCACCCAGCCCCCGCAAAGACCCCACCCCGCCGCCTGGACGCCCCACCCTTGGCCCCACGCGACACGAACCACCCCACCACCCGCCCCGCCCCACCCCGTCGCCTGGACGCCCCACCCCTGACCCCACCCGAACACCCCCCACCCCGCCGCCTGGACGCGACGTCCGACCCGGAACCCCGCCCACCGACCATCCCCGCCCTCTGGGGAACCCCAGGCCCCCACCCACCCCCACAGCCCCCCGCAAAGGCACAAGACCCACAGCCGTCAGAGGCACAAACACGCCGCCCGCCGAGCGAACCAGAAACAGAGACGCCGCCCGACCAGCCGCACCCGCAGGACCCGCCGCGTCGCCAAGCTCCGCCGCGCCCTCCGGCGTCGCCGCAACCCTCAGAGGCACAAGGACAACCGGAAACGCGCCACCCGCCGAGCCAGCCACCTTCGCCGCGTCCGCCAGAGGCAGAGGCCCCGCCCGGCCCCCCGCGCCCGCAGGACTCGCCACGTCGCCAAGCTCCGCCGCGCCCTCCGGGATCGCCGCAGCCCTCGGAGGCGCAAGGACAGCCGGAAACGCGCCGCCCGCCCACCCATCGGCCTTCGCCGCGCCCGCTGGAGGCAGAGGGCATGCGCCCGACAGACTCGCCACGTAGGCGAGAGTCGCCGCCTCCGCTGGAATCGCACGGCCCATCCGCCCCACCGCGTCGGCCGCTCCCACCGCGCTCGCTGGAGAGACAGGGACCGCTGGAGGCACACGACCCTCCCACGCCGCCGCGCCCGCAGAACCCCCCGCGTCGGCCGGATTCATCGCGCTCGCAGGAGTCGCAGGGGCCGTTGGAGTCCCAAGGTCCTCCCACGCCGCCGCGCCCGGAAGACTCACCACGTCAGGAAGAGCCACCGCGTTCGCCGGAGTCACACGGGCCGTTGGAATCGCGCCGTCCGCCATCGCCGCCGCTTCGGCCGGGCTCGCCGCGCCCGCAAGATGCGCCGCGCCAGGCAGAGGCGCAGGAGTCGCGGGGGCCGTTGGAGTCGCGCCGCCCACCCGCACCGTCGCGTCGGCCAGAGTCACAGGGGCGGCCTGAGGCGCCGTTGGAGTCCCATGGTCCGCCCGCGCCACCGCGCCCGCAGGACTCGTCCCGCCAGCCGGAGTCACCAGGGTCGCCGGAGTCGCGGGGCTCGTTGGAGTCGCGCCGCCCACCTGCACAGCCGCGTCGGCCACAGACTCACGGGCGGCCTGAGGGGGCGCACCCGCAGGACTTGCCACGTCAGCCAGAGTCGCCGGAGTCGCGGGGGCCGCTGGAGTCGCGGCGCCCACCCGTGCCGCCGCGTCAACCAGAGACTCAGGGGCGGCCTGAGGGGGCGCGCCCGCAGGATTTGCCGCGTCCGGCAGAGGCGCCGGAGTCGCGCCGTCCGCCGTCGCCGCCGCGTCCGCAAGATTCGCCGCGTCAGGCAGAGTCACCGCGCCCTCCGGAGTCACGCGGGCCGTTGGAGGCTCGCCCACCCGTGCCGCCGCGCCCGCAGGACTCGCCCGGCCAGCCGGAGTCACCGCGTTCGCAGGAGTCGCGCGGGCCGTTGGAGTCGCGTCGCCCACCTGTGCCGCCGCGTCGGCCAGAGACTCAGGGGCGGCCTGAGGGGGCGCGCTCGCAGGACTTGCCACGTCAGCCAGAGTCGCCGGAGGCGCGGCGTCCGGCGTCGCCGCCGCTTCGGCCGGGGTCGGCGCGTTCGGTGGAGTCGCCGGGGTGGGCTGAGGGGGCGCGGCCGCAGGACTCACCACGTCGGCCAGATTCTCCGGAGGCGCGTCGGCCAGTTGGGCCGCCGCGGCGGTTGGAGTCGCTGCGGCCATCCGAGTCATCGGGGGCGGCGGGTTCGCCTGAGGGACGGGGGCCGGTGGAGTCGCGTCGTCCGTCTGGGGCGCCTCGGGTGCCGGACGTGCCGCGGCGGTTGGATTCGCCGCGGCGGCAACCGCGTCCTCCGGAGGAGCAGGAGCAGTGGGAGCCGCATCGTCCGCCTGCGCCGCCGCGTCACTCTCGTCCCGCTGACTCACCGCGCGCGCCGGAGGCGCAGGGCGGAGCGTCTTCGGCGGGGGAGGAGCGTCGGGAGGAGGCCGGGGGGCCGGCGAAGGTGCGGCGCGGGCAGTCGATCGTGGGGTACAAGCGGCCCGAGCTGGTCGAGATCGTCGGGCGGATCGCGGAGCGGGAGCCGGATCTCACCGATGAGCAGCTTGTCGAGCTGGTCGCGCGGCTTCTCGGGTGTCCGGAGGACGAGGCGCTGCTTGTCGGGGCGCGTCTCCGGTACGCAGTGGAGACGTACCGGCAGCAGTCGGGCGGCTGACCTTTGGTGGACGGTGGGCTCGTGCGGGCTCTGCAGGAGAGGGCGGCGCGCGGTCAGCCCGCGGAGTGCGTCGTGGACGCCGGCGGGTGGTGGTTGCGGGTCGCTCCCGAGGGGTCGTGGTGGGTCGGGGCGGTGCTTCCCCATGGCGGTGCGGGGATGGATGAGGTGGAGCGCCGGGTTGCGGGGGCGGAAGAGTTCTACGCCGCGCATGGGGCGGTGGCCCGGTTTCAAATCACGCCTGAGGTGTGTCCTGATGGGCTTGATGCCCTTCTGGATGAGCGGGGGTATCGGCGGCATAGTCCCGTGGCGTTGCAGGGGGCGAGCACTGCTCGTGTCCGGGAGTTGGAAAGGACGCTGAAAGTCAGCCTGGACGAGCGTCCGACGCGGGCGTGGTTCGATACCTGGCAGGCGGTGAACGGGGAGTCCCGCGCGGAATGGGAGATGCTCGCCCGGGTGGATCTGCCGTCCGTCTACGTGTCCGCGCTGGTCGGTGGCGATATCGTCGCGGTCGGGCGGGCGGTGGCCGATGACGGATGGGCGGGCGTTTTCAGTATGGCGACCCTTCCCGAGGCGCGGGGGAAAGGCGCCGCTCGGAATGTGCTGTCCGCACTGGCGGGGTGGGCGGACGCGAACAATGCCGACCGCATGTACCTCCAGGTCGAACGCGGGAATGGGGCGGCGTCGCGGCTCTACGCGCGGGCGGGGTTCTCCGAAATGTGCGTCTACCACTACCGGAGCGCCGGGCGGCGGTAATGGGCGTGCGAAGTGTCGGTGGCGACCGGCAGAATCGCGTGCATGGTGGCCGACGAACTGGTTCAGGTGTGGCGGGACGTCATTCAGGGCGACGAGAAGTCGTGGGTCCTGTTCGAGAACGGGACGTGCGTGATTCTGATGGAGCCCGAGGACGATCTGAGCGCGCAGGCGGTGGAGTTGCTGCGCGAGTACGGGCCCGTCCACGCGGGCGGTCCGGCCGGTGACTTCGGGACGATCGATCTTGAGGCGGCGCCCGGATGGGCCGTGTACGGGCACCACGGCGACATCCTCACCTATGTCGCTCCGGACGAGGTCGAGGAAGGTGCGGACGATCTGGTCGTGGGCCTGTTCGGGCGGGCGAAACGGGATCAGGACGGCCGGGAACTCGCCGTGGTCCATGTGGAGGACAAGCGGGCCCGGTGAATTGGCGCACCGATGTCAGCGGATGTCTGTACAAATGTCGTGTGACGGAGTGGGACGAGGAGGCGCTGGCGCGGTTGCGGGCCGCCGCCCATCGGGGCGACGGCGATACCGGGGTGCTTCGGGGGCGTCCGCTCGAACCGGTGCTCCAGTACGCGGGTGACGTGCTGCTCGCCGCGCTGGCCCGCGACGGCGGCGGCGAAGCCCTGGCCCGCGCGTGCCTGGACGGCCTGAAGGCGCGCGGCCTGCCGGGTGACGCCGAGTTGGCCGCCCAGCTCGCCGCCGCGCTCGACGGCGCCCCGCCCGATCCGCTCGTCCCGCTGCCAGTCGACCTCGGTGCCGTGGCGGCGGCCCTGGACGACGGCGGCCACGTCCTCGACCTGGAGCGCGGCGACGTGCTGCCCGATGACGAGGAGCTCGTGGCGATCCCCGACCGCTGGCTGCCGATCCCGCCGGGCGTCCTGCCCGAAGGCGAGGACGCCCGGCGGGGCGCGGCGCGGCAGTGGCTCGCCGAGCAGGGCTACCGGCCCGTCCCGCGCAGCCTCTAGGAGCCGGGGCGCACGAGCGGGAACGGGATCGTCTCCCGGATGCTGCGGCCGGTGAGGGTGATCAGCAGCCGGTCGATGCCCATGCCCATGCCGCCGGCGGGCGGCATCGCGTACTCCAGGGCGCGCAGGAAGTCCTCGTCCAGCTCCATGGCCTCCGGGTCGCCGCCCGCGGCCTGCAGCGACTGCTCGGTGAGCCGCTTGCGCTGCAGGATCGGGTCGATCAGCTCGGAGTAGGCGGTGCCCAGTTCCAGGCCGAAGACGATCAGGTCCCATTTCTCGGCGAGCCGCGGGTCGGCGCGGTGGGGCCGGGTCAGCGGGGACGTCTCGGCCGGGTAGTCGCGGACGAACGTCGGCGCCGTCAGGTGCTCCTCGACGAGCGCCTCGAACAGCTCCTGGACGATCTTCCCCTGCCCCCACTGCGGGTCGACGTTCAGCCCGTGCCGTTCGGCGTACCCGCGGACGGCGTCGCGCGGCGTGCCGGGGGTGACCTCCTCGCCGAGGGCCTTCGACACCGACTCGTAGACGGTGATCTCGTCCCAGGGCTCGGCGAGGTCGTACTCGACGCCGTCCCGGACGACGACGGTGGTGCCGAGGGCGGCGCGGGCCGCGTCCACGACGAGGGAGCGGGTCAGCTCCGCCATCGTGTCGTAGTCGCCGTACGGCTCGTACGCCTCCAGCATCGTGAACTCGGGGTTGTGCTTCTGCGACACGCCCTCGTTGCGGAAGTTGCGGTTCAGTTCGAAGACGCGCCCGACCCCGCCGACCAGCAGCCGCTTCAGGTACAGCTCGGGCGCGATCCGCAGGTAGAGCTGCATGTTGTAGGCGTTGATGCGGGTGGTGAACGGCCGCGCGGTGGCGCCGCCGTGCACGGGCTGCAGCATCGGCGTCTCGACTTCGAGGTAGCCGCGGGACCGCAGGCCCTCGCGGACGGCGGCGACGGCGTCGCCGCGCATCCGCAGCATCCGGCGGGACTCGTCGTTGACGATGAAGTCGACGTACCGCTGCCGGACGCGGGCCTCGGGGTCCGACAGCCCGGAGCTCTTGTTCGGCAGCGGGCGCAGGCACTTGGCGGTGAGCGTCCAGGACGCGGCGAGCACCGACAGCTCCCCGCGCCGGGACGTGACGACCTCGCCGCGCACGCCGACCTGGTCGCCGAGGTCGATGAGCGTCTTCCAGTGGCGCAGCGACTCCTCGCCGAGCGCGTCGGCGGTGAGCATGACCTGGAGGTCGGCGGTCTCGTCCCGCAGCGTGACGAAGATCAGCCGGCCGTGTTCGCGGGCGAGCACGACGCGCCCGGCGACGGCCACCTCGGTTCCGGTGTGGGCGTCGGGGGCGAGGTCGGGGAAGCGGGCGCGGATGTCGGCGGCGAAGTCGGTGCGCTCGCAGCCGAGAGCGTACGGCTCCATCCCGGCGGCGCGGATCTGGTCGAGCTTGGCGTGCCGCACCCGCTCCTGCTCCGACAGCCGCCGCTGCGGGGCGCGCGCCGCCTCCGCCGCCTCCTCGATCTCGTGGATCTTGTCGACGAGTTCGGTGGACGGGACCATCGCGGCGGCCCGGTCGAGCTTCGGCCGGTTGAAGCTCGGCAGGAACCCCTCCGCGCGCGCGTAGGCGAGCCCGAGGCGGATCAGGTGGCGGCCCTGCGTGTAGCAGATGAAGCGGGGCCGCCAGTGCGGCATGTACTTGGCGTTCGACAGGTACAGCGATTCGAGCTGCCAGAACTTCGACGCGAACGACAGGAACTTGTAGTAGAGCCGCGCGACGGGTCCGGCGCCTATCTGCGAGCCGCGCTCGAACGCCGAGCGCAGCATCGCGAAGTTCAGCGAGAGCTGCTGCGCGCCGATCGCGGCGGCCTTCTCCGCGAGCTTGGCGACCATGTACTCGTTGAGGCCGTTCTCGGCGAGCCGGTCGCGGCGCATCAGGTCGAGCGACAGCCCGGCCCGTCCCCACGGGACGAAGCTGAGCAGGCCGCGCAGCTCCCCGTGCGCGTCGAACGCCTCGACCATGACGCAGCGCCCGTCGGTGGGGTCGCCGAGCCGGCCGAGCGCCATCGAGAAGCCGCGCTCGGTCTCCTCGCCGCGCCAGGCGTCGGCGCTGCGGATGAGCTTGGCCATCTCCCAGCCGGGGATCTGCGCGTGCCGCCGGATCCGGACCGTGTACCCGGCCCGCTCGACCCGCCGGACGGCCTGCCGCACCTGCCGCATCTCGCGGCCGTCGAGGTTGAAGTCGGCGAGGTCGATGATGGCCTCGTCGCCGAGCTCCAGGGCGTCGAACCCGTGCCGCTTGTAGATGTGGGCGGCGCGCTCGCCGACGCTGACCGCGCCGGGGATCCACGCGTGCGCGCGGCACTCCTCCAGCCACGCCTCGATCGCCTGGTCCCAGGATTCGGGGTCGCCGAGCGGGTCGCCGCTGGCGAGGGAGACCGAACCCTCGACCCGGTAGGCGATGGCCGCCTTGCCGTTCGGCGCGACCATGACGTCTTTGTCGCGGCGCAGCGCGAAGTAGCCGAGGGAGTCCTGGTCGCCGTACTCGGCGAGCAGCGCGCGCGCCGAGAGCTCTTCGCCGGGGGACAGGACGGGGTCGCGCCGCCCCGGCTTGAACAGCGCCCAGAACGTGCCGATCAGCAGCCCGGTGCCGAGGCTCCACAGGATCACGTCGACCCAGAACGGCACGGCGACGTCGATCGGCTTGCCGGTGACGCGCGGCCCGAGGACGGTCTGCGCGATCGCGTAGAGCGGGTGCGTCCACACGTCGCCGCTGCGGTTGCGGTCGGTCACCGTGACCAGGAACGTGCCGATCCCGCCGGTCACGATCAGGAGGCTGGTGAAGACGATGGTCGCGAGCCGCCGGTTGGCGCGGTCGGGGAGGGTGGTGAACTCGCCGCGCGCGGAGATCAGCAGGCCGAGCACGGCGAGGTACACGGCGGCCGTGACGATCAGCCCGACGGGGGTGGGCCGCTCCGGGTTGATCAGCGTGGTCAGCACGGCGGTGACGCCGAGCGCGGTGGGCAGGCAGAAGATCAGGACGAGGATCCGCCAGGCGGCCTTCTTGCGCCGCCGGACGCCCATCGACAGCAGGATCCACAGCAGCCCGATGGGCACGCTGGGGAACCAGCCGAGGTATCCGATCCAGCGCAGCGCCCAGATATCGGCTATCTCGAGGATGAGACCATAGGAGACCCACGCGAGCAGCGACAGGATCCCGGAGAGACGGGTGTACCAGAAGAAGATCGTCGGCGCGGCCTGGATGAGCCGCCCCCACTCGCCCCGCAGGCCGCCCGTGCCGTGCGGTTCCCTCTCCGGCATGCCCCCCCAGTCGCCGCGCGGTGTGGCCTTGTTCTTTTTACCGGGTGTCACGTCCATCACGCTTTCGTCCGCGGGCGCCCGTCCGGCGGCGAACCTCGGGGTGGTGCCGGACGTCGTACGGATAGGGGGATGTGGCTTGCAAGCTCGGTCCAAGGTTGTCAGCAAAAGTCGATATGGTCGCGGATATGCCAAATGAACCCACCGGTGAGCGGTTGCTCGCCCGCCGCTACCGCCTGGTGACCCAGGTCGGCCGGGGCGGCATGGGGACGGTCTGGCAGGCGCACGATGAGGTCCTCGGTCGTGACGTTGCGGTGAAGGAGGTCATCCTCCCGCATGGTCTCACCGATGAGGAACGCGCCGTGCACCACAAGCGCACGTTCCGTGAGGCCCGTACCGCCGCGCGGCTCGGCCACCCCGGCGTCGTGACGGTCTACGACGTCGTCGAGGAGGACGACCGCCCCTGGATCATCATGGAGCTGATCAAGGCCCGCTCCCTGGACCAGGTGATCAAGCAGGACGGCCCGCTGGAGCCGCGCCGCGCCGCCGAGATCGGCCGGCAGATGCTCGCCGCGCTGCACGCCGCGCACGGCGCGGGCGTCCTGCACCGCGACGTCAAGCCGAGCAACGTGCTGATCACCGGCACCGGTCGGATGGGCGAGCGCGCCGTGCTCACCGACTTCGGCATCGCGACCGCCGCCGGGGACGCGACCCTCACCCAGACCGGCCTGGTGATGGGCTCGCCCGCCTACATCGCGCCCGAGCGCGCGCGGGGCCGCGTAGCCGGCCCGGCGTCCGACCTGTGGTCGCTCGGCGTCACGCTGTTCGCGATGGTGCACGGCCGGTCCCCGTTCGAGCGGCCCGAGCCGATGGCCGCGCTGGTCGCGGTGATCTCCGAGGAGCCCGACCCGCCGGAGAAGGGCGGCCGGCTCGTCCCGGTCATCGAGGGGCTGCTGCGCAAGAACCCCGACCAGCGGATGGACGCGATCGAGGCCGGCGCGCTGCTGGACGACATCGTCCGGCAGGAGACCATCGACACGCAGCGCACCATGGCCGTCGAGTTCTCCATGGACGACCTCGCCGACCCCCAGGGCACCGTCCAGGACTCCGCCTACCGGTCGCGGCCGTACGCGGAGGCGTACGCCGAGCCGTACCCGGAGACGTACGCGCCCGACCAGCCGCTCCCGGAGGAGATGGAGGAGTCGGGCGGCCGTCCGGAGGCCCCCGAGTCCGGCCCGTCCGCGGCGCCGCCGGCGGCCCCGAAGGCCCCGGCGCCCGAGAACGCCCAGGAGGCGCGCCCGGACCAGCTGACCAGCCTCGACCTTCCCGCCGCCGCGACCCGCGCGGCGAAGCAGGCGACCCCGGCGAGCCAGGCGAACGCGGAGAACCCCGGCGAGACGGCGCCCGACCCCGACCGGGTCAGGTCGTGGCGCTCCGGGCCGCGCACCGAGCCCGCCGGCGCGATCCGCTCCGACCAGGCCCCGCCCGACCGGCCCGGCCCGGCCACGCACTTCCCGCCGACGACGCACCACCCGTCCGCGCGGCCCGCGCTGGCCGCCAACCGGAACGTGCTGATCGTCGCCGCGATCGTGCTGATCATCATCGTGGTCGTCGCGAGCATCGCCCTCGCCAGCGGCGGCGGGGAGGACGAGCCGGCCCGCAAGGAGGGCGCCACCACCCCGTCCAGCACTGGCGCGTCGCCGTCGACGCTCGCCACGACCGCGTCGTCCAGCGTGTCGCCGAGCGGGTCGCCGAGCGCCTCGCCGAGCGGCGGGCTGCCCGCCGGGTTCACCCTGCACAAGGACCGCAGCGGCTACGCGGT
The DNA here is from genome assembly GCF_043197915.1 of Actinomadura geliboluensis. Lineage (NCBI taxonomy): Bacteria > Bacillati > Actinomycetota > Actinomycetes > Streptosporangiales > Thermomonosporaceae > Actinomadura > Actinomadura geliboluensis. Next base: position 519,424 of record NZ_JBICUA010000004.1, on the reverse strand, counting down.
GCCCGTCCCGAAGGGGTGGAGCGGCCCGGAGCGCAAGCAGGGCGGCGACTTCTTCTACTCGCCCGACCGCAAGGTCTACCTCCAGATCGACCAGACCGACGACCCGGGCGACAGCGCGATCGACGACTGGCGGCGGCAGGAGCGGGGCGGCGCCGGGTTCCCCGGCTATGTGAAGATCAAGATCGCTCCGACCGGCGACCAGCCGCCCGTCCGCGACACCGGCGACGGCGACGACTCGGCCGACTGGGAGTTCACCTACAACGGCGACGGGGGCCGGGTGCACATCCTGAACCGCGGGTTCGTGGCGAACGGGCACGGCTACGCCATCCTCCTGCGCGCGCCCGACGCCGCCTGGGCCAAGGTGTTCGCCGAGTTGCAGCCGGTCTACGCGCACTTCCAGCCCGCGGACGACTGATGGACGGCCGCCTCCTCGCCGGTCGCTACCGGCTCGAATCCGTGGTCGGACGCGGCGGCATGGGCACCGTGTGGCGCGCCCGCGACGAGACCCTCGACCGCGAGGTCGCGGTCAAGGAGGTCGTGCTGCCCGCCGGGCTGAGCGACGAGGAGCGGGAGAACCGGCACCGCCGGACGCTTCGCGAGGCCCGCGCGTCGGCGCGGCTGAACCATCCGGGCGTCGTGACCGTACACGACGTCGTGGACGAGGACGACCGGCCGTGGATCGTCATGGAGCTGGTGCGGGCCCGCTCGCTCCAGGAGATCGTGGACGAGGACGGGCCGCTGCCGCCCGGCCGCGTCGCGGCGATCGGCCGGCAGATCGCGGGGGCGCTGCGCGCGGCGCACGCGATCGGCATCCTGCACCGCGACGTCAAGCCCGCGAACGTGCTGGTCGCGGCCGACGACCGGGCCGTGCTCACCGACTTCGGCATCGCCCAGCTCGCGGGCGACGCCACCCTGACCGGCACCGGGCTGATCATGGGGTCGCCGGCCTACATGTCGCCGGAGCGGGTGAACGGCGACCCGGCGATCCCCGCGTCCGACCTGTGGGCGCTCGGCGCCACCCTCTACGCGGCGACGGAGGGGCGGGCGCCGCACCACCGCAGCGACGCGATGGCGGTCCTCGCGGCGGTGATGACGCAGGACGTCCCGCCGCCGCGGAACGCGGGGCCGCTCGCACCCGTCCTCATCGCGCTGCTGGAGCGCGACCCGGTGCGGCGGCTGAGCGGCGACCGGGCGGAGGAGGCCCTCAAGGCGGTCGAGGCGGGCCACGCCGCCGAGCCGGCCGCCGCGCACCCGACGACCGCGCAGCAGCCCGTCCCGTTCCAGGCTTCGGCCCCCGTCCCCGCGCCGGCGGCGCCGGGCATGACCGCGCCGTTCACGCCCGGTCCCGGGGCGCAGGGGGCGACGACCGGGTACGCGCCCGCCCCGCCGCCGATGCCGCCCGCCCCGCAGGCGCCCGAGCCGCCGCGCAAGCGGTCGGCGTTCCTGCCGGTCCTCGGGGGCATCGCCGCGGCGGCCGTGATCCTGTCGGTCGCCGGGGTCGTGTTCTGGATGAACCGCCCCTCCTCACCCGCCGACCCGGACCTGACGCCGACGCCGCCCGCCGCCGAAGGCACGCCGTCCGCCACGCAGAACCCGCAGGACCCGCCGACCAGCGCGCCGCCGTCGCAGCCCGCCTCCAGCGCCACGGCCCTGCCCGCCGAGCTCGTCCGGTCGGTCGGCAACGGCTTCACCATCGGCGTCCCGCGCGGCTGGGTGCGCGCGACGCGCGGCAACAGCACCGTCTGGACCGACCCCGTGTCCTCCGCCTACATCCAGGTCGACCAGACGATCTGGACCGGGAACCCCTACGACCACTGGGTCGTCTGGGAACGAGAGGCCATCGCGGACGGCAAGCTGAAGGACTTCCGGCGGGTCGGGGAGATCACCCGCACGACCGTCGCGGGCCGCCCCGCCGCCGACATCGAGTTCACCTGGACCCGGGGGACGGGCCTCACCCGGGCCCGCGACCGGGGTGTGATCATCGACGGCCGGCCGTTCGCCGTGGTGGTGGCGGTTCCCGCGTCCCAGTGGAACGAGAGAGAGCCGCTCGTGAAGAATGTGCTCGACACGTTCCGTCCCTCCGGGGTGGGATGACCGATGGGGGGACTCTTCCGACATGGCACAGGCACGTCTGCTCGGTAACCGCTACCGGCTGGACTCGGTGGTCGGCCGGGGCGGCATGGGCACCGTGTGGCGCGCCTTCGACGTCATGCTGGACCGCGAGGTCGCGGTCAAGGAGGTCGTGTTCCCGCCGGGCCTGACCGAGGAGGAGCGCGCCGTCCTGTACGAGCGGACGTTCCGGGAGGCGCGGGCGTCGGCGCGGCTCAACCACTCCGGCGTCGTGACCGTCCACGACGTCGTGCAGGAGGGCGACCGGCCGTGGATCGTGATGGAGCTGGTCTCCGCCCCGTCCCTGCAGGACGTCATCGAGCGCGGCCCGCTCGACCCGCGCCGCGTCGCCGACATCGGCCTGCAGATGCTCGGCGCGCTCCGGCACGCCCACGAGAAGGGCATCCTGCACCGCGACGTCAAGCCCAGCAACGTGCTGATCACCGGGTCCGGCCGGGTGGTGCTCACCGACTTCGGCATCGCGCAGATGGAGGGCGACGCGACGCTCACGCAGACGGGCCTGGTCATGGGGTCGCCCGCCTACATCCCGCCCGAGCGGGCGCAGGGCGAGCGGGCGGTGCCCGCGTCGGACCTGTGGGCGCTCGGCGCGACCCTGTACGCGGCGCTCGAGGGCCGGTCCCCCTACGAGCGGTCGGACGCGATGTCGTCGCTGCAGGCGGTGCTGACCGAGCCGGTCCCGATCGCGCGGAACGCGGGGCCGCTCGCCCGGGTGCTGGACGGGCTGCTGGCGCGCGAGCCGGTGCACCGGATGACCGCCGCGCAGGCGCAGCCGCTGCTCAGCCGGGTCGCGACGATGCCGGTCCCGTCCCGTCCGGCCCGGCCGCCCGCGCCGCCTCCGCAGCCGCCGTCGGCGAGCGAGACGGTGATGGACGAGCCGTCCGCGCGGCGCCGCCCGGCGCCCCGCGTCGAGGACGCGGCCGAGACCGTCCTGGACCCGGCTGGTTTCGCCGACCCGGTGACCCGCCTCGACCCGCCCGAGCCCGACCCGGTGACCCGCCGCGACCCCGGCCCCGGCGCCGGGGAGCACAACGCGCGGACTTTACTGGAGACCGAGTGGGCGCCGCCGCCCACCAGCCCGAACACCCCGTCCAGGCCGAACGGCCCGCCGCAGACGCCGCCGCCGTGGGAGCAGCCGCAGCAGTTCGCGAACTGGCAGCAGCCGCAGCCTCCGCCGGCGCCGCAGCCGGCACCGCGCCCGGCCGGGGCGGCGGGCGGTGAGCGTCAGCGGACGGTGCTGGTCGTCACGGTCGCGGTGATCCTCGTCGTGGCCGCGGTGCTGCTCGGGGCGTTCATCCTGCGCGGCAAGCTGCGCTCGAACGCTCAGGCGGCGCCGATGCCGAGCCCGGTGATCTGCGCCCCGTTCGCGGTGACCGACGGCTGCTCGGACACCACGTCCGTCATCACCATGTAGGGGAGCGTCAGCGGCGGCGGGCTCTCCGGGGTGAAGGTCAGCGGGATCCCGAGCAGCTTGGACGACATCTTCGTGGTGTACATGACGACGTCGCCGGTCAGCGTGAGGTTGGGTGTGCGCGTCCGTGACGCGGCCCCGCCACGGGCGGACGTCGTCTGGTCCACGTTCTTCAGGACGGCCTTGGACATGCTGAACTTCAGCGCCTTCACCGTCCCGCCCGCCGAGGGCAGCGACGCGACCCCGTCATAGCTGAGCCCCGACATCGTCAGGGAGTCGGCGCGCAGGGTCGATGCGCCGGTGTAGAGCCGCGTCCCGGAGCCGGCGGCCTGCTTGGACGCGGTCTGCCCGTCCTTCGCCCGGCAGGCCGGGTCCTTGCTCGACCGCAGGCTCTGGAGCAGCTTGCGGAGCTGCTCCTGGGACAGCCCGGCGCCGTTCGAGGGGACGTCCGGGCAGGTCGCCGCCTTGGTGCTCGTCGTCGGAGCGGGCGTCGGAGCGGGCTTCGCGGTGGGGGCGGTGCTGGGAGCGGTCGTCGGGCTGGGCGTCGCCACGGGGGCCGTGGGCGCAGTGGGTGCCGTGGGTGCCGTCCCGAAGGGCGGCGTGGGCCAGGGGGCGAGCAGCGGGAGGCCCAGCGCGGCGGGCAGCGCGATGGCGGTCAGCCGCCCGCCGTGCCGAGCCCGCCGTGGCGCGGGCGCCGCGGGCCGTGCGGGTGCGGCGGGGGACCAGGCGAAGCCGAGGGCGCCGCCGACCAGGCCGAGCAGCAGACCGACGAAGAACCCGCCGAAGTTGGACGTGAGGAACGACGCCAGCGACAGCAGCACGGCCAAGACGCCGTAGAAGCTGCGCTGGGCGGGCTGCGCCCACATCAGCACGCCGGCCGTGACGAGCAGCGCGCCGATCAGCCAGCTCGCCACCCCGGCCATGCCCTGGTGGACGACGAGCGGCAGCGGCGCGAGCGGGATCGCGATCAGTTCCAGGCCGCCGAGGACGGCGAACACGCCGCCCCAGAAGGGGCGCGTCCGCCGCCAGCGGCGGAATCCGGAGGTTCCGGCGGAGTCCATGGCTGTCAGAAGCACTCGTCGCCGAGCTTCATGCTGAGGTCGCTCAGCTTGAAGGTGCCGGCGGTGGTGGCCCACGCGACCTGCTTGACGTTCCGCAGCTCGATGCGGGACGCCTGCTGGCCGAACATGCCCGCCGGGCCCTGGGCGCCGTCCGGGCCGTTGTCCAGGGTGCTGGCGTCCCGGCCGATCTCGATGTTGGAGAACGTGGCGTCGGCGTTGAGCTGCTCCACGTCCAGGACCAGGTCGGACGCCTCGACGGGCTTGGAGCCGGTGCCGGCGGTCAGCCGCAGCGTGAACGGGCCGACCTTCACCGACTGGCACATGTTGCGGATCTGCGCGGACTTGATCCCGGAGATCTGCACCGGGTGCTTCGCGCCGTCCTTGCCGGTGTCGACCCCGCCGTACTGGACGAAGCCCTGCCCGGTGAGGGAGTCGGCGCTGACCTTGAAGCTGCCGCCGGAGACGGCGAAGGAGGAGGCGATCGCGCCCTGCGCGGTCATGAAGGCGAGGGCGCCCGCGCCGATCGCGGCGGGGACGGCGAGGGCGGCGAACCGCTTCCAGCGGACGCGGCCGACCGGGGCGGAGTCGGCGCCGTCGGTGCCGGACGGGTCGGGGGATTCGGACATGGGGGTTGCTCCTGGGGGTCTCGGCGGGCCGGGCGGGGGCCCCGGCGGCACCGGTCGATCTCGTGACGGTGAGTGCAAGTTACTACCAAGTACTTACTTGCGGCAATCGCCGGCAGGACGCCCGAAGGTAAAGGATCCGGTCCTTTACCTGCGAAAGCTCTTGAACTCGCTGTCAATAGAGCCGGTGAGGATCAACCACTATCAACTACCAAGCGTGATCGTCACGGGCCGAAGATCCCGGAGCCTGCGGGCCGAAGGTCCCGAAAGCGGGGGATGGGAGAGACCGGCGGGTCAGCTTCCCGCCGAGAAGGCGTCCACGGCGAGGCGCAGCTCGCGGACGTGCCGTTCGAGGGCGTCCACCGGGCCGTCGCCCGCAGCCCGCACCTGGACGAGGTCGCCCTCCACCTTCGCGAGCCGCTCGTCCAGCGCCGCCAGCAGCCGCTCGCAGCCCGCGAGGGCGCTCTCGGCGTCGCCGCCGCCGAGCGTGCTGCGCAGCAGCCGCGCCTGCTGCTTGAGCTCCAGGTTGCGGCGGTGCAGGTCGACGAACACCGACACCTTCGCGCGCAGCAGCCACGGGTCGAACGGCTTGGTCAGGTAGTCGACGGCGCCGGCCGCGTAGCCCCGGTACGCCTGCTCCCCGGCGCCGCCGCCCGCGGTCAGGAAGATGATCGGGATGTCGCGGGTGCGCGGCCGGGACTTGATGTGCTCGGCCGTCTCGAAACCGTCCATCTCCGGCATGACGACGTCCAGCAGGATGAGCGCGAAGTCCTCGTTGAGGAGTTCCTTCAGGGCCGCCTGCCCGGACGTGACGGGCACGACCTCCACCGGCAGCGCGTCGAGCACGGCCGCGAGGGCGGTCAGATTCTCCTCACGGTCGTCGACGGCCAGGATCCTCGTGTCGTTCGGCACTGGACTCCTCAACGTCGGTGGTGGCCTGTGCCGTCCAGCCTGTCATGCTCCCGCCGACGGCAACAGTGAATCGATGCAGAGTAAATTTCTATGGCAGCCAGCCGGGTTTGACCAACCCCGACTCGTACGCGAACACCACCAGTTGCGCCCGATCGCGGGCGCCGAGCTTCACCATCGTGCGGCTGACGTGCGTCTTCGCGGTCGCCGGGCTCACCACCAGGCGGGCCGCGATCTCCTCGTTGGACAGCCCCTCCCCGACGAGCGCCATGACCTCGCGCTCCCGGTCGGTCAGGGCGTTCAGCCGCGGCGACGGCGCGGGCTCCTTGGCCCGCGCGGCGAACTCGGCGATCAGCCGCCGGGTCACGCTCGGCGACAGCAGCGCGTCCCCTGCGGCGACGGCCCGGACGGCGTGGATCAGCTCCACCGGCTCGGTGTCCTTCACCAGGAACCCGCTCGCGCCGCCGCGCAGCGCCTCGAACACGTACTCGTCCAGCTCGAACGTGGTCAAGATCACGATCTTCACGCCGTCGAGCCGATCATCGGCGGCGATCCGGCGGGTCGCCGCGAGCCCGTCCAGGCCCGGCATGCGGATGTCCATCAGGATGACGTCGGGCCGCAGCCGGCGAGCCCCCGCGACCGCCTCCTCGCCGTCGCTCGCCTCGCCGACCACCTCGATGCCCGGCTGCGCGTCCAGCAGCGCGCGGAACCCGGCCCGGACGAGCACCTGGTCGTCGGCCAGCATCACCTTGATCACCGCACACTCCCTCCGGGCCCGCCGCCGCCCGCGCCGTCGTCCGCGCCGTCCTCGTCCACGTCGCCCTCCCGCAGGGGAAGCCCGGCCCGCACCCGGAACCCGCCGCCCGGCCGCGGCCCCGCGTCGAACGTCCCGCCGAGCGCGGCGGCGCGCTCGCGCATCCCGCGCAGGCCGCTGCCGCCGGGCCGGTCGTCCAGCAGGGGCGCGCCCCGCCCGTCGTCCTCGACCCGGACCACGATCTCGTGTTCACCGTAGGCGATCCGGACCCGCGCCGTCACCGGCCCGGGACCGGCATGCCGGGTCACGTTCGTCAGCGCCTCCTGGACGATCCGGAACGCCGCGAGGTCGGTGTTCGCGTGCAGCGGCCGCCGGTCCCCGGTGATCTCGGCGTCGACCGCGAGCCCGGCGGACCGCGCCCGGTCGAGCAGGTCGTCCAGCCGGTCCAGCCCGGCGGTGGGCGCGCGCGGCGCGGTCTCGCCCTCCGAGCGCAGCGCGCCGATCACGCCGCGCATCTCGGTGAGCGCCTCCTTGCTCGCGTCCTTGATCGCGGCGAGCGCCGTCCGCGCCTGCTCGGGGTTCTGGTCGATGAGGTGCAGCGCCACCCCCGCCTGCACGTTGATCATCGAGATGTTGTGCGCCAGGACGTCGTGCAGTTCGCGGGCCATCCGCAGCCGCTCCTCGCTGGCCTGGCGGCGCTCCTCCTCGGCCCGCGTCCGGGCGGTCTCCGCGGCCCGCTGCGCCCGCATCCGGATGAGCTCGCCGCCGATCAGCACCACCAGCGCCCAGCCGACGACGAAGCTCGACCCGCCGAGCGTCGGCTCCTCCACCGGGAACGGCCCGTCCTGCCCGCGCTCGGCGGCCGGCACGCCGATCAGCGCGGTGAGGGAGAAGAACGCGGCGAGCCCGATGCCCGTCCCGGCCCAGGTCAGCAGCCGGTGCCCGGCGGTGATCGCGGCGATCATCGCGACGGCCAGCGCGAGCGGCGCCGGGCCGTAGGTGTAGGCGCGCAGGAAGTACAGCGCGGTCACGGCCGCGACCGCGCACACCGTGAACACCGGGTTGCGGCGCCGCAGCAGCAGGAGCGCCGGGCCGCCGAGCAGCAGCGCGAAGCCGAGCGCGTCCAGGTCGGTGTGCCCCAGCTCGGACGTCCCGCCGCCGTGCTCCCAGGGCGGGCCGCCGGACCGCTCGCCGCCGGCCGGGCCGCCGCGCTGCGCGCCGAGCGACCCGGCGACCTGGATGAGGGCGACCAGGGCCGGGACCACCCAGACCGGCCACGTGCCGGGACGCGGCCAGCCGGTGTGGCCCGGCGGGTGCGGCGGTGAGGTGCTCATGCCTGCACGGTAAGTCATCGAGGTCAGGCGGCACGTCGGCCGCGGGGAGTGCGCGCCGGTACTCCTCGAGAGGTACCCGGAGGGACCGGGCGCCACCGGAGGGATCAGGCGCCACCGAGGGATCAGGCGGTCCAGCGGACCGGCAGATGGGCGAAGCCGTGCCGGGCGCTGGACCGCAGCGGCACCGGCTCGCCCGCCAGCCGCGGCAGCCCGGGGCGTTCGAGCAGCGCGACGAGCATGGCGCGCAGGTGCACGCGCGCCAGCCGCGCGCCCAGGCAGGCGCGGTGCCCGAACCCGAAGCACAGGTGCGGCCGCGGGGACTGGACGAAACGGTCCGGGGCGAACCGGCCGGGGTCGGGGAACTTCTCGCCGTCGTGGTTGGCGGAGACCAGCCACAGCGCCACCTGCTCGCCGGGCAGCAGCGGCACGCCGCCGACGGTCGTTCCGCGCAGGACCGTTCGCCACACCTGGAGCACCGGCGTCCACCAGCGCAGCATCTCCTCGACGGCGCTGTCGACGAGCGTGTCGTCGTGCTGCTCCTCCTGGAGCCGGACGTACTCGGCGGGGTGGCGCAGCAGCGCGTACAGGCCCCCGGCGAGGGTGTTGCGCAGCGTCTCGGGCAGCTCGCGCACGACCTCGCCGACGAAGTCGACCGGCTCCTGGGACGGGATGCGGGCGAGCATCGCGCGGGCGGGCGGGTCCATGTCGATGTGCGCCGCGTCGCGCGCGTCGCCCGGCGGGACGTCGGCCGGGGGCGCGTCGGCGCCGCTCACGGGGCCGTGCAGCGGCCCGTCCATCTGCGGGGCGAAGAGCTCGGGGTGGGTGAGGGCGTGGTGGACGTCGGAGTAGCGCAGCACGGCCCAGGCGCCGGGCTGCCCGGCGGAGCGCTCGTCCAGCCAGACCACCGGCGTCCGCGCCCTGAGCCGTTCGAGCCGGTCGTGCGGGATCCCGCCGGCGTAGGCGTCCGCGCGGCCGAGGGCCCCGGCGGGGATCGGCGGCGCGCCGCGCGGTTGCGGCATGGGTACCTCCTCTCCGAGGCAGACGCTAACGCGTCGCGGCCGAACCCTGAAGGGCCGGATTCGGCCGTCCCCATGCGCGGGGGCTGCATGGCGCGGCGGGGGCGCGCGGGTCAGCCCGCGAGCCACTCCCCGGTCTCCACGCTGACCAGCCCGTGCCGGGCCGCCTCGATCACCGCCTCCCGCTGCGAGTGGACGCCCAGCTTGGACAGCACGCTCTGCACGTGGCTGCGCGCCGTGCTGCGCGTGACCCCCATGGCCTTGGCCAGCGCCTGCGTGGACTCGCCGCGGGCCAGCCGGGTGAGCACCTCCCGCTCGCGCGGGGTGAGGAACCGCGCGACCTTCTGCGCGCGGGTGTTCGGGCGGGCGCCGCCGCGCAGCGCCGCCTGGTCGATCACGACCTCGCCGTCCGCGACGCGGCGCAGCACGGCGAGGATGTCGCCGGCCTGCTGGCCCTTGTGCGCGAACCCCCGCACGCCCGCCGCGACGCCCGCCTCCAGCACCGGCTGCTCCAGGAACCCGGTCAGCACGACGAACTTGGTGTGCGGGGACGCGGCGCGCAGCCGCGGCATCCAGTCCAGCGCGGTGCCGGACGGGAACCGCAGGTCGATCAGGCAGACGTCGGGCTGCCGGGAGCGGAGCACCGGCAGCGCGTCGGCGGGGGAGTAGGCGACCCCGACGACGCTGTGCCCGGCGTCGGCCAGCACCAGCGACAGCGACTCGGCGAAGACCGCGTGGTCGTCGCAGATGATCATCCTCATGGGTGCGGCCGCCAGTCGTCGAGGAAGGCGTCGGCACCGATGCCGCGGGGCGCGATGGACTCCGGGGGCGGCGCCGCCGGCAGCAGCATCCGGACCCGCGCCCCGCCCATCTCGCAGGTGCGGATCTCCAGGCTGCCGCCGTAGCCGGAGATGAGGTCGTGCACGATGCCGAGCCCGAGCGAGGCCAGGCCGGGCCGGGCCCGCCCGCGCCCCGGGCGGCCGGCTTCGCCGGGGCGCCCGCCGGCGCCGAAGCCGGGGCCGTCGTCGTCGACCTGGATGACGACCCACCCCTGGTCGGCCTCGACGCGCACGTCGACGCGGCCCGCCGCGACGCGGCACGCGTTGTCGAGGACGTTGCGGACCGCGCGCCACAGGGCGACCGGGTCCATGTGGGCCCAGGACTCGCCGCCGGTGAAGCACACCTCGTGCCGCGTCGCGAGCCGCATCCCGGTGACGACCTCGGCGGTCAGCTCGTCGACCCGGAGCCGCTCGGGGCCGGGCAGCGGGCGGCCGTCCGGGCCGTCCCCGTCGCCGGTGTCGTCCTCGTCGAGCCGGCGCAGCAGGTGGTCGAGCCAGCGGGTCTCGCCGAGCAGCTGCTCGATGCGGGCCCGGCTGGTGTCGCCGACGTCCTCCGCGACGACGACGGCCGAGGCCAGCATGATGATGGTGCCCAGCTCGTGCCGGATGTCGTGGCGGAGCCGGCGCCGCCACAGCACCTGCTCGCCCCGCCCGGCGGGGTGGCCGCCGTCCGGCGCGCCCGCGAGCGTCCCCGTCCCCGCGCCCGCGTGCGCGCCCGCGGGCCCCGCGGGCCCCGCAGGCCCGGCGGAGGCGTCCGCCGGGGAGGACCGCGCCCGTCCGTTGTTCATGAAAGTCCCCCGTCCGCTATTCCAGCACCCCATAGACGGTCACCCGGCCTCCCGGCGCATGTCCAGTGAATTGGCCGCAACAGACCGGTGCCTGTCCAGAAGTGGACATGTGCCTCACCAGGGCAAACTCGATGCTTTGTCGGAACGTCTCAGTCAGGTTTGTCAGTTCGTCCCGCGGCTTTTCTTTCATACCGGTGGCGTAGCCGCTTTGCGCATTCCGGTGGGTGCGCCGGCGGGCCCGCGGCGGGACAGTCGCCTCATGCCGACGGTCACATTTCTCGGACATGCGGGGGTGGCGGTGGACGCGCAGGCGTTCCACCTGCTCGCGGACCCGTGGCTCGCCCCGACCGGGGCCTTTCTCGGAGCCTGGCACCAGTATCCGAGAAACGATCACCTGAATCCGGACGCGGTGCTCGACGCCGACTGGGTCGCCGTCTCGCACGAGCATCTAGATCATTTCGACCCCTGGGTCATCGACCGCCTTCCGGTGCGAACCCGGATCCTCATTCCGCGTTATCCCGGACCCGCCTTCCGGGAACGCATGGCCGCCGCCGCGGGTGGCCGCCAGGTAATCGAGATCGAACCCTGGGGGAAATACCCGCTTGACAATCGCGGGTCCTGGATCACGGTGATTCCGGAACTATCTCCTATGTGCCACGATGCCGCCTTTCTCATCGTGGCGGACGGGCGCGGGATCCTGCACTGCAATGACGCCCGGCTCACCGCCGCCCAGGCCCGCCGCGCCAAGCACCTCGCCGGCGACCGGCTCGACCTGATGGCGCTGCAGACGTCCGGGGCGTCCTGGCACCCCATCTGCTACGAGTACCCGGCCGCGGAGATGGCCGAGCTCTCCCTGTCCAAGCGGATCTCCAAGCTGCGCGCGGTGCAGCGCCTCGTCCGGCAGACCGAGCCGGAGCTGGCCGTCCCGTTCGCGGGCCCGCCCTGCTTCCTGGACGCCGAGGTCGAGCACCTCAACTGGGTGCTCGGCCAGGAGGACGGCGCGTTCTGCGACCCGGAGGTCTCGACGGCGTGGCTGCGCGAGCACCTGCCGCGGCAGCGCTGGGACCACTTCCTGCCCGGCGACGCGATCGACCTGGACACCGGCGAGATCACCCGCGACCCGGTCTCGGCGGAGTTCTCCTTCGCCGACGCCGACCGGGGCGACTACCTCAAGCGGTACGCCGCCGACCGCGCGCCCGCCCTCGCCGCGGTGCTCGCCGAGTACCCCGAGCCGGGCCCCGACCTGTTCGACCGCTTCGCCGCCCACTTCACCCACCTGGGCGGCCTCAGCGACTACTTCCGCCGCCGCATCGCGATGACCGTCCGCTTCGAGATCACCGGGCCGAACGGCGGGGCCTGGGACGTCGACTTCGGCGAGGACGGCGTCACCGTGGCGGTCGCGGGCCCGGACGTCCGCCCGCACTACCGGATCACCACCGCCGGACGCTGGCTGGACGCCGTCCTCACCGGCCGGATGGCCTGGGAGGACCTGCTCATCTCGTTCCGGCTCAGCCTCTACCGCGACCCGGACGTCTACAACGACCACCTGGTCGGGCTGCTCAAGCACGCCAACGCGCCCGCGCTGCAGGCCGTCGAGGAGTACGAGACCGGGCGGGACGAGTCCGAGCGCATCACCGTCGACTGCGACGGCGCCCGCTACGACATCCCGCGCTACTGCCCGCACGCCGGCGAGGACCTGTCCGTCGGCGCCGTCGTCCGCGACGGCCGGATCCACTGCCTGGCCCACAACTTCGCCTTCGACCTCGCCACCGGCGAGTGCCTCAACGCCCGAGCCGCCAACCTCACCAGCCGCAAACTCCCGTAGACCCCGCCCCTGAGGGCCGGGCGCCTCCCGCGCCGCCCGGCCCGCAGTGCTGCACGGGCAGGCCGTAACAAGGGCATTACGTCTTGTGTGCGGGGAAGTGTTCCGGGCCACGGCGTAGATCATCGTGTGTTACGTTTGACCTGCGTTTCTGGGGGTTTTGAAGGGGTGCGGGACTTGAACCGCAAGAAGCTCGGCCTGCTGGCCGTCGCGTTCGTTCTGCTCGTCGGTGTGATGGAGATGGCGGCCCTGAAGCTCGGGTCGCTCGACTTCCCGGTGCCGTCCGGCGCACAGCATCCGGCCGTCGCCGACGATCCCGGCTGAGGCCGGTCAGCTCCCGAGGTTGCGGGCCCGCATGATGCTCTGCAGGTCGGGGTGCTTCCCGCCGGTCGCGTCGGCGAGCGTCGGGCAGGCCCACTCGTCCTGGCGGCCCCAGGAGTAGGAGATCTCCAGCGGCGGGCGCGGCGCGAGCCGGTCCCAGCGGGCGAGGATCTCGCGGAACTGGGTCCGCGTCGGCAGCCAGTACTGCTTGTCGCCCTTGGTGCAGCCCTGCCCGAACGTCTGCAGGACGGGCGCGACCCGGTCGCGCGGGATGCCGGCGGCGTCCGCCAGGCGGACCATCCGGTCGATGGCCCCGATATCGCAGCGCTCGCGCGTCTTGGCCGACCCCTTGCACGGGTACGGGTCGAGCCCAATCAGGTCGACGCCGACGCGCTTCGGCGCGAGCGGCTTCATCGGCCAGTCGGTCAGTGAGATGAACGAGACCTGGCCGGGCGCGTGGCGCTCGATGTACTGGGCGCGGCGGCGGATCTCACCGGCGACCTCGGGGCAGTCGCCGGGGTTCGGCTCGTCCGAGAGGTACCAGCCGTAGACCTTCGGGTCGCGCCCGAACCGCTGCACGGCCCGCTGGAACGCGTCCCAGCCGAGCTCGAAGTCGCCGCACGTGAAGTTGCCGACCCACAGCAGCGCCTGCATCCCGGCGGGGACGCCGGCGACGAGGGCCGGGTCGGCCTTCACGTCCACCAGGTCGTAGCCGAGCGCCTTCAGCCGCGGGTAGTCGGCGGGCTGGGTGTTCAGCGCGATCCGCCGCGTCGGCGGGGGATGCGCGGCGGGCGTGCCGGGCGAGGCGAGCGGCCCCCGGTAGGGCTGGTAGCCGGCCTTCCGGTGCCCGACGTAGAAGAGGAACCCGGCGACCAGGACGACCGCGGTCACGATGGCCCAGATCCGGACCCGGACGTCCCGGATGTCCATGCTTCCTCCCCGATGGCGGCCGGCCGGGCGGGGCGGCCGGGCGGCTGGTCAGGCGGCGGAGCCGGGCTCCTCCGCGGGACGGACGGGCTGCTCGGCCCCGGCCGCGTCCCGCCGGAGCGGCGGCAGCGGCGGCAGCGGGATGCCGAGGATGTGCTTGACCGTGTCCCACAGCGCGCCGAACGTGGCGCGCATCGACGGGTCGCGCAGGTAGACGGCGTCCACCGCGACCCGCGCGGGCACGATCCGCTCGATGTAGTTGGCGAGGTCGACCTCCTCGTCCGGTCCGAGGACGTCGAAGTCGCGCAGCCGCACCTCCGACACCCCCGTCAGGCCGGGCCGGTGGTCGAACACCCAGCGGCAGTCGGCGGCGTAGTGGACGGCGAGGTCGTAGGTCTCCGGGCGCGGCCCGACCAGCGTCATCTGGCCGCGCAGCACGTTCACCAACTGCGGCAGCTCGTCCAGCGACCACTGCCGCAGCAGCTTGCCGACCTTCGTGAGGCGCGGGTCGCAGTTGGCGGTGACGGTGAGGCCGCCGACGCCCTGCCGCATGGTCCGGAACTTGTACATCGTGAACGGCCGCCCGCCCTGCCCGACCCGCGTCTGCCGGAACACGCCGGGACCGGGGCTGGACAGCCGTACCAGCACGTAGATCAGCAGCAGCGGGACGCTGAGGAGCAGCAGCCCGGTGAGCGCGCCGGCGACGTCCAGCACGCGCCGCGGCCTGGACGGCGGGACCCCGCCGGACGGTTCGAGCGGACGGCTCGCGAGCTCGGACATGATCACCCCTTGTGCTCGGTGACGGGGGGTCGAGTGGGCGCGGGGGCCCCGCGCGCGGGGTTCTTGACGCGCTGGAACCAGACCAGCAGCGCGGCCGTGGTGGCGACGAAGGACACGGACGTGGCGACGGCGGCGCCGACCGCGCCGTGCGTCGGGACGAGGACGGCGCCGAGGACGACGACCACCAGCAGCCCGATGCCCTGCCCGGTGGACGCGGCGCCGGGCCGTCCCACCCCGTACAGGTAGGCCATGATGAGCCCGGTCACGCCGAACGTGACGACGCCCGCGAGCCGGATGTAGGTCGGCACGACCGCGTCGTCGAACACGTCCCCGAACACCCAGGGCAGCGCGGTCCCGGCGATGAGCGCGAGCGGCAGCGCGGCGAGCGCCGACACCGCCAGCGCGGGCAGGATCAGGCGGGACGTCCGCTTCGTCGCCGTCTCCCGGTCCTCTTTGGCGAAGTCGGGGTACAGGACGTAGTTGACCGCGAGCCCCGGCAGCTGCACCAGCTCGGCGAACTTGCTCGCGACCGTGTACACGCCGAGCACCTTCGGCCCGGCGAGCGCGCCGAGCAGCGCCATGTCGAACCGGAGTTGCAGCAGGTCGATGAGCTGGCCGAGGTAGCCGCGGAACCCGTACCCGGCGATGGAGCGGCCGAGCCGCCGGTCGGCCCGCCCCCAGCCCCGGAAGAAGCCGCGCCGGGCGAGCCGCCGGGCGATCCACGCGGCCGCGGCGACGTCGGCGAGCACCAGCCCGGTGATCAGCGCGCCGGGCCCGTACCAGCCGGTCAGAATCACGAGGTAGATGGGCAGGAACACGAACTCCTCGACGGCGATGGCGAGGCTCGCGCCGTGCTGGTCGTCCGTCCCCTGGAGCAGGCCCTTGCCGACCGACACGAAGCCCTGCGTGAAGGACGGCGCTGCGGCCGCGACCGCGACCCACATCCCGAACGACTTGAAGAACACCAGATAGAACAGGGGGCTGAGGGCCAGCCAGCCGATCCCGGAGATGGCGGCGCCGATGACGGTCAGCCAGGCGAGGGTGGGCCGCACCCGGCGCTGGTCGTAGTCGCCGCGGGCGAGGAAGAACGGCGCGGCGCCCGGCAGGCCCGCGCTGGACAGCTGGCACAGCAGCCCCGGCAGGATCCGGACGAGCGTGAACGCGCCGACGAGCTTCGGCCCGCCGACCCGCGCGACGAGGATCGTGGCGACGCCGAGCGAGCCGAGCGCCCCGATCCGTCCCGCCATGTTCCCCGCCACGAGCGCCAGCAGCCGCCGCCGCAGCCGTCCGGCCTCCGCAGCGGGCACGGCGGTGACCTGGGTGCTGTCGGGCGACTGGGTGCCGGTCATGGCCCCTCCTGGTTTTCGCCCCGCCCGCTGACGGGGGTTCCAGGGGGTCGCCCCCCTGGGCCATACAGATCCAGGGCGGCGATGAGGCCGAAGAACGCCCAGCCGTGGCGGTAGTGGAGGGTCTCGTAGAAGAGCCCGGAGATGAGGAAGACGGCGACCAGCGCGCCGAACAGTTCGGGCCGGGGGACGAGCCGCGCGTACTCGCCGGCGAGCGCGTCCCGGCGGGCGATCCGGACGCACTTCAGCAGCAGGACGAACACCAGCGTGATGAGCGCGATCCCGCCGAGGAACCCGCGCTCCAGGACGGCGGCGACGTAGTCGTTGTGCGCCTCCCGTACATACGTCTCCTGCCGGACCAGCATCTGCTTCTCGGTCTGGCCGGGGCCGATGCCCCACGGGTGGGGCTGGGCGTCGATCATCTGGAGGGTGGTGGCGAGGACGGTGCTGCGCGAGTTGGTGCTCTCCCCGGTCGTCCGGCCGATGGAGTCGCGCAGGATCGGGGACGCCTGGCTCGCCTGGTCCAGGAGCGGCTGGACGTTCACCGCCGACAGGACCGTGACGGCGCCGCCGCCGACGAACACGGCGAGCGCGCCGACCGCGACGGCGTGGTGCGCCTTGCCCTCGCGGAACAGCCGGAACAGGTAGCCGAGCAGCACCGCGATGCACAGCGCGAGCAGCCCGCCGTTGGAGCCGGTCAGGATCTCGGCGGCGAGCAGGACGCCGCAGACCGTCCACCGCTTCCAGGCCGTCTCGGGGAAGCGGCTCGCGCGGGCGATGAAGAAGACGCAGATGAACCAGTTGGACGCGTAGTTGGCGTCGCCGAAGGTGAACATCGCGCGCTCGCCGTCGACCTGCTTGCCGGACAGCGCCTCGATCCCCAGCACGAAGCCGACGATCATGACGATGGCGTAGAACGTCCCGATCCAGACGAAGGCGCGGAGCGCGAGCTTGAACAGGGACGTGTCGCGGCCGAAGTTGGCGATCGCGACCGCCCACAGCAGCACGAACAAGTCCTTGACGAGCGTCAGCGCGCCCGCGTCGTTGACGATCGCGGCGATGCCGCCCGCGATGATCGTCAGCAGGGTGGGGATGAGGAGCGGCCAGTAGACCGGCAGTTTCCGCGTGCCCGCCCACAGCAGGAGGGTTCCGGTGACGGCGACGAGCGCGAGGTCGGGCAGGCCCGTGTTGCCCGGCCCCGGCGGCAGCCCGGCCGGCATCAGCATCGGCAGCGAGGCGATGCCCGCGACGAGCGTCACGGCCGTCAGCCGCGTGCCGCGCTTCAGCGGCGCGGCCGCGGTCGCGGTCGCCGGCGGGGCGGGCGGGGCCTCGATGGTCGCGGTCATGGGCGCGCGGAGTTCCCTCGGTAGGTCTCGTCGAGGACGGTCCCGAGGTGCTCGGGCGAGAACCACGCGCCGACCCGGGCGCGGGCGCGCTCGGCCATCCGCGTCGCGGCGGACGGGTCGTCCAGCAGCGCCGACACCGCCGACGCGAGGCCGTCCGGGTCCTCGGGCCGGACGAGCATCCCCGTCTCACCGGCGAGCACCAGGTCCTGGTTGGACGGGACGGCCGTCGCGACCAGCGGGATCCCCGCCGCGATCGCCTCGACCAGCACGCACGGGAGCCCCTCCCAGCGGCTCGCCATCGCCATCACGTCGAACGCGGGCAGCACGCCGGCGACGTCGTCGCGGTGCCCGAGCCAGCGCATCCGCTCGCCGATGCCGAGCCTGGCCGTCAGCGCCGCCAGCTCGTCGGCCATCGGGCCGCCGCCGACCCACAGCCCGAACACGTCGTCCGGCAGCCGCGCGATCGCCTTCGCGAAGACCTCCGGGCCCTTCTGGAACGTCAGCCGCCCGACCGACCCGACGACCTTCACGCCGAGCGGCAGGTCGAGGCGGCGGCGGGCCTGCGCGCGGGAGCCGGGCGCGGCGGCGTAGGCGTCCACGTCCACCGCCGGCCACGACAGCCGCACCCGCTCAGGCGTCGTCAGCCCGAGCCGCAGCGCCGTCGTGACCGTCTCCGACCCGATGGCGAGGAACGCGTCGGTGCGCTTGGCGGCGATCCGTTCGAGACCTATATACACGCGTCGCCGCGCCCACGACTGGAACTCGTTGAACGGGAACCCATGCCAGGTGTGGACGATGCGCGGTACCCCGGCGCGGGCGGCGGCGACCCGGCCGATCACGCCGCCCTTCGCGCTGTGGGTGTGGACGACGTCGTACCGCCCCTCCGCCAGCACCCGGGTCAGCGTGCGCAGCGCGGCCAGGTCGTCGCGCGGCGAGATCTGCGGCACCAGCGGCCCCACCTGGACGATCTCCATCCCGGC
This sequence comes from Actinomadura geliboluensis, assembly GCF_043197915.1. Taxonomy (NCBI): domain Bacteria; kingdom Bacillati; phylum Actinomycetota; class Actinomycetes; order Streptosporangiales; family Thermomonosporaceae; genus Actinomadura; species Actinomadura geliboluensis. Next base: position 501,040 of record NZ_JBICUA010000004.1, on the reverse strand, counting down.
CGCGTGCGCCGCGGGAGTGAGGTCACCGGCGGCGGCGTTGGCGACGGCCGCGTCCCCGTAGAGGACGCTGTTTCCCGTGGACGCGGCCGTGCTGTCCATGCCGACGCCGCCGGTGACGATCGCGCGCTCGTAGCCGCCGTCCGGGAGGGCGAGCGCGCCGTTCAGCGCGACCTGCCCGGCCCCGCCGTTGAAGCGGGTGATCACCGTGGCGACTCTGAGCTTGTTCGTGCCGGGCTTCCTCGTGCTGGTCATGCGCACCTCACAGGCCGGGTGGGGCGGGGTCGCACCCCGCGCCGCAGAGGCAGGTCGGTCCGGGCGGCGGCGGGTCGCCGGACGGCTCCGCCCGCCGGACCGGGTGGTACTCGGGGAGCAGCCGGCGCAGCAGCAGCCGGACCGCGTCGCAGTCGCCGGCGCCGGCCGCCGCCTCCAGCTCGTCCAGCAGCTGCGGGAGCCCGGCGGGCGGCGCCGCCGGACGGGTCGCCCAGATCTTCGGGTGCGCGGTGCGGATCCGGCGCTCGGAGTCGGCGAACGCCTTCTCCGCGAGCTTCTCGCCCGGCCCGAGCCCGCTGAACCGGATCGTCACCTCCGGCAGCCGCAGCTGCTCGGCGTACCGGTGCACGAGCTCCACCACCGGGACCGGGCGGCCCATGTCGAGGACGAACGTCTCCGCCTCCTCCGCCATCGCCGCCGCCTCGATCAGCAGCCCCGCGGCCTCCTCCACGGTCATGAAGTGGCGCGCCACCTCCGGGTGGGCGATCGTGACGACCTCGCCGGAGGAGATGCGGTGCGCGAGGACGGTCAGCAGCCGGCCCGCCCCGCCGATCACGTTGCCGACGCGGACGGCGGCGAAGCACGTCGGGCCGGGCGTCGCCGTCCGCAGCAGCAGCTCCCCGAGCCGCATCGTCGCGCCGAGCACCGAGGTCGGGTCGGCGGCCTTGTCGGACGAGACGAACACCAGCCGCTCCGCGCCGTGCCGCACCGCCGCGTCGATCACGTGCCGGGTGCCGAGGACGTTGTGCGCGGCGCCCCGGCACGGGTCGCGTTCGAGGTCGGCCAGCTCGTTGCGGCCCGCGGTGTGGAAGACCAGGTCGGGACGGGCCGCCGCGACGACCTTGCCGACACGGTCCGCGTCCCGCACGTCGGCCTCGGCGAGCGTGACGGCCTCGACGCCGTGCCGGGCGAGGTCCTCCCCGAGGCCCGCGAGGCCGTCGCCGTCGCGGTCGAGCAGGCACAGCGCGGCCGGTTCGAGCAGCCCGACCTGGTGGCACAGCGCCCGGCCGACCGTCCCGCACGCCCCGGTGACCAGCACCCGCCGGCCGCGGACCAGCCGCCGCCCGCGGTGCGGCGCCATGGCCACCTCGTCCCGCCCCATCAGCAGGGCGAGCGGGCTGGCCGGGACCGGCGCGGGGGCCCCGGGGCCGCGGCGCGGCAGGAACCTTCGCACGGTCAGCTCCGGGTCCGCAGCGCCTCGGTGAGCGCGGTGATGACGCGTTCCAGCCCGTCCCCGGTCAGCCCCGGGTACAGCGGCAGCGACAGCAGCTCCTCGCCGACCCGGTCGGTCACCGGCACCTGCGCGCACTCCTCGGCGCCGAGGATCTCCCGGTAGGCCGTCATCTGGTTCGCGGGGATGAAGTGCACGGACGTCGCGACGCCGGCCGCCTCCAGCTCGGCGCTGATCGCGTCCCGGTCCTGGACGCGGACCTGGTAGAGGTGCCAGGCGTGCTGGATCCCGTCCAGGTTCCGCTGCGGGAGGACGAGCCCCGGCAGGTCGCGCAGCGCCGCGTCGTAGCGGGCGACGATCTCGGCGCGCCGCTCCTGCCAGGCCGGCAGCGCCGCGAGCTGCGCCCGCCCGATCGCCGCCTGCACGTCGGTCATGTTGGCCTTGAGCCCGACCGTCTTCACGTCGTAGCGCCAGCTGCCGCCCGGCAGGTACCGCTTCCAGGAGTCCTTGCTCATCCCGTGCAACCGCATCGCGCGGACCCGGTCGGCGAACTCCTGGTCGCTGGACGCCACCGCGCCGCCCTCGCCGATCGGCATGTTCTTCGTCGCGTAGAAGGAGAAGCACGCCGCGAACGACTCCGACCCGACGCGTTTCCCGCCGCGCGCCGCGCCCGGACCGTGCGCGGCGTCCTCGACCACCCGCGTCCGGTCGAGCCCGGCCGCCGCCGCGAGCGCCGGCACGTCCACCGGGTACCCGCCCTGGTTCTGGACGATCATCGCCGCCGGTGCGCACCGGCGCGCCGCCGCCGCGACCGTCTCCGGGCTCGGGACGAGCGTGTCCTCGTCGATGTCGACCAGCACCGGCCGGAGCCCCGCGTGCAGGATCGCGTTGATCGCGCCGCAGAACGTCAGGCTCGGCGTCAGCACCGCCGAGCCGGGCGGCAGGCCGAGGGCGCGCAGGCACAGCTCCAGCGCGGTCGTGCACGAGGCCACCGCGACGACGTGCGCGGCGCCGAGGTGGTCGGCGAACTCCTGCTCGAACGCGGCCGTCTGCGGGCCCGTCGTGATCCAGCCCGAGTCGAGCACCTTGACGACCGCGTCGGACACCTCGCCGGACACCGACGGGATCGTGAACGGGACGGACGAACTCATCTGGCTACCCCCTGCTCCTGCGGGACGGGATCTTGCGGGTCGCGCCGACGACGCCGAGCAGCGGCCAGCCGGACGCGGCGACCAGGTCGCGGACCGTCTCCAGGCCCGCCACCCGCGTCACCGGGCCGACCAGCACGACCACGCCGACCACCTCGTCCGACCCCGGGTCGACGTCCTCGAACGCGTGCACATGACAGAGCCGGCGCACCGGGACCGGCTGCGTGATCTCCGAGGGGGACACCTGGGCGGACTTCTTCGCCATGACGGCGGTGCCCCCGCCGGTGCGGACCACGGACGTGCTCTTGCCGCCGCCGGGCCCGCTGCTGTTGGACGACGGTTCGCCGCCGCCGCTGCCACCGCCGTCGTCGCCGTTTTCGCCGTCGTCGTCGGCCCGGGCCTTGACGAGCTTCGTGTCGTCCCCGTACACCGCGGACGCCACCGCCGACACCAGGTCCGCAGGCAGGGGGCCGGGCGCGCCGACCAGCGCGACCCGCCCGACCCCCTCCTTGCGCGCCGCCAGCCGGATCCGCCGCCCGAGGTCGGCGAGCCCGCCCGGCCCCCGGTCGGCCCATCCGAGCAGCGGCACTCCGAGCCGCCGCGCCACCCGCCGCTGACCCGGGATCGTGGGACGGGCCATCTCCGTCACCACCGCGATCAGGATCCCGCCGATCAGCCCGACCAGGCCGGCGATCGACGCCATCATGACCACCGGGTTCGTGCGCGGCGCCAGCACCGCCGGCTGCACCACCGACGCCGTGCCCGCCGTCGACAGCTGCGTCTGCAGGTCCGAGCGGTTCGCCCGCAGGTCGGTCAGCTCCGCCTGCACCCGCTCCCGCTCGTTCATCGCGTCGATGTCGGGGTTCGGCTGCGCGTTCGCCCGCCGCGACAGCGGCCCGAGCCGCCGCTCCAGCTCCCGGACGCGCTTGTCGATCGTGTCCATCTGGCCCTGGATCGAGCCCTGGTTGGACTCGTTGATCTCCTTGACGACGGCGGCGCCGATCGCGTCCGCGAGCCGCCGCGCGACGTCCGGGTCCCGGTCCTTCACCGACAGCTCGACGATCGTGGACGTGCCGAGCCCGGTCACCTCGATCGCCTTGGCGGTCTTCGCGGTCGACCTGTCCACCCGCCGGCTCCGCAGCACCTCGCTCAGCAGGTTCTCCGTGGTCGCGAACGCCTTCACCTGGCTGACCACGATCGACACGCCCGCGTCGCCGGGCGCCGCGTCGGTGGCGCGGCTGCTCGCCTGCAGCCGCGACTTCGCGACCGACGGCGGCTCCTGCCCGCTCATCACCAGGCCCACCAGCACCAGCGGGACGACCGTCATGACCAGCAGCAGCGCCCAGTAGCTGCGCATGACCCGCGCCGCGACCTCATCGATCTCCACGATCTTCCCCTCCGGCTTCGTCACGGCGAGCGTAGGAAGGGGGCACGGCGGGGCAATCGCGCAAAAGACGACCCCGGACTACGCCTTTTGCACCAGTGGCGACCGGTGGCGCGGAGGCCGGGCGCGGTCAGCCGCCGGGACGCATGCCGGCGCGCATCGCCAGCGTGATCGCCTCCAGCGCCGAGTGCAGCCCGAGCTTGGCCAGCAGGTTCTGCGTGTGCGTCCGGACGGTGTTGGCCGACAGCCCGAGCCGCTCGGCGATCTCGCCGCGGCCGAGCCCGTCCACCATGCACTGCAGGACCTCGCGCTCGCGCGGCGTCAGCTCCGCCAGCGGCTCCCCGCCCGGCTCCCCGCCGTCCCGGACGAGCACGCGCAGCAGGTCGCCGAGCAGGTCCGGCGGGATCCACCCGCCGCGCCGCGCCGCCGACCGGATCACCCGCGCGACCAGCTCGGCGCTCTCGGTCTTCTCCAGCCACCCCACCGCGCCGAGCCGGACGGCCCGCACCATCGCGTCCAGGTCGCTCACCGCGGTCAGCACCACGACCCGCACGTCCGGGTGGTCCGCGCGGAGCCGGTCCAGCACGTCCAGCCCGCTCTCGTGGCCGAGCATCAGGTCGAGGACGAGCACCCGCGGGCGCTCGGTGGCGGTCAGCGCGAGCGCGCGCCGCACGTCGTCGGCGATCGGCAGGATCACCAGGTCGGGTTCGCGCCCCAGCCGGGCCGCGAGGGCCTCGGCGAACAGCGCGTGATCGTCCACGATGAGGACGCGGATCGGTTCCATCCACCGACGATGACCGCTGCGCGCGCCCGGCGGATCCTGCAAACGCTGTACTCGCGGCGGGCGGGACCGCCGCCGGAGGGACCGCGCGCGGACGCCACGTCCGGCCGCCCGGTTCACCCGCGTCCGGACCCGGTCACCTTGCGTGCGGGACATTGACCGTCCGCGACCGCCTGCGGATCCTGTGCGTGACATTTCAGGGGACGCACTGGCCGCAGGGGACGCCACATGAAAGTGCTGATCACTGGGGGAGCCGGGTTCATCGGCAGCACGATCGCCTCCGCCTTCGCCGAGCGCGGCATCACGCCCGTCGTGCTCGACAGCCTCGTCACCGGCCGCTCGGAGTTCACCGCCGGGAAGATCTTCTACCAGGGGGACATCGGCGACGGGGACCTGGTCGACCGGATCTTCCGCGACCACCCCGACATCATCGCGACCGTCCACTGCGCCGCGCTGATCGTGGTGCCCGACTCGATGGCCGACCCGCTGCGCTACTACCGGGTCAACCTGTCCAAGACCCTCGACCTCGCCGGCCATCTCGTGCGCAACGGCCGGGACCGGATGATCTTCGCGTCCACCGCCGGGATGTACCGTCCCGAGCCCGACCTGTCGGTCACCGAGACCTCGTTCCTCGACCCGCAGAACCCCTACACTCGCTCGAAGATGATGGCGGAGCTCCTCCTGCAGGACTTCTGCAGGGCCTACGACTTCCGCGTCATCTCGCTGCGCTACCTCAACCCGATCGGCGCCGACCCGCGGCTGCGCACCGGCCTGCAGAACAGCAAGCCGACGCACGCCCTCGGCAAGATGATCGAGTGCTACGCGCAGGGCGTCCCGTTCAAGATCACCGGGGTGGACTGGGAGACCCGGGACGGCACCGCGATCCGCGACTACATCCACGTCTGGGACATCGCCCGCGCCTTCTACGAGGCCGCGACCCGGTTCGACGCGATCGTCCCGCCGGTCGGGGACCACTCCCGCTACGAGGTGATCAACCTCGGGACGGGCGACGGCACCACCGTCCGCGAGCTGGTCGCCGCCTTCCGCGAGGTCGTCGGCGACGGCTTCGCCGCCGAGGACGCCCCGGCCCGCCCCGGCGACGTCGTCGGCGCCTACGTCAACCCGGCCAAGGCGTGGGACGTCCTCTCCTGGAAGCCCGACTACACCGTCGAGGACGCCATCCGGCACTCGCTCCAGTGGGCCGAGCGGCGCCGCGAACTCGACGTGGCCTGATCCGCGGCCCCGCTCGCCGGGCCCTCCTCCTTCCGCCGGAGGGCCCGGCCGGCGGGTCGGCGCCCATGGCGGCGTCCGCCGGTATGTCCCGGTGGACGGCGCCATGGCTGCTTAAAGACGGCGATAGTCACTTTATGTATTCATTTGCCTACACACCGTTATGATGCTGCTGTTCTGTGCGGGTGAATCAGGTGTGCGGGCTGAGGAATCATGGAGCAGGCATGGCGGAGCGGGCATGTCCGGATCGTCACGGTGTCCGCGGTGGTCCTGGCCGCCGCGGCGATGGCGATCGTCCTCGGGGCGCGCACGGCCCCCGGTAGCGCCTGCGGCTGCGTCGCCGACCCGTCCTGCTCCTGGATGACGGACGGCCCCGGGCCGCCGCGGGCCCCGTTCTTCGGCCGGCGGCCCGCGCCGCACGGCCGGCACGCCGACGATCGCGACCATGTCCCGCGCCACGCCTTTTCCATACCCTTGGACGGGGACGGCTTCGTTTTCAAGGTGAGCCTTTACCGCGGCCTTGGCGGCGGCGTGGCGAGTTCATTCACCCGGGACGGTATTGCTTTCACTTTCGAAGGCGGAGCCGGTGTGGGAGGCTCCTTTTCCGTGGGCTCGGCAGTGGGCCGGCCCGACGCCGGTCTCGCTTTCGAGGCGCGGGCCTCCATGAGCGGCAGGCTGCACGTCCTCAGGCCGCCCGACTTCGGCCTGACGCTTTCCCGGCATGGCGTGATGCGGGGCTATATGGACGCCAAGACGGGCAATTTCCGTACCCGGTTCAGATCCAGGCCGATATCGCTGACCGGGGAACGCGTCCAGGCGCATGCCGCGGCGCCGGTGACCCGGAGGTCCTGGAGCCTCGGCACCGAGTTCAAGGTCGCCGCCGGCTACACCGTGACGGTCCCCTGGGGCGGTCTCCTCAGCCTGTGGACGGGGGTGTTCGGTACCGTCCCGGGCCGGGCCCCGCCCGCGCGGCCGCCGGAGCTCCTCGGCTACCTGGGAGTGTCGAACCGCGCCGTGGTCAGGCCCTCCCAGGGCGTTGACCTGCGGAGAGTCAGGGTACAGGCGATGCTCGCCGGACCGGGGGCAGGCCACGGCCGCCCGATGTCGGCGGGAGACCGGAGAACTCGCATCAGGCGCCCGCGGGCATCGGCGACGCCACCGCGGACAGGCCCGTGCAAGGGTCCTTCTTCCGCCGCGCCGGAGGGCCGCGACCCCGCCGGAGGCCGGCGCGCGCCCTCCCGCGGCCCGGACATCGAACCCGGCGACCTGGAAATCCGGCATTACTGCCGATCTGCAAACTGACGGCAAGTCGGTTTTGCGAGTGGCAGGTCTGCGAGAATTATCGGCCCCCCGTATTCAGTTCCGCGTAATCGTCTTGTTATGATCAACAAGCGTTCGCGGTACGCGAACCAGGTTCACAAAAAAGGGGGAAATGGAATGAAACGCATAGCTCGTGCGGCGGCAGTCGTCGCACTGGCCGTCGGGGGCAGCCTCCTGGCCGTTCCCGCGGCCTCGGCGGAAGCCGGGCCGCCGCAGGAGGTCCACATCTACATCAAGCCTCGCTACATCGTGGAGAACGGTCCCGGCGACCTGAACTACGCCGAGATCGAGAAGTCGCCCCACGCGTCGCCGAAGCTCGGCAACAAGCCCGTCAAGACCGGCGACATCAAGCCGCACGTCCACGGCAAGAAGACCGGCCCCGTCGTCATCGAGGTCGAGGGCGCGGAGCAGGACTCCGTGAAGGTGGACGGCAAGGGCGGCGAGAAGGCCGAGGCGCAGGAGGAGGCCGCCGCCCAGCCGGAGGCCGCCCAGCCGGAGGCCGCGGAGCAGGCTGAGGAGGCCGCGCCGCAGCAGGGCGAGGCCGCGCCGCAGGAGGAGGCCGCGCCCCAGGAGGACGCCGCCGCCCAGCCGGAGGCCGCCCAGCCGCAGGACCAGGGCGAGGCGCAGGAGCAGGCCGCGCCCGAGCAGCTGAGCGCTGCCCCGGAGGCCCCGGAGGCCGCCCCGGAGCAGGACCAGGCCGCACCGCAGGACGCGGCCGCGCCGCAGGCCGCCCCGCAGCAGGACCAGGCGGCCCCGCAGGACCAGGCCGCTCCGCAGGACCAGGCCGCTCCGCAGGACCAGGGCCAGATGGCTCCGCAGGACCAGGCGGCCCCGCAGGACCAGGGCCAGATGGCTCCGCAGGACCAGGCCGCTCCGCAGGGCCAGATGGCCCCGCAGGACCAGGCCGCTCCGCAGATCCAGCCGTAACCCGGTTCACGAGGCCGTCCTAAGGCCGCAGGAGCCGCCCGATCGGCCCATCTCGCCGACACGGCGGCGACGAACACCAGAGCCAAGGTCATGCCCCGCTGATCGCCATCAGCGGGGCATGGCTTTTCGCCGCGACAGGGCCGCGCACCGGCCGGCACGGACCCGCGAGAACCGTCCTCGATGACGTGGCCTAATCTGATCGCGGCGCGCCGCCCGTCATGGGCGGCACGTCCGAATATCAGCCCGTCCGGCCTTCCACCCTTCCGCCGGAAGCCCGGACGGGCTGTACCCGAACCCTGGCGTCTGCCGGCCTCACTTCGTCGAGCGGACGCTCCGGAGGATCTTCTCGACCACGTCCTGCTCGGCGAACCGGATGTCCGGCCCGGTGAGGACGGAGAACGCGAACGGCCCGCCGTCGCGTCCCGGAACCCGCGAGGCGGCCGTCAGGACATGGACGCGCGCCCCGGGCCTGGTCGCGTTGCACGAGTCGGCACCCGCCACCGACCGGACCGTGAACGAGTGGACCTGCGCCCGGACGCCACCGGTCAGGGTCAGGGTGCGGGACGTCCCCGCGTCCAGCACGGGAGGGACGCCCCCCACACTGAACGCGCCCGCGGCCCACTGCCGCGCCTGCCTGCCCGCCTCCGCGGCCAGCGCACCGGCCTGCCCCGGCGCGGCGTCGACGATCCCGCCGCTGCCGCCGCGGACGCCGGCGAGGGCGAGGTAGCAGCCGTTGCCGTCCCCGGTCTCCTGCTTGATGTAGGCGACGCTCGCCGCCCCGATGATCGGTTTCTCGGTCGCGTCGTCGAAGTAGGCCATCTCGTAGCCGGCGGCGCCCGGCGTCCAGGTGGGAGGCACGTCGTAGGCCACCCCGCGCTCGGCGGAGGTGATCACGTGCCAGCCGTCGACGGTCGGCACGGCGGCGCCCCGGTCGGCCACGGCAGGGGGCGATGAGGGCTTCCCGTCTCCTCCCGCTTCCGCGCCGTTCACCGAGAGGGCGAACGCGACGCCCGCCGCCGCGACCAGCACGGCGGCCCCGGCGGCGACCGCGATCTTCAGGCCGCGCCCACCGCGCCGCCCACCGCGGGCGTCGACCCGAGTCGCCCCGCCGGCCGGCCCGGCCGGAACCTGCCATGCCGTCGGCGTGTGCTGCGGTGCTGGGAGCCGTTGAGACGACGCCTCCGGCTCCCCGCCGCGCAGTCTCCGGGCCACGGTCGCGGCGTCGGCCGGACGGTCCGCCGCGTCCTTGGCGAGCAGTTCGGCGACCAGGGCGCGCACGTCTGCGGGCACCGAATCGGGCAGGGGTGCGGGCGCCGTGTTGAGGTGCTGGTACATCAGCCTGGCCATGCCGCCCTCGGCGCTGAACGGCGGTGTGCCGGTCAGGAGCTCGTACAGGACGCAGCCCAGCGAGTACAGGTCGGCGCGATGGCCGGCCTCACCGCCGAACTGCTCGGGCGCCATGTAGTGGGGCGTCCCGATCGTGCTGCCGTCCATGGTCAGCCGCGTGCCGTCGACCAGCCGGGCGATGCCGAAGTCGCAGATCTTGACCCGGCCGTCCGGCAGGACGAAGAGATTGGCGGGCTTGACGTCGCGGTGCACCACCCCGCGCGCGTGCGCGGCGGCGAGCCCTTCGGCGACCTGCGCGGCCAGCGACACCGCCTGCGGGACGGGCAGCCCGCCGGGCGCGACGCCGAGGACGGTGCGCAGGTCCCGGCCGTCCAGGAGCTCCATCACCAGGTAGACCAGGCGGCCGCCGGGGACGTCCGGGAGCGGTTCCTCGCCGACGTCGAACACGACGGTGATGGCCGGATGCTGCAACGCTCCCGCGGCCTCCGCCTCGCGGCGCAGCCGCGCTACCGCCGTGTCGCCCGTCGCCGCGTCCGGGGAGAGGACCTTCACGGCCACCGGGCGGCGCAGGCGCCGGTCGGTTCCCTGCCAGACCTCGCCCATGCCGCCCCGGCCGATGAGCCTCTCCAGCAGGTACCGGCCGCCCAGCTCCATGCCGCTCTGCGCGATGGCGTTCCACATGAGGAAGATCAGCATAGTGCCGCATTCCGGGCGGCCGACAGCGACGGCACGGACGTCCGAACCCCGCCCGACTCATGATCGTCATAGGGGGTTCGAGCACGTTCCGGAGCGGGCGGGAACAGGAGGCGATCATGGAAGCGGCAGTCCTCGGGGCATTGGGGCTTGTCTGGATATTCGTCCACGTCGTATTGGCAGTCGCCGGCCTGGTGGTGGCGCTGAAGCTGCGCCGCACCGCCCCGCGCACCGGGGCCCTGCTGGCCTCCGGCTTCGGCTGCAAGATCGCGGCGGCGGCCCTCTCCGTCTGCGCCCCGATGGCCGGCTGGCTGACCCTCGACACGGACGACACGTCCACGGCCGTTGCCGTGACCGGCGCAGTCGACATCCTCAGCAACGTCGCGGGAGTCGCCGGCCTCGCTCTGATCTTCGCCGGCCTCCTCGGCCGGCTCCGCCGCCCCCGCCCGGCACCCCGCGCCACCGACCTGACGGGAGCACACTGATGGAAGGCATCTTCCTCCTGGCCGACACACTCGTGGGCGTCGCCTGCGGCATCGCGATCCTCGCAGGCGGAATCGTGCTGCTGACCGCTCGCCGGGGCGAGGGCAGGATGCCCGGCGCCGCGTACATCGTCCTCGCCGCCGGAACCCTCACCGGCTCCCTGACGACCCTGTTCCTGAACGTCCTGCAAGGGACTGGGACATCCTTCGCGGGTGCCTTCAGCATCCACATGGCCGTCCAGTTGCTGTGCGAAGCAGTCGGCTGGGGCCTCCTGCTCCTCGCCACGATCCGCCTACGCAAGATGACATCGCCGCCCACGCCCTGACGGCGGTCACCAGGTGGACGGGAACATGCGGTGCTTGAGCAGGCCGTCGACCTGATCGGCGGCGCGCTCGGTGTCACCGCAGGGCGAGAGGTACCCGCGCCCGCCGCGTCCGGCCTCGTAGTAGGCCCAACCGCCCCCGCGCACGGCCTGGACGCCCACCGCCACGCGCACGTGATCGTCCAACCCGAACGCGAAGACCCACAGCAGCGGCGGACGGCCGGGGAACTCGTCGGCCTGGTAGAGCTTGACGAAGCGGTAGCTCCTGACTTGGAGGGCGACGGCGAGCAGGTCGAGGTTGCGGATGGCGGTGGAGCGTCCCAGACGGGTCCGCCACCGCAGCAGGTGGCGGCCCGCCGGGGTGTTCAGCGGGCGCAGCGGGCCCATACGACCTTGCCTTCCTCGTTGAGCGGCCGGACGCCCCAGTCGTGGACGAGTTCGGCCATCAGCAGCAGGCCGCGCCCGCCTTCGGCGTAGTGGTCCTCGCCCTGGACGACCGGGAGGGACCGGCTCTGGTCCCAGACCTCGATGACGGTGAGCGGCTCGCGCACGTCCGCGAAGACGCGGACGATGATGTGCCCCGTCCCGACGTGCCTGTAGCTGTTGGTAACCAACTCGGTAACCACGAGCCGCCCGACGAAGTCGTCGGCGTGCCCCAGGTCGCGGAACCGGTCGATGAGGTAGCGCCGCGCTTTCGCGGGCGCCTCGTCGCACGGCTCCAGAACGAGCGGCGGCGTCTCTGGCACAAGCATGACCGCTGGCATCGGTAATCCCCTCCAGCCTGGACGAAGGCCGATCGCGAACGGGCAATCCACCAAACCGGAAGAACCCGCCACAATCACCCTGTGTAATCGAACAACCACCATCAGGCCACAGAGAGGCGTACGCTCTCAGGCGACTACGAGAACACCCGCAATCGGGTTGCTTCAGGTAGCCCATGGGTTGCCTTCTTGTGAAGGGAAGATCGCCATGGCCTCGACCATCGAGAATCGACGGCGTACCCCGGAGTTGCGGTCGTTCGGCGCAGTGGTGAGAAGGTTGCGTGAGGCGGCTGGGTTCAAGCAGGTCGAACTGGCCGACTTGGTGAACGTCTCCCGTGCCTACATCGGCCATGTCGAACTCGGCAAAACTCGATGTCGTCTGGACTTCGCCAAGCGCCTCGACAGCGCGCTTCGAGCCGAGGGCGAGATCGTCACGGCATGGAACAAACTGCTGGAATCAATCAAGTCTGTGAAGTACGCCGCATACTTCGTTAATTTTCCGAAAGCTGAATCGACGGCCGCACTGATTCGCGTCTATGAAACCCATATCGTCAATGGCTTGTTTCAGACAGAAGCTTATGTCAAGGAGATCGTTAAAGATCCGGACATATTCAATACGCGGATGAACAGGCAAAGGCAAGTCCTGAGCGACCCTGCCCCGAAGATATTTGTGGTCCTCGAGGAGAGCGTTCTTCATAGACAGGTTGGCACCCGGGAGGTTATGCGCGAGCAACTTGAATACCTGCTGGAGTTGTCCAAGCGACCCAACATCCGACTTCAGGTGCTACCGACCGTCTATGTGGAGGACGCGCGAGCCGCCTTCGCCATCGCTACGCAAGCAGACCGTAGCGACGCCGCATACCTCGTAACTGGGACAGGTGGGATGACCAGCGCAGACCCGGAAGACCTTGCCAACCTGCACGAGAGGTTCGCTACGCTTCAGGCAGAGGCGCTCAATGTGAGAGCCACCCGAGCCCTGATCAGAAGGGTGATTGAGGAGCGATGGACCTGAGCAAGGTGGTGTGGCGCAAGGCGTCCCGAAGCACGGCCGAAGGTGATAACTGTGTCGAGATCGCCGGGGCTTCGCACACAGTGGTGTTCCGTGACAGCAAGGACCCTGACGGCCCCAAGGTGGTTATCAGCCGTAGTGACTTCGCCTGCTTCGCTGAAAGCCTCAAGGGAGTGTAGTTGCGCATCTGAAATCAGTTACGCGGGGAGGTGGGCTCTCAATGGCCTCGGGAAGCGTGTTGTGGCGCAGAGCTTCTCGAAGCTAGGAAGATGGCTCCAACTGCATCGAGGTTGCCGAGTTGTCGGACGCCGTGGCAATTCGTGACAGCAAGGACCCTGGTGGCCGGAGTTGATCATCGGCCGTGGCGACTTTCGGGGCCTTGCTGAGGCTCTCAAGAAATCTTGAGTGCATCAGGGCAGTTCTACCTGAGGCGCGTTGATGTGCTCTGCGTCGGCGTTATGATTGCGCGATGTCGCTGACAGCGCGCTGGACTCGGCTGCTGATGGTTGTGTCGGCGGTCGGCCTTGCAGGCGCGGCCTACCTGATCCGCGCCGTGATGGACGGGCCCATCGAGCAGTACTCCGGCGCCGCCTTCTCCGCCGCCATCGTCTATACGATAGTGATCTTCGTCAGGCCGTCGATCCTGCCGCTGACCGCCGGTGGCGTCGTGGTCGCATACTGCTGGTTCATCGAGTTCTCGCAGCTCACCCCAATACCCGGGGCTGTGTCCGAACGCAGTTGGTTCGCACGCCAGTTGCTGGGAGCCCAGTTCGACCTCACCGATGTCATCTGGTATCCGGTCGGCGCTGTCCTCCTGGTCGTCGCGCATTGGCTCGTCCGAGCCCGCGCACGTTCCCAAAAAGACCCGGCACCCGCTCTCGCATCATGATCTGGGAACGGCCATGGCGTGATTGTAGTCGCGATGTGGTGACTCCTGCGGCGCTCGCTAATGCTTATTAGGGTCTTCAGGTGGGGCGGCGCGTAGTGTGATCCGGCCTTCTGGGGTTCCGTAGTACCAGGTTCGCCCAGCCGGAGCGGGTGGGAGAGTACCGGCGGCCAGATCGACCAGCGCCGCTGCCAGCTGGACTAGCGGCGCCGCGTCGATGTGCTCTGCACCGCGCAGAAAACTGGCCGCGCTCTCCTCCAACTCGGGCCAGGTCGAGACCTCGGCTCTGTCTATGCCGCCACGGGCCTCGATCCGGCGAGCTGCCTCCACCACGCAGTGCAAAAACATCTGTCGGCGGGCCTCGCCGAAGTCGTCCAGCAGGACTGCGAAACTGCTGCCCACCACCGCGTGCGTCCGGAGATCCCGCTCCAGCTCCGGCCACCATGCGGGCCGTTCGTCCGCCGGTGCCTCCGCCCCGACGCGCGCCGCTTCAATGAAGAGAACCCCGACGGCCACGTCATAAGCCCAGAACATCGCGTCACCGGAGATCACCGGAACTGTCTTGCTCAACGGCACTCCTCTGACAGCCGATCGCCTCAGTGCCAATCATGGCCTATCGACCCAGTGGCCCGGCTGTAAGTTGTTGTGGGCCCTGACTGCCGGTTGGGTAATCAGGTGCCCTCAATGTTTCGGCTGGGTACAGTCGGGCGGGTGCCCGAGATGCAGCGGCTGCACGCTGACCATGCCTCGGCTGTCCTGGCCTTCGAGGTGGAGAACCGCGCCTACTTCGCCGCCTCGATCTCCGACCGTGGTGACGAGTACTTCGATCGGTTCGCTGAGCAACACAGGGCACTGCTGGCCGAGCAGGAGGCCGGGAGCGGTGCCTTCCATGTGCTCGTCGAGGGTGCTGGCCAACGCCGGGTTCGTCGCGGTGGGCCCGGCAGACCCGGCCGACCTCGGCGGTAAGCCGGGCACCTGGTATCAGCGCGATCTGGCACTCCAGCCGTAGCTCACCGGCTGTTCAGCGAATCGATTACCGGTGGGACCACCAGGCCGAGGTGTACGACGGCGGCGCCCAGCAGTTTCAGGGCTTCGTGAATGGTTCCGCGTCGTATGCCCGGTGGAGTAGTTCCAGGAAGCGCGGTGCTTCCGGTATGGGAAGGGCGTCGATCCGGTGGACGGCCACGCCTGGCGTCCATGAGTTCATGACGACGGCGCCGGCGAGGGCGGGCAGGTCGGCGCGGGTGATCTCCTGCGTGCGCTGAGGGACGTCCAATCGGGTCAGTTGGCGGCGGACGATTCCCATCGTCGTTCCGGTCAGCATCTCGGCGTCGGGCCATACGACCGAGTCTCCGTCCCAGAAGGCCAGGTTCCAGATCGTCGCCTCGCTGAACCGGCCCCGGCGGTCGATGAACGCGGCGTCGTCGAAGCCGTCCCGGACGGCCCTGCGCATGTAGTACGTCTTGGCCACCTCGCCGACGTGCTTCACGGCGGGCACGGGCCGTTCGTACTCGACCGTTGTCAGTGCGAGCGGTCCTGCCGGGCCGGACGCGGGCGGGCCGGTTCGGACCAGGACGTCGAGTTCCGTCGTGTCGTCCGCGGTGAATTCGCCGGGCGCCGAGTAGACGGTGGCCGTCAGCGAGACGTCTGCGGGGCTCGCTGCCAGTGCCGTCCGCAGAAGGGAACGGATCCGGTCGTCGGGCAATGCGCGGCCGTACAGTTCCGCCGAGGCGGACCGCAGCCGTTCCAAGTGGAGGTCGAGGCCGCGGACCTCGCCGCCGCGTACCTGCATGGCGGTGAAGTGGGCGTGACCCGCGAAGGCCAGCGGCGCCAGATCATCGGCGGTGGCCGCGAGGCCATTGCGCTGGACGGTGTAAAAGGCCATGAGTGCCTCCATCAGGCGGAATGAGCTTTCGCGGGACGACGTTAGGGCTTCACATCGGTGAGAAGGTCAACCTGGGACGGTGACATGCTGATCGGGGAGTTGGCCCGGCGTACCGGTGTCAGCCCGCGGCTGCTGCGGTACTACGAGGAGCAGGGCCTCCTCGACGCCGCGCGCGGCGCGAACGGGTACCGGCACTACGACGAGGACTCCGTGACGACCGTGCGGAAGATCCGCGTCCTGCTGGACGCGGGCCTGTCCACCGACATCATCCGGCAGGTGCTCCCCTGCACCCGGGGCGACGGGTCGGAGTTCGACTGGTGCGCGGACATCCGCGACCTCCTCGACCGGGAGCTCGCCGCCCTGGACGGACGCATCGACGGTCTGCGGCGCAATCGCGAGGCCCTCGCGTCCTTCCTCCCCGACGACGGCCGCTAGATCAGGTCGGGTGGGCGAGCAGCAGGCGGATCATGTTCGTCAGGGCGTGCGGGGAGAGCGCCGGGTCGACCGCGCGGCGCAGGCCGAGGCCGATGCCGAGGCTGAGCAGGGCGTCGGCCAGTTCGGCGGCGGGCAGGGGGAGCGGCCGGTCGCGGCGCCCGGCCTCCTCTTCCAGCAGGAGGCGGAGGGCTCCGGCCCAGCTGCGGCCGCCGGCGGCGACCTCGGCGCGCAGTTCGGGGTCGCGGCGGGTGGCGTGGATGGCGAACTCGGCCTCCAGCAGCGTCCAGCCGGGGTCGCCGATCGTGCGTTCGGCCCACGCCTCGAAGACGGCGAGGCGGTCCTCGTCGGAGCCCTCGCCGAGGAAGGCGTCCGTGATGGCCTGCACCTGCTCGGCCCTGATGGCGTCGATGACCGTCCGGCACAGCTCATCCTTGGTGCCGAAGTTGGAGTAGACGGCGCCCTTGGAAAAGGACGCGGCCTCGGCGACCTTCTCCAGTGTGGTCGCGTGATACCCGTCACGCAGGAACAGCCGCCGGGCCGTGGCGATCAGCAGTTCGCGGGTGCGCGCCTGGCTCTCCGCCCTGGTCAGTCGTGCCATTCCGCCATCGTAGGGGCGTGAGCGCTCGGATACCGACGGTATCTGCGCGGCGACGGCGGTTTCGCAGCGGTGTATTGACACCTCGTCCAACTTCTAAATACCGTCGGTATCTCGGCTGGGGGAGGTGGCGCCGGATGGAGCCCGACCACGAGGTGGTCATCGTCGGCGCCGGTTTCTCCGGGCTGTGCGTCGGCATCCGGCTGCGTCAGAAGGGCGTGCGCGACTTCGTCATCCTGGACGCGGCGGACAGCGTCGGAGGCGTGTGGCGGCACAACACCTATCCGGGTGTCGCCGTCGACATTCCGTCCACCACGTACTGCTATTCGTTCGAGCCGAATCCGTCCTGGACGCGGGCGTTCGCGCCCGGCGCGGAAGTGCGCGCCTATGCCGAGCACTGCGCCGACAAGTACCGGCTGCGGCCGCATCTGCGGCTCGGTACCAAGGTCGAGCGGGCGGTCTTCGACGAGGACGCCGACGTGTGGCGCGTCCACACCGATCGCGGCGAGATCGTCGCGCGGTTCCTGATCGGCGCCGTCGGGCCGCTCGACCAGCCCAAGAACCCGGACATCCCCGGCATCGAGACGTTCGCCGGGAAGATCGTCCACACCGCCCGCTGGGACCACGGCCACGACCTGCGCGGGAAGCGGGTCGCGGTGATCGGCACCGGTGCGTCCGGGCTCCAGGTCATCCCCGAGATCGCGCCCGTCGCCGCGCATCTGGACGTCTACCAGCGCACGCCGATCTGGGTGTTCCCGAAGATCGACTTCACGGTCCCGCGCGGGGTGCGCGCGCTGTTCCGGGCGGTGCCGCCGGTCCAGTCGCTCGCCCGGCTGGTCACCACGGTCGCGTCCGAAGTGATCATGGTGCTGGGCATCGTGCACTACGGCAAGGTGCCGTTCCTGGTGCGCGGCACCGAGCTGATCTGCCGCGCGCACCTGCGCCGCCAGGTGCCCGACCGCCGGCTCCGGCGCGCCCTGACGCCGCGCTACGGCTTCGGGTGCAAGCGGCCCTCGTTCTCCAACCGCTACTTCCCCACGTTCATGCGCGACGACGTCGAGCTGGTCACCGACCCGATCGAGCGCGTCACCGAGCACGGGATCGTGACGCGGGACGGACGCGAGCGGCTGATCGACACCCTGGTCCTGGCCACGGGCTTCAAGACCCTGCAGATCGGTGCGATGCCCGCGTTCCCGGTCGTCGGCCTGGGCGGCACCGAGCTGGGCGCCCACTGGGACGAGCACCGCTACCAGACCTACGAGGGCGTCGCCTCGCCCATCGCCCCCAACTTCTGGCTCATGAACGGCCCGTACACGGTGACCGGCGCGTCCTGGTTCTCGATCATCGAGGCGGGCAGCACCCACATCGTGCGCTGCGTCGCGGAGGCGCGCCGGCGCCGGGCGGCCCGCATGGTGGTCAGGCGCCGCCCGCACGACGAATTCACCGCCCGGATGCGGGACCGCATGAAGGGCACCATCCTCGCCCAGCCGAGCTGCGCGCGGGCCAATTCCTATTACTTCGACCGGCACGGCGACGCACCTTACGTCCGTCCGCAGTCCGGGTTCCACGTGCTGCGCCGCAGCCGGACGTTCGACCTCGACGACTACGAATTCACCGGTTGAAAGGAAATCCCCTCATGGCCCTTCTCCGCGCCGCCGGCATCGTCCTCGCCGCCACCGGAGCCGCGCATTTCGCCGCGCCCAAGGCGTTCGAGCCGATCTCCCGGCTGCCGTTCCCCCAGGACACCCAGGCGTGGATCAAGCGGAACGGCGCCACCGAACTCGCCCTGGGCGTGGCCCTGGCCGTCGACAAGACGCGCAAGGCCGGCCTCGTCGGCACCGCCGTCTACGCCGCCTGGCTGGGGGCGCGCACGGTGTCCAAGAGCCGTTCCGCCTGACCGGAGCCCGGTTCGGCTTGGACGGCGGCCGCCGTTCGAGCCGAACCGAGGAAAGGCCGCTCCGCCGTAGTGACGACGCGCCGTCAATGGCATGATGCGGCGGATGGCCGAGGTTTTGTTGTTCCATCACGCGCACGGGCTGACGGACGGTGTCGAGGCGTTCGCCGACGTTCTCCGGAAGGCCGGGCACACCGTCCACGTCCCCGACCTCTACGAGGGGCGGGTCTTCGAGGGCCTCGCGGACGGCATGGCGTACGCGCAGGACGCCGGGTTCTTCGACACGTTCGCCGACCGCGCGAACGCCATCGCCGACGGCCTTCCCGGTGAACTCGTCCACGCGGGCTTCTCGCTCGGCGTCCTGCCGGCGCAACTGCTGGCGCAGACGCGTCCGGGGGCCAAGGGCGCGCTGCTGTTCCATTCGTGCGTGCCGGTCTCCGAGTTCGGCGGTTCGTGGCCGGCGGGCGTCCCGGTGCAGGTCCACGCGATGGAGGCCGACGAGATCTTCGTCGAGGACGGCGACCTGGACGCCGCCCGCGCGCTCGTGGAGGCGGCCGACGACGCCGAACTCTTCCTCTATTCCGGCGCGGAGCACATTTTCGCCGACAACGGCCTCCCGTCCTATGACGCGCCTTCCGCCGCCCTGCTCACCGAACGCGTCCTGGCCTTCCTCGACCGAGTGAAATAGCCGCCTGAGCCGTCGCCCCCGGATGTCCGGATTTCGAGACATTGCCGCTGCACGATCATGGTCCGCTGCATACTGCCCAGGTGCTGAGTGATCTCTACCAGGCGGGCGGTCCGCCGGCATGACGAGCCTGCGGATGCGGACGGTGGCCGCGTTCGCCGCCGTCGCGCTGCTGGCCTCGGTCCTGGCGTCCGGCGTCGGGTACGTGCTGATGCGCGACGCGATGCTCGAACGCACCGAGAACGCCGTGACGACGCAGGTCCGGCAGACCGTCGCGCAGTTGGTGCCGATGCAGATACCAGTAGGCGCGGACCGGGCGCTGGCGACGAACCTTCAGTCGGCGCTGCGCAGTGCCGACGGTCGCCAGCGCGCCTGCGTGGTGTCGCCCCCGCCGAACCAGCCGGCGACCTCGCCCCCGCAGGGCTGCCTGCACGTGCCGGTGCCGGCGTCGTTCGCCGCGCGCGCCGAACGGGCCATGGTCGTCCGGCGCGTGCGGCATGCGGGAGCGCTGTACCTCCTGGTCGGGACGTCGGTGGCCGAATACCGCAAGTCCGACGCGGGGCGCGCCGCACCGCCGCTCGTCCTGGTCAGCGTCAGCCTGGACCGGGAGGCCGCCGACCTGCGGTCGTTCACCCGGGCGATGGTCACGGCGGACGCCGCCGCGCTGCTGTTCGGGCTGGGCCTCGCGCTGGCGGCCGCGCACGGGCTGCTGCGCCCGCTGCGACGCCTCGGCGCGGGGGCGCGGGCGCTCGCCGCGGGCGAGCTGGCGACGCGGGTACAGGTCCGGGGGCGGGACGAGCTGGCCGATCTGGCCCGCACGTTCAACCACGCGGCGGTCGCCCTGGAGACCACGGTGACCGAGCTTCGCGCCGTCGAAGCGGCGGCGCGCCGGTTCGTGGCGGACGTCTCGCACGAACTGCGCACCCCCCTCACCACGATGACCGCGCTCACCGACGTGCTGGAGACCGACCCGGACCCGACGGCGGCGCGGCTGGTGGTGGCCGAGACGCGGCGGCTCGGCACGCTGGTGGAGCACCTGATCGAGATCAGCCGGTTCGACGCGGGCGCCGCCGCGCTCGCACCGGACGACGTGGTCGTGGCCGACGCCGTGGCGGCCACCCTCGATGCGCGCGGCTGGTCCGGCCGGGTCGAGGTCGCGGTCCCCGGCGACCTGGTCGTGCGGGTGGACCCGCGCCGGTTCGACGTCATCGTGGCGAACCTCGTCGGCAACGCCTTCCGGCACGGGCGGCCGCCGGTGCGCCTGGAGGCCCGCCGAGCGCGGCGCGACGGCGTGGCCGGGTTCCGGATGTCGGTCGCGGACGCGGGGCCGGGCATCCCCGGCGAGCTGCTGCCGCTGATCTTCGACCGGTTCGTCAAGGCCGAAGCGGCTCGCTCGCGGAGCGAGGGCAGCGGGCTGGGCCTGGCGATCGCTCAGGAGAACGCACTGCTCCACGGCGGGACGCTGGAGGCGTCCGCCGGACCTGATGGGGGCGCGGTGTTCACCCTCTGGCTGCCCATGGAAGGAAGGCCATGAGCGGAAGGACCGCGCTCACGCTGCTCAACCTCACACTCCTCGCGGCGCTGGCCATGCTGTGCGGCTGCGGCGTCCAGCCGACCGGCACCACGAGGGTCGGACCGCTCCCCACCGCGCAGGGCCCGGTCGTCAACAACACCATCTACGTCATCGGGGACGGGAAGCTCGTGCCGGTGGCCCGGCCCGGCTTGCCGGGAGCGCCGCTGATGCCGCTCTGGCAGCTCGGCCACGGCGTCACCGACGGCGAACGCAAGGCGGGACTCAGCAGCACACTGCCCGGTATCGGGATGGTCGCGGACCTGTCCGACCCGGCCCTGCGCGGGACCGATGCGCGCGAGGTCCGGCCGGACACCGGCGGAACAGGCGGGTCCGGCACCGTCACGGTGGCGCTGCAGACGACGATCCGGCCCCGGGATTGGCCACGCCTATGGCAGGCGCAGATCGCCTGCACCGCCCAGGCGATCCCCGGCATCGAACAGGCGGAGCTGAACATCTTCGACGGCCGCCCGGGCCGCGTCGTCCGGTGCGCCGATTTCCGCGACCTGCTTGCGGAGTCCTAGGCGAGTTCTTCCTTGAAGCCCTGGCGCCAGGACGGGTAGCGCAGTTCCCAGCCGAGTTCCCGCTTGGCCTTGGCGTTGGAGAAGCCGCGGCCCTCGGTCATCACCATGACCGCCACGTCGCCCGCGAGCGGACGGGCCAGCCAGGCGGGGACGCGCATCGGCCGCTTCGCCCCCGCGCATTCGGCGAGGTGGGGGAGCCATTCGGCGGCCGGGGCCGGTTCGTCGTCCACGATGGCGAACACGCCGCGGGCCTGCTGCTCGACGGCGAGCACGGTCGCGCTCGCCGCGTCGTCCAGATGCAGCCAGGAGCAGTGCCCGCGCCCGCCGCCGACGACCGGGAACTGCCGCTTGCGGACCGGCTCGACCAGGTCGTCCATGGCCCCCGGCCCGTAGAACCAGCCGTAGCGCAGGACGGCGCCGCCGACCTTGCCGACCGCCTCCTCGACGTGGCGGATCGCCGCCATGCCCGGCTCCGCGGGCGTCCCGGTCATCGGGTCCAGCGGGTCGTCCTCGGTCTTCACCCAGCCGCCTTCGTGGACGCCGTTCCAGGCGCCGTAGCTCTGCGCGACGACATGGGAGACGCCGGCCGCCTCGGCGGCGGCCAGCAGGTTGTCCGTGCCCGCGGTGCGGAGCCGGTTCGTCCCGGCGAACCACCGGTCCATGTGCTTCATATCGGCCTTGCCGGCGTGCGCCACGGAGATCGCGGTCATCTGGTGGACGATCACGTCCGGCCGCGCGCCGGCCACCGCCGCGTTGACGGATCCGGCGTCGAGGCCGTCCATCACGACGCCCTCGGCCCCCATCTCCGCCAGCAGGTCCAGCTTGGCGGCGCTCGTCGCCGTGGCCGTCACCTGGTGGCCGCGCTCCAGCAGCCGCGGCACCAGCCGCCGGCCCAGGACCCCCGTTCCACCTGCCACGAACACGCGCATGACCATCACTCTCCTCATCGGGTTCCGGTTCCACGAAGAGTGACGAGATGCCCGGTCCGTTTGTGACAGAACCTCCGGCGCCGCGTCACCGCCGCGGCACGGGCTCAGCGCGATCGTCTTCTCCTGGGGGGTCCGCGACCGCTTCACCCGCC
This sequence comes from Actinomadura geliboluensis, assembly GCF_043197915.1. NCBI lineage: Bacteria > Bacillati > Actinomycetota > Actinomycetes > Streptosporangiales > Thermomonosporaceae > Actinomadura > Actinomadura geliboluensis. The sequence continues at coordinate 478,639 of NZ_JBICUA010000004.1, read as the reverse complement.
GCCGCTGACCCGCCGGGGTCAGCGCGGGGTGAGGGTGATGGGGAATTCGGTGACGCCGCGGACGAAGGCGTTCCGGAGGATCCGGGGGCCCTCGTCGTCGGCCCATTCGGCGGTGGCGACGCGGGCGACGAACTCCTCGAAGAAGATCTGCAGTTCGAGCCGGGCCAGGGACGCGCCGAGGCAGAAATGGGGGCCGAGGCCGAAGGCGATGTGGTCGCCGGGGCGGCGCGCCACGTCGAAGACGTCCGGGTCGTCGAAGACGGCCTCGTCGCGGTTCGCGGAGCCGTACATGAGCAGGATCTGCTCGCCCGCCGGGATCGTCACGCCGGCGATCTCGGCGTCGGTCGCGGCGACCCGGCACATGTTGAGGATCGGGGTCGTCCAGCGGACGAACTCCTCGACGGCGTTCGGGATGAGGGCCGGGTCGTCCCGCAGCCGCCGCCACTGGTCCGGGTGCCGGATCAGCGCGTCCAGCGCGGTCGCGATGACGGTGCGGGTCGTCTCGGCGCCGCCGACCAGCAGGAGCAGCGCCTCGTGCGCGAGGTGCTCGTCGTCGTAGGCGGGCTGGTCGGGGCCCGCGTTCGACCAGATCGACAGCAGGTCGTCGGTGGGGCGGGCGCGGCGGTCCTTGGCCATGTCGAGGACGGCGAGGGCGTACTCCCCGGCGGCGATCGTCGCGTCGTCGGTGATGTAGCGCTGCCCGCCGCCCGCGTAGACGGCCGTCGCCGACCAGTGGACGAGCTGCGGCCACGCGTCCTCGGGGAAGCCGAGGAGCCAGCCGATGACGCGGGCGGGCAGGGGAGCGGCCAGTGCCGGGACGGCGTCCACGGTGCCCGCGTCCAGCGCCGCGGTGATGCAGTCGACGGCGGTGGCGCGGATCCGCTCCTCGTAGCGGGCGACGCCGCGCGGCGTGAAGCGCTGGTAGACCATGCGGCGGCGGTGCGCGTGCTCCGGATCGTCCTGCCCGATCATGGACGGGTCGGACGGCAGCTGCGGGCGGTACCCGCCGGAGTTCGTCCAGACGCGGGGGTTGCGCTCGACGGCGAACACGTCGGCGTGCCGGGACACGCCCCAGAGGCCGTTCTCCGCGTCGTGGTAGACCGGGGACTCGGCGCGCAGGCGCGCGTAGACGGACCAGGGGTCGGTGGCGTACATCTCGCCGTCGAGAAGGTCGATGTCCATGGCTCACTCCTCGGAAAACGCTGCGGACAGGGGGCTCGTGGGGAGTGCGGCATGCGCCCGGCAGCCGGAAAGACGCGAGTCGAGACTAACGTCTCACCCAAGCAAGTGCTAGGTCTATGGTGACCCGGCGGACGCAGGCGGTAAGGGAACGAAGGACCTTGGTGCACGCGTTCAGGACCAATGTGCGGAACAATGGGGGCGGCCACAGCGAGGAGGCGTTTTGAGCGGCGACGTTCGGTTCACCGTGACGCGGACGCTGAGCAAGGACCAGCAGGCACGGCGCGAGCGGCTGATCGACTCGGCGAGGGAGTTGGCGCTCGAGGGCGGCTACCCCGCCGTCACCATGCACGACGTGGCGGACCGGGCCGGGGTCGCCCGCGCCACCGTCTACCGCTATTTCGCCACCAAGGACCACCTGCTCACCGAGGTCGCCGCGGCCTGGGCGCACCATGTCACCGACGACATCGACGCGCTCGCGGTCGGCGACACCCAGCTGGAGCGGCTCACCGCGCTGCTGGAGCGCATCGTCTACGTCGCGGCGCAGGAGCCGACCCTCACGTCCGCCATCATCCAGGCGGTGACCTCGGACGACTCCAGCGTCGACGACGCCCGCACCATCCTGTTCCAGTACCTGCGCGACCGGCTGTCGGCGGCGATCGGCGACCCGGTGCCCGAGCGGGAGGACGTCGAGCTCGTCCTCGGGCACATCCTGCTCGCCGGGCTGATCAGCCTCGCGTCGCTGCGGCAGCCCGTCGAGGACGTCGCCACCATGGTCCGGACGGCCGGGCGCCTGGTGCTGGCCGGCGCGCTCTCCGCCGCCGCGCCCAGCTGATTGGTCCACGTTCTCTCGGGCTGATTGGCCCTGGATGCAGGACCACCGCGGCTCCTAACGTGCTGCCGTGACGAATCTGCCGCTGTTCATGCTGGCCGCGCTGGCGCTGGTCGCCGTCCCCGGCCCGAACCACCTCTACATCACCGCGCGCAGCATCGGCGAGGGCCGCCGCGCCGGGGTCGCGTCCGCGCTCGGCGTCGAGACTGGCACGCTCGTCCACATCGCCGCCGCCGCGGCCGGGCTGTCCGCCGTCGTCGCCGCCTCCGCGACCGCGTTCGGGTTCCTGCGCTACGCGGGCGCCGCCTACCTGCTCTACCTCGCCTACCGGACGTTCCGCGGCGGCGACGACCCGGCCGAGGCGCGGCTCCGGCCGCGCCCGATCCGCCGCGTCTACCTGGACGGCGCGCTGGTGAACGTCCTGAACCCGAAGGTCGTGCTGTTCTTCCTGGCGTTCCTACCCCAGTTCGTCGACCGGGACGCGGGCGCCGTGCCGCTGCAGATCGCCGTGATGGGGCTGGTCCTCGTGCTGATCGGCCTCGTCGCCGACCTCGGGTACGCGGTCGCCGCCGGGTCGATCGGCGGCTGGCTGCGGACCCGTCCCGCGTTCCGGCGGCGGCAGCGGTACGCCACCGGCCTGATCTACCTCGGGCTCGGCGCCGGCGCGGTCTTCGCCGGGCCGGCCGCACGCCGCGCCTGAGCAGTCAGGGCCCGGTTGTCAATCCGCTGACAAGCGCGGCCCCGCAATGCGTAGCCGGTCGTGCAGCCACTCCGGCCCGCCGTCGGTAGCTTCCGAGTCGGGAGGTGCGAACGGTGACCACGACGCTTGAGGACCGCTCCCCGCTGAAGCCCTGGGCCGGCGTGCCGAGCGAGCTGTCCACCGTCTTCCGGCCCCATCTGGAGGCGCTCGCCGAGGAGATGATCGAGGAGATCCTCGCCGGGATCCCCGAGTACTCCCGCCCGCAGGACGAGGAGTACGCGCGGCTGGTCCGGCTCGCCGTCGAGGGCGCGCTCCGCCAGTTCGTCGACCTGATCATGGACCCGGACAGCTCTTGGGAGCCGGTCGCCGCCGTCTACCGGGAGATCGGCTGGGCCGAGGCCCGCGAGGGCCGCAGCCTGGACATCCTGCAGACCTCGCTGCGGCTCGGCGCCCGCGTCGCCTGGCGGCGGCTCGCCGCCGAGTCCGAGCGGTACAACATCTCCCGCCGCACCCTCGCCAGCATCGCCGAGGCGATCTTCGCGTTCCTGGACGAGATCGCCCGCGCCGCGACCGAGGGCTACACCAAGGCCCGCGCGCAGGAGGCCGGCGAGCTGGAGCACCGCCGCCGCCGGCTGCTGGACCTGCTGCTCGCCGAGCCGCCCGCCGCCGCGCGGGCCGTCGCCGACCTCGCCCGGCTCGCGCAGTGGCGCGTCCCCCGCACCGTCGCCGCGGTCGTCCTGTACGAGCGGGGCCGGCAGCCGTTCTCGCACCCGTCGCTGCCGCCGGACGTGCTCGCCGACGTCGACCGCCGCGAGCCGTGCCTGCTCGTCCCCGACCCGGAGGGCCCCGGCCGGGGCCGGATGCTGGAGGCGGCGCTGCGCGACTGGGTCGCCGCGCTCGGGCCGACCGTCCGCACCGAGGACGCGGCGAAGTCGCTGCGCTGGGCGCGGGACGCGCTGCCGCTCGCGCGCCGCGGCATCCTGCCGTCCGACCGGCTGATCCGCTGCGCCGACCACATGCCGGCGCTGGTGGTGTTCAAGGACGAGGAGCTGGTGCGGGCCGTCGCCGCCTTACGGCTCGCGCCGCTGCGCGAGGTCCGGCCCCGGCACCGGGAGCGGCTCATGCGGACGCTGCTGTCCTGCCTGCAGAACGGGTTCAACGCCACCGAGGTCGCGCACCGCCTGCACGTCCACCCGCAGACCGTCCGGTACCGGCTGCACCAACTGGAGGAGCTTTTCGGCGAGAGACTGTACGACCCGGAGGCGCGGCTGGAGATGGAGATGGTGCTCACCGTGTGGCTCAGCGAGCCGCCCGGCGATCAATCAAACGATTGACCGGGGCCGGGGGCAGCACCTAGCTTGAGGCTATGGCCAGTAGCGAATCGGGTCGAGAACGGATCCTGGAAGCCGCCACCCGGCTGTTCGCGGCGCTCGGCTACGACGGGACGTCCACCCGCATGATCGCCGAGGCGGCCGGGCTCAACGTCGCCACCGTCGCCTACCACGTCGGCGGCAAGCGCGACCTGTACCTCGCCGTGATGGAACGTGCCCACGAGGTCGAACGGACGGCCCTGGAGGGGGCGCTGAGCCGGATCACCCCGGACGCCGAGGGCCTGCTCTCCCTCGTCGACGCCTACGTCGAGTTCTGCATGCAGCGGCCAGAGATCCCCGCGCTGTGGATGCACCGCTGGCTGTCGGACGCCAGCGACGTCGTCCACCTCGAGGAGCAGTACGTCCGGCCGCTGATGCAGATGGTCACCGAGGCCGCCCGCAAGGTCGTCCCCGACGACGTCGACGTCGACTACGTCGTGTGGACGGTCGTCTGGTGCACCCACGGGTTCGGCAACGGCGGCGTCCTGGACACCGACGGCCACCGGCACGGCGTCGACGACCCGCAGGCCGTCGCCCGGTTCCGCCGCCACATGCGCCGCACCGTCGCCCTGGCGATCGGGGCCCCGGACCGGGCCGGCGGATGACCGACCTCCCCCCGGCGGCCGTCCCCCCGGCCGCGCACCCCCCGCACGGCGCCCCCTCGGCAACGCTGTCCCGGCGTCGGCTGCTCGGCTACGGCGTCGGCTCGGTCGGCACCGGCGTGTTCTCCGCCGTCCCCGGGCTGCTGCTCCTGTACTACCTCACCGACGTCCTCGGCGTGTCCGCAGCGATCGCCGGGGCCGTGCTGGTCGTCCCCAAGGCGTGGGACGTGCTGCTCAACCCGATCATCGGCGCCGCGAGCGACCGCGAAGCCGTCCGCACCGGCCGCCGCACCCGGCTGCTGCTGCTCGGCGCCGTCACCCTGCCGCTCCTGTTCGCCGCCATGTTCGCCGTGCCGGGCGACTCCCCGGGCCTCGCCGCCGCCTGGGCCGGGGTCGCGTTCCTGCTGGCCGCGACCGCGTTCGCCTGCTTCCAGGTCCCGTACGTGGCGCTGCCCGCCGAGATCTCCGCCGACCCGTCCGAGCGGGGCCGCGCGATGGCGTGGCGGGTCGTCTGCCTGACGCTCGGCATCCTCGTCGCGGGCGGCCTCGCCCCCGCCCTCACCGACGCCGCCGGCGGCGGGCGCGCCGGATACGCGCTGATGGGCGCCGTCGTCGGCCTCGCCATGGGCGCCGCGATGATCGCGAGCACGCTGGCGAACCGGTGGATCCCGTCCCGGCCCGGGCCGCGCCCCCTCGGGCTGGCCGCCGCGCTGCGCACCGCGCGCGGCAACCGGCCGTTCTTCCTGCTGCTCAGCGCGTCCGTCGCGCAGATCCTCGCCGTCGGGATCATGCTGGCGGGCGCCCCGTACATCGCGACCTACCGGCTGGACGACTACGGGCTGACGTCCGCGATGTTCGTCTGCATGGTCGGGCCCAGCGCGTTCGCGGTGCCGCTGTGGCGGTGGCTGTCCCGCAAGTACGGCGTCGTCGAGTGCTACATCGCGGGCGTGCTGCTGTTCGCCGCGACGGCCGCCGCGATGTACCCGGTCCTCGGCTCCACCGCGGGCGTCCTCGCCTTCGCCTGCCTGGTCGGCGTCTGCTACGCGGCCATGCAACTGCTGTCGCTGGTGCTGCTGCCGGAGACCGTCCACGCCGACACCGGACGCACCGGGCACGCCCAGTCCGGCGCGTTCACCGGCCTCTACACGGCGGCGGAGACCGGCGCGCTCGCCCTCGGGCCCGGCGTCTTCGCGCTGATCCTCGCCGCGACGTCGTTCCGCTCCGCGGACCTCGACACGCCGGTCGTCCAGCCGGACTCGGCCCTCACCGGGCTGAGCGCCGGATTCTCCCTCGTCCCCGCCCTGCTCCTGCTGATCAGCGTTCCGCCCCTGCTCGCGTTCCGGCGGGCGACCGGGCGCCGACCCGTAGAGGAAACACCCGAACATGCCGTCTGAGCACCTCCCCGAGGCGGGCCGCCCCGCCGCCGACCTGCTCGCCGAACTCGCCCGGCTGCGGGACGCGGACCTGCCCGTCCGCGGCGGCAAGGTCACCGCATACGTCTACGACACCGGCCGCGAGCCCGTGCACGACCTCGCCGCCACCGCCTACCAGGAGATGCTGGAGGTCAACTGCCTCGACCCGACGGCGTTCCCCAGCATCGTCGCGCTGGAGCGGCAGGTCGTCGGGTTCGTCGCGGCCAAGCTCGGCGGCGGCTCCGGGATCTTCACCAGCGGCGGCACCGAATCGATCATGCTGGCGGTGAAGGCGGCGCGGGACGCGCACCCGGTCGAGGGACGGCCGCAGATCGTCCTGCCGACGACCGCGCACCCCGCGTTCCACAAGGCCGCGCACTACCTCGGCATGGAGGTCGTGCACGTCCCGGTGGACGCCGAGTACCGGGCCGACCCGGCCGCGACCGCCGCCGCGCTGACGCCCCGCACCGCCCTCGTCGTCGCGTCGGCACCGTCCTACCCGCACGGCACTATGGACCCCGTCCCGGAGATCGCGGCGATCGCCGCGCGGGCCGGCGTCCCCTGCCATGTGGACGCGTGCGTCGGCGGCTGGGTGCTGCCCTGGCTGCGGGACGCGGGCCGCGACGTCCCGCCGTTCGACCTGTCCGTGCCCGGCGTGACGTCCCTCTCCTGCGACCTGCACAAATACGGGTACACGCCGAAGGGCGCCTCGGTCGTCCTGTTCGCGGACGAGTCGCACCGCCGGGCCGCCTACTTCGCGTCCGCCGAATGGCCCGGATACACCGTCATCAACGCGACCGTCCAGAGCAGCAAGAGCGCCGGTCCGCTCGGCGCCGCCTGGGCCACCCTCAACGCGGTCGGCGCGCAGGGCTACCGCGACCTCGCCGAGAACGCCATGAAGTCCGCGGAACGCCTCAGCGCCGGCGTCGCCGGCATCCCGGGGCTGCGCGTCCTCGGCGACCCGGTCGCGCCGCTCGTCGCGGTCGCCTCGACCGACCCCGGCCTGGACGTCTTCGTCATCGCCGACGAGGCCCGCCGGCGCGGCTGGTTCTTCCAGCCGCAGCTCTCCTACCAGGGCATCCCGCCGAACCTGCACTTCACGGTCACCGGCGTCAGCGACGTCGACGCGCTGCTCGGCGCGCTCACCGCCGCCACCGGCGCCGCCCGCGCCGCCGGGCCGCCGGACGTCCCGGCCGAACTGGTCGACGCCCTCGCCGGGCTCGACCTCGACAGCCTCGACGACGCCGGCTTCGCCGGGCTCCTCGCCTCCGTCGGCGTCGACCTCGCGGGCGGCGGCGACCCCGAGATGGCCGTGGTCAACGCCATCCTGGACGCCCTGCCGCCCGAGACCCGCGAGGCCCTGCTGATCCGCTTCCTGTCGGCCCTGTACGCCTAGCCGAGCCTGGTCAGGCGCTTCAGATAGGACGGCTCGTCCAGCGCCCGGCCGAGCCGCAGCGGAACCGTCCCCGCCCCGGCGGTCACCGTGCCGACCTGCTCGCCCGCGGCGCCCCGGTGCGGCGGCTCGCCCTCCACGCCGACCCGCACGGTCAGCCCGGGCCAGCCGACCACCGTGACCGGCGCCGCGGCGCGCAGCGGCGTCGTCCCGCCGAGCCCGTCGTCGACCAGCGCGACCCGCGCGCCCTTCTGCGCCAGCGTCACCGCGGTCAGCGCGCCCTCGGCCGCGGCGACGAGCCGTCCCGCAGCGTTGACCGCGCCCGCCGCGCTCGGCGACCGCTGCCCCATCACCGCGCCGACGATCAGCGTCTCCACGCCCTGGACGGTCTTGCGCGCGACGAACACGAAGTTCCCGCCCGCGGCGTCGGTGTAGCCGGTCTTGCCGCCGACGACGCCGTACTGCCCGAGCAGGAAGTTCCCGCCCTCCCGCGCCAGGCCGGCGCCGTCCGGCACGTACGACCGGTTGTTCACGATCTCCGCGAACTCCGGCAGTCCCATCGCCGCCTTCAGCAGCTTGACCTGGTCCGCGGCCGTGCTCACGGTGCCGGAGTCGTAGCCGCTCGGGTCGGTGTAGCGCGTCGCGGTCATGCCGAGCTCCGCCGCCGCCGCGTTCATCTTCGCCACGAACGCCTGCTCGCTGCCCGAGTCCCAGCGCGCCAGCTCGTGCGCCACGTCGTTCGCCGAGATGATCAGCAGCGCCTCCAGGGCCTTGCGCTGCGTCAGCTTCTGGTACGCGGTGACGCCGAGCAGCGACTCCTCCCGCTTGCGGCGCATCGGGATCTGCGCCGCCGCCTCCGGAGACACCGTCAGCACCGGCCCCGGCTCACCCGGCTTCAGCGGATGGTCGCGCAGGTACACGTACGCCGTCATCACCTTCGCGACGCTCGCCGTCGGCGTCGGCGCGGACCCGCCCGACGCCCCCATCGACCCGAGGCCGTCCACGTACACGGCGGACTGCCCCGCCGAAGGCCACGGCAGCCGCGGCGCCTGCCCCGGGAACGCGTGGCTGGACGCGATGGCCAGCTCGATCGTCGGCTCCGGCACCGGCCGCACGAGCTGCCCGGTGACGCCCCCGGCGACCAGCACGATCGCCGCGACGAGCACGATGAGCCAGCGCCGCCCCCGCCGCTTCTTCTCCGGCTCCTCCGGCGGACTCCCGTCCCACGGCTCGCCCCACTGCCCCGACGACCGCGCCGCCGGATACTCCCCGGACTCCCGCACCGGCAGCCGCTCGGCCCGGGTGACCGAAGCCTCCTGCGCCCACTGCTGCTCGCCCGGCGCACCGGGCCGCTCCCGCACCCCGTGCGCCGACCAGCCGACCTCACTAGGTGCCCCCGCGGCCCACTCCCCGGACCCGCGCGGGTCGTCCCACGACGGCAGAGCCTCGACCCGCGTCGCCTGCGCATCACCCTGAGGCGGCCAGCCCCCGCCTTCCGCCGGGGGAGCCTCGTCCCACCCCTCAGCAGGAGCCGGACGCCCCTGACCATGCCAAGCCTCGACCTGCGGCCCGGGCCGTCCTTCGCCTTCGCTCCACCAGGCCCCGCCAGGCAAGGGCCGACCGGCCGGCGCCTCACCCTGCCCCGGCCGCCCGTGCCCCTGCGGCCGGTGCCGCTCGTGCTGCGCCGGCGCCGGCCCGCCATGGGGAGGCCGCGCCTCAGAGTGGGTCGGACGTCCTTCACCCTGCGGCCGTACCGGTCGCTCTTGCGACGCACGCGGGTCGTTCTGCGGCGGCCGCGCTTCGCCCTGGGGACGTACTGGTCGCTCTTGTGACGCGCGCGGGTCGCTCTGAGGCGGTCGCGCTTCGGCCTGCGAACGGTGCTGTTGCGGCGCGTGCGGCCCAGGCGCACCCGGCCGCCCCGACGGCGGCTCACCGTGGACTGGGCGCGCTTCCGGGTGAGGCGGCCGTCCTTCGCCCTGCGGACGTACTGGCCGTTCTTGTGAGGCGCGCGGGTCGCCATGGGGTGACCAAGCCTCGGTCTGTGGCGGTTGTGCTTGTCCCTGTGGGCGTTGTTGTTCGCGCTGCGGTGCGCGTGCTTCGCCTTGGGATGGCCGCGCTGGTGCTTGTTGGCCTTGCGCTGAGCGCGCTTCCCCCTGGGGTGGCCCCGCTTCGCGCTGAGGATGTACCGCTCGCTCTTGTGATGCGCGCGCGTCAGCTTGCGGAGGCCGCGCTTCGGTCTGTGGCGGCTGTGCTGATGGCGGTTCGCCGTGTGTCGGGCGTGCTTCTGCGCCGGGTGTGCGTGTCTCGTCTCGTGGCCGCGCCGGTCGCTCTTGTGATGCGCGCGCGTCGTCTTGGGGTGGCTGAGCCTCGGCCTGGGGCGGTTGTGCCTGTGCCTGGGGGCGGCGTTGTTCGCGCTGCGGTGCGCGCGTTTCGGCCTGTGGCGGTTGTGCCGATGGCGGTTCGCCGGGGGTGGGCGGTGATTCCGCGCTGGGTGTGCGTGCTTCGCCTTGAGGCCGTGCCGGTCGTTCCTGTGATGCGCGCGCGTCGTCTTCGGTCGGCCGTGTCTCGGCCTGGGGACGGGCAGGCTGCTCTTGTGGCGTGCGCGGGTCGTCTTGGGGTGGCTGCGCTTCGGCCTGGGGCTCTGCGGCGGGTGCTTGTTCTTCGGCTTGGGGGTGTGCCGGTCGCTCTGGTGCCACGCGCCGGTCGACTTGGATCGGCTGCGTCTTGGACTGGCCCGCGTTGTCTTCGGGCGGGCTTGTCTCTTGCTTTGGTGGCTGCGGGGCGGCCTCGGCGGCACGGTCTTCGTCCTGGGACGGGCGTGCCTCGGCTTTGGGAGCGCTTGGTTCGGCCTGCTGCTCCTCTGTAGCCGGCTCCTCGTCCGAGGGGGCTTCAGTGGTGGGCGGGGCGGGCCACGGTTGGGTTTGTGCCTCGTCGGCGCGGGGCTCTTTCGGGGCGGGCGGCTCGTCCTCGTCGGTGGAAGGGGCGTCCTCGGTCGGCTGCGGGGACGGGAACTGGACGTACCAGACGGGCGGCTTGTCCTCGGGGCGGCGGAGCGCGATGTCCGGGCGGGTCAGGTTGACCTTCGCGGGGGCGGGGAACTCGGCCGTGGCGGTGCGGGACGCGTCCTGCTCGTCCTCGGTGCCGGATGCGTCCGGTTCCCGCTCGGCGTCGTTCTCCACGTCCTGGCCCTCCTCGACTCGAACCCCCGGCAGGCAGGCGGAGCCGTCCCCCCGACAACGCCGCGCATAGTGAAGGACGCGCAGTTTACCGGGAAGGTTCGGAGTGGTTCGCGTCCTTGGCGGCCGTGTCCGTGAACCCGGACGGGGCGTCGCGGAGATACATCTCCGACAACGTCCCCGCACGGGAAGGCCCGGTGCGCATGCCATGGTGGTGGCGATGACCGTACCCCCGACGGCTCAGGACAGCGATGCCGCCCTCATCGAGGGTTCGCTCGCCGATCCGGAGGCGTTCGCCGCGCTCTTCGACCGGTACTCCGCGATGCTGTACCGGTACGTCTCGCGCAGGCTGGGGCCCGAGGCCGCGGAGGACGTCGTCGGAGAGACGTTCCTCGTCGCGTTCAGCAAGCGGGAGCGCTACGACCCGGCGCAGCGGGACGCGCGGCCGTGGCTGTTCGGCATCGCGACGAAGCTGGTGGCGCGGCACCACCGGGCGGAGGGCGCGCGCTACCGGGCGCTGCGGCGGAGCCCCGTGGACGGTCCGGTCGAGGGGCCCGCGGAGCGGGTCGCGGCGGGGGTGACGGCGTCGGCGACGCGGCCCGCGCTGGCGGCGGCGCTGTCCGGGCTGCCGCGGCGGGACCTGGACGTCCTGCTGCTGGTGGCGTGGGGCGATCTGGCCTACGAGGAGGTGGCGCGGGCGCTCGGCATCCCGGTCGGGACGGTCCGCTCCCGGCTCAACCGCGCCCGGCGCAAGGTGCGCGCCGCGCTGGGCGACACCGACCCGACGCGTGAGGAGGCGTGAGCATGGACGACCTGGACCTGATCCGCGACCTCGGCCGGGAGCTGGAGCACGAGCCGCCCGCCTCGCTGGCCCGGCAGCGGAACCGGCTGCTGGACGCGGCCGGGCGGCGACGGCGGCGCGGCCCCGGCCGGTGGACGCTGCTCGGCATGGTCGTGGCGGTGACGGCGGCGGCGATCCTCGTCCCGGCGGTGGTCTTCCACGGGCGGGACGCGAAGCCGGTGGCGGCGAAGTCGGCCGCGCCCGGGGCCGCGTTCAACGTGCTGCTCCTCGGTGTGGACGGGCGGGGCGGCGCGCACGCGCGGTCGGACACGATCATGGTGGTGCACGTCCCGGCCGACCGGAAGCGCGTCCGCGCGGTGAGCGTCCCGCGCGACTCCCTGGTGCGGATTCCGGCGTGCAAGACCGCCGGCGGGGCGGTCCTCCCGGCGCGCCGAGGGCTGATCAACTCGGTGTTCCCGGAGGGCGGCGCGGGGTGCGCGGTGAAGACGATGGAGTCGCTGACGAGCGTCCGGATCGACCGGACGGTGCTGATCGACTTCGACGGGTTCCGGGCGATCGTGGACGCGCTCGGCGGCGTCCGGGTGACGCTGCCCGCGCCGGTCGACGACCCGAAGGCGGGGCTGAAGCTGTCGGCGGGCAGGCACCGGGTGAGCGGGCGGACGGCCCTGGCCTACGTGCGGGCGAGGTACGGCGTCGGGGACGGTTCCGATCTCGCGCGCATCGAGCGGCAGCACCAGTTCCTGGAGGCGCTGGTGCGGGAGGTGCGGGAGCGGGCGACCGGGAATCCGGTGCGGCTGGCGCGGTTCCTCACGGCGGTCGCCGGTGCGGTCGAGACGACGCCGGGGCTGGGGGCGGGGGAGTTGCGGCTGCTCGCCGAGAGCTTCGGTGAGAGCGGTTCGATCACGTTCGACACGGTTCCGGTGCGTCCCGCGCGGCAGGACCCGAACCGGCTGGAGTGGGACCGGGCGGGGGCCGAGCGGATGTTCGCCGCGTTCCGGACGTCATGAGTGATCCCGTTTCTGCCGGGTAGGCCCGAGTCATCCCCGGGCCCCCAGGAACGAATCACGAGGTCAAGGAGTGATCGATGGCCACGAAGATCCGCGAAATCATGACGGGCTCGCCGACGTCGGTGTCCCCGGAACTCGACATCGTGACGGTGGCGCGGGCGATGCGCGACGAGGACATCGGCGCGGTGCTGGTCGCGGAGGGCGACGACCTGCAGGGCGTGGTCACCGACCGGGACCTCGTCATCCGCGGCCTCGCCGCCGGCGGCGACCCGTCCCAGGCGAAGATCGGCGGCATCGCGAGCCGGGTGACGGCGACCGTCGGCCCCGACGACTCCCTGGACAAGGCCGCGCAGATCATGCGGGAGCGGTCGGTGCGCCGGCTGCCCGTCATGGAGGACGGCCGTCCCGTGGGCATCGTGTCCATCGGCGACCTGGCGATCGAGCACGACTCCCGGTCGGCCCTGGCGGACATCAGCGCCGCCCGGTCCAACACGTGACGTCGTCCGACATGTGACCAGTGGGCGTGCCCGGAGGCCGCTACCGGTGCCCATCCTCCGGCCCTGGGCACGCTCACGCCCCCGCTAGGGGAGGACGGACAGTAGCCGGTCCAGTTCCTCCTCGGTGTTGTAGTAGTGCACGGAGGCCCGCACGGCCGCAGGAAGGACGTGCGGGTCGTATCCGTGCGACATGGGGTTCGTGACGTTGATGTTGACGCCGTGCGCCCTTGCGGCCGCCTTGATGGCGGCGGGGTCGTGGCCGTCCACGCTGAACGTGACGAGCCCGGACGGCCGCACCCCCTTGTCGTGGACGGTGACACCAGGGCGGTCGGCCAGTTCCTCACGAAGCCTGGCGGCGAGTGCGGTCACGCGGGCCTCGATCTCCACCATCCCCACGCGGGCCGCATAGTCGGCGGCGACGCCCAGGCCGATCTGCCCGGCGACGTACCGCTCCCATGTCTCGAAGCGCTGGGCGTCGCCGCGCATCTCGAAACCGTCCGGTGCCTTCCACTCGGCGGCGTGCAGGTCGAGGAAGGGCGGGACGAGCGTCCGCACGATGTCGCGCCGCACGTACAGGAAACCCGTGCCGCGGGGGCCGCGCAGGTACTTGCGGCCGGTCGCCGAGAGCATGTCGCAGCCGATCTCGCCCACGTCCACGGCGAGGTGGCCGACCGACTGGCACGCGTCCAGAAGGTAGAGGACGCCGTGCTCGCGGCACAGCCGCCCCACCTCGGCGGCCGGGTTGACGAGCCCGTTCTGCGTGGGGATGTGGTTGAGCGACACCAGGCGGACGTCACCCTTGGCGAGTTCGGCCTCCAGCGCGTCCAGGGAGAGGGTGCCGTCGGCCTCGTCGGGGACGACCTCCACCTTCGCGCCCTTGGCCGCCGCCACCTGCTGGTAGGCGATCGCGTTGCTGGAGTACTCGGAGGTGGTGGTCAGGATGCGGTCGCCGTTCGCGAAGGGGATCGAGTAGAACGCCATGTCCCAGGCCCGGGTGGCGTTCTCCACGAAGGCGATCTCGTCTGCGCGCGCGCCGATGAGCCCTGCCACGGCGTCATAGAAGTGTTGGACGGCCTCTGCGTTCTGCTCGGCGGCCTCGTATCCGCCGATCTCCGATTCCAGCGCGAAATGCCCGTTGACGGCCTCGATGACCGGACGGGGCGGCAGCGCCGCGCCCGCGTTGTTGAGATGGGCCACCTTCGCGCAGCCGGGGGTGTCGGCCCGGAGACTCTCGATGTCCACGTGGTGCGCGTCCCTCCGTGAAATGTCGGACCCCCGCGCCATGCTGGCCGCGGGCGACGACTTGACCTCAACCATTGTTGAGGTCCCGTGCTTGCCGTACCAGGCTAACGATCACCAGGGGGACCCGTGGACATGGAGGTCACGGCGTGGATGTCGCTGCACCACGCCATGCACGCGCAGGACGGCAGGCCCTTCTCCAAGGCCACCCTGCGCCGCATCGGCGGCTTCGCCCGCCCGCACCGGCGGCAGCTCGCCGCCTTCCTCATCCTCAGCGTGGTGATGGCGGTCATCGCGGTCGCGACGCCCGTCCTCGCCGGCTGGGTCGTCAACGCGATCGTCGACCGCGACGCGACGTCCACCGTCATCGGGCTGGCCGTGGTCATCGCCGTCCTCGCGGTGGCCGAAGGCGGCCTCGGGCTCGCCAACCGGTGGCTGTCGGCCCGCATCGGCGAGGGGCTGATCCTCGACCTGCGCACCGCCGTGTTCGACCACGTCCAGCGGATGCCCGTCGCGTTCTTCACCCGCACCCGCACCGGCGCCCTGGTCAGCCGCCTCAACAACGACGTCATCGGCGCCCAGCGCGCCTTCAGCGACACCCTCTCCGGCGTCGTCAGCAACCTGGTCACGGTGCTGCTCACCTTCGCGGTGATGGTCCGCATCTCCTGGCAGATCACGCTGCTCGCCCTGGTCCTGCTGCCCGTCTTCGTCCTCCCGGCCCGCCGCATGGGCACCCGCCTGGCGCGGCTCGAACGCGAGGCCGCCGCGCACGACGCCGCGATGAGCACGCAGATGACCGAGCGCTTCTCCGCCCCGGGCGCGACCCTGGTGAAGCTGTTCGGACGCCCCGCCCGCGAGTCGGCCGAGTTCGCCGCCCGCGCCCGCCGCGTCCGCGACATCGGCGTCCGCACCGCGATGGTGCAGCACGTCTTCATCACCGCGCTCACCATGGTCTCCGCCCTGGCCCTCGCCCTCGTCTACGGCCTCGGCGGCTTCCTGTCCCTGCGCGACCACCTCGACGCCGGCGCCGTCGTCGCGCTCGCGCTCCTGCTCACCCGCCTGTACGCGCCGCTGACCGCCCTCGCCAGCTCCCGCGTCGAGGTGATGAGCGCCCTCGTCAGCTTCGAGCGGGTCTTCGAGATCCTCGACCTGGAGCCCCTCGTCGCCGAGAAGCCCGAGCCCCGCACCGTCCCGGACGGCCCGGTCACCGTCGAGTTCGACGACGTCCGCTTCGGCTACCCGTCCGCCGACAAGGTCTCCCTCGCCTCCCTCGAAGAGGTCGCCACCCTCGACACCCGCGGCGGCGTCGAGGTCCTGCACGGCATCTCGTTCCGCGCCGAACCCGGGCAGACGGTCGCGCTGGTCGGCTCGTCCGGCGCGGGCAAGTCGACGATCGCGCAGCTCCTGCCGCGCCTCTACGACGTCGACTCCGGCGCCGTCCGCCTCGGCGGCGTGGACGTCCGCGACCTGTCCTTCCAGGCCATCCGCGACACCCTCGGCATGGTCACGCAGGACGGCCACCTGTTCCACGAGTCGATCCGCGAGAACCTCCTCCTGGCCCGTCCCGAGGCCACCGAGGACGACCTGTGGGACGTCCTGCGCCGCGCCCGCCTCGACACCCTCATCGAGGGACTGCCCGACGGCCTCGACACCATCGTCGGCGAGCGCGGCTACCGCCTGTCCGGCGGCGAGCGCCAGCGCCTCACCATCGCCCGCCTGCTGCTGGCCCGCCAGCGGGTCGTGATCCTGGACGAGGCCACCGCCCACCTCGACTCGACCTCCGAGGCCGCCGTCCAGGAGGCCCTCGCCGAGGCCCTCGACGGCCGCACCGCCGTCGTCATCGCGCACCGGTTGAGCACGATCCGCTCCGCCGACCAGATCCTGGTCATCGAGCAGGGCAGCATCGTCGAACGCGGAACCCACGACGACCTCCTCGCCGCAGGCGGCCGCTATGCCGACCTCTACAACACCCAGTTCGCCAACGACCCACCGCTGGAAACCGTCAGCTGACCCGCCGTACGCGCACCCCCGGCCCGCCTTTGGCCGGGGGTGCGCCGGTATGTCCCGAGGTGAGCCAGGGGCGGGAGCTTTCGGCAGACGGAACGAGTTGGGACGATCTCGGGCCGGTGGGAAGAGCGACGTTCAAGATCTTGAGGGGCTCCGGCAAGGGGAGACGGGCCGGAACCAGGGAGATGACCAGGGGGTTGAGGAGGCGTTTCGAGGGTCGGCAGGCGTCCTCCGGGTATTGGGAGACGACCGCAGACCAGGACGACCCTGATGATCGGGAGGCAGAGACATGGCGGATCGGGATCGGTTGCCCGCGCCCGTGGAAGGGCTCGTGCTCACGCACTTCCTCACCGTCCGCGACGTGGCGCGCTCGCGCGCCTTCTACGCGGACGTCCTCGGCGGCGAGGTCGTCCTGGCGGAGAACCCCGCCATCGTGAAGGTCGCCAACACCTGGATCATCATGAACCCCGGCGGCGGACCCACCCCGGACAAGCCCGACGTCACGCTGTCGCCGCCGGAACCGGGCGACCCCGTCTCGTCCTTCATGAACGTGCGCGTCGCCGACATCGCCGCGTTCTACGCGTACGCCAAGGAGCGGGGCGCCCGGTTCCTGACGGAGCCGCTCGACCGCAAGGCCGAGATCCGCTGCTACATGCGCGACCCGGACGACTACCTGATCGAAGTCGGCCAGGCCACCGGCATGCTCCACGGCGTCTACGCCGACCCACCCGCCAGCTCGGAGAACTGACCGCCCCAAGCCCGCGATGGCCGGGCCGTCGGCGAAGCAACCCGCCCCCCGGGCCCTGCGTGCTGAGCGCGGTCCAGCCGCTCTCGCTTCCGTGGCCTGTGGGGCAGCTTGGTTTGCTTCGGGTCAGGCGATGTCGGTGAGGGTTTTTTGGAGGGCGCGGAGGATGCCGGAGCGCCAGCCGCTGCCCATGCCGCGGAAGGCGTAGGCGTTGACGGGGTCGTCCAGGTCGAAGCCCGCGTGCTCGATGAACAGCCGGGTGCCGTGGCCTTCGGGGACGAGCCGCCAGGTCACCGTGGTGTCGAGGCCGCCGCCGTTCCAGCTGATGCGCAGCAGCCGCTCGTCCTCGATGTCGAGGACCCGGCATCGGATCGTGCCGTCGAACCCGATGTTGGGGATCGGGGTGGTGGCGAAGGTGAAGCGGTGCCCGACGACGGGCTCGAAGTCGTTCGGCATCATCCAGCGGGCCAGCAGGTCCGGCTCGGTGAGCGCCCGCCACACCTTGCGCGGCGGATGCGGCAGGAACTCGTCCACCTCGATCGACGCGCGCTCACCGCTCACGCCGTCCACCTTACGGCGCGTGCCCGGGGCGCGCCCGTGTCCTGTCGCCGCCATGTCATGTCCGGCGGACGCGGGCGACGGCGATGACGCCGGAGACCACGATGATCCCGGCCGTCCACGCCAGCGAGCGCGTCACGTAGTGGGCGGCGCCGTGGCCGAGCAGCGCGGCGGCCGCGTCGCCCTGGGTGAGCACCCGGACGGCGTCCATCATGACCGTGACCGGCTGGTTCTCGGCGAAGCCCTGCAGCCAGCCGGGCATCGTCTCCACCGGGACGTAGGCGCTGGAGACGAAGCTCAGCGGCAGCGCCAGGAACCCCGCGCCCTGCGACGCCTGCGGGTTCGCGCTGAGCAGCCCCAGCGCCACGAACACCCACACGAACGCGAACCCGAACAGGACGCACAACCCGAATCCGGCCAGTGCGGACGGCCAGCCCGCGTGCACGCGGAAGCCGACGGCGAAGGCCAGCGCCGCGCTCACCGCGAGGATCAGCGTGACGCGTGCCGTGTCCGCCGCGACCTGGCCGGAGATGACGGCGGTGCGCGGCATCGGCAGCGACTTCAGCCGGTCGAGGTAGCCGGACGCGACGTCCTCGGCGACCGCGACCGCCGCGCTCATGCCGGCGAACAGCCCGCTCACGGTCAGCAGCCCGGGGATCATGTAGTCGACGTAGTCGACGCGTCCCGTGCCGATCGCCCCGCCGAACACGTACCGGAAGATCAGCAGGAATGCGACGCTCTGGACGAGCCCCATCACGATGATCTGCGGCGTCCGGAACGTCCGCCGCATTCCGCGCCGGGCTATGACCCAGCTTGCCGCTCCGACACCGGCCCCACCGGGAGCCTGCATTACCGCCATGCGGCCTCACTCCTTCTCATGATGGTCCCGTCCCCGTCGGCGAGAACCTCGTCGCGTCGGCCGGAGCCTCGTCCCGTCGGCGGGGGCCTCGTTCCGTGGTGGTGGTCAGGGAGAGGAAGACCTCGTCGAGGGTCGGGCGGCGGAGGGTGATGTCCGCTATCGGGATCTGGTGGTCGGCCAGGCTTCGGACGGCTCTCGTGAGGTCGTCCGGGCCGTTCTCGGCGGTCGCGGTGACGAGGAGGGTGCGCGGGTCGGTGCGGACGGTGCCGAGGGCGTCCAGTGCTCGGGCGGCCGAGGTCAGCGAGGCGTGGTCGTGGACATGGACTTCGATCAGGTCGCCGCCCGTGCGGGCCTTCAGCTCGCGGGGCGTGCCCTCGGCGACGACGCGGCCGTGGTCGATGATCGCCACACGGTCGGCCAGGCGGTCGGCCTCGTCCAGGTACTGGGTGGTCAGCAGGACGTTCGTGCCGCCGGACACCAGGTCGCCGATGGCGTCCCACAGTTCGATGCGGCTGCGGGGGTCGAGCCCGGTGGTGGGCTCGTCCAGCAGCAGGAGGCGGGGCGCGCCGACGAGGCTGGCGCCGAGGTCGAGGCGGCGGCGCATCCCGCCCGAGTAGGTGCGGACGAGGCGGTCGGCGACATCGCCGAGCGAGAGGCGTTCGAGCACGTCGGACGCGCCGGCGCGGGCGTCCCGGCGGTTCCTGCCGAACAGGCGGGCGATCATCTCCAGGTTCTCGCGGCCGGTCAGCGCACCCTCGACGGCCGCGTACTGGCCGGCCAGGCCGATGGTGCGGCGGACGCGGGCGGGGTCGCGGGCGGCGTCGATCCCGTCCACGAGCAGCGTGCCGCCCTCGGGACGGACGAGGGTCGCGACGCAGCGCACGAAGGTGGTCTTGCCGGCGCCGTTCGGGCCGAGCAGGGCGGTCACCCGGCCGGGCGACACGGTGAGGTCGAGGCCGGCGAGGGCCTCCACGTCGCCGAACCACTTGACCAGCCCGGCGGCCTCGACGATGGGCGTCACAGGTCCTCCTCGTCCAGCAGTTCGCGCAGGTTAGAGAGCTTCTCGCGCCAGAACCGCTCGTACGGGGTCAGCCATGCGGACAGTTCGCGCAGCGGCCCGGGCTCCAGCCGGTAGACGCGACGGCGGCCGTCGCGCTGCTCGGTGACGAGCCCGGCCTCCCGGAGCACCCTGAGGTGCTCGGAGACGCTCGGGCGGCTCATCGTGAAGTGCGCGGCGAGGTCGTTGACCGGGCGCGGGCCGTCCAGCAGGAGCGCGGTGAGCTCCCGCCGGACGGGGCTGGCCAGCGCCGCGAACACGTCGGCGGTCACTGCTCGGCCAGGACGAGGCCGTTGCCGTCGGGGTCGGTGATCACGGCCTGCCGGCCCCAGGGGAGGTCCTGCGGGCCGTCGACGTCCACACCGGCCTCGCGCAGCGCCGCGCAGTCGCCGTCGAGGTCGGCCGTCGCCAGGATCAGCCCTTGCAGGCTTCCGGGCGCGGCCGGGGTGTGGTTCGCGAGGACGACGCTCGTCTCGGCCCCCTTGGGGGCGAGCTGCAGCCAGCGGATCGGGCCGTTCTGCTGGTCCGCGACGACGTCGAAGCCGAGCTTGCCGGCGTAGAAGTCCTTGGCCGTGTCCAGGTCGGAGACGGGAACGGTCAGCAGGCGCACATGGGTGATGGTCATGCGAGCGACGATAGGTAGGGAGTTGCCTACGTGTCAAGCGTAGGAAATCTCCTACGCATTGCACGCCCGGCGGACGGGTTTAGTGGGCGGGTGCGGAGGCAGGTTGGAGGAATGCGTGCCGTCACCTATGACTCGTATGCGTCCGACAACGCGAAGCTGAAGGTCGGGGACGCGCCGGATCCGAAGGTCGGCCCCGGCCAGGTGCTGGTCGAGGTCCGCGCCGCCGGGGTCAACCCCGTCGACTGGAAGGTCATGGCCGGGGGCCTCGACGGGATGATGGACGCGGTCTTCCCGGTCATCCCCGGCTGGGACGTCGCCGGGGTCGTCCGCGGCCTCGGCCCCGACACGCCGGAGTTCGCCGTCGGCGACGAGGTCATGGCGTACGCGCGCAAGGACGTCGTCGGCGCCGGGACGTTCGCGCAGTACGTCGCGGTCGCGGCCGACCACGTCGCGCACAAGCCCCAGGCGCTCGACTGGAACCAGGCGGGCGGCCTGCCGCTCGCCGGGATGACCGCGCAGCGCTCCCTGGACCGGCTGGCGGTCGGCAAGGACGACGTGCTGCTCATCCACGCGGCGTCCGGCGGGGTCGGCGGCCTCGCGGTCCAGATCGCCCGCGACCGCGGTGCCCGGGTGATCGGCACGGCGTCCGAGAAGAACCACGACTACCTGCGGGGACTCGGCGCGGAGCCGGTCTCCTACGGGGACGGGCTGGTGGAGCGCGTCCGGGAGCTGGCGCCCGGCGGGGTGACCGCCGTCGCCGACTTCGTGGGCGGGCAGCTGGACGCCACGCTCGCCGTGCTGGCCGGCGGCGGGCGGCACGTGTCCGTCGCCGACAACACCGTGGACGAGCACGGCGGCCACTGGATCTGGGTCCGCCCGGACGGCGCGAAGCTCGCCGAGCTGGCCCGCCTCGCCGACCGCGGCGCGCTCGCCGTCGAGGTCGCGGACACGTTCCCGCTGGAGGAGACGGGTGCCGCGTTCGACGCCAGCCGCAGCGGGCACACGCGCGGCAAGCTCGTCATCGTCCCCTGACGAGCTCGCCGCGGAGCGCCCGTCCCCAACGAAGGAGCGTCATGCCCGTCCTGGACGACACATTGCCGCTGCTGTCGCGGCCTTACGGGCTGCTGTCCGCACGGGCCCGCCGCCTGGACACCGACGTCTACGACATGCGGCTGCTCTTGCGGAAGACCACCTGCATGACCGGGGCGGACGCCGCGCGCGTGTTCTACGACCCGGACCGTTTCGTCCGTGAAGGCGCCGCGCCCCGGCGGCTGCGCGTCACTCTGTTCGGCGAGAACGGCGTGCAGGGCCTGGACGGGCGGCGGCACGCCGCGCGCAAGCGGATGTTCATGTCCTTGATGACGCCCGAGGCGCGGGACGAGCTGCGCGATCTCACCGGGCGGGCCTGGCGGGAGCGCATCGGCGCGTGGCGGAACGAGCCGCGCGTCGTCCTGTTCGACGAGGTCAGCGAGCTGCTGTGCAGTGCGGTGTGCGCGTGGGCGGGGGTGCCGCTCGCCGCCCGGCAGGTCCCGCAGATCTCCCGGATGCTCGTCGCGCTGATCGAGGCCCCCGCGGCGGTCGGCCCCCGCTACCTGCGTGGACGCACCGCCCGCAGGCTCGCCGACCGCTGGGCCGCCGCCCACGTCACGCGCGCCCGTGAACGGCACGGGCGGGATGCCTCGTCGGCTCGGGGTGCGGCGCCAGGCGACGGCACGGCGCTGGACGAGATCGCCACCTACCGCGACACGGACGGGAGCCTCCTGCCGCCGGACGTGGCCGGAGTGGAGCTGCTCAACGTCCTGCGGCCCACGGTGGCGGTGGCGCGGTTCGTGGTGTTCGCCGCCATGGCGCTGCACGACCATCCCGAATGGCGGCGCCGGCTCGCGACGGACGACGACCCGGAACTCCTCGAAGCGTTCGTCCAGGAAGTGCGCCGGTTCTACCCGTTCTTCCCGCTCGTCGCGGCGCGCGCCGCCCGCGACTTCGAATGGCGCGGCCACTATTTCCCGAAGGGACGGCGCGTCCTGCTCGACCTGCACGGGACGGATCACGACCCGCGCCTTTGGGACCGTCCCGAACAGTTCAAACCGGAACGGTTCATCGGCCGCTCGCCGGACGCCTACAGTCTCATCCCGCAGGGCGGCGGTGACCATTTCGAAGGCCACCGCTGCGCCGGGGAATGGGTCACCAAGGACGTGATGAAAACGTCGGTGACCGCCCTTACCCGGTGGATGTCCTACCAGGTCCCGCCACAGGACCTGAGCATTCATCCGCGGCGGGCACCGGCCATCCCGAAGAGCCGGTTCGTGATCGCCAGGGTGGCGGAGCTCTAGACCGACCTGCGCGTGAGCCCGGCCTGCTCGGCCTTGCTCCGGCGCTCCGCTTCCGCCCGCTGCCGCGCATTCTCGTGGACGGCCCAGTTCTCCGGCTGCAGGAACATCAACTCGCCAGTGCCGGGAGCGAGCAGCACGCCCCCGAAGACGTCGTCACCGGCGAACCAGGCCCCGCGGTCGATCTCCGCGGGCCACCGGTCGGAGTAGAGCGGTTCGCGCGCCGACATCCGCGGGGAGTCTCCGCCGCCCAGCGTCAGGGAACGCCTGCCCTGGCTCTGCAGGCTCGACTTCTGCACGGGTGAGCGGAACTCGAAGTCGTACACCTTCAGCACGCGGGCGCATTTCCGCACCCAGCCGATCTGCGGCAGCCAGAACCGCGTTCCCAGCAAAAGCGCCATCATGCCCACCGCGATGAACGGGCCGAGATAGCGGAGACCCAGCGCGAGCGGCAAAGCGATCATCGCGATGCCGGGCACCGCGATGAGCAGCAAGTAACGCCCCACCAGGATCCTGTAGTGGTATTTCACCGGGCCTTCGCGATCGGTGCCGTCCGCGGCGAACGGCACTGCGCCCCCGAACGGGCGATACAGCAGCAGGTGCATGGCCAGCAGCACGACGGTGACGAGCCCGAGCATTCCGGGGATCGCGAACCAGAAGAAGGTGTCGCTCAGAACCGTGAGGACGAGCCCGTAGGACACGGCGAAACCGCCGCCGAGCAGTGCCGCACGCCGCAGCGGACCGCGTCCTCCACCGCCCGCGCCGTCGGCCTGGCCGGCCGCAACCGAAGGCTCCGCCATACCGCCCTTTCCGCGATGTACCGATGCAACTCGCCGGTCTGCCCGGACAGGGCACCACCGGCCCCGGCCACTCGTCAACCTGACGAACCGTCCGCATCGTGATCGGCAAGGGGCATCCCCGTGGCGAGCGACCGAGCGGCATCGACGAAGAACTGCTCGTCCGCGCCGGGGGCGAGGCCGAGGATGACACCCTGGTTGAGGCCGACGAACAGTGCTCGCAGCGCCGTGACCAGGCGCTCCGCCTGGCCGGACGTCACGGTGCCCCCGTTGTGCGGCCTTCCGGAGAACACCGCGATCAACTGCTGCTCCTGCCGCCGGATCGACGCGGCGAGCTGAGCGCCGAGTTCCCGGTCGTGCAAGGCCATGTCCAGCAGGGTGATCTGCAGCGACAGGACGGACAGCGCGTCCGGCGAATCGAAGCTGCGCCGGTAGTACCGGGCGAAGACCTCGACCGCGCCGAGCAGGTCGAGCCCGGCCGGGACGGCCTGCTCGATCTCCTCGTAGTGCGGCCGCAGGTAGTCCGTGACGAGCGCGAGCACCAGGCCGTTCTTGCTGCCGAACAGGGAGTAGACGGCGCCGGTGGTCAGGCCGGCCCGCTCGGCGATCTCGTCGAGCTTCGCCCGGTATCCGTCCCGGGCGACGACCTCGAACGCGGCGTCCAGCAGGGCACGGCGGTTGCGCTCCTTGGCTTCCGCTCTCGTCATACGCATAGTCTCATTATTGCGATAATTTGATTACGGAACCAAGGCTGGACGAGCTCAGGAGGACTCCATGCCCCAGAACACCGCCCCGCCGGACGCACGCCAGAGGACCGGGATCATCGCCGACAGCGCCGTCAAGGCGCTCCTAGGCGCCGCCTGCCTGCTCGCCGCAGCCCCACTCGGCCGCCTGTTCGGCGTATCGACATGGCTCATGGCCGCCTCGGGCGCGGCCCTGCTGATCTGCGGCGCGATCGAGATCAAGCACCTGCGCAGCCGCCCGGCGCGGACCTACGTCCGCCTCATGGTCGGCTACGACGCCGGCTGGGGGCTGGCGACCCTCGCCGCCCTTCTTCCCCTGTGGGGGAGCAGCGGCGCCGGGGGCGAGGTATGGATCGGCT
Source organism: Actinomadura geliboluensis (assembly GCF_043197915.1). Classification (NCBI taxonomy): domain Bacteria; kingdom Bacillati; phylum Actinomycetota; class Actinomycetes; order Streptosporangiales; family Thermomonosporaceae; genus Actinomadura; species Actinomadura geliboluensis. The sequence continues at coordinate 454,350 of NZ_JBICUA010000004.1, read as the reverse complement.
ACCAGATCGCCGCGCCCCTCGTCTTCGCCACCCTCCTGCTGACCGCCGCCCCATCCCGGACGTCCTCACAACCCAGCGCCACAGACCCCGCCCACTGACGAACACGGCACCCGGACGTGCGGCGAGGCCAGGGAGGGTCCGGCCGCGATTAACCGCGCACTTGGATCTCCACGCGGTGGCGGATGTACTCATCCGGGTGGGAGCGAGCGATCTCCACCGCCGTTTCCACGAGAGCGTGGAATTCCGGCGGATACGCGGACGGCCGCAGAGGCAGCCCAGGGAGAATGCAGCGTCGAACGTCCAGGTTTTCATTGCTGACGAATTCTTGGAGCGCGGTCTCGTTCCACACCCTCACCAGGACGGACCTGTCCTCGGAGTCCGTCCGGCTCTCCCCGAGGCCGTTCTCGGCTCGCGTGTTGGGGAGGCGCAGCGGCAGCGCCGTCCAGTACCACGCACGCGCGGCACCGGCCCGCTCCAGATCGGTGCCCGTCCGCAGATACTCGAGAAGCGCAGAGCGGACTCGCCGGCGTCCGAATGCGTGCAGAGCCGGCTCGACGAACTGGCGATTGAAGCTCGGGTCCGGATCGTGGACGGCCGCCTTCATGAGGGCGCCGAAGGCGGCATCGGACGCGGGCAGGCCCTCGCTGCCGGCGTTGCGAAGCGCCGCCCGTACCCGCAATCGCCAGCCCCGCCGATCATCTGGATCCGGCTCGGCCGGGACGTCGAGTCCGACCGCTCGGACGAGGTCGGCCAGGCACTCCAGGAACAACTCCCGTGAGTCCCCGGTTCGCGCCGGTAGCGCCATGAACGCCTGTGCGGTCTCCGGCCGGTCCTTCCCCGCGGTCTCGTCTTCGCTCGCGTTCATGGTGGCCTCTCAGAGTTACCCGGCGTGCTGGCTACTGCTTGAGGTCGTTGAGGATTGTGTCGAAGCAGGCGTCACCCTGGTCCGCCTGGTTATTGAGGAAAGCAGAGGTCGACAGGGTGCCCGGCCCCAAGGAGGGGCCGGGCATGGGGGCTACTGCTTGAGGCTGTTGAGGATGGTTTGGAAGGTGCGGGGGGTGAGGAGGAGTTTGGGGCCGTCAGGGTCCTTGGAGTCGCGGACGGCCACGGCCTCCGGGAAACGTGCCACTTCCACGCAGGCGTCACCCTGGTCGCTGCTCTTCCGGGCCTTCCGCCACGTGATCATGTCCACCGAACAACCGCCTTCCGTAGGAACTCGCGGGAGTCGTCGACGCTCAGAGCGCGAGCTTGCAGCGCCGAGAAGGCGCCGACTATGTGCAAGATATCCTCTTGGTCGTTCGTTGTGATGCCGCCTCTCGCGGCGGGCATGTAGAGCAGGTCGCCGCCGTTCGACTGGGTCGCGAGATTGAAAGAGCCGACGAGGCCCGGGTAGTAGCCGGTGGGGGCGATTTGGAGGGTGACGTTGCTCCACTCGGAGACGGTGAGCAGGTGTTCGCATTGTTCGCGCATGATCTCCGCGTTGCCCATGCACGTCCAGAGGACGTTTTCCAGCAGGACGATGCTGAGCATGGGCGGGGGCTCGCGTTGCAGGACCTCTTGGCGGCGGAGTCGTCCTTCGACGGCGGTCTCTTCCTGCAGAAGGGCACGGATGTAGGCCGGGGTCTGGAAGAGGCCGTAGACGAACATCGTCTCGAAGGCGCGCAGTAAGCAGGCGGTGCCTTCGGCCAGGGGGTAGTCGGCGAACCAGGGCGGGTACCGGCTGGATTTGAGCAGGTCGTCCCAGGCGTCCTGCATTTCGGTCTGGGATTCGAGGGCCTTGTCGAGCTCGGCCGCGAACTCTCTCGTGCAGCGGGTGGTTCCGGTCTCGACCTGGCCGATGTAGCTGCGGGTGACCGGTATGCGGTTGGCCAGTTCGAGTCGGGAAAGTCCGACATCTTCTCGCAGGCCGGCCAGGGCGATGCCGAAGGCGATGGTCTGCCGGGTGGGCTTTCGTGACGGCATGGGCGGGCCACCTCTCGAAAGCACTTGCAAGCAGGTGCAAGCGGGCTCGTTGCGCTGTCGCGCTTTGCTCTTGATATTACTCCATGTGGTTAATCCTTTGCGTTAAGTCACATGCGACACGCGGAGGTGAGCGGATGGAGCCGTCAGTGATCGTGATCAAGGCGGCGGCGGAGGCCGTCAGGGAGGCCCGGGAGTTCGTCGGAATGGTCTTCGGGAGCTGGGGGCTTGCGGACTACGTCGCCCGGACGGTGGTCAGCGAGCTGGCGACCAACGCGGTCACGCACGGGTCCCGGGACGGGGATCTGGTGATCGTGCGCGCCTATCTGCGGGACGACGGGTTCGCGGTCGTCGAGGCGTGGGACCGGTCGGACGCGGCGCCGGTCGTGCGGCCCGTCGACCATGCCGCCGAGAGCGGGCGCGGGCTGATGCTCATGGAGTCGCTCGTCCGGCGGTGGGGGACTCGGCCGCTGAGCGAGGGCGGCAAGGTGGTCTGGGCCGAGATCGAGCCGGTGCCCGCATGAGCGGCCATCTCGGCCCCGTCCGCCGACTGGTGGGTTACTTCCTCGGCTCCTGAGGGGGCAGGAGGCGGGCGGCGAGGATTGCTGCGCCTTTTACGGCTGCCTGGTCGTCCAGTTCGGAGAGGGTCAGGCGGGGTGCCTCCCGGAAGGTCAGGCGGTCCGCCAGGCGGGTGGCCAAGGGGGCTCGGAGTGACTCACCGGCCTTGGCCAGGCCGCCGCCGATGACGAGCAGGGACGGGTCCAGGAGGAGTGTCGTGGCGGCTAGGCCGTCCGCCAGGCAGTCGAGTGCTTCGGACCAGACCCGCGCGGCCTTCTCGTCGTTCCGCCCGGCGCGGGCTATCACTTCCTCTGCGGGGACGGAGGCGCCGTGGCGGCGGGAGATGGCGGCGGCCGAGGAGTATCTCTCCAGGCAGCCCTTGTTGCCGCAGGCGCAGTCCTCGCCGTTCGGGCGGACGACCACGTGGCCTATCTCGCCGCTCCAGCCGATCGTGCCGGGATAGGGGCTGCCGTTCAGGATCAGGGCGGCGGCTATTCCGGTGCCGATGGCCATGAAGACGAAATCACCGGCGTCGCGACCGGCGCCCAATACCGCTTCCGCCAGGCCGCCCGTGCGGACGTCGTGGCCGACGGCGACGGGAATTCCGAGGCGTTCGCCGGCCAGGTGGAGCATGGGGACGTCGCGCCAGCCGAGGTTCGCGGAATGGACGGCCGTGCCCGTGGATTCGTCCACGATGCCGGGCAGCGCGATCCCGGCGGCCTGGGCGGGGGAGCCCAATGCGGCCGCGCGGGACGCGAGGTGGGCGGCGAAGTCGAGAATGCCGCCCACCGGGTCTTCGCGGTCCGTGGGACATGACTCGGTCAGGAGTACTTCGGAGTCGTGCGTCACCGCGGCCTTCATCGAGGTGCCGCCCACGTCCAGGCCGATCAGGCTCATTTGATGGAGCCCGCGGTCAGGCCGCCGATCAGGTAGCGCTCGACGAAGATGAACAGGATGACGACCGGGATGATCGCGATCAGGGACGCGGCGAAAAGGTACTGCCAGTGCGCCTGGTACTGGGTGACGAAGGACGGGATGCCGACCGTCAGGGGGCGGCGGTCCGGGGACGCGGTGACGGTCAGGGCGACGATGTACTCGTTCCACGCCGCGATGAACGTGTAGACGATCGCGGTGACCACGCCGGGCATGGAAATGGGAAGGGTGACGCGGGTCAGGGCGCCCATGCGGCCCGCGCCGTCCAGGAAGGCGGCCTCTTCCAGTTCCTTCGGGATGCTGGAGAAGTAGCCGTGCAGGATCCAGACGCAGAACGGCAGGTTGAACGCCGCGTTCACCAGGATGAGCGACATCAGGGTGTCGGTCAGGTTCAGCGCGACCATTTCCCGGTAGATGCCGATGACGAGTGCGGTCGGCGCGAACATCTGCGTGACCAGGACCAGCAGCAGGAACGCGCCGCGGCCCCGGAAACGGTTCCGGGCCGTGTAGTAGGCGGCGGGCAGGGCGCAGGCCAGGGTCACCAGGGTGGCGGCGGCCGCCACGGTGAGGGAGACCCGCAGGTACGTCCAGACGGGGGCCGCCGACCAGACGTCGACGAAGTTCGACCACGTCCACTGGGACGGCAGGTAGGTGCCGGGGGACTCCGTCAGCTCGCGCTCGGGCTTGAGCGCGGTGAAGAACATCTGCAGGTAGGGCAGCAGGAAGGCCAGCGCCACCAGCCAGCCGATCCCGGCGAGGACGATCTTTCGCGTTCGCCGGGGGGTCGCCCCCCCGGGTGCCGAGCGGCCGGTCATCGGACCTCCTCGCGCCAGCGGGCGGCCCGCAGGTACAGCAGCACCATCACCAGGATCAGGACGAAGTTGACGACCGCCATCGCGCCGGACTCGCCGACGTTCTGGTCGTAGAACGCGAGTTTGTACATGTACGTGGTGGTGGTGTCGGTCTTGTGGCCGGGCCCGCCGCCGGTCATCGCCCAGATGATCGGGAAGCTGTTGAAGACATTGATCACGTTGATGATCGAGGCGATGAGGATGGCCGGGCGCAGGAGGGGGAGGGTGATGCCGAAGTAGGTGCGGACGTGGCCGGCGCCGTCGACGCGGGCGGCCTCGTACACGTCGCCGGGGATCGTCTGCAGGCCGGCGAGGATGACGAAGGACGTGAACGGAAGCGACACGAACACCGCGACCCACATCATCCAGAACATCGCCTGGGTGGGGTGGGCCAGCCAGTTCACCGGCTCGTCGATCAGGTGCAGGTCGAGCAGGACGCGGTTGACGATGCCGGAGTAGTTGTCCAGCATCCACTTCCAGATCAGCGCCGTCATCAGCACCGACGCCGCCCACGGGACGATGACGGCCCAGCGGACGACGCGGCGGCCGGGGAAGCGCGCGTTCAGCAGCTGGCCGAGCGCGAGGGACAGCACCATCGTGACGATCACGATGCCGCCGACCCACAGCAGCGTCCGCAGCACGACGGGGACGAGGTCGTCCTCGCCGAACAGGTCGGTGTAGTTGGCGCCGCCCCGGTAGCCGAGCGTGACGCCGGACGAGCTGATCTTCTGCAGTGACGTCCGGACCATCTCGATCACCGGCCAGAGCACGACGACCGTGATGAGGACGAGCGCCGGGCCGAGCCACAGCAGCGGGGTCAGCGCGCGGCCGGCCCGGCGGACGAGGGAGGGGCGGGGGGCCGGGGAGGTGACGGCCCCCCGCTCCTTGGCCTTGAGGTCCTGCACTCAGCCGGCCTTCTCGGCGGTTTCCTGGATCTTGTCCAGGACCTTCTTCGGGTCCTCGTTCGCGGCGGCGGTGCCGAGGTCCTGCTTCACCGCGCCGGCGACCGCCGACCACGCCGGGTTGGTCGTCGGGGCGAACTTGGAGGTGGGCAGCGCGTCCACGAACTGCTTCATGTACGGGTCGGCGCTGAGCGCGTCACCGGCCGACTTCGTCACCGGGAGGAAGCCCTCGGTGGTGAGGAACTTCGAGGTGTTCTCCTTCTGGTAGAAGAAGTCGAGGAACTTCTTGATGGCCTCCTTGTTCTTGCCGTCGTCCTTCTTGAACGCGGCGAGGACGTCCATGACGCCGAGCGTGTTGTGCTCGGTGCCGCTCTTGCTCGGCAGCGGCGCGACGCCGAAGTCCAGGTCCTTGTTCACCGGGTCGATGAATCCGGCCTTGGTGAACGGCCCGCCGATGGCCATGCCGACCTTGCCCTGCGCGAACTGGTTGAACACCGTCTTGCGGTCGGTGGTCTCCGGGTTCGGCTGGGTCAGCCCGGACTTGTTGAGGTCCTTGAGGAAGGTGAGGGTGTCGATGTTGGCCTGCTGGTTGATCGCCCACTTCCCGGACGCGTCGACCCAGCCGCCGCCGTTGTTCATCGCCCACGAGTAGAACTCGGCCTGCGACTCCTCGGGGCCGAGCGGCAGCCCGTAGCCGATCGCGCCCGTCTTCTTCACCTTCTCCGCGGCGCTCTTCACCTCGTCCCAGGTGGCGGGCGGGTCGGTGACGCCGGCCTTCTTGAGCAGCTCCTTGTTGTAGAACAGGAGGCGCGCGCTGGAGATGAACGGCAGGCCGTACTGGGTGCCGTTGTACTGGGCCTGCTCGACGAAGGTGGGCGTGAAGTCGCTCAGCGTCGCCGGAGACAGCACCTCGGACGCCTTGTAGATGAGGCCGTCGCGGGCGAAGTCGGAGAACGCGTTGTAGTTCAGGACGTCGGGGACCTGCTTCGTCTGGACGTAGGTCTTGACCTTGGCGTCCATCTGGGTCCAGTCGACCATCTCCAGGTTGACCTTGTAGCCCGAGTTCTTGGCCTCGAAGTCCTTGATCAGTGCGTCCCAGTAGGGCTTGGTGTTGTCGTCGTAGATCGCGGCGACGAACTTGATGGTCTTGCCGTCGGAGTCTCCGCCCGACGAACTGCCCTTGCCGCATCCGCTGACGCCGAGCGCCACGGTCAGGCCCGCCGCGACGACGCCCATGAGGTGCCGTTTCATCTGTCCCCGCCTCTCCGGCTTTCGCGCGTGCAAAATAGTGCTCGATGGGATGGCCCACCGAGCACAATCGCGCGTGGTGGGGTCGAAGATAAACACTGGTCCGTACCAGTTCAAGAGGCGTATTACTCACGAGTCTTAACCGTTACGCGGCGCCGGGTTAGGGCCGCTCTGGTCTGGTGTTCACGCTGGGGTGGTCTGCGCGGGCCGCCAGGAGCGTCGGGGATGTTCACTCTGAGCGGAGCGCCGCCCGTCCTGCTGCGGCCATCGGCGCACCCCTCCGGCGGGGGCGGCCGGAGCCGTCGTCCTTGCCCGTGGCCTGCGGTCTGTTTTGCCCGGTATTGACCGGGTAACCCGGCGCCTATCCGAGATGGAGGCGAGGTGGACACGACGTGAAGACCCGGAGCGGCGCGGGCACCGGCGCCGCCGTCGGCGTCGCGGCGGGCGCCGGTGCGGCCGTGGCCGCGCTGTCGGCCCGGCGTCTCGGCCGCCGCGCCCTGCGCGCGGTCGAGCGGCGGCTGGAGCGCGAGACCCGGCGCCTCGTCGCGCGGGCCGAGCAGGCGGGCCCGCTCGGCAAGGCCGCGGTGGCCGGGGTCGCGGCGCTGCGGGACGGCAAGTCCCCGTTCCGCGCGCTGCTGAGCTTCGGCTGGACGGCCCTGAAGGAGACCCTCGCCCGCGTCTTCGGGCGCGGACGCGGACGGACGCCGACCAACATCGTCGAGCAGATCGACATCGGTGCGCCGCGCCGCCTCGTCTACGACCAGTGGACGCGGTTCCAGGACTACCCGTCCTTCATGAAGAAGGTCGTCAGCGTCGAGCAGGCCGACGAGACGAAGCTGAACTGGAAGGCGAAGATCTTCTGGTCGGCGCGGACGTGGGAGGCGTCGATCGTCGAGCAGGTCCCGGACGAGCACATCGTGTGGCGCTCGAAGGGGCCGAAGGGCCACGCGGACGGGGCCGTCAGCTTCCACGAGCTGACCCCGGACCTGACCCGCGTCCTGCTCGTCCTGGAGTACCGCCCCGCCGGCCTGTTCGAGCGGACCGGCAACCTCTGGCGCGCGCAGGGACGCCGCGCGCGGCTGGAGCTCAAGCACTTCCAACGCCACGTGATGACGCAGGCGCTCACCCGGCCCGACGAGGTCGAGGGCTGGCGCGGCGAGATCCGCGACGGCGAGACCGTCTCATCCCCCACATGACCGATACCAAATGATCAACCTGAGTGAGGTAACACCATGGCACGCGGAATCCTGACGGGCCGGTCGCCCGTCGGACAGATCGCCAAACGGCTTCCGGGCGGGCGGCGGAGCAGCCGCGTCCCCGGCCTGGGCCGCATCGCCGGCAGCCTGCCGAAGGGCCTGCCGAAGAGCGTGCCCGGCGGGCGGACCGCCGGCACCGCGGGCGGCGTCCTGCTCGGCGCCGGCGCGGCCGTCGCCGCGAGCCGCGCCCTCGCCGGGCGCCGCGGCGAGCAGAGCGGCGACACGTCCGGGGCCGAGGAGAAGGAGAAGGCGACGGCGAAGGCCAAGACCAAGGCTCCTGAGAAGAACGAGAAGAGCGAGAAGAACGAGAAGAGCGGGCAGGGCGGCGGCGCGAACGAGAGCAGCAACGGGCAGGGCGTGCTCGGCCGGCTCAAGGACACCGTCGGCGGCGCGCTCCCCGGCGGGCAGGGCGACGACGACGCCAAGGACGACGGCGCCAAGGTCGGCGGTGGCGGCGGCGGTAAGAAGGTGAAGGTCACCAACATCGTCGAGCACATCGACATCGGTGCGCCGCGCCGTCTCGTCTACGACCAGTGGACGCGGTTCCAGGACTACCCGTCCTTCATGAAGAAGGTCATCAGCGTCGAGCAGGCCGACGAGACGAAGCTGAACTGGAAGGCGAAGATCTTCTGGTCGGCGCGGACGTGGGAGTCCACGATCGTCGAGCAGGTCCCGGACGAGCACGTCGTGTGGCGCTCGAAGGGCCCGAAGGGGCACGTGGACGGGACGGTCAGCTTCCATGAGCTGGCCCCGAACCTGACCCGCGTCCTGGTCGTCCTCGAATACCACCCGCAGGGCTTCATGGAGCGGACCGGCAACCTCTGGCGCGCGCAGGGACGCCGGGCGCGGCTGGAGCTCAAGCACCTCCGCCGGCACGTGATGACGCAGTCGCTCACCCATGCCGACGAGATCGAGGGCTGGCGCGGCGAGATCCGCGACGGCGAGGTCGTCCGGACGCACGAGGACGCCGTCGAGGACGAGAAGTCCGAGAAGCCCAAGAAGTCGGAGAGCGCGGAGAAGAAGCCGGCCAGGGGCAAGAACGGCTCGGGCGCCAAGGCCAAGAACGAGGACGCCGAGAAGGAGTACGAGGAGGTCTGACCCCCGGGACACGGGCCCCGCGGCCGCCGCTCAGCGGATGAGCCGGGCCAGCTCGACGCGCGACCGGATCCCGAGCCGGGTGAAGACGTTGCGGAGATGGTGGTCGATCGTCCGCGGGCTGAGCAGCAGCCGCGCCGCGATCTCCCGGTTGGTGGCGCCCTCGGCCGCCATCCGGGCGATGTGCGCCTGCTGCGCGGTGAGCGTGCCGAACCCGCTCGCCGCGCGCGGGGCCGCGGCACCGGGGGCCCGCGTGCCGCCCGTCCCCACCGTCCCCCGCTCGGGGACGGGCGGCACGGCCGCCGGGGGCGCGACCGCCTCCCCGGCGGCGCGCAGCTCCGCGCGGGCCTGCGCGGTCCACGGGGCGGCGCCGTACCGTTCGAAGATCCGCAGCGCGGCGCGCAGGTGGGCGCGGGCCGCGCGGGGCCGCCGGCCGCGCCGCAGCCGGTGCCCGAACAGCAGTTCCGTGCGGGCGAGGTCGAACACGGCGCCGGCGGCCTCGTGCAGCCGCAGCGCCTCGGTGAAGTGCTCCTCGGCGTCGGCGTCCCGCTCGGCGATGAGGGCGCGGCAGCGGCGGTTGAGCGCCTCCCGTCCGGGAGCCGCATGCCGGCCGGCGGTGCCGATGCCCTCCGTCCAGGCGCGGAAGCGCTCGTAGGCGCGGGCCGCCTCCTCGTGCTCGCCGGTGCGGACCAGCGCCTCGACCAGGTGCGGGACGGCGAACAGCCGCGCCGGGAGGTGGGCGAGCCCGGCGCCGCCCGGCAGCCGGAGCCGCGCGGCGGCGTCGGCGGGACGGTCCGCGGCGAGGTCCAGGCAGGCGGGCGCCCACGAGCCGAACGCGGCGGCGCGGGTGCGGCCGCGCAGGTCCGCGGTGCCGGTGAGCGGCGCCAGCCGCGCGTTCGCGGCGGCGGCGTCGCCGTTGAACGCGGCGGTGAGCGCGAGGGTGGCGAGCTGCTCGGCGGCGTGGCCGTGCAGCCGGGTCGCGCGGGCGAGGCGCAGCCCGTCGTGGCAGGCGGCGATCGGTCCCGGCGGGTGCCCGAGCAGCGCCTCGCACCGTCCGGCGACGAGCAGCGCGTACGACTCGGCGGGCGCGTCGCCGAGCCGCCGGGCGGACGTGACGGCCTCGGCGGCGAGGACGCGGGTGCGCGGCGCGTCCCCGAGCGCGAACGCGGCCAGCGCCGCCCACACCAGCGCCGGCGGGTCGGGGATCCCCGCGCCGAGCCGGACGGCGGTACCGAGCCGGTCCACCGCCTCCGGATAGCGGCCGCGGACCATCGCCGCCATGCCGCCGAGGTGCGCCAGCATCAGCTCGCAGCGGACGTCCCCCGGCGGGGCGGGCAGCGACGCCGCCCGGTCGGCGATCTCCAGGTAGGCGTGGGTGTCCCCGGCCGCGTCGGCGGCCTCGGCGGCCCACATCAGCGCGTCCAGCGCCGCCTCGGCGTCGGTGGCGGCGAGCCGTTCGGCCGCGTCCCGCAGTGCCGGCACCGCCGCCGCCGGGGTGCCCGCCGCGACCTCGATCTCGCCGCGCAGCAGGGCGGCGCGGGCGGCGCGCGTCCCGTCGCAGGCGGGCGGCCGGACCTGCCGGAGCATCGCGCGGGCCCGCCGGGACCGGCCGCTCGCCCAGGCGTCCCCGGCGGCGGCGAGGAACCGGTCGGTGCGGGCGCCGTGCTCGGCGGTGAGCGTCGCGGCCCGCTGCCAGAGCCGCCAGGAGTCGGCATAGCGGCCCGCGCGGCGGCGGTCCGCCGCCGCGTCCGCCAGCTCGGCGGCGAGCGCGTCGTCGGGTTCGCCGGCGACGGCCGCGCGGTGCCACTGCCGCCGGGGCCGCTGCCAGTCCTGGACGAGGATCTCGGCGAGCAGCGCGTGCGCGTCCTGCCGCTCGGCGCGGGACGCGTCCGCCCACAACGAGGACCGGACGAGCCGGTTGCGGACCGCGACGCCCTCGCCCTCGAACCGCAGCAGCCCCGAGTCGCGGGCGGCGTCGAGGTCGGCCGGTTCGATGCCGTCCAGCCGGGTCGCCCGCGCCAGCGTCGCGGCGCCGAGCCACTCCTCGGCCACCGCCATCAGCACCAGCCGCCGCGCGCCGGCGGGGAGCCGCAGGTGGCGGCGGCGGTAGCGGCCGCGCAGCGAACTCGCGGCGGGGAGCGCGCGCGGCGGCGGCGCCGCGCCGGACAGCTGCCCGGGCGTCAGCGCGGCGGCCAGCTCCCGGATCGCCAGGGGCCGCCCGCACGCCAGGTCGACGATCTCCTCGGCGAGGTCGCCGTCGCCGCCGGCCCCGCCCGCGGTGCCGTCGCCGCCCGCCCCGGCGTCGGCGCTCAGCGCGTCCTGGAGGACGCGGCGGCTCGCCTCCTCGGCGAGGGGCGCGAGGCGCAGCCGCGGGATCCCGGCCAGCGTGCTCGCGTCCCCGCCCGGGGCGGTGCGGTCGTCGCGGACGGCGAACAGCACGGCGACCGGCTCGTCCTGCACGCGGCGCGCCGCGAACGCCAGCACCTCCAGCGAGCCTTGGTCGAGCCGGTGCGCGTCGTCCGCCCAGCACAGCACCGGGCCCTGCCGCGCCGCCAGGCTCAGCAGCTCGCACACCGCCGTGTAGAGGACGAACGGCGCGGCGCTCGGCGCCCCGTCCATGATCGTGCCGAGCGCGCCGCGGTGCGCGGGCGGGAGCTGCGCGATCTCCGCAGCGAGGGGGCGCAGCAGCCGGTGCAGGCCCGCGTAGCGGACGTCCGTCTCCCCGGGGACGCCCGTGGTCCCGCACGTCCGGAAGCCCTCTCCGGCCCGGCGGACGGCGGCCTCCAGCAGGGCCGTCCGGCCGATGCCGGCGTCCCCGGCGAGGGTCAGGGCGCCGCCCTGCCCGCCCCGGGCCCGGTCGAGCATCGCCTCGATCGTCTGTATCTCGCGGTCGCGCCCGTGCAGTTCGGGCTGGGGGCGGGGGTGTGGGTGGGGCTGGTGCGGGTGGGGCTGGGGGTGCGGCTGGGGGTGGGTCATGCCGGTCCCTCCTCATCGGGGAACTGACCTCGGCCGGGCGCCGTAGGCGGCTCCTCTATTGGACGGGGTCTCAAAAGGGAAGGGGACCATAGGTGAGCACGGCCGCCCGCCGGCGGTCCAGAGCCCGCCTCCGTTTCGTGGCCACGGCGCAATCCGGACGTGCCCCGGTTGTGAGCCCGCACAGTCTGGACGTCCTGCGATGGCCCGCAGGCGCCCGTGATGGCACGATGAGGCCCCCGCGTTGTGCTGGAGGTGGCCCGCGATGACGGCAGGACGGTCCGCGACGGTGAACGGGACGGCGGACGGCACGGTGGCCGGGACGGCGGCGCGGCGGCCCGATCCGGCCCGCCCGATGGACGCGGACCGCACCATCATGCGCAAGGCGGTGCTGCGGCTGTCGGACCGGTTGCCCGACCTCGCCGACCGGCTCACCGCCGAGATCCTGTCCGGCGACCGGGGCGACCGCGACGACGCGTTCCGGCACGACGTGTGGGAGATGTGCCACACCGGGCTCGGGCACGGCTTCAAGACGATCCTCGAACCGAGCCGGGGCCGCGCCGACCTCGACTGGGCGCGCCGCCTCGGGCAGCGCCGGGCGCACCAGGGGCAGCCCCTCGACCAGCTGCTGCGCTCCTACCGGCTCGCCGGGCGGGTGTTCTGGGAGGCGGTCGTCGAGGTCGTCGGGCAGAACGACCCGGAGAACGTCCCGGCGCTGATCCGGCAGGCGACCCGCACCTGGGACACCATCGACCAGCAGTCCGGCGCCGCCGCGGCCGCCTACCACCGCACCGAGCTGGCGCTGGCGCGGCGCAGCGAGGAGCGCGTCCAGGCGATCGTGGACGCCCTGCTGGACGGGCAGGGCGCCGACGGCGGGCTGCTCGCGACCGCGACGTCCGTCCTCGGGCTGCCCGCGACCGGCCGGTACGCGGTCGTGATGCTGGGCGCCGAGTGCGGCTTCGGGGACGGCGTGGACCGGCGCCCCGCCGACACCGGCGGGATGCGGTTCATCTGGCGGCTGCGCACCGACGCGCAGGTGGCGCTGGTCGCGCTCGGCGCCGCCGAACTCGACGACCTCGTCGCCGCCGTCCGCCCCTACGCGCGCTCGCACGCCGGGGTGAGCCCGGTCGTCGGCTCGCTCGCCGAGCTGGGCGGCGCCCGCTGGTTCGCCGAGCTGGCGCTGCGGACGTGCCGCGGCCCCGGCAACCAGATCGCCCGGCTGGACCGCCGCCTCCCCGACGCGCTCGTGCTGTCCCAGCCGCGCCTCGCCGGCCGGCTCGGGCACGTCGCGCTCGGCGGCCTCGGCGACGTGGACCCCGGGTTCCGCGACGTGCTGCTGACGACGCTGGAGACCTGGCTGGAATGCGACGGCTCCGCGGCGCGCGCGGCCGACCGGCTGTTCTGCCACCGCAACACCGTCCTCAACCGGCTCCGCAAGATCGAGCAGCTCACCGGGCGGACGCTCACCCGCCCCGGCGACCTCGTCGAGCTGTCCCTCGCGCTCAGCGCGCTCCGGCTGCACGGCGCTGAGGACGGCTCCGCCGACGCTGGCATGGCCGGGCCGCCCGTGCGGGGAGGCAACGGGCGGCCCGGCCGGTAGGGGAGCCCCGGGGGGACGGGGGCTAGGAGTTCGGGCAGGTGTCCCGGTACTCGGAGATGTTCAGGTCCGGGTTCGGGCCGGGGCACAGGAACTGGTCGTAGCGGGTGTCATTGTCGATGTACCGCTTGAGCCAGGAGATGCTGTACTTCGCGATCGTCGTGTTCGCGATGTTCGGCGCGAAGTGGCTGGCGCCGTTCAGCTCCAGGTACGCCTTCTCCGACGACGCCGGGATGCTCGTGTAGAACGGCTCGGAGTGCGAGGCGACGGGCGCGACCGTGTCCGCCTCGGCGCCGATGATCATCGTGGGGACGCGCACGTCCGAGAAGTTCTTCTGCAGGTCCCACGGGGTCAGCGGGATCGCGGCCTGCAGCTGCGGGCGCTCCTCGGCGGCCTCCAGCGTCCCGCCGCCGCCCATCGAGTGGCCCATCACGCCGAGCCGGGTCGCGTCGATCCGGGTCCGGACGCTGCTGCGCTGGGTGAGGTAGTCGAGCGCGGCCTCCAGCTGCCGGGCGCGGCTGCTCGGCTGGTCGAGCCGGGTGTTGGTGTCGATCGTGAAGATCACGAAGCCCTGGGAGGCCAGCCGCGGGCCGAGCCAGGCCATGCTGCTCTGGTCGGCGGTGAAGCCGGGCGCGACCGCCACCGCGCCGAACGTCCCCTCGGCGGTGCTGGTCGGGTAGTAGATCGTCCCGCCGCCGAAGCCGGTCACGCTCAGCGACGACACGCTCGTCTGGGACGTCGCGAACGGGCCGCGCAGCGCCTCGATGCTCTGCACGGTCGGGGCGGGGCCGCGCTCGTAGGGGTTGTCGGCCGCCTGCGCGGCGGCCTGCGGGACGGTGAGTGCGCCGGCGGTGAGGGCCGCGGCGAGCAGCGCCTTCGCCGCCCGGCCGGGGGCGTGCCTGGGGAGGGATCGCACGTCGCTTCGCTCCTGTTCGGGGGGAGGAGCCGGGAGCCGGCTCCCCGGAACGGGGCGGAGCCGGGGGACCGGCTCCAGGATGCGCACATTCTCGGCACGCCGCCGGGCCCCCGGCATCGGCGAAATCGCCGGTCATCCCGGGACGGCGGCCCTGGCCAGGCGGAAGCAGCGGTGAGGCGCCGCGCGGCGGGCGGTCGCTGTCAGCGCGCTGGCAGCGATCTGCCAGGGCGGCGGCGGAGGCTCGGTCCCGGAAGGGAGAACGACATGATCGACGTACTCGTCATCGGAGCCGGCCCGACCGGCCTCACCCTCGCGGTCGACCTCGCCCGGCGCGGCGTCCGGTACCGCGTCATCGACCCCGGCACCCGCACCGGCTCGCGCGGCAAGGGCCTCCAGCCGCGCACGCTGGAGGTCTTCGACGACCTCGGCGTGATCGGCGCGATCCGCGCGGCGGGCGCCGCGTACCCGCCGATCCGCGCCTACGCGGGCGGCGAGGTCGTGTGGGAGGGGCGGATGAGCGAGACGAAGGCCGCGACGGCCGCCGTCCCGTACCCGAACGTCCTGATGGTGCCGCAGTGGCGCACCGAGGCGATCCTCCGCGACCGCCTGGCGGACCTCGGCGGCCGGGTGGAGCGGGGCGAACTCGCCGCGTTCACCCAGGACGCGGACGGCGTCACCGCCACCCTCGCGGACGGCGGCACCGTCCGCGCCGCCTACCTCGTCGGGGCCGACGGCGGCCGGAGCGCCGTCCGCAAGACCCTCGGGATCGGCTTCGGCGGCGAGACCCGCGACGCGGAGCGCATGCTCATCGGCGACGTCCGGACCGCCGACCTCGACCGCGACCACTGGCACACCTGGGCCGACATGGCGACGCAGTCCGTCCGCGTCGGCCTGTGCCCCCTCGCCGGGACGGACGACTTCCAGTTCACCGCCCCGATCGCGCCGGACGCGAACCCGGAGCCCACCCTCGCCACCTACCAGAAGTCCCTGGAGGAGGCGTCCGGCCGCACCGACATCCGCCTGACCGACCTGACCTGGAGTTCGGTCTACCGGGTCAACATCCGGATGGCCGAACGCTTCCGCGCCGGCCGCGCCTTCCTGGCCGGCGACGCCGCCCACGTCCATTCCCCGGCGGGCGGGCAGGGCCTCAACACCGGCGTCCAGGACGCCTACAACCTCGGCTGGAAACTCGCGGCGGTCGTCAACGGCGCGCCCGCGTCCCTCCTGGACACCTACGAGGAGGAGCGGCTGCCCGTCGCCGCCGCAGTCCTCGGCATCAGCACGGCCCTGTACGAGAAGGCCGTCGAGGGGCAGGCGGACGCGCACCAGCGCGGCGAGGAGACGCAGCAGCTCCTCCTCGGTTACCCCGACAGCTCGCTCTCGGACGGCCCGCTCGGCGGCACCCGCGCCCCGGACGGCGTCCTGTACGGCAGGGACGGCGCCCGGCACCGCGTGCACGACCTGCTCCGCGGCCCCCATCTGACCGTGCTCGCCTTCGACTCCTTCGATACGGCGTTCGCGTACCCCGGCGTCCGGGTCGTCACGATCGGCGAGGCGGAGGAGTACCAGGACCGGGACGGCGAAGTCTGCGCCGCGTACACCTCCGGCGGCGCGGCGCTGACCCTGATCCGTCCGGACGGCTACATCGCCTGCACGGGCGACGCCGACACGATCCGCAGCCACCTGAGCGGCCTCAGCAGCACCACGGCGTAGCACGGCCGCATGGCCGGTCGGAATTCCGGTGGCGGGGGCGGGCTCGCGCGGCTCATAGGATCGTGGACCGAGCGTCCCCGCCGAGCGGAGCAGGTCC
This sequence comes from Actinomadura geliboluensis, assembly GCF_043197915.1. Classification (NCBI taxonomy): domain Bacteria; kingdom Bacillati; phylum Actinomycetota; class Actinomycetes; order Streptosporangiales; family Thermomonosporaceae; genus Actinomadura; species Actinomadura geliboluensis. The sequence goes on along the minus strand of NZ_JBICUA010000004.1, from coordinate 438,252 downwards.
GACCCATGACGAATGCCGAGCAGCAAGACCCCTTGCGGGACGACCCGCTGGAGGCCGTCCGCGCGCTGCGGGCCGAGTTCGGCATCGACGCCCGGCGCATCGACCAGGTCGGCCGGCTGCTGGCGGCAGGCGACTTCCGCACCGTCGAGGAGGTCGTCGCGAGCACCGGGACGTCGCGGCGGACGGTCGAAGCGGTCTTCCGGGCCCTGGAGCCGGACCTCGAAGCGTCCGGGGACGGGCGGCGCATCGCGAACCCGAACGCCGAGAAGTACCGCGGCGTGTTCGACGAGCGGGAGCCGTTCGGCGCCCGCGACCCGTGGGCGGAGTCCGCGCGCCGCGACCCGGCGGCCGTCGCCGCGGCGGAGGCGCTGATCGGCGCGGCGCCGCCGCCCGTGCAGGCGCTCGACCACGTCCCCGCCACCGCCGAGACCGTGGTCAAGCGCGCCCGGTTCATGCTGGACGGCTTCGACCCGGCCGGCGCGCACGTCCTCTTCGTCGGCGACCACGACCTGACCTCGCTCGGCCTCTTCCTGGCGGGCGGGGCGCCGGGCCTGCGGGCGAGCGTCGTGGACGTCGACGAGCGGCTGCTGGAGTTCGTCGACACCGAGGCGGCGCGGCGCGGCTGGGACGTCCGCTGCCACTTCGCCGACCTGCGGCTCGGGCTGCCCGCCGTGGTGCGCGAGTCCGCCGACCTGGTGTTCACCGACCCGCCGTACACGCCGGACGGCGTCCAGCTGTTCGTGGCGCGCGGGCTGCAGGGGCTCCGCGACCACCGCAACGGCCGGGTGCTGCTGGCCTACGGGTACGGGGAGCGGCAGCCGGCGCTGGGGCTCGCCGTCCAGAAGGCGCTGAACCCGCTCCACCTCGCCTACGAGGCGATGCTGCCGAACTTCAACCGGTACGTCGGCGCCCAGGCGGTCGGCAGCGCCGCCGCGCTGTACGTCCTGCGCCCCACCCGGCGGACCGAGGCCGCCGCCAGGACCATCGCGGACGACCCCCGCACCGCCATGTACACCCACGGCGCCCAGTCGGTCGAGGCGGGCGGCGGCCTGGACGGCGAGTCGGCCGCCCGCGTCCTCGAACTCGGCGCGGACGCCGGCGAGAAGATCCTCCTCGCCGGTGCCGACTGGCCGAAGGACGCCCCCGGCCGGCGGGTCGCGCTGCCCGCCCTCCTCGGCGCGCCGCTGCCCAGGAACCTGCAAGACCACGGCACCGTCCTGGTCAACCTGTATCCGGGGTTCGGCGCGTCGGCGGTGCGGGCGCTGCTGGCCGCCAACGCGCGGAAGGCCGGGCTCGTCTGCCGCGACGACCTGCCCTTCCTCAAGGACGCGGCGGGGCAGCGCGAGTTCGCCCGCCTCATCGGGCCCAAGTACCGGATCGTCCGGTGGCTGCGCGGCACCCCCGGCCCCGGGCAGGCCCTCGTCCTCGCGGAGAGGACCCGGCCGGACGAGCAGTCCGGCGCCGCGCGCGTCCTCGGCTTCCTGTACGCGCGGGCGCACGGCAAGCTCGGCAACGCCTGGCGCGAAGGGCTCATCGCACTCCGGAAGTCCACCGGCGGGACGCTCACCAAGGGCGAGGCCCGCGCCGCCATCGAAGCGTCCGCGAGCCGCCCGGAACTGCTGGACAGGTCGCTCATGGACCTGCCGCAGCACCTCTTCGCCACCCTCGAACAGGACGTCGAACGCTCAATCGCGGCCCTGCCCGCCTGACCCTGCCCTCGCTGGGACGGCCGGCTCTTGCGGCGTGTCAGGCGCGGGTTCTGACGGTTCCGCCGTTGGTGAGGAGGACCTGGCCGACGAGCATGGGCAGCCGCTCGTCGGCGAGGAAGGCGATCGCCGCCGCGATCTCGTCGGGCGTCGCGATGCGGCCCAGCGGCACGCGCGCCTCCTCGCGGGCGCGGAACTCCTCGTCCGCCACCGCGCTCCGCTCCGCGATGTCCACCAGCCACGGCGTGTCGATCACGCTCGGCGCGACCGCGTTCACCGCGATGCCGAGCGGCGCCAGTTCCCGGCCGAGCGCCTTGGTGAGCGCGATGATCCCGGCCTTCGCGGCGGAGGAGGCGGTCGCCTCGGGCCAGCCGATCAGGCCGCTCTCGGCCGCGACCAGCACCATCCGGCCGCCGCCGCGCTCCACCATCCCCGGCATGACGGCCTGCGCGCACGCGAACGTCCCGCCGAGGTCGACGTCGATGACCTGCCACCAGTCGTCCGGGTCGTGCTCGGCGAGCGGGCCCGCCGTGACGTGCGCGGCGCCGGTGACGAGGATGCCGATGTCGGTGCCGGTCTGCCGCTCGACCTCCCCGACCATCGCGGCGACCGCGTCCGGGTCGGCGACGTCGGCGGGCGCGGCGACGCCGTCCAGTTCGGCGGCGAGCGCCGCCACGTCCCGGTCCGGGCGGTCGTTGAGCGCGACGCGGTGGCCGTCCGCCGCGAGCCGCCGCGCGACCGCCGAGCCGAGCCCGCCGGCCGCCCCCGTCACCAGTGCGACCGCCATCAGATCACCGCCCCCGAGTTGGGGGAGAGGACCTCCCCGGCGCAGAACGTCCCCTCCTCGACCAGGTACGCGCCGGCGAACGCGACCTCCTCCGCCGTCGTGAGCCGCCCGGTGGGCAGCGTCTGCAGGAACGCGGGCCGCCGCCAGGGCGAGTCGGGCCGCAGCAGCGGCGTGTCGGTCGGGCCGGGCGCGAGCGCGTTCACCCGCACCCCGTACGGCGCCAGCTCCGCCGCCAGCGACCGGACGAGCCCGATCATCGCGCCCTTGGCCGCGATGTAGTGGGCCTCGCCGTCCCCGCCGCCGATGGCCAGCGCGGACGAGACCGCGACCACGGCGCCGCGTCCTCGCTCCACCATCCCCGGTGTCACGGCCCGGCACACGTTCACCAGGCCGCCCAGATGGACCCGCAGCATCCGCTGCCAGTCCGGCCAGGCGATGTCGGACACCGGGACGATCGTGTAGTGCCCGGCCGCGCAGACCGCGGCCTCGATCGGGCCCATCTCGCGCTCGATCCGCCGGACGGCGGCGTGCACCTGCTCCGGGACGGCCACGTCGACGCCCACGCTGTGGTCGGGGTCCGCCGCCGGGACGAGGTCCAGGCCCGCCGTCCGCCAGCCGCGGCCGGCCAGCTCGCGCACCATCGCGGAGCCGATCCCGCCGGCCGCGCCGGCGACGAGTGCGACGCGCTCGCGCATCAAGATCACCTCGAATCACTCCGAAGTTTCCAGGCAAACCCGACATGGCCGTGAGTGGCAAGGGTGCCGGAGTTCTCTTGGCCGAACGCACGACGCCACGCCCGGACCGTCGTGCCCTTCTCCAACGCACGGTCTTCCCCAAAACACGGTCACGGGCCTCGGCGGTCCCGCGCCCGGGTGAGAGGGTGGGGGCTGTGACCAGCGATTCCGCAGTGCCGTACGGCACCGTCCGGCAGCTCCTGGAAGTGCCGAGGTTCCGGCTGCGCCTGGTCGCCGGGGAGGGCGGCCTCGACCGGCCGGTCCGCTGGGCGCACTCCACCGAGCTGCTCGACCCCGGGCCCTACCTGCGCGGCGGCGAGATCGTCCTGACGGCCGGCGCGTCGCTGCGGGACCCGGGCGCCTGCGCCGCGTTCGCCGAGTCCGTCAAGGCGGGCCGGGCGAGCGTGATCGGCTACGGCGTCGGCGACGTGACCGACGAGGTCCCGGCGGCGCTGCGGGACGCCTGCGCCCGGCTCGGCCTGCCGCTGGTCGAGGTGCCCGCCGAGGTGCCGTTCGTCAGCTTCACCGAGTGGTTCGCCGAGCGGGACGCCTCCACCCGCGACGAGCGGTACGAGCGGGAGGAGACGGGCCGGCTGCTGCGCATGATCCGGCAGGGCCACGCGTCCGCCGAGGTGCTGCGCGAGCGGATCGACGACGCGGGCCTCGACCCGGCCGCGCTGCTGGTGATCGCGATGGACGGCGGCGACGAGGAGCTGCCCGGCGTCCTCGGCCTGGACGACGGCACGGCGCTGCTCATCACCAACGACGCGCACGCCTGGTCCGAGCCCGCCGGCATCGGCAGCCCCGGGCCGCTCGACCACCTGCCGGTGTCGCTCGCCGAGAGCCTCGCCGCGCTGGACGCGGCGCGGCGGAGCGGTGGCGTGGTGCAGGCCTCCGACCTCGCCACCTTCCGGGCGCTGCTCGGCCGGCTCGAACACGACCAGCTGACCCCGTTCGTCGAGCAGATCGCCCGCCCGCTGAGGGAGTACGACACCGCGCACGGCACCCGGCTGATCGAGACGCTCCGCACCTTCCTCGACATGGGCGGCGCGGTCGGCGCCACGTCCCGCGCCCTGTTCCTGCACCCGAACACGCTCCGCCACCGGCTGGCCCGCATCGAGTCCCTCACCGGCCGCGACCCCCTCCAGTTCGAGGACCGCGTGGCCCTGGCGATAGCGGTCTGGGCCACCCGCTGACACGTACGCGTGCGGGAGCGGGACGGGTGTTTCCGGGGACGGTTTTCTGGTGTGCCATCGGTTTTTGCGAGGCCATTCTGGGGGCTGATCCGAGGTGGCGGAGTTCGTGGGGGTTGCGCGTTTTTCCGGGCGGCGGGCAAGAGGGCACTTGAATGAGGCCTCCGTCGCGGATGCAGGCTGGATCCGGGTCTCGGCGGCCGCGTTTCTCGCTGCCTCCTTCATAGGACGGGCGAGGGTGAGGGCGGGCCGTAGATCTTCGCGGGGGGATCGAAAGGCAATAAAAGGTACATATCCCGCCGAATTGGGTGCGCCGGCGGGTGCTGAACGCCGTTCGGTGCGGACAGGGGAGGCGGCCGCCACGCCGATGATCGGCGCGGCGGCGGAGGCGCGGGGATTGCGGCAGAAGATTTCCCTTGGCTCACTTCGGCCTCGTCCGTAGGTTTCGGTACCGCGACCTCCCGGTTCTGCTCGGTGCGAGGCAGTCGGTAATGTCCCGAACGCGAATGCGGACAGGACCTAATTTCGCGTTTCTGGCCGCTCCGGGACGGACGGGTCTAGGTTTGCGGGAGGCGTTCGCAGCGCACGGAGCCGTCGCCCCCGAAGGAGCGTCTGACGATGACGGATGCGACCAGCGGCCCGGACCAGGGGCCGGAGACGAAGATCAACACCGATGTCCCGCAGTCCGCCCGGATCTGGAACTACTGGCTCGGCGGCACCGACAACTACGAGATCGACCGGATCGCCGGCGACCAGTACGTCGAGCTCTATCCGGGAATCGTGCCGATCGCCCGCGCCGGCCGCTACTTCATGGACCGCGCGATCGGGTTCCTCGCCCGCGAACGCGGCATCCGCCAGTTCATGGACTGCGGCACCGGGCTCCCGACCGTCGACAACACCCACGAGATGGCCCAGCGCGCCGCCCCGGACGCGCGGGTCGTCTACGTCGACAACGACCCGCTCGTCCTCGCGCACGCCCGCGCCCTGCTGACCGGCACGGCCGAGGGCCGCACGTCCTACATCGACTGCGACCTGCACGACCCGAAGACGATCATGGCCAAGGCGGCGGAGATCCTCGACCTGTCGCGGCCGGTCGGGCTGCTGCTGATCGGGGTGATGGGGCACATCGTCGACCCCGAGGAGGCGTACGGCGTGGTCCGCGGGCTGGTGGAGCCGCTGGCGTCCGGCAGCTACCTCATCCTGCACGACTCCACCGACCAGAACGCGGCGTTCAACGCCGCGCAGCGCGCCTACGACGAGACCGGCGCCATCCCGTTCCGGCTGCGCAGCCCGGACTTCATCCGCGCCTACTTCGACGGGCTGGAGATCGAGGAGCCGGGGCTCGTGACGAGCGGCGCGTGGCGGCCCGAGGTGCCGGGGCTGGAAACCGAAGATCTTCCGACCCTGTGCGCGGTGGCGCGGAAACCCTGACGCCGAGGGGAGGTCGCACACCGTCTCCTTCCCGCCGCACTGCGTGAAGCTATAGTGAGGGCGGCCGTCAAAGCCGATCCCCCCGATGGGAGTCCCCTTGGCCTCCGTCACGAGCACCGGCGCCACGAGCACCGGCAGCACGAGCAGCGGCAGCACGAGCAGCGGCAGCACGAGCACCGGCAGCACGGGCACCGCCGCCACGAGCACCGGCGGCAGGCAGTCGGCGCGAACGCGGGCGGCCCGCCCCTGGGGGGACCCGCTCGTCCCCCGGATGCTGCTCGGCAGGCGGCTGCGCGAACTGCGCGACCGGTCCGGGCTCTCGCGGCGGGACGCGGGCCGGCTGCTGAACGCGTCCGAATCGAAGATCGGCCGCCTGGAGACGGGCAGGACGGGCAGCCGGCCGCGCGAGGTCGCCCGGCTGCTGGCCGGCTACGGCGCCGAGGAGGACGAGCGCACGACCCTGCTCGCCCTCGCCGAGCAGACGACGGCGCGCGCCTGGTGGCAGGACGACGCCGACATCCTCCCGTCCTGGGTGCGGCCGTACCTGAGCGCCGAGCAGGCCGCGAAGCTGGTCCGCACCTTCGAGGCCCAGTACGTGCCCGGCCTGCTGCAGACCGAGGCGTACGCCCGCGCGGTGATCGGCCGCGGCGCCCCCGCGGACGAGGTCGAGCGGCGGGTGGAGTTCCGGATGCGGCGGCAGCGCGTGCTGCGCCGCCGCCCGCGCCCGCTGAACCTGTGGATCGTCCTGGACGAGCAGGCGCTGTGGCGCCCGATCGGCGGCCCGGAGATCATGCGCGGCCAGATCCGGCACATCATCGAGCTGTGCCGGCGGCCGAACGTCACCGTGCAGATCGCGCCGGTCGGCATCAGCGGCCGGATCAAGGGCGACGGGCCGCTCACCCTCGTCCGGTTCCCGCAGCAGGGCCTCCAGGACATGGTCTACCTCGAACGCGCCGACCGCGCGCTGTACCCCACGCGGCGCGCGGAGATCGAGCGGCACTGGCACGACTTCAACACGCTGGTGACCGAGGCGGCGCCTCCCGAGCGAACGCCGCGGATGCTCGCCGACCTGCTCGCCACCTTCTGACACCGCGCACCGATTCGGCCGCGGCGCTCACCGGACCGGCCGGGTCCGCGGCGGCGGTCCGCGCGCGGTCGCGCGCATTGAACCGGGCCGCCATGGGCTCGCGTTGTCATGAAGTTACGCGAACATGAACATCCCGAGTTGAGCCTCCGGGATAGACGCATGACTCAACTCAAGTCCAACATAACGGAATGGGAAAAAGTGCTGACCAGGGGTGATCTCCGGGCCGGGCGCGCATATATTCCCGGGTGACCACTTCCGGCCCCACTTCACGAATCCCGCATATTCGCGGGTCGCCCGGGGCGGTTCGGGGACGTACGTCACAGGGGCCTCACGATGGTCCATGTTTACCGGGCCATCGCCCGGATATCGGGCATCGATGAACGCCCCGCGCCGCCGCCGCCCCGAAGGAACGCCATGTCCGTCAGCGAGCGTTTGTGGAACGAGACCGAGGAACGCCGCACCCGCCTCGAACTCCAATCCCGGGAGAACTTCCCGGTCGCCACCCGCCTGCTCCCCGCGCGCCACCGCGAGCATCTGCTGAACGTGTACGGCTACGCCCGGCTGGTCGACGACATCGGGGACGAGGCGCCGCCGGGCGAGCGCGCCGGGCTGCTCGACCTCGTCGAGGGCGACCTCGACCGCGTCTACGCGGGCGAGCGGGCGGAGCTGCCCGTCCTGCGCGACCTGTCCCGGACCATCACCGCGTGCCGTATCCCGGCGGAGCCGTTCCGCCGCCTCCTGGAGGCCAACCGCCGCGACCAGGAGGTCGCCCGGTACGCGACGTTCGACGACCTGCTCGGCTACTGCGCCTACTCCGCCGACCCGGTCGGGCGCATCGTCCTGCACGTGTTCGGCGCCGCCACCCCGGACCGGGTCCGGCTGTCGGACAAGGTCTGCACCGCGCTGCAGATCATCGAGCACTGCCAGGACGTCGGCGAGGACCACCGCAACGGCCGGATCTACCTGCCGGAGGACGACCTCCGGCGGTTCGGCTGCACCGAGGACGACCTGACCGCCGCGGTCACGCCCACCCGGCTGCGCGGCGTGGTCGCCCTCCAGGCCAGGCGCGCGGCGGGCCTGCTGGACGAGGGCGCCGCCCTCACCGGCCGGCTCCGCGGGTTCGCGCGCGTCGCCGTCGCCGGATACGTCGCGGGCGGTCTCGCCGCCCTCGCCGCGCTGGAGCGCGGCGCCTACGACGTGCTGGGGAGCGCCTCACCGCCGAGGAAGGCGCGACTGCTGGCCGAGTGGTCGCGGACACTGGGAAGGAGATAGGCAGATGGACGCACCGAGCGCCTATCGGCACTGCGAGAACATCGTGCGCACGCAGGCGCGCAACTTCTCGTACGGGATCCGGCTGCTTCCCCCGCCGAAGCGCCGGGCGCTGAGCGCCGTGTACGCGTTCGCCCGCCGCATCGACGACATCGGCGACGACCACGACGCGCCGCCCGCGACCCGGCTGGCGCGGCTCGCCGCCGAGCGGGAGCGCCTCGCCGACGCCGCCGCGCACCCGTCCGACCCGGTGCTGGTCGCGCTGTCGGACGCCGCGCGCCGGTACCCGATCCCGCTGGAGGCGTTCGGGGAGCTGATCGACGGCTGCGAGGCCGACGTCCGCGGCGCGACCTATGACACCTTCGACGACCTGCTCTGGTACTGCCGGTGCGTCGCGGGGGCCGTCGGCCGGCTGTCGCTCGGCGTGTTCGGCACGTCCGACCCGGACACGGCGGTGCCGCGCGCCGACGCGCTCGGCGTCGCGCTGCAGCTGACGAACATCCTGCGGGACGTCCGCGAGGACGGGCTGAGCGGCCGCGTCTACCTGCCCGCGAAGGACCTCGTCCGGTTCGGCTGCACGCTGGAGCGGGACGGGTCGGGCCGGTTGACCGACGACCCGGGGCGGCTGGCGGGCCTCATCCGGTTCGAGGCGAACCGGGCGGAGGAGTGGTACGCGACGGGGTTGCAGCTGCTGCCGATGCTCGACCGGCGCAGCTCCGCGTGCGCCGGGGCGATGGCGGGCATCTACCGGCACCTGCTGCGGCGCATCAAGGCCGATCCGCTGACCGCGCTCGACACCCGCACCTCGCTGCCGACGTGGGAGAAGGCCGCCGTGTCGGCGATGGCGATGTCGGGAGTCCACCGATGAGCTCGGCCGGGGGGCAGAGGGAGGTCGCCATCGTCGGCGGCGGCCTCGCCGGGGTGACGACCGCGCTGGCGCTCCAAGAAACAGGTATACGGACGACCGTCTATGAGGCGCGGCCCAGGCTGGGCGGCGCCACGCACTCCTTCACGCGCGACGGGCTGACGGTCGACAACGGGCAGCACATCTTCCTGAAGTGCTGCTCGGCGTACCAGGGGCTTCTCGGCAGGCTGGGGGCGGCCGACCGCGTCCGCGTCCAGGACCGCTTCGACGTCCGCGTCCTCACCCCCGGCGGCACCGGCGGGCGGTTGCGCCGCGCCAAGGCACCGGGTCCGCTGCACCTGGTGCCCGCGCTCGCCGGGTACAAACTGCTGCCGCCCGCCGACCGGCTCCGCGCCGTCCGGGCGTCGCTCGCGCTCGACCGGCTCGACCCGGACGACCCGGCGCACGACCGCACCACCATGGGCGCCTGGCTCGCCCGCCACGGCCAGCGGCCCCAGGCCCGCGACGCGCTCTGGGACCTGTTCGTCACGGCCGCCCTCAACATCCGGCTGGACGAGGCCGCGCTCGGCCCCGCCGCGATGGTGTGCCAGACCGCGCTGCTCGGCCGCTCCGACGCCGCCGACATCGGGGTGCCGACGATCCCGCTCGGCGACCTGCACGGCACGGTCGCGGCGGCGAAGATCGAGCGAGGCGGCGGCCGGATCGAGCTGGGCGCGAAGGTCACGGCCGTCGACACCGGGCCGAAGCTGGTCGTGAACGGCTCCCCGGTGAGCGCGGACGCCGTCGTGATGGCGGTGCCGCACCGGGTGGCGTCGACGCTCGTCCCGGCGGAGGCGTCCCCCGAGCGGGCGGAGTGGGACGGCCTCGGCTCCAGCCCCATCGTCAACGTCCACGTCGTCTACGACCGGCCGGTGCTGCGCGCCGACGGCGGGGACGAGCCGTTCGTCGCGGCGGTCGGCTCGCCCGTGCAGTGGGTGTTCGACCGCACCGCGGTGAGCGGCCTGACCGGCGGCGGCGAGTACCTCGCAGTGTCGGTCTCGGCGGCCGACCGCTGGATCGACACCCCCACCGCCGAGATCCGCGCGGTGTACCTCGCCGAGCTGGAGCGGCTGTTCCCGGCCGCCCGCCGGGCCCGCGTCACCGACTTCTTCGTGACGCGGGAACGGCACGCCACTTTCCGTCAGAGCCCCGGCACCGGCGCGCTGCGTCCCGCGTCCGCGACCCGGCTGCCGTGGCTGTTCCTCGCCGGCGCGTGGACGGACACGGGCTGGCCCGACACGATGGAGGGAGCCGTGCGAAGCGGCCTCACCGCCGCCCGCCTCGTCCGGCGGCACCTGAACCGGGTGCGCAGCGACGGGGTGAGCGGACCATGACCACCGTCCCGACCTCGATCACCGACGGGCGCGCGCTCGTCGACGACGCGATGCGCGCCGCCGCGGAGCGGCTCGACCCGTGGACCCGCCGCGTCGTCGCCTACCACCTCGGCTGGACCGACGAGCACGGCCGCCCGGCCGCCGCCGGCGGCAAGGCGCTGCGCCCCGCGCTGGCGCTGCTGTCCGCGCGGGCCGCCGGGGCGCCCCCGGAGACGGCGCTGCCGGGCGCGGTCGCCGTGGAGTTCGTGCACGCGTTCTCGCTGCTGCACGACGACATCATGGACGGCGACCGCACCCGCCGGCACCGGCCCGCCGCGTGGACGGTGTTCGGCCCGTCCGCCGCCATCCTCGGCGGCGACGCGCTGCTCGCGCTGTCGGAGGAGCTGCTGCTCGACCAGCAGACGCGCGGCGCCCACTGGGCGGCGCGCGCGCTGACCGCCGCCACGCAGCGGCTCATCTCCGGGCAGGCGTACGACCTCGGCTTCGAGCAGCGCGCCGACGTCACGCTCGACGAGGTCGTCGCGATGGCCGCCGACAAGACGGGCGCGCTGCTGGCCTGCGCCTGCTCGATCGGCGCGATGCTCGGCGAGGGGCCGACGCCGCTCGTCACCGGGCTGACCGGGTTCGGCGCCGAGATGGGCCTCGCGTTCCAGCTCGTGGACGACCTGCTCGGCATCTGGGGCAGCCCGGAGACGACCGGCAAACCCGTCCTGTCCGACCTGCGGGCGCGCAAGAAGTCGCTGCCGGTGGTGTACGCGCTGAACGCGGGGACGCCGGAGTCCGCCCGGCTCGCCGAGCTGTACGGCAAGCCGGACCAGCCGTCCGAGGACGCCCTGCGCGAGATGGCGCGGCTGGTCGAGGCCGCCGGCGGCCGCGACTGGGCGTCCGCCGAGGCCGACCGGCGCATCGCCGCCGCGCAGCGGCACCTCGACGAGTCCGGCGTGGACGGGCTCGCCGCCGCCGAGTTCCGCGACATCGCCCTGTTCGTCACCTCCCGGGACCACTGAGCCCGCCGGGAGCACTGGACCCGGCAGGCCACCGAGCCCGGCCGTCCCGGCGCGGACGGCCGCCCGTGCGAGAAGGAGATCGCCGAATGACCACGACGGAAGCTCCGGGGCTCACCGGCGCGGCGGCCGCGGCCGTCGACGCGGCCCGCGGCCACCTGCTCGGCCTGCAGTCGCCGGAGGGCTGGTGGAAGGCCGAGCTGGAGACGAACGTCACCATGGACGCCGAGGACCTGCTGCTCCGCCAGTTCCTCGGCATCCGCTCCGAGGCGGAGACGAAGGACGCGGCGCGCTGGATCCGCGCGCAGCAGCGCGAGGACGGCACGTGGGCGAACTTCCACGGCGGCCCCGCCGACCTGTCCACCACGATCGAGGCGTACGTCGCGCTGCGGCTCGCCGGCGACCCGGTCGACGCCGACCACATGCGCCGCGCGGCCAAGTTCGCGCGGGACGCGGGCGGCATCGAGGGCAGCCGCGTGTTCACCCGGATCTGGCTGGCGCTGTTCGGCCAGTGGTCGTGGGACGACCTGCCCGTCATGCCGCCGGAGCTGATGTTCCTGCCGAGCCGGGTCCCGCTGAACGTCTACGACTGGGCGTGCTGGGCGCGGCAGACGATCGTCCCGCTGACGATCCTCGGGTCGCTGCGGCCCGTCCGGGACCTGCCGGTCGACCTCGCGGAGCTGCGCGCCGGGACGGTGCCGCCGAAGGACGCGAAGGGCTGGGGCTGGGCGTTCAACGCGCTCGACCGCGTCCTGCACGTGTACGAGAAGCGGCCGGTGCGGCCGCTGCGCACCGCCGCGATGCGCCGCGCCGCCGACTGGATCATCGCCCGGCAGGAGGCCGACGGCTGCTGGGGCGGGATCCAGCCGCCCTGGGTGTACTCGCTGATGGCGCTGAACGTCCTCGGCTACGACCTCGACCACCCGGTCATCAAGCGGGGCCTGGACGGCCTGGAGCGGTTCACCATCCGGGACGAGAAGGGCCGCCGGCTGGAGGCGTGCCAGTCGCCGGTCTGGGACACCGTCCTCGCGATGAACGCGCTCGGCGACGCCGGGGCCGCGCCCGACGACCCGGCGCTGGTGCGCGCGGCGCACTGGGTGCTCGGGGAGGAGGTGCGCGGGCCGGGGGACTGGTCGGTGCGCCGGCCCGGCCTGCCGCCGGGCGGGTGGGCGTTCGAGTTCGACAACGACGTCTACCCCGACACCGACGACACCGCCGAGGCGATCCTCGCGCTGCGCCGGACGTCGCTGCCGGAGGCGGACGCGCCGATCGAACGGGCCGTCCGGTGGCTGAACGGCATGGCGTCGCGGGACGGCGGCTACGGCGCGTTCGACGCCGACAACACCCGCGAGCTGTGCACGAAGCTGCCGTTCTGCGACTTCGGCGCCGTCATCGACCCGCCGTCCGCCGACGTCACCGCCCATGTCGTGGAGGCGCTCGCCAAGGAGGGCCTCGCCGAGACGACCGTGGTGAAGCGCGCGGTGGTGTGGCTGCTGAAGGCGCAGGAGGAGGACGGCTCCTGGTTCGGGCGCTGGGGCGCCAACCACGTGTACGGGACGGGCGGTGTGGTGCCCGCGCTCATCGCGGCCGGGGTCCGCCCGGAGAAGCCCGCGATCCGCCGCGCCGTGGCCTGGCTGGAGCAGCACCAGAACGAGGACGGCGGCTGGGGCGAGGACCTGCGCTCCTACGACGACCCGTCCTGGATCGGGCGCGGCGAGTCGACCCCGTCGCAGACGGCGTGGGCGCTGCTGGCGCTGCTCGCCGCCGGCGAGCGCTCCGCGGCGGTGGACGCGGGCGTCCGGTGGCTGGTGGAGAACCAGCGGCCGGACGGCAACTGGGACGAGGACAACTTCACCGGCACCGGGTTCCCCGGCGACTTCTACATCAACTACCACCTGTACCGGCTGGTGTTCCCGATCAGCGCTCTCGGCCGCTACCTGGACGGCTCCTCATGACACGGCTCGTCGGGCGGGTCGACGTCGAGGAGTACACGGTCACGGTGGAGACGACCGAGTTCACCCTGCCAAAGGAGGTCCGGACACAATGAGCATGCCGCTTCGCCAGAGTCTCCGCATCGGGGGCTACATCCTCCGCAACAAGCTGCGCGGCAGGGAGAAGTTCCCGCTGATCGTGGAGCTGGAACCGCTGTTCGCCTGCAACCTCGCCTGCGCCGGCTGCGGGAAGATCCAGCATCCCGCCGACACGCTGAAGCGGCGGATGCCGGTCGAGCAGGCCGTCGCCGCCATCGAGGAGTGCGGGGCGCCGATGGTGTCCATCGCGGGCGGCGAGCCGCTCATGCACCCGCAGATCGACGAGCTGGTCGGCGAGCTCGTGAAGCGCAAGAAGTTCGTCTTCCTGTGCACCAACGCGCTGCTGATCCCGCGGAAGCTCGACAAGTTCAAGCCGTCGCCGTACTTCGCGTGGGCCGTCCACATCGACGGTCTGCAGGAGCGCCACGACGCGTCCGTCTGCAAGGACGGCGTGTTCGAGGACGCGGTGGCCGCCATCAAGGAGTGCAAGCGGCGCGGGTTCCGCGTGACGACCAACACGACGTTCTTCAACACCGACACCCCGCAGACCGTCATCGAGGTGATGAACTACCTCAACGACGACCTCAAGGTCGACGAGATGATGATCTCGCCGGGGTACGCCTACGACAAGGCGCCCGACCAGGAGCACTTCCTCGGCGTCCAGGAGACCCGCGAGCTGTTCCGCAAGGCGTTCGCGGACGGCAACCGCAAGCGCTGGCGGCTCAACCACTCGCCGCTGTTCCTGGACTTCCTGGAGGGCAAGGTCGACTTCCCGTGCACGGCCTGGGCGATCCCGTCCTACTCGCTGTTCGGGTGGCAGCGCCCCTGCTACCTGATGTCGGACGGCTACGCGCAGACCTACCAGGAGCTGCTGGACGAGACCGACTGGGACTCCTACGGCCGGGGGCGCGACCCGCGCTGCGCGAACTGCATGGCCCACTGCGGGTACGAGCCGACGGCGGTCATGGCCACGGTCGGTTCGCTGAAGGAGTCGATCAGGGCGATGCGCGACACCTGACCGAAAAGCCCGGAGAGTGGGGATTTCGGCCCACTCTCCGGGCGTAACGATCTACGATGGCGGCATGGCTGACGAGTGGCCTCCGGCCGAGCTGGACTTCGACAAGCCCACCATCGCGCGCGCCTACGACGCGCTCCTCGGCGGCAAGGACAACTTCGCCGCCGACCGCGCGCTGGCCGACCAGACGGCCGCGCTGATCCCGGGCCTGCGCGAATCCGCGGTCGAGAACCGCAAGGTGCTCGTCCGGGGCGTCCGCTACCTGGCGCGGGAAGCCGGCATGGACCAGTTCCTCGACCTCGGCAGCGGACTGCCCACGGTCGAGAACACCCACGAGGTCGCCCAGCGCGAGAACCCGGACGCCCGCGTCGTCTACGTCGACATCGACCCGCTGGTCTCCGTCCACGGGCGGGCGATCCTGGCCAACAACGACGCCACGCGGGTGATGGTCGGCGACGTCCGCGACCCGGCGGCCGTCCTGTCGGACCCCGCCGTCGACGGCTTCATCGACTTCTCCCGCCCGGCCGTCGTCATGATGGTCGGGATGCTGCACTACCTGTCGCCGGACGTGGTGGACGGCGTCGTCGCCGCCTACCGCGACGTCCTGGCGCCCGGCAGCCACCTGTTCATGACGTCCCTCGTGGACACGGGCCTGCCCCAGCAACAGGAGCTGGCCCGCATCACACGAGAGAACCTGGAAGAGGGCTGGGCGCGCACGCCCGCCGAGATCGAGGCCCAGTTCGGAGACTTCGAACTGGTCGAACCCGGTGTGACCTACACGGCCCTGTGGCGTCCCGACGGCCCGGTCGACCCGGACAACCTCGCTCCGGGGGAGCAGCTCGGGATGGCCGGCGTCGCCATCAAGCTCCGCTGAGCTTCTTCGGCCGGTACGCCTTGTACTCGCTGCCCGAGTCGAGGCCGTAGTCGCGCGTCCGGTAGTCGGTGCCGTACCGGCCGCGCTGCTCGTACGCCCAGTAGGACGTGTGCGCCTTGTTGGCCCACTTCTCGAAGATGACGACGTGGCGCGTCGTGTTGGTGCCCTCGGCGTCCATCACGAGGTCGCCCTTCTTGAGCTCCGACATCTTGATGCGCTCGGTGTAGCGCGAGGACGTCAGGCCGACGGTGTTCGGCCCGGGCTTCGCGAGCCCGAGGGTCATCGCCACGAAGCCGGAGCAGTCGGTGCGGTAGCCGTTGTGGTAGTCGGTCTGGCTGTAGGGCACGCGCCGGCTGCTGTGGGGGTTCCACGTCTTCGCCAGCTCGATGACCTTCGAGCGCTTGTCGGTCTCGTCCGGCTTGGCGGACGACCCGGAGCCCTTCTCCGGGTCCGTGCGCGGCTCCGCCTCGGCGGAGCGCTGCTTGGGGATGCTCTGGACGGAGGCGACGGACGTGCCCGACTCGGACGAACCGGCCGTCGCCTGGAGGGTCGTCGCGGCCACGCCGATCGCGGCGAGGCCGAGGATCGCGCCGTTGGCGCGCGGGCTCAGCCCGAAAAGACCCGGCTTCCTGCTCTTCTTGCCCGTGCTGTCGTTGCCCGAGTTGTGATTGCCCGTGCTGTGCTTGCCTGTCAAGGGGGACTCCTTGCTTCCATGGGCCGCCTACCGGGTTAGCTGACGGGTTCGGACGTGGAAGTCGCCCTACGGCCTGTGAAACGGCCGATTCACCCCAGTGCACGAGGGTGGGTCCCCGGCTCCGCGCTATGGCGGACTCGGCGGGTGCCGCTGCGAGAGAGAGCGGCGCTGCTGTTGTAGGGCCCGTTCAGGGCGCGGGCGGCGTGCATGGGAGGTGCCGCCGGGCGACGCGTGGGGCGCGCCGCCCCCACCGGCTCGGTGCCAGGTGGGACAAGAACGCCTGGTGAGCGCCTTGGCGGGGGCCAAGCTACTCGGATCACCAAGCGAAGGCAAACCCCAGCAAAATCAAATACCCAGCTCAACCGCCCGGAAGCGGTTGCGGACGAGCGATGCGGGCGCCGGGCGGCGCCCGCATCGGCGGCCGTCCGGCGTCACGACCAGGGGGCCACCGGATACCACGGGATGATCTCCCGGCGGGCGAGCAGCCGCACGTCCCAGTAGAGGAGGCTGAAGACCCCGGCCACGATCAGCGAGGACGCCGTCAGGACCGCGACGCGGCGCGGATCGGCGGCCAGCCAGCGGCTCAGCCGGCGGCCCGCGAGATGGGCGAGCAGCAGGAACAGCACCGCCATGATCACGATGTTGCCGACCGACTGGAGGACGAACGCGGCGGCCCCGTACAGCGGGTTGTGGCTCTCCGCCGCGTCGCGGAAGAGCTGCCGGAACAGCGGGTACGGGCGGCCGATCAGGAACCCGCCGATCAGCGCGCCCATGAAGACCAGCGGAGCGTTGGGGAAGCGGCGCGCCACCCGGGCGAACGGGTCGCGGACGACGCCGAGCGCGGCGGCCCCCATGTAGATCATCGCCAGCCCGATCGCGCCGAACACCACCATGGACTGGACGCTGCGCGCGGACAGCGAACCGGGGGTGCTCTCGGCGGTCGAGAACTGCGGCATGCCGGTGCCCGCCAGGCCGACGATCGCGCCGTAGCCGGCTGACACCGTCACCATGCCGAGCGCGATCCAGCCGAGCGGCCGGAGCGTCCCGGCGAGCCGGTCCCACCGGCCGCCGGTGCCGCCGAGCAGCGGCGCGACCGTGCTGAACGCGGCCACGTTGCAGGCCGTGAACGAGCCGGCGAGCCCGCTCGCGAAGGCGAAGGCGATCCCGGCGGCGATCCCGGCGATCGGCGTCCCCTTCGCGTCATGGCCGAGGAGCGTGCCGGCGACGTTGTCCCCGATCGTCTGGTCGACGAACTTCGCCGACCAGACGACCGTCAGCAGGAATCCGGCGCCCGCGCTGAGCAGAATGATCAGCGCGCGGCGGCGCGGGAAATGGCCGGTGACGAAAAGGGAGGTTCCGGTCGTCACGGGTGCCGCCTTTTCAGGGCGCGGCGTGGGCAGGGTGTGGCTCTGATCTTGAGGCATGTCATTCCCTGGGGGCGTGAGCGATTCACGGCGCGGACTCGGTGCACGGGTCTTTTCCGTGCGCGGGGGTTTTCCGAGTGGAGGGGAGTGATCCGGCTCTCAGTATGCGGGCTCGTTCTGGGCGGTGCTTCTTCGCACTTGCTCGATCGCGGGGACGGGACGCCGGGCGCCGGGACGTCAGGACGTCAGCTCGCGGGCCGCGTCGGGGGCGGTGAGCGCGAGCAGGACCGGCGGGTCGTAGGGGCTGAGCGGGCGCAGCCGGACCTCGGCCGTCCGCACGGCGGTGCCGTGCCTGATCATGATCGGGCCGGCGGCGCCGACCAGCGCGTCCTCGGCGGCCGCGTCCGGTCCCGGGGCGGGCGAGTAGGCGAGGACATGCCATCTACCAGGCAGGACGTGCGTCAGCGCGAAGGCGCCAGGCGCGGGCAGGATCGAGCACCGGGCCGGGAGGCCGGTCGGGACGGCCTCCCGGAACAGCCCGACGAAGACGGGGCCGCCGTGCCAGGCGTCCCGGCAGGAGACCGCGCCGCGGATGGTCGTGTGCCCGGTCCGGGCCCGGCGGCGCAGCGCGTCGGCCGCCCGGACGGCGTCCCCTCCCGTCGCGCGGTAGACGCTCGGCGGGACGCCGACGGTCGACTTGAAACGGGAGCTGAAAGTGCCGGTGCTGGCGTATCCGACACGGGTTCCGATGTCGGCGATGGACAGCGATGTGCCGACCAGCAGCTGCTTGGCCTCCGCCAATCGGAGCGCGTAGAAGAATCTCACCGGTGACATGCCGGTGGATTCTCGGAAAACGCGACAGAAATGGAACTTGCTGAACATGGCGATGCGCGCCATGTCGTCGATGGTGATCCTTTCGCCGAGGTTCTGCCGCATCGCGTCGATGACGCGCCTGACTGCCTGCTCGGTTCGGTCATCCATGCACTCCTCCGTCCGTTCATGCTCAAATCGGACGGGCGGTTCCGCAAGTACCGCATGTGGCCGGGTTTCCGGCGGCGGGCGGCGCCCGGCGGTGTCCCGCAGGGGCGCGGCGGGCCCCCGCGTCGGCGTTGAAGTGCAGTCCTCCGGTTGCCTATCATGGCGGTGGTCGAGCGGGAGCGGGGAGACGGCGAGGATGGACGAGGTCTTCCGGGCGCTGGCCGATCCCACCCGGCGCAAGCTGCTGGACCGGCTGAACGAGCGCAACGGGCAGAGCCTGCGCGAGCTGTGCGCGGGCCTCGGCACGAGCCGGCAGTCGATCAGCAAGCACCTGTCCGTGCTGGAGGACGCCCATCTGGTGGTGGCGGCGCGGCGCGGCCGGGAGAAGCTGCACTACCTCAACGCCGCACCGATCAACGCGATCGCCGAGCGCTGGATCAGGCGTTACGACCAGGAGCGCGTCAACGCGCTCACCGATCTCAAGACAGCACTGGAGCAGGGGCCGATGGACGGCAGCGACGCCTTCGTGTACACGACCTACATCAAGTCCACGCCCGAGCGGCTCTGGGAGGCCCTGACCGACCCGGCCTTCACGAGCCGCTACTGGGGCGTCGGCTTCGAGACCGACTGGAAGCCGGGCTCGGAGATGACCTGGCAGGAGAGCGGCCGCCGCACCAGCGACCCCGAGCAGGTCGTGCTGGAGTGCGAGCCCGGCCGCCGGCTGTCCTACACCTGGCACAGCTTCACCCCGGAATGGGCGGAGGGCGCCGGGGTGGGCGAGGACGTGCTGGTCAAGCTGCAGGCCGAGTCCCGTTCCAAGGTGACCTTCGAGATCGAGCCGCTCGGCGAGATGGTGAAGCTCACCGTCGTGCACGACGGCTTCGACCCCGGCAGCGTCATGCGCGGCATGATCAGCCAGGGCTGGCCCGCGATCGCGTCCGGCCTGAAGTCGCTGCTGGAGACCGGCGAGCCCCTGCCCGCCTGACCCGCCGGGCGCAGGGCACCCGGGGCCGCATGCGGAAGGGCCCGCGACCGGATCGTTTCCGGTCGCGGGCCCTCGCGTGCGCTCGCCGGGTGTCGTCAGTCCTTGTTGAAGTTGACGGCGTCCTCGATGGGGGGCGGGCTGTCGGGGACGCCGGTGGGCTTGGGCACGCCCTTGAAGGTGAACTTGGCGTTCTCGGCCGTGTCGGGGTTGTCGGGGTCGAAGCCCTCGGTGCCCACGATCACGATCTGGCCGGGCTTGAGCTCGCTGTAGAGGATCTTCTCCGACAGCGTGTCCTCGATCTCCCGCTGGATCGTGCGCCGCAGCGGCCGCGCCCCCAGCACCGGGTCGTACCCGCGGATCGCGAGCAGGTCCTTGGCCTCCTGCCGCAGCTCGATGCCCATGTCGCGGTCGCGGAGCCGCTCGTCGACCTTGGCGATCATCAGATCCACGATCTGGATGATCTCCTTCGGGGTGAGCTGGTGGAACACCACGGTGTCATCGACACGGTTGAGGAACTCGGGCCGGAAGTGCTGCTTGAGCTCCTCCGACACCTTGGCCTTCATCCGCTCATACGAGCCCTGCTCGTCGTTCTGCCGCGCGAACCCCATCGACACGCCCTTGGAGATGTCCTTGGACCCCAGGTTCGTGGTCATGATGATCACGGTGTTCTTGAAGTCCACCACACGCCCCTGGGCGTCGGTGAGACGACCGTCCTCCAGGATCTGCAGCAGGCTGTTGAAGATGTCCTGGTGCGCCTTCTCGATCTCATCGAACAGCACCACCGAGAACGGCTTGCGCCGCACCTTCTCGGTGAGCTGGCCGCCCTCCTCGTACCCGACGTAGCCGGGCGGGGACCCGAACAGCCGCGAGACCGTGTGCTTCTCCATGAACTCCGACATGTCCAGCTGGATCAGCGCGTCCTCGTCCCCGAACAGGAACTCCGCCAGCGTCTTGGACAGCTCGGTCTTCCCCACCCCCGACGGGCCGGCGAAGATGAACGAGCCGCCGGGACGCTTGGGGTCCTTCAGCCCGGCGCGGGTGCGGCGGATCGACTGCGACAGCGCCCTTATCGCGTCCTCCTGGCCGATGACGCGCTTGTGGAGCTCGTCCTCCATGCGCAGCAGCCGGGTCGACTCCTCCTCGGTCAGCTTGAACACCGGGATCCCGGTCGCGGTGGCCAGCACCTCGGCGATCAGCTCGTCGGTGACCTCGGCGACCACGTCCATGTCGCCGGCCTTCCACTCCTTCTCCCGCTGCGCCTTCTGCCCCAGCAACTGCTTCTCGCTATCGCGCAGCGCCGCGGCCTTCTCGAAGTCCTGCGCGTCGATCGCCGACTCCTTGTCCCGGCGGACATCGGCGATCTTCTCGTCGTACTCGCGCAGGTCCGGCGGCGCCGTCATCCGCCGGATCCGCATCCGCGACCCGGCCTCGTCGATCAGATCGATGGCCTTGTCGGGCAGGAACCGGTCACTGATGTACCGGTCGGCCAGCTGCGCCGCCGCCACCAAAGCGCTGTCGGTGATCGACACCCGGTGGTGCGCCTCGTACCGGTCCCGCAGCCCCTTGAGGATCTCGATCGTGTGCGACAGCGACGGCTCGGCCACCTGGATCGGCTGGAACCGCCGCTCCAACGCAGCGTCCTTCTCCAGGTGCTTGCGGTACTCATCCAGCGTCGTCGCGCCGATCGTCTGCAGCTCACCCCGCGCCAGCATCGGCTTCAAAATGCTCGCGGCGTCGATCGCGCCCTCGGCCGCACCCGCACCCACCAGCGTGTGGAGCTCGTCGATGAACAGGATGATGTCACCCCGGGTACGGATCTCCTTCAGCACCTTCTTCAGGCGCTCCTCGAAATCACCCCGGTACCGCGACCCGGCCACCAGCGCACCCAGATCCAGGGTGTAGAGCTGCTTGTCCTTCAGCGTCTCGGGCACCTCGCCCTTGACGATCTTCTGCGCCAGCCCCTCGACCACGGCGGTCTTACCGACGCCGGGCTCACCCACCAGGACCGGATTGTTCTTGGTACGGCGGGACAACACCTGCATGACCCGCTCGATCTCCTTGCTCCGGCCGATCACCGGGTCAAGCTTCCCCTCACGCGCAGCCTGCGTCAGGTTCCGACCGAACTGATCGAGGACCAGCGACGTGGACGGCCCGGAGTCTGAGGAGGCCCCGGACGACGACATCGGCTCTTTCCCCTGCTCGTAGCCGTGCAGCAACTGGATGACCTGCTGGCGGACCCGGTTCAGGTCGGCGCCGAGCTTCACCAGCACCTGGGCGGCCACGCCCTCGCCCTCACGGATCAGGCCAAGGAGGATGTGCTCGGTGCCGATGTAGTTGTGGCCGAGCTGCAGCGCCTCACGCAGCGACAGCTCCAGCACCTTCTTGGCACGCGGAGTGAACGGAATGTGCCCCGACGGCGCCTGCTGACCCTGGCCGATGATCTCCTCGACCTGCTGCCGCACCGCCTCAAGACTGATACCCAGGCTCTCCAGAGCCTTCGCGGCGACACCCTCACCCTCGTGGATCAGGCCAAGGAGGATGTGCTCGGTACCGATGTAGTTGTGGTTGAGCATCCTGGCCTCCTCCTGAGCCAGGACGACAACACGCCGCGCGCGGTCGGTGAACCTCTCGAACATCTCCTCGCCTCATCTCCGGGCGCTGGACATTTAACTCTATGTTTCTAAAGTGGATTGTCCGGTGCCGTTGCGCAAGGCGCGTTCACTACCGGCGTAGCGCCGCAGGGCACCGCGGACCCGAGCGGAGGAGCCTGTGTCCCTGGAGAACCACCTCATGGTCGACGCCTACACCGACGTCCACAACGACTGCGAAGCCGAGGAGAACGCCGCCGCGGCCCGGGCCGGGCGGATGCCGTCCGGCCCGGGGGGCGAGGGCGTCCCGGCCGGTTACCCCGCGGGCCGCCCGGCCGCCTCGCGGGCCGCCGGCGAGCCGCTGGAGCCCATTGACTTCTCACTTTAAAAACTTATAGTGAGAGGCCCAAGGGTGCCATCGGGAGCCGCGCGGGCCGAGGCCCCGAAACGATCTCGACAGACGCTGGAGGTGTCTGGCTTGAGTTCACTCCGCGAGACATACGAATCCCTCAACCTGGAGCCGAAGCCGATCCGGCCGCACATCCTCGCCGCCGCGACGATCGTCTTCGGCGACGACTACTACGCGGGCCGCCGGGAGACCATCAACCTCTCCGGGTTCGTGCAGCTGAACAAGTGGCCGATGCCGGGCTTCGAGCACCGCGTGGACGAGAACGGCTACGCCGAGCTCCAGACCGAGCTCATCAGCGCGCCCGAGGTCGGCATCAAGGGCTACAGCTACGAGCTGGACGACCGCATCCAGGTGCTGTCGAACCCCTTCCTGCCGAACACCGGCCACGTGCGCCAGATCGTCCCCGGCAAGAACTTCCCCGCGGAGTTCTACATCCGCCGCTTCGGCATCCTGGAGACCAGCACGCTGCGTCTCGCCCACCGCAACGTCATCGACATCTACGGCGTGGTGGACAACATTCCCCCCTACAAGAAGCCGCTCACGGGCCCGTACCTGGGCAGCCCGCGCGGCGACGGCCCGTTCGAGGTCGTGCAGGCGCCGAACGTGGCCGTCGGCACGACGCTCCCCGAGGCGTGGTACCCGGCCAACGACGAGAACGAGCCGGTCGGCATCACCCCGACCGTGTTCTTCGCGGCGAGCGCCGGGCCCTGCATGTCCATGCTGGTCGACCCGTCCATGATCATGCAGGTGTCGCTGGAGGGCTCCATCGACATCGAGGTCGACGGACGGACCGAGACCATCGACCTCGCGGGCGACCACCGCAAGGCGGCCGGCACCGAGATCCTGCTGTTCGGCCCCGAGAAGCACGACGAGGGCACCGGTGTGCTGGCCCAGATGGCGCGCGTCGCCATGGTCGGCACCAGCGACGCCCTCGGCGGGCGGGTCATGCTCCGCGCGAGCTGGCCGCGGCCGTCCGGCGGCACCCTCGGCACGGGCAGCGAGGAGAGCCTGAGCCGCGTCCGCTACCCCGGCGACCTGCACATCGACGCCGAGTTCGAACTGTCCACCCCGCAGGGCAACCTGTACGCGGCCAGCCCGGTGCACGTCGCCGGCAAGCTGCGCGACCTGGAGCCCACCGGGACCGAACTGTCGATGCAGGGCACCGACGCGGCCCTGCTCACCGACGGCGGCACCCCGCGTGCCCGGCTGACCGGGGCGCGCCTGGTCATGCGGGACGCCTACGTGGGCGAGACCGCCGCGGTGAACATCTGATCCGGTCCGCGGCCGCGGCTTGACGCGGTCACCGGAGCGAGTCAGATTGAAAAACCAGTAGTACCGGCGCCGGGCGCCTCCTCCCGGGGGCGCCCGGTCCCGGGCACGCCGCGCGACAGGTGGGAGAAGGCTTGGACCCCCGGCAGCTCCAGATGCACCAGGCGATGCTCGCCGACCGGCCCCGGCTGGCGGCCTACGACCGGGCCCTGGCGGGCCTCGCGCACGGCGCCGTCGTCGCCGACGTCGGGGCGGGGGTCCTCGCGCTGTCGCTGCTGGCGCTGCGGCACGGCGCCGAGCACGTCTACGCGGTGGAGGCCGATCCCGCCACCGCGGCCGTCGCCGCCCGCGTCGCCGAGAGCAACGACCTGAAGGGACGGCTGACCGTCGTGCGCGGCGACGCCCGCACGGTGCGGCTGCCGGAGCGCGCCGACGTGGTCGTGTCCGAGATGATGGGCAACCTCGGCCCCGAGGAGCAGATGATGGAGGTGCTGGGCGAGTTCGCCCGGCACAACCTGGCCGCGGGCGGCACGGTCGTCCCGAGCCGCCTGGTCACTCGGCTCGCCGCCGTGCAGTTCGACGGCGAGGGCTGGGGCCTGTGGGACGACGACTTCCACGGCTTCCGGCTGGACGCGGTGGCCGAGAGCGCGGCGCCCGCCGCGCAACTGCACTTCTTCCAGCGCCCGCCGACGCTGCTGAGCGAGCCCGCCGAGGTCGCCGACCAGCGGCCCGCGCGCGGGCAGGCCGCGCCGCCGCGCGGCCGGACCCTCACCATCACCAGACCCGGACGCCTGCACGCCGTCATCGGCTACTTCACCGCCACCCTCACCCAGGACACGACCCTGTCGAACCTGCCGTCCTATCCCGGCTGCAACTGGGCGGTGTGGGTGTGGCCGCTGCGGCACACCGACGTCGCGCCCGGCGACCGGCTGCGGGTGGTGCCGCGCCCGGCGGGCGACGTCCGCGAGGTCACCGGCTGGCGGCTGGACTGCGGGCTGAGGAAAGGGAGCTGACCATGCCCATGGCGGCCGGTTCGGTGCGCGACATCCCCGTGCGCGCCCTCAAGCTGTGCGGTCTCACCTGGAGCGGGGAGTGCCTGTGGTTCTCCGAGGCCGTGTCCAACCAGATCATGGCGCTCGCCCCCATGACGGGCGAGGTCCGGCAGCGGGTGCCCTGTGCCGACGTCCGCACCGACCTGACGACGATGGACGGGAACCTGGTGCAGATCGCCGGCCCGGACCGCGTCCTGCGCACGCTCGACCCGGAGACCGGGGACGTGCTCGCCGAGCGGCCCAACCCGCGCCCCGGCGCGCTGCTGTGCGGGCTGGAGGCGACCCGGCACGGGCTGTGGCTCGGCTATGAGGATCTGCGCGTCGTCGACCTGCGCGACCCGGACGACCTGCGGCTGATCCGCAGCTACCCGGTGCGGAGCCCGGTCGCGGGCGTCACCGTCTCCGACGGGTTCCTCGCCTACGCCGACCACCGCGCCGCCACGCTGAACCTGCTCGACCTGGAGCGCGGCGCCGAGCTCGCGGCGGTGTCGGTGGCGGGCAACCCCACCGGCATCACCTGGGACGGCACGCTGATCTGGTACTGCGACTACACGACCCTCCAGCTCCGGGCGGTGGAGATCCTGGGGATCGCGGGATGACGCGCCGCGACGACCCGGTGCTGCTCGCGGCGCGGGCGGCGCGCGTCCTCGCCACGGTCGTCGTGCTCGGCGCGGCGGCGCTGCCCGGGACGGTCGGGCTGACCCTGCTGCGCGGCCCGGCGGCGGGCCGCCGCCACCTGTACCGCCGGATCACCCGGCTGCTGGTGGCGCTCGGGCCGACGTTCGTCAAGGCCGGGCAGGTGCTCGGCACCCGCCGGGACGTCCTGCCCGCCGCGCTGTGCGACGAGCTGTCCCTGCTCCAGGACTCGGTCGGCCCGCTGACTCCCGAGCAGACCCGCCGCGGCCTCGCCGAGGCGTACGGGCCGGTCCCGGCCAAGTCCGTGGTGGACGGGCCCGTGGTGGACGGGCGCGCGGGCAACGGGCACGCGGGCAACGGGCACGCGGGCAACGGGCACGCGGGCAACGGGCACGCGGGCAACGGGCGCGCGGTGGACTCGCGGGGCGGTGGGGCGCCGATCTGGGCGTCGGACGTCACCGAAGTGGCGAGCGGGAGCGTCGCCTGCGTCTACCAGGCGACGCTGCCGTCCGGGGCGCGGGTCGCGGTGAAGCTGCGCCGGCCCGGCATCGAGGCGCCGATGCGGCGCGACCTGGCGCTGATGCGGGCGGGCGCCCGGCTGGCGGCGCGGGTGCCGCCGTTCCGGGGGCTGCCGGTCGCGGAGGTCGTGGACAGCATGTGCGGGGCCGTCCTCGGGCAGCTCGACTTCGCCCGGGAGGCCGCGAACCTGGACCGGCTCCGCGACACGCTGGCGACGGTGCCGCGCGTCTGGGTGCCGAAGGTGCACCTGGACGCGTCCCGGCCGCGCTGCATCGTGATGGACTTCATCCCCGACCTGGACGTGCGGGCCGCCGAGTCGTGCCCGCCGGCGATGCGCAAGCGGTTCGCCGAGTCCGCGCTGACCGCGATCTACCACATGCTGTTCGTCACCGGGTTCGTGCACTGCGACCTGCATCCCGGCAACCTCTACTTCACCCGCGGCGGGCAGGTGGTGGTGCTGGACGCCGGGTTCAGCGTGCAGCTCTCGGAGCGGCTGCGCCGGCTGTTCGCCGAGTTCTTCCTCAACATGGCCACCGGCCGGGGGCGCCGCTGCGCCGAGATCGTCATCGAGAGCTCGGCGGGCGTGCGCCCGGACGCCGACCTGGAGGGGTTCACCGTCCGGATGGCGGACCTGGTGGAGCGCAGCCACGGGCTCCCGGCCCGCGAGTTCAGCCTGATCGCCTTCGCCGCCGAGATGTTCGACCTGCAGCGCCGGTTCGGCATCCACGCCGCCGCCGAGCTGATCTTCCCGCTGCTGTCGCTGCTGGTCATCGAGGGCACGATCCGCGAGCTGGACCCGTCGATCGACTTCCAGGAGACGGCCAAGCCCGTCCTGAACCGCGGGCTGTTCGGCCGCCGGACGCCGGCGTGAGCGCGCCGGCGGCGGCGGGCGGCGCCGGCACCGAGCCGGTCGTCCTGGAGTACCTGCTGCTGGGGCTGCGGCTGGGCCGGCACGTGCCGGGGTTCGTCGACTCCTGGGCCGGCGACCCGGCGCTGCCGGCGCGGGTCGAGGCCGAGCCGCCCGCCGACCCGGCGGCCCTGGCCCGGCGGGCGGCGCGACTGCGCCGCGAGGCGGCCGACAGCGGGCTCGCCGCGGCGCGCCGGGACTTCCTGACGGCGCAGTTCGCCGCGCTGGAGTGCGGCGCGCGGCGGCTGGCGGGGGAGCAGGTCCCGTTCGTCGAGGAGATCGAGACCTACTTCCAGGTGCGGATCGGCATGGGCGACACCGACCGGTACGCCGCCGCCCACGACGCGCTCGCCGGGCTGCTGCCGGGGGCCGGTCCGCTGCGGGCGCGGCTGGAGGAGTTCCGGGCGCGCAACGCGGTGCCGCCGGACGCGCTGCACCGGGCCGTCCGCGCGGTGTCGGACGCGCTGCGCGTCCTCGTCCGCGACCGCTACGGCCTGCCCCCCGGCGAAGAGGTGACGTACGAGGTGGTGCGGGACCGGCCGTGGAACGCCTTCAACCGCTACCTCGGCCGGTACCGGTCGGTGGTCTCGCTCAACGAGCCGGCGGGCGCCGACCTGGGCGCGCTGCCGCTGATCGCCGCGCACGAGTGCTACCCGGGGCACCACACCGAGCGCAGCCTCAAGGAGGCGGAGCTGGTGGCGGACGGGCAGCACGAGCACGCGATCGCGCTGGTGAACACCCCGCAGTCGCTCATGGCGGAGGGCATCGCCGAGCACGCGCTCGCCGCCGTGATGCCCGCGGGCTGGGGCGCCTGGACGGCGGAGATCCTCGCCGCGGAGGGCGTCCGGATGGACGGCGAGCGCGTCGAGCAGGTGATGCGGCACGTCAGGACGCTGCTGCCCGCCCGCCAGGACGCGGCGCTCCTCCTGCACGACCGGGGCGCCGGCACCGACGCGGCGGTCGCCCACCTGCGGCGGTGGCTGCTGCTGGGCGAGGAGCGGGCCCGCCGGATGACGGCCTTCCTGACCGATCCGCTGTGGCGGGCGCACACCACGACCTACATCGAGGGCGCCCGGCTCGTCGCCGCCTGGACGGCGCTCGGCGACCCGCGTCGGCGGTTCCGGCGGCTGCTGGCCGAACCGCTGCTCCCGGCACGCCTCGGCAAGGACATCGTCAACACCGCCCCCGCGCACTGATACTTGCATATTGTGTAGCGCGTCCACGGGAGACCGGACCGGAAGACGTCAGACCGGAGACTGAGGGGTGCGCGCATGACCGAGGTGGACCGCGGCGAGATCGAGCCCATGTGGCCGGAGGGCGCCGGGGAGGACTACATCGCGGCCAGGATCGAGCTGGCCAGGGCGGAGCGCAGGCTGCGCGACCAGGTCGAGGCGGTGGCCGCAGCCCGCCGCCGGATGCCGCCGGGCCGGCTGCTGGACGACTACGTGTTCGCGGAGGGTCCGCGCGACCTCGCCGCGGACGGGCCCGTCACCGCCCCGCACCTCGCCGACCTGTTCGGCGAGCACGACACGCTGCTGACCTACCACCTCATGTTCCACCCCGACGAGGACCAGGCGTGCTCGATGTGCTCGATGTGGGTCGACGGCTTCCACGGGGTCTCGCACCACCTGGCGCGGCACGGCGCGTTCGTCGTGGTGAGCAAGGCGCCGCTGCCGAAGCTGCGCGCGTGGGCGCGGCGGCGCGGCTGGGACGGGCTGCGGATCCTGTCCAGCCACGGCACGACGTTCAACCGGGACATGAACACCGAGCGGGCCGGCGGCGTGCAGCGGCCGGTGTTCAGCGTCCTGCGCAGGGAGGACGCCGGGATCCGGCACTTCTACTCGCTGCCCGCCAACCACCTCGACGGCACCGAGCGCGGCATCGACCTGCTGTCGCCGGTGTGGAACGTGCTGGACCTGACGCCCGGCGGGCGCGGCGACTGGTACGCCGACAACGACTACCCGGGCCGGGCCCGCGGCTGACCCGCCGGACCGCCGCCTCCCGAGCACGCGGCCCGGCCGGTGCGGGCTCGGGAGGATTCGCCGGTTGTGTCGCGATTGACGGCTTTCACTTTAATAATATATTGTGATCCGAGTTGACGGTGACTCTCTCCCGAGGGGGAATCGGTCGTGTCCGACCAGCTCGCAGCGGGTGTCAGCCGATCCGGAACCGACCTGTCCGAGGCGTCCTGGGACGCCATTCGCAAGCTGTTCGCCCTGCGGGACGGCACGACCCACCTCAACACCGGCACGGTCGGCGCGCCGCCGCACGAGGTGCTGGACGTGCACGAGCGGCTCTCCCGCGAATGGGCCGGGAGCCTCGGCGACATCTACCCGCCGACGCTCTACCCCGACTACCGCGCCGCCATCGCCCGCGACTTCGGCATCGACCAGGACGAGCTGGCGATCTGCCACAACTCCACCGAGGCCATGGCGCGGATCGTCGCCGGGCTCGACCTCGGCGAGGGCGACGAGGTCGTCACCACCACCCACGAGTGCTTCTCGGTGCTGTCCAACCTCAACCTCGTCCGCGACCGGTACGGGCTGACCGTCCGGCAGGTCACCCCGCCGTCCGGCCCGGACGTGCGCGCCGAGGAGATCGTGGAGCTGTTCGAGGCGGCGATCACCCCGCGCACCAAGGCGCTGTTCTTCGCCGGGGTCACGCTGTTCACCGGCACCCGGATGCCCGTCCGCGAACTCTGCGACCTCGCCCAGCGGCACGGCCTGATCACGGCCATGGACGGCGCCCTCGTCCCCGGGATGCTGGACGTGGACCTGCGCGCCCTCGGCCTCGACTTCGCCAGCGGATCGGGCTCGAAGTTCCAGTGCGGCCCCCTCGGCACCGGCCTGCTGTACGCGCGCAACAAGGTCGTCCCCGAGCACAACCCGCTGCCGCTGCCGCGCTTCTGGCCGGTCATCTCGACCTGGTACCCGCTGCTCGGCCCGATGCCGCCGCGCACGACGACCGGCGTCGAGACCTGCAACATGGGCGACTACCTGCAGAGCGCGGGCAGCGCCGGCACCGCCCGCGCCGCCGCGCTCGCCAAGGCGTGCGAGATCTGGAACGCGATCGGGCGCGGCCGCATCGAGCGGCACATCCTCGACCTCGGCGACTACGCGCGGGAGCGGGTCGCGGAGCGGTTCGGCGAGGACTCCCTGTACTCGCCGTCCGCCGACGTCCGGCTGCGCTCGCCGCTGGTCGCCTTCAAGCCGTTCCGGGACCCGGCGGACGCCTGGAACCCCAAGAAGATCAACATCCTGGTCGACCGGCTGGAGGCCGAGCACCGGATCTGGATCCGCTGGGTGGAGTTCGACGTGCCCGGCTCGCCGCACCTGCACTACGCGGCCCGCCTGTGCACCCACCTGTTCAACACGCGCGAGGACGTCGACCGTGCCGTGGACGCCATCGGCCGCCTCGCCGACGAGCTGTCGTGACCGGAGGGGCCGCCGCGCGGGACGCGGGGGCGGCAGGCAGCGCGCGGGGCGGACGCCCCGCGGGCGGACGAGCTACGGAGCGGTGAAGCCATGACCGACGACGGGCCGCCGGACGGCGGGGTACTGCGGCTGTACGGGCCGGGCGAGAGCGGCGACCTCGACCCCGCCCGCGCCGGCGGCGCCCCGGCCCGGCAGATCACCCGCCTGTGCACCCGGCAGCTGTTCGGCTACGCGCCGGTCGCCGACCCCGCCGACTGGCGGATCGCGGCACCCGTCCCCGACCTCGCGGCCGACGTCCCGTCCACCTACAACGCCGGGATGAGCGCGAGCCACAAGGTCTACACGGTGACGCTGCGCAGCGGCGTCCGGTGGGACTCCTCGCCGCCGCGGGAGGTCACCGCCGGCGACTTCGTGCGCGCCTTCAAGCGGCTGTGCTCCCCGGTGCCGGGCATGGCGGGCGCCGCCTACTTCGCCGGGACGATCCGGGGCTTCACCGAGTACCGGCGGGCGTGCGCCGCCGCGTTCCCCGGCGGGGCGACGGCGGCGGAGCTGGCCGAGTTCCACCGCTCCACCGAGCTGCCGGGCGTGTTCGCGGTGGACGACGACGTGCTGGTGTTCGAGCTGGAGCGGCCCGACCCGGAGTTCCTGCACCTGCTCGCGCTGCCCGCCGCCTCTCCCGTCCCCGTCGAGTACGAGGCGTTCGTGCCGGGCGACGGCACCGCGCCGCGCCACCTGCGGTCGACGGGCCCGTACCGCGTCGTGCCCGCCCCGCCGGGCACGACGCTGCGGCTGGAGCGCAACCCGGTGTGGCGGCCGGAGACCGACCCGCTGCGGAGCGCGCACGTGGACGCCGTCGAGGTGACCGCCGCCCCGGCGACGGCGGGCGCGCTGCGCCGGGTCATCGGGGCGGGGCGCGCCGACCTGCCCTGGGGGCTCTCGGTGCCCGACCTGTCGGCCGATCCGCGCGGCGACCGGTACGTGCGCGACGAGGTCCTGGACCCCTACCTCGTCTTCAACCTCGCCGCGTCCCCCGGGCTGGGCGCGCCCGAGCTGCGCCGGAGGATCGCGGCGGCCATCGACAAGCGGGCCCTGCTGCGCATCCACCGCGATCTGGGGCTGGACCCGTCCGTGCGGGTCGCGCACAGCCTGCTCGGCCCGGACGAAGGGCGGGCCGAGCCCGCCGATGTCCCGGTGGCGGGGTCCCCGGCGCCGCCGAAGGAGCTGGTGCTGATCCACTCCGATGCCGGCGCGCACCCGGCGATGGCGCGGTCGGTGGCCGCCGACCTCGCCGGCGCCGGGATCGCGGTCCGCGTCGAAGCGCGGCCGTTCGCCGCGTACCGCCGGATCGTGGCCGAGACCGGGGGCTGGGACCTCGCGCTCGCCGCCTGGGCGCCGGAATGGCCCGACGACCGGGGCCGCGCCACGGTCGAGCCGCTGCTGCGGGGCGGGCCGGTGCCCGGTGTCGCCAACCACGGCCGCTACCTCGACCCCGGCCTCGACCAGGCCATGGACGAGGCCATCGGCGTCACCGACCCCGACCGGGCGCGGGCCGCCTGGCGCGAGATCGACCGGCGCGCCATGGCGGACGCCCCGGTCGTGCCGCTGCTGGCCGTCGCCCGGACCGTGCCGCGCGCCGCCGGGGACCGGGTCCGCGGCGCGGTGGCGATGCCCGTCCAGGACCACGCCCCCGACCTCGCCGCCGTCCGGCTCGACCTCACCCTGCCGGAACGGCCGCCGGCGATACCGGTCGCCCGGTCGGTGCCCGCCCCCGGGAAGTACCTGTGCGGGCTGACCCACGACGGCCGGTACCTGTGGCACTCCGACCAGGAGGCAGGGAAGCTCTTCGCGGTGCACCCTGCGCACGGCGAGATGGTCCGCGAGGTGTCGAACCCGCGCGTCCGCGCCGACCTGGCCTTCCACGACGGGCTGCTGCACCAGATCGGCGGGCGGCCGAAGCGGCTGGTGCTGATCGACCCTGAGACCGGGCGGGAGGTCGGAGAGAAGCCCGTCGACCCGCCGAGCGGCCGGGTGACCGGCGTCGAGGCCGCGCCCGAGGGCCTGTGGCTGTGCCTGCGCGCCCCGTCGGTGGCGCAGCTGCGCGACCCGCGCACGATGGAGGTGCTGCGCGAGTTCCCGATCGAGGGCGAGCCCGCCGGGCTGACCTGGGCGGGCGGGCGCGTCCTGTACGCCGAGTTCGAGACGGGCGTACTGCGCGCGGTGGACGACACGACCGGGGAGCCCGTCGCCGAGGTCACCCTCGAAGGGCACCCGACCGGCCTGACGTGGGACGGCTACCAGCTCTGGTACTGCGACTTCGAGGCGCGGCGGCTGAAGTCGGTGCGGCTCGCCGAGGTCCTGCGGCATCCGCCCGCGCGGAGGCGTGGCGGTGGCTGACGGCGCCGCCGGGCTGGACCTGCTGCCGGTCGCGCGCGCCCTCGCGCCGACCCGGGAGCGCGCGGCGGCGGTCGCCCGCATCGCGGCCGGTACCGGCGTCGAGCTGGACGAGGACTTCGGCCGGCGGACCGCCGCCTACTACGACGCCGCGCCCGAGCCCGGCTACGGCGCGGACCTGTGCCGCCGCTACGACCGCCTGAAGCGGCACAACCTCGCGCAGTTCCGCGCGCTGACCGACGCGGGCGTGGAGATCCGCCCGTGGCTCGGGGACGGGCGCCCCTACCCGAACTCGCGGGTCCTGCGCGACCGGGTGCGCCGCACGCGGCGGCTCTACGTCCACCTGACGGCGCGCGGGCACGGGCCGGGGCCGGTCCGCGGCTTCCACCCGATGCGGGAGCCGGCGGGCCTGCGGGTGGACGGCGTGGAGTTCTGCCACAACGACGTGTTCCGGGCGGTCCACGACCTGCTCGGGCACGTCGCGTTCGACACCGGGTTCGGGCCGAAGGGCGAGTTCCTGGCGGCGCACGGCCACCTCCAGCTCTACCCGGAGGAGGCGCACCCGGTGCTGTTCACCGAGCAGATCGCGCAGATCTGCTGGTTCTACTACGGCCCGCACCGCGACGTGCCCGCGAGCCGCAGGCCGTTCCCCGAGCAGAAGGTCCTGCTGTTCCCGAAGCGGTTCCTCGACAGCTTCCGCCAGATGTTCCGGCCCAGGCCGGGGGAGGAGTCCGGATGACCGACACCGCACGGCTCGGCTCGCGGCGGGCCGGCCCGCCGCTGGAGGACGTCCGGCGCGACTTCCCGATCTTCGACGCGGGCGGCACGGCCGGCGGCGACGGGCCCCTGGTCTACCTCGACAACGCGGCCACCACGCAGAAGCCCCGCGCCGTCCTGGACGCCGTCGTCGGCTACTACTCCACCGCCAACGCCAACGTCGGGCGCGGCTACTACCGGCTCAGCATGGCCTCCACCGAGCGCTACGACGACGCGCGGGAGACCGTCCGGGCGATGCTGAACGCCGCGCACCCCGAGGAGATCGTCTTCACCCGCGGCACCACCGACGGGATGAACCTGCTGGCCGCCACGTTCGGCCCCCGCGTCGTCGGCCCCGGCGACCAGGTCGTGGTGACCGGCGCGGAGCACAACTCCAACCTGCTGCCCTGGCGGCGGCTGTGCGAGACGCGCGGCGCCGAACTCGTCGTCGTGCCCGCCGGGCCGTCCGGCCGGACCGCCGTCGCCGACTTCACCACCGCCCTCGGCCCCCGGGTGCGGCTGGCGGCGGTCGCGCACGTCTCCAACGTGCTCGGCGCCGTGAACCCGGTCGCCGAACTCGTCTCCGCCGCGCACCGGCAGGGCGTCCCGGTCGTGGTGGACGGCGCGCAGGCCGTCCCGCACCGGCCGGTGGACGTGCGGGAGCTGGACGCCGACTTCTACTGCTTCTCCGGCCACAAGATGTACGGGCCGACCGGCACCGGGGTGCTGTACGGGCGCCGCGACCTGCTCGCGGACCTGCCGCCCTACCAGGTCGGCGGCGGCACCGTGAAGGGCGTCGCGCATGACGAGCCCGTCCACTACGTGCCGGTCCCGGCGCGGATGGAGGCGGGCACCCCCGACATCGCGGGCGCGGTCGGCCTCGCGGCGGCCGCCGGCTACCTCGCCGGGCTCGGCTGGACGCGGATCCGCCGCCACGACCAGCTGCTGGTGCGGCACGCGGTCGACGCGCTCGGCCGGATCGACGGGGTCCGGGTCGTCGGCGACCCGGCGGCCGGCTGCGGCGGCATCGTCTCCCTGGTGGTGGAGGGCGTCCACCCCTACGACGTCGGCGGGCACCTGGACGCGCACGGCATCGCGGTCCGCAGCGGCGTGCACTGCGCGAGCACGTTCCTGGACTCGCTCGGGCTGCTCGGCACCGTCCGCGTCTCGCTGGGCGTCTACAACACCGCCGCCGAGCTGGACCGGGTCGCCGAGGCGCTCGCCACCGTGCGGCCCGGCGTGTGGACGGCCGAGCACCCGACGACCCGGTTCCTGTGATGCGCTTCGACACCCGGCTGGTGCACGCCGGCCACGAACCCGACCCCGCGACCGGCGCGCTCGTCCCGCCGATCCACCTCGCCGTCACCTACGAGCGGCGGGTCCAGGACCCGCCCCGCTACTTCTACTCGCGCGGGGAGAACCCGACGCGGGAGCGGCTGGAGCGCTGCCTGGCGTCGCTGGAGGGCGCCAGCCACGCGGCGGCGTTCTCGTCCGGGCAGGCGGCGGCGGTCGCCGCGCTCGCCCTGCTGGAACCCGGCCGGACCCTGCTGGCCTGCGACGACGTGTACGGCGGCAGCCACGAGCTGTTCGCGATGCGCGCCGAGCGGGACGGCGTGAAGGTGCGGTACGCCGACCTGTCCGACCCCGGCGCGCTCGGCGCCGCGCTCGGCGACGACGTAGGGCTGGTGTGGATCGAGACCCCCACCAACCCGCTGCTGAAGGTCGTGGACCTGGAGGCGGTGTGCGGGGCGGCGCGCGCCGCCGGGATCCCCACCGTCGTCGACAACACCTTCGCCGGTCCCGCGCTCCAGCAGCCGCTGCGGCACGGCGCCGACGTCACCCTCTACAGCACCACCAAGGGCATCGCCGGCCACTCCGACGTGATCGGCGGCGCGCTCGTCACCGACGACGCGGACCTGCACCGCCGGTTCACCGCGGACCGCACCGTCACCGGCGGCGTCCCCTCGCCGTTCGACTGCTACCTCGTCCACCGGGGCGTGCAGACCCTGGCGCTGCGCACCGCCCGGCAGGCCGCCAACGCCGCCGCGATCGCCGCCGCGCTGGACGGCCACGAGCGGGTCGGGACGGTCCGCTACCCGGGCCTCGCGGCGCATCCGCAGCACGCGGTAGCGGCCCGGCAGATGGCGGCGCCCGGCACGATCGTCAGCTTCGACTACCTGGGCGACCCCGCCGCGTTCATGGACCGGCTGCGGCTGTTCGGCTGCGCGGTCAGCCTCGGCGGCGTCCGCTCCCTGGTGGAGGTGCCCGCCGCGATGACCCACGCGCGGGTGCCGCGCGCCGCCCGGCTGCGGCTCGGCGTGACCGACCGGCTGGTGCGGATCTCGGCCGGCATCGAGGACCCCGCCGACCTGCTCGACGACCTGCGCACGGCCCTGTGACCGAAGGGAAGGCAGAGCATGGAACCGACGACGAACGGCCGGCGGCCCCTGTGGCTGGACGGCGCGACCGCCACCGAGCTGCAGCGCGCCGGGCTCGCGGTGGACGGCCCCTGGTGGACGGTCCGCGCGCTGAACGGCGAACCCAACCGCACCAAGCTGCGGGCCGTGCAGCGCGCGCACCTGGAGGCGGGCGCCGACGTGCTCACCGCCAACACCTTCCGGTGCAACCTGCGGACGCTGCGCCGGATCGGCCTCGACGCCGCCGGGCTCGCCTGGATGGTGCACGCCGCCGTCGGGGTCGCGCAGTCGGCCCGCGAGCAGGCGCGCCGCCCGGACGCCGTGATCGCCGCGTCGATGGCGCCCGTCGAGGACTGCTACCGGCCCGACCTGGTGCCGCCCGCCGACGAACTGGCCGCCGAGCACGCGTGGCTGGTCACCGAGGCGCGGCGGTCCGGCGTCGAGCTGTTCCTCATCGAGACCATGAACACCGAGCGGGAGGCCAGGACCGCGCTCGCCGCCGCGCTCGCCGGCGGCGGCCGCGCCTGGGTGAGCTTCGTCTGCGGGCCGGACGGGCTGCTGCCGTCCGGTGAGCGGGTCGGGGACGCGGCGGCCGCCGCCGAACGCGACGGCGCGGAGGCCGTCCTGGTCAACTGCACCGCCCTCGCGGACGTTCCCGCCGCGCTCGACCGGCTCCGGGAACGGTGCTCGGGCCCGATCGGCGTCGCGCCCAACCTGGAGGACCGCGGCTCACTCGGCCGCTGGGAGCACACCGACCGGGCGCTGCCCGCCGCCGTCGGCCCGGACGAGTTCGCCGAGCTGATGGCCGGCTGGCGGGACCGGTACGGCCTCGACGTCCTCGGCGGCTGCTGCGGCACCACGCCCGACCACCTGGCGGCCGCCCGCGCGCTCGTCGGCGCCGGCGCCGGGCCCGTCGCCGAGCCCGCCGGCTGACCCGCCCCGCTCCCACGGCCCCGCTCCCACGCCCCGCACCCACCGCCCGACGAGCCACCTGGAGGATGCCGATGACGGCACCATCGATCGACCCGACGACGGTCAAGACGGGGCAGCGCGCCTCGTGGGACGCCATCAGCCCCGGCTGGGAGGACGCGATGGGCGTCTTCGAGCGCGGCGCGGCGGCCGTCACCGGCCGGCTGCTGGAGCTCGCGGGCGTCGGCCCCGGCCACCGCGTGCTGGACGTCGCCACCGGTCTCGGCGAGCCCGCGCTGTCGGCGGCCCGCGCGGCCGGCCCGACCGGGCGGGTGGTCGGCGCGGACATCTCCCCGCGGATGCTCGCGGCGGCCCGCCGCCGCGCCGCCGCCGCGCCGGACGCCGCCGCGCTGGCGCCGCTGGAGTTCGTCCAGGCGGACGTGGAGTCCATCGACCTGCCCGCCGGGTCGTTCGACGCGGTGCTCAGCCGGTGGGGGCTGATGTTCGCCTGCGACCACGCGGCGGCCTTCGCCGGGCTGCGGCGGCTGCTCGCGCCCGGCGGGGTGCTCGCCGCCGCGGTGTGGGCGCCGCCGCCCGACGTCCCGATGATCGGCCTCGGCTACCGGGTGCTCGCGGGCCTGCTGGACCTGCCCGCGCCGCCGCCCGGCATGCCGGGGCCGTTCAGCATGTCCGACCCGGCCGCGCTCTCCGCCGAGCTGCGCCGGGCCGGGTTCGCCGAGGTGTCGGTCGAGGAGTTCGCGGTGCCGTTCCGGCTCGACCGGGCCGCCGAGTACGCCGACTTCAACAAGGCGGTGTCGCCGCCGTCGCTGCTGGACGCCGTCCGCGACCGGTTCGGCTCGCCGGACGCCCCCGGCGTCTGGGACGCGGTGGCCGCCGCCGTCGAACCGTACGCGGACGACGGCGGCGGGATCGAGCTGACGTCCACCGCGCTGTGCGTCCGCGCCGTCGCAGGCCAGGACGGGGCAGGCCGGGATAGGGCAGGTCAGGACGGGGCGCAGGGAAGCGAGGGCGTCCGATGACCGGTGCGAGCCCCCGCCGCGGCGGCGTCCTCAGGCTGTACGGGCCGGGCAGCATGGACCACGTCGACCCGGCCAGCTCCTACTACATGCTGTCGGGCCAGATCCTGCGGCTGTTCACCCGGCAGCTGTTCGCCTACCCGCCGATCCCGGTGCTGCGCGACTGGCGGCAGGTCGTCCCCGTCCCCGACCTGGCGACCGAGATGCCGACGCTCGCCAACGGGCTGCTCAGCGACGACCACCTCACCTACACGGTGCCGCTGCGGCGCGGGGTGCTGTGGGACACCGAGCCCGCCCGCGAGGTCACCGCCCACGACGTGGTGCGCGGGTTCAAGCGGGCGGCCAACCCGGTGTTCCGGGGCGGGGCGATCCACTACTACACGAGCACGATCCGCGGCTTCGCCCGCTTCAGCGACGACTACACCGCCGCCATGGCCGGGATCGAGCCCACCGCCCGCGACCTCGCCGCGTTCCAGAACTCCCACGACATCCCGGGCGTCCGGGCCGTGGACGACCACACGGTGCGGTTCGAGCTGGTGCGGCCGGCGCTGGACTTCCCGCACATCCTCGCGATGACGTTCGGGTCGCCCGCCCCCGCCGAGTACGACGGCTACCTCCCCGACGGGCCGGACTTCCGGGCGAACGTCCGCTCCATCGGCCCCTACCGGCTCTCCCACTACGTCCACGGCCGGGAACTGCGGATGGAGCGGAACCCGGTGTGGCGCCAGGAGACCGACCCGATCCGCCACCAGTACCTCGACGGCGTCGAGGTCGTGATGGAGAAGGCGACGCCGGACCAGGTGGGGGAGCGGATCCGCTCGGGCGGCGCCGACCTGTCGTGGGCGTCCCCCGTCACCGAGCCCTACGACGTCAACCCGACCGACCCCGGCAACAACCTCGGCTACGCGCTGAACCCGTACCTCGTCTTCAACATGGTCAGCCCGAACGAGGACGGCGCGACGACGAAGCTGAAGGTCCGGCGGGCGATCTCCTACGCCGTGGACCGCACCGCCATGGTGACGATCTTCGACGAGCTGAGCGCGGGGACCGTCATGTGGCCCGCGACCTCGGCGATCCCGCCCGGCAACTACGGCTACCGGGAGCTCGACCCGTACCCGACGCCCGGATTCCGGGGCGACCCGGAGAAGGCGCGGGCGCTGCTGGCCGAGGCCGGGTACGCGGACGGGCTGACGCTCACGATGGTGCACCGGGACGTGGACGCCAACCCGGAGGTCGCCGAATCGCTCGCCGCCGACCTGGCGAAGATCGGCATCACGCTGCGGATGATCCCGCTCGGCCACGCCGACTACTACCCGTTCCTCCAGGACCCCGCCAACGCGCGCGCGGGCGGCTGGGACCTGTCGGCGCCCGCCTGGACGCCCGACTGGTTCGGCAACAACGGCCGCGCGTTCCTCCAGCCGATGTTCCAGACCAACGAGACGCGCGGGACCAGCAACTACGGCTGCTACAGCGACCCCGAGACCGACCGGCTGATCGAGGCGGCGCTGTCGGCGACCGACCAGGGCGAGGCGGAGGAGCTGTGGCACCGGGTGGACGCGCGGGTGATGGCGGACGCCGCGATCGTGCCGCTGCTCGTCCACGCCCCGACGATCCCGCACCTGCGCGGGGCGCGCGTCCGCGACGCGGTCCCGATGCCCACCATCGACCGCTGGTTCGACCTGGCCAACCTGTGGCTGGAGCCCTGACGCGGCCGGCCGCGTAGTCAGCCGGCGCGTTCGGCGAGCCAGAGGTTGGTCGGGTCGCCGTTGAGGACCGGGTAGGGCAGCCAGTTCCGGACGCGGGTGGAGTGGAACCAGTACTGGTGCGCGAACAGGATCGGGACGATCCCCGCGTCGCGCATCGCCTCCCGCTCCACCCGCCGGAACAGCTCCCCGGCCTCCTCGGCGTCGCCGCAGGACAGCGCCCTCGCCAGCAGGTCGTTGACGGTCTCGCTGCGGTACCGGCCGAAGTTGGCGCCCCAGTCGCCGTCCGCGGCGACGTCGCGGCTGTCCAGGAGCGGCTGCAGGTAGGTGCGGGCGTTGTCGCCGTACCAGTCCGGCTCCCAGCCGGTCAGCGCGAGGTCCCAGGCACCGGTGCGGACCGCGTCCGGTGCGGACAGGTACTCGTCGAACAGCGCGTTGATCGACGCGGGCACCGGCTCGACGGTGATCCCGGCCCGGTCCATGGCCTTGATGACGGCCTCGGCGGTCTCGGGATGGATGTCGCGGTCGCGGTACACCAGCTTGAGGGTGAGCCCGTCGCCGTATCCGGCCTCCGCGAGGAGGCGGCGGGCCCGCGCCGGGTCGCCGCGGCCGTGGTCGGTGCCGTAGTACCGGACGGGCCGGTGCGCCGCGCACAGCGGAGGCAGGATCTGGTCGGCGATGTCGTTCAGCCGGGGCCCGCCCCAGACCCGCGACACGGCCTCCTTGTCCACCGCGTACTGCAGCGCCTCCCGGACGAGCCGCGACCCGAGCGCGCCGCCTTCATTGGGGCTGGCGAAGTTCACGACCAGGTACGGGCTGAACAGCCCGGCCGGGTAGACCTCCAGACGCGGGTCGCTCGACGCCAGCAGCTCCGGGAGCCGCTCGGTGAGGGGCTGGATGTCCCAGAGCATGTCGGCCTCGCCGTCCGCGACGAGCCGGTGCGCCTCTTCTTCGGCGACGCCCTGCCGCACGTCCACGCCGTCGATGTGCGCGGCGCGCAGGTCGTCGGTGGCCGGGTCCCAGGAGGGGTTGCGCTCCAGCACGATCCGCCGCTCCGGGACGTACCGGGTGACGCGGTACGGGCCGTTCGACATGAGCGCCGCGTCCAGCTCCGGGCTGCCCGGCACGAACGGCAGGTACTCGGCGGGCGCCGGGGTCGCGAACGGCAGCGCCAGCATGTTGAGCAGGTCGTGCGCGGGCTCCCGGAGGGTCACCACCACCTCGGCGTCGCCGTCCGCGCGCACGCCGGGCAGGTCGGTGGCCTCCAGCGCCTCGGCGATCGCCGCCGGGTCGCGCGGCGCCCGCTCCAGGGCGTCCCGGAACCCGGCCATCCCCTCAATGGTGCTCAGGTAGTAGGGCAGGCCGGGGCACGGCGCGAGTGGGTGCGCCAGCCGCTTGATCCCGCGCACCACGTCGGCCGCCGTGACCTGGCGCGGGCCCGCCGGGGTGTGCCAGGCGACGCCCTCGCGGAGGGTGAACACGTAGACGCGGCCGTCCGCGCTCAGCCGGCCGTTGCCCCGGGCGGGCACCTCGGTGGCCAGGTCGGCGGTGATCCGTCCCGCCGCCGCCCGGTCCCGGCTCGCCACGTACTGGACGAGCTGCCGGGTGCAGCAGCGCAGCAGGCCGCGCGTGACGGTGTGGTAGGCCAGCGCCGGGTCGAGATGGTCGACGTCTCCGGCGCCGACCAGGGTGAGGACGCCGCCGCGGCGCGGTGCGGCCGCGCCGGCGCCGGTTGCCGAGATGGTCACGTGGTCGCCCTTTCGCTCGGGAACAGCGGGAAGCCCTCGACGCGCAGCGGCGGCATCGCCGTGCGGGTGAAGCCGTCGCCCCATTCGCGGGGCAGCGCGGGGCCGGTGCGGCCCACCTCGGTGACGCGCCGCAGCAGGTGCACGGGGCTCTCGGTGAAGCGCAGGTCGGGCAGCGCCGCCGTGATCTCGCCGCGCTCGACCAGGTGGACGCCGTCGCGGGTGAGCCCGGTGAGCAGCAGCGTCCCGGCGTCGACCGTCCGGACGTACCAGACGCAGTCGATCAGCACGGCGCGGTCGGTGGCGGCCGCCATCTCCGGCAGCGTCCGCCCGCCGGGCGGGCCGGACAGCCGCAGGTTGCCGATCCAGGGGGTGAGCGGCAGCCCGGTGCGGGCGGCCGTCCGGCGGGTCTGGACGAGGGCCGCGAGCGTCCCGCCGGAGATCCACTCCGTGGGGGCGAGCGGCAGGCCCGCGTCCTCCGGGGCGGCGAGCCCGGCCGCGAACTCGTCGGCGGCGCCGGGCAGCAGGAACGGCGCGCACTCCAGCCCCGGAAGGCCGGGGCCGGACTCCAGGCTGAGCGGCATCGGCGTGAGCCGCGTGCCGACACCCGGATCGGCGAAGGGGGACGCGCCGTCCGCCGCGTCTCCGGCTCCGGCCGCCCGGTACAGGTGCAGCATCAGGTCGGCCACGCAGGACGGCGACAGCAGCACCTCGTAGCGGCCTTCGGGGAGTTCGGCGCGCGGCAGTTCGGGGTGCAGCCGGTCGCGTAGCTTCTGGTCCAGGGCGGCGACGTCGTCGTCCGGCTGCGCGCCCGTCCAGCCGTTGCCCGCCCAGACCTGGCCCGCGCCCTTGGAGCCGCGAACGGTGAGGTCGAGCAGCCCTTCGCGCTGGACGTGCCGGAGCCGCAGGCCGGTGCTCGACGCGACGTAGCTGGTGCGGAAGCCCCGCTCGGCGTACCCGTAGAGCAGCCGTCCTTCAGCGTCGGCGCGGTCGACCGCCGACCGCAGCGACGCCGCGACCGGCGCGAGCAGTGCGGCGGGGGCCTCGGCGGGAGGATCGGCCCAGTCTGGCGACGCGCGGTCCCCTACCGGGCCCGTGGCGTCCGGATCGGCCGGGGCCGAGCGGGCGGCTGCGTCGGCGGCCTCGACCAGGCCGTCCACCTCGCCGCCGGGATCGGCCTGGCCGGTCACACTGCCAACCGCGATCCCGTCACGCCGGGCCACGGCCGACACGACGGTGACCCGGTGGTCGTGGACGTGCCCCGACGCGGTGACGGCGTTGTTCGCCCAGCGGAGGTGCGCGCCGCCGCGCACCTCGACGGTCACCACGCACTCGTCCGCGCCGCTCGCCTCCGCGGCCCGTTCGGCGAGCGCGGCGGGCGACGGCGGAGCGTCCTGCCGGGTCCGGCTCACAGCCCCGCCTCCCCGGCCGCGTCGCGGACGGCGACCCCGGTGAACAGCGCCGCCGGGCAGCCGTGCCCGGCGGGCGCGATCTGCAGCGGCTGCCCCTTGCCGCACAGGTCGGCGCCGAACATCCGGTATGTCCCGGGGCCGCCCACCCCGGCGAGCGACCCCCAGAACGCGGTGGTCTCGCCCCCGTAGGCGATGTCGCGGACCTGGCCCGCGAGCCGCCCGCGCCGGATGCGGTGGCAGCGCTGCGCGGTGAACTGGAACCCGCGCCGCCGCGTGTCGATCGACCAGCTCCCCGAGCCGACCACGTACAGGCCGTCGTCCACCGTCCCGATCAGCTCCTCGACGCCGGGCCCGGCGGGGGCGGGGCGCAGCGACACGTTCGGCATCCGCGACATCGGCGCGTGCAGCGCCGACTCGGCGTAGGCGCAGCCGGTCGAGCGCTCCGCCCCGATCAGCGGCGCGGTGTGCCGATCGGTCTGGACGCCGGTCAGCACGCCGTCCGACACCAGGTCCCAGGACCCGGCCGCGACGCCCTCGTCGTCGAACCCGACGGTGGCGAGGCCCTGCGGGGCGGTGCGGTCGGCGGTCACGTTCATCAGCTCCGACCCGTACCGCAGGGTGCCGAGCGACTCCGGCCGGACGAACGAGCCGCCCGCGTAGCCGGTCTCGTGGCCGGCGGCCCGGTCCAGCTCGGTCGCGTGCCCGACCGTCTCGTGCAGGGTCAGCCACAGGTTGGACGGGTCGATCACCAGGTCGAGGCGGCCCGGCTCGGCGGCGGGGGCGCGCAGCTTGGCGGCCAGCAGCGCGGGCAGCCCGGCGATCTCGGCGTCCCAGTCCCAGCCGGTACCGGTCAGGTACTCCCAGCCGCGCGCGGTCGGCGGGGCGAGGGTGCGCAGGGTGCCGACGCCGCCGGTGCG
Organism: Actinomadura geliboluensis; assembly: GCF_043197915.1. Taxonomy (NCBI): domain Bacteria; kingdom Bacillati; phylum Actinomycetota; class Actinomycetes; order Streptosporangiales; family Thermomonosporaceae; genus Actinomadura; species Actinomadura geliboluensis. The sequence goes on along the minus strand of NZ_JBICUA010000004.1, from coordinate 394,762 downwards.
CGGGTCCGCCCCGGCCGCCACCAGCATCGGGTGGACCCGGACCCGCTGCTGGAGCGTCACCGTGCCCGCCAGGTCGGCGTAGTAGGCGTTCTCCTGGACGGCGACCAGCTTGGCGTGCACGTGCGCCACGCCCGGCGCGGCCAGCAGCCGGCGGCTCCAGTCGGCCAGCGGCGCGAGGCGCTCGGCGGCCGGCACGTCGAACGGGTTGATCTCGTACGCGGACGCCCAGACCGCGTCGCGGTGCACCGGCTCCGCGGCGGGCTCGGCGGCCGGCGGTCCGATCCCGGCGGCGACGCGGGCGGCGGCGACCGCGCGCTCGGCGGCGTCCTCGGCGGCGCGCGGCGCCGGCTCCGCGCACCCGGCGAAGCCGCGCGCGCCGCCGTGCACGACCGACACGCCGAGGCCGGTCCGGGTGGTGTCGTGGCCGCCCGCCGGACGGCCGTCGCGCAGGAACCCGGCCGCCTCGCGGATGCGGGCCACGCGGACCCGGGCATGTCGCGCGCCCAGCCGCTGAGCGCGGGCCAGCGCGGCCCCGGCCGCCTCGGCCAGCGGCAGCGCGCGGAACGACGCGTCGATCGGGTCCGTCATCGCGGGCCTCCGCCGCCTTCGCGGAACCACCGGACGGTCTCGGCGATCCCGGTCCGCAGGGGCCGCGGCTCGAAGTCGATGACGCGGCGCATGCGTGCGGTGTCGAACTGCCGGACGGGCGGGCCGCCCGGCAGGTCGGGCCGCAGCTCCACCCGATCCGGCGCGCCGAACTCGGCCGCGACCATGTGCGCCAGCTCCAGCATCGACACCGTCCCGGGCGCGGCGACGTTGAAGGTGTCGAAGGCACCGGACGCGACCATCTGCAGGACGGCCTCCACCATGTCCTCGACGTGGACGAACGAGCGGCGCTGCCGTCCGCCGCCCCAGACCGGCACCGGCTCGCCCGCCGCGAGCCGCCGCAGCATCGCCGGGACCGCCAGCGGAGGCCGGGGGCCGAGGCCGTCGCCCGGCCCGTACACGTTCGCCGGACGCGCCGTGAACACCGTCATGCCGAACTCGCGCCGGTACTCGTCCGCCAGCAGCTCCGCGAAGACCTTGGCCAGGGCGTAGCCGTCGCCGGACAGGTCCGGGCGGGCGCGGTGGTCGTCCTCCTCCCGGATCGGCCCGGTCAGCGCCGCCGAGTACACCTCGGTCGAGCTGATCAGCACCAGCGTGCCGGCGCCGTGCCTGCGCGCCGCGTCGAGCACGGTGGAGACGAGCCGGGTGTTGGCCGCCAGCAGCGTCCCGCCGTGCCGCCGCTTGAACGCGCTGTCGCCGTAGACGGCGGCGCAGTGCACGACGGTGTCGGTGCCCGCCGCCGGTCCGCGCAGCAGCGACTCCACCTCGGCGGGCGAGCGCAGGTCGGCCTCGGCCAGCGCCCAGCCGTCCTCGAGCCCTTCCGGCAGGGGCCCTTCCGGGCGGGGGCGGTGCACGGCGACGACCTCCGCGCCGATCTGCGCGAGCCGGCGCGCGAACCACGTCCCGAGGAAACCGCCACCGCCGGTGACCAGGACCCGGCGGCCCTTCCAGTGCGCGGGCGAGGCGGGCGGCGGCCCCGGGCTCACGCGCCGGGCTTGCGGCACGTGACGATCAGGTAGCCGAGCCGCTCCCGGCAGATGCCGTAGGACGTCTTCAGCGCCTGCTCGAACATGGCCATCTTCTCCGGGCCGTAGTCCGCGTCCAGGACGGGACGCAGCGACTCCAGCCGGACCAGGACCTCGTCGTAGTAGCGGCGCACGTTCCGGGCGCACTCCAGCGCCTCCAGGATCTCGAACCCGGCGGCCTCGGCGCGCTTGACGATCTCCCCGGCCGGCGCCGGGTCGAACAGGGCGGCGTCCCGCAGCACCGCCATCTCCGCATCGGTCGGGTCCGACAGCCGCGGGTAGTCGGTGAACACGCACCGGCCGCCCGGCCGCAGCACCCGGAACATCTCGCCCAGCCAGCGCCCCTTGTCCTCGGCGTTGGCGAGCGAGTCGAACGCCAGCACCGCGTCGAAGGACGCGTCGGGATACGGCAGCGCGGTCGCGTCGGCGTGCTCGATCTCCACCTGGCCGCGCACGCCGCCGGAGATCACCCGGCGGGTCGCCTCGCGCACCTGCCAGTGGCTGAGCGTGATCCCGGTGATCCGGACGTCGTGGTGCTGCGCGATCCGGACGGCCGGCTCGCCGACCCCGCAGCCCACGTCCAGGACGCGCTGCCCGGCGCGCGGCTCCAGCCGCTCCTCCAGCATCGACGTGAGGCGCAGCAGCCCCGCCAGGAACGTGCCGCGGTCGCCGTCCTCCCAGTACCCGACGTGCAGATTCCCGCCGACGAGCTCGACCAGCCCGCCGATGTCGTCGTAGTACTCGCCGATCTGGTCGGCGGTGAGCCCGGGCTGGTCAGGCATGGCGTCTCCTTCTCGTGCGTCCTTCTCCGGCGGGGCTTCGGGCGCGGCGTCAGGCGCCGCGCGCGTGGGCGGTCATCGGCAGCGCGTCCACCGGCATCGTGATCGCCGGCTTGGGCCGGGGCGTGTGCCCGGGGACCGGCACCAGCCGCCACCGGGCGGCGATCGTCGCCAGCGTCACGATCATCTCCACCCGGGCGAACTGGTCGCCGATGCAGCCGTGCGGGCCGACCGCGAACGGCGTGAACGCGCCGCGCGGCAGGTCGGCGGCCCGTTCCGGCAGCCACCGGTCGGGGTCGTAGCGCTCGGGGTCGGGATGCACCGACGGGTTGTGGTGGACGGCGTGGAAGCTGTAGAGCACCGGCGCCCCGGCGGGGATCCGGTAGCCGCCGAGCACGGTGTCGGACGCGGCCACCTTGCTCTGGAACACGCCCTGGGTGCGGTAGCGCATCGTCTCGTCCAGCACCCGGCGCGTGTAGTCGAGCGCCTTCACGTCGTCGTACCCGGCGGCCCGGCCGCCGAGGACCGCGTCGACCTCCTCGTGCAGCCGCCGCTCGACCTCCGGGTGCCGCGCCAGCTCGTGGAACGTCCACGACAGGGTGTTGCTGATCGTGTTGCTCCCGGCGATGAAGAAGGTGACGACCTCGTCGTGCACCTGCCGGTCGGTCATCGCGGGCTCGCCGTCGTCGCCGCGGGCCCGCATCATCATCGACAGCAGGTCGCCGTGGTCGGCGTCGGCCGCCCGGTAGTCGGCGATGACCCGGTCGATGGTGCCGTGCAGGTACCGCTGCGCGTCCCGGTAGGCGCGGTTGCGCGCGGTCGGCAGCCGGGTCAGCAGCCCGGTGGTGTCGGCGATCTGCCGGAACAGCCCGCCGAGGACGGTGGTCGTCGCGACCATGAACCTCTTGTGGTCGAGGCCGGCGTCCGCCGAGAAGATCACCTGGGTGACGTTGGCGAGGGCGAGGTCGTCCATCTCCCGGTCGACCTCCAGGCGCGCGCCGTCCGTCCAGGACGCGGCCACGGCGGCGGCCCGGTCGCTCATCATCGCGGTGTAGGCCACGATGCGGTCGCGGTGGAACGCGGGCTGGATCAGCGCCCGCTGCCGGCGGTGCGTCTCGCCCTCGGAGATGCCGAGCCCGTTGCCGAACATCTGCCGGAACCGCTCGGTGATGGGGCCGCCCCGGATGAAGGTGTCGGGGTCGCGCTGCACCTGGCGCATCAGCTCCAGGTCGTTGACCACGTACATGCGCTCCCGGCCGAGCCGGATCACGGTCACCGGGTCGCCGTTCTGCAGCGACAGCAGGAAGTCGCCCGGCCGCTTCTTCATGTGCAGGCCGTGCCCGAGCACGGGGACGGTACCCGGCGCGAGGACGGGTTCGCGCGCCGGCGAGGTCGTCGTCATCGGTCCGCCTCCCGGCGTTCAGTCCTGCGCGTGCCACACCCGGGAAGAGCCGATCGTCTCCCCGTGCGCCAGGTCTTGGAGGGTGATCTGGACGCGCCAGGGCACCAGCCGCAGGACCTGGAAACCGGGGTCGGCGGCGCCTTCGGGCCACTGGGCGTAGGGGTCGAAGCCGCGTTCGCGGGCCTCGGTGGACACCAGGTCCCACACGTGCGCGACGCTCGCCTCGTCTTCCGCCCAGGACGCCTCGCAGTCGGCGAACACCGCGTCGTGCGCCGGGCTCCAGTAGCTGCAGGAGACGAACGGGTTGTGGGCCAGGTGGGCGGTCTTGACGGGGGAGCGCGGGGTGCTGACCCAGCCGATCGGGCGGTCGCCGCCGGCGTCCCGGCCGATCTCCCACGAGACGTGGAGGATGCGGCTGCGGGGCCGGTCCTTGCGGTCCACGGTGGCGACGGTGCACCAGCCGATGCTCCGGGTGAGCCGGAGGAAGTCGTCGGTGAGTTCGGGGAAGTCCACTTCGGTGCTGAAGGCCGAGGACGCCATGCCCCGGATCATAGGTCAGCTCCCGGCAAATAACTATATGTTTCTCAATCAAATGCGGGGACCGGGATGCGGGTCGACCCTTGCGATAACAGGCAGTCATCTGGTTGCATATCGAGATGGAGGGTAGGGCCGGAGACGTCCGCGCGGATGCTCCGGCGGCACCGCCAGAGAGGGGAAATCCCATGTCACAAGCAGCCTTCACGCTCACCCGCCCGCCCATGGTCAAGGAGGGGATGCTCATCCGGCGTCCCGCCGCGGAGGTGTTCCGCGCCTTCGCCGACCCGGCGGTCACCACCCGCTTCTGGTTCACCAAGAGCAGCGGCAAGCTCGTGCCCGGGACCACCGTCCGGTGGGAATGGGAGATGTACGGCGCGTCGGTGGACGTCCGGGTCAGGGAGGCCGAGGAGGGCGAGCGGATCGTCTTCGACTGGGGCCCGGAGGAAGCCGCCACCACGGTCACGCTGCGCTTCGTCCCGTGGAAGGACGACACCACCTACGTCCAGGTCACCGAGACCGGCTTCAGCGGCGACGGGGACACCGCCGTCGCCCGCGTCGCCGACTCCACCGGCGGCTTCACCATGACGCTGTGCGCGCTCAAGGCGCTCCTGGAGCACGACATCGAGCTGGCCGTCGTCGCCGACCACTCGCCCCCGGGCCTGGAGATCTGAGCCCGCGGACGTGACCCCGCAGACCCGACCCCGGCCGCCGGCCCCCAGCCCGAGGAGTCACCGATGGATGTGAAGAAGGCGCCCGCCGCCCCCGCCGCGCCCGTCCCGGCCAGGCTGTGGCTCGGGCTGCTGGCCCTGGCCCTGTCGGCGATGATGCACGGCGTCGACGCCATGGTCGTCACCGTGGCCAACCCGACCATCGGCGCGGAGATGCACACCGGGCTGGCGGAGCTCCAGTGGGTCACCACCGGGTACATGCTCGCCTACGCCGCCACCCTCGTCACCGCGGGCAAGCTCGGCGACCGGTTCGGCCAGCGGCGGGTCTTCCTGATCGGCCTGGTCGGCTTCATCGTGGCGTCCGGCCTGGTCGGCGTCGCCCAGGACATCGGGACGCTGATCGCGTTCCGGGTGGTGCAGGGCGCGTTCGGCGCCAGCCTGCTGCCGTCCGCGCTGGCGATCCTGCGGCTGACCTTCCCCGAGGACAAGCTGAAGGTCGCCGTCGGCGTCTTCATGGGCACGTTCGCGCTGTCGTCGGCGTCCGGCCCGTTCCTCGGCGGGGTCGTCGTCGAGTACGCCGGCTGGCGCTGGGCCTTCTACATCAACGTCATCGGCGGCCTGATCGCCCTCGCGATGGTGCTCGCGCTCATCGCGCCCACCCCGCCGCAGGACGCGCGGCGCCGCGTCGACCTGCCCGGCATGGCGCTGCTCACCGTCACGATCCTCGCGCTCGTCCTCGGCATCAACCAGGTGCCCGAGCGCGGCTGGACCGGCGCGCTGCCGCTCGCCTGCTTCGCGGTCGCGCTGGCCGCCGGCGTCCTGTACGCCCTGCGGGAGCGGACGGCGGGCCAGCCGCTGACGCCGCCCGAGCTGTTCCGGTCCCGCGCCTTCGCGGGCGGCAACCTGCTGCTCCTGCTCGGCTCCGGGGTGATGTTCGCGGCCTGGTTCCACCTGGCGCTGTACTTCCAGAACGTCCAGGGCGCCGGGGCGCTGCGCGCGGGGCTGGAACTGCTGCCGATCCCGGCGACCGGGATCATCGCGGCGCCGCTCGGCGGGCTGCTCAACCAGAAGCTCGGCCCGCGCCCGCCGCTGCTCGCGGGCACCGTGCTGCTGATGGTCGGGCTGTTCGGCATCACCCGCGCCGGGGTCGACACCGGGTACCACTCGCTGTGGCCCTACCTCATCGCGCTCGGCATCAGCATGAGCTTCATCGTGCCCATCGGCACCGAGGTCGTCATCAGCAGCGCCCCGAAGCGGCTCGCCGGGGTCGCCTCCGGCGTCGGCGAGACGATGGGCAGCCTCGGCCCGGCGATCGGCGTCGCCTCCGTCGGCACCGCGATCGCGCTGGTCGTGGAGAACGGGCTGGCCGGCAAGCTCACCGGCGCGGGCGTCCCCGCCGGGATCGCCGACCGGATGGACACCGAGTCGGTCGCGCTGGGGGCCGCGCCCGTGCCGTCCGGGACGCCGGACGAACTGGTCTCGGCCGTCGTTCGGCAGGCGCACGAGGCGTTCGCGTCCGGGATGCACGCCGCGTTCGCCGGCGCCATGGTGCTCAGCCTGCTCTGCCTGCCCCTGATCTGGCTGATCAAGGTGCCGCGCGGGGAAGAGGAGGCCGCGCCGGACGAGGCGACGGCGTCGGAGCCCGCGCACGCCGCCGACCCGCTCGGCTGAACCGCGGGCCGGGTCAGTGGAGCGGGCCGGGGCGGTGGAGCGGGCCGGGTCAGCGGAGGGCGTGCAGGCAGAGGGCGAGCGTGCGGGCCTCGATGTTCACCTGGTAGCTCGCCCGCGTCAGCTCGCGGAGCTGCGCCACGGTCAGCCACCGGAAGTCCGGCGGCACCTCCAGCGGGAAGTCGTCGTCCACCTGGACGATCTGGTTGCGGGTCACCGCCCGCTGGAACCGGCCGCCCTCCTCCGACTGCTCCACGTCGTAGCGGACGGCGCCGCCCCCGGCGGTGACCAGGTCCAGGTAGCGGGCCCGGTCCGAAGGCGGCAGCCGCGCCTGGTCGGCGGGCGTGCACTGCACGGTCGGCCCGACCTCGACGACGTCGCGGTGGCCGGGCGCGAGGTCGGCGCGGGCCAGCACGTGCAGGACGCCGCGGATCGGCCGGGCCAGGAACACCGCGAGGCCCGTGCCGCGCGGGCGCAGCAGCGGCTGGCACCAGTCCCGCACCTCCCGGTTGCTCGCCCGCACCCGGACCCCGGAGATGGTGAAGTGCCGGCCGCCCGTGTGGAAGATCTCCCGGTCGTCGCGGCGCCAGCCCTCCACCGCGTCCAGCGGCACCGGCCGCACGTCCAGCGTGTGCGCCATCTTGCGGGCGGTGAGCCAGCCGCGCACCTCGCCGGGCCGGTGCAGCGCGCCCCGGTCGAGGGCGCGCGCCGAGCGCCGCAGCGCCGCGCCGAACCCGTCCGCGGGATCGGCCGCGACCGGCAGCGGCAGGCACGACAGCACGGTCCGGGCGTCCATGTTGACGACGTTCGGCAGCCGCAGCAGCGCATACAGCTCGCCGAGCGTGAACCAGGCGAAGTCCTCGTGGACGTCGACCGGCCCGGTGGTCTCCACCACGATGTTGCGGTTGCGCTTGCCCCGGAACCAGGCCCCCTGCTCGGACTGGAGCACGTCCACGAGGACGCGGGCGAGCCCGTCGCGGGCGAAGTACTCCAGGTAGCGGGACGGCGCGCCGCCGTGCACGCGCTGGAAGTTGCTCGCCGTGGCCTGCACCGTCGGGGAGAGCTGGACGGTGTTGACGTTGCCGGGCTCCGCCTTCGCCTGCATCAGGAAGCGCAGCACGCCGTCGATCTCCCGGGCCACGATGCCGAGCACCCCGACATCCGGCTGGTTGATGATCGGCTGCTCCCACGTGCGGACCGGGCCGCGGCCGGCGCGCACCCGGATGCCCTCCACGGAGAAGAACCGGCCGCTGCGGTGGACGAGGTCCCCGGAGCCGGACGCGAAGGCCCACCCGTCCAGCCGGGCGAACGGGACCCCGGTCACCTCGAAGGGGTTCCGGTCGCGGCGCTCGGCGAGCCACGCCACCGCCCAGGCCGGGGGGCGGGGCACGTGCGCGGCCGAGGCGGCGAGGCGCCTGGCCAGGTCGCCGACGCCGGGCGCGGCGGGCGCCAGCAGGAGCGGGCCGGATCGGGTGTCCAACGGCGCCTCCTTGCGGGCGGCGGGTGGCGCACATAACGCACTTACTTAATTATAAGATAGTACGCTGTTCGCCGCGGGCTGGAGGGAACGCATGTCCGACGACGACCGGCACGTCCGGCTGGGGGCCACCGGGCTGCGGGTGAGCAGGCTCGCCCTCGGCACGGTCAACTTCGGCGGCCGGGTCGAGGAGCCGGCGGCGCACCGGCTGCTCGACCACGCGGCGGCCGAGGGCATCGACTTCGTCGACACCGCCAACATCTACGGCTGGCGGGTGCACAAGGGCCACGCCGAGGAGGTCGTCGGCCGCTGGCTGGCCGCCCGCCACGGCCGCCGGGACGGCGTCGTCCTCGCCACCAAGGTCGGCGAGCCGATGGACCGCGGCCCGAACGACCGGGGCCTGTCCGCCCGCAACATCATCGCCTCCTGCGAGGAGTCGCTGCGCCGGCTGCGCACCGACTGGATCGACCTGTACCAGCTGCACCGCCCCGACCCGGGCGTCGGCTGGGAGGAGATCTGGACGGCGATGGAGACCCTCGTCCGCCAGGGCAAGATCCGCTACACCGGCTCCTCGAACTTCCCCGGCTGGGGCATCGCCGCAGGTCAGGAGGCGGCACGCCGGCGCTCGCTGCCCGGCCTCGCCAGCGAGCAGTGCCTGTACAACCTGGCGGTCCGGCACGCCGAGCTGGAGGTCATCCCGGCCGCACGGCACTACGGCGCCGGGGTGCTGGCGTGGTCGCCGTTGCACGGCGGGCTGCTCGGTGGCGTCCTGCGCAAGCTGGCCGAGGGAACCGCCGTGAAGTCGGCGCAGGGGCGGGCCGAGGCCGCGCTCCCGGCCCTGCGCGGCACGATCGAGCGGTACGAGGCGCTGTGCCGGGAGTTCGGCCGCGACCCCGCCGAGGTCGGCCTGGCGTGGGTGCTGTCCCGGCCGGACGTCACCGCGCCGGTCATCGGCCCGCGCACCCCCGCCCACGTCGACGGCGCCCTCCGCGCCCTGTGCACACCGCTGGCCGCCGACGAGTCGGCGCGGCTGGAGGAACTGTTCCCGCCGCTCGGCCACGGCGGCGCCGGCCCCGCCGCCTGGCTCACCTGACCCGGGCGCCCCGCCCCCACCGCTGGCCGTATCCGGACTGAATCGCCTCTCGCTTTTCTTTAAAAAAGACTAGTAACGTACGGATCCGCGGCCGTATCGGCGGCCGTGCCACGCGTCCGCAGGAGAGAGCCGATGACTGGTTCCAGGCCGCACGCCCGCCTCCGTGGAAGAACCGCCGTCCTGGCCGCCGCCTGCTGCGCGCTGGCGGGCGGGGGCGCGGTCGCCGCCACCACCGCGGCCGGCGCCGCCTCGGGCGTCGTCACCGTCCGCTCCCGCGTCACCGGCTCCGACGGCGCGTCCTACTCGGCCACCAACCACCTCACCGACGCCGCCCGCAGCCCCGCACCGGACGGGCGCCGCAAGGAATGGCTGCTCGTCTGGGCGGGCGACTCCGGGCCGGGTGACAGCGGCACCCCCGACCCCGACTTCCTCGCCGTCGTCGACGCCACCCGCGGCACCCCCGACTACGGCAAGGTCGTCAACACCGTCACCATCGGCGGCAAGACCGGCAACGAGCCGCACCACATGCAGTACACCTGGCGCAAGGGCGACCGGGTGTACGCCGGGGGCATCTTCTCCGACACCGTGTACGTCTTCGACGTCAGCCGGCTACCGGTGATCAAACTGACCGGCATCACCCTCCCCGAGGACACCCCCTGCGGCTCGGCCCCCGACGCCGTGACCACGCTCGCCGACGGCACCGCGTACGCCACGTTCATGGGCGGCCCGAACATCGCCGGCCCCTGCACCTACACCCACGGCGAGACCCGGCTCGGCAACGGCTTCGCCGGCACCCCGGGCGAGATCGTCCGGCTCGACCGCGACGGCCGCGTGCTCACCGAGGCCCCCGCCGCCACCGGACGCTCCGAGGGCGCCGAGCACTGCCCCAGCCTGCCGCCCATCGCCGTCCCCACCTGCGCCAACCCGCACGGCCTCGGCGTCCGCGAGGACCTCGGCGTCGCCGTCGCCAGCGACTTCGCCGAGCCGCGGCTGCTGATCGACCCCGAGATCGAGGGCGGCGCGCCCAACGGCAACCGCGACACCGTCCGCGTCTTCGACATCGCCGACCGCAACCGCCCGCGGCTGCGCTCGGTCTCCCGCATGCCGGACGGCCCGCGCCAGGAGGCCACCCCGTTCGGCGAGGAGCCGCGCGGCATCATGGAGACCACCGTCACCCACCGGCGCGGCCACCGCGGCGCGTTCGCGTCCAGCATGCCGGGCGGCACCGTCTACTACGCCCCCGACATCACCGTCCCCCACCCGCAGTGGCGCGAGGTCTTCGACGACTACACCGCCTTCAAGCGCCTCTTCCCCACCGACACCCCGACCTCCGCGCTCGACGGCGGCGGCTGGCTGCAGGTCAGCCCCGACGACCGCTTCCTCTACCACGTCGTCCTGACCGGCGGCCTGGCCGGCTCACCGCCCGCCCACCAGCAGGCCGGAATGATCTACACCCTGGACATCCGCCGCCTGCTCGCCGCCGGCCCCAAGGCCGAGTGCAGGATCGACACCCTCGCCGAGGTCGCCGCCGGCGGCACCGAACGCGACTGCCCGGCCCTGGTGAGCGCCCTCGAACTCAACGACCCCAGCACGGGCGGCCCGCACTGGGCGGCCATGGACAACTTCCGCGCCGCGCCCAACGGCCTCTACCGCGAAACCGACCAGATCAGCCGCATCGCCGTGGCGAACTACATGCTCTTCACGTCCCACCTGGACGGCGACCACAAGGTCTGCATGGTCGACGTGGACCCGCGCGGCGAACTCGCCCTGGACACCGCCTTCCGCGACGAGACGACCGGCGCCCCGTGCCTGGAGTTCGACCGCCCCACCTGGCCCCACGGCGCCCAAGGCCCCGCCCGCCCCCACGGCGTCCTCTTCACCGTCGCCGACCAAGACCTCCGCTGAACATGCCCGAGGAACCCCCGCCACCCCACCCCCCGCCAAAGCCCCAGACACCAACCCCACCCCGGCAAACAACGGCCACCGTCCCCCGGTGGCGGCGTTCCTCGACGAGGCTCCGCGCGGCCCTGGCTTGTGCGGTACCCGCGGGCTGGCAGGCGGGGGGCTGGTTGCGGTGGTTGGTTGTGGTGGGTGGCGTCGTGGTTGGTGGGGGTTTTGGGGGTGGGGTGGCTTGGGCGGACGGGCCTCATGACGGGCATCTTCCGGTTGGGGACGCGTCGTCGGGTGTCGTTTCTGTCTTGCGGGCGTTGGTGGTTGCCAGTGGGGCGTTCGCGGTGGGGTTTGCGGTGCTGCGGCCGGTGGTCGGTGAGGCGACGCGGGGCGCTCGGCGGTTGCTCTATGGGGCTGCTCTGACGGCTGGGGTTGCGCAGCTCGCTGCCGTTCATCAGGGGGCGCTTCCGCTTGCGGCGGTTGGGGCGGCGCTTGTCACGTTCGCGTTGCCCGCGGTGCCGGCGCGGCCGTGGTGGGGGGTGGCTGCGGTGCCTTGCCTGCTGGCCGTCCTTGAGGCGGCGCGTGGTGGCGCGTGGAGCGTTGCGGTGGTCGGGCATGTTCTGGCCGCTGCCGGGTGGCTGGGGGCTACCGGCCATCTGATGGTTGCGCCGCCGGGTTCGCGGTGGGGGCTGCTGCGGCGGTTCGCGCCTCTTTTGCTCGCTTCGAGTGGGCTCCTGGTGGCCGATGGGCTCGGTCAGGTGGTGCGGGGCAGTGCCTTGTGGGTGGTGGCGGGTAGTGCGGCGGTGGCGGTCGCGGGTGTTGTGGTGTGGCGTCGTGCGAGTGGTGCTGCGGTGCTGGGCGTCGTTGCGGGGTTGCCGCTTGCGGTGCTTCCGCCGCCTGGCCTGGGGCCGGAGCCGGGGGTGCCGCTGCTGGCCCAGGTGGCGCAGGACGGGCGGGCGGTGCCGGTGCTCGTGGTTCCGGCGCGTCCGGGATGGAATCTGGTGCATGTCGGTGCCGAACGGGCCGAGGTGCGGGTGGGGGGTCGGTCTGTTCGGGCCGAGAGCCGGTCGGCGGCCACCGGGAGCTGGGCCGTGGTGCGGCTGCCTGCGGGGCGCGGTCGGCTGGTCGTTGACGTGGGGGATGCTCGCGCGGCCGTCCGGTTCGATACCGGGGTGGACGGTGCGTCGGTCGATCTGCGTGGGGGCGACGGGGCGGAGTGCGCCGCGTGGGCGCTCGGACGGATGGTCGGCGACGTGCGTGAGCCTGTGCGGGCCTGCCCGGCCGATGAGTTGACCAGTGCGGACGCCGCCGCGCTGCGGGCGCTGACCGGGTTCATCGCCCGGCGCGGAGCGCGTGCGATCGCCGTCACCGCGGACGGGTCGCCGCGCGGTGTCCGTGCGGAGGCCGAGGTGCGGGCGGCGGCGGCGCGGCTCGGGCTGGGGGTGACGGCGGACGAGTCCGCGCGGGTGCCCCGGGTGGTGGTGGCGGGCTGGAGCGGGGCGGCGGGCCTGGTCCGCCGGGTCGGTTCGGGCGCGGTCCCGGCCGCGGGCGTGTACCTGGCGCCCTGGCTGCTGGACGCGGAGCTGCTCGACCCGCCCGCCGGGCAGCTCGTCCCGCTGCGGTTCGATCCCGCCGGGGCGGAGGCCGTGCGGTACGCCGCCCGGCTGCACGAGGCGTTCCCCGGCGAGCCCGCGACGGCCGCCGGGTTCGCGGGCTGGTCGCGCGGGACGTCCGCGGCGCCCGCGCGCCTGTACGCGGCGTCCCCGATGGGGGTGCCGGGCAGCCTCGGCCTGCACGCGCACGGGTTCAGCGGGCGCTGGCTCCCGCAGGGTTCGATCGTCCCGGTCAGCGGCCCGCTGCGGCCCTAGCCGGTCAGGCCGGCGACCACGGCGGACGGAGTGGGCAGTGCGGCGATCTCGGCGCGCAGTTCGGCGGCGGCCGTGCGGGCCTGCTCGTCGGCGAGCAGGCGCTTGACGGCGTCGGCGTCCAGGCCGTCGGGGGAGGTGATGTGGCAGGCGCCGCGGGCGCGCAGCATCTCCGCCTCCAGGTGGCGGTCCGGGCTGAGGGGCAGCACCAGTTGCGGGACGCCCAGCGCGCAGCAGGTCATGAGGGTGCCCGCGCCGCCGTGGTGGATCGCGGCGGTGCAGGTGGGCAGCAGCGCGTCGAGCGGCACCCACGCGGCCGTCCGCACGTTCGGGGGGACCTCGTCCGGCTCGGGGAGGCGGCCGGCCTGCTCCGGGTCCGTGTCTCCGAGGGCCACGACGAACTCCGCGTCCACGCCGGGCGCGGCGGCGAGCAGGCGCTCCACGGGGCCCAGGCCCCCGACGCGCGGCACCATCGAGCCGGTGGTGACCGCGATCCGCGGGCGGCTCGGCGGCTCCGCCAGCCAGTCCGGCAGGATGGTGGCGCCGTTGTAGGGGACGTACCGCATCGCCAGCGGCGACGGCGGCCCCTCAGCCAGGCTCGGCGGCGCGATGTCGAGGGTGCGGACGCCGTCGGGAGGCCGCACCCCGTGGCGCTGGAACGCGCGGGCCGCCGGGGGCTCGTGCAGCAGCTCCGGGCCGAACCGCGACAGCCCGATGCCGTGGCCCACCGCGAGCACGCCGGCCTTGGCCGCGATGAGCGGGCCCACGCCGAGGATGGGGTCGTGCACGACGAGGTCGGGACGGACCCGCTCGGCCGCCGCGACGTACGCGTCCACCAGCGGGTCCCAGGCGCCGATGATGTGCGGTTTGCGCTGGTCCATCTCGGCGTGCATCTCCGGCAGCGTCGTGCCGGACAGCGGGGCGAACAGGGCCGGGACGTCGCGGGCGAACCCGCTCAGCATCTCGGTGGTGGAGCGGCCGGGCAGCGCGTCCACGACCGGCAGCCCGGCGCGGGCGACCGTCAGGCCGTCACCCCCGGTGACGAAGACGGCCTCGTGGCCGGCGGCGCGGAAGGCCCAGGCCAGCGGCACCATCGGGAACGTGTGGCCGATCGCGGGGGCCGTCGGGAAGAGTACGCGCATGTCAGCCCCTGGTTCGGAGTTCCCGGTACACTACTATACGGAACTTTAGCAATCGAGTGGGCTCGGATCAATCGTCCGGCGGCTCCTCCGCCTGCCGCGATGATGCCGACCCGGCGTCCGGCGCCGGGTCGATCCGGGTGCGATCGGAGGTCGATTCGGAATACACTTGTGAAGTGATGGCGGAAGGTGGTCCGAGATGAACCAGCAGCGTCGCAACTACGGTCAGTACTGCGGGCTGGCGGGGGCGCTGGACGTGATCGGCGAGCGGTGGACGCTGCTGATCGTCCGTGAGCTGCTGGTGGGCCCCTGCCGCTACAACGAACTCCAGCACAACCTTCCCGGCATCGGCACCAACCTGCTCGCCGACCGGCTGCGCTTCCTCACCGACACCGGGCTGGTCCGGCAGTGCACGCGGCCCGGCTCCAAGGTGCGCGTGTACGAGCTCACCGAGCAGGGCGAGGGGCTGCGCGAGACGGTGCTCGCCCTCGCGCGCTGGGGTCTCGGGCTGCTCCAGGCGCCCGCGGCCGAGGACGTGGTGCGCCCGCGCTGGGCCGCCCTCGCGGTCGAGGCCATGATCGACCCGGCCATGGCGGGCCCCGACGAGCAGTACGAGTTCCGCATCGACGACGAGGTCTTCCACACCGTCGTCGAGGACGGCGCCGTCTCGGTCCGGCACGGCAAGTGCGAGACCGACCCGGCCCTCGTGGTCACGACCGACGCGCTCACGTTCGTGGAGATCGGCGCCGGCCGGCTCAGCCCGCTGGAGGCGACGCTCACCCGGCGGCTGTCCATGGAGGGCGACGACGAGGTCGTGCTGCGCTGCTCGCGGCTCCTCGGCCTGGTCGGCTGACCGCCCGCCCGCCGCGGTCCGGCCGGGCGTGACCGGATCCGGACCGCCCTCCGCCGCCGCCCCCTGTCAAGGCGTGCGGGCCGGTCATGACACGAGTCTTGACTATAGAATCCTGAAGTGATCTGCTGACGGACAGGCAACGGGCACCAGACAGGTAGATCACATGTTCTCTGCCGAGACGTTCTCTGCCGGACCACCGCCCAGGACCCGGCGGCCTGGGGTAGCGCCACGAGGATCCGCCCGGTCGGCGGGATCCGGGAAGCGCCGCTCACCCGAACCGGTTCCCCCCGAACCCGACCCGGCCGAACCCGGCGCCGGCGGCCCCGAACCGTCCGGCCTCGCCGCGTCCGGCCCCGAACCGGTGGCCCCGCAGCCCGCCAACCTGGCGGCCGACGGGCTCACCAGCTTCGCGTTCGCGGTCGAGGCGGAGTCCGGGCACCGGCCGGTGCGGTACCTGATCGCCCGCCGGCTCGGCGCCGGGACGGCCCGCACCTGCCTGGTGGTGACCGCGCCCGGTCCGCTGGCCGGCACCTACCTGTGGATCGCGGAGGACGCCGCCCGCGGCACCTGCGAGGTCTGGACGCGCTCGGCGACGATGCCGCGCTCCGTGCGGATCGCGGAGCGGCAGCTGTTCGGCTGCCTGCCGCTCGCCGAGGTCGGCTACCTCGACATCATGACCTGGCGCTATCCGGGGCTCGGCGCGTCCCCGCAGGACCGCCGGGCCGAACTGCCCTGGAGCCGGTGGCGGTCCGCGGAGACCCGCTCCTACCTGGGCCCGGCCACGACGCCGGGGCTGCGGGTCACCGAGGCGACCGACCCCGCGACCGGCCGGGTCGTGGCGCGCGAGGTCGACCGGCGCGGCGCCACCGAGCGCCGCTGGGAGATCGTCGAGCCGGGCGGGCCCGGTCCGGACGCCGGCCTGCCGGTGCGCATCCGCGCGCACCGCGGCGACACCGGCGCCACCACCGAGTACCGCCGGGACGGCGGCCCGGTGCCGGTGCCGCCGGAGGCGTTCGACGGCGGGCCCGAGCCGCTCCGGCACGCGCTGCGGCGGCTCCTTCCCGCACGGGCGGGCTGAGGTGGGCCGCGGCGGGGGGCCGGCAGTCCGGCGACCGGCCGCCCGTTTCGTACGCATCGTCGCCCTCGGCGCGCCGGCGCTGGTCCGGCTGGCGGTCATCGGCGCGCGCCACCGCGGCGGTGCCCGCGCCGACCGGTCGGCGGCCGAGGTCGCCCGGCTGCTGGAGCGCCTCGGCGGCACGTTCGTCAAGGCGGGCCAGCTGCTCGGCACCCGCACCGACCTGGTCGGGACGCGGCTGGCGGCGGCGCTCGGACGGCTGCACGACGACATCGAGCCCGCGTCGGCCGCCGCCGTGCTGGCGGAGGCGCGGGCGGGGCTCGGCGCGCTGCCCGGCCCGCTGGCCGAGGCGCTCGCCCGGCCGCCGGTGGCGGGCGGTTCGATCGCCGCGGTCTACCGCGCGGAGCTGGACGGCCGGGTGCTGGCGGTGAAGGTCCGCAGGCCCGGGGTGCGGGAGGCCGTCGCCGGCGACCTGGCGATCCTGGACCGGCTGGCGCGCGCCGCCGTCCGGCTGCCCGCGCTGCGCAGGCTGCCGCTGGTGGAGATGGTCGGGCAGCTGGGCGCGCTGCTGCTCGCCCAGGTCGACTTCGAGGCGGAGGCGGCGAACCTGCGGCGGCTGCGCGACGCCCTGGACGGGACGCCGGGCGTCCTGGTGCCGGAACCGGTCGCCGAGCTGTGCGGCGGCGGCGTCATCACCATGGAGTACGTGCCGGGGCTGGACCGCGCCGCGGCGGCCGCGCTGCCCGCCGAGACCCGGCGGGCGCAGACCACCGCGCTCGTGCGGGCGGTGTACCGGCTGCTGTTCGTCGAGGGGCTGGTCCACATCGACCTGCACCACGGCAACGTCTACTTCAGGGCGGACGGCTCGGTGGTGCTGCTGGACGCGGGGCTCGTCTTCCGGATGAGCGACGCGGCCCGGCGCGACCTCACCGACTTCTTCGCCGCCATGGCCAGGGGCGACGGGGCGGGCTGCGCGGCGATCCTGCTGTCGACGGTGCGCGGCGCCGCCCCGGACGCCGACCTGGCCGGGTTCCGGTCGCGGGTCGCGGCGCTGGTGGCGCGCAACGCCGGCGCGCCGGCCGGGGAGTTCCGCCTGTCGGCGTTCTGCTACGAGCTCTTCGCGCTGCAGCGCGACTGCCGGCTGCACGCCGAACCGGAGTTCGCCCTTCCGATGCTGAGCCTGCTCTCGCTGGAGGGAACCGTCCAGGCGAACCATCCCGGACTCGATTTCCAATTGGAGGCCGCTCCCTACGCATGGGAGGGATTAATCCGCTGACCTCCGGCGTGCCGTCCGGCTGTGTTCGACAGTTGTCGGAACGGCCGCTGAAAACTTGATGACGTAACTGGACGGGGCGTTGGCGTGCCGGCCGGATGTGCTTTTTCGGGATGTCCGGTGCCGGGTGCCGCGTCGGCCGAGGGGAGGGCGAATCCGTGTCGCCCGGCCCCTGGGAACGTGTGTTCGGCCAGCGTACGCGGCCGTTCGCTTCGGCATGCCCGGCCTTCTCCGCCGAGAAAAATGATCATCGTGTCAATAACTGGAAGGTAAAAAGTATCTAACCTTGACTGCCAGAGTCGAGGAGCTTAGTTTCGGCACTGACCTTCATTCAGGGAGTGCGCGTGAATTATGCGAAAAGGCCGCCGTCCCATCCCGTATACCAGCGATTGCTGGCACTCGACGGGGATTCCATCGCGCTCGAAAAGATGGGGCACATTCCATTCCGGCCGATGGACGGCGCGGGCCTGCAGGACGTGGTCGACTCCTTCGCCGCCGGCTACAACGCCGCCCTCGCCCGGCGCTCCGGCCCGCTCGACCTCGCGGACGTCCCGCACCCCATGCGCGGTTTCGCCTACGAGGGCGCGGCCATGAGCCGCACGCTCCTCGACCTCGTGACCCTGACCGGCGGCCGGCGGCTGGCCGGGCTGCTCGCCGGGCCGGGCCGCCGCTACTTCCACCTGATCACCGTCGGCGCGGGCTGGGCGTTCGCCCGGCTGCGCGTGCGGCCCTGGCGCGGGATAGGCGGCGCGCCCGCGCCGCAGCGCTGGCTGGCCTGGGACGGCTGGGGCTTCCACCAGGCGTACTTCCACCCCGGCCGGGTGTTCGGCGAGAAGTGGATCGAGCGGGCCGCGCGCGGCGCCGCCCGGCCCGTCCGCGACCAGGGCGCCGGCCGCGCGCTGTGGTTCCACGCGGGCGCCGACCCCGAGCGCGTCGCGCGCACCGTCGCGGGCTTCCCCGCCGAGCGGCGCCCCGACCTGTGGGCGGGCGTCGGCCTCGCCGCCGCCTACACCGGCGTCCGCACCCCCGATGAGCTGGCGGTCCTGGGGGAGGCCGCCGCGGAGCACCGCGCCCACCTCGCGCAGGGCGCGGCGTTCGCCGCCAAGGCGCACCTGCTGTCTGGCCGCGTCCCCGAACGCAGCGAGGCCGCGGTGGCCGTGCTGTGCGGCACCGGCTCCGGCGAGGCCGCGGGCTGGACCGACGCCCGCCTCGTCCAGGCCGCCCGGTACGGCGACGGCATCGCCGCCTACCAGCACTGGCGCGCCGGGGTCCGCGCCGAATGGGCCGCCCGCGACCGCAGCGGCGGGGTGGTCGCGTGATCTCCCTGCTGCGCTCCCGGCTGGTGCAGATCTGCTCCCTCGCCCTGATCCTGGCGGCCTGGCAGCTCGCGGGCCTCCCCGGCGCCTCCGGCACCGAGAAGGCGCGGCTGGCGCAGCCGTTCGCCTTCGACCGGGCCGCGCTGAACGGCACCGAGATGCCGCGCCAGGTCCGCGCGGTCGCCCCCGCCTACCGGCACATCCGGCACTGGATCTCCGCCGTCGGCGCCGCCGTGGCGTTCGCCGACATCGACGGCAACGGACGTCCCGACGACGTCTGCCTGGTCGACCCCCGCGACGACTCGGTGCGGCTGCTCCCCGCTCCCGGCACCGGGGCGCGGATGGCGCCGCGGACGCTCGTCCCCGCCGGGCTGCCCTTCGACGCGACGATGGCGCCGACCGTCTGCACCCCCGGCGACTTCAACGAGGACGGCCGCACCGACGTGATGGTCTCCTACTGGGGCCGCTCGCCCGTGCTGTTCCTGCGCACCGCGGCCGCGCTCGGCGACCCCGCCGCCTTCCGCCCGCAGGAGCTCGTCTCGCCCCGCCAGGTGTGGAGCACCGACGCGGTGTCGGTCGCGGACGTGGACGGCGACGGCCACGACGACGTGATCGTGGGCAACTACTTCCCGGACGGCGCACGCGTGCTGGACACGGGCGCGCGCCAGTCGCAGCTGGTCATGCAGCGGTCGATGTCGGCCGCCTACAACGGCGGCACGAACCGGGTCCTGCTGTGGCGCGCCGGGCAGGGCGGGGACCGCCCGTCCGCCTCGTTCACCGACGTGCCGGACCCGTTCTCCGGCCCCGTCGCGCACGGCTGGACGCTGGCGACCGGCACGCAGGACCTCGACGGCGACGGGCTCCCGGAGGTCTACCTCGCCAACGACTTCGGCCCCGACCGGCTGCTGCGCAACCGCTCCACGCCCGGACACGTGCGGTTCCGCGTCGAGACGGGCGTCCGGCACCTGACCACCCCGAAGTCGAAGGTGCTCGGCAAGGACTCCTTCAAGGGCATGGGGGTGGCCTTCTCCGACCTGAACCGCGACGGCGTCCCCGACCTCGTCGTCTCCAACATCACCGAGACGTACGGGCTGCTGGAGAGCAACTTCGTCTGGATGAGCCGCGACAAGAAGATCTTCGACGGCGGCAAGGCGGCCTACGACGACCACAGCGAACCGCTCGGCCTGTCCCGGTCGGGCTGGGGCTGGGACGTCAAGGTCGGCGACTTCGCCGGGGACGGCGACCCCGAGATCGTCCAGGCGACCGGGTTCATCAAGGGCCGCACGGACCGCTGGCCCCAGCTGCAGGAACTCGCCATGACCAACGACGACCTGCTGACGAACCCCGGCGCGTGGCCGCACTTCAAGCCCGGCGAGGACGACGTCTCCGGCGGCGACCAGGACCCGTTCTTCGTGCGCGGGACCGACGGCCGCTACCACGACGTCGCCGAGCGGCTCGGCCTGAACGACGACAGCGTGGGACGCGCGATCGGCCTGGCCGACATCGACCACGACGGCCGGCTCGACTTCGCCGTCGCCAACCAGTGGGGCCAGTCCTACCTGTACCGCAACACCCGGACCGGCCGCCCGCCCTACCTCGGGCTGCGGCTGGTGGAGCCCGCCGGCGGCTGCGCCGCGGGCAGGACCGCCGGGCGGGCCGCCGCCGGCGCTCCGACCACGCCGGCGATCGGCGCCGCGGCCGTGCTCGGCGACGGCGCGCGGGGGACGCGCACCGGCCAGGTCTACCCCGCCAACGGGCACGGCGGCTATTCGGCGGCGGAGCTGCTGTTCGGGCTGGTCCCCGGCAGCTCCGCCGTATCCACCACGCTGACCTGGCGCGACGCCTGCGGTACGCGGCACACCGGCGAGGTCCGGCTGGCGCCCGGCTGGCACACCCTGCGGCTCGACGCCGCCGGCACGATTCAGGAGGTGACCCGGTGAACCCCGCCACCACCGCGCCCTCGGCCGCCCCGGCGGCCGGCCGCGCCAAGGACCCGCGCGTC
The DNA here is from genome assembly GCF_043197915.1 of Actinomadura geliboluensis. Lineage (NCBI taxonomy): Bacteria > Bacillati > Actinomycetota > Actinomycetes > Streptosporangiales > Thermomonosporaceae > Actinomadura > Actinomadura geliboluensis. The sequence continues at coordinate 374,094 of NZ_JBICUA010000004.1, read as the reverse complement.
ATCGCGCTGCGCCGGTTCGCGCTGTCGATCACGGTGTTCACGATCCTCGGGCACACCGTCCTCGGCTTCGAACAGGCGTACGCGACGCCGCTCGCCGCGCTCGCCGCGGCCTATGTGCTGGAGATCGGCCTGGAGACGCTGGACGCCTGGGCGACGGGGCGTCCGCGCAAGTTCGCCGCGAACGCCAGGTCGGTGGCGGAGTTCCTGCTGCCCGCGCACATCACGGCGCTCGCCTGCGCGATGCTGCTGTACCCCAACAGCCGCCTGTGGCCGGTCGTGCTGGCCGTGACGGTCGGCATCACGTCCAAGTACCTGATCCGCGTGCGGGTCGGCGGGCGCGTCCGGCACGTGATGAACCCGTCCAACCTCGGCATCGCCGTGGTCCTCGTGCTGTTCCCGTGGGTCGGCATCGCGCCGCCCTACCAGTTCACCGAGTGGGTCGCGGGCCCGGTCGACTGGCTGATCCCGGCGCTGATCCTGGCCTCGGGGACGATGCTCAACGCGATGCTCACCAAGAAGATGCCGCTGATCCTGGCGTGGGTGGGCGGGTTCGCCCTCCAGGCGCTGGTGCGGACCTGGATCGAGGGCACCGCGACGCCCAGCGCCCTGCTCGCGATGACCGGCGTCGCGTTCGTGCTGTTCACCAACTACATGATCACCGACCCGGGGACGACGCCGTTCCGGCCGCGCGGGCAGATCTACTTCGGGCTGGCCACGGCCGGCGCGTACGGCGTGCTGGTCGCCTTCCACGTCGTCTACGGGCTGTTCTTCGCGCTGGTCGCGGTGTGCGGGCTCCGCGCGATCGGGCTCGCGGCGCTGTCGCTGCGGAACCGCCGGTCCGCGTCCGGGACGGGGGAGCCGGGCGCCGGATCCGGGCCCGCCGCGTCGCAGCCCGCCGCCCGTCCGGCCGGGGCGAAACCCGCCGCCCCGGCGGCCGGGACCGTGCGGCTGACGACCGCCGAGGAGACGCGATGACCGCGGCGCGCCCCGCCGCGCCCGCCATCGCGATCGTGGGGGCGGGCTGCCGGTACCCCGACGCCGCCGGGCCCGCCCGCATGTGGGAGATGGTCGTGGCCGGACGGCGCGCGTTCCGCCCGCTGCCGCCCGAGCGGCTGAACCTGGCCGACTACGCGGGCGACGGCCCCGACTCCACCTACGTCCGGCACGCGGCGGTCCTGGAGGACTGGTCCTTCGACCGGGCCCGCCACCGGGTGCCCGCCGCCGCCTACCGCGCCGCCGACCCGACCCACTGGCTGGCGCTGGAGGTGGCCGCCGAGACGCTGGCGTCCGCCGGCTTCCCCGACGCCTCCGGGCTGGACGGCGACCGCGCCGGGGTCATCCTCGGCGACACGCTGACCGGCGAGTTCAGCCGCGCCGCGCTGCTGCGGATGCGGTGGCCCTACGTCCGGCGGACCGTCCAGGACGCGCTCGCCGCCACCCTCGAACTGCCCGCGGACGCGGTGGGGGAGCTGCTGGCCCGGCTGGAGCACGGCTTCAAGGAGCCGTTCCCGGAGCCGACCGACGAGAGCCTGGTCGGCGGCCTCGCCAACGCCATCGCCGGGCGGGTGTGCAACCACTTCGACCTGCGCGGCGGCGGCTACACCGTGGACGGCGCCTGCTCGTCCTCGCTGCTGGCCGTGACGGCGGCGTGCACGGCGCTGTGCGACGGCGACCTGGACTTCGCGCTCGCGGGCGGCGTGGACCTCAGCCTCGACCCGTTCGAGCTGGTCGGGTTCGCGCGGCTGGGCGCCCTCGCGACCGACCGGATGCGCGTCTACGACGCCGACCCGACCGGGTTCCTGCCGGGCGAGGGCTGCGGCATGGTCGCGCTGATGCGCGCCGACGACGCCGCGGCCGCGGGCCGGACCCCGCTCGCGCTGATCCGCGGCTGGGGGATCTCCTCCGACGGGAGCGGCGGCCTCACCCGCCCCGAACGGGACGGGCAGCTGCTGGCCATGCGCCGCGCCTACGCCCGGGCCGGGATCGACCCCGCGACCGTCACCCTGTTCGAGGGGCACGGCACCGGCACCGCCGTCGGCGACCGCGCCGAACTGGCCGCCCTCACCGAACTCCTCGCCGGACGCACCGGCCCGCCCGCCGTGCTCGGCTCGGTCAAGGCCAACATCGGGCACACCAAGGCCGCCGCCGGGGCCGCCGGGCTGATCAAGGCGGCGCTCGCGCTGCACCACCGGGTGCTGCCGCCGACCGTCGGCTGCGAGCAGCAACACGAACTGCTCCGCCGCCCCGGCGCGCCGCTGCAGGTGCTCGCCGAGGCCGCGCCCTGGCCGGACGCCCCCGTCCGCGCCGCCGTCAGCGCCATGGGCTTCGGCGGCATCAACACCCACCTGGTGCTGGAGGCCGCCGATTCCGTCGGCGGCGCGCCCCGGGAGCTGACCGTCCGGGAACGGCGGCTCGCGCGGCGCGCCCCCGACGCCGAGGTGTTCGCCTTCGCCGCCGACACCCCCGCCGACCTCGCCTCGACCCTGCGGCGCGTCGCCGCCCGCGCGGCCCGGATGTCGGCGGCCGAGCACCTCGACCTGGCCGCCGCGCTCGCCGAGAACTCCGCGCACGCGGGCGCGCCGGTCCGCGCGGCGATCGTCGCCCGCGACCCGGCGCAACTCGCCGACCGGGCCCGGGCGGCGGCACGCCACGCCGATGCGGCGGGACGTCCCGGAACGCCGGTCGCGCCTGGGGTCTACCTGGGCACGGGACCGGCGGCACGAGTCGGCCTGCTCTTCCCCGGCCAGGGCGCCCCCGTCCACCCGGACGCCGGGGCGCTGGCCCTCCTCATGCCCGACCTGGCGACGACCGCCCCTGTTCGTCCCACCGCGTCCGGCGGGTCCGATACGGCGCTGGTGCAGCCCGCCGTGCTGCGGGCTTCGCTCACCGGGCTCGCGCTGCTCGACCGGCTCGGCGTCGTCGCGGCCGCTGCCGCCGGGCACAGCCTCGGCGAGATCACCGCGCTCTGCTGGGCGGGCGCGCTGACCCCGGAGCGGGCGCGCGAGCTGGTCGCCGCGCGCGGCCGGATCATGGCCGGCACCGGGACGTCCGGCACCGGCATGGTCACCGTCGCCGCGCCGCCGGACGCGGTCCGCGACCTCATCGCCGGGACCGGCCTCGCCATCGCCGCCGACAACGGCGCCGCGCAGGTCGTCGGGGGCTCGCGCGCCGACCTCGCCGAGCTGCTGCGGCGGGCGGGCGCGGCGGGCGTCACGGCCCAGCGGCTGGAGGTCAGCCACGCCTTCCACACAGCCGCCGTCGCCGCCGCGGCCGGGCCCTTGGCGGACGTGCTGCGCGGCATCCCCGTCGGGCCGCCCCGGCGGCGGGTCCACTCGACCGTCACCGGGACCGTCCTCACCGGCCGCGACGACCTGCGCGCCCTGCTGGTGCGGCAGATCACCGAGCCGGTCCGGTTCCGGGAGGCGCTCGACGGCCTCGCCGCCGACTGCGACCTCATCGTCGAGTGCGGGCCCGGGCACATGCTCACCGCCCTCGCCCAGACCGCCCCCGGCGGCGTGCCGGCGCTCCCGCTCGACGTCGGCGCCGCGTCCGCCGCGCCCGCCGCCGCGGTCATCGCCGCGCTGTTCGCCGCGGGCGCCGCGGGCGGCCTCAAGCCGCTGTTCGCCGACCGCTTCCACCGCCCGTTCGCCCTGGACCGCGAGCCGGTGTTCCTGTCGAGCCCGTGCGAGACGGCCCCCGACCTTCCGGCGCCGCCGGCGAAGCCCGCCGCCGTGCCCGAGCCCGTCGCGGAGCCCGCCGAGGCCGTCGCGTCCGACCCCCTGACCGTGGTCCGCGACCTGGTCTCCGCCGCGCTGGAACTGCCCGCCGACGCCATCGGAGACGACGACGGCCTGCTCCAGGACCTGCACCTGAACTCGCTGCGCGTCACCCAGCTCGCCTCGCTCGCCGCCGAGCGGTGCGGCCGCGCGGTGACCGCCGCCCCGCCGCCGCTGGCGGGGATGACCGTCACCGAGCTGGCGGCGGCGATCGAGGCGCTCCCGCGGGCCGCCGACCCGGACGCGCCCGGCGGACCGCCCACCGGCGTCGCCGAATGGCACCGCGTGCTGGCCGCCGGCACCCGCCCGGCCGTCCTGCCGGAGACGCGGTGGGACGGCGGCTGGCACGTGCGCGGCACCGGGCCGCTGCGCGCGCTCGTCGAGCCGCTGCTGGTGCACGGCTCCGGACCGTCCGTCCAGACGGTGTTCTTCCTGCCCGCCGACCCCGGCGACGAGGTGATCGGCGACCTGCTGTCGGCCGCCGCCGAGGCCGTGCGCGCGGCGGAACCCCTGACGATCGTCGACCACGGCGACACCGCCGCCGGCCTCCTCGGCGCCCTGGCCGCCGAGCATCCCGACCGCGACCTGCGCCGGATCGCCGCCCCCGAGTCGAGCCCCCGCGCGGTGCTCGCGGCGGCGGTGACCGCCTCCTGGACCGGCGCCGCCGAACTGGCCGTCACCCCGGACGGGCGCATCGGCGAACCCGTCCACCACCCCGTCCGGCTGGACGAGGCGGGCCCGCCCCTCGCCCCCGGCGACGTCCTGCTGGTGACGGGCGGCGGGCGCGGCATCGGGCTGGAGACGGCGGCGTACCTGTCCGGCCGCTGGAACGTTCGCCTGGCGCTGATCGGCCGGGCCCGCCCCGGCGACGACCCCGAACTCGCCGCGAACCTCGCCCGCCTGGAGGCCGCCGGCGCGACCGTCCGCTACGAGTCCGCCGACGTCACCGACCCGGCGGCGCTGCGGGCCGCCGTCGGCCGGCTCACCGAGGCCCTCGGCCCGGTCCGCGGCGTGGTGCACGCCAGCGGCGTCAACCGTCCCGCCCGGTTCACCGACCTCGGCCCCGCCGACTTCGCCGCGCACGCCGCGCCCAAGCACCACGGGCTGCGCGCGCTGCTGGCCGCCCTGGACCCGGCCGGGCTGCGGCTGCTGCTCACCTTCGGCTCGGTGATCGGCCGGTTCGGCCTGGCGGGGGAGGCCCACTACGCCCTCGCGAACGGGCGGCTGCGGGAGTACGCCCGCCTGCTGGCGGAAGAACTGCCCGGCTGCCGGGTCCGCAACATCGACTGGACGGCCTGGAGCGGCACCGGCATGGGCGAGCGGCTCGACGTCCTCGCCGCCCTGGAACGCACCGGCGTGGTGCCGCTGCCCACCGCGTCCGGCGTCCTGCTCGCCGCGCGGATCGCCGAGTCGGAACGGGCACCCGCCACCGTCCTCGCGACCGGCCGCCTGCCCCAGCTGGACACGCCGTCCGGCGCCCCGTGGCGGGTGCGGACCCACACGCCCGGCATCGAGCTGATCGCCGAGACCGACCTGGACCTCCCGGACCGGCCCTGGCTGGACGACCACCGCATCGACGGCCTCGCCGTCCTGCCCGCGGTCGCCGCGCTGGAACTGATGGCGCGGGCCGCCGCCGTCCTCACCGGCGAGGAGCACACCGCCGTCGCCGACGCGAACTTCGACCGCCCGATCGTCGTCCCGGACGAAGGCTCCCGCACCGTGCGGATCTGCGCCCTCACCCTGGAGGACGGCGGCGTCCGCGTCGCGCTCCGCACCGACGAGACCGGATTCGCGGCCGACCACTTCACCGCGACCGTCGTCCCGGCCGGCATCCCGCCCAAGGTCGAACCCGTCGCCACCGAACCGGAACCGCACGACGGCCGGGCCCTGTACGGATCGCTGTTCTTCCACGGCCCGCGCTTCCAGCGCCTCGTCCGCTACACGCGGCTGGCCGCCACCGGCTGCACCGCCGAGTTGTCGGCCTCCCCGCCCCAGGACGACCTCTTGGGCGACACCATCCGCAACGATGCGTCGATCCACGTCCTCCAGGCGTGCGTGCCTCACCGGCGCCTCCTCCCGATCGGCTGCGACCGGTTCGCCGTGCACGGCCCCGGCGAGGGCACCCTCACCCTGGACGCGGTGGAACGCGCCCACCACGGCCCCGACTACACCTACGACGTCGTCCTGCGCGACGAGACAGGGCGTCCCGTGCTGAGCTGGACGGGCCTGCGCCTGCGTGACGTGGGCCCGGTCCGCTTCGCCGACGGCCTCCCGCCGGTCCTCGTCGAGCCGTACCTGCGCCGCAACCTGGCCGCCCTGATGCCCGCCGCCGAGGAGATCACCATCGTCCGGGACGACGGCGCCGGACCGCCCGTCCCGTGGACCGACCAGGCCGTCCACCTCGCGAAACTGACCGACGAACCCGAGGACCTCGTCCTGCGCCGCCTCCGCGCCGTGCGCGCCTGCCTGCCCGGCGACGTCACCGTCCAGGAGGTCTACGAGGACGGCTGGGTCACCCTCCGGGCGGGCGGGCGCCCCGTCGTCTCCGCACTGCTCACCATCGCCGGCCACCGCACCCCGCTGGCGGTCGCCGCCGCACCCCGGACGGAGAGATGAACCCCTACTACGAATACGAGCACCGGGTGACCTTCGCCGAGACCAACGTCGTCGGCAACGTCTACTTCACCGCGCACCTGACCTGGCAGGGCGCCTGCCGCGAACTGTTCCTGGCCGACCGGGCCCCCGGCGTCCTTCAGCGCCTGCGCGACGACCTCGCCCTGGTGACCGTCTCCTGCTCCTGCGACTACGTCACCGAACTCCACGCCCTCGACCGCATCTCGGTGCGGATGAGCCTCGCCGGAATCGAGGACAACCGCATCACCATGGCGTTCGGCTACTACCGCACAGGCGCGGGCCCCGCCCTCCTCGCCGCCCGGGGCCGCCAGACGATCGCCTGCATGACCCGGACCCCGGACGGCCTGCATCCCACCGAAGTCCCAGAGGAATTCGCCGAAGCCCTACGCCCCTACGCTTCCCAATAGTTCACGCCTGGGAAAGCGCGTAGAGAATGAACAGGACGCAACAGACAGTCACCGCGCCCATGCCGACGAAGTAGACGCCCGCCTTGCGCCGCCGTCCGACCACCGCCGCAACGAGACCGGCGACCGGCGCGAGCGCGGCACCTCCGAGCCCGGCCCAGAGCAGCACCACAGCGGCCGACCTTCCGACGACATTGCCCGAAGCTTCGTCGACCAGGGCTAGGCCAATCGCGATGGCCAGGGGAAAGGCGAGCCACCACGAGGTCATGCCGACCACCACCCAGGACACGGTCCGGGCGCTGCCAGTGCGTGGCCCGGCATGCGAGGGGTCAGCGGTCGACATGCCCGCATCCTAAGCGCCCCACAACCGCCGGCCTCTCTGCGGACGACCTCAGCGGAACAGAAGCCTGCCCATGACGTCCTCGATCGTGCTGCGGGGATCGTCGTCCGGCCCGTCCGTCCGCCAGCCGATCACACGGTCGGGTCTCACCAGCACTGCCCCACGCGACCCGACCCCGTAGACGTCCGCGAACCGCCCTTCCTTGTCGACGAGCGGACCAGTAGCGGCAACGCAATGGGCCTCCAGCGGGACACCCCAAGCCGCGGCCACCGAAGCGGCGGCATCACACCACTCCCGGCCCTCCGCCCCCGCGAGCAGGACGAACCCGCCCCCGAAAAGATCGAGCGTCGAGACAGCGACCCCGTCCCGTTCGAGCGACAGATGCGGCGCCCGCGTACCGGCCCGTCCCGTCGGAACCCGAGGATCCTCCAGCGGCGCCCCCTCCGCAGCAGGCTCGACGACCCCCTCCGACCGGTAAACCGCGCCCAACTCGATGGACGCATCATCGAGCGTCTCCGCCAAATCGTCCTTCGGAAGGGAGGAATCCACCCTCAGCACGTACCGGGTGTACGCCTGCTCGACGGTCAACTGACAGACCGGCCTGCGCTCGGCGTCATAGGTGTCCAGGAGCCGCTCTCCAGCCGCCCCTCCATGCACCATGGCCAACTTCCAAGCGAGATTGTGCGCGTCGGCGATCCCTGTATTGCCGCCGAACCCGCCCGTCGGCGGCATGACGTGCGCGGCGTCCCCGACGAGCAGGACCCGCCGATCCCGGAACCGCTCGGCCGCGGCGGCCGCCGCACTCCACCTCTGCACATTGTCGATCTCGACGGGGAACTCGGCCCCGGCGCCGAGCGCCGTCCGCACAAGATCCGCGCACCGGGCGGCATCCACGTGTTCTCCGACATCGCTGTCCCGGGAGCCGTCCGGTCCGAAAGTGGCGAAGACGGCGAGAAACCCGGAGTCACCGCCAATTGCAAACCGGAAGAACCCCAGCAGTTCAGGGTGGTTGACGTACACCACGCTCAGGTTGCGCTCCCCGAGCATCTCCCGGACGTCGGCCTTGAAGTAGATGGTGACGCAGTCGGCGAACCCGCCACGCCCCACCATGTCGATCCCCAGCCGCTCTCGCACGGCACTGTGCGCACCATCGGCCGCGACGAGATACTCCGACCGAACGGTTCGTTCCGTTCCACGGTCACGTGACCGTATGACGGACGTGACGCCCTCATCATCTTGCTCGAAGCCGACAAGCTCAGTACCGAAGCAGTGCTCGGCCCCCAGCTCCCGCGCCCGGTCCCGCAGCAGCGGCTCCAGCCCGATCTGGGTGATGAACAGCCGCGAGGTCGGACTGAGCCCCTCGACTCCGTCGTTGTACGACCGGTAGAAGTACTGCAGCTCCTTACCGCTCAGACTCTCGACGGCGATGATCGCCCCGTTCTGAACGAACTCCCGCTCGGCCGCGTCATCGACGGCCTCCTGCATGCCGACGCTGCGGAAGACCTCCATCGTTCCCTGGTGGAACGAGGCCGCCCTGGGGTGGATCGCCGTCCCCCGGTGCTGCTCGACCAGCATGTGCGGCACGCCGCGCGCCGCCAGCAGCAGCGAGGTGGTCAGCCCGACAAGGCTGCCTCCCGCGATGAGAACCGGAACCTCGTGATCGGCCATGGGGATTCCATCCCTCCCGTCGCCGGCGTGGGGTGGGAGCCCTGCTCTCCGGCTGAGACCAGTCATCGCCCTGCCGCGTTTCCAGGATCGTACACCTGTCCGTACAGCGGACAAGGTCATCCGCCAACCCACCCCGACCACACCCACCGGTGGGTCGATTGACGACGCCCCGGGCGGGGCCCCCGTGGGGCGCGCTCACCCGCGCACTGAAGCCGGACGCCTCATGGACCACAGCGGCCCTCTCCGGTCTGGCCTTCGACGTCCTCTGCGGCTGGTCTTCGACGCCTGGTACCGACGAAGAGTCTTCAAACAAGAAGATGTGCGGCGCGGCCATCGCAGATGATCAGCAAACCATTCTGGACGCCATGGCCTAATTGCGATATGTCAGAGTATGATCACCCGGCGGATCCCGGGTTCAGGGAGCATTCGATGACACATCGGAAAGCGGCCGTCCGCGGCCTTCTTCTCATCGCGACCGCGATGCTGGGCGCCGCGGCATGCGGCGGCGGATCGGACGACGGCGAGGCCGACGCCACCCCGGCCGCGACGCGGCCCGCGCCGCCGAGCCCGGCGGAGACGACCGAGCCGCCCGAGACCGATCCCGGCGCCGAGCCCGGCATCCGCGGCGCCCGCGCCGCGCTCCAGGCGTTCCTGCGGGGGCAGGCGGCGGGCGACACGTCCGTGTGCCGGTACGTGGCCAAGGACAGCGACTTCTTGAACGGCCCCGCGCTGAGAGGCGACTGCCGCAAAGGCGTGAAGGACACCCCCCACCTGCTGCGGCCCCGGGAACGGCTCGCGCTGCGCCGGGTCCTGGCCACCGGCGGCAAGATCACCAAGCGCGACGAGGCGGTGCTGCCCTTCTCCGGGCTGCGCTGGACGGACGGCCACCTGACGGAGTCGGCGCTCCAGCCCGAGTTCGTCCTGCGCCGCGACGGCGAGGGGATGTGGCAGATCGTCCGCTGACGCCCCGGCGGGCCGGCCTCCCGGAGACCCCGTGCCCGGAAGACCGTGCCCGCCCGCCGGCCTTCGCCGCGTCCCCCCGCCCCGGGGGCGCCGGGATCAGGCGTCGTACATGCGGATCCAGTCGATCTCGAGTGTCGCGTTGCGGCCGGTGTCGATGCCGGGCGCGGTCAGCTTCTTCAGCTCGGGCATCCAGTCGAGCTGGATCGCCTGGCCCATCGCGCGCGGGGGCTGCACGTCCTGCCTGGTGGTGTGGAAGTGGCGGCGCCCGTCCACATACCCGTTGATCTCCTTGGGGGTCCACTCGAGCGCGAACGTGTGCCACTCGGTGAGGTCGACGTCGGCCCGGCCGTCCAGACGGCCCGAGTTGCCCTCCCGGCCCTTCTGCTCCGACCCCTTCCGCTGGTCGAAGTGGAGGAAGAAGTTGGCGCCCTTCCGGAGCCCGTCGTCCCCGTAGGTCTCCATGTAGTCGATCTCGCCGCCGCCGCCCTCCGGCGCGGTGCCGCCGCCGCCGTTGACGGGCCACATCAGCACGTTCGCGTTGTAGCAGGCGCACGCGCGGTTCATCCGCAGCCGCGCCTCCCAGCGGCCGTACTTGCGGTCGCCGTTGCGCCAGCCGAGCCCGCCGGTCGTCCCGTCCGGCGTGCCGGTGATCAGCAGCGCCCCGTTCTGCACGGTGACCGCCTCGGGGCTGCGCCGCCCCTTGCCGGCGTGCCCCTCGCCGTCGTACAGCTCCCACGCCTCCCGGTCGAGGCGGCCGTTGAACTCGTCGTGCGCCAGCGGACGCCCCCAGCCGTACCGCTGCGCCGCCGTCGCCGCGCCGCCGGTCTTTTCGGCGGTGCGGTCGGCCTCCGCGGCGGCGCGGGGGGTCTCCCGAGCGCTCCGGGGGGCCTTGGAGGGACCCGGCCCCCCGGCGGGAACCGGGTGGAACTCGGCCGCCGCGCCCGTGCGGCCGATGTCGGCGGAGCTCTCGTGCAGGGCGGCGAACGCCGAGACCCCGACCGTCACCGCCGTGACCGTCACGACGACGGCGCGTCTACGGAATGAGAAGGACACGGTTCAACCTCCGCACCGGACGAATTGTGCCGACAGCCGATTCAGCCGTTCCGCACTCCACTAATTCGTCCGAAACCTACTCGGCCGCGCCACGGGGCCCTAGGGCCCTACGGCCCTAGCGGCGGGACGGGGGGACCTCAATAACGCGCCGCAGGTCAGTCCCGCGGCGGCATTCCGAGCCAGGTCACGATGGCCGTGGAGCGGTTGGGTGCGCCGAGCTTGGCGTAAAGCCGGTTGATGTAATTCTTGACGGTCTTCTCGGTGAGAAATAGCTTGGCGGCGATCACCGAGTTCGGATGTCCCTGGGTGATCAGATCCATGACCTCGGCCTCGCGTTCGGAAAGCCCGAACCGCCGGCGCTGCTCGGCCGGGTCGGCCGCCGCGGGCGCGGCCCCCGGGTCGGTCCGCGCGGCGTCGATCAGTGCGGCCGACGCCGCCTGGGAAAGGGGGTGGGCCCGATGCCTCGCGGTGTCCAGCACCGCCGCGGCCAGCTCCTCCGGGGTGAAGGTGTTGTGCACCAGGTAGCCCACCGCCCCGTTCCGGACGGCCGCCAGCACCACCTCGGGGTCCTCGACCTGGGTGAGCATGATGACCCGGCTGATCGCGCTCAGCGCGGCCGAGGCGGAGATCCCGTCGACGTGCGGCATCCGGACGTCCAGCAGGATCACGTCCGGGGCCAGCTCGCGCGCCAGCTCCACGGCCTCGCGGCCGTCCCCCGCCTCGCCCACGACCTCGATCTCGCCGGACGCGTCCAGCGCCAGCGTGAGCCCGGAGCGGATGAACGGGTTGTCGTCCACCACCAGCACCCGGCACCGCACACCCGCGTTCATTCGCTTCCCTCCATCGGCGCCTTCCCGCTCGCGGCCGGGGTCCTCCCCGCCGTCCCGTCCCATGCCGCCCCGCCGTCGGCCGGCCCGGCGGGGAACCGGACGGTGATGCTCGTGCCGCCGCCCGGGACCGAGTCGACGATGAGCTCCCCTCCGCCGCGCCGGGCCCGCTCGTGCATGCCGAGGAGGCCGTAGTGTCCGCCGCCGGCGAGCTCGTCCAGCCAGCCCGCCCTGCCGGGGCGTCCGGGCATGCCGCGGCCGTCGTCGCGCACCACCGCCCGGACGCCGTCCGGCCCGCCGGACACGGTGAGCTCCACGACCGAGGCATCGGCGTGCCGGCGGACGTTCTCCAGCGCCTCCGAGATGATCGCCACGGTCTCGTGCCGGGGATGCAGCGGCAGGTCGGCGCCCTCCTGGATGCGCGTGACCACCCGCAGCCCCGTCGCCCGGCCCCACTCCGCCGCGAGCTCGGCGGCCACGACGTGCAGCGGGCGCTGCACGGTGCCGGACCGCAGCTCGGAGATGAGCGAGCGCGCCTGCCGGGTGGCGATCTGCGCGGCGGTGGCGATGCGCTGGGCCTCCTTCTCCGCCCGCTCCGGAGACCTGCGCACGAAGGCGGGGAGGCTGCTCGCCGCCAGCGCGATCCCGGACAGGGTGCCGCTCAGCGAATCATGCATCTCCCGGGCGAGCCGGGAGCGCTCCTCGGCGGCCATGGCCAGCGCCTCCGAGCGCCAGAGCGCCTCCTCCGCCGCGGCCTGCTCGTCGAACAGCCGCCGGATCACGGCGCCGACCAGGGCGCCGATCCCGTAGAAGGCGGGCATCGCGAGCAGCAGCGGGAGCGTCGTGCTGTGCCGGATGCCGTCCGTCCCGTCGCCCTGGAAGAGCGCCACGTAGTACAGCACGGCCTGCTGGAGGCACAGCGCCACCGTCGTCGGCCACCGGTACAGCAGCCCGGCCAGGCCGGCCGCGATCACCGTGACCAGGAAGTACGGGCCGAGGATGCCGCCGGCCTCCAGCACCGCGTAGCCCACGAGGACATCGCAGGCCAGCAGGGCCGGCTGCGCGTACAGCCGGGAGACCACCTGCTCCCAGCCGAGCAGCATCAGCCCGGAGAGCAGCGCCACCCCCGCCAGCACGCCCAGCGCCCAGAAGTCGCCCCGGACCTGCCGGTCGATGAGCACCGTCACCCCGACGACCAGCACCCGCACCTGGATGAGCAGCACGAACGCCGTGCCGATGCGGGATTCGGCGGATCCGCGCAGCGACCCGGGAGCGTGCTTGGCGAGATCGGACATCGGCGGCCCTCCGCGAGTTCGTACCGTCGGCCCGGAACCGGAAGCGCAGGCGTTTGCAAAGGGAACACTAGCCACATCTCCAATGGAGGTCGCTACGATGCCCACGACCAACAGTATTTCAACGCAAGAAGGGGCAAAAGTGCCAGGCCGCAGGGCGGTCCCGCAGCCTGACGGCGTCCGTGACGCCGCCGGGTTCATCGCCTTGATGCGCGCGCTTCAGCGCTGGTCGGGACTCAGCCTCGCGGAACTCGAAGCCAGGATGGGCTCCGCGCCCGTGCTCCTTCCGGAAGGTCTGGCCGGAATGCTCGGCGGAAGCAAGCTTCCGCGACGGGAAGTTGTGTCGGCATTCATCAGCGCTTGCGGATGCGTGCCCGAAGTGCAGGCCGATTGGATGCGCGCGTACGCGAGGATCAGCGGGACGGCACCGGCGTCTTCCCCGGAGGCCGCCTTCACCCCGCCTCCCTCGCAGGAGGCGCCACCGGAAGAACCGGAAAAGCGAACGCGCCCCCGCCACCGGAAGCCGGGAGGAAAGCGCCGCCATAAGCGGACGCGCCGTTCGCTGTCCCCGCTGGCGGCCGCCCCGGCGTTCGTCACCGTCGCGGTCATCGCGGTGGCCATGCTGACCGGGTCGGGCGACGACTCCGGCAAGGCCGACGGCGGGCACGGCGGGAAACGGCCGACCGCGGCCCCGCCGGGCACGGGCTGGTACGCGGTCCAGCCGGAAACGGCCACGTCGGTCGGCGACTGCCTGGCGATCTTCCCCGACGACCAGTTCGCACCGACCCTTTCCCAGGATCAGTGCGACGAGGAGGACGCGCTGCAGCGGTTCTGGCTGGAACCCGATTCCGGCGGCATCTACGTGATCAAGGCCTACACGGTCAAAGAGCAGCTCTGGTGCCTCACGCTGGACGCCCCCAGCGACGGCGCACGCCTCCACCTGAAGGCGTGCGACAAGGCCAGCAAGTGGCAGAGGTTCGCCCTGCAGGCGGCCGAACCGCCCAGTTCCGGCAAGCCCGGCGACGGCACCTCGCAACCCGTGCCCCTCTTTGAACTGCGGCCGGGCGAGACCCGCGAGAAGGAAATGTGCGTGGGGATCGACTCCTCGCATTCGGGCACCGTCCAGGCGGTCCACACCGCATGCTCGAAGTCGGCGGTCTGGGGATACAACTTCATCCAGACCGTGGCGCCCGCATAGCGCCACGTCCAAGCCTTCACTCACAATTCCTCTACATCCCTCACGGGTAAACAGCTGCGCCCTTGCGTAGGGTCCCCCGATCAGAATAAAGAAGCCCTAGGGCCCTGACTCCAGACCGTTTCACCTCGCTACCTTCACTGAAGCCAACGGCGGCCGGCAAAGAAAGGCCCCGATCCTTCAGAAAGGCTTCAGCGATGAAGAAGACGAACGCCCTGGTCGCGACGGGCGCACTGGGACTCACCCTGGCCGGCGGCGCGGTGGTCGCCGGCCTCACGTCCGAACCGGCCAAGCCCGCGTCCCCCGTCGCCGGCACCGGCACGCAGTCCCTCCCGGGCGGGTCGCTTCCGGGGCAGTCCCTCTCGCAGCAGTCCGCCGCGAAGGTGGTCAAGAAGTCCGACTACGGCCCCTGGAGCAGCCACTTCGCCAACACGAGGCTGAAGTGCCGGACGTACGCCAGCGCCGGCACCTCCGGCGGCCGCGTCTGGCACTACGGCAAGATCGAGTGCAACAAGAGGGTCGCGGTGATCGACGTCTACTCGGGCATCAACTGGGGGCGGCCGTCGGTCTCCAAGAAGGTCTGCAAGGACACCAAGACCTGCGCGGTCGAGGGCTGGGTGAAGAACCCGTCCGGCAAGCAGTCCTGGTCGGTGACCACCACCGGCGGTGTCGGAACGCTCCTGCTCTCGGGCAACCGACTCTCCGCCCACGTCACGTTCCGCGCCTAGCCCCCCGCCCAACGCGCGAACCCGCCGGCGCCCAGACCGCCCCCCGGGCCTGGGCGCCGGCGGCCATGAACGCCCTTGATCGTGCCCTGAGGACGCCCAGCGTTAGCGTTCAGCCGGGCCCGCGCTGGGTCACCGAAGATTGAGAGGTAGTGCTCATGGCCGACATCACGGTCTCGCTGACCGTCCGCGACCTGACGCATGACGATCTTCCCTCATGCTCTTGGTCCGGGTCGGCCACCCACCTGGTGAGCATGGCCAAGGCCCTGGACCGGGCCGCACGTGGCGAGGTGGACTATCTCGCCGTCTGCCCGCCGTCCGGTCTTCCGGTAGCGGTCGGCGGAGTCGACTACGCGAAGACGGCCGGTGCGGGAACCCTCTGGCAGTTGGCCGTTCATGAGGCGCTGCGGTCGTGCGGGATCGGCACCATCCTTATTCAGGCTGCCGAGCAGCGAATCCGTTCCCGCGGCCTGGACCGCGCCGAACTCGGCGTAGAGGAGACTAACCCGCGGGCCCGCGCGTTGTATGAGCGGCTCGGCTACGTCGCCTATGGGAGCGCAACCGAGTCGTGGGACGTGGATGGTCCGGACGGAACCACCCTCAGGTACGAGGCGGTGTGCACGCTAATGCGCAAGCAGTTGCCGTAGCCCGGCTGGCCGTCCAGGACGCCGTTCATACGCTGACGCGGCTTCTACGGTGCGCTGAATTACGTCGTCCGCGAGAAACAGTCCGCGTCTACGCCAAGATGAGCCATGATCGACTACCAGGTCCAGGAGTTCGGGAAGGTCATAGCGCGGGGCAGTCATGGGATAGACATCTTCTGGCTCGATGACGTGGATGTGAGCCGCATCCCGATGCTCCGGCATTTGCTGCCCTATGCCGACACGATGTTCAATCATTCGCAGGCGGCGGCACTGATCGAAGAGCTGGATGCGCTACCAGCGCACAGCCGCCTGGTCCCGGAGATCCGAGACGACCTCAAGCGCCTGTGTGGGATCGCGGAGGCACGCGGCCACCGCCAGCTCTGGTTCTTGGGAGACTGAGAGCAGCGGCGCGACCCCGTGGCGGCCGTTGGGGGCGGGGCCGGCGGACGTGGCGCGATGCGCGGTCCGGCGCGGCCGTCCGGTGACCGGCGCCCACGCCGCACGCTCCGGGCGGCCTGGCGCGGGGCCGCCTCTTGACTCCGGCCTTCCCGACTCCATGGCGCGCGAGGTTTCGGCAGTCACGTGGTACACGCTGGCCTGCGCGTACATGGACGAGAAGTGGCCGAAGCTTGCGGCCAAGGGGCGAGTCTCGCTCGTGGAGGGCCTCACCGCGGTGACCCCCGTCCTGGTTAAGAACACGCGCGGCATGCCCGACCCGGCGGTGATGCGGCGGGCGCTGCGTAACTGGGCGTTCAACCCTCCTCGTCGCGACACCGAAAAGCCGGAGGAGATCGCGGCGGCGCTGCGCTGGATGGCAAAGGCGTCCGTTCCGGTGTCGGCGCTGGAGCAATCCCGGCTGATCACAAAAGCGCTGGACGCCTGCGCGACCAACCTGAACGGCAAGCCTTCAAAGCCGGAGTACTACCGGCGTCGCCGGCGCGCGGCTTCTACGGGGCGCTCAAGTACGCCGTCCGCGAGAACCAGCTTTCGGCAAATCCCCTCGACGGGGCCAGCGATCGCGACTGGAAACCGCCCGAAGTGGTCCACGCGGTCGACCGGCGGCGCGTCCCCAACCCGAAGCAAGTCGGCGCGCTCCTGGAGGCTGTCCGCAACGTCGGCAAGACGCAGGGGCCTCGCCTCGTCGCCGTCTTCGGCTGCATGTACTACGGGATGCTCCGGCCGTCTGAAGCGGTCAACGTCCGTAATGATGACTGCACCTTGCCCGCGTCCGGCTGGGGCCTGCTGGAGGTCCGCGAGGTGAAGTCGGCGGCCGGTAAGCAGTGGACGGACGATGGCGACGTTCATGAGACACGCGGGCTCAAGGGGCGACCGGTCGACACGGTTCGTCCCGTCCCGATCCCGCCGGAACTGGTCGAGTTGCTCGGCGCGCACCTGGACGAGTACGGCGCCGGGCCGGACGGCCGGCTGTTCCGCACCTACAAGGACGGCGTCTATCAACCCTCCACGCTGTGGCGGGTCCTAGACGTGGCGCGCGGTAACCGAACTCGCGGAGGCACGGCGGCACAGGCCAAGACTGCGCTGGCGCGCAAGCCGTACGACTTCCGGCACGCGGGGGTCTCCTGGCGGCTCAACTCGGGCGTACTGGCTACCCAGGTCGCCGAGTGGGCCGGTCACAGTGTGGAGGTCCTGCAACGGATCTACGCGCACTGCCTCGACGGTGAAGACGGCTTGTGGTTCGAACGGATGGAGGCGGCGCTACGCCGCTAACCTGGGCCCCGGTTCCGTACCGGGGCTCATTGCTGGGGGCGACCTCTGGCAGATGACCTCAACCGCGTTCCGCGTTGTTCCGGAGACCGTGCCGATCGGCGGCCTTCGCTGGCACATGGCCGCATACGCAACAAACCCCAGTGCCTGGCTAAGTGCCTGGTCAACCGGGGTTTTTCGAGATCATCTGAGGTGCCCCCTGCAGGATTCGAACCTGCGCACACGGCTCCGGAGGCCGTTGCTCTATCCCCTGAGCTAAGGGGGCCCTGCGCCGTTGGTGGCGCGGTAGAAGGCTACCAGGGTTGGCGGGGTGGCGTGCACGTGGGATTTCGCCGTGCGTGCGGGGGAGGAGTGGGCTAACTTCGAGCCGTGACCGAGCCACTGGGACGCGTGCTGGTCGTCGACGATGACGAGGTGATCCGCCAGCTCATCGCCGTGAACCTGCAACTGGAGGGGTTCGAGGTGTCGACCGCGGTGGACGGTCAGGACTGCCTGGAGAAGGTGGGCGAGGTCCGGCCGGACGTGATCACGCTGGACGTGATGATGCCGCGGCTGGACGGGTGGGTGACCGCGGTGAAGCTGCGGGAGGACCCCGGGACCGCGCACATCCGGGTCGTGATGATCACTGCGCGGGCGCAGGAGCACGATGTGCGGCGGGGGCACGAGATCGGTGTCGACGCGTACGTGACCAAGCCGTTCGACCCGAACCAGCTGATCCAGACGGTGCGGAAACTCGCTGCGGTGTCCAGATAGTGGTCGGATTGTTTGACTGACCACCGGCGCGAAACCTGCCGTCTACCTGCGGATTTTGCCGTTCGCTGGCGCAAGCTTGCCAAGCGCAGCGCTCAAAGTCAAGATATCAGGCATGACCCGAGACGACCTCACCGTCCTCATGGACTCTTGGCTGTTGGCGCTACGCGCCGAACGCAAGAGCGACCGCACCATCACCACCTACGCCGACGGCATGCGCGCGTTCCTGCGCTGGGCCGGCGACACCGACCGCGCTGAGCCCCAGCTCGACCCCTCCACCGTCAACGCCTTCACGGCGGCCCTGCTCGACCAGGGCGCCGAGGGCACGACCGCGCGATCCCGGCAACTCGCCGTCCGGCGGTTCTCGGCGTGGCTCGCCGAGGAGGGCGAGATCGACGCCGACCTCATCGCCCACTTGAAGCCGCCCAAGCTGGACACCAAAGTCGTGCCGGAGCTCGACGAGGACCAGGTCCGCGCGCTCATCAAGGCGTGCCAGGGGCGAGAGTTCGTCGACCGCCGCGACGAGGCCATGGTCCGCTTCATGCTGGAGACCCTCTCCCGTATCGGTGAGGTCATCGCCATGGGCGTTGACGACGTCGACTTGAAGGCCGGTCTCGCCGTCGTGCGGCGCGGCAAGGGCGGCAAGGGCCGCCGCGTCCCGTTCGGTCCGCAGACCGGCCGCGCCCTCGACCGGTACCTACGCGCGCGGCGGGGTCACAAGCTCGCTGAGACGGGCGCTCTGTGGCTCGGAGACCGGAACAAGACTCTCGGCTACCCCGGCGCCCGTAAGGCGCTCCTGGGCCGTGCCAGGGCCGCGGGGATCGAGGACTTCCACCCCCACATCCTGCGGCACACCGGGTCCGGCCGATGGCTCGGCGCCGGCGGCTCCGAGACCGGACTCATGGCCGTGGCCGGGTGGTCCAACCGGGCGATGATCGAGCGCTACTCCAAAGCGACCTCGGAGAAGCGGGCGGCCGAAGAGGCGCGGCGGCTCAACCTCGGCGACCTGTAGGCCGATACGTCGCGGCCCCAGTGCGGCCCTGGCAGGGGCGAACCGCACCGGGGCCGCAACATCCCCAGGAGGAGGCTCTACGTGTCGGACGGCTGGGGAAGTTCCCCACTGCCCTGCATGGCCGTGCGGACGGCACCGACCGTCTTATGGTCGCAGCCCACGACGTTCGCGACCGTTCGGTCCGACCGGTCGTGATCGGTCTTGAGCTCGTCGCGGATCCGGGCCCGGACGTTCGCCCGGTGGTGCCGGACGGCCGGCCCGTCCGGGGCGGGCGGGGCCTGGCCGCCGTCGACGGGCACGACCCATCCCCACGAGATCCACTTGCGGGCAAGAACAGGCTCGAGCTCGATCTCGGCCCCAGCCCGCCGCACCGGGCCGCCCTCGATGGGCACGACCTGGCGGCCCTCGGCGACCCGCACGCGGATGGTGCTCACGCCGGGATCACACCCTCGATGCGGACGACCGCGTCCGGGTTGGGCACGACGAGGTCGGCGCGCAGCGTGACGCGGACGGCGGTGCGGTCGGAGGAGAACGCGGCCGAGGTGTCCACCTGGATATCGGCGTCGTTGCGGATCACCGCGCACACCTGGTCCGCCTGGTAGACGTAGACGCTGTTCGCCGTGGTGGCGGTGCCGTGGGTCTCGTCGGTCGCGAGCTGCGACGTGAGGTGGACGGGGACGCCGTAGATGCTGCGGCGCGGACCCTCGGTCGGGGAGCCGGCCCCATCGGTGATGACCGGCTTGTTGCTACCGGTCGCCTCCTTGATCTTCGTGATGGCGCGCCAGTTGCGCGGGTGCATCACGATCGCGGTGCCCTCGGCGTTCTTCTCGGCGAGCATCCCCAGCGCGTCGGCGAACGGGTCGAGGTTGGTCAGGGCGGCCCCGTTCGCGCCCATGTCGATCGTCTGGATGCCCGATTGGTTCTTGAGTCCGCGGATCTCCGGTGCGGTGCCAGAGCCCTCGTAAAACGCCTTGTCGAGCTTGAGCGCGACGGAGCGGGCGAGGTTGGTCGACAGCACGCTCTGGGCGTCCGGGTTGGAGTCGGCAACGAGCTCGTTGGAGGCGTACACCAGCGCGGCCAGCTTGCGCGGGACCGCGGTGACGGTGTCGGCGTTCGGGTCCGTCGGGGTGATCTCGGCGCCCTCGGCGGTCCAGTTCGCGACGGCGTCGGCCAGGACGCGGGGAACGGCGAGCCGCGCGGCGCTGGTGTCGATCCGCCGGAACCCGGAGTTCAGCCCTACCGACATGGCTGCGAGGCGGTCGAAGAAGTAGGCGGCGGCTTCGGTGGGGGCGAAGGATCCACCGGCGGTGCCAGTGGTGGTCAGCCAAGTCATGACAGGGGTCTCCCATGGTCACGTTCGGAACGGGTGGTGATGTCGTTCCGGCGTCGGCCACGGGCCGGGCGTCCGGGCGCCCACGGGGCGCGGTTCCGGGTCAGTAGGCGGTGCCCCTACCCACGGAGTAGGGGCCGCCGGGTGCGACCCTGCCCTTGAGGATAGCGGGGCGCCCGGACGGCGGGTCTACCGGCGGAAGATGTCGCCCATGTCGGGGTGGTGCTTGGGGAGGGGCGATCCGCCCATGGGGGCGCCGCTGGTGGGCGGGATAGCTCGGAGGTAGCCGCGCTCCTTGACCACCTCGGCGGCCGCGGCCTTGACCTTCTCTGCGTTGACGGTGCCGTCGTCGTCGAGGTAGTCGGCGATGTCGTCCCCGCGGAAGACGAACAGGTCCTCCCCGTTGCTGAGATCGTTGCTCGCGATGCGGAGGACCTCGGCGCGGCGCATGGCGGTGAGTTGGGTGCGGAGCGTGTCGCGTTCGGCCTGTGTCTCCCGGAGCTGGGTGCGGTAGCGGGCGGCCTCCCGGTTCGCCTTGCCGCCGGCCTTGTCGTCGGCGTCGCGCTTGGCTGCGCTGTCGTCGACCTGGTCGGCCTTCGGCGTCTGGTCGGGCCCGGTGTCCGGGGTGGTGTCGGTGGTGGGCTCAGCGGCCGGTTCAGGGGCGGCGGTGGGGGTGTCCGCTGTCTCGGCAGGGGGCGCGGTGGTGGTCTCGGCGGTCATCGTGTTCCTTTCCTGGGGTTCTGCATGAGCTGGTCGAGCTTCTTGCCCAGCTGTTCGGCCGTGGCCTTCGCGCGGCGCGCCTTCGACGTGGCGTTGCTGGCGCGGGTCGCGAAGTCGTGGAGCAGGTCCGCGACCTCGTCGGAGATCCGCATGCCGGTCACGCGGGCGGCCGGGTCCTCGTCGCGGGCAAGGTCGGTGAGCGCGGTCCGTAGGCGGGTCGCGCCGAAGTCGTACCGGTCCTTGCCCTCCCACCCGCAGCGGCGGCCCTTCCGTTGCAGCGGTACGCCGTTCTCGTCGACGGTGGCCGGCGGGGTGGTGGTGTCGGTCATCGGGTCTGGTCTCCTCTCACGCGTACGCGCGTAGGCATGGCTGTGCCTGTGCGCGCGGAGCCGCGACCGAGCGCGGTCGCGGCTCGTCTGCTGTCCGGGGGCGAGGGCTCGTCGTCCGTCCTGTCCCCCTCTATAGAGAGGGGGACGGGGACAGGTCGCCGCGGTTGCCCTGGGGTGCTGTCCCCGACCTGTCCCCAACCTGTCCGGGACAGGTTGGCAACGCCGTGACGTGCGGGAACACGGGTCGGCGCGGTGACCTGTCCCGGACAGGTGGCGGTCATTGGTCGGAAACCTGTCCCCGACCTGTCCCGGACAGGTCGACGGTGTCGGCGGCGACGTTGCCGCGTTCTCGCCGGACCTTGAGGGCGGCGGCGAGGACCTCGTTACGGACCTTGTAGGCGTTCGCGCGGAGGACCTCGGCGGCGCGGTCCCGTCCCCATCCGGGCGGGACGTCGCACTCGTCGAGCTTGGCGACGCACGCCCGGACGTCCGGGGTGAGGACGTCGGTCGGCTTCGGCTCGGCGTGCTCGTGCCGTAGCGGGTTGGTACGGCGGGTCAGCTCGACGAGGTCGGGGCCGCGGCCTGTGCGGGACTTCTTGCGCTCCAGCCGTAGGCGGCCGTTGCTCTTGACGGTGAGGAGCCACAGCACGTCGACGTTGTCGACCTTGCTCGATCCGCCACGAGGGCCGCGCCCGAGCTCCTTGCCCGCGTGGTCGATCGCGATGACGGTCACGCCCTTGCGGCGTAGCGGCACGATCGCGAGGTTGTACGCCTCCGTGTGCGTCGATGGGGATGCCTCGTCGCCGGCGAGGAACTTGGACCAGGTGTCGAGGACGATCACGTCCGGCCGGAGGTTGTTGGCGAGGGCGTGGAGCTTGGCGGCGCCTTCGGGGGTGTCGAGGGCGGTCACGGGCGGGAAGCTGAGGTACTCCAAGCCGGCCGGGTTGGGCCCGTGGTGACCCATGTCGCGGCGGCGCTTCTTGACCTCGGGGACGGGGTTCTCGTGGTCGAGGTAGAGCACGCGGGCGCCGCCCGCGGCGAGGCGGAACGCGTGGTCTTGGGCGAGCAGGCTCTTTCCGATGCCTGCGGGCCCGTAGATGCTGGCGAACTGGCCGCGCTCGACGAGAGGCTCGATCAGCCACGTTGCGGGGGCCTCCTCGGCGTCCCAATCGATCGCGCCATGCGTCTCCTGTAGGGATCGTTCGGTGACGATGCCCAGGGCGGGGAGCGGGTCGTGTCCCCCGGCGAAGCAGATGACGCGGAGTTGGCCGAACTGCCGCTTCGAGCGTGCGGGCTCGCAGGCTTCCACGAACACCTCAAGACGGTGTTCGGTGTCGCCCTCTCCCAGACAGGTCGGGCACTGAGCGCGTACGGCCATGTCTCCCCAGCCGTCGGGTTCGGGGTCGAGTCGGGGGAGGTCGTGGGCGAGGTTCTTGGCTCGGATGACGTTCCATACGCGGTGGAAGTCGCGGCGGCCTCTGTCGATTGCGTCCATGAGCTTGGTCCTTACGTCCAGCTCGGCGCCGATCGCGTACAGGACGTGTCGCCCTGCCGCGCAGTAGACCCCGGCGCTTCCCCACGGTCCGGAGGAGATGACGAGCTCGCCCGGCGTGCCGTTGGCGGCGCACAGCGGGCACACGCTGATGCAGTTGCACGCCGGCGCGTCCGTGTCGAGTTCGACGAGGTATCCGCGGGCCGCGAGTGCGGCGGCGAGCTGGGTGAATTCGGCGACGCCTTGCGGGCTGTAGCCGTGTTCGGGTGGAGGGGTTGCGATGTGGCGACCGGTCGCGGCCGGGTCGTCTACCATCAGTGGCATCCGTTCTTTCCTTCCTGTCGCGGGTGAGGGGTGCGGGTTGTGTCGGCGGCGGCCTGGTCGGGCGAGGACCAGGCCGTTCGCGCGTTTGGGGGTAGGTCAGGCGGCGGGGGTGCGCTTGCTGCGGGCCCGTTCGGCGCGGGCGCGGGCGGACGCGAGGGCGAGGCGCTTGAAGTAGGCCTTGCGGGCGTGTTCGGCGCGGCGGGCGCGTTCGGCGGGGTCGAGGATGCCGTCGGGGTCGACCTGCTTCTCGAAGCGGTCGAGGAACGCCTTGCGGGCGGGCGCGGTCATCTCGACGGGGTCTTCGTTGGCGAGACGGGCGTTAGCGGCGATGGACGCGCGCAGCGAACGTTGTGCCGGGGTTAGAGACACGGCGCTTTCTCCCGAGAAAAGCGAACGCCGAGCGCCACGGCGAATGTCTTTCTATTCGCGGTGTCGCTCGGCGTGCCGTGTCCTCAGGGCGAAGGAGAGGTAATCCTCGATCCTCCATACGACCGATTTACCAGGCGGAACGGCGGCCGGGTCGTGATGGGTTGGGGGTGAGGCGAAACGTTGGAGCGCCGGGCCTGGTTGCTACTCGGAGTTCAGTTATTCCGACGATCATAGCCGACGCTGCGCTAATGCGCGGGCCACGGCCCCGGGCCCGTGTCGCGCGTCACGGGGGCACCGGGGCCGTGGCGTTTGGAGGGGCGGCGCGGCCGGGAGTTGGGCGGGTCCTCGACCGTCGCGCCGCCCCGGTCTAGGCGATCTGCTCGGCCACGTACAGCGGCGGGTCCTCGACCTCGGGCGGGATGGTGAAGGTCCGGGCGTTCCCCTCTGGCGTCCGGGCCCGCCACGTCCCGCCGCCCATGTCGATGATCGTTGCCGCGATCCGGCCGTCCTGCTCCAAGAACCACACGCCGGCCTTCTCAATGAGCAGGTAGCCGCGGACCTCGACGGGCGCGGTCATGGCGTCCACCTCCGCGCCGCCATGACCGCCTCACCGAGCCGGGCGGGCGTCGGCGCCTCGACGAGCCGGACGCCGTCGACGAGGGCCCACCATTCGCGGGTGTGGAACCCGAACCACGCCATCACCCCGTACCGCTCGCGGAGCTCGGCGACCTCGGCGCGCTGGATGGGGGTGACGTCGATCCGGGCCGTGTCCTCGACCACCACCGGCCGCCGGGGTCTGTTCGGCGGCGCGGCGGGGCGCGCTTCCGGGGCAAGTGCGTGCGTCGGGTTCGGTACGGTTTCCATAGCCGGACCTCGTTTCCGGTCAGGCCCCGGGTAGCGGTGTTCGCCCACCGTCCGGGGCCGTCTTCGTGTCTGGTGACACCTTTCGCTCTCCACTCGACCCCGCCGGGCGTTAGCTTGGAAGGTGCTGCCTGCTGCCTCCCCGGCCAGGCAGCGCCAGACAGCAGGTCAACCCGGGGCGAAACGGGTGAGGCGATGACCTTCGGTGAGGAACTCCGCCGGCTCATGACCGAGCGCGGCATCAGCCAACGGAAGCTCGCGGCGCTCGTGCCCTGCAACGACGGGTACGTGTCCCGGGTCGCCCGCGATCTCAAGGCCCCGTCACCGGGGATGGCGGCCCGCTTCGATGAGATCCTCGACGCTGGCGGGCGCCTCGCCGCGCTCCTCCCCCCGCCCCCGCTTCACCCGGTCGCCGCTGTGCCGTTCGATGACGAGATCGAGGCGTTGGAGCTGGTGCGCCGCGTCGCCGCGAGCGACGTCGGAGACGACACCCTCACCGCGCTGGAAATGACCGTGGACGACATGGCGTCCGCCTACCCGAAGACCCCGCCGGGCGAGTTGCTGACGCGCGTCAGGCGGCACCTCAGCCACGTTTCGGCGCTCATGGACGCCCGCATGACCCTCGCCGAGCGCCGCCGCTTGATCGTCGTCGGAGGGTGGCTGTCGCTGCTCGCCGCAACCTGCAACATCGACCTCGGGCAGCTCCCGGCCGCCGCCGCCCGGCTCCGCACCGCCGCGCAGCTCGCCGAGCACGCCGACCATCCCGAGATCCTCGCGTGGACACTGGAGACCCGCGCCTGGCAGCGCCTCACCGATGGCGAGTACGGCGAGGCGGTCACGCTCGCCCGTGGCGCGCAGGAGATCGCGCCGCGCGGCAGCTCGGCGTACATCCAGGCGACCGCGCAGGAGGGGCGCGCGTGGGCCAGGGTCGGCGCCGCCCCGGAAACACGGGATGCCCTGGCGCGCGTCGAGCGGCTTGTTGAGCCTCTCCCGATGCCGGACCGTCCCGAGCACCATTACCGGTACGACCCGGCCAAGAGCGACGCCTACACCGCGACCACGCTCGCATGGGTCGGGGACCCCGCCGCCGCTCCGTATGCGCGGGGGGTGCTGGCACGGTTGGAGCAGCCGTCCACCGGCCCGGCCCGGCCCCGGCGGGCAGCGTCGGCGCGGCTCGACCTGGCGCTTGCGCTGCTGGCCGCTGATCAGCCGGACGAGGCCGCGCACACGGCGTTGGAGGCGGTCACGAGCGGGCGGTTGGTGCCGTCGAACTACTGGCGCGCGGCCGAGGTGATCGCCGCTGTGGAGGCACGCAACGTCCCCGCGAGCGAGTTGAACGAGGCGTACCGGGAACTGTGCGCGCGGCCCGGGAACGGCGTCGAGGGCCCCGCCGGCGCGTGACCGGAACGGGGGCCCTCGACGAGGCCGGGCGGGCTATCCGCTGTAGTCGATGTTCGCCGGGTTCTCCCGGTCGTACCCGCGTAGCCAGAGACGCGCCTGCGCGCGCTCGACGGCCGTCGACCCGTCCGGGTCGTACGGGCACGCCGTGACCGGGCGCCGCTCGCGTCCGGCCGCCCGTCCGGCGATGTAGGCACGAAGCATGGGCAGCGCGGCGGCGAAGTCGCCCGGCTGTCGCGTCACGACGCGTCGCCCGTGTCGCCCTCGGCGGCGCGGGCTGCGGCGATGGCCTGCTTGGCGTTCGCCGTCGCTACGGCGATGGCGTCGACCGCGGCGAACACGTCGCCGTCGAGGCCGACCGCATCGGCGAGCCGGTCGTGAGCGTCCGCGACGGCGTCGAGCGCGTCGGCGACACCGGTCCGGCCCTCGGCGCGGTTCGCGTCCGCCTGCTGCTGGACGGCGGGCCCGCGGTCGGCGAGGTACAGGATGTTGTCGACGGTCCGCCGGGCCCGCGCGTCCTTGTCGTCCCGGCCGTCCGCGTCCGGCGCAGGGACGTCGCCCTCGTCGTCGTCTGTGCCGTCGTAGTCGAGGCGGACGGCGTCCATCCAGCCGGCGCCCGCGTCGCACCGGGCCCGCGCCTGCTCGTCGGTGACGTACCCGGCGGCCGGGTTCTCGGCGAGCTTCTCCCGCAGGTACTCCAGGTCGCCGGAGACGTCGCCGGCGCGGTCCCGCTGGAGCATGCCGCGCAGGATCACCACCAGGTGCAGGACCCGCTCGCCCAGGATCCTCGTGCGGGTCTCCGCGTGGGCGACGGTCGCCGCGTACGGGATGTCGAGCGCCTCCAGCACGACGGCGACGACGGCGCGGGTTTCGGCCGACAGGCCGGTCGGGTGGGTAGGCTCCGTTGCCATGGGGTTGACCTCCTGGGGTCGGTTCCTAGGCCCCGGCCGGCGGTGAGGTCGCCGTGTCGGGGCCGGCCTATGTAGCGCCGAGGTGACATCTCAGTGAGACATATTCGGCGGGTGGCGCTCGTCCGCGACCTGCAAATCCCCAGGTGTAGCGCAGCGTTGGGTCTCGAATAGTGGTCGGATAGTCTCACCAGGGTGACTCCAGGCGATGCCCTCGTGCGGGCGGTGCGGGACGCCGTGGCGGACGGGGAGATCGATGTCGCCGTGCCGGAGAGCGTCGTGGTCTTCGGGCGGGGGCGCGGGGTGTTCGAGAGTCCGGTGGCGCTGCGGCTCGGTGTTGATCCCGAGGTGATCGCGCGGCGGGTCGGGGGCGTCGTCCGCGGTGGGTTCGTCCGGGTCGTCCTGGCGGCGGGGGAGCTGGTGGAGCAGATCCTGGGTGATCCTCGTTACGGGGTCGCCGCGCGGGTGCCGGGGGGTGTGTGGGACGAGTGGCCCCGGACGTTTGAGAATCCGGGGTTCTCGGTTCGCCTTGCTTACGCGCGGGCCTGCTGGGTCGAGCGGTGGGGCGAGAGCGCGCCGTTTCGGGGCGGGGCGCTGGAGTCCGAGCTCGTGTGGGCCATGGGGGACGTGCCCGGGCGGGCGGAGCAGGCGGAGCGGGAACGGGATGCCAGGCCGCTGATGTTGTGTTTGGAGAGAGTGGCCGAGGCGTACCACGAGGTGCATGAGCGCCGTCCTGAGGGACGGGCGGGTTTGGCGCGGGCGGTGAAGGTCGTCCTCGGCAACGGGCTGAACATGATCGGTGAGACCCCTAGAGAGCGGATATGAGTCGAGTACACCCTGCTGGGCCGAGGCATGCCGATGTGCTGCCGGAGGACCATCCTGCCGGGCCTGCGGAGGATCTGAACGCCCTGGAGCCCGCTGTGTGGCCGCGCGGCGCCCGCCGGGAGGACGGTGTCCTGACGGTCGGCGGTGTCGACGTGCGGGACCTGGCCAAGGAGTACGGGACGCCTCTGTACGTCTATGACGAGGAGGACGTGCGGAGCCGGGCCAGGGAGTACGCGGCGGCGTTCCATGACGGGGACGTCCACTACGCGGGCAAGGCCTTCCTGTGTACCGCGGTCGCGCGGTGGCTGAAGGAGGAGGGCCTGGGGCTCGACGTGTGCAGTGGGGGTGAGCTCGCCGTTGCCCTTGCGGCGGACTTCCCTACCGAGCGCATCACCCTGCATGGAAGCAACAAGGCCAAGTGGGAGCTGGAGCAGGCCCTTGAGGCCGGCGTCGGACGGATCGTGCTGGATTCGTTCGAGGAGATAGCGCGGCTGGGGTATCTCGCCCAGGAGATGGGTGTCCGCCCCAAGGTGATGGTGCGCGTGACCACGGGTGTCGAGGCGCACACCCATGAGTTCATCGCGACCGCCCATGACGACCAGAAGTTCGGGTTCTCGCGCAGTTCGGGGGCCGCGCTGGAGGCCGTCCGGCGGGTTCTGGAGCTGAAGCAGCTGGAGCTGGTGGGGCTGCACAGCCACATCGGGTCGCAGATCTTCGAGGTGGACGGGTTCGAGGTCGCCGCGCACCGGCTGGCGGAGCTGCTGGTCGCGATCCGGGACGAGCACGGGATCGAGCTTCCGGAGCTCGACCTCGGCGGCGGTTACGGGATCGCGTACGTGCCGGGCGAGGAGCCGCACGACCCCAAGTCGATCGCGGACGGGCTCAGGGACATCGTGGCCCGCGAGTGCAGGGCGTACGGCCTGGCGATGCCGCGGCTGACCGTGGAGCCGGGACGGGCGATCATCGGGCCGGGCGGCGTCACGGTGTACGAGGTCGGCACGGTGAAGGACGTCGAGGGCCTGCGCACGTACGTGTCGGTCGACGGCGGCATGAGCGACAACCTGCGCACCGCGCTGTACGGCGCCGAGTACACCGGCGTGCTGGCGAGCAGGTCGTCGGATGCGGCGCCCATGCTCAGTAGGCTTGTCGGCAAGCACTGCGAGAGCGGCGACATTGTGGTGCGGGACCTGTGGTTCCCCGAAGATCTTGCGGCGGGGGACCTGGTGGCGGTGGCGGCGACCGGTGCGTACTGTCGGTCGATGGCCAGCAACTACAACCACGTCCCGAAGCCCGCCGTCGTGGCGGTGAGGGACGGCAGGTCGCGCGTGATCGTCCGCCGGGAGAGCGCGGCGGACCTGCTGCGGCTCGATGCGGAGGTCGAAGCGTGAAACCCGGACTGCGCGTGGCGCTGCTCGGATGCGGGGTGGTCGGCACGGAGGTCGTCCGGCTGCTGATCGAGCAGGCCGACGATCTGGCCGCGCGCGTGGGGACGCCGCTGGAACTCGCCGGGATCGCCGTGCGCAGGCCGGACCGGGTGCGCGAGGGCGTGCCCAGGGAGCTGCTGACGACGGACGCCCAGGGCCTGGTGACCAGGGACGACGTCGACATCGTCATCGAGGTCATCGGCGGCATCGAGCCGGCCAGGACGCTGATGCTGGAGGCGATGAAGTCCGGCAAGTCGGTGATCACGGCGAACAAGGCGCTGCTGGCCGAGGACGGCGCGACGCTGTTCGCGGCGGCCCGCGAGTACGGCGCCGACCTGTACTACGAGGCGTCCGTGGCGGGCGCGATCCCGCTGCTGCGGCCGCTGCGCGACTCGCTGGTCGGCGACCACGTGCACCGGGTGCTCGGCATCGTGAACGGCACCACGAACTACATCCTCGACCAGATGGACACGCACGGCGCCGGGTTCAACGACGCGCTGGAGGAGGCGCAGGCGCTCGGCTACGCGGAGGCCGATCCGACGGCCGACGTGGAGGGTTTCGACGCGGCGGCCAAGGCGGCGATCCTGGCGCAGCTGGCGTTCCACACGCCCGTGACGGCGGCGGACGTCCATCGTGAGGGCATCACCGAGGTGAGCGCCGCCGATGTGGCGGGCGCCAAGGGGATGGACTGCGTCGTCAAGCTCCTGGCCATCTGCGAGCGCATCCCTTCGACGGACGGCCGGAACGGCCGCGGTGTGTCCGTTCGCGTGTATCCGGCGATGATTCCCAGGTCCCACCCGCTGGCGAGTGTGCGCGAGGCGTACAACGCGGTGTTCGTGGAGGCCGAGTCCGCCGGATCGCTGATGTTCTATGGCGCGGGTGCCGGTGGTGCTCCGACGGCGTCCGCGATCCTGGGCGACCTTGTCGCGGTGGCGCGGAACGTGGCCGGCGGTACACCGGGCCCTGTCGAGGTGACGTACGCGAAGCTTCCCGTACTGCCGATGGGCGAGACCGTCACCCGCTACTACATCCAGGTGGACGTGACCGACGAGGCCGGTGTCCTCGCCACGGTCGCGGAGGAGTTCGCCAGGCACGGGGTGTCGATCCAGGCCGTCCGGCAGGTCGGGCTGGGCGAGGAGGCCCAGCTCGTCGTGGTGACGCACCGGGCACCGGACGCGGCCCTCACCGCGACGGTGGAGGGCCTGCGCGGGCTTGAGATCGTCCGGGCCGTGACCAGCGTGATGCGGGTCGAAGGCGAGGAGTGACGCCCCAGGTGAGGCCCGGTGACCGGGCCGCGAAGCGGTACGGGCGATCCCGGTAGACTCCGGGCAACATCCCAGGTCATTCAGGAGACCGACGTGAACCCGAACGCCCGCGCGTGGCGTGGCCTTATCGAGGAGTACCGCGACCGGCTGCCGGTGTCGGACCGGACCCCGGTCGTGACGCTGCTGGAGGGCGGCACCCCGCTGGTGCCCGCGCACCGGCTGTCCCAGCTGACCGGCTGCGAGGTGTTCCTCAAGGTCGAGGGCGCCAACCCGACCGGTTCGTTCAAGGACCGCGGCATGACGATGGCGATCAGCAAGGCCGCCGAGGACGGCGCCAAGGCGGTGATCTGCGCGTCCACCGGCAACACCTCGGCGTCCGCCGCCGCGTACGCGGTGCGGGCCGGGATGACCTGCGCGGTCCTCGTCCCGCAGGGCAAGATCGCGATGGGCAAGCTGGCGCAGGCGCTGGTGCACGGCGCGCGGCTCCTGCAGGTGGACGGCAACTTCGACGACTGCCTCGAACTGGCGCGCAAGCTGTCGGTCGACTACCCGGTGGCGCTGGTCAACTCGGTCAACAAGTACCGGCTGCAGGGCCAGAAGACGGCGGCGTTCGAGATCGTGGACGCGCTCGGCGACGCCCCCGACGTGCACTGCCTGCCCGTCGGCAACGCGGGCAACATCTCCGCGTACTGGATGGGCTACCGGGAGTACGCCGCCGACGGGGAGGCGTCGAAGACGCCGCGCATGCTGGGCTTCCAGGCCAGCGGGGCGGCGCCGTTCGTGAAGGGCGAGCCCGTCCTGAAGCCGCAGACGATCGCGACCGCGATCCGGATCGGCAACCCCGCCTCCTGGGACCTGGCCGTCGCCGCGCGCGACGAGTCGGGCGGCGCGATCGACTCGGTCACCGACCGGCAGATCCTCGCCGCGTACCGGCTGCTCGCCCGGGAGGAGGGCGTCTTCGTGGAGCCCGCCTCCGCAGCGAGCGTCGCGGGCCTGCTGCAGGCGAGCGAGCAGGGCGTCGTCGCCCCGGGCGCGAAGGTCGTCTGCACGGTCACCGGCAACGGCCTCAAGGACCCCGACTGGGCCATCTCCGGCGCCCCCGCGCCGACCACCATCAAGGTGGACGCGCACTCCGCCGCCTCCGAACTCGGCCTCACCTAAGTGGGCTGGACGGAAGGCCCGGTGCTGGTGCGGACGCCCGCGACCAGCGCGAACCTGGGCCCCGGCTTCGACTCGCTCGGCCTCGCGCTCGCCCTGCACGACGAGGTCGAGGTCGAGCTGACCGGCGGCGGGGTGGCCATCGAGGTGGACGGCGAGGGCGCGGAGGTCGCCGACCGCGGCGAGCGGCACCTCATCGTGAAGGTGCTGCGCCGCACCCTCGACGTCCTCGATGACCTGGCCGGATCCGGCCCGTCCCGGCCGCCGGGGGTCCGGCTGCGCTGCCGCAACGCGATCCCGCACAGCCGGGGGCTCGGCTCGTCGTCCGCCGCGATCGTGGCGGCGATCGTCGCGGCCCGCGCGCTGCACCCGGCGGGGGCGCTGCTCGACGACGACGCCGCGCTGCGGCTCGCCACCGAGATCGAGGGGCATCCCGACAACGTCGCGCCGTGCCTCGCGGGCGGCCTGACCGTCGCCTGGACGACGCCGGCCGGCCCGCGGCTGGTCCGGCTGGAATCGCAGGTCACCGAGGTCGTCGCGATCGTCCCCGAGCAGCGGCTGGCGACCGAGCGGGCCCGCGGGCTGCTGCCGGAGGCCGTCCCGCACGGCGACGCGGCGGCGAACGCCGGCCGGGCCGCGCTGCTGGTCGCGGCGCTCACCGCGGGAATGGCCGAGGACGTCCTGCTGGACGCGACCGAGGACCGGCTCCACCAGGACTACCGCGCGCCCGCCATGCCGGAGTCCGCCGCACTGGTCAAGACGTTGCGGGACGCGGGCGTCCCGGCGGTGATTTCCGGGGCCGGTCCGACTGTCCTGGCCTTCACAAACGCATCACGAGTTGATTCAGTAGTCCCCGAAGTGGGTAAAGGCTGGCACATACACCCGTTGGACGTCGCGACCCGCGGCGCTCGCGTCATGACCGGAGAACACGAGGTCCGGGCCTGATCGCGGCGTCGGGGGCGGGGCCTTCGCGGCGCTCCGGCCGGTGCAGGTTCCGGCACGATCCCGCTAGGTAAAATGCGAAGACATCGACCTCTGGGGAATAGCTGTGTGCCCTGGTGATGTTAGGCTGAATGCCGCACCAGATGCCCCGTTCGGGGCAGCGTGCTCGTCAGCCGCGCGTCGCCTGTTCGACCCTCCGGTCGTTTCGGTCCCGCGTACCAGGCTCCCCGACACCGTGATATCCCGTTGTCAGGCATTCCAGCGCAACAACTCAGGACGTGGCGGTACCGGGGACACGCACGAGCGGAACGTCCCGTCCACCATCTGGCTGTGCCCAGAACACGCAGATCCCGGTTCCATCGTGATCAGCGGAGCCCGTCCCGGCGCCCCCGCCGGGCCGCACCACCGGGTCGACTGGCCGAACGCCGGCCAACGCCCGCTCCCTGGGAAGGACCCTTAGTGAGCGAATCCAGCGAACTCCTTACGGACGCATCAAGCACGGGAACCGTGGCCGACGCCGCTCCGGCCGCCGCGGAGTCCGCCACCCCCCGGCGCCGCCGCTCGGGCACCGGCCTGTCGGCCATGGTGCTGCCCGAGCTCAAGGCGCTCGCGTCCAGCCTCGGCATCACCGGTGTGACCGGGATGCGCAAGAGCCAGCTCATCGCCGCCATCCAGGAGAAGCAGGGCGGCGGGGAGCAGGGCTCGGCGGGGGGCGAGCAGGGAGCCGCTGCCCCGGCGAAGACCGAGCGCCCCCGGCGGACCCGCACCGCGGCCGCCAAGCGCGAGGTCTCCGACGACCAGGTCACGATCTCCGACGCCGCGCCCGCGACCGAGCAGGCCCCGTCCGGCAAGCAGACCGAGAAGGCGGCCGACAAGGCCGCCGACAAGCAGTCCGGCAAGCCGGCCGACCAGCCGGGCGACGCCGCCGACAAGGGCGCCGACAAGCCGGAGAAGGCCGAGCGGGCGGACCGGCAGGGCGGCCGCCAGCGCGGTGAGCGGCAGGACCGGGGGGCCGGCGAGGGACGCGGCGAGCGGCAGCACCGCGAGCAGGGCCGCGACCAGGGCGCCGAGGACGGCGAGTCCCAGGGCGGCGGCCGCGACGGCGGGCGTGACCAGGGCCGCGACGGCCGCGAGGGCGGCGGACGCCAGCGGCAGCGCGGCGGCCGGGAGCGCGGCGAGGGCCGCGACCGGGGCGAGCGCGGCGAGCGCGGTGACCGGGGCGAGCGCGGTGACCGGGGCGACCGCGGCGACCAGGGCGGCGGCCGGCAGCGCGGCGGCCAGAACCAGGGCGGCGGCCAGCACGACGATGACGACGGCAGCGGCCGGGGCCGGCGCGGGCGCCGGTTCCGCGAGCGCAACCGCGGCCGCGGCCGCGAGCGCTACGAGGAGCCGGTGATCACCGAGGACGACGTCCTCATCCCGGTCGCGGGCATCCTCGACATCCTCGACAACTACGCCTTCGTCCGGACGACCGGCTACCTGCCCGGCCCGAACGACGTGTACGTGTCGCTGGCGCAGGTCCGCAAGAACGGCCTCCGCAAGGGCGACGTCATCACCGGCGCCGTCCGGCAGGCGCGCGAGGGCGAGCGGCGCGAGAAGTTCAACGCGCTGGTCCGCCTCGACACCGTCAACGGGATGGAGCCGGAGCAGGCCAAGGGCCGCGTCGACTTCTCCAAGCTGACCCCGCTGTACCCGCAGGAGCGGCTGCGGCTGGAGTCCGACCCCGGCATCCTGACCACGCGGATCATCGACCTGGTGTCGCCGATCGGCAAGGGCCAGCGCGGGCTGATCGTGTCGCCGCCGAAGGCCGGCAAGACCATGGTGCTCCAGGCGATCGCGAACGCGATCACCAAGAACAACCCGGAGTGCCACCTGATGGTCGTCCTGGTGGACGAGCGTCCGGAAGAGGTCACCGACATGCAGCGGACGGTGAAGGGCGAGGTCATCCACTCGACCTTCGACCGTCCCGCCGAGGACCACACCACGGTCGCGGAGCTGGCGATCGAGCGCGCCAAGCGGCTCGTCGAGCTCGGCCACGACGTCGTCGTGCTGCTCGACTCGATCACCCGCCTCGGCCGGGCCTACAACCTGGCGGCGCCGGCGTCCGGCCGGATCCTGTCCGGTGGTGTCGACTCGACCGCGCTCTACCCGCCGAAGCGGTTCTTCGGTGCGGCGCGCAACATCGAGAACGGCGGCTCGCTGACGATCCTCGCCACCGCGCTGGTGGAGACCGGGTCCCGCATGGACGAGGTCATCTTCGAGGAGTTCAAGGGCACCGGCAACATGGAGCTGAAGCTCAACCGGAGCCTGGCCGACAAGCGGATCTTCCCGGCGGTGGACGTCGACCAGTCGTCCACCCGCAAGGAGGAGATCCTCATGGCTCCGGAGGAGCTGCGGGTCGTCTGGCAGCTGCGCCGGGTGCTGCACGCGCTCGACACGCAGCAGGCGCTGGAGCTCCTCATCGAGAAGATGAAGGAGACCAAGTCCAACGCCGAGTTCCTGCTCCAGGTGCAGAAGACCACGGTCTCCGACGACCGCTGATCACGCGCGCCGGGCGCGACCGCTGATCGCGCCGGGCGCGGCCCGAATCCGGGTCTGAGCACGAGTGGAACGCCCCCGTCCGGGTCACCGGGCGGGGGCGTTCCACGTCCGTCCGCGACGCGGGCACGGCGGCGTGGTGGGGTTAGCCCCACCCCCCATCCGCCGGTCCACGTCATGGTCGCGGCGGCCCCGCCCCGGCACGCTGGGATCGTAGGTTGGGAACGGGCACGGAGGACGATGTGGGCGAGCTGAGCAGAGACCCCGGCGGCGGCGCCGTCGGATGGGCCGCGACACGGTGGGCCGCGGCGACGCGCGGCGGCGGGGACGCCCCGTCCGTCCTGAACGGCTCCTGGGCGCCGCTCGCGATGGCGCGGTCGTCGGTGACCTGGCGCTCCGCGCTCTACCTGGGCGTCAGCATGGCGTTCGGGCTCGCCTGGTTCGTCACGCTCGTCGTCGGGCTGGCGCTGTCCCTCGGGCTGCTGATCATCTGGGTCGGGGTGCCGCTGCTGGCGCTGCTGATGGTCGCGTGGCGGTTCGGCGCGATGCTGGAGCGCCGGCTCGTCCGGGCGGCGTTCGGCGTCCGCGTCCCGGACCCGTACCGGCGGCCGCCCGAGAGCCGCAACCCGTTCGCCCGGCTCAAGGGCATGGCGGCGGACCCGTCCACCTGGAAGGACCTCCTCTACCTCGGCCTCCTGTTCCCGGTCACGCTGGTGGAGCTCGTCGTGTCCGCGGCGGTGTGGGGCGCGACGGCGACGACGCTGGGCCTGCCGCTGATCGTGGCGGTGGACGACGGCGCCGAGATCAACCTCGGGTTCGTCTCGTACTGGGCGGGCAACCCGCTGGAGGCCCTCCCGGTGATGGTCGTCGGGCTGGTGTTCCTCACCCTGGCGATGTACGTGACGCGGGCGCTCGCGATCGGCCACACGGTGTTCGCCGCGCTGCTGCTCGGCCCGAGCCCCGCGCAGGCCGAGAACGTGGAGCTGCGCAGGCGCACCGAGCACCTCCAGGCCAGCCGCGCCCGCGGGGTGGACGCCGCCGAGTTCGAGCGGCGCCGCATCGAGCGCGACCTGCACGACGGCGCGCAGCAGCGGCTGCTGGCCGTCGCGATGGACATCGGCCGCGCCCGCGCCAAGCTCGACGACGACCCGGAGGGCGCGCGGGCGCTGATCGAGCAGGCGCACGCCGGCACCAAGGAGGCCATCACCGAGCTGCGCGACCTGGCCCGCGGCATCTACCCGGCGATCCTCACCGACCGCGGCCTGGACCCGGCGCTGTCGGGCCTCGCGGGCCGCGCCCCGGTACCCGTCCAGGTGAGCGTCGACCTGCCGGAGCGCCCGCCGGCGGCGGTCGAGAGCATCGCCTACTTCATCGTCGCCGAGTCGCTGGCGAACGTCGCGAAGTACGCCCGCGCGACGCAGGTGTCGGTCCGGGTCGCCCGCGAGGACCGCTGGGTCGTCGTCGAGGTGATCGACAACGGGGTGGGCGGCGCGACCGCCAGGCGCGGCGGCGGCCTCGCCGGGCTCGCCGACCGGGCCGCGACGATCGACGGGATGCTCATCGTGGACAGCCCGCCCGGCGGCCCCACGATCATCCGCGCGGACCTCCCCTGCACCTGGTGACGGCCGCCCCGGCGACCGCCGGCTCCTGGCTCGGCCCGCGCATCGGCGGGCCGGGCCGCGGGCACGATAATGGGGCGATGCGGGTAGTGATCGCCGAGGATTCGGTGCTGTTGCGGGAAGGGCTCGTCCGGCTGCTCGGCGACGCCGGGATCGAGACGGCGGCGACCGTCGGGGACGGACCGGGCCTGCTCGGCATCGTCGAGGAGCACGCCCCCGACCTCGCCATCGTGGACGTCCGGATGCCGCCGTCGTTCACCGACGAGGGGCTGCGCGCGGCGCTCGCCGTCCGAGAGAGGCGGCCGGGCACGCCGATCCTCGTCCTGTCGCAGTACGTGGAGGAGCGGTACGCGACGGACCTGATCGGCGGCGGCGCCGAGGGCGTCGGCTACCTGCTGAAGGAGCGGGTCGCGGACGTCGCCGAGTTCATCGACGCGGTGCGCCGCATCGCGGCAGGCGGGACGGTGATCGACCCGGAGGTGATCGGCCAGCTGCTCGGCCGGCGCCGCAACGACGACCCGCTGGAGTCGCTGACGCCGCGCGAGCGGGAGGTGCTCGGCCTGATGGCGCAGGGGCGCTCCAACGGGGCGATCGCCGCAGACCTCGTCGTCACCGAGGGCGCCGTGGAGAAGCACATCTCCAACATCTTCATGAAGCTGGGCCTCCAGCCCGCGCAGGGCGGCCACCGCAGGGTGATGGCGGTCCTGGCCTATCTGGGACGCGCCGCAGGGTGACCCGGGCCGTGCCGCGGGGGTGACGAGACGGCGCCGCCGGGTGACCGGCCGGCGCCGCCCGTCCAAGATCGGGAATGCCCGGTGACCTCGCCACGTTCGGGTATCTGGCACACTTGAGGTGCAACCGCTGCGGTACCGGTTCACGCCCCTCACATCTCCCATGGCCCGGCCATGCGAGCATGACGGGCGCCCGGCGACCGCCCGAGGCGAGGAGAACCGATGAAGCCCGACATCCACCCGAACTACGTCGTCACGACCGTGACGTGTACGTGCGGCAACACCTTCGAGACCCGCAGCACCGCCGAGAACGGCGTGATCCACGCGGACGTCTGCTCGAACTGCCACCCGTTCTACACGGGCAAGCAGAAGATCCTCGACACCGGTGGCCGGGTGGCGCGCTTCGAGCAGCGCTTCGGCAAGAAGAAGGCCGGCAAGTAGGGCGAGCGCCGCACACATACCAGGAACGGCCCGGGGACACTCGCGGTCCCCGGGCCTTTCGAAGTCGGCAACCGGGGACGGCCGCCGTCTCCGGGCCGGGTCGGCCGCGGCGGCCGGGCCGGCCGGAACGGGTCAGGACACAGCGTGAATCTCGACGATCTGATCAGCGAATACGCGGGCATCGAGGAACGGCTCGCCGACCCGTCCGTCCATGCCGACCAGGCGCTGGCGCGCAAGCTCGGCAAGCGGTACGCGGAGCTGCGGCCGATCGTCGAGACCCGGCGCGAGCTGGCGGCCACGCAGGACGACCTGGCCACCGCCCGCGAACTCGCCGGTGAGGACCCGGCGTTCGCCGCCGAGGCCGACGACCTCGACAAGCGCCGCGAAGACCTGGAGGAGCGGCTGCGCAGGCTGCTCGTCCCGCGCGACCCGAGCGACTCCAAGGACGTCATCCTGCAGGTGAAGGCCGGGGAGGGCGGCGAGGAGTCCGCGCTGTTCGCCGGCGACCTGCTGCGCATGTACCTGCGGTACGCCGAGCGCATCGGCTGGAAGACCGAGATCATCGACTCGCACCCGTCCGACCTCGGCGGCTACAAGGACGTCACCGTCGCGGTGAAGGCCAAGGGCAATGCCGAAGAGGGCGTCTGGACGCGGCTGAAGTACGAGGGCGGGGTGCACCGCGTGCAGCGGGTGCCCGCGACCGAGTCGCAGGGCCGCATCCACACCAGCGCGGTCGGCGTCCTGGTGACCCCCGAGGCCGAGGACGTCGACGTCCAGATCGACCCGAACGACCTGCGCATCGACGTGTACCGGTCGTCCGGTCCGGGCGGGCAGAGCGTCAACACGACCGACTCCGCCGTCCGCATCACGCACCTGCCGACCGGCGTCGTCGTCTCCTGCCAGAACGAGAAGAGCCAGCTCCAGAACAAGGAGCAGGCGCTGCGCATCCTGCGGTCGCGGCTGCTGGCGATGGCGCAGGAGGAGGCCGACGCCGCGGCGGCGGCCGAGCGCAAGAGCCAGGTCCGCACCGTCGACCGCTCCGAGCGGGTGCGCACCTACAACTACCCCGAGAACCGGATCTCCGACCACCGCGTCGGCTACAAGGCCTACAACCTCGACCAGGTGCTGGACGGGGACCTCCACAACGTCACGCAGGCGCTGGTCGACGCCGACATGGAACGCCGGCTGGCCGAAGCCCAGAAATCATGAGCGCAGCGAACCGGGGGGTGCGGGGGGTCGTCCCCCCTCGAAGGACAGCGGCCATGAGCGCAGCGAACCGGGGGGCGTGGGGGGTCGTCCCCCCTCGAAGAACACGGGCGCGGGGGGTCGTCCCCCCTCGAAAGACGGAGTCATGAACCTGCTGCTCGACGAGATCGCCAGGGCCACCGCCCGCCTCGCCGACGCGGGCGCGGCCTCGCCCCGCGCCGACGCCGAGGAGCTCGCGGCGGCCGTGCACCAGGTGCGGCGCTCGGAGCTGCACGGCGTCCCCGACAGCGCGTTCGACGCCCGCTTCTGGGAGTTCGTCGCGCGCCGCGAGGCCGGGGAGCCGCTGCAGCACATCACCGGCCGCGCCTACTTCCGCTACCTGGAGCTGAAGGTCGGGCCCGGGGTGTTCGTCCCGCGCCCGGAGACCGAGGTGATGGTCGGCTGGGCGCTGGAGACGCTCCGCGACATGGACGTCCGCGACCCCCTCGTCGTCGACCTCGGCACCGGCTCGGCCGCGATCGCGCTGTCGATCGCGCTGGAGGCGCCTCGCGCGCGCGTGCACGCGGTGGAGAAGGACCCGACCGCGTTCGTGCACGCCACCCGCAACATCGAGGAGCTGGACGAGCGGGGCCGCGTCCGGCTCCACCTGGACGACTTCGCCACGGCGCTGCCCGAGCTGGACGGCACCGTCGACCTGGTCGTCAGCAACCCCCCGTACATCCCGATGAGCGAGTGGGAGTACGTCCCGCCGGACGTCCGCGACCACGACCCGGCGGACGCGCTGTGGGGCGGCGGCGACGACGGCCTGGACGCGATCCGGGTGGTCGAGCGCACCGCCCGCCGGCTGCTGCGCCCCGGCGGCCACGTCGCGGTCGAGCACAGCGACCTGCAGGGCAACGCGGTCTACTGGGTGTTCGCCGAGGAGAACGGCTGGCGGGACGTCCGCAACCGCCGCGACCTCACCAACCGGGACCGCTTCGTCACCGCCCGCCTCGCGACCGACTAGCCACGGCTCGCGGGTGTGAGCCCCCGCTATCCTGGGCGGTGCCAATCCGA
Organism: Actinomadura geliboluensis; assembly: GCF_043197915.1. Lineage (NCBI taxonomy): Bacteria > Bacillati > Actinomycetota > Actinomycetes > Streptosporangiales > Thermomonosporaceae > Actinomadura > Actinomadura geliboluensis. Next base: position 334,150 of record NZ_JBICUA010000004.1, on the reverse strand, counting down.
TGAGCGCCGCGCGAGATGGGAAGACGGGCGATCGTGAGCCGACGTTATGACTGCTCAGAGCCGATGGAGCGCACGCGCGGGATCGCCGAGGCCGTGTCGGCCGTCCGGCGCGGCGAGCTGATCGTCCTGCCGACCGACACCGTGTACGGGGTGGGCGCGGACGCGTTCGTGGCGCCCGCGGTGACCAAGCTGCTGGAGGCGAAGGGCCGCGGCCGGGAGATGCCCCCGCCCGTCCTGGTCGGCTCGGTGCGGGCCGCGACCGCCCTGGTGGACGACCTCGGCGTCTACGGGCAGGACCTCATCGACGAGTTCTGGCCGGGCGCGCTGACGCTGGTGTGCCGCGCGAACCCGAACCTGATGTGGGACCTCGGCGAGACCAAGGGCACCGTCGCCGTCCGGATGCCGATGCACGAGCTGGCGGTGGAGTTGCTGAAGGAGACCGGCCCGCTGGCCGTGAGCAGCGCGAACCTGAGCGGCCAGCCCGCGGCCCGCAACATCGACGAGGCCGAGAAGATGCTCGGCGACTCCATCTCGGTCTACCTGGACGGCGGTGTGTCGGGGCATGCCGACCCGTCCACGATCCTCGACCTGACCGGACCCGTCCCGCGCCTGCTGCGCGCCGGCGCCGTGCCCGTCGACAAGATTCGCGCCGTGGTCGGCGTCCTCCTCACCGACGACGACGAGCCCGAGCAGGACGAGGCGGGCCACGCGGACGAGGTGGACGAGTCCGTAACGGCCGCCTCCGAGCCCGAGCAGGCCAAGCTCTCCCTCACCAAGGAGAAGGCCCCCGAGGCGCAGGACGAGCCCGCTGAGGCCCCTGCGGACACCACTGAGGCCCCCGCCGCCCCGGCCGAGCCCGCCGCCAAGCCGTCCCTGACGAAGAACGACCCGGACGCCGCCAAGAACGACTGACCTCGGACGGCCGCCCCCCGGCCCTGCCGTGCGCCTCTTCGCATGTTTCGTGGCCGAAAACGGCCGCCCTACCGGCTGTCCGGGCCCGTGGTGCGGGGCACGCCGGAGCCGGGTGTCCTGTGGATGAGCGTGGACGCAGTGGAACGAAGAGCCGTCCTCGCGCGCTCAGGAGCACGGTATGAAAGAGCCTCCGAAGGCGGTCTGAAAGAAGTCCGGGAGTTGCGCGCGCTTTGCGTTGGGGCGCGAAGAGAACAACGATTCCCCGGCTCGATCCACGCCCCGCGATGGGCTAATGAAACTGGTGGAGATATCCGCCGCCGCTAGGTGAACGCTGCGGTCGGTGTGTCAGCCGGTGGCCCGCATCACCAGCCAGGACATGCTGACGGGCGACGCGTCCGGCCGATTCTTGATCGTCGGCTGCGGCCCGTCCGGCCCGGGACGCCGCGCAGCCCGTGAATCCGCGCATTGCAAAGTCCCGGGAAAGCGCAAAGGCCCCGCCGGGCCGGGCGGGGCCTGTGTCGTCAGGCTGAGTCAACGGCTCAGAAGAGCTTCTTGCCCTTGCCGTAGTAGTACTTGCCGGTCTTCTTGTTCCGGCCGCACTCCTGCACCCACAGGTGGCTGCTGTAGCTGGAGCTGACGCTGATCTTGACGGTCGCCTTGCCGTCGTAGTTGTACTTCGCGCCGCTGGACGTCACGCCGATGATCTTGAAGCGCGACCAGTACTTCTTGTTGCCCTCGGTGAACAGGAACCGCACGCAGGCGGTCCAGCCGTTCTTCTTGGTGTCGCGGAGGTAGCCCTTGACGTAGGTCTTCCCGCCGCTCCGGGTGTAGGTGCCCCAGGCGTCGATGTTGCCGTAGGAGTTGATGGGCTTCCAGCTCGTGGCGGCGGCCGCCTCGGCGGGGGCGCCCACGGCGGCCATGCCGGCCATCAGGGTGCCGGCGGTCAGGGCTACTGCAGCGATTCGCCGCATAGGTCCCTCCAGGCTCAGTTCGGGGGTTAGCGAGCGATAACTTAGCAGTGACCGGCCGCTCCCCTCCCGGTACGCCCTCGCCGATGCACCGACACGATCATGACCGCCCGTGGAACCATGCCTGACGTGCGTGGCCGTGTCCGGGGGCGCGTGATCTTCGCGGGGCTCCTGCTGCCGATCATCGTGCTGATGCTGCCCGCTCCCGCCGGCGCCGCGCGGGGGGCCGCCGCCGGGGAGCGCATCCCGACCTACGACGTGGTGCTGCGGATCGGGGCCGACGGCGTCCTGTACGTCCGGGAGACGATCACCTACGACTTCGACCGGAGCGAGCACGGGATCGTCCGGCATGTGCCGTTCCGCCGCGGCGACCGGGTCTTCGACGTGCGGAACGTGCGCACGAGCTCCTCGACCGGCGCGCCGTCCCGCGTCCGGATGACGCGGTTCCTGCGGGACGTGCGGATCAGCGTCGGGGACCGCAACCGCGAGGTCCGCGGGCGCCAGGCGTACGTGCTGGAGTACGAGGTCCGGTGGGCGTTCACCCCGCGCCCCGGCCACGACGAGCTGGAGTGGGACGCGATCGGGACGGACTGGGACGTCCCGATCGGGAACGCGGCGGTGCGCGTCGAGGCGCCGGTGCCGCTGCGGCGCGTGGGCTGCCGGGCGGGCGCGCCGGGCGCGTCGACCCGCTGCCTGCGCGACCGCGACGGGCCGTACGCCGTCGACTTCATCCAGAACGGGCTCGCCCCGCACGAGGGCATGCTGATCCGGGTCCGGCTGCCCAAGCACGCGATCGCCGTGCCGCCGCCGCGCAGCGTCCCGCCGCGCTGGGTCGGCGGCTGGCCCGGCACCGCCGTGCTCGCCCTGGCCCTCGGCGCGGTGGCGCTGCTCCCGCGCTTCCCGGTGCCGCGCCGGCGGGCCGGCGCGGCGCTGGTCGCGGCCGGGCTGCTGGCCGTCGCGGCCGACGCGGGAGAGGAGGTCGCGGGCCGCGGGTTGTGGGCGTTCTCGCTGGGGAACACCTGCCTCGGCGGGCTCGCGCTGATGATCGTCGGAACAGGGATACTCTGCGCGCACCGCCTCCGCCCGATCCGGGGGGTGCGGGAGGCCGTTCGCCCGCGCTGACTCGCGCGGGCCGATCGGCAGCGGACGGCGGCCGGGTGGGTCTACAGTTGGTCGGTCGCGGCGCGAACACATCCGCCGGATCGTTCGTCTAACGGAGACGACGGGCCGTACGGGCCATGTGGACGCGCCCATGCGGACGGTTCATGTGGATGGGTCACGTGGATGGGGCGCGCCGGACGGGGTACCACGGCGGCGGCGATCGGTGAAGGGGGCGCAGGCGAGTGCGGGAATACCTGCTCACGATCCTTGTCGCCGCCCTCGTCGCCTACCTGCTGACCCCTTCGGTGCGCAGGTTCGCCGTCTGGTTCGGGGCGCAGGCCGTCCCGCGCGACCGCGACGTGCACGTGATCCCGACGCCCCGGCTCGGCGGCCTGGCGATGTTCGGCGGCATGGTGTCGGCGCTGGTGGTGGCGACCGGGCTGCCGGAGATGCGCAAGGTCCTCTCGGACGGCGACATCAGCGTGGCGAAGGCGCTGCTGCTGTCGGGCGGGCTGATCGTGCTGATCGGCATCGCCGACGACCGGTGGGAGGTGGACGCGCTCACCAAGTTCGCCGGGCAGGTCGCGGCCGCCGGGATCTTCATCATGCAGGGCATCCAGATCTACGTGATCCCGCTGCCGACCGGCGAGTCGCTGTCGCTGCCGCCCGCCTACGGGGTGCCGCTGACCGTCTTCGTCGTGGTCGCCACGATCAACGCGGTGAACTTCATCGACGGCCTGGACGGCCTCGCCGCGGGCGTCGTCGGGATCGCCGCGCTGGCCCTGTTCTCCTACGCCTACCTGCTGTCGAAGTCCAACGGGCTGACCACGCTGACCGGCGCGACGCTCATCGCCGCGGTCCTGTTCGGGATGTGCGCGGGGTTCCTGCCGCACAACTTCAGCCCCGCCAAGATCTTCATGGGCGACACCGGCTCGATGCTGATCGGGCTGCTGCTCAGCGCGTCCACGATCATGCTGACCGGGCAGTTCGACCCGGCCGTCCTCGCCAACGGGCTGTTCCCGTTCTTCGTCCCGGTGCTGCTGATCCCGGCGGTGGCCGCGGTCCCGTTCATGGACATGCTGCTCGCGGTGCTGCGGCGCACCAGCCAGGGCCGGTCGCCGTTCTCCCCGGACAAGCAGCACCTGCACCACCGGCTGCTGCAGCTCGGCCACTCCACCCGCCGGGCCGTGCTGATCATGTACTTCTGGGTCGGGCTGCTGGCCTCCGGGCTGGTCGGGCTGGCGCTGTTCGACGCCGCGTGGATCACCCTCGGGGTGACGCTGCTGGTCGCGGTCGCCGGCGTCGTGCTGATGCTCCGCAAGCCGGGCCGCAAGAAGCCGGTCGCGGACGACGGGGGCGCCGGCGACCAGCCGGTCCGCCGCCCGCCGATGCGGGTCTGACCCGGTCACGCCCCGTTTCCGGCCGGACGCGGCCGTGGGCGCCAGACCGGCCCGGCACGTCGTTGCCCGATGTGGTAAAAGCAGGCCCTGAGCTGGGCTAAAGTCCAGGTGCGAGCGTGACCGGCGGCGGCCTCCGCGGCCCCGCATTCGCATTACCTCTAGGGTAATTGTGGACAATCCGGACGCTTGTGATACCTTTCACGAACAAGAAACGACCACTGACCGTGACCAGCCGGAGCCCTCATGCAAACCTCCGACGCTCGGATGCTCCGCGGCGCAGCGATCCCGACATCGGTCGTCGGGGTGGCCGCCGTGCTGATCGGCCTGCTGGCCGCCGGCGCCAAGGGCGCCCTGGCGGCGGCACTGGCCTCCGTCGTGGTGATCGCCTTCTTCTCGATCAGCGCCCTGGTGGTCTCCTGGGCCGCCCGGTACTCCGCGCAGACGATGATGCTGGCCGCGCTGGCCAGCTACATGGTGAAGATCCTCGCGGTGATGGTGCTGGTCACGACGATGGACGGCGTCTCGATCTGGGACACCAAGGTGTTCGGCTGGACGGTCATCGGGCTCGCGCTGCTCTGGATCGCCGCCGAGTTCCGGGTCGTGCTGCAGCGGAGGCCCTACATTGACGAACCCGAGAACGTCCTGGACCGGAGTCCGTGATGCACGCCTCGCGGACGGTGCCGGGCCCCCGGGACTACTCCAATATGACCACCGCACGGGTGGCCTGCTATCGTCCGGAGCGCGATGAGCGAGCAGAAGCCCCGGCCGGAGGACGGCCAGCGGGAATTCGCCGACGTCGCCTGGTCCGTGCCCAGCTACCTTCTCTCCGGGATGATCATCTGGGGCGGCATCGGGTGGCTGCTGTCCGAATGGACGCACCAGACCTGGCTGATCCCCATCGGCCTGATCATCGGTGCCGGGCTCGCCATCTACCTGGTCTACCTGAAGTACGGCAGCCACTCCTCCTGAGCGGCCCCGCCGAGGAAGCCGCCGAGGAAGCCTTCGTGAAACATCACCACATTGATGAAGGGAACGCCGCGTGAACGCGCTGACGGTCCTCGCCACCGGGGGAGACGAGTTCAAAGCCCCGGGCCCGGAGCTGTTCGACTTCCCGCCCCTGTTCGCCGGCGGCCCGGAGTGGCTGACCAAGCCCGTCGTCTTCTCGATCGTCGGCGCGCTGGTGGTCTGCGGCCTGTTCTGGACGGCGTTCGCCAAGCCGAAGCTCGTGCCGCGCGGCATGCAGAACATCGGTGAGATCGGCTACATGTTCGTGCGGGACGAGATCGCCCGCCCGTTCCTCGGCAAGAACACCGACCGGTGGATGCCGATGCTCATGTCGCTGTTCTTCCTGATCTGGTTCTGGAACATCTTCGCGGTCATCCCGATCATCCAGTTCCCGGTCGCGTCGCACATCGCGTTCCCGATCGTGCTGGCGGTGTTCGTCTACATCGTCAAGGTGTACCTGGGCTTCAAGCACCAGGGCCCGGTGAAGTACTTCACCAACATGATCCCCAAGGGCCTGCCGCTCCCGGTCTACTTCCTGCTGGTGCCGATCGAGTACCTCTCGACGTTCATCCTGGCGCCCTTCACCCACGCGGTCCGGCTCTTCGCCAACATGTTCGCCGGCCACACGATCCTGGCGTTCTTCAGCCTCGTCGGCTTCTGGTTCCTCTTCGAGAAGCCCACCGCGCTCGGCTTCGGCGTCGGCATCGTCGGCGTCATCGTCACGATCCTGCTCACCGCGCTGGAACTGCTGATTCAGTTCCTGCAGGCGTTCCTGTTCGCGATGCTCGCCGCGATGTACATCCAGAGCGGCCTCGAAGCGGACCACTAGACCCCCGGAGTCCGTGCGCCCCGGTGCCGGGCTCGTCCAGACACCCTCGTTAGCCCAGACCGGCGGAGCCTCCGCCGGCCGACAGAAAAGGAATGAACCCATGACGGGAGCCGTCCTCGCCGCGGTCGAAGGCAACGTCACCTCGATCGGCTACGGCCTCGCGGCCATCGGCCCGGGCATCGGCATCGGCATCATCTTCGGCCAGGGCGTGAACGCCATCGCCCGCCAGCCGGAGCTCACCGGCGTCATCCGCACCAACATGCTGCTGGGCTTCGTCCTCACCGAGGCGCTGGCCCTCATCGGTCTGGTCGCGCCCTTCATCTTCCAGGGCATCTGACCACGGGTTCCAACTGAGGAAGGGCTGCAGACATGATCACAGCAGCTTCCGTCCTAGCGGCGGAGGAGAACAACCCTCTCGTCCCGCACCCGTACGAGCTGGTCGTCGGCATCTTCTCGTTCCTCGTCGTCATGATCGTCCTGGGGCGCATCCTCGTTCCGCGTCTGCAGAAGACGCTGGAGGAGCGCACCCAGGCGATCGAGGGCGGCCTCGAGCGGGCAGAGCAGGCGCAGAAAGAGGCCCAGCAGGTCCTCGATCAGTACAAGTCCCAGCAGAAGGCGGCCGCGGTCGAGGCGTCCAACGAGCGGCGCAAGGCCGAGGAGCAGGGCGCGCAGATCATCGCCGAGGCCAAGGAGAAGGCCCAGGCGGAGGCTCGCAAGATCGTCGAGGACGCGAAGAAGCAGATCGAGGCCGAGCGGCAGCAGGCGCTGCAGTCGCTGCGCGCCGAGATCGGCGCCATGTCGGTCGACCTCGCCGGTCGCGTCGTGGGCGAGTCCCTTGAGGACAGCGCGCGGCAGAGCCGGGTCGTCGACCGGTTCCTCGAGGAGCTGGAGAGCCGCGCTCGCACGCAGGAGCAGATCACATCATGACCATCACGGGAGCGGTGAGCAGGGCGTCGCTCGCCGAGGCCAGGACCCGGCTGGAGGCCGTCATTCCCTCCGCCGACCTGGCCGGGCTGGGCGCCGACCTGTTCGCGGTGCTGCACCTGATCGACCGCGAGCACGGCCTGCGCCGGGCGGTGTCCGACCCGGCGCGGGACGGTGCCGACAAGGCGCAGCTCGTCCAGATCCTGCTGGAGGGCAAGGTGTCGCCGGCCGCTCTCGGGCTGGTCGCCGACGTCGTCCGGCTGCGCTGGTCCAAGCCGTCGGAGCTGGCGGACGCGGTGGAGACCCTCGCGGTCACCGCCGAGGCCGCCCGCGCCGAGGCCGACGGGCAGATCGACGACCTGGAGGACGAGCTGTTCCGGTTCTCCCGGGTCGTCGAGGGGGAGGTCGCGCTGCGCTCCGCCCTCGCCGGTCCGGGCCTGCCGGACGACCGCAAGCTCGGCCTGCTCAACGCGCTGCTGGACGGCAAGGTCACGCCGGCCACGCTGACGCTGGTCACCGAGCTCGTGCTGCGCCCGCGAGGACGTAGCCTGGAAGGCGGGCTCGCCGAGTTCGGCAAGCTCGTCGCCCAGCGCCGGCAGCGGCTGGTCGCGCTGGTGCGGACGCCGACCGAGCTGTCGGCGCGGCAGCGGACGCGGCTCGCCGAGGTGCTCGCCGCCGCGTACGGACACGAAGTACACCTGAACATCGAGCTCGACCCGAGCACGATCGGCGGACTGTCGATCGAGATCGGGGACGAGATCATCGACGGCACGATCGCCGGACGGCTGGACGACGTCCGCCGGCGGCTCGGCGCCGGCTGAGGCCGGTAGAGCTGGCTCCAACGCCGAGTGCCGGTAAAGCCGACCCTTAAGGGAGCAAGAGAGGAATCATGGCGGAGCTGACGATCCGTCCGGACGAGATCCGGAACGCGCTGGAGCGCTTCGTCCAGTCGTACGAGCCCGAGGCCGCCGCGCGCGAGGAGGTCGGCACCGTCGTCGATGCCGGCGACGGCATCGCCCACATCGAGGGCCTGCCCTCCGCGATGGCGAACGAACTCCTGGAGTTCGAGGACGGTACCCGTGGCCTGGCTCTGAACCTGGACGTGCGTGAGATCGGCGCCGTTGTCCTGGGTGACTTCAGCGGAATCGAGGAGGGCCAGAAGGTCCGGCGGACGGGCGAGGTCCTGTCGGCGCCGGTCGGCGACGCCTTCCTCGGTCGCGTCGTGGACGCCCTGGGCAACCCGCTGGACGGCCTCGGCCCGGTCGAGACGACCGAGCGCCGCGCGCTGGAGCTGCAGGCCCCCACGGTCGTGCAGCGGCAGTCGGTGAAGGAGCCGCTGCAGACCGGCATCAAGGCGATCGACGCGATGACGCCGATCGGCCGGGGCCAGCGGCAGCTGATCATCGGTGACCGGCAGACCGGCAAGACGACGGTCTGCGTGGACACCATCATCAACCAGAAGGAAGCCTGGGACACGGGCGACCCGAGCAAGCAGGTGCGCTGCATCTACGTCGCGGTCGGCCAGAAGGGCTCCACGATCGCCAACGTCCGCCGCTCCCTGGAGGAGGCCGGCGCGCTGGAGTACACCACGATCGTGGCGGCTCCGGCGTCCGACCCGGCGGGCTACAAGTACATCGCCCCCTACACCGGGTCCGCGATCGGGCAGCACTGGATGTACCAGGGCAAGCACGTCCTGATCGTGTTCGACGACCTGTCGAAGCAGGCCGAGGCCTACCGCGCGGTGTCGCTGCTGCTGCGCCGCCCGCCGGGCCGCGAGGCCTACCCCGGTGACGTCTTCTACCTGCACTCCCGCCTGCTGGAGCGCTGCGCGAAGCTGTCGGACGACCTGGGCGGCGGCTCGATGACCGGCCTGCCGATCATCGAGACCAAGGGCAACGACGTCTCGGCGTACATCCCGACGAACGTCATCTCGATCACCGACGGCCAGTGCTTCCTGGAGACGGACCTGTTCAACCAGGGCGTCCGGCCGGCGATCAACGTCGGTATCTCGGTCTCCCGGGTCGGCGGCTCCGCGCAGATCAAGGCGATGCGCAAGGTCGCCGGCACGCTGCGCCTGGCGCTGTCGCAGTTCCGCGACCTGGAGGCGTTCGCCGCCTTCGCGTCCGACCTGGACGCGGCGTCCCGCGCCCAGCTGGAGCGCGGCGCCCGCCTGGTCGAGCTGCTGAAGCAGCCGCAGGGCGCGCCGTTCCCGGCCGAGCAGGAGGTCGTGTCCGTGTGGGCGGGCACCTCCGGCGAGCTGGACGACGTCCCGGTCGCCGACATCCGCCGCTTCGAGCGCGAGTTCCTCGACTACATCGAGCGGGAAGAGGGCGGCATGCTGACCGCCATCCGCGAGACGGGGCAGCTCTCCGACGACGGCCTCACCAGCCTCAAGAACGCCATCACGGAGTTCAAGAAGGGCTTCCAGACCAGCGAGGGCGAGATGCTGGCCGAGGAGCCCGTGGAACCGATCGAGGCCGAGGACGTCGAGCAGGAGACCATCACCCGCGTCAAGAAGGACTGACGCCGATGGCCGCACAGCTTCGCCAACTCCGGCAGCAGATCAAGACGGTCAAGTCGACCGCTAAGATCACGCGTGCCCAGGAGATGATCGCCACGTCGCGGATCGTCAAGGCCCAGCAGGCGGTGGCGGCGTCCAAGCCGTACGCCGACCAGATCACGCAGGCCCTGACCGCGCTGGTGAGCCACCATGTGGGGATCGACCACCCGCTCCTGCAGGAGCAGCCGGCCGACACCCGCAGCGCCGTCCTGATCGTCACGAGCGATCGCGGGTTCTGCGGCGCCTACAACGCCAACGTGATCCGCGAGGCCGAGTCGCTGATCCGGGCGCTGCGGGACGAGGGCCGCGAGCCGGTCCCGTACGTGGTGGGCAACAAGGGCATCACCTGGTACCGGTTCCGGGGCCGGGAGGTCGCGCAGACCTGGAACGGGTTCAGCGACCGCCCGAACTTCGCGAACGCGGAGGAGATCGGCCGCAGGCTCACCCAGGACTTCCTCAAGACCGACGCCGAGGGCGGCGTCGGCGAGATCCACGTGGTCTACACCGAGTTCGTCTCGATGCTGACCCAGGCCGTCCAGGTCAAGCGGCTGGTGCCGCTGGAGATCGAGGAGAGCGAGTCCGCCAAGGTCCCGCCGGCGTACGAGTTCGAGCCGTCCGCCCAGGCGGCGCTCGACCTGCTGCTGCCCAACTACATCGAGAGCCGCATCTTCCACATGCTGCTCCAGTCGGCGGCGTCCTTCCAGGCGTCGGTCCGGCGGGCGATGAAGTCGGCGACCGACAATGCCAACGAACTGCTCGGGGTCTACACGCGCCAGATGAACCAGGCGCGGCAGGCCGCGATCACCCAGGAAATCAGCGAGATCGTCGGTGGCGCTGACGCGCTCGCCGAGTCTGGCGGGGAGTGATAATGACTGCACAGGTAGAGACGGCGACCGCGACCGGGCGCGTCGCGCGCGTCATCGGCCCGGTCGTCGACGTGGAGTTCCCCGCCGACGCCCTCCCGGACATCTACAACGCCCTGAACGTGCAGGTCACGCTCGGCGGCGAGGAGAAGACCCTGACCTTCGAGGTCGCCCAGCACCTGGGTGACAACATGATCCGGGCCATCTCCATGCAGCCGACGGACGGCCTGGTCCGCGGCGCCCCGGTGACCGACAGCGGCGAGTCCATCGCCGTCCCCGTCGGCGACATCACCAAGGGCCACGTGTGGAACGCCCTCGGCGAGGCGCTGGACGCCCCGACCGCGTCGCTGGAGATCAACGAGCGCTGGGGCATCCACCGCAAGGCCCCGGCGTTCGACCAGCTGGAGTCCAAGACCGAGATGCTGGAGACCGGCATCAAGGTCATCGACCTGCTCGCCCCGTACGTCAAGGGCGGGAAGATCGGCCTGTTCGGCGGCGCGGGTGTGGGCAAGACCGTCCTCATCCAGGAGATGATCCGCCGTGTCGCGCGCAACTTCGGCGGCACCTCGGTGTTCGCCGGCGTCGGCGAGCGCACCCGTGAGGGCAACGACCTCTGGGTGGAGATGGAGGAGGCGAACGTCCTCAAGGACACCGCCCTCGTCTTCGGCCAGATGGACGAGCCGCCGGGCACCCGGCTGCGCGTGGCGCTGTCCGCGCTGACGATGGCGGAGTACTTCCGCGACGTCCAGGGCCAGGACGTGCTGCTGTTCATCGACAACATCTTCCGGTTCACGCAGGCCGGTTCGGAGGTCTCCACGCTGCTCGGGCGCATGCCGTCCGCGGTGGGGTACCAGCCGACGCTGGCCGACGAGATGGGCGTGCTCCAGGAGCGGATCACCTCGACGCGCGGTCACTCGATCACCTCGATGCAGGCGATCTACGTGCCCGCCGACGACATCACCGACCCGGCGCCGCACACCACGTTCGCGCACCTGGACGCCACGACGACGCTCTCCCGGTCCATCTCCGAGAAGGGCATCTTCCCGGCGGTCGACCCGCTCGACTCCACCTCGCGGATCATGGACCCGCAGATCCTGGGGAACGAGCACTACGAGGTCGCCCAGGAGGTCGTGCGGATCCTGCAGAAGTACAAGGAGCTGCAGGACATCATCGCGATCCTCGGTATCGACGAGCTGTCCGAGGAGGACAAGGTCACCGTCCAGCGGGCGCGGCGCATCGAGCGCTTCCTGTCGCACCCGATGTACGTGGCCGAGCAGTTCACCGGGCAGCCCGGTGTGACGGTTTCCAAGGACGAGACGGTCGCCTCGTTCAAGGCGCTGGCCGAGGGCAAGTACGACCACCTGCCCGAGCAGGCGTTCTTCATGTGCGGTGGCATCGAGGACGTCGAGAAGAAGGCCAAGGAGCTGGAGAAGTAGTCCGCACCGGCGGGGCCGCACCCGGGCCGTGCGCCCGGGGGCGGCCCCGCCGGTACCGCTCCAGTATTCGGAGGAAACAGACGTGGCAACCCTACGGGTCGGGCTGGTCTCGCCGGAGCGCGAGATCTGGACCGGCGAGGCCAAGATGGTGGTCGCCCAGACCATCGAGGGGTCGCTCGGCATCCTGCCGGGCCACGCCCCGGTGCTGGGCGTCCTGCTGGACGGCAGTGTGGTGAAGATCGAGCCGGCGGACGGCGGCGAGCCGGTCACGGCGGCGGTCGGCAGCGGCTTCTTCTCGGTCGCGGCCGACAAGGTGTCGGTGCTGGCGGAGCAGGCCGAGCTGGGCGGCGAGATCGACGTCGACGAGGCCCGGCGGGCGCTGGACTCGGCGCTCGAACTGGCGGGCGAGGACGCGACGCCGGAGCGGCGCGCCCGGGCGCGGCTGCGCGCGGCGGGCATCGAGGCCTAACATCGGGCCTAAGATCAGGCTCGGCACCACGGCCCGGGATCGTGGCCATGGGTCGTGGTCTGGGGTCGTGGTCTGACATCGAGGTCCGGAGTTCGACGGACGGCGGGGGACTTGGGCGAGCAGCTGGCAGTGGAGGTGGGCGGTGCGCTCACCGCGCTCGTCCTGCTGGCTGCCCTGCTGTTCGTCTGCATGGCGGTGCGCCGCTGGTTGTTCACGCGCGGCGGCGGCACCGTGGAGTGCAGCCTGCGTGAACTGTCCCGGGAGGGCGGAGCTCCGGGGGTGTGGCGGCTCGGCATCGGCCGGTACAAGGGCGATGAGCTCCACTGGCACCGCGTGTTCGGTTTCCGCAGACGGCCCCGGCAGGTGATCCACCGCCGGGGCCTCGTCGTGTCCAACCGGCGGCTGCCCGGCCCGGAGGAGGCCGAGGGCCTGCTCCCGGAGGTGAGCGTCATCGAGGTGCGGGACGGGGAGCTGACCGTCGAGCTGGCGATGGGCGCGGAGGCGCTGACCGGCTTCCTGTCGTGGCTGGAGGCGGCCCCGCCCGGTCTTCCGGTGGATCTGCGCCCACCGGAGTGAGCTCCGCTTTGTGGGGCCGGCGGGTGCCTGCGGGCGGCGGTGCGGCATGGCCTGGTAAGGCGCCGGTATCGAATCGTCCTGGCGGCGGCGGCGCTGCTTGAGGCGTCCGGGGCGCGGGACCAGGATCGCTCCTGGTCCGCTCGGTCCTCGTCCGCTGGAGTGCACGTGCGCAAGCTGATCACTGGCCGCAACCTCCTCACCGGCACCGCTGTGGCGCTGCCCGCGCTGTTCCTGCCGGCGGCCCTTCCGGCGGCGGGCGCCGCGCCGGAACGCCCCGACCTCGCGAAGCTGGTGACGCTGAAGGACGTCCAGGCGCACCTGGCGGCGTTCCAGGAGATCGCCGACTACAACGGCGGCAACCGCGCGGCGGGCACCTCGGGCTACGGGGTGTCGGTGAAGTACGTGGTCGGACGCCTCCGGAAGGCGGGCTTCTCCCCGAAGGTGCAGAAGTTCACCTACCCGTACTGGGCGGAGAGGTCCGACGCGGTGTTCGCGCGGACGGCGCCGTCGAAGAAGTCCTACGAGCGGGAGAAGGACTTCCTGACGTTCGCCTACTCGGGGGCCGGCGACGTCACCGCGGCTGCGGTCGCCGTCGACTACCCGGCCAAGGGCGACGGGACGAGCGGCTGCGAGAAGAGCGACTTCAACGGCTTCGCGAAGGGCTCGATCGCCGTCGTCCAGCGCGGCACGTGCACGTTCGCGGTGAAGGCGGAGCGGGCGCGGGCGGCGGGCGCGTCCGCCGTGGTCGTCGCGAACACGGCGAAGGAGAAGGGGCCGGTGAACGGGACGGTGTCGAAGACCGCCGCGATCCCGGTCATCGGCGTCACGCACGAACTGGGCGCCGCGCTGGCGAAGGCGGCCAAGGGCGCCAGGGGCGGGAAGACCGCGCAGGGTGGGAAGACCGCGCAGGGCGGGAAGACCGCGCAGGGCGCGAAGGCCGGGAAGGGTGCGAAGGCCGGTCTGCGGCTGCGGGTGAAGGTCGACGCCGTGCACGGGAAGCGGTCGTCGTCCAACGTCATCGCCGACACCGAGCGCGGCGACCCCGACAACGTGGTGGTCGCCGGGGCGCACCTCGACAGCGTCCCGGAGGGCGCGGGGATCAACGACAACGGCACCGGCGCCGCGGCGCTGCTCGCCATCGCCGGGAAGATCAAGGAGCTCGGCAAGGGCGGGCTGCGCAACCGGGTGCGGTTCGCCTGGTGGGGCGCCGAGGAGGAGGGCCTGCGGGGGTCCGCGCACTACGTGAAGTCGCTGCGGGCGTCCGAGCGGGAGAAGATCGCGCTGAACCTCAACTTCGACATGCTGGGCTCGCCCAACGGCGTCCGCGGCGTGTACGACGGCGACGGCTCCACCAGCGCCGGGACGCGGGCGCCCGCCGGGTCCGGGGCGATCGAGAAGATGTTCCGCGACTACTTCAAGAGCCGCCGCCTGCCGACCGTCGAGGGCGCGTTCGACGGGCGCTCCGACTACGGGCCGTTCATCGCGAAGGGCATCCCGGCCGGCGGCATCGCGACCGGCGCCGAGGGCGTGAAGACCGCCGCCGAGGCGAAGGCGTTCGGCGGCCGGGCCGGCAAGGCGTACGACCCCTGCTACCACGCCCGCTGCGACCGGGTGAAGAACGTGAACCTCAAGCTCCTCGACACCAACACCGACGGTGTCGCGCACGTCCTGCAGCATCTCGCCCGGACGACGGTCGCGGTCAACGGCGGCGCCCGGTTGGTGCTGCCGCTCATCCCGTCCGGGCGTGCGCCGGTCTGGGAGGGGCCTTACCAGGTCCGCTGAGACCGGCGCGGTCGTCTAGTCGGTCACCTGGTTGGTCGTCTAGTCGGTCGGTTAGTAGGGCGCGACCAGGATGCCGCCGTCGCGGGTGGCGAGCTTGATCTTGCGCTCGGACCGGGAGTCCTCGTGGATGCCCGGGTCGATCTCCTTGCCGCCGTTGTCGGTGGCCGCGCTGATCGCGTAGCTCTCGCCGGTGGGCGGCAGGCAGAGCTTGATGGAGCCGTTGTCGGTGTCGGCGTCGACGCTCGCGGGCGGCGCGGCGAGCCGCAGGTCGATGCCGCCGTCCCTGGTGCGGGCGGTGAGCCGCTCGGTGGTCAGCCCCTGCGCGTCGATGCCGCCGTTGTCGCTGCGGAGGTCGGCGACGGTGGCGGTCCCGCTGAGCCGGAGGCTTCCGTCGGCGGAACGGACCGTCAGCTTCCCGGCGGTGAGCCCGGTCGCGTCCACGGAGCCGTTCTGGCTGCGCACGTCGGCGGTGGTGACGCGGCCGGAGACGCGCACCGAGCCGTCCTGCGAGCTGAGGGAGACGTTGGACGCCCGCAGGTCCGTCGCCTTGATCGAGCCGTTCTGGGTGTGCAGCCGCACCGTCCCGCCGAGCCCGGACGCGTCGATCCGCCCGTCCCGGCTCTCGATCTCCACCGGCATCGAGCGCGGCACCCGGACGCGGTAGGAGACGCCGCACGAGGAGGACCCGAACCCGATCGCCTGGCCGCCGCACTTGGCCGTGAGCTTCAGGGTGGTGCCCTCGGTGACGTGCTTCACCCGCGGCTTGTTCCTGTCGTTGGACCAGCGCAGCCGCTCGTTGACCTCGATGCCGGGGGAGTCGGACGCGGTCACCACGACCCGGTTCCCGTTCCCCGCGATCGTCAGCTTGGTGACGCCGGCCGGCGCGGTGTAGGAGCGGTCCTCGTGGCCGGTGCCGAAGCTCACGTTGCCGCAGGCGGTCAGCGTCGCCGCCGCCACCGCCGCCAGCGCTGCCGTGCCCGTCAGGGTCCTCACGTGGTCTCTCCCGTTGTCGCCGTGCCCCGTACATGACCAGCCTGTCCGGTACGGGGCGGCGGTACCAGGTGGGGAGCCGGTGAGCCGGTGGTGGGGTTAGCCCCACCACCGGCGCCCGCACGGAGGGGTCAGCGCTCCCCGCCCGGCTTCCACAGGACGTCGCCGTGCCCGGCGTTCGCCACGCGGCACAGGATGAACAGCAGGTCCGACAGCCGGTTGAGGTACTTGGCGGTGAGCGGGTTCACGCCGCCCTCGGCGACCTCGTCGGCGCTGCCGTGCGCCTCGATCGCCGCCCAGGTGGTGCGCTCGGCGCGCCGCGCCACCGTCCGCGCGACGTGCAGCAGCGCCGCGCCCGGCGCCCCGCCCGGGAGGATGAAGCTGCGCAGCGCCGGCAGTTCGGCGTTGTGCTCGTCGCACGCCGCCTCCAGCCGCTCGATGTAGGACGGCTCGACGCGCAGCGGCGGGTACTGCGGGTCGGGGACGACCGGCGCGCACAGGTCGGCGCCCACGTCGAACAGGTCGTTCTGGACGCGGACCAGCAGCGTCGCGACGTCGTCCGGCAGCGAGCCGAGCGCGAGGGCCGCGCCGATCGCGGCATTCGCCTCCTCGACGTCGGCGTAGGCGGCGAGGCGCGGATCGGTCTTGCGGGTCCGCGACGCGTCGCCGAGCGCGGTGGTGCCGTCGTCGCCCGTCCGGGTGTAGATGCGCGAGAGTACGACGGGGTTGTCCCTGTTCTTCGCCATGTCCCGCAGCCTAGCCCTGCCGTTCTCCGAAGCTCGTTCGGTAGGGTTCCGGAAAGACCCCGGAGGCCGCCGTGTACGACTACATCATCGTGGGAGCGGGGAGCGCGGGCTGCGTCCTCGCCGCAAGACTGACCGAGGACCCCTCCGCGAAGGTCCTGCTGCTGGAGGCGGGCCCGCCCGACGACGCGCCGGAGATCCACATCCCGGCCGCCGTGGCGGCGCTGATCAAGGGCCCCTACGACTGGGACTACGCGACCGTCCCGCAGGAGCACGCGGCGGGCCGCAGCGTGTACTGGCCGCGCGGGCGGACGCTCGGCGGCAGCTCGTCCACCAACGCGATGATCTACATCCGCGGCGCCCGGTACGACTACGACACCTGGCGCGACGCGCACGGCTGCGACGGCTGGGGCTACGAGGACCTGCTCCCGTACTTCCGGCGCGCCGAGGACCAGCAGCGCGGCGACCTCCCCTACCACGGCGTCGGCGGCCCCCTCCGCGTCGAGGACCTGCGCTACAAGCACCCGCTGACCCGCGCCTGGGTGCAGTCGGCGAAGGCGTACGGCCTCGCCGCCAACCCCGACTTCAACGGCGCCGACCAGGACGGCGTGGGCTTCTACCAGGTCACCCACAAGCGCGGCCGGCGCTGGTCGACCGCCGCCGGGTACCTGCACCCGATCGAGAACCGGCCGAACCTCACCGTCGTCACCGACGCCCTCGCCACCCGCGTGGCGATCGAGGACGGGCGGGCCGTCGGCGTCCGCTACGAGGCGCGCGGCGAGACGCACTCGGCCCGCGCCGAGGCGGAGGTCATCCTGTCCGGCGGCGCGGTGAACAGCCCGCAGCTGCTCATGCTGTCGGGCGTCGGCCCCGCCGACCACCTGCGCTCGCTCGGCATCGACGTGCTGGTCGACTCGCCGGTGGGGCAGGGCCTCCAGGACCACCCGTTCGTGAACGTCATGTTCGCCACGCCGCGGACGAAGGTGCTGTGGGAGCAGGCCAACGCGCGGGCGTTCGCCCTGTACCAGGCGCTGGCGCGCGGCCCCTACGCGTCCAACGTGGCCGAGGCGGGCGGGTTCGTCCGGACGGTCGAGGGGCTGCCCGCGCCCGACCTCCAGTACCACGTCCTGCCGACGCCGTTCGTGAACCAGGGGCTCGTCGACGTGACCGAGCGGCTGCTGTCGGTCATGGTCACCGCGATCGCGGTGGAGAGCCGCGGCGCGCTGACCCTGCGGTCGGCCAGCCCGTACGCCAAGCCGCTGATCGACCCGGCCTACCTCGCCGCGAAGGCCGACCTGGACATCCTGGTCGCGGGCGTCCGGCAGGCCCGTGAGATCGCCGCGTCCGGGCCGCTCGCGTCGCTGGTCGGCGGCGAGTGGGCACCGGGGGAGCAGGCCGACTCCGACGAGGCCGTCACCGAGTTCGTCCGCCGCGAGGTCGCGACGCTGTTCCATCCCACCAGCACGTGCGCCATGGGCGGGGACGGCGCGGTGTGCGATGCGGAGCTGCGGGTGCGGGGTGTGGAAGGGCTGCGGGTTGTGGACGCCTCGGTCATGCCTACGGTTCCCCGGGGCAACACGAACGCGCCGACCATTGCGATCGCGGAGCGTGCTGCCGATCTGATCCGTGGACGTACGCCGCTGGCGCCCGCCAACGCTGGGGTGTAGCCCGCATCTGGCGGCGGGTCTGGCAGCGCGTTTGGCAGCGCGTCTGGAAAAGAAGAACGCCCCCGTCCTCTTCGGACGGGGGCGTGCGCTGCGTACAGGCGGCGGGCGTCACCGCTTCAGGGCCTTCGCAATCCGGACGCGGCGCGCGTCCTTGGCCTCGTTGCGCAGTACGCGTACGCGGTCGTTGATGATGACCTTGTCGATCTCCGGGCGGATCATGTCTGACTCCTCGTTCCCGCCGGGCCCTTGTGGCCTGACATGTACAAGGTTCGTCCTAAGCCCCCACCCCCCACATGGGGACGACGCCTTATATCCGCCGCCTAAGGCCGCCTTAGTGCGCGTCCTACGAGCCCGAAGGGCCTGAGTTGGACGCTCAGTCGCGCATCCAGGAGCTCGCCGACCGCCTTACCCTCGCCCGGTATCGCGTCTGGCGAGGAGGTCGGTCTGCAGATCGCCGCCTACCTCGACGGCGAACGGGTGGTGAACGTGTGCGCCGGCGTCGCGGACTCGACCACCGGCCGTCTGGTCGACGAGCGCACCCTCTTTCCGGCCGCGGGGCTGATCTCAACGCTCGTCGTCCATGTGCTCGCCGACCGCGGGCAGCTCGACTACGGCGTCCCGGTCGCCGCCTACTGGCCGGAGTTCGCCGCCCACGGGAAGGTCGGGATCACCCTCGCCCACGTCCTGACGCATACCGCCGGGGTACCGCAGACGCCGCCCGGCATCGTCCTGGAGGATCTCGCCGACTGGGACGGGATGTGCGCGCGGATCGCCGGCCTTCGACCGCTCTGGCGGCCCGGCAGCGCGACCGGATGGCACGCCCTGACCTTTGGTTTCATCCTGGGTGAGGTCGTCCGGCGGGTTACTGGGCGGTCCCTGCCGGCGGTGCTGCGGGATGTGGTCGCCGTCCCGCTCGGCGTTCCTCGTGATCTGTTCTTCGGTGTGCCGGCTGCCGACCTGGCCCGGGTGGTGCGGCTCGAGGATAGGCCGGTCAGACCGGGCCGGTCAGACCTGTTGGACGACTTCCCGCCTGGCTCGCTGTTCCATGAGGTCGTCCCGGCGTGGCTGCGGGCAGGCGCGGGGACCGGGAACCGGCCGGAGAGCTGGATGCTGCCGGGCCCGGCCGGCGGCGCGGCGACGGCCGATGCTCTCGCCCGCATGTTCGCCGCGCTCATCGGGGAGGTGGACGGTGTCCGCCTTGTCGGCCCCGCCACGGCCGGCCGGTTCTCGGAGGCCGTCACGACCTGGGAGGACAGGGTGACGAGGGCGCCCATCCCGAAGGGGCTCGGCTACCATGTCGGGCTCGTGCCGATGGGGAACACCATCGCCTTCGGGTGGCAGGGAAGCGTCGGCCTCATGTTCGCCGACCCTGGGCGCGGGCTCGCCTTCGCTTGCATGCACAACCTCCTGACGGACGCGCCGCTGGGCAGTGCTTACCGGGTCGCCGACGAGGTTCGGCTCGCGCTCGGGCTGGAGACCGGGATGATCCAGGCGATCAGGAGGAGGATGGGGGAACGCGCGGCACGCCGCATCCGCGGACGCGTCGCGAGGCGGCGGAAAAGGGTGGACGGGTGGGAGCGGGATCTGCGATCATCCGGCACATGATCGATGAAAGGGGCGTCGCCGCCCTCGTCCGGTGAGCGGTTACGCGCAGCGGGAAGCTGCGAACGTCCGCTCGGAATGGCTCGGGCACCTGCTGTCCACCGAGCCCGCCGACCGTCCGGCCGCCGAAGCGGCCATCTCCGAGTTCTACCGCCTGATCGGCCTCGGCCCGCCTCGTTTCCACTGGGTTGCGTCGCCGGTGGCCGCGCTGGAGACCGTCCCGCCCGGTGTACGGGCATCCGAGGCTCCAGATCGATTCCCCGACTGGCCGCTGCCGCCGCGTTTCCGCCGTCTGCTCGGCGAGCTGACCGTGGGGCTCGATGCGACGGTCGCGCGCGGCCATCCGCTGGTGGAGCGGATCGTGGGCCAGTTCGTGAGAGATCCGCTCATGGCGTCCGTGCGCAGCACGCTGCGGCCGGCGCTCGGCGGCCGTGAGAGGGCTGGACGGGTGCTCGACTGGTACTCGGCCTGGTGCCTCTCCAGGGTCGCCCACTACGATGCCATCCGCCGGACGTCCGGTGTGGTGTTCACGCCTGAGCAGGAGCGGCTGCTCGGCCTGTGGGGGGCGCTGGTCCGGTCGTGCGGCTGGTGGTGGCCGCGCGAGCACGTGTGCGTCGTCTCCGAGCGTCCCGTCGAGCTGCACACCGAGATCTGGGACGACGACGGGCGGGTGCGGCTGCACCGCTCGGACGGCCCCGCGCTCCGGTACGGCGACGGATGGGACGTCCACGCCTGGCACGGCACGCGGGTGCCCGCGTGGGTGATCGACGACCCGGACGTTGAACGGATCGAGCGGGAGACCAACGTCGAGGTCCGGCGGTGCGCGATCGAGAACATGGGGTGGGGCGACTACATCGACCGGGCCGGGCTCCGGCTCGTCGCCGTCGCGCCCGACCCCGGCAACCCCGGCTCCGAACTGCGCCTCTACGACCTGCGCGAGCAGACCAGGGTGCTGCTCGCCGTCAACGGCTCCGTCGAGCGCGACGGGCGCCGCCGCCGCTACGGGCTGACCGTGCCGGCCGCCATCCCGGACCCGGTCGCCGCCGCCGGCTGGACCTACGGGCTGTCCGCCGACCAGTACTCACGCCTCGTCCGCCGAACCTGAAGGTGATCACATGACCGTGACTCTCGCGTCCCTTTCGCAGCAGACCGGACTCGCCGTGCTCGACCATCTCGAGCAGTCGGTGAGCATCCCCGTCGTCGACGGGCTCCAGGCCCAGGGCGACCTGATCGTCATCCCCTTCGCCGAAGTCTCCGCCTCCCTGTCGCTCCGGCCGGACGCCGAATGGCAGGACGTCCCGCCCGAGGGGGTCGAGCTGCTGAGGGGCGAGGCGGGCGGCAACCCGCATACGCTCGTCGCCGACCCCGGCACCTGCCGCTGGACGCGGCGGGTGGGGGATTCCACCGGCCTCGCGATCGGCGTCTTCGAGGCGTCCGCCGCCGTGTACTTGCTGCATCCCGAGCATGGCGCCTCCGGCTGCACGGCTGAGCGCTATGTGGTGCGGCGGCAGCGCGAGTACACGGTTGGTGGGTGGGGGTCGCGATTCGTCGCTGACTAGTCCTACCGCAAGGAGACTGACTGCAGCGCATCGAAACTGGCTGCAGCGGGGTTGGACGTAAGGGAAAGCGCCTCCGTCTTGATTGGCGGGGGCGCTGACCTGTGTGGGCCTTCTGGTGGGGCGGCTGTTTCTCTAGCGGTCTTGCGGGCACGGGCTCGGCGTTGTTCTTCCGAATCTGTGAGTGCCTTGTGATCGTCTACGCCTGTGTTGTGATCGCTGTCATCGATTAATCGGTTATGAGGTTGGTGTATCGGGTTCCGGTGCAGGTCGGCGTGGGGCTTTCGCCTTAGTCGGCTGGTCGTTGTTGGTTGGCTTGCGGTCGGCGCATGGCTGAGGTCCCTTTTTTATCGGTTTTATGTGGTTCCGGTGAGTGGGCGGTTGTGGTGGCCTTCCGAAGGTGGGTGCGTGAGTTCAGGTGTGCTGCCGGTTGCTGTCACGTTGGTTGCGGTTGTCGGTTGGGGTGGGGTGTTTGATCTGCGGGTTCGTGCGGGGTGCTGTCGGTGCCGCGCTTCGCGCGGAAAAGCGGTCGGCGAGGGCGGGCGATGGTGGGGGTCGTCGGTGATGGCGCGCGCGGAGCGCGCGTTCGGGCCCTGACCCGCGCTTGCCTTCCACCTGTGCATCTGGCTTCGTGTCTCTGACCGCAACCAACGTGACAGCAACCGGCGACTTGGTGCGGGGTGCGCATCTTTGGTTCCGGAGGCACCTTAGCCGTCCAGTTGCCGCAACCACCCCAATCCGATGAAGCCGTGCTCAGTCCGCGCTGACCGTTGGATGATCGGTGGCCGCAAGGAGCGTCCTTTTGTGGGGTGGTTGAAAAAGATGGTGATCGTATTTGGAAGTGTCTGAATTGTCCAGTGGTATTGGGGGTGGGGCGCGCTATAATTGAGGTGGCAATTCGGGTTGGGAGGTGAACCCCCGTGTCCATGTCCGTTCAGGTCGCCACAATCGGTGGTGGGCAGCGTGAATGGGAAGACCGGGCGTGGTTCCCGCCCGGCCCGCAATTGGCGGTCTGCCTGTCGGGTACGAAAGAGCGCTTGGTGGATCTGACCGATGACGAGCTCCTCCAGGTCGCAGCGGCCGCTCGTCGGCAGACCTCCTGGGCGCAGGCGCGGGAGTTGGCCGCGATCGCCGAACTCACCCGCCGCCGCACATCCGAGGAAGACTCTGGCATCGAGGAGTCCGGTGACCCCGAGTACCGGGTCCTCTCGGCCCGCGAATCGGTGGCCGAAGAGGTCGCCGTCGCTCTCACCGTCACCGGAAATGCTGCTGCGACCCTGGTCCATCTGGCCGAACAGTTGACCGGCCCGCTTGCTCGAACTGGAGAGGCGCTGGCCGCCGGTCGCGTCGATTTGGCGAAGGCGCGCGTGATCTGCGACGTCACCGAGAGCCTTCCTGGTGACGTGGCGGGGAAGGTCCAGTGTGTTGCCCTGGAGAAGGCACCCGAGCAGACTACGGGGCAGCTCCGCCGCCGGATCAAGCGACTCGCGCAGCGACTGGCACCCGAGGCGATCGAAGAGCGTAAGCGCGAAGCGGTACGGCGTCGGCGCCTGGAACTGTGGGACACGCCGTCCGGTACCTCGGATCTGTCGCTGTGCGATCTGGCGACCGAGGACGCCCACGCCATCTTCAACAAGATCACTGCTGCGGCGAACGGCATCAAGGCCGAAGGTGACCCGCGTCCGCTGAGCACCGTCCGCGCCGACCTCGCCACTCGGCTCCTGCATGGCGTCGAGCTTCCCGAAGCCGTCCGCACCCTTCTTTCTCAGACGTGCGACGAGACTGATGCACAGTCCCCGCCGATGGGGTCGGTGAGCGTCCTCAGTGTGACGGACCAGGGCGAAGCGATCGGTGCTCGGCTCGATGATGAGTCCGGTGTTGCCGATGAGCAGCTTGTGGGTCTCGCGGACGAGGTGGATCGGCGTCTGAACCACGTGCGTGGACGTGTCCATCCCAGCGACCTGCCACATGCCATCCGGCAGGCGGCGGGGCGGATTCGTGACCAGCTCGCAGGTGCCCGCGACGTTGCGTGCCAAGGCGACGAGGAGTGCCACGGCAGCCCCGGTTATCGGCCGCCCGTCGCCATGCGCCAGGAGATCGAGGCCCGCCACAGCAGGTGTGTGTTCCCCACTTGCAATCAGCCTTCGCGTCGCTGCGACCTCGACCACACGATTCCGTGGCGGCCGGGCCTGACCTGCCGTTGCAACCTCGCCCCGCTCTGCAGACGCCACCACCGGTTGAAACAGTCCCCGGGTTGGAAACTCCACCAGATCTGGCCCGGGTTGCTCATCTGGATCACGCCATCCGGTGGCTGGTACATCGTCCGACCTGACCGCCAGTGACTCCGCGTCCAGTCCAATGCCCTCGTCGGCCGGGATGGGGGTCCATGCGGCGGCGTCCGTGCTGGTGAGTCGATCAGCTCGGTGGGTGGGTAAGCGCGGCGGTGGCTGATTTCTCACACCTCCTTTGATTATTTACAAGCTTCACATGTATTAATATCGGGGCTCAGCGTTCCGGCGAGGTGGCTTGCTGGGGCGACCGGTGGCGGTCTGAGTGCCGTCCTGACGTGGCGTTGGGGTTGCGGAACATGGAGATCGAGTCGCTGGCGGCGGCGCTGGAGCGGGAGCACCACGAGATCGACGAGGGGATCGAGGTGTTCACGGCCGATCCGGTGGCCGGGGAGCGGGACCGGGAGGCGCTGGCGCGTGCCGTGCGTGCGCTGCGTCGTCACATCTACCTCGAAGAGGAGTTCCTGTTCCCGGCGCTGCATGCGGCGGGGCTGATGGCGCCGGTCCTGGTGATGCTGCGTGAGCACGGGGAGATGTGGGGGACGCTCGACGCCCTCGATGACGCGCCGGACGACGATGCCGCGCTCACGCTGTGCCGGCGCCTGAACGTCCAGCTCCTGCACCACAACATGAAGGAAGAGAAGATCCTCTACCCGGAGCTGGAGCGGGTCGTGCCGGAGCCGCAGGAGGAGCGGCTGCGGGCCTTCCTGCAGACCGGGGAGATGCCTGCGGACTGGGTGTGCGTGCGGGCCCGCGGCTGAGCGAACGGAGAGCATGGTGGAGAAGAAGCCCGTCGTCGGCAGTGCGTCCGCGCTCGCGGAGTTCCGCGCCGACTCGTTCTGCCCGAAGGTGCTGTCGGCGACCGACCTCACCAAGGTGATGCTGGTCGGTATGGAGGACGGGCAGGAGATCCCGCTGCACACGCCGGGTGTGGAGCTGGCCCTGGCGATCCTTGAGGGGGCCGGGGAGGTGTGGGTCGGGGACGGTCCGCATGCTGTTGCGGCGGGTGACGTCGTGGTGATTCCCGCTGGGACGACCCGGGGTGTGCGGGCTCGTGGTGGGCGGCTGGTCTTCATGAACGTCGTGTCGCCGCCGCCGACTGCGGCGGACCATGAGGTCGAGCGGCGTCCGTGGCCGGTCGCCGGTGAGTCCTCCGTCAGTTGAGGTAGACGGTGTGCTCGGCGAGGGTCGGGGTCAGGTGCGGGGGAAGGTCCGCCATGGCCGAGACCTCCTCGGCCGAGGTGAAGGTCTGCAGGTCCTCGCGCAGGCGCACGATGCGTTCGGCCATCTCCGGGGTGATGCCGGGGATGGTCGCGATCGCGGACGCGGGGGCGTGGTTGATGTCGACGAGGCCGCCGTCGTCGAAGGTCCTCGGCAGGTCGGGACGGCCGATGTGCATTTCCAGCGCCGTTCGGGGGTCGTCGCGGGCGATGGCGGCGGCTCGGGCGCGCAGGTCGCGGCGGTCGCGGGCCTCCTGTTCGGCCCGTGCGAGGGTGCGGGAGGGTGTGGTCGGTCCGAACACCCGGCGCCTGACGGCCAGGGCGTGGAGCGTTCCGCCGAGCCATGACACGGTCCACGTCAGGACGAAGACGGAGTCGGCGGTGCTGCCGTTCTCGCTCTTCGCCGTCGCGAGCATCGCCGTGACGAGGGCGAGGTAGGGGATCGTTGCCGCCCACAGGACGATGCTCTTTGTGCGGGCGGCCGCGTATCCCATCGTGATGGGCGTGGCGTAGCCGAGAGTGAGGAGTGGGCTTAGAGCCCATGCGTAACTTGCCGCGGTTCTGGCCATGGTTTCCCCTGAGTCGTTGCCGGTCTGACGTTCGGAACTGGGCGGCGTCAGGGGACTTCGATGAAGCCGAGGTGGTCGTAGAGGCGGCGGGCGCGGCGGTTGCGGCGGGTCACGGCCAGGGAGAGCGTGGTGTGGTCCGGAGCCAGGACGTGCATGACCGCCTGGACCAGGGTTCGGCCGACGCCCTGGCCCGCGTGGGACGGGGCGGTGAAGAGGAAGGCCAGGAGGGGTTCCTGCTTGTAGAGGGTGACCAGTGCGGCGCCTATCGGGCGGTCGTCGTGGTCGGTGACGAATGAGGCTTCCGGGAGGAACTTCCCGTACTCGCCGTCCAGGGTGAGCTGGATCTCGCGTGCGGCGCCGGGGAGGTCGCCGACGTCGGCCTCGTCGGGGGTGCCGCGGTAGGCGTCCCACATGGCGGCGGCGAGGGCCGGCAGGTCGGCCTCGGTGAACGGGCGGACCCCGGACGGGAGCGGGGGCGTGGCGTCCAGGGTCGCCTGGAGGCGGCTGCGCACGGGTGCGCCGAACGTCCCGGATGTCATGGTTTCGAGTCTAGGCGGGCGCCCCCGGCCGGGGGCGCCCGGCATGGGTCAGCGCTTGTAGCGGCGGCCGTGGATCATGTTGATCAGGCCGAGGACGCGGGCCATCTCCTTCTCGGTGCGCGCGAACGTGGTGAGGTTCATCGTCGCGAACCGCTGCCGGGTGATGGCCTTCGGGCGGGTGAACTCGCGCAGGCCGTCCGCGCCGTGGATGCGGCCGAAGCCGGACTCGCCGACACCGCCGAACGGCAGGGCGGCGACCTGGGCGAACGCGGCGAAGGCGTTGATGGACGTCATGCCGGAGCGCATCCGGCGGGCGACGTCCAGCGCGCGGGACTTGTCGCCGGAGAAGATCGTCCCGGCGAGGCCGTAGCTGGTGCGGTTGGCCTTGTTCACCGCCTCGTCGAGGTCCTTGACGCGGTGCACGGTGATCGTCGGGCCGAACGTCTCCTCGCAGACGGCGGACGAGTCGTCCGGCACGTTGGTCAGCACCACGGGCTCCACGTAGGGCTTGCGCACGGACTCGGCGCCGCCGACGACCGCCTTGCCGCCCTTGTCGAGGGCGTCCTTGATGTGCCGCTCGATGATGTCGAGCTGCGAGGGCATCGTGATCGGGCCGTAGGCCGCCTCGCGGTCGAAGCCGGGGCGCAGGTCCTTGGCCTTCTCGGTGAGCTTGCCGAGGAACTTGTCGTACGCCTCGTCCACGACGTAGATGCGCTCGACGCCGATGCAGGTCTGGCCCGCGTTCGACATGGCGCCCCACAGCGCGGCGTCGGCGGCGGCGTCGAGGTCGGCGTCGGAGTCGACGATGCAGGCGTCCTTGCCGCCGCACTCGGCGACGATCGGGGTGAGGTTCTCGGCGCAGGCCGCCATCACGCGCTTGGCGGTGCGGGTCGAGCCGGTGAAGGCGATCTTGTCGACGTGCGGGGACGAGGCGAGCGCCGCGCCGGTCGCGCCGAGGCCGGTGACCGTCTGCAGCACGGGGTGCTCGGGGATCACCGCGTCGAACAGCTCGGCGAGCAGCACGCCGACGCCCGGGGTGAACTCCGACGGCTTGAACACGACGGCGTTGCCGGCGGCGAGCGCGTAGCCGATCGAGCCCATCGGGGTGAAGATCGGGTAGTTCCACGGGCCGATGACGCCGACGACGCCGAGCGGCTGGTACTCCAGCACGCACTTCTGGTTGACGGCCATCAGGCCGGGGTAGACGCTGCGCGGCCCGAGGACCTTCTGCGCGTTGCGGGCGGCCCAGTCCAGGTGGGTGATCGCCATGATCGTCTCAAGCTGGGCGTCCTGCACCGGCTTGCCGGTCTCCTGGTGGATGAGCTCGGCCATCCGGTTCAGGTTGCGGGCGAGGGACCCCTTGACGTTGAGCAGCCGGAGCCGGCGCTCCTTCCAGCCGAGGGCCCGCCACCACTCGGCGGCCTCCCGGGCGCGCTCGATCGCCGCCGCCACCGCGGCGCCGTCCTGGACGGGGTGCTCGGCGACGACCTCGCCGGTGGCCGGATTCAGGGACGCGAACGTCTCGGCGCTCTCCGTGGCCACGGACATGGGGAACCTCCCGGGAGGAGCCGTAAGTGAGTACTTGCATCGTGGTACCGGCTAGTAAACCACCCTAGGCGCCCGACGGGGAGTCCGGGATCCAGCTGCCGTGGAATCCGGCCGGGACCCGGCGCGGGAGCCGGACGGTCGCCGTGTGCGACAGGTCGGCGGCGTCCAGCACCAGCAGTTCGGAGCCGGACCCGCCGGACACGATCGACAGCAGCCAGCCCTCGTCCTCGGCGCGGGCGCCCTCGGCGGGGACGAACACCGCCTCGCCGACGTGCGCGCCCTCCCCGCAGTCGCGGGCCGACGCGCCGCCGCGCAGGTCGTACTTCACGATCGAGCTCCCGGCGACCGTGTAGAGGTAGCGGTGCTCGCGGCCCGTCCGGGTGTCATCGTGGGTCGGGAACTCCACGTTCCGGTCGTCGAGCCGCTCCTCGGACGCCTTGCCGGTGGCGGGGTCGAGCACCCAGCGGTGCAGGTGCGCGCTCTCCGTGCTCACCGCCTCGGTCGCCGGGTCCACGGTGCCGCCGACCTCGCCCCAGAGCGCGGCGAAGGTCTCCGGGACGTAGCGCGCGCCGTCCAGCACCACGCGCCCGGCGGCGTCCTCGTGCGCGTTGCCGACGTGGAAGACGTAGCACGGGTCCACTTCGAACCAGCGGACGCCGCCGGACCCGTCGCGCGGCATCACGCCGAGCCGCGCGCCGTACCCGTCGTCCCACCGGTAGGGCAGGCCGGACGCGCCGGACAGCGCCAGGTCCACGTCGAACACCACCGGCAGGTCGAGCCAGACGACATGGTGCTCGGTGATCGCGAAGTCGTGCATCATCGTCGGGCCGGGCACCTCGATCTCGCGGCTCTCGACCAGCGTCCCGTCCGCCGACAGCCGGTGGAAGACGAGGTAGGGCGGGAACACGCCGTAGCCGAAGAACAGCAGGTCGCCGGTGGCCGGGTCCTCCTTGGGGTGCGCGGTCATCGCGGAGGTGAGCCGCCCGCCGAAGTCGCACGGCCCGGCCGTCTCCAGCTCCGGGGTGACCTCGTAGGGGAACCCGGCCTCCACCAGCGCCCAGATCTTGCCCGCGTGCGGGACGACGTGCGTGTTGGCCTGCACCGCGCACCGGTCGAAGGTGAGGTCGTCGCGGAGGTAGGGCGCGCCCTTGGTGAACGCGTCCGTCCGGACCCAGCGGTTGCGGTACCACTCGGCCCGGCCGTCGCGCAGCCGCACGCCGTGGATCATGCCGTGGCCGGTGAACCAGTGCCGGCTCGGCTCGCCCGGCTTGGGGTTCGGGCCGTTGCGGAAGTACCGCCCGGTCAGCTCGGTCGGCAGCGCGCCGGTGACCGGCAGGTTGTAGGCGTCGGTCTCGTCGGGGACGGGGGCCAGGGGGCCGTCCATCCAGGCGGCGGGGCGTTCTTCGGTGTGCTCGCTCATGCGGTGTGCTCCTCGGGAAGCGGGCGGCCGAGCCCGGCGAAGTGGCGCTCGCGGGCCGCCTCGGACGGCGGGTACGCCGGCATGCCCGGGGGAGCCCCTCGCACTGACATTCCACTTCTGACACGTCGAAGCTAGACGTTCCAACTTAGACATGTCAATAGTGAGTGGTAGGCTCCCCGGCATGAGTTTGCGACACGCGATGCTCGGGCTCATCGCCGAGATGGACGGTGCCAGCGGGTACGACCTGCTGCGGATGTTCGAGCTCTCGCTCGGGAACGTCTGGCCGGCCCGGCAGAGCCAGCTCTACGGCGAACTCGGCAAGCTCACCGAGGCCGGGCTCATCGAGGTCGCCGAGGAGGGGCCGCGCGGGCGCAAGGAGTACCGCATCACCAAGGCGGGGCGCGCGGAACTGCACCACTGGATCGTCGACGTGCCCGCCAAGGACAACCGGCGGGACGACGCGCTGCTGCGCGTCTTCTTCCTCGGGCTCGTCGACCCGGGGGAGGCGCAGCGCTACATGCGCGGGCACTCCGACGGCCTGGGCGAGTACCTGGGGGAACTGCTCGCCCTGGAGGACCGGGTGGAGTGGGACGACGACAACCTGTCCGTGTACGGGCGGCTGGTCATCGAGTACGGCAAGCGGTTCGCCGCGATGCGGCGCGACTGGTTCGACTGGGCCCTCCAGGAGATCGAGGCCCTGGAGCGGCGCGAGTAGGGCGCGGGTCGCCTGGCCCGCGCCCTACGTGGAGTGCTTCGCCGGTCAGCGGAAGTCGTCGGCGTGGTCGGCGGCCCACTCGGCGAACGTGCGGGCCGGGCGGCCGGTGATGCGCTCGACCTCGGGGGACACCTCGGTCGGGTGGTCGACGGCGCTCGCGCGCCGGCGGAGCAGGACGTCCACCATGCCCTCGCGCATGTAGGGGCGCGCGAGCATCTCCTCGCGCGCCTCCGCCGGGTCGATCTCCTCGAAGCGCACCGGACGGCCGATCGCCGCGCCGATGAGCGCGGCCTTCTCCGGCTGCGTGAGCTGCTCGGGCCCGCTCAGCACCGGCAGGGCTCCGACGAGTGCGTCGGTGAGCAGCGCCTTCGCGGCGACGGCCGCGATGTCGCGTTCGTGGATGGGGGCGAAGCGCGCCGCCGCGTACGGTTCGCGGACGGGTTCGCCCGCGCGGATCTCCTCCCGCCAGCCGAGCGCGTTGGACGCGAACTCGCCGGGGCGCAGGAACGTCCACTCCAGGCCGGACGCCTCGATCGCCCGCTCGATCTCCAGATGGTGCACCGCGAGGTCGTTCGACGGGTCGTCGTCCAGTGCGGCGGAGGACGACAGCATGACGACGCGTCGCACGCCGTGGTCGGCGGCGCGGGGGAGCAGGTCGTCCAGGCCGTGCCAGAACACGGCGGGGTTGAGGAAGAGCGACGCCACGCCGTCCAGCGGCATGTCGGAGGTGCGGGCGACCTCCGCTTCGGTGGGCAGCCGGGCGGTCGCGGGATCGCGGGTCAGCGCGCGGACCTTCGCGCCGGCGGTGAGCAGTTCGGCGACGAGGTGCCGTCCGACGTTTCCGGTGGCCCCGGTGACGAGAATCATGCGGCCCAGGTTCAACCAGATGGATGAACTTGTCAAACAGCCGGATGGTTGACCGCGTCAGCAGGGCGGATACCATGGGCGCCGTGACGGACACGACGAAACGGCCGCGACGCGCCCCCGCACCGGACGAGCGCACGCTCGACGCCGACCGCTCGCGGCGCCTGCTGCTGGACGCCGCGCTGGACGAGTTCGCCGCCAAGGGCTACGCCGGCGCCCGCGTCCAGGACATCGCCGACCGCGCCGGGCTCAACAAGCAGCTGATCAACTACTACTTCGGTGGCAAGGCGGGGCTGTACCGCGAACTGCTCGCGCTCTGGGGCACCCGGAAGGGCGAGATCAACGACCCGTCCCTCCCGATGGAGGAGGTGGCGGTCGGGTACCTGCGGCACATCCTGGACGATCCGCGCGGCACGCGGCTGAGCGCCTGGCGCGGCCTGGACGCGGCGGACGGCGCGTCCGACCCCGGGGACGACCCGTGCGGCCTCGCCGAGGACCTGTCCGACGTCGAGCGGCGCCAGGAAGCGGGCGAGCTGGCCGGCGACCTGGACCCGGCCGCGGTCCGGCTGGTGCTGATGGCGATGACCGCGGCGCCCGTCACGATGCCGCACGCCGTCCGGCGCGTGTTCGGCCTCGACCCGCGGTCACCGGAGTTCCGGGAGCGCTACGCCGAGCAGCTGCGCCGGATCGTCCGGCACCTGGCCGGGCCCTGAGCGGGCGCGGGGTCAGTTCCGCCAGAACTGGAACAGGTAGTGGCCGAGTTCGATCGGGAAGTTGTCGACCGAGCCGCTCACCCGGAACGGGAACCCGTCCAGGCCGATCGCGTCGGTGATGTAGAAGATGACGTTGAAGAAGCCCTCGTTGATCGGGCCCAGCCACAGCAGCGCGATCAGGATGAGGAAGGCGTAGCCGCCGTACGCGCTCGCCTGCGCCGCGAACCGGCGCGGCAGGTACGGCTCGATGATCCCGAAGCCGTCCAGCCCGGGGATCGGCAGCAGGTTCAGCACCGCGGCCGTGACCTGGAGGAACGCCAGGAACGCCAGACCCGACCAGAACAGCGCGTGGTCCTTGTCGGCGAAGTTCTTGAAGATCACCGCGAGCATCACGGCGAACAGCGCGTTCGACAGCGGGCCCGCCGCCGAGATCAGGCTGTGCCGCAGCCGGCCGCGGATCGCGTGCCGCTCGATCCACACCGCGCCGCCGGGCAGGCCGATGCCGCCCAGCACGATGAACACGACCGGGATGAGGAAGCTCAGCGTGATGTCGGAGTACTTCAGCGGGTTCAGCGTCAGGTAGCCCTTGGCGGCGACGCTGCGGTCACCCGACCGGTAGGCCATGTAGGCGTGCCCGAACTCGTGCAGGCACAGCGACAGGATCCACGCCGAGATCACGAACCCGAACACCGCGATCCGGCCGGGGCGCTCCAGGATCGTCCCGTACCGCCAGGCGATCAGGCCGCACAGCACGGTCGCCGCCACGACCGCGAGGAACACCGGGCTCGGCCGGACGGCCGCGCTCCCCCGCGCCTCGTGTGCAGTCCCGTTCATTCCCGGCCCCTCTCACCGCGCCGCCGTTCCCCCGGCGCACCGTCCCGCCTGATCGTCACTCGGAAGCTACCTGCTCAACGGAGTTCCCGCGCACCGGAGTTCCGGGCGCCGGGACCCCGGCGCCCGGTCACGGCGCCGCGATCACCGGGACGACGTAGGTGCGCAGGAAGCGGCGCAGCCCGTCGGCGTCCCGGTCCCGGTCCATCACGATCAGCGAGGTGATGATCCGGAAGAGGAACTCGACCGTCCCCTCCACCTCGATGTCGGCCCGCAGCATCCGCTGCCGCTGCGCCTGCTCGAAGTACGGGCGGACGTAGTCGCAGCACAGCGCGAGGACGTGCTCGGCCGCGCCCGCGACCGCCGCCTGCATGTGCCCCGCCGCCTCCGGCACGAGGAAGTGCGCGATGGTCGGCTCGCCGCGCACGTACTCGACCGCGTCCATGGTGCCCTCGACGATCGCCTCCGGCACCGACCGCTCGCGGCGCAGCCGCTCGGCGAGCCGGTCCAGGAAGCGGTGCAGGTCGCGCACCACCACGGCGAGGATCAGCTCGTCCCGCCCGCCGGTGACGCTCCGGTACACGGTGGCGCGCGACAGCCGCGCGGCGGCGGCGATGTCCTCGACGGTCGTCTTCGCGACGCCGAAGCGGCCGAAGCACTCCTCGGCCGCGTCGATGATCCGCTCGCGCGTCGTGTCGGTGGTGACCGGGGGCATGGCAGCACATTACCGGCCGCGCGCGGCCCGTCAGTCCAGGGTGTACTCCAGGGTCCAGCTGTGCCCGCCGTCCGCGGTGACGGTGATCTGGCCGAGGCCGCGGATGCCCGCGAGCTCCCCGGTGCCGGACGTGGGGACGATCAGCCAGCGCAGCCACTGGGTGTCGGACGTCCCGTCCTCGCTGCCCGCGCTGTGCTGGAGCACGAACGTCCCCTCGCGGCCGTGCAGGATGCCCTGGACGCGCTCGATCCCGACGTACGCGGCGGGGCCGGCGGGCGTCTCCACGGTGATCAGCTCGGTGGTGCTCGTCCCGACCAGGTCGCCGTGGAAGTGCTTGCCCACATGGACGCGGGTGAGCTTGCCGCCGTCCAGTTCCTCGTAGGGCTTCTCGGCTTCCCAAGCCTCGATGTCGAAGGTGCCGCTCGCTTGGAAGGTCATCCCGCCATGATGCACGTCACATCCGACAGTGCGGAATGGGCGAAGGTGCGGAATGGGCGACGGGGCGGATCGGGCTAGAAGAGGGTGCCCTCGTGTTCGATGCCGCGCAGCGCGTCGTAGTCGAGCGTGACGCAGTCGATGCCGCGGTCGGTGGCGAGGACGCGGGCCTGCGGCTTGATCTCCTGCGCCGCGAACACGCCCCGGACGGGCGCGAGGTGCGGGTCCCGGTTGAGCAGCTCCAGGTAGCGGGTGAGCTGCTCGACACCGTCGATCTCGCCGCGCCGCTTGATCTCGATCGCGACGGTGGCGCTGTCGGCGTCCCGGCACAGGATGTCGACGGGGCCGATCGCGGTGGGGAACTCGCGGCGGATCAGCGTGTAGCCCTCGCCGAGCGTGGTGATGTGCTCGGCGAGCAGTTCCTGGAGGTGCGCCTCGACGCCGTCCTTCTGCAGGCCCGGGTCGATGCCCAGCTCGTGGCTGGTGTCGTGCAGGACCTCCTCGATGGTGAGGATCAGCCGCTCGCCCGACTTGCCGTGCGTGACCGTCCAGCGCGCGGTGGCGCCGTTCTCGGTGTAGCTCTCCTCGCGCAGCGAACAGGGCGGGTTCATCCAGTTGAGGGGCTTGTAGGCGCGGTCGTCGGCGTGGATGCTCACGCTCCCGTCCGCCTTGATGAGGATCAGGCGGGGGGCCATCGGCAGATGGGCGGTGAGCTTGCCGGCGTAGTCGACGCTGCAGCGGGCGATAACGAGACGCACGCTGCCTCACCTTAGTGCGGCGCCCCGCCTGCTTCAGGCCAGACCGGCGTACCGGCGGCAGTCGTCGTGGTCGGTGGGGACGCCCCAGGTGCTGAGGACCTCCATCAGGTTGACCCAGCGCCAGCTCTCCGGCGGCAGTTCGGCGATCGTCCGCACGGCCCGCCGCTGGACGGCGGTGAGGTCGGCGAACGGCGGCAGAGGACGGGCGGGAGTGCCGAATGCCAGCCTGAGCGCGACCTCGGCCATCGGGAAGGACTCGGCGTCGGACGTGCGGGCCAGCCCTTCGAGGACGGCGTCGACCGCGCCGGGCGGAACCTCGTCCAGCGCGGCGAGGGTCAGCGCGGAGTAGAGCCGGAGGTTTCCGTTCAGGAAGTCGGTCTCCACCTCGGGCGGGGACGTGCAGCAGGCGGCGAGCTCCTCGATGACCGGTGCGTCGGCCTTGCCCAGCCGGGCGAGCGCGATCGCCGCGGCCGAGCGCGGGCCCGGCTCGGTGCCGGCCAGCCGCTCGCGGATCAGGGGGAGGAGGTCGCGGCCGTCCAGGAGCCCGGCGGAGACCAGCACGTTCGTGACGACGGCCGGGTTCTGCTCGGTGCCGAGCAGCGGGCCGAGGGCGGCGAGCGAGGCGGCACTCTCCTCCGGGAACCAGCCGATCGCGTACGCGGCGGAGGCGCGCACGCCGGCGTCGGCGTCGCCGAGCAGCGCCCGCACGGTCGGCAGCCCGGCGCGGACGGCGTCGTAGGCGCCGAGTTCCGCCTCGGCGGCGCGGCGCGCCCAGGTGTAGTCGGACATCTTCCGGTCGAACTCGCGGTCGCGGCGCTCGTGGTCGTCCGTCGCTTCGGCGACCCACGCCTTCAGCCTGCGCGCCTCCTCGTCGGGGTCGGTCGCGAGCAGCCGCGCCGCCTCGGCCCGCCACTCCGCGATGGCGACACCGGACGGCAGGTGCGCCTCGTCGAAGCCGATCGCCAGCGCCGTCGCCAGGTAGAGCGGCCAGCCGCGCTCGGGCGTGCCGGGGTCGGACGCGAGCGCCAGCAGGAACGGCACGGCCACCGCCGACGCCGGGTACCGGCTGCCCTGGTGGTAGATGTTCGCGAACAGCTCCCCGAACGCCTCGCCGCGCTCCTCCTCGTCGGGCGAGCGCAGCGCCCGGAGCAGGGCGGGGACGTCCTCCGCCGAGCCGTAGGCGTGGTCGAGGCCCGCCCAGTCGATGCCGTCCAGTCCAGCCAGCGGGTCGCTCATGCCGCGATCATGCCGGACGGATGCGTCTAAGGCGCTGAGATCGGCGCGGATAAGGCGTGCTGCCGATGTCCGGGCGGGGCCCTTAGGACGAGTCTCTTGGGTGTCGGGTCGTGCCGAGCGGCCCGGGAGACAGGGGGAAGGGTCATGTTCCACCACGACATCATGCAGTCGGTCATGGCCGAGCGGAGCCGCGAGCTGCGGACCCGCGCCGCGGCCGAGCGGGACGCGCGGCTCGCGCGGCGGGCCCGCGAGTTCTGGGCCGAGCGCGCCGAGCGGTTCGCCGTCCGGCGGAACGTGCGGCGCGACGTCCGGAGCGCGTGCCAGCAGGGCCCGGCGCCGGCGCGGTGACGCCGGCCCCGGCCGGGGCGGGGAACGGCCGGGGGCGGCGCCTAGCGGAATGAAAATCTTTGTCAAGCCTGGAATTCTCCGGGGGCCGTGATTAGCGTCGGCGGGTGGGTGTTCATCCACCACCGGCGAAAGGAACCCCCGCAATGTCTCTCGACGTGACTCCGGAACTGCTCGAGACGGCGCAGCAGGGCGAGGTCGGCGACGCCGCCTTCGTCGAGTGCATCAAGACGTCCCTGCCCTACGCGTGGGACATGATCAGCGGCCTGGTGGCGCGGCTCCAGGTGGACGGCGGCGACTACGCCGACAACCTCACCCCGCCCCCGGACGAGCAGGCCCGCGGCCAGCTGCTCCGCGTCCTCGCGAGCGACGCGATGCGCGGCGCGATGGAGCGCCACTTCGGCGTGAAGCTGGCCTTCCAGAACTGCCACCGGGTCGCCGTCTTCCCGACCGGCGACTCCAGCGCCTACCGGACGTTCGTGACGGCCCGCGAACAGATCCTCAACCAGTCTCCCGAACTCCGCGACTGCTGACCCGCCCGCTCCTGCCGAGACGTGCGGCGCGCCGATCCCCTCGGCGCGCCGCACGTTCTCGTTGTGCGGGCCTTAGAATGCGGCCTCAGAGTGCGGCGCGGACCTTGGGGAGGACGTCGGCGCCGAGGCGGGCGATGTTCTCCAAGGTGCCGGCGCGGGAACCGGTCGCCTCGACCAGCAGGATCAGATGCCTGATCCCCGTCTTCTCGACCGTGGTCACCAGCGACTCGACGCAGTCGTCCGGCGAGCCGACGGGGTGGATGCCGCACATGCGGCGCGCGTAGCCGGCGGGGTCGGGGGTGGGGCGCGGACGGTCGTCCACGGCGACGTATCCGGCCAGGCCGGGGCCGAGCCAGCGGGGCATCTCCGCCATCAGCGTGCCGACGGCCTCGTCGCGGGTGTCGGCCACCTGCGCGACGTGGGTGGAGATGTGCGGGAGGGCGGGGTCGCCGTGCCGGGCGACGGCGGCCGCCTTCTCGTCCGCGTCCACGTGCATGCCGAGCAGCATCGGCAGGCCGCGCTCGGCGGCGAGCGCCTCGGTCTCGGGGGACGTGCAGGCGACCGTCACCGGGGGCGGGGCAAGCGCGCGCGGGACGACCGGTACCTCACGGAAGCGGAAGTGTTCCCCCTCCCAGGAGACACGGTCAGATCGCAGCCAGGTAAGGAGGAGGTCCAGGGACTCGGCGAAGCCGTGCTCATAGCGGGGGAGCCCGGTGCCGAACACCTCTAGGTCCCGCCACGGGCCGCCGCGCCCGACGCCGAGGCGGAACCGGCCGCCCGAGAGCAGCGCCAGCATCGCCGCCTCCTCCGCCAGCGCGACCGGATGCCGGGTGGAGAGCACGCTCACCGCCGTCCCGACGTGGATCCGCTCGGTGACGCCCAGCAGATGTCCCGCCAGGAGTGTCGCGGACGGGACGACCCCGTACGACATGAAGTGGTGCTCGGCCAGCCACACGTCGTCGAAACCGGCGCGTTCGGCGGCGACGGCGGCCTCTACGGTGCGGGAGAGCGCGGCGTGGTCGTCCTGTCCGGGGGCACGGGTCGCGAGGAGGAAGATTCCTAGGCGCACGTCCCCTGTCGTACCCGGGAGCGCGCCTCCCCGCGCCCTCTGCAAGACTGCGAATCATGAGTGAGGGTTCGTTCAGCAGGGTCGGGGTCGTCGGACTGGGCACGATGGGCGCGGGCATCGCCGAGGTGCTGGCGCGCGGCGGCCTCGCGGTCGTGGGCGTCGAGGTGAATCAGGACGCGCTGGAACGCGGGCGCGGGCACCTGGAGCGCTCGACCGGCCGGGCCGTGAAGCGCGGCAAGCTCACCGCGGACGCGCAGCGCGAGATCCTCGGCCGGGTGGCGCTGACCACCGACTTCGCCGACCTCGGCGAGTGCGACCTGGTGATCGAGGCGGTGCCGGAGCGGCTCGACCTCAAGCGCAAGGTCTTCGCCGAGCTGGACAAGGTCTGCCGCGAGGACGCCGTCCTCGCCACGAACACCTCCTCGCTGTCGGTCACCGACATCGCGGTCACCACCGGCCGCCCCAGCAAGATCGTCGGCGTCCACTTCTTCAACCCGGCGCCGGTGATGAAGCTGGTCGAGGTCATCGCCACCGTGCTGACCGAGCCGGACGCCGTCGCCCGCGTCGCCGCCCTGGTGAAGGGCCTCGGCAAGACCCCGGTGACGATCGGCGACCGGGCCGGGTTCGTCGCCAACCGGCTGCTGTTCGGGTACCTGAACCAGGCCGCCGGGATGCTGGAGTCCGGGCACGCGACCCGCGACGACATCGACACCGCGATGACGGCCGGCGCCGGCCTGCCGATGGGCCCGTTCACCCTCATGGACCTGATCGGCCTCGACACCTGCCTGGAGGTGCTCGACGCGATCTACGCCGAGTCGCGCGACCGCCGCCACGCCGCCTCCCCGGTGCTGCGCGAGCTCGTCACCGCCGGGCTGCTCGGCCGCAAGACCGGCCGCGGCTTCTACTCCTACGACGCGTCCGGCGGCGACGAGCCCGCGGCGGCGGCCGGGGAGCCGCCGGTCGTCGGCATCGTCGGCGTCGGCCCGCTCGCCGACGCGCTCGCCGCGCTGTGCGACCGGGCGGGCGCGTCCGTCCGCGACTCCGCCGCCGACCTCGCCGGCTGCGACCTGGTCGTCGAGGCCGCGGAGGACACCGAGGCCGCGCGGGCGCTGCTGTCGGCCGCCGCGCAGGCCGCCAAGCCGGACGCCGTGCTGCTGGTCACGTCCGTGGGCGGGTCGGTGATCGAGCAGGCCATGGCCACCGGGCGTCCCGCCGACGTCGTCGGGCTGCACCTGCCCAACCCCGCCGGGACCCTCGCCGAGATCGCCGCGACGGTCGCGACCGGACCGGACGTCGCCGACCGCGCCGCCGCCCTGCTCGCCGGGCTCGGCCTCACCACCGTCCGCTGCCGCGACCGCGCCGGGTTCATCGTGGACGCGCTGCGCTTCCCGTACCTGAACGACGCCGCCGCCATGCTCGGCGCCGGATACGCCGACGCCGACTCGATCGACGCCGCGATGACGCTCGGCTGCGGCTACCCGACCGGCCCGATCGCCGACCTCGACCGCCTCGGCCTGGACCGCGCCGTGACCGTCCTGCGCGCCCTCCACGCCGAGACGCGCGAGCCGGCGCTGGCCCCGGTGCCGCTCCTCGCCGAGCACGTGACGGCGGGCCGCCCGCTGCGATAACCGTCCTCCAGCCCCGCCCACATATCCTCGAAGGCATGAGCCCCCGCAAGAACCGCCGTGCCGTTTCCGGACGTCCCCAGACGGGCGGCGGGTCGTGGGCGCAGGAGACCGAGGAGGGGCCGGACGGCGAGTGGATCGTCCGGACGATCTCGGGCGCCGGTTCGGCCAAGGCGTACCGGTGCCCCGGCTGCGACCAGGAGATCCCGCCGGGCGTCGGGCATCTCGTCGCCTGGCGGGCCGGCGAGGGCGGCGACGACCGGCGGCACTGGCACCGCCCGTGCTGGCAGGCCCGCACCCGGCGCGGCCCCCGCGTCCAGCGGTCGCGCAACGCCCCGCGTTACTAAGGAGACCCATGGCGGAGATCAGGGCGGCGACGGTGCTGCCGGCGCGGCGCGAGGACATCGTGCTGCACACGTCCGACGGGCTGGAGCTGGTCGGTGAGCTGGCGCTGCCGCCGGAGCGGCCGCCGGTCGCGACGCTGGTGTGCCTGCACCCGCTGCCGACGGCCGAGGGCATGATGGACAGCCACGTCCTGCGCAAGGCGTCCTACCGGCTGCCCGCCCTCGCCGACGTCGCCGTGCTGCGGTTCAACACGCGGGGGACGACGTCGGCGCGCGGCACGAGCGAGGGCGAGTTCGGCGACGGCGAGACCGAGCGGTTCGACGTCGCGGCGGCGCTGGAGTACACCGAATACCACGACCTGCCGCGGCCGTGGCTGCTCGGCTGGTCGTTCGGCACCGAGCTCGCGCTGAAGTGGGGCCGCGACCCGCTGGTGGAGGGCGCGATCCTGCTGTCCCCGCCGCTGAAGCGGGCGGGCGACGCCGACCTGGACGCGTGGGCCGAGGACGGCCGCCCCCTGGTGGCGCTCGTGCCGGAGTTCGACGACTACCTGCGCCCGGCCGAGGCGCGGGAGCGGTTCAAGCGCGTCCCGCAGGCCGAGGTCGTCGCGGTGGACAAGGCCAAGCACCTGTGGGTGGGCGAGCCCTACGTCCGGATCGTGCTGAACGAGATCGTCAAGCGGGTCGCGCCGGCCGCCCACCCGCTCCCCACTGAATGGGACGAACCGGACAGATAGCCACATGCGGCCAGTCACGGCCACTCCCGTCCCACCGGCTCCAGAGCGGGTAAGGATCTGCTTCGTGGACGCCGACCGGGAGGACCGCCCGTGACCGTGCAGCTGTACGCCAGGGACGTCGGCACCGGAACCCCGCTCGTCCTGCTGCACGCCTTCCCGCTCTCGTCGGCGATGTGGCTCGCCCAGCGGGAGGGGCTCGCCGGCCGGTTCCGCGTCATCACCCCCGACCTGCGCGGCTTCGGCGGGTCCGTGCTCGGCGACGACGAGCCCTCGATCGACGCGATGGCCGACGACGTCGCCCGCGCCTGCCGCGCCCTCGGCGTGCGGCGCGCCGTCATCGGCGGCCTGTCCATGGGCGGGTACGTCGCGATGGCGCTGTGCCGCCGCCACCCCGACCTCGTCCTCGGGCTGGTGCTCGCCGCGACCCGCGCCGCCGCCGACACCGAGCAGGTCCGCGCGAACCGGCTCCGGCAGGCCGACCGGCTCGACCGCGACGGCGGCCCGCAGGTGCTGGTGGAGGAGGTGCTGCCCGGCCTCGTCGGGCCCACCACCTACCGGCAGCGCGCCCTCGTCTACGGGCGGGTGCGCGGCCTCGTCCAGGCGACGCCGCCGCGCGCCGCCGCGTGGGCCCAGCGCGCCATGGCCGGACGCCCCGACGCGTTCGGCACGCTGCGCGAGGTGCGGGTGCCCGCCCTCGTCATGGTCGGCGACGAGGACGCGCTCGCCACCGAGGCGGAGGCCCGCGCCATGGCGGACGCGCTGCCGAACGCCGAACTGATGGTCGTCCCGCGGGCCGGGCACCTGTGCGCGATCGAGCAGCCGGACCTGTTCAACCAGGCGGTGGCCGAGTTCGCCGCCGCCCTCGCCCGGACCGCCCGCTGAACCGTCCCCGCGCGGGGCGGTCGCCGCGCTACAGCGTCTCCTGGCGCGGCATCACGACCTCGCGGACCAGCAGCGAGATCGCCGCCGCCGTCGGGATCGCCAGCAGCGCGCCGACCACGCCGAGCAGTGCCGCGCCGACCAGCGCCGCCACGATCGTCACCGCGGGCTGCACGTCCACCGTCCGCTTCATCACACGCGGGTAGACCAGGTAGTTCTCCACCTGCTGGTAGATCACGTAGAAGATCACGCAGGCGATCAGGTCGGTGGTGTTCCCGGTGAGGAACGCGACCAGGCACACGATCACCGCGCCGATCGTCGCGCCGATCAGCGGGATCAGGTCGGTCACCGCGACGATCAGCGCCAGCGCGAGCGCGTACTTCACCCCGAGGATCGACAGGAAGATGTACGAGCAGACGCCCGCGATGAACGCGATCGTGAACTGCCCGGCGACGTAGCCGCCGATCCGGTCCAGGATCTCGTCGCCGAGCAGGGCGACGCGGGCGCGGCGGGAGCGCGGCGCGAGCTTGTAGAAGAACGTCTTGATCTGCGGCAGCGAGCTGAGGAAGTACAGCGTCAGGATCAGGATCGTGATCGTCTGGAAGATGCCGCTGATCGCGACCTTGCCGATGCCGGTGGCGGTGTCGGTGAGGCCCTTCTGGAAGCCTTCGCTGTTCACCGCCTTCTCGGCGCGCTCCAGCAGCCCGTAGCGCTTGTCCCACTCGGCGAGGGTCTTGTTGTCCTGCAACTGCTGGACGTACTCGGGGATGTTGTGCCGCAGCTCGGTGACCTGCTCCGACACCGGCTGGACGAGCGAGGCGACGAACCCCGCGAAGAACATGATGACGACGAGGAACACCGTCGCGACCGCGGCGCTGCGCGGGAACCCGAACCGGCGCAGCCGCTCCACCGCCGGGTTGAGGCCGACCGCGAGGAACATCGCGACGACGAGCATCACGATCGTCGACTTGGCGTTGGTGGCCGCCCGCACGAGCAGCCAGGCGGTCATGACGCCGAGCGCGGCGGTGAAGCCGAACACGAACGGGTGCGCGCGGCCGAGCGGCTCCCCGGGCCGGCCGAACGGGAACCGGTGGTCGACGCCGGCCTCGCGGCGGCGCTGCTCGACGTCGTGCGCGGGGTCGGGCGCGTCCGCCCCGGCGGGGGCCTGCTCGGCGACCGCCACCGGCGCGGGCAGGGCGACCGGGGCGCCGGTCGCGGGGTCGCGCTCGCCCACGGGCTCGGCGGCCTCCTCGGGCGTCAGCGCACCGCTCGGCGCGACGCTCTCACC
Source organism: Actinomadura geliboluensis (assembly GCF_043197915.1). NCBI lineage: Bacteria > Bacillati > Actinomycetota > Actinomycetes > Streptosporangiales > Thermomonosporaceae > Actinomadura > Actinomadura geliboluensis. Next base: position 292,099 of record NZ_JBICUA010000004.1, on the reverse strand, counting down.
GCCGTCGCCGTCTTTCCCGCTCTCGCCGCCGTCGTCCGAGGTGCCGGCGCGGTCATCGGTGACCGTGTCGTCGTCGGGGGGCGGGGTGGGGGCGGGGACGCGGTGCTCGCCCGCCGGCCGTCCCGTGCCGGGCGCCGCCTCCGGCTCGTCTTCGCGGGAGGTCTCGTCGGGCACGCCGCTCTCCTCTTCGTCCTCTGCCTCGCCGATGCGACGTGGTCACGCGCGGGTCATGGTTCAGGGCCGTCGGACCAACGTCCCACGGTGGTAAGACGAAGGAAAGCCTAGAGGCGTTCACCGCCTCTAGGCTCTCCTCGACGCCGTGCTCAGGAACTCACTCCTGCCACCAGTCCTCGTCGTCCTCCTCGGACTTCTTGGCCTGGGCCTGCTTGGCGGGCGCGGCCTTCGCGGCGGCCGGCTGCTGCTGCTTCTGCTGCGCCGGGGCCGGCTTGGGCTCGGCCGCCGGGATCGCGGCCTTCTCCGGGGGCGCGGCCAGCTCGGGCTCGCCGCCCATCGTCGGCGCGACGCCGCCGATGAGCTGGCGCAGCTGGTTGAGGTGGCTGGTGATGCTGTCGCGCTGCCGGGTGAGCTCGTCGACCTGGCGCTGCGCCGCCGTCCGGACGCGGTCGGCCTCGGCCTTGGTCTCGGCGAGCAGCTGCTCGGCCTGCGCCTTGGCCTCGGCGATCACGTTGTCGGAGTTCTTGCGCGCGTTGGCCATCAGCTGCTTGGCGTGCGAGTCGGCCTCGCGCCGGGTCTGCTCGGCCTGCTGGGTCGCCTTCGCGGCGCGCTGCTCGGCGGACGCGGCGCGCTGCTCGGCCTCGGCGACCAGCTTCTGCGTGGCGGCCTGCGCCGCGGAGTGCCGCTCGGCGTCCTGCCGGTCGGCCTCCTCGCGGCGGGCGGCGAGCTGGATCTCGAACTCGGCCTCGGCCTGGGCGCGCTGGGCCTCGCTCTCCTCCAGGATGCGCTGGGCCTGCGCGCGCATCTCGTCGGCCTGCCGCTTGGCCGTGGTGAGGATCTCGTCGCGCTCGCGCTTGGTGGACGCGCGCAGCTGCGCGACCTCGCGCTCGGTGGTGGTGCGCAGCTTGGCGATCTCGCGCTCGGCGCCCGCCCGCTTCTCGGCGACCTCGTGGTCGGCGGTGGCGCGCAGCTTGGCGACCTCGCGCTCGGTCGTGGAGGTCAGCTCGTCGGCCTCGCGGCGGGCCGAGGTGCGCACCTCCTCGGCCTCGCGCTCGGCCGCGTTGCGCATGTCGTCGCCCTCGCGCTGGGCGGTGGCGCGCAGCTCGGCGGCGTCGTTCTCGGCGGTGGCGCGCTGCTCGGCGGCGTCGACCTTGGCCGCGGCCTTGATCTCGTTCGCCTCGGAGCGGGCGGCCTGCACGAGCTCGGTGGCCTGCTCCTCGGCGAGCCGCAGCAGCTGCTCGATGCGGGCACCGAGACCGGAGTAGGTGGGACGTTCCTGCTCTTGCAGCTGACGATGGGCGTCCGACAGCTCCCGCTGCAGGGCCTGTGTCTGCTCGCGGGTCTGCCGCACCTCGTTGTCGAGCTGCTTGATGTGCTCGTCGACCTGGTGCCGGTCGTAGCCGCGAAGCACCACGTCGAACTCGCGCGGGGGCGTGTCTTCAAAGAAGTTGCTGAGCTGGGCGTCGATGTCGGACTGCATGTGGCTCAATCCTGATGTGACGGGGCTACGGGTGGTTCCGGGGACCGGTTGAACGCCTGGCATGAACGGCGCAGTGCCCCAGGACCTCTTCCGGCGAATGAAGCGTACTCCGGACACTGCCGTGTTGGGGGCTCATCTTGACGCGCTGCGTGGAATGTCCGGTTTGTTGCCGTGTTCGGGTGCGGCAAGGGTGCCCAGGTACCTGGAGGGCAAATGCACCAGATGTGTCCGAACGGTCACAGAGCGGCGGTCACGGGCCCGCCGCCGCCCGCCGTGATATCGAACACGTCACGATCCGGTCGCGCCCCCGGCCGCGCCCGGCGCGCGTGATCATTCCGCGTCGCGGCGCTTCTGCACGAGCTCCGTCAGCACGCCGTGGCAGTCCTTCGGGTGCAAAAAGTTGATCAAGGATCCCATGGATCCGTTGCGCGGCGCGTCGTACAGCACCCGCACGCCCTTGCCCGCGATGCCGGCCGCCTCGTCGGCGACGGTCCCGTCCGTCCCGAACGCGATGTGGTGGACGCCCTCGCCGTTCTTCGCCAGCCACTTGGCGACCGCCGAGTCCTCCCGGATCGGCTCGATCAGCTGCAGGTAGCTCGCCGCTCCGTCCCCGGTCTCGTTGATCTTGAGCATGCACTCCCGGACGCCCTGCTCCTCGTTCACCTCGAAGTGCGCGTCGGTGAAGCCGTAGGTGGCCTTGTAGAACTCCACGGTCGCGTCCAGGTCGTGACAGGCGATGCCGATGTGGTCGATACGGGTCAGCATGGGCTTTCTCCCTACTAGGACGGCCAGGCGGGGGCGAACCGAACCGGTCGGCGTTCCCCTGGGTATGGTGGCAAACGTCGGCGCAGCACCACCTGGAGGGCCCCCAACATGACCGCTACGTCCGTGATCGTCGCCGGTGCGCGCACCCCCGTCGGGCGCCTGATGGGCTCGCTGAAGGACTTCTCCGCGGCCGACCTCGGCGCGCACGCGATCAAGGCCGCGCTGGAGCGGGCCGGGGTCGCCGGCGACCAGGTGCAGTACGTGATCCTCGGCCAGGTGCTGCAGGCCGGCGCGGGGCAGATCCCGTCCCGGCAGGCGGCGGTCAAGGCGGGCATCCCGATGAGCGTCCCGTCGATCACGATCAACAAGGTGTGCCTGTCCGGGCTGGACGCGATCGCGCTCGCCGACCAGCTCATCCGGGCCGGCGAGTTCGACATCGTCGTGGCGGGCGGCATGGAGTCGATGACCCAGGCCCCGCACCTGCTGCCGAAGTCGCGCGGCGGCTACAAGTACGGCTCCGTCGAGGTCCTCGACCACATGGCCTACGACGCGCTCACCGACGCCTTCGACGGCATCGCCATGGGCGAGTCGACCGAGCACCACAACGCCAGGCTCGGCATCTCCCGCGAGGAGCAGGACGAGTTCTCCGCGCGGTCCCACCAGCGCGCCGCCGCCGCCATCAAGAACGGCGTGTTCGACGACGAGATCGCGCCGGTCGAGATCCCGCAGCGCAAGGGCGACCCGATCGTGTTCGCCAAGGACGAGGGCGTCCGCGCCGACACCACGGCCGAGGGCCTGGCCCGGCTGCGCCCCGCGTTCAGCAAGGACGGCACGATCACGGCCGGCTCGTCCTCGCAGATCTCCGACGGCGCCGCCGCGGTCGTCGTGATGTCCAAGGCCAAGGCCGAGGAGCTGGGCCTCTCCTGGATCGCCGAGATCGGCGCGCACGGCAACGTCGCGGGCCCCGACAACTCGCTCCAGTCGCAGCCGTCCAACGCCATCAAGCACGCGCTCGGCAAGGCGGGCCTCACCGTCGACGACCTCGACCTGATCGAGATCAACGAGGCGTTCGCGTCCGTGGGCATCCAGTCGATGCGCGACCTCGGCGTCTCCGCGGAGAAGGTCAACGTCAACGGCGGCGCCATCGCGCTCGGCCACCCGGTCGGGATGTCCGGCGCGCGGATCGTCCTGCACCTCGCCTACGAGCTGAAGCGCCGCGGCGGCGGCACCGGCGCCGCGGGCCTGTGCGGCGGCGGCGGTCAGGGCGACGCGCTGATCATCCGCGTGCCCACCGCGTAACGCCTGCCACCGCTCACTGGGCGCTGGGCTGCTGGACGGTCACCGTCGTGAAGCCCAGCGCCTTGAGCATGTTCTCCAGCATCGTCTTGGTGTTGGCGTCCGCGCGCTGCGTCAGCCCGCTCTGCGCCGCGGCCGTCTGGATCTTCTGGGACGCGAGGACGTAGAGCTGCTGCTGGTTGTTCGGGTTGCTGCTGAAGAAGTCGCCGAAGCGGTCGATGAGGCCGCGCTCTGTGGCGTAGACGTAGCTGGTCTTCGGGTCCAGGTTCGTCTTCTCCAGCTGCGCGCGCGGAAGCGTGATGGTCGCGGCCGTCCGGTCCTCGTTGACCTTGACGGCGCCCGAGGCGAGCTGGGAGAAGTCCACGTAGGCGTCGACCGTGCCGTTCCCGACGAACAGCGTCCGCTTGCCGCGCAGCGAGCCGGGCAGGAACTTCGCGTCCTTCTCCAGGTCGACGATGACCTGGAAGCTGCCGCTCGCCGCCTCGTAGCGGTGCAGGTCGCGGATCGACTTCAGCAGGACGGGCCCGCTGCGGTCCTTCGTCTCCTCGGCGAACGGGTTCAGCCACCCCGGCAGGCCGCGCAGCGCCTGCTGCGCGAGCAGCACCAGGGCGACGGTCGCGACGACCAGGACGAGGGGGGTCACCAGGCCGCGCCGGGGAGCGCGGGACGGCGTGGGGGGTGCGTCGTTCTTCGGTTCCGCGTCGGCCATGCCCCTCACATTCCCGGCATCCCGGTCCTTTTATCCGGCAAGGCGGTGACGTCGGCGTGTTCCCACGTGGTCCCGGGTGTGATCAAGGCCATAGGTGCGGCCGAAACCCCGTGCCGCGATCGACCGTTGACGGGACGTGGACATGATTCGTGTTTTCCGGTTCGTCTCCGTCGCGGAGGCGATCTCGTTCCTTCTCCTGCTGCTGGTCGCGATGCCGCTGAAGTACGGCGCGGACGCGCCGGTGGGCGTCCAGCTGATGGGGCCGGTGCACGGAGTCCTGTTCATCGCCTACGTGGGGCTCGTCTTCCTCGTCCGGGAGCAGCTCCAGTGGGACATCAAGCGCACGGTCCTGGCCCTCGGCGCCGCCGTCCTTCCGGTGGCCCCGTTCTTCGTGGAACGCCACTGGGCCCGGCCCGTGACGCCCGCCGCCGAGCCACAGCCGGCCGGGCGGGCCTGAAAGACTCCTGCGTGGCCGCGGCAGGCTGGGGGTGGCCGCCGCGGTCACGCAGGGGACAAACCCTTTTCATGTCCGGCTGACCTTCACGTGAGATTGAGGTTCACGTCCGGTTGAGCGTCCGGCGGGACATCTCCGGCGCGCGGTGCTTCTTGGGCCGGGTCGGGCGGAAGTCGTCCGGGCCGAGGGCGCAGTTCCGGTACTCGGTGAAGTGGTGGCGCAGCCACGCGCGGCGCCACTGCTCGCTCCAGGACGCGAACCGGTGGGCCGCGCGGGTGTCGTCGATGGACGGGGGATCGTCGCCGAGCAGCCACGCGTCGACCAGCGCCCGGTAGCCGCCGGGGGAGGCGGCCGCGCACATGCTCGGGTTCTTGAGGGCGTGGCTGATCTGGCGGGCGGCGCGCGCGGCGTATCCGGGGGAGAGGCCCTCGTCGAGGTGGACGAAGGCGGTGCCGCCCGTGACCTCGACGGGCGCCCAGCCGGGACGCTGCCGCACCGCCGTGAACGCGCCGGGGGTCCCGTTCAGCCGCGCGGCGAGGGGGACCATCTCCTCCGTCAGCCGAGGCAGCGCGTTCTGCAGCGCCGGGTGCACGCACACGACCAGCGGCCACTCCCGGCAGACGGGCTCGGCGTCGGCGGCCCGGACCGCGGCGCCGCCGGAGTCGTGCAGGCCGAGCGTGGCGGTGCCGGTCGCGGCGAGCGCGGCGGCCAGCGGCAGGACGAGCAGGAACCGCCGCGTCGCCCACAGCACGTAGCCGAGGATCAGCGCGGCCGTCAGCCCGGCCGTCCAGGCGACCTGGTCGGCGAACACCCGGGGGCGCAGGGTGGTGAACAGGTCGATGCGGGGGAACGCGGCCGGGGGGAGCAGGCTCCACCACGACACGCCGGGGATGCGCAGCGCCGCCCACATCGCCGTCGCGCCGAACGCCAGCGGCGCCGTCGCGCGGTGCGGGACGACGCGGCCCGTGAGGTAGCCGACGACGACGTGCAGGACGAGCGCGCCCGCGCCCGCGGCGACGCCCAGCGGCTGCGGGTGCCCGGCCCCGTCCCGCGCCAGCGTGACTACGGCGGCGAGGCCCGCGATCGCGGCGTAGGAGACGAGCGCCGCCGAGGACAGCAGCAGCAGGTCGAACAGCACGCCCGTGGCGGGCGAGCGCGCGGTGAGGTCGCGCAGGTAGTCGAGCGGGCGCTCGCGGACCGCCGCCCACGCCGCCAGCGCGGCGGCGACGGGCCCGAGGAAGCGGACGGCGTTGACCAGCGCGACGACCGTGTTGTCCCAGTACGCGGCGGACGGCCGGAGCGCCGGAAGCGCCGCCGCCGTCCCGACCAGGGTGAGGACCGGCACCGCGACCAGCAGTGCCGTGCGACGGGCGTCCAGCCGGAGCACCCGCCCGAGGTCAGACACCGGTGGCGCTCCCACCCGCCGGGGACGGGGCGGGCGGCCGCGCCCGCAGCCCGGTGAACTGCGGCAGCGGGAGCCGCGGCAGCGGCGGCCGGCCGGGCCGGCGCGTCGGCGGGCCCGGGCGCGCGCCGCGCGGGGCGGGCCGGGCGTCGCGGCGCCGGCTCATCGCGCCCACCGCCGGGCGCGGCGGCCGGTCGGCGCCCTGCCGCCCGGGGGCGCCCGCGTCCCGGGGTTCGGCGGCGTCCCGCGGGTCGGCCGGGCCGCCCGCCCGCCGGTCGGCGGCGGTTCGGCCGCGCCGCGCGCCGGCCGAGTGCGTGGGCTGCTCGGTCAGCCGGCCGCGGGCCAGCGTGAAGAGGCGGTCGCACCAGCCGGTGAGCGTGTCGGTGGCGTCGGCGGTGACCACCACCGCCGGGGCCAGCGAGCGCAGCACCGGGATCAGCTCGGCCATCGCGGCGGTCAGCACGGACCGGCCGGGGCCGTCGGCGCCGGTGGGCCACGGTTCGGCGGCGGCGCACAGCGCGCCGAACGGGTCGTCCAGCAGCACGAGCGGGGGCTCGTGCACGCACGCGGCGGCGAGCCCGGCGCGCAGCCGGACGTCCGGCGGCAGCAGCGCCAGCTCCGTCCCGGCGGCGTCGGCGAGGTCGAGCCGCTTCAGCATGGAGCGCGCGGCGGACGCGCTCGTGCGCTTGTAATACGCCGCGTAGGCGACGAACTCGCCGGCCGTCATGTTCTCGGCGCGGGAGAACCGGGTCGGCAGGTAGCCGATCCCGGCCCGCGCGGCCCGCAGTCCGGCGGCGTTCGATATGTCCTGTCCCAGAATGCGCAGCAGGCCGGCATTCGGCCTGCGCAACGTCGCGAACGTGGCCAGCAGAGTGGATTTACCGGCACCAGGTGGACCGGCCAGGCCGACCACGCCTTCGGACACGCCGAAGGTCACCGGGCGCAGGAGCCACCGCCCCCCGCGGCGGACACCCATTCCTCGGGCCACGATCACGGAATGCTCCGCGATCACAAGTGTTTCCCCCCGTAGCTCGCCATGCGGTCGCGGCGCCGGCACGGGCGCTCCGGTGGCCACGGGTCCCCCAACCCGCCACGCGGTGCCCGCCGAGACCGGCTCCGCCGTCCGGCGGGTCCGGCCGCTTTTGCCGAGCCGCGATGCATCGACATCGTGACTATAACCGGGCTTGGTGATGGCTGTCAGCAATCTTTTTGCCTTTACGGCAGCACGCCTGGATTCTTTGCCTACCGCGCTGAAGTGGCGAATTCCAGAAAGGTGGACAATTGCCGATTTACCCCGTCGGGCGCGCCGGGCGGGCGTCCGGGGCCGGTGCCGCGGGGAGGCGGCCCGCTCCGCTCAGGGCGTACGGGCGCACAGCCGGGTGCGCTCATGGGGCAGGATGGACCCATGCCTTCTCGGGACTTTTCGTTGCACGGGGCCATCGACCTGGGGGCGCGCCAGGCGGCCGCAAGGAAGCAGCAGGAACGCCGTGCCCAGGGCGGCGGCGCGCCGGCGGACCCGGGCGGGGCCGCCGGGCAGTACGTCGTGGACGTCACCGACCAGACGTTCAACACCGAGGTCGTGGAGCGGTCGCAGACCGTCCCCGTCCTCGTCGACTTCTGGGCCGAATGGTGCGGCCCCTGCAAGCAGCTCGGGCCGATCCTGGAGAAGCTCGCCGCCGAGGCGGCCGGCGCGTGGGTGCTCGCGAAGGTCGACATCGACGCCAACCCGCAGCTCGCCGCCTACATGCAGCAGATGGGCGTGCGCGGCATCCCGTTCGTCGCGGCCGTCGTCGCCGGGCAGCTCCTGCCGTTCCTGAACGGCGCCGCGCCCGAGCCGCAGGTGCGCCAGGCCATCGACCAGCTCTTCGACGCGCTGCGCAAGGAGGGCATCCTGCCGGACGCCCCCGAGGGCGAGCGGCAGCCCGGCGCCGACGCGGGCGAGGTCCCGGCCGGCGACCCGGTGTACGCCGAGGCCGAGGACGCCCTGCAGCGCGGCGACCTGCCCACCGCCAAGGCCGCGTTCGAGCGGATCCTCGCCGACGACCCCAGGGACGGCCAGGCCAAGCAGGGCCTCGCCCTGGTCGAGCTGAGCCTGCGGGTCGGCTCGCTGGACGCCGACCGCGTCCTCCAGGAGGCCGCGGAGAAGCCCGGCGACGTCCAGGCGCAGATCAGTGCATCCGACGTGGAGATGATGACCGGGCGCATCGACGCGGCGTTCGACCGGCTGATCGCCGCGGTGCGCGGCAGCGCGGGCGACGACCGCGACGCGGTGCGCAAGCACCTGCTGTCGCTGTTCGACCTGCTCCCCCCGGAGGACCCGCGCATCGGCAAGGCCCGCCGCGGTCTGCAGTCGGCCCTGTTCTAAGGCGCGTTGTTCTAAGGCGCGTTCTAAGGCGCCCTGTCCGGGTTCTGATGCGCTCCGTCACGAGGCGTGCTCCTGTGGGCCGCCCGTTCTGATCGTCATGCGCCGCCGGCGCCGATCGGCGCCGATCGGCGCTGGTCGCGAGGGGAACGAGGCGGGGCGATCGGGACACCGCGTCGTGATGTTGCGCGTATGCTCGATGCGTCGACCGTGCCCGGACGGCCCGCGTGCACCACTCCCACGGGCCGCCCCGCCGATCCGCGCCCCCTCGGGCATGCCGTCCCGGGCGATCGGGCGGCGCGCGCGGGACGAGAACAACCCAGAGCAGCTAGGGAGCAGTCGTCGTGGCGAGCGTGCCGAGCGTGTCGTACTCCATCACCGTCCGGCTGGAGGTCCCGGCCGGCGGCCGGGCCGTCAGCCAGATCACCCACGTGGTCGAGAACGCCGGCGGCATCGTCACGGCCCTCGACGTCAACACCGCCGGCCACGAGACGCTGCGCATCGACGTGACGATCGCCACCCGCGACACCCAGCACGCCGAGGCGATCGCCGGGGCGCTGGAGGGCATCGAGTCCGTCAAGATCCACAAGGTCAGCGACCGGACCTTCCTGATGCACCTCGGCGGCAAGATAGAGATGCAGTCGAAGGTGCCGCTGCGCAACCGCGACGAGCTGTCGATGGCCTACACGCCGGGCGTCGCGCGGGTGTCCCTCGCCATCGCCCGCAACCCCGAGGACGTCCGCCGGCTGACCATAAAGCGCAACAGCGTCGCCGTCGTCACCGACGGGTCGGCGGTGCTCGGCCTCGGCAACATCGGGCCGGAGGCCGCGCTGCCGGTCATGGAGGGCAAGGCGGCGCTGTTCAAGCGGTTCGCCGGGATCGACGCGTGGCCGATCTGCCTCGACACGCAGGACACCGACGAGATCGTCCGGACCGTCCAGATCCTCGCGCCCGCGTTCGGCGGCATCAACCTGGAGGACATCTCCGCCCCGCGCTGCTTCGAGGTCGAGGCCCGGCTGCGCGAGCTGCTCGACATCCCCGTCTTCCACGACGACCAGCACGGCACGGCGATCTGCGTGCTGGCCGCGCTGACGAACGCGCTGCGCGTCGTCGGCAAGGAGATCGGCTCGGTGCGCATCACGATGGCGGGCGCGGGCGCCGCCGGCACCGCGATCCTGAAGCTGCTGATGCACGCGGGGGCCCGCGACCTCATCGTGTGCGACTACCGCGGCGCCGTCCACAAGGGCCGCGACGACCTGGACGACTCGCTCCGCTGGATCGCCGAGCACACCAACGCGGCCGGCTACGCGGGCGACCTGCGCGGCGCCGTCAAGGACGCCGACGTGTTCATCGGCGTCTCCGCGCCCGGCATCCTGACCGGCGACGACATCGCGACGATGAACGACGGCGCGATCGTGTTCGCGCTCGCCAACCCCGAGCCCGAGGTGTCCCCGGACGAGGCGCGCGAGCACGCCGCCGTCGTCGCGACCGGCCGCAGCGACTACCCGAACCAGATCAACAACGTGCTGGCGTTCCCCGGCGTCTTCCGCGGCCTGCTGGACGCCCAGGCCGACGGCGTCACGCTCGACATGCTGGCCGCCGCGGCCGCGGCGCTCGCCGAGGTCGTCACGCCGGAGGAGATCGGCCCGAACTACATCGTGCCGAGCGTCTTCCACCCGGACGTCGCCACCCGCGTCGCGGGCGCCGTCCGGGAGGCGGCGGGCGGCCGTCCCCGCACCGAGGCGTAGCGGCCGGGCGCCGGAGCCCGGCGGCGGGTCCGCCGGGTCAGCTGTCCTTCTTGCCGGCGAAGATCCGCTCGCGGCGGCGGGGCCAGATGCCGCCGTACCAGAAGATGATCGCGCCGGTGAGGATGATGCCGACGCCGGTCGCGGCCCGCGCCCACAGCACGGTGTCGGGGCCGGTGTGCGGCAGGTTGCTCGGCGGGGTCTCGGTCGGCGCGCCGCCCGCCTTCGTGCAGTTCGCCCGCACCGCCCTGGTCTCGATGCGCTTGTTGGCCCAGGTGACGGTGAGGTCGGTGCGGCGGTCCTCGCGCAGCTTCACGGAGATCGTCCGGATGTTGCCCGGCGGGATCTGGCCGGGGACCGCGGCGCCGCCGTCGTCGCGCTCGACGGAGAAGTCCTCGGTCCGCGTCCCGGAGTTGCGGACCTTGACGTGCACGGTCCGCGCCGGGCAGGAGACCGCGCCGATGTCGGCGGTCACCGGCCGGGCGGGCGCCTTCGCCGTCCCGGACGTGCTGGGCTTCGGCGAGGCCGACGAGGAGGCGGACGGGCTGGGGCTCGCGGACGCGCTGGACGCCGCGGGCGAGGCGGAGCCGTCCGACTTGAACACCGCCTGGATCGTGATCAGCGCTCCGAGGACGGCGAACACTGCCGCGATGATGACCCTGGGCAACTGCATGTCGCTGTCCTCCCGGCGCGCACCAAGCGGATGGCCGATGATCCTAGATCATTCTTAACCCAGGACCTTGTGGTGCCGATATCCCCATCGATAGGAATGCGTAACAGGCTAACGAGCGGGGAGGCGTGCCGCCGGAGGTCCGGGCAACGCATGATGGAACCCATGGAAGACGGCATCAGGGTGGGGCTCCTGCTGGTGGCGACGCCTCAGCTGGAGGATCCGAACTTCAGGCGGAGCGTCGTCCTGCTGGTCGAGCACGACATCGGCGGAGGTACGCTCGGCGTTGTCCTCAACCGGCCGACCGAGGTTCCCCTGGACCGCGTCCTCCCGCCGTGGGCCGGGCTCGCCACCGGTCCCGCCGTGGTGTTCCAGGGCGGTCCCGTCGCGCTGGAGCATCCGCTCGCCCTCGCCCGCCTTCCCGGTGAGGACGAGCCGCTCGGCTGGCGGGCGCTCGACGGCGGCGCCGAGGTCGCGCGGGTCGGGGTGGTCGATCTGGAGGCCCCGCCCGGGCTGCTGGCGGCGGAGCTGCTGCAGCTGCGGGTGTTCGCCGGCTACGCGGGGTGGTCGGCGGGGCAACTGCGCGGGGAGGTCGAGGAGGGCTCCTGGTACCTGGTGCCGGCGGAGGCGGGGGACGTGTTCGCGGACCGTCCCGAGCGGCTCTGGCAGGACGTTCTCCGCAGGCAGGGCGGCGATCTCGCGTTCGTCTCCACTTTTCCCGACGACCCCACACTGAACTAAGGTGAACGACGTGAGTACGAAGATCCTTCCCGAGAGCGACACCCAGCAGGACGTCCGGCCGGACCTCTCGCACGGTGACGGCGACCACGAGCGGTTCGCCCACTACGTGAAGAAGCAGAAGATCACCGAGAGCGCCGTGACCGGCACGCCGGTGATCGCGCTGTGCGGCAAGGTCTGGGTGCCGAACCGGGATCCGAAGAAGTACCCCGTCTGCCCGGAGTGCAAGGAGATCTACGAATCGATGCAGCCGGGCGGCAAGGGCGGCAAGGGCGAGTGACCCGCCGCTGAGACGCGGCGGCGGCGCACCGCCCATGCCGGGCTGCGCGCTTTCCGGGTCCCGCGGCGGGGGATGCCGCGGGGCCCGACGCATGTGACATACGGGTTTCGACCTACGGGGGATGAATGCGGCGGATGGCCGGGGTTTCGCTATGCGCACTGTCGATTACGGTGTGCGCCGTTCCGGGTGCGGTGGGTGAGCGGGGACGGGTGCGGGCCGCACCGGCCGCCGCCCGCGGCGACGGCGCGGTGCACGGCCATGGCGAGGCGGTGCACGGTGGTGACGGGGCGGTGCACGGTGGTGACGGGTGCGTCCACCCCTCGAACGCCCGGAACGCGCGGCCCGGCGACCGGGCCGCCCTCGGCCGCGACCAGGCGGTGGCCATGCTCACCGACCTCCGGCAGGCGCTCCTCGACCGGTTCGGGACGTCCGACGAGCGGCGCCTCGACGCGTCCCGGCGCATGGCGAAGGGGATCGTCGTCCCGGTGCGGTTCCACGTCGTCCACAGCGGGCCGTACGGGCGGCTCTCGAAGAGCGCGGTCCAGCGGCAGGTCGCCACGCTGAACGCCGCGTACGGCGGGAGGACGGGCGGCGCCGACACGGGGGTGCGGTTCCGCCTGGCCGGCTACGACCTGGTGGACAGCGCCGCCTGGTTCCAGGAGCCCGACCGGTACGAGCGCCCGATGAAGACGCGCCTGCACAAGGGCGGGCGCGGCACCCTCAACGTCTACACGGCGGCCGTCGGGTCGGACGTCCTCGGCTTCTCCACGTTCCCGCAGTGGTACCGGCGCGCCCCGCGCATGGACGGCGTCGTCATCGACTACCGCAGCATTCCCGGCGGGTCGTACCGGGGCTTCGACCGCGGGTACACGGCCGTCCACGAGATCGGGCACTGGCTCGGCCTGCTGCACACCTTCGAGGGCGGCTGCGTCCCGCCGGGCGACGGGGTGGCCGACACCCCGTACGAGGCGGAGCCGGCGAACGGCTGCCCGTACTACCGCGACACGTGTCCGCAACGCGGCCAGGATCCGGTCCACAATTTCATGGACTACGCCCAGGACGCCTGCATGCGCGCCTTCACCGCAGGTCAGGGCCGCCGTATCCGGGCGTCGTGGGCGGCGTACCGGGCCGGGCGGCAGGGCCGCCACCGTGTGGATCTCGGCACACGTGCGGCGGGCGCGGCACGATCTGTCGGTGGTCCTCGGTAGCCTTCAGAGACCGTGAGCACCTTCGCCGCATCGAGCATGCCCCCCGCGTTCCCCGAACGGGCCGCCTGGGGGACGGCGTCGTCCCTGCGCGCCTGGCAGCAGCAGGCGCTGGAGGCCTACTTCGGCAGGGACGGCTCCCAGCCAGGCCCGCGCGACTTCCTCACCGTCGCGACGCCCGGCGCCGGCAAGACGACGTTCGCGCTCCGGCTCGCCCGCGAGCTGATGGAGCGCCGGATCGTGCAGTCGATCACGGTGGTGTGCCCGACCGAGCACCTCAAGCGGCAGTGGGCGGAGTCCGCGGCCCGCGTCGGCATCAAGATCGACCCGGAGTGGCAGAACAGCGACGGCCCCATCGGCAAGGACTTCGACGGCGTCGCCGTCACCTACGCCACGGTCGCGGCCCGGCCCGCGCTGCACCGCAACCGCACCGAGTCGCGCAAGTACCTCGTCATCTTCGACGAGGTGCACCACGCGGGCGACGGCCTGTCCTGGGGCGACGCGGTGCGGGAGGCGTTCGAGCCCGCGACGCGGCGGCTGGCGCTGTCCGGCACGCCGTTCCGCACCGACATCAACCCGATCCCGTTCGTCCAGTACGAGGAGGGGCCGGACGGCATCCGGCGCAGCCAGGCCGACTACACCTACGGCTACGGCCCCGCCCTCGCCGACGGCGTCGTCCGCCCGGTGATCTTCCTGGCGTACGCGGGGGAGATGCGCTGGCGCACCCGCGCCGGCGACGAGATCACCGCGACCCTCGGCGAGCCCCTCACCCAGGACCAGATGGCCCAGGCGTGGCGCGCCGCGCTCGACCCGAAGGGCGACTGGATCAAGCAGGTGCTGGCCGCCGCCGACCGGCGGCTCACCGAGTTGCGCCGCGTCATCCCCGACGCGGGCGGGCTGGTGATCGCCACCGACCACGAGACCGCGCGCGCCTACGCCGGGATGCTGAAGGCGGTCACCGGGCAGAGCGCCACGATCGTGCTGTCGGACGACCCGACCGCGTCCAAGAAGATCAAGAAGTTCGCCGGCACCGAGGACCGCTGGATGGTCGCGGTGCGGATGGTGTCCGAGGGCGTCGACATCCCGCGCCTGTGCGTCGGGGTCTACGCGACGTCGACGAGCACGCCGCTGTTCTTCGCGCAGGCGATCGGGCGCTTCGTCCGCGCCCGCAAGCGCGGCGAGACGGCGTCGGTGTTCCTGCCGTCGGTGCCGACGCTGATGGGCCACGCCTCCGAGATGGAGGAGGAGCGCGACCACGTCCTCGACCGGCCCGTCCGCGAGGACGGCCTCGACGACGACCTGATCGCCGAGGCCAACCGACAGCAGGACAGTCCCGACGTCGGCGAGGAGTTGCCGTTCGAGACGGTCGAGGCGTCCGCGACGTTCGACCGGGTCCTCTACGACGGCGGCGAGTTCGGGATGCACGCCCAGCCCGGCTCCGCCGAAGAGGAGGAGTACCTCGGCATCCCCGGCCTGCTGGAGCCCGACCAGGTGTCGGCGCTGCTGCGCAAGCGCCAGGCCGAGCAGCTCGCCGGCGAGCGGCGCCGCAAGACCGGCGACCCGCGGGCCGACCGCACCGCCGCCGAGGACATCGCCGCCCTCCGCCGCGAGCTGAACGGCCTCGTCAACGCCTGGAACCACCGCACCGGCCAGCCGCAGGGCGTCATCCACAACGAGCTGCGCCGGGCCTGCGGCGGCCCGCCCGTCCCGCAGGCCAGCGCCGCCGAGATCCGCGACCGCATCGCCAAGATCCGCGACTGGGCGGCCAAGCGCCGCCACTGACGCCCGGCGCCCGCCCGCTCAGCCGCTCCCGGCGCGGCGCGGCCGCTGGAAGATCAGCCTGAACACCCCCTGCCGGTCGGGCCCGATGACGCCGGCGCACTGCCAGCCCGCCCGTCCGGCCTTGTCGAGCGTCTCCTGCAAGGCGTGCGCGTGCACGCCGCCGACCGGGTTCAGCTTCACGACGCTGACGCGGTACTCCCACTGCGCCGCCGCGCTCGCCGGCTCGTCCTGACCGTCCATCCCCGCATTCTCCCGGCGGGGACGGCGCGGTCACCCCCGGGCGGCCTGCGCGGGCTGGAAGAGCTCGATCAGGTTGCCGGCCGGGTCGGTGAGCAGGATCTGCCGGCCGCCGGGGCCGCTGACCACGTCGCCGCGGAACGCGAGGCCGGCGTCGCGCAGCCGCGCGATCTCCTTGTCCAGGTCGTCGACGGTGAGGTGGATGCGGTTGCGGCCCGGGGCGGCGGCGTCGGCGGGGGTGGCGCGGGCGCCGGAGCTGGCGGGGCCGGACAGCAGCAGCCGCAGCGGCCCGCGCCGGACGTCGGCGAAGGCCGGGACGGCGTCGAAGTCGAGGGTGAAGTCGAGGTGGGCGGTGTAGAAGTCGACGGCCGCCTGGACGTCGTCGACGAGGTAGCGGACGCTGGCGTACTGGTCGGGCGTGCTCATGGGCGGGCCTCCGTTGGCCGGGCGAGGACGGGTGGCTGGGCGAGGACGGGGATCAGATGGCGGACGCGGGCGTCGATGTCGTCCGCCGCGCGCTCGAACGGGTCGGACGCGCCGCCCTGACCGGCTGCGGACGGGCCGGCCGCGGACGGGTCGGGGATGCTCCAGTGGATCCGCCGGGACCGGTCGCCGAACTCGGGGCAGACCTCGCGGGCCCGGTCGCAGAGCGTGATGGCGTAGTCGAACCGGCGGTCGCGCAGGCTCTCCAGGTCGCGGGGCCGCTGCTCGGAGATGTCGATGCCGTACCGGTCGCGCAGGACGTCCACCGCCCGTGGGTCCAGGCTCGGCTTCGGGCGGCTTCCGGCGCTGGTCACGGTCACGCGTCCGACGGTGTGGTGGCGCAGGAGCGCCTCGGCGATCGGTGAGCGGGCGCTGTTCCCGGTGCAGACGAACAGCACGTCCACCTGGGGCAGGTGCTGCCCGGCCTCCGCTGGCTCGGTGGTGCGGCGCAGTGCCGGGTGCAGGGCGGCCCCGGTGTCGGCGAGGGCGTCGGCGCAGCGGTCGAGGTCGAGACGGTAGTAGCTGTCGCGGCCGTCGAAGCTGCTGCGGGCGGCGGTGACCAGGCCGCCCTTGCGTAGCAGCCGCAGATGGTAGGAGACCAGGTTCTGCGGCGCCTGCACCAGCGCCGTGAGTTCGCGGACGCGCAGGTCGCCGACCGCGAGTTCGGTCAGCAGCCGCCAGCGCAGCGGATGCGCGGCCAGGCGCAGGAACGCCGGGGTGGCTTGGCTCGTCGACGCCATGTCTCCGACGATACATCAATCCAGTTTGATGGAATAGCGGGTCCGTGCGGCCCGGGTCACTCGGCCTTGGCGGCTTCCAGGACGGGGACCGAGGCGGCCCGGCGTGCGGGCAGCGCCGAGGTCGCGAGCGTCGCCGCCGCCGCGCCCGCCGCCACGATCGGGAACAGCCACCACGGCGGGTCCGGGCGCAGGAAGGAGCTGCCGGTGGTCACGTGCAGCAGCGTCAGCGTGCCCATGGCGATCGCGAGGCCGAGCATCGTGCCGAGGGCGACCACGGTGGCCGCCTCCCAGCGGACGATCGCGCGGATCTGCCGGACCGTGGCGCCCACGGCGCCGAGCAGCCCGAACTCGCGGGTGCGTTCCGCGACGCCCATCGAGACCGTGGTCGCCATCCCGAACAGCGCCAGCAGCAGGGCCATGCCGATGAAGGTGTAGGTCGCCCGCAACGGCCGGGTGAGGGAGGACGACGCCGCGTCCACGTACGCGTCCCGGTCGAGGACCCGGACGCCGGGCACTCCCGCCACGGCCCGCGCCAGGGCCTCGGACGAGCCGCCCCGCACCAGGACGGCCTGAGTCGCCGCGTTGGCGTCGAGGTCGTCCATCGTCGCCGGGGCCACGAGCGCCTGTTCGGCGAACAGGTGGGAGGGGTCGTGGTAGGCGTCCGCGACCGTGAGCGCGACCCGGCCGCGGGCGGCCCGCACGGTGATCGTCTGGCCGAGCCGCAGCCCCCGCTCCTTCATGACGGTGGACGACAGCGCGATCTCTCCGGGACGCAGCGCGGGCGGGGCGCCGCCCAGCCGCAGCAGGTCGCGCAGCCCGGCCTGCTCGGCGCCGCTGACCAGGAGGCGGAACGGTGCGGGGTCGTCGTCGGGGGACGGCGGCGACACGAGCCCGACCTCGGTCTGGGTGAGGGCGGTCGCGCGGGTCACTCCCGGTGCGTCCGCCACCTTGCCGGCCACGTTGCGGGCGAGCGGCGCGGGCGCGCCCTCGGCGGTCCTGGCGGTGGCGGTGACGGCGTGCTCGGCCGCCATGACCTGCCGTCCCGCCTCCGCGAACCGGTCGTTGACCGACTGCGTGACCAGCGCCACCGAGGCGACCAGCGCGACGCCCAGCATCAGCGACGACGCGGCGGAGGAGACCCGGCGGGGGCTGCGCGTGATGGTGGCGTGCGCGAGCCGTCCGGTCTCGCCGCCGACCAGCCGTCCGACGCGTCCGACCAGCCCGCCCAGCGGCGCGACGAAGAACGGGGTGAGGACGGTCAGGGCGGTCATGGCCAGCATCGAGCCGAACAGGACCATCAAGGCGACGCCGAACGTGCGGTCCTGGCCGGGCGGATCGCTGACGCGGATCGCGGTCGCCACCGCCCACCAGAAGCCCGCGCCGGCGAAGAGCGCGAGCGCGGCGAGCACCCGGGGCCAGCGCCGTTCCGGGGTCTCGGCGACGGTGCTGCGCAGCGCCTGCACGGGGGAGACGCCGGCGGCGCGGCGCGCGGCCCGCCAGGCGGCCAGCTGGGTGACGAGGAGTCCGGCGGCGGCCGGGACGCCCAGCGCGACCCAGCCGAACCGGGGACCGGCGGCGGAGACGTCGAAGCCGTCCCGGGCGAACAGCCGGGTGATCAGCGCGGCCAGCGGGAAGCCCGCCGCCACGCCGCCCACCGCCGCGATCGCGCCCAGCGCCAGCGCCTCCAGCCGGACCAGCAGACCGAGCTGCCGGGGCGTGGCGCCGATCGCGCCGAGCAGCGCCAGCCGCCGGGTGCGCTGCCGCACGAGCGTGCCGAACGTGTTGGCCACGGTGAACAGGCCGACGAAGACCGCCACCAGGGAGAGCCCGCCGATGACGCCGGCGACCGAGGCGCCCTCACCCGCCGCGGCGGCGGCCTGCGCGTTCCGGACGGAAGAAGCGGTGCGCACGGTGGCGCCGACGCCGAGTTCCCGGGCCAACTCGCCGCGCAGCCGCTCGGCGGTCACGCCCGGAGCGGCCTTCACCCAGACGCTCTGCCACGTGCCCGCCGGCAGCATCGCGGCGCGCCGCACGGTCTCGGGCGGAGCCAGCACGAGGTTCCCGGCGGCCACCGCGTCCCGGCCCTGGACGGTGACGATCCCGGTGACCTTCACCCGGCGCGTCTCGTGGGGCAGCGTCAGCGTCAGGGCGTCGCCGACGCCGGCCCGCCCGGCGCGGGTCATGTACTGGACGACCGCCACCTCGCCATCGGCGGCGGGTGCGCGCCCGTCCTCCAGCCGGTAGGGGGCGAGCCCCGGATCGGGCACCCAGGGGCGCAGCAGCGTGCGGCCCTCGGCCGCCGCCGTGATCGCGCGCCCGTCGGAACCGGTGGCCGTGACCGCCACCGACGCGTCCCCGGCGGCGGCCGCCACGCCGGGCCGGGACGCGACCCGGTCCAGCCGGACGCGGCCGTCCGGCGGCGCGTCCGGGTCGCCGGGGTCCGCCGTCCCGCCCTGCACGAGCACGTCGGCGCGGAAGTACTCGCTCGCGTCGCTGCCCGCCACCGCCTCCTGCGCCCGCAGCGCGAACTGCAGCGAGCCCCCGATGAGCGCGATCGACCCCAGCGCAGCCAGCAGGGTCGCGGCCAGCCGCAACCGCCCCTCCGCGAGCGAACGGCGCGCGACAAGCCACATGACGCTACCCACGGCGTCCCCCAATCTGATCACGTAAGATAATCTCAGATGAGACTATATGCGCTGCGCGGGCTCCCCGGGAAAATCGCTGGCTCCGCAGGGACGGCCGGACCTATCGTCGGGCGCGTCCGATCCCGAGTGAAGGAGATCGCCATGTACCGCGACCGCGACACCGAGGCGTCCTTTTGAGCGGACCAGCAAGCGCCGCAGGGGGTTCCCTCTAGCGAGACCAAGGTCAAGCGCGGCGACCGGACGGTCGGCGCCGGCACCGAGCTGATCGAGAAGCTGGGCGGCAACGACCCCTGCCCCTGCGGGTCCGGGCGGCGCTTTCCGGCGCTGCTGCCGGCCCACCGGACGCTACGACGGCGTCCTCGGGCACTACTACGTGCGCGACTGAGGCGGCGCCCGCCCCCCGGAACGGGTCAGCGGGGGGCGGTGTCCAGGTTCAGTGCCTTGATGATCTGGTCGACCGTTTCTGCCGGGGTGCCCGTGATGGGGGCGGTGAAGACGTCCTCGTCGGGGGTGGGGAGTTCGAGGTCGGCGAACTGGGTGTCGAGGAGGGTCTCCTTGAAGAAGTGGCCCTTGCGCGCCTTCATGCGGGCGGCGATGAGGTCGCGGTCGCCGTCGAGCAGGACCATCGCCACCGCCGGGTTCCCGGCGGTGAGGAGGTCGCGGTACTTGCGCTTCAGTGCGGAGCACGTGACGACGCCGGGGCGGCCGCTGTCGAGGCGGTCGGTGATCCAGGCGGCGATGGTGCGCAGCCAGGGGGCGCGGTCGGCGTCCGTCAGGGGGTGGCCCTCGCGCATCTTGGCGATGTTGGCCTCGGAGTGGAAGGAGTCGGCCTCGGCGTAGTCCCAGCCGAGGCGCTCCGCGAGGAGGGTTCCGATGGTGGTCTTGCCGCTGCCGGAGACGCCGGCGATCACGATCACACTGGGGGGTGGAGTGCTCATGGTCAGGCGGTCACCACCGGGGCTCCGGTCAGGGTGACGCCCTCGGCGCGCAGCTCGTCGAGGGCGCGGTCGACGGTCGTCTTGCCGACCCCGGCGGTGAGGCCGAGCAGCACCGTCGTGCGCAGGCCCGCGCGGGCGGCGTCGACGGCGGTGGCGCGGACGCAGTGGTCGGTGGCGATGCCGGCGACGTCCACGGTGTCGACGCCGCGGGCGGCGAGCCAGTCGGCGAGCGGCGTGTCGTCGTCGGAGACGCCCTCGAAGCCGCTGTAGGCGGCGGTCTCGCGGCCCTTGCCGAACACGGCCTCGATGGGGGCGAGCGCCAGGTTGGGGTGGAAGTCGGCGCCGGGGGTGCCGATCACGCAGTGCGGCGGCCAGGAGTCGACGAAGTCGGGTTCGGCGGAGAAGTGGTCGCCGGGGTCGAGGTGGAAGTCGCGGGTCGCCACGATGTGCGCGTACTCGGACCGGTGCCCGGCCACGTGCGCGGAGATGGCGGTGGCGACGTCCGCGCCGCCGGCCACGGCCAGCGACCCGCCCTCGCAGAAGTCGTTCTGCACGTCCACGATGATCAGAGCCTTCTTGCCCATGACCGCTCCCTGTTACCGGTTGCCCCGAATCGACCGTAC
The DNA here is from genome assembly GCF_043197915.1 of Actinomadura geliboluensis. Lineage (NCBI taxonomy): Bacteria > Bacillati > Actinomycetota > Actinomycetes > Streptosporangiales > Thermomonosporaceae > Actinomadura > Actinomadura geliboluensis. The sequence continues at coordinate 271,371 of NZ_JBICUA010000004.1, read as the reverse complement.
CCCAGGCGCGCGCCGACGCACCGTCACGGGCCCCCGTGGACGAACTCGGTGGGGACGGCGGGCTCGCCCTTGGAGAGCTGGAGCGCGGTCGCGGGCAGCTCGGCGACGGCGCGGGTGTGGCGGTCCCGGGCCCGCTGGAGCGACTCGCGCCCGACGATCTCGCCGTCCCGGACGAGCGGGACGTGCAGCGGCCGGTCGCGCGGCCCGTGGGCCGGCTCGCCGGTGGAGACGGACTCGGCGAACGCGACGCCGTGCCCGTCGACGCGGCGGACGGCGGACTTGCGCCCGCCCCGGCTCGGCTTGCCCGTCGAGCGCTTGGCGACCGGGCGCATGGGCGCGTCGTCGGCGGGGCTATCGGAGCGCGCGACGAGCTTGTACACCAGGGACGCGGTCGGCGCGCCGGAGCCGGTGACGAGGGACGTCCCGACCCCGTACCCGTCCACGGGGGCGGCGGCCAGGGCGGCGATGCCGTACTCGTCGAGGTCGCCGGTCACCACGACGCGGGTGCCGTGCGCGCCGAGCGAGTCGAGCTGGTCGCGGACGCGCCGCGCCATGACGCCGAGGTCGCCGCTGTCGATGCGGACGGCGCCGAGCGACGGCCCGGCCAGCTCGACCGCCGTCCGGACGGCCCGCTCCACGTCGTAGGTGTCGACCAGCAGCGTCGTGCCGTCGCCGAGCGAGGCGAGCTGCGCCTCGAACGCGTGCCGCTCGCTGTCGTGCAGGAGGGTGAACGAGTGCGCGCTCGTCCCGGCCGTGGGGACGCCGTACAGCCGGCCCGCCTCCAGGTTGGACGTGGTGGTGAACCCGGCGATGTAGGCGGCGCGGGCGGCGGCCACGGCGGCGCGCTCGTGGGTGCGGCGCGACCCCATCTCGATGATCGGGCGGCCCTGCGCGGCCTGCACCATCCGGGACGCGGCGGACGCGATCGCGCAGTCGTGGTTCAGGATCGACAGCGCGATCGTTTCGAGCAGGACCGCCTCGCCGAACGTCCCCTCGACCACCAGGACCGGCGATTCGGGGAAGTAGCAGTCGCCCTCGGCATAACCCCAGACGTTCCCGCTGAAGCGGTACTTCTCCAGCCATTGCGCGGTGGTCTCGTCCACGATGCCGTTGGACGTGAGGAAGTCCAGTTCGGCGGCGTCGAACCGGAACGCCTCGATCGCGTCCAGCAGCCGCCCGGTCCCCGCGACGACCCCGTACCGGCGGCCGGCGGGCAGGCTCCGCGCGAACACCTCGAAGACCGCGCGGCGGTCCGCGGTCCCGCTGCGGAGCGCGGCCTGCAGCATGGTCAGCTCGTACTGGTCGGTCAGCAGGGCGGTGCCGTCACCAAGGTCCACAAGTGGAACCCTAAGCCCGACTGCGGGCACCATGGATGTGCGGGCTCGCGCACCCGGCGGGGGGACCGGCGCATAGCATCGGGTGCGGTGGGCGGACGGACAGCGCGCGAGGAGTCACGGAGAGAGAGGGGGCGAACCGGGCAGATGAGCGCCATGAGCACGGCGCCCGCACCGGTCGAGCTGGAGCGGCCGGACGCCGAGGAGGACGTGAGCGCAGACCGGCCCTGGCTGGCGATCGTCTGGAACGACCCGATCAATCTGATGTCGTACGTCACCTACGTGTTCCAGACCGTGTTCGGCTACCCGAAGACGAAGGCCGAGAAGCTGATGCTCGACGTGCACCACAAGGGCCGCGCGGTCGTGGCGAACGGCACCCGCGAGGAGATGGAGCGGGACGTGGAGATCCTGCACTCCTACGGGCTGTGGGCGACCGTGAAACGGGACGACTGAGCCGATGACCGATGTGAGCAGGTCCGGGGACGCCGTCGAGATACGGCTGGAGGCCGAGGAGACGGCGCTGCTGCGCGCCCTGATGGAGCAGCTGCTGGCGCTGATCGGCGACGCCCCCGGCGGTGACGACGAGCTGGCCGCGATGGGCATCGCCGAGGGCGCCACCAAGCCGGACGACCCCGTCCTGGCGCGGCTGTTCCCCGACGCCTACCGCGACGACGGCGAGGCCGCGGGGGAGTTCCGCCGCTACACCGAGATGGGGCTGCGGGACGGCAAGCGCGAGGCGGCCGGGACGGTGCTGTCGGCGCTCGGCGAGGAGGGCACCGACGCCGTCCTGAACGAGGAGCAGGCGCAGTGCTGGCTGCGGGCGCTGAACGACATCCGGCTGGCGCTCGGCACCCGGCTCGACGTCACCGAGGAGTGGTACGAGGAGGCGAACCAGATGGATCCGCGCGACCCGCGCGCCTCCCTGTTCGCCGTCTACGACTGGCTGACCATGCTCCAGGAGAGCCTCGTCCGCGTGCTGTGGGAGCCGTCGCCGTGAGCCCGGGAGCCCTCGCCGTGCGCCGGGAGGCCGTTGCCCTAGGCTCGGGGCCATGCTGACGATCGAGCGCGCCCTCGTGGAGAAGATCATCGCGCACGCGCGCGCCGACCACCCGGACGAGGCGTGCGGCGTCATCGCCGGGCCGGCCGGTTCGGACCGTCCGGTCCGGTACATCGCGATGGAGAACGCCGAGCGGTCGCCGACGTTCTACCGGTTCGACTCCCAGGAGCAGCTGAAGGTGTGGCGGGAGATGGACGACCGCGACGAGGAGCCGGTGGTGATCTACCACTCGCACACCTCGACGGAGGCGTACCCGTCCCGCACGGACATCTCCTACGCGTCCGAGCCGAACGCCCACTACGTGCTCGTGTCGACCCGCACCGACGACGACACCGAGTTCCGGTCGTTCCGGATCGTGGACGGGGAAGTGACCGAAGAAGAGGTCTCCATCGTCGACGCCTACGCGGGCTGAGCCGGAGCGGATCGGGATGGTCGCGGCCGGTAAACTGGTCGACATGTGGACGAGCGGGCACGAGACGGACGGCGGCGCGCGGCGCCGTGCCGGTTCCGCCGGTTCCGCCGCCGTGCCACCCGTGCAGAGCTTCCTGTTCGGGCACTCGCGCGCCGAGGTCGTCTACGACTGTCGCTGACGCGCTGATCACGCCTGGAATCATCCCGCTGCCCGCCCGGTTGAGACGCGAGAGGGCGGGGAGCCCCGTACGACGTAGAAGGAGATCACCGCGATGGCGATCGAGGTCCGGATCCCGACGATCCTGCGCAACCTGACCGACGGCGCGAAGGCCGTGGAGGGCAAGGGCGCGACGCTGGACGAGCTGTTCAGCGACCTGGACAGCCGGCACGCCGGCCTGCGCGACCGGCTGGTGGACGACAAGGGCCTGCGCAAGTTCGTCAACGTCTACCTGAACGACGAGGACGTGCGCTTCCTCGGCGGGCTGGAGACGCAGGTCGCCGACGGCGACAACGTCACCATCCTGCCCGCCGTGGCCGGCGGCTGAGCCGGGCTGGACGGGCGGCACATGCGCTTCGACTCGCTACTGGACTCGCTCGGCCGCACGCCGCTGGTCGGCCTGCCGCGGCTGTCGCCGAGCGAGGACGTCCGGATCTGGGCCAAGCTGGAGGACCGCAACCCCACCGGCTCGGTGAAGGACCGTCCCGCCTTCTACATGATCGAGAAGGCGGAGAAGGACGGGCTGCTGACCCCCGGCTGCACGATCCTGGAGCCGACGTCCGGCAACACCGGCATCTCCCTCGCCATGGTCGCGAAGCTGCGCGGCTACCGGATGGTGTGCGTGATGCCGGAGAACACCTCGGCCGAGCGGCGGCAGCTGCTGGAGATGTGGGGCGCGGAGATCATCTCCTCGCCGGCGGCGGGCGGCTCGAACGAGGCCGTCCGCGTCGCGAAGGGGCTGGCGGCCGAGAACCCCGACTGGGTGATGCTCTACCAGTACGGGAACGAGGCCAACGCGCTCGCGCACTACGAGACGACCGGTCCCGAGATTCTGGAGGACCTGCCGACGGTCACGCACTTCGTCGCGGGGCTGGGCACGACGGGCACGCTGATGGGCGTCGGCCGGTTCCTGCGCGAGCGGGTGCCGGACGTGAAGATCGTCGCGGCGGAGCCCCGGTACGGCGACCTCGTGTACGGGCTGCGCAACATCGACGAGGGCTTCATCCCCGAGCTGTACGACGACTCGGTGCTGACCACCCGCTTCTCCGTCACCTCGGGGGACGCGCTGCGCCGCACCCGCGAGCTGCTGGAGCAGGAGGGCATCTTCGCGGGCATCTCGACCGGCGGCGCGCTGCACGCGGCGATCGGCATGGCGAAGAAGGCGGTGAAGGCCGGTGAGCGGGCCGACATCGCGTTCGTCGTCGCGGACGGGGGCTGGAAGTACCTGTCCACCGGCGCCTACGGCGGCACGCTGGAGGAGGCCGAGGCCCGCCTCGAAGGCCAGCTCTGGGCCTGACCAGGGCCGGCTCTGCGCCCGGCCTGGCTCGGCTCTGGGTCTGACCTGGTCCGTGTGGCATCCCGTCCGGCACGGTAGAGTTCGTTTTCGAACGTGATTCTAGAACCGGGCCGGCGGGACGCCCGCGGTCCGGGCGACGCGGGAGTGTGCGGATGAGCGGGTTCGGCGAGGCGACGGCCGTCGCGCGGGTCGGCGAGGGCCGGTACGAGGCCGTCCTGGACGGGGACTACGGGTTCGCCGAGGCCCTCAACGGCGGCTACCTGATGGCCGTGCTCGCCCGCGCCGCCGTGGACGCCTCCCCGCACGCGCACCCCGTCTCGACCGCGACCAACTTCCACCGGGTCGCCAAGCCGGGCCCGGCGCAGATCATCGTCGACACCCGCAAGCAGGGCAGGACGGCCGCGTCGGCGCTGGTCACGCTCGTCCAGGACGACCGTGCCATCGTGGACGCGCTGATCACCACCGGCACCCTCGACGCCGCCGCCGAGCCGGTCTACGCCGGCGCGGCGCCCGCGCCCGTCCCGCCGGTGGAGGAGTGCACCGACTTCCGGCCGCCCACGGGGGACGGCTTCGCCGACCGGGTCGACATGCGCTTCGACCGCCGGACGATGGGCTGGCTCGACGGGCAGCCGAGCGGGAACCCGGAGATCCGCGCCTGGTTCCGGCACCGCGACGGCTACCCGACCGACGCGTTCTCCCTCGCCCTCGCCGTGGACGCGCTGCCGCCCGTCGCGCTGAACCTCGGCGCGCAGGGCTGGGCGCCGACCGTCGAGCTGACCTGGCACATGCGGGCCGTCCCCGAGCCCGGCTGGCTCGCCGTGCACGGCACCGGCCGGCTCCTCGCCGACGGCTGGTTCGACGAGGAGGTCGAGGTGTGGGACGGCGCCGGCCGGCTCGTCGCGCAGAGCCGGCAGATCGCCCGCGTGCCCCGCACCCGCTCCTGACCGCGGCCGCCGCCGGCGGCGCCGCGCGCGGAGAAAGCCCGGCGTTTCGTCGGCGCGGACGTCCGGATCGCGCGCGCGACCTCTGACCTGGACGGTTTTCCGGCGCGTTACGGTGTGATGTCCGACGCATGACGCACCCGCGCGGGGCCGTGTCGCTTAGCCTTGTGCACCATGTCAGATCCATCCCGGGGGGACCGCCTCCCAGACGCTCCCATCGGGATCTTCGACAGCGGTTTCGGTGGGCTGACGGTGGCACGGGCCATCCTCGACCAGCTGCCCAACGAGCCGATCGTCTACCTGGGCGACTCGGCCCGCCAGCCGTACGGGCCGCGCCCCATCGCCGAGGTCCGCGCCTTCGCCCTGGAGATGCTGGACCGGCTGGTCGACGAGGGCGTGAAGATGCTGGTGATCGCCTGCAACAGCGCCAGCTCGGCCATGCTCCGGGACGCCCGGGAACGCTACGACGTGCCGGTCGTCGAGGTCATCAACCCCGCCACCCGGCGGGCCGCGCGCGCCACGTCCAACGGCCGGGTCGGGCTGATCGCCACGCAGGCGACCGTGACCAGCCGCGCCTACGACGACGCGTTCGCCGCCGCGCCGCACATCGAGCTGGTCAGCGCCGCCTGCCCGCGCTTCGTCGAGTTCGTGGAGGCGGGCGTGACGATGGGCGGCGAGCTGCTGGAGGCCGCCCGCGGCTACCTGCGGCCGATCGTGGACGCGGGCTGCGACACGCTCATCCTCGGCTGCACGCACTACCCCCTTTTGACGGGCGTCATCTCGTATGTCGTCGGGGACGGGGTCACACTGGTGTCAAGCGCCGACGAGACCGCCAAGGACGTGTACCGAGTGCTGCACGATCGGGGGCTGGCCCGCGCCGAGGACTCGCCCCGGCCGCGGCACCGGTTCCGTGCCACCGGGGACCCCGCCGTGTTCGCCGAGCTCGGCCGCCGCTTCCTCGGCCCGGAGATCGGCTCGGTGGAGACCACGCCGGCCGGGGCGGCGCCGGACGGGACGCCGGACGGGGCGGGGGACGGGACGGCGCCGGACGGGCCGGCGGGGACGGCGTCGACCAAGGCTCTGGCCACCTGATTCCTCGGGGACTCTAAGAGGAGGAGTGAGCGTGCGGGTCACTGTGATCGGCTGCTCCGGCAGTTTCCCTGGGCCGGACAGTCCCGCGTCCAGCTACCTGGTCGAGGCGGACGGGTTCTCCCTGCTCCTCGACATCGGCAACGGGGCGATCGGCAGCCTCCAGCGGTTCCACGACGTGCTGGACATCGACGCCATCTGCATATCGCACCTGCATCCCGACCACTGCCTGGACCTCACGGTCTACTGGATCGCGCGGACGTACTGCCCCGGCGGGCCCGCCCCGCGCATCCCCGTCTACGGCCCGCACGGCACCGCCGAGCACATGATCAAGGCGTACGAGCTCGATCCGAACCCGGAGATGACCGACACCTTCGACTTCCGGACCCTGGAGCCGGGGCCGGCGGCCATCGGCCCGTTCACGGTGACCACCGCGCTGGTGAACCACCCGGTGGAGGCGTACGCGCTGCGGATCGAGCACGGCGGCGGCGTCCTCACCTACTCCGGCGACACCGGGCACAGCGACGCCCTGGTGCGGCTGGCGGAGGGCTCCGACCTGTTCCTGTGCGAGGCGGCGTTCGCCGACCGCCCCGAACTGCCGCCGGACATGCACCTGACGGGCCGCGAGGCGGGCGAGCACGCCGAGCGCGCCGGGGTCGGCCGCCTCGTCCTCACCCACCTGCTGCCGTGGAACGACCCGTCGGAGACGCTCGCCGAGGCGAAGGCCAGCGGCTTCCAGGGCCCGATCGAGCTCGCCGAGGTCGGCGCCGTCTACGACCTGTGACCGCAGCCGCCGGTGTGCGGGGCCCGCGGCACCGGGCCGCTAGGGTTGGAGCCATGGCCCGCCCCGATGATCGCGCTTCAGACCAGCTCCGCCCCGTCCGCATCCAGCGCGGATGGCTCGACCACGCGGAGGGCTCGGTGCTCGTCGAGTTCGGCCGGACGCGGGTGCTGTGCGCCGCGTCCGTGCAGGCGTCGGTGCCCAGGTGGCGGCGCGACAGCGGCCTCGGCTGGGTCACCGCCGAGTACGCGATGCTGCCGCGCGCCACCAACACCCGCAACGACCGCGAGTCGGTCAAGGGCCGGATCGGCGGGCGCACCCACGAGATCTCCCGGCTGATCGGCCGCTCGATCCGCGCCTGCCTGGACCTGAAGGCGCTCGGCGAGAACACCGTCCAGCTCGACTGCGACGTCCTGCAGGCCGACGGCGGCACCCGCACCGCCGCGATCACCGGCGCGTACGTGGCGCTCGCCGACGCGGTGGGCTGGATGCGCGAGCGCAAGCTGCTGAAGGGCGACCCGCTGATCACCTCGGTGGCGGCGGTGAGCGTCGGCGTCGTGGACGGCGAGGCCCGCCTCGACCTCTGCTACGAGGAGGACTCCGCCGCCGGCACCGACATGAACGTCGTCTGCACCGGCGACGGCCGGTTCGTCGAGGTGCAGGGGACCGCCGAGGGCGCCCCCTTCGACCGCGCCGAGCTGGACGCGCTGCTCGACCTCGCCGCCGGCGGCTGCGCCGACCTCACCCGCCTCCAGAAGGAGGCGCTCGGCCGATGAGCCGGATCGTCCTCGCCACCCACAACCGCGGCAAGGTCGCCGAGCTGCACCGCATCCTCGGCGATCTCGACGTCGTCGGCCTGGACGAGTTCCCGGGCGCGCCCGACGTCGCCGAGACCGAGCTGACGTTCGAGGGCAACGCGTTCCTGAAGGCCCGCGCGATCGCCGCGTTCACCGGCCTGCCCGCCGTCGCCGACGACTCCGGCCTGTCCGTGGACGCGCTGAACGGCATGCCGGGCGTGCTGTCGGCGCGCTGGTCGGGCCGGTTCGGCGCGGCCACCGGCGACCGCGACACCGCCAACCTCCAGCTGCTGCTCGACCAGCTCGCCGACGTCGCCGACGACCGGCGCGGCGGCGCCTTCGTGTGCGCGGCCGTGCTGGTCGTGCCGGGCGGCGCCGAGCACGCCGTCGAGGGCCGGATGCGCGGCACCGTGGCCCGCGCGCCGCGCGGCACCGGCGGCTTCGGGTACGACCCGATCTTCGTCCCGGACGGCGAGACCCGCACCACCGCCGAGCTGGCCCCGGCCGAGAAGGACGCGATCAGCCACCGCGGCCGGGCGTTCCGCGAACTCGCCGGGCTCATCCCGGCGGCGCTGGCGGCGGCCGGCCCCGCCTGACGCGGGGCGGACGCCCGGCGCCGGAAAGAAAACGCGGCGGCGTGACAACCCGGCGGCGCCGGGCGGGGGTTATTCGGGGGTGTACGGACATCTCCCCCGAGGAGCAACATGATCGACAAGGGTCGCATCCGCCGCGGGCCGCTGCTCGCACTGGCCGGGCTCGGCGCGACCGGGGCCGTCGCCGCGGGCGCCTGGCTCGCCACCGGGCCGGGCCCGTCCCCGGCCGCGGCGCCCGCCGCCAACGAGGCGACGATCCACGCGTCGCCGCCGCCCGCCGCCGTCACGCCGTCGCCCGTCCCGGTCACGCCGTGCCCGTCGGAACCGGCGCCCGCGGAGCCCGCGCGAACTCCCTCGCCGGTGCCGACGGTGACGCCCCCGCGCGAGGCGCCCGCCCCCGCCCCGCCGGCGACGCCGTCCGAGGCCCCGACGCCGGTGCCGTCGGTGCCGCCGGGGAAGGCGGCGCCCGCGCCCGAGCCGACCGCGCGGCCGGGGAGGCCCATGCCCTCGGCGAGCCCCGTCCCGGCACCATCCGAGTGCGCGGAGGCGCCGCCGGGCGCGCCGGCGCGGAGCCCGGTGCCCGAGCCGTCGCACGGCGGGTAGGTGCGGTCTGTCCACGTTGAGCGCCCAGGAGGTCCGCGGGGCGGAGACCACGTTCGACGAGTTCGTGGCCGCCACCGCGGGCCGGCTGCTGCGCACCGCCGTGTTCCTCGTCTACGACCGGCACCTCGCCGAGGACCTGCTCCAGACCGCCTACGAGCGGGTCGCGCGGCGGTGGGGGCGGCTCGCGGACGGGGACCCGGAGGCGTACGCGCGCCGCGTCCTGGTGAACCTCGCCATCGACGAGAAGCGGCGGTGGGCCCGGCGGCGCGACACCCCGGTCGGGTCCGTCGCCGACGTGGAGCGGCTCGCGGGCGCGCCCCCGGCGGCGGGGGCCGCCGGGGGCGACCTCGACGCGGTGCTCCGCGCGCTGCCCGCGAAGCAGCGCGCGGTGGTCGTGCTGCGGTACTGGTGCGATCTGAGCGAACAGGAGATCGCCGCGACGCTCGGGATCTCCCGGGGAACGGTGAAGAGCCACACCGCGCGGGCCATGGCCGCGCTGCGGAAGCACATGAGGGAGGACCGGGCGTGAGCGACGACCTGGACGCCCTGCTGCGCGAGCACTACCGCGCCGCCGCCGACGAGATCCGTCCCGACCCCGCGGCCGTCCGCCGGTTCCAGGAGGCGGGCCGCGCCGCCGCGCCCGCGCGGGCGCGCGCCGCGCGCCGCTGGACGCTCCCGACACTGGCCGCCGCGGTCACCGCCGCCGTGCTGGTGGCGGTCGCGGTGCTGTTCTGGCCGGGGGTGCGGGAGCCGGAGCCGCCCCGGCCGATGGCGCCGCCCGTGTCGCCGGTGTCACCGGCGCCGCCCGAGCCGTCCGAGTCGTGGCCCGGCCCGCTGACGCCGTCGCCGGTGCCGAGCACTTCCGAGCCGGGCCGGACCGCGATGCCGGAAGCCTCGCGCCCGGGGAGTGCGGGCGTCCCCACGGGGCCCGCGCCGACGGCGAGCCCGACGCCCGACGCCGAGGGCCGCCCGGCCGGCCGGCCGTACGGCTAGCGGCGCTTGCGGAGGCGGACGAACGTGCCGTCCCAGCCGGCGCGCAGCTCCATCAGGTCGACCAGGAGGCGGACGGTCCACAGGCCGAAGCCGCTCTGCAGGGCCGAGTCGGGCGGGACGAAACCGGTCAGCGGGCTCGGGCCGGGGCGCCAGAACCCGTGGTCGCCGACCTCGCAGACCAGGTCGGGGCCGTCATGCCACGTCCACAGGCCGATCGGCGGGGTGCCGTGCTGCAGCGCGTTCGCGGCGACCTCGTTGACGGCCGTGACGAGGTTCTGCTCCGCCTGCTCGCCGAGGCCGTGCGCGCGCGCCCGGACGGCGACGAACGACCGGAGGGCGTGCAGGTCGTCGCCGTCGATCGGCAGGTACTCGGCGTCGCCCGGGCGGCCGGGGCGCGGGCCGCCGCCGGCGCGCAGGTCGCGGTCGCAGCCGGACCCGAACGCCACCGGGTCGACGTACGCGTCGTTCGCGCCGTCGTGGCCGGGGGCGAGCAGCAGCGGATGGGTGCGCCGCGCCTCGGCGAGGACGCGCGGCGGCAGCGCCTCGGCGTCGTACGGGCACAGGGCGCTGGCGTCGGCGTTCTCGAACACGACGTTGATGAGGGACTCGTAGCGGATCCATTCCAGGGTCTGCCGCTCGTCCCAGCCGTCCCAGACCGGTTCGGCGAGCGCGCACACGCCGCGGGGCGCGCTGTCCTTCACGATGGCCTGGTAGTCCCGCAGGGTGCGGACGGGATGCAGGTAGAAGCGCGCGGAGTCGACGAAGGTGACCCCGTCGTCGCCGAGGATGTCGCGCAGCGCGGAGAGGTTGGGCTCGCGCGCCACCGCCACGACGGTCTGGCCGCGTTCCAGCCCGGCTTTCAGGTAGGGCACCGTGACCGACAGGAAGTCGTCGGCGCCGTGGTACAGGAAGGCCCTGTGCTCCAGTGCCATCAGGCGAAGTCCTCCGTTTCGGGAGCGCCCTGCCGCGCGCCGCGGGTGAGGCCGGGCAGCCGGTTCCAGCCGACCGCCTCGATCACGCCCTCCACGTTCGGCCGCAGGTGGTCGAGGACGAGCGCCCGGTCTGCGGGCAGCCGGGTCGCGTGCCGTGCCAGCAGGTTGAGCCCGCCGAGGTCGATGAAGCCGAGCCGGGACAGGTCGAGGTGGACGCTGCCGCGCTGCGCGACCAGCTGGGCGAGGTTCTCGGCGACCACGGTGTGCCGGGCCGCGTCCAGCTCGCCCTCGATCCGCAGCCCGGCCGGATCGAAGGTGCGCACGATCTTCAGGATCCCGTCGTCGAACTCGGGGTTCACTTCCACGAGGACCTCGTGTGTGTCGCGGAGGGCCAGGAGCTGTTCGGGCGGGCACGCGCGCCGGTCGAGCTGGCAGATCGCCATCGCCATGGTGCTCGGCGCGACGGCGTCGTCCACCTCGTGCTCGCAGCCCAGCATGGGACCGAGGCCGGCGGGTTCCGGCTTGTGGAACAGCCAGCTGTAGTCGGTGGTGAGGCGGACCGCGCGGAACCCCTCGTCGAACGCGCCGCCGACCTCCCGCCCGATCGTGTCGAGCATCATCGCGGGGGCGAAGGCGCCGCCGCGGTCGAGGCACGCGTCCCGCCGCGAGATGACGCGCAGGCTGCCCGAGCGCACGCACTCGGCCACGTCGATCCCGTCGGCGCCGCCGAGGCCGGGCAGCCGTTCGGCGGGCACGTCGGTGACGTACACGACCTTCTCCTCGGTCAGCAGGCCCTCGCGCAGGAAGGGCCCGATGACGCGGTCGCGCTCCTCGGTGCCGCTGTAGGCCAGCCAGGCGTGGTCTCCGGGCCGGACGGCGCTGACGGGGCGCTTGGCGAACCAGGGTGTCGACATGGCCTGCCCATCGGGTCGGGGCGGATCTGTTCAGGGTACGCCGCCGGGGAGCTTTTGGAAGCCCAACGCAGGGAGTGCCTCACGCTCCGTCCATCGGGCGGCGGCCCAGCTAGGCGGCGTGCCCCGCGCGGGGCAGCGAGAGCCGGAGCCGGACGGTGGTGCCCTCCTCGCCTGTCCGGATCTGGACGGTGGAGCACAGCAGGCGCACCGCCCACAGGCCGAAGCGCCCGCCCGCGGGGGTGCCCTCCGGGCGCGGCGGCAGCAGCCCGTACGCCGTGCCGGGCGGCCACCGGCCCGCGTCGGTGACCTCGCAGGCGAGGGAGGCGTCGCCGCCGGGGGCGTCGGCCCACATCCGCAGGACGACGGGCGGCGCGCCGTGCCGGAGCGCGTTGGTGACGACCTCGGTGGCCGCGACCAGCAGCCGCTGCACGCCCTCCTCGGGCAGCGGCGTCTGCCGCGCGCAGTCGGTGACCCAGGCGCGCAGCCAGAACAGGTCGGGGTGGTCGTCGAGGGCGAGCGCGTCGGTGCCGGGCGGCGGCGGGGGCAGCGGGTCGGCGTCGCAGCGGGCGCAGAACGTCCACGGGTCGACGAAGCCGGGGTTGGGCCGGGTGCTGGTGCCGCGCACCGTCTCGGGGTGGGTCTTGCGGCCCGCCGCGACGACGGCGGCGGGCAGGGTGGCGGAGTACGGGCACAGGACGGACGCGCCGGTGCCGCGCAGCGCGATGTTGACCAGGGCCTCGGCCCGCTCCCACTCGACGACCTCCAGCGGCGGCCGCGTCGCCCACGCCGGCTCGCCGAGCAGCCGGAGCCGGCGGCCCTGGCGGGCGCTCTCGGCGGCGTCGCCCAGGCAGTCGGCGAGGGTCCGGGACGGGTGGGCGTACCAGGCGGCGGCGTCGGTGAAGCGGACCTCGCCCGCGGCGCCGCCGAGGGCGTCGCGCAGCAGCATCTCGCGCGCGGTGCCGCAGACGGCGAGGACGCGGTCGCCCGCCGCGACGCCGTCCCGCAGGAACGGCACGGCGCCGCCGAGGTACTCGTCCACCCCGTCGTAGGGCAGCACACGGTGCGTCAAGTCATCGCTCACGGCGGCCCCCGCCGGTTCTGTGGTCATGGTGTCACTGACTGCGCGTGCCGGACGGACGCGACCAGACTAGGCCGCCCGCGCCGCCCTGCCGAGGGCCGTTCTTCAAATGCCGCCACGGACCGCCCACCGGTCCGTCCGCAATGCCGCCGAGGTCTCGTCCCTTAACGGCCCAGCGCCCGAGGGGGGAGGGTCAGGGGTCGGCGCGGGGGTTGTACTCGCCCGCGTACTCCTGGCCGGAGAGCTTGCGGACGGCGTTCATGACCTCGTCGGTGACGACGCGGCGCAGCCGTCCGGGCGGCAGGTCGGCGCCGGCGTAGCGGGAGAAGTCCATCGGCTCGCCGAAGCGGATCCGGGGGCGGGTGCCGAGCCGGGGGCGCCACGAGCCGAGCGGGATGATGTGCTCGGCGCCCTCGATGGCCACCGGGACGACCTGGGCGCCGGTCGCCAGCGCCAGCCACGCCACGCCCGTCCGCCCGCGGTAGAGCCGGCCGTCGGGGGAGCGGCTGCCCTCCGGGAAGATCGCCACGGCGCCCTCGTCCTCCAGCAGGGCGCCGGCGCGTTCCAGCGCGCGGACGGCCTCGCGGGTCGGGCCGCGCCTGATCGGCACGTTCCCGAGGGCGAGCAGCGCCCGCCGCAGCAGGCGCCCGCCCAGCCCGGGCACCTCGAAGTACTCGGCCTTGGCCAGGTAGGCGACGCGGCGGCCGACGACGGGCGACAGCACGAAGGTGTCGACGAACGACAGGTGGTTGCAGGCCAGGATGACCCGGCCCTCGGCGGGGATGTTGGCCCGCCCTTCGACGCGCGGCCGGAGCAGCAACCGGAGCAGCGGCCCCGCGGTATGCGACGCCAAACCGTAGAACACGCGGCCTCCTCGCAGCTTCGCCGCACCTGATCAAGGGCGGCGGAGCCGACTCTAGGGCCGTGCGGCGCGGGGCGAATCCGCCATGTGACGGGCGTCATTCCGACGCGGACTGGAAAATAAGCGAACGAGCGATTAGTTTCTGAGCCGACGGTACGCGACAGACCCGTACTCGACGGACCAGGAGGTCTGGTGATGAACGCACGCAAGCCCATCGCCGTGCTTGTCGCGGTGACACTGCTCGGGATGCTGTTCGCGGGGTCCTTCCTCGGCGCCCTGCACAGCCCGAAGCCGCACGAGGTGCCGGTGGCGGTCGTCGGCCCGCAGGCCGTCGCCGCCAAGGTCGGCACCACCCTGGACGCCCGCATGGACGGCGCGTTCGACATCGAGCACTACGCCGACGAGAAGGCCGCCCGGCAGGCGCTTCTGGACCGCGAGGTGGACGGGGTGTTCGTCCCCGGTCAGAGCGGCGCGCGGCTGATCGTCGCCAGCTCGGCCGGGAAGATCGAGACGACGCTGATCACCGAGGTGTTCCAGCAGGTCGGGACCGCGACCGGCCAGCAGGTCCAGGTGCAGGACATCCGGGCGCTGCCCGAGAGCGACAGCAACGGCATCTCCGCGTTCTTCCTCGCGGTCAGCGCCATCATCCCCGGCGTGATCCTCGCCGCGCTGATGGTGTTCGTGGTGCCGCAGGCCGGCGCCGGCCGGCGCATCGGCCTGGCCCTGACCGGGGCGCTGCTCCTCGGCGGCGGCGTCGCCTGGGTCGGGGACGGCCTGACGGGCGCGCTCGTCGGCTCGCCGTGGGCGCTGTGGGGGCTCGTCTCCTTCCTGGTGTTCGCGGTCGCGACGGTCACCGGCGGCCTGCTGCGCGTCGTGGGCCCGCCGGCGGCGGCGCTGGCCGTGCTCCTGTTCGTCCCCATCGGCGCCCCCGCGAGCGGCGGCCCGCTCGGTGCCGAGTTCGTCCCGGCCTGGTACGCGGCCGTCGGCGAGTGGCTGCCGCTCGGGGCGGGGGCCGAGGCCGTCCGCAACACCGTCTACTTCGACGGCAACGCGATCGGGCGACCGCTGCTGGTGCTGACGCTGTGGGCGGTCGCGGGCGTCGCGCTCGTCCTGTCGCCGAAGGTCCTCCAGCACCGGGGCCACGCGGCTGCGGAGGCCGCCGGGGGGCGCGCGGAAACGGAGGCCGCCCACCCCGCCGGTGCCTAGCCGACCGGTGCTTTGATGGGAGCAGGAGGTGCGGTGTGACGAAGACGGGGGACCGGGCGGTCCGGCGGAGGCCGGGCCGCCCGCCCAAGGCGGAGGCGGGCGACACCAAGGCGGCGCTGGTCGACGCGGCGCTGCGGCTCTTCGCGCAGAAGGGCTACGCGGGCACCTCGATCCGCGCGATCGCCCGCGAGGTCGGGCTCAGCGAGAGCGTGCTGTACGCGCACTTCCCCAGCAAGCAGGCCATCTTCGACGCGGCGGTGTCCGGGCTCGGGCCGCAGCGGCTGATGGCCGGACGCGACGGACTGGACCCGGAGCTGGCCGACCGGGACCCGGCGCAGTACCTGCGCGCCCTGGTGACCAGCGTGCTGGACGCCTGGGACTCGCCGAACGGCCGGCTGTTCATCAGCCTGATGGTCCGCGACGGCCTCGTCCACGAGATGGACCTCGGCAGCACCATCGCCAGGTCGATGGAGGAGGCGGGCGGGCTGTTCGAGCACTGGATCGCCACCGGGCGGATCCCCGCCGGCCTCGGCCGCCCCGCCGACCTCGCCTGGGCGCTGTTCGGGCCCGTCGGGCAGGCCCGGCTGCTGTGGCTGCACGCCGACGCCGACCCCGAGTCGCGGCGGGCGGCGCGGGAGCGGTGCATGCGGCACACCGAGCTGTTCATCCGGGCGGTCTTCCGCGAGCCGCCGGAGCCGAAGGATGTGGTCGACGATGACAGGAGCGGACACTGACCTGACCCGGCCGCCCGCGGGCAGGGCGCCGGGGCCGGTCCGGATCCTGCTCGCCGAGGACGTCGCGCTGCTGCGCGGCGCCCTCGCCGGGCTGCTCGGCCTGGAGCCCGACCTCGACGTGGTCGCGGAGGTCGGCAGCGGCGACGCGATCGTCGCCGCCGCGCTCGCGCACCGCCCGGACGTCGCGGTGCTGGACATCGACCTGCCCGGGGTGGACGGGGTGACCGCGGCGGCGGAGCTGCACGACCGGCTGCCCGAGTGCCGGGTGCTGATCCTGACCGGTCTCGGCCGTCCCGGGCATCTGCGCCGCGCGCTGGACGCCCACGTGCACGGGTTCGTCCTCAAGGACGTCCCGCCCGCCGACCTGGCCGACGCGATCCGCCGGGTGGCGGCGGGCGAGCAGGTGGTGGACCCGCAGCTCGCGCTGGTGGCGCTGCGGCAGCCCGACAGTCCCCTCACCGCCCGGGAGACCGAGGTGCTGCGGCTGGCGGCCGAGGGCGCCGGGGTGGACGACATCGCGCTGGTGCTGACGCTGACGACCGGGACCGTCCGGAACTACCTGGCGAGCTGCATCAGCAAGCTCAACGCGCGCAACCGGATCGACGCCGTGCGCATCGCGGCCGAGTTCGGCTGGGTGTAAGGCCCCGCATATGAGGAACGCATAGTCGGGCCCTGCCGGATCCACATGCGGATCGGTGCCGCACGCACTGGGCCGGGGGTGGGCCTTTTGCGAGCATTTCGGGCATGCAGGGGGAAACGCTGTACGGGCGGTCGGCCGAGCAGGAGGAGATCGGCCGGCTGCTGGAGGGTGCGCGCGCCGGGACGGGCGGCGGCGCGCTGATCGTGCGCGGCGAGGCCGGGATCGGCAAGTCCGCGCTGCTCGGCCACGCGGAGTCGGCCGCCGGAGGGATGCGCGTCCTGCGCTGGACCGGGATCGAGGCCGAGGCCGCCCTCCCGTTCGCGGCGCTGCAGCTGCTCCTCGCCGGCCGGGCGGACCTGGTGGAGCGGCTGCCCGCCGCGCACGCGGCGGCGGTGCGGTCCGCGCTCGGCCCGGTCCCGCCCCGCGCGCGGGCCCGCCTGCTCGTCGGGCCCGCGCTGCTGGCGCTGCTCACCGAGCTGGCGGCGGGCGCGCCGCTGTTGTGCCTAGTCGACGACGCGCAGTGGCTGGACCGGGCGTCGGCGGACGCGCTGCTGTTCGCCGCGCGCCGCGCCGCCGGATCCGGCCTCGCGATCGTCATCGCGGTCCGCGACGGGACCGCCGGGGCGGCCCCGCACGCCTGGTCGCGCACCGGCGTGCCCGAGCTGCCGCTGGCGGGCCTCGCCGACGACGCGGCGGAGCGCCTGCTCGCGGAGCGGGCGCCGGAGCTGCCCGCCGCGCGGCGCGCGGACGCGGTCGGCTGGGCGGGCGGCAACCCGCTGGCGCTGCTCGGCTTCCCAGCCGCCGGGTCCGCCCGGTTCGCGCGGGTCCCGGGGGAGTTCGCGCGGGCCGTCGAGGGCCTGCCCCGGGCCGCGCGGTTCCTGCTGGCCGTCGCGGCGGCCGACGACACCGGTTCGCCGGGCGTCGTCGCGGCGGCGGCGCGCCTCCTGGACGTGCCGTTCGGGGCGCTGGACGCGGCCGAGGAGGCGGGTCTCGTCCGGCTCACCGAGGACGCGGTCCGCTTCCCGCATCCGCTCGCCCGCGCCGCCGCCTACCAGGGCGTGCCGACCGCGCGGCGCGCGGCGGCGCACCGCGCGCTCGCCGCCGTGGGCCGGGACGAGGCCGTGATCCTGGGCTGGCTGGCCGGGGACGGGGCGATGGCCCGCGACGCGTCGGCCGGGGTGGACGAGCCGTCCCCCGAGGCGCGGCTGGCGCTGGCTCTTCTCGACGGCGACGTGGCGGCCGCCGGGCGGCTCGCCGTCCAGGTGCGGGACGCCGACGACGCGCGCCTCCGCCTCCTCGGTGCCGAGGCGGCGCTGCTGACCGGCGATGACGCGGCCGCGGCGGAGCTGTCCGCCGCGCTCGCCGCCCAGTGCCGCGCGGACGGGCCGTCCGCTGTGCTGCCGCGCGTGCTCATCGCCGAGGCGCGGGCCCGGCTCGTCCTCGGCGACCACGACGCGGCGCGGTCACTGGCCGGTGAGGCGCAGGAGGAGGCCGAACGTGCCGGGTCGCGGCGGCTGATCGCGGCGGCGGCCTCGGTCCGGGCTCGGCAGGCGGCGGTCGAGGGGGACGAGGTGGGCTGCCGCGCGCTGTCGGCCGATGGCGCCGCCGGCGCATGCGTCGGCGACGCGCTCGGCCTGCTCTCCCTCGGCCTGGGCCGTCCGGGCGACGCGCTGGAGCGCTTCCGCGAGCTGCACCGGGACCCGGCCGCGTCCCCTCCGGCGGCGTTCCTCTCCCTGGCCGACCATGTGGAGGCGGCGGTCGCGGCGGGCCGTCCCGAGGCCGCCGCCGGGCCCATGGAGCGCCTGGAGGCGTTCGCCCGCGACACCGGACGGCCGTGGGCGGACGGTGCGGCGGCGCGCTGCCGGGCGCTGCTGGCGTCCGACCCCGCCGCCGCGGAGCGGCACTTCACGCTGGCGCTGCGGGCGCACCACGGGGCCGACCGCCCGTTCGAGCGCGCCCGCACGGAACTGCTGTACGGCGAATGGCTGCGCCGGGCGCGGCGCCGCGCGCGGGCTAGGGCGCGGCTGCGCGCCGCGCTGGAGGTCTTCGAGCGGCTCGGCGCGGTCCCCTGGGCGGAGCGGGCGCGCCGCGAGCTGCGCGCGGCGGGCGAGGGCACCGCGCCGCCGGACGCCGCCGGGCACCCGTCCGGCAGCCTCACCGCGCAGGAGCTCCAGGTCGTCCGCATGGCGACGACCGGCGCGACGAACCGGCAGATCGCGGCCCGGCTGGGGCTGAGCCACCGGACCGTCGCCTACCACCTCTACAAGGCGTTCCCGAAGCTCGGCGTGGCGTCCCGCGCGGAACTCCACCGCTGCCTGCCCGCCCCCGGGGGCCGGGAGAACCGGTCCGCCTAACACAAACGATTGATCTGCAGCGCCATATGGCCATTCGTCCGATCATTTCCCTTGATCGAATCGTCCCGGCAACTCATCATCGAAGGGGCGGTGGTGAGGGGGCCCGGTGGTGCGGACGTGGCGTGTCGCACGCGTCCTGAACGGCGGCGGCGATGACGACGGCGAGGACGGTCGCGGGGGCGGCGGTCCCGGCCGGGGCGACCGCACGCCCCTGCTCGTCCGCGCGATCATCGTCCTCTACTTCGGGCTGACGCTGCAGACGCGGCTGCTCAAGCAGGCCGAGACCGGCCCGTCCCGGCTGCTGGTGTCGGCCACGGTCGTGATCGTCCTGGTCTTCGGCGTGCAGTTGCTGTTCGTGCTGTACGGGCCGCGCGCGTTCCGGCCCGGCGCCCGCAGGGCGGTGGTGCTGCTCGCGGCGCAGGCCGCGCTGGCGGTGCTGCCTCTGCTGGTGTTCGGCAACGACTGGTACCCGGTGGCGGGCGGGTTCCTCGCCGGGGCGGTGCTGCTGCTGGTGCGCCCCCCGCTGTCATGGCTGCTCGTGGCGCTCATCGCCGGTGCGGAGGGCCTGCTGCGGCACGCGCAGGGGTGGCCGCCCGACAGCGTCTCGTTCTGCATGATGGCGACCGTCAACGTCGGGGTGTCGATGTACGCGCTCACCCGGCTGGCGGGCCTGATCCGGGAGCTGCACCTCACCCGCGCGCAGTTCGCGGCGGCGGCCGCGGCGCGGGAGCGGATCGCGGCGTCCGGCAGCCTGCGCGCCGTGCTGGACGCGGCGCTCACCCGCATCGAGGCGGCGAGCCGCCGCGCCCTCGCCCGGGGCGCCGCGCCGTCCCGCGCCGACCTGGACGAGGTGGTCCGCACGGCGCGCCGCGCCCTCGGCGACGTCCGCTCGATCATCGGCGCGCTGCAGGCCGCGCCGCCCCCGGCCGCGCGGCAGGGAGTGGTCACGCAGCCGCGCCTGGCCTGGACGATCCTCGCCATCATCACCGCGGGCTTCGGCGTCCAGCAGGTCATGTACGTGCAGGCCGGCGCGGACGGCGACCCGTGGACGATCGGCGCGGCGGTCGTCGTGGCCGGTGCGGTCGGGGCGCTCCAGCTCCGCCACTCCGGCACGGTGCTGCGCGGACGGCGGCCGAAGGGCGCGGCCTGGACGTTCGCCGTCCAGTTCGCGCTGGTCTTCGTCCCGTTCGCGGTACTCGGCTGGGAGTGGGCGACGATGGCGTGCCTGGTGACCGCGTCGGCGCTGCTGGTCGCGCCCGGCCGCGTCGCGTGGTGGCTGTTCGGCGCGACGGTGGCGGCCTGGTACGCGCCCGCACTGTGGGCGTCGCACGGCACGCTGTTCCACCTCTACACCTGCGCGGTGTCGGTGCAGATCGGCGTGATCGTGTACGCGCTGGACCGGCTGCCGCGCCTCGCCCGGGAGGTCGCCGCCGCGCGCGAGCGGCTGGCCCGGATGGCGGCGCTGCACGAGCGGCTGCGCATCTCCCGGGACGTCCACGACCTGCTCGGGCTCGGGCTGTCCACGATCACGGTCAAGGCGGAGCTGGCCCGCCGCGTCGCGGGCAGCGACCCGGCGCGCGCCCGCGCCGAGCTCGCCGAGCTGATCGTGCTGGCCGACCGGTCCCGGGCGGAGGCGAGCGCCGTCGCGGAGGACGAGCCGGCCCTGGTGCTGCGCGAGGAGGCGGACGCGGCGCGCGTCGCGCTGGCGGCTGTCGGCGCCCGCGTGCGGATGGACCCGGAGCGCTGGCCCACCGCGCCGCCCGCCGTGGACGCCGTGCTGGCCGCCGTGCTCCGCGAGGCGGTCACGAACGTGCTGCGGCACGCGCGGTCCCGGCGCTGCCACATCGCGGTCACCGTCCACAAGGGGACGTTCCGGCTCACGGTCGGCAACGACGGCGCGGGCCGGCCGGGAGACGCGGGCCTGGGGAAGGGGTCCGGCAGGGGCCTGGCGAACCTCACCGCGCGGGCCACCGCCGCCGGCGGCTCGCTGTCCGCCGGGGCGGACGGGTACGGCCGGTTCGCCCTCGTCGCCGAGGTCCCGGCGAGCGCCGCGAGCGCGGCGGCGCGGGACGGCCTGCTCCTGCGGGAGAGCCTGATCGCTTGACGGATTCGCCCCCGTCCTCCGCTCTCTAGCGTCGGCGGCGAACGCCGATCAAGGAGCAAGGGGGCCGCCATGTCCGTTCTCGTCTTCGCCAGCGTGCTGCGGCGCGCGCACCGGGAGGCGGGCCGTCCGCCCGCACCCGCCCGCGTCCGTCCGGAGCTGCGTCCGTGCCCCGACCCGGCCCCGGACCCGGACTGGCTGGACGACATGCGCCGCCTCATCGCGACCGCGCTCCCCGACGGCCCCGTCACCGTGGGCTGGGTCGCGACCCGGATGGCGGTGAGCTCCCGAACGCTCCAGCGCAGGCTGCACGACGCGGGCACGAGCTGGCGCGACGAACTGGAGTACGTGCGCGGCCGGAGCGCCCGGCTCCTGCTGGAGGACGGCGCCCTGACCCGCGAGGCGGTGGCCCGCCGCCTCGGCTACTCCGACGCCCGCTCGCTGCGGCGCGCGCTGCGCCGCTGGGAGTGGCGCGCCGGGTCCGCCGCATGACGCGCTCCGTCCTTATCCGGACACATCCGACCTTTCTAGCGTGGTGACCATGACGCAGGATTTCGACCTCGACCGCTACGTGCGGAACTCGCGGGCGGTGGACCTGTCGGGAGTCGCGTGGGACCAGATCTCCGCCCACCCGGTCTCCGGTGCGGAGGCGCGCTGCCTGACGTTCATGATGGACATCGAGACCCACACCGTGATGTACGCCCGCGACCTCCTCGCCACCCGGGCCGCGTTCGACCCGGCGGTCACGGCGTTCATGAGCTGCTGGATCTATGAGGAGTTCTGGCACGGCGAGGCGTTCTCCCGGTTCCTCGGGGAGGCCGGCTTCACGCTGGCCCCCGACCGGGAGAGGGTCACGGCCGCGTCGCCGTACCCGACCAAGACCGCCCGCGACGAGCGGATCCGGCGGGCGCTCGGCCGCAGCGTCTACACCGGCCACCTCGTCTCGATGCTCGGCTCCGCGCTGACCCGCGACTTCGTCGCGATCCAGATGACGTGGGGCGCGATGAACGAGCTCAGCGCGATCAACAGCTACCAGGCGATGATCGAGCGCAGTGCCAACCCGGTGCTGCGCGACATCCTGCGGCGCGTCATCAAGGACGAGCGCCGCCACTTCGCCTTCTACCGGGCGCAGGCGCGGATGCGGCTGGCGCGGAGCGCCCGCGCGCGGCGGCTGGCGCGCTGGGCCATGCACCGGCTGTGGGCGCCGGTCGGCACCGGGCTGCGGCCCCAGGAGGAGAGCGACTTCGCCCTGGTGTGGCTGTTCGGCGACGACGCCGGGCTGGACCGGATGCGCCGCATCGACGCGACGATCGCGGAACTGCCCGGCTTCGCCGGCGCGACCCTGGCGGAGGACGCCCGCCGCCGCTCGCTGGAGCGCATGCCATTGGGCCGCGTCCCCGAGCTGTCCACCGACGGGGCCCTGGCCCGCGCCGGCGTCCACCGCGAGCGCCGCGAGGCCGCGGCGTGAGCGGGGGGCCCGCCGGGCTCGCGGGACGCACCGTCCTGCTCACCGGAGCGACCGGCTTCATCGGGCAGGCGCTGCTGGAGCGGCTGCTGTCGGGGCACCCGTCCACGAACGTCGTCGTGCTGGTCCGGGAGCGGCCCGGCGCCACCGCCGACGACCGGCTCGCCGAGCTGATCGCCAAGCCCGTGTTCGGGCCGTGGCGGGAGCGGACCGGCGAGGACCGGGCCCGCGACATCGTCCGCGAGCGGGTCCGGCTCGTCCCCGCCGACCTGTCGCACGCCGCCCCCGACGTGCCGGACGACGTGGACGTGGTCGTGCACGGCGCGTCCGTCGTGTCGTTCGACCCGCCGATCGACGAGGCGTTCCGCACCAACGTCGTCGGCAGCGTCAACCTGTACGAGGGCGTGCTGAACGCCGCGCGCCGCACCGGCCGCCGCCCGCACCTGGTGCACGTCTCCACCGCGTACGTCGCGGGCTCCCGCAAGGGCGTCGTCCGCGAGGCCGCCCTGGAGCACGCGATCGACTGGCGCACCGAGCTGGACTGCGCGCTGGAGGCGCGCCGGGCCGCCGAGAGCGACTCGCGCCGCCCCGAGGTGCTCGCCCGGCTCCGCGCCGCCGCGCTCAAGGAGCAGGGCAAGGCGGGGCCGAGCGCGGTCGCCGCCGACACCGAGCGCCGCCGCCGCGACGCGGTCGCGGACCGGCTCGTCGCCTACGGCCGCGAGCGCGCCCGCAGTCTCGGCTGGCCGGACGTCTACACCTTCACCAAGGCGCTCGGGGAGCGGGCGGCGGAGGACACCGCGCGCGAGGCCGGGGTGCCGCTGTCGGTCGTCCGCCCGGCGATCGTGGAGAGCGCGCTGCGCCACCCCTACCCCGGCTGGATCGACGGGTTCAAGATGGCCGACCCGCTGATCCTCGCCTACGGGCAGGGGATGCTGCGGGCGCTCGCCGGGATCCCGGACGGCATCGTCGACATCATCCCGGTCGACCTGGTGGTGAACGCGCTGCTCGCCGCCGCCGCCGTCCCGCCCGAACCGGGCGCGCCCGCCTACTACCACGTCGGCTCCGGCGCCCGGAACCCGCTGACGCTGCAGCGGCTGGTGGAACTCGTCCAGGAGCACTTCGCCGAGCACCCGCTGCCCGCGCCGGACGGCCGCGGCGCCGTCCGGAACCGCGACCTGAGGCTGCTCAGCGAGTCGCAGGCCGAACGCGTCCTCGGCACCGCCGAGCGCGCGATGGACGCCGCCGAGCGCGCCCTGCTCGCCCTCCCCGGCGGCGAGCGCACCCGCGCCTGGCAGCGCGACCTGCACCGCAAGGGCCGCGAGGTGCGGATGCTGCGCCGCTACCGCGACCTGTACGGGGCGTACGGCGCCGCCGAGGTCGTCTACGCCGACGGCGCCACCCTCGCGCTGGACCGGACGCTCCCGGACGGCGAGGGCTGCGACTCGGCCGCCATCGACTGGCCGCACTACCTCCGCGACGTGCACTGCCCTGCCGTGACCGCCGCCTTCTACGGCCCGCCGCTGCCCCGCGCGCCCAAGCCCGCCCCGGTCCCGTTCGAGGAGCGCGGCGACGTCGCCGCCGTCTTCGACCTGGACGGGACGATCGTCGCGTCCGACGTCGTCGAGGCGTACCTGTGGGCGCGGCTGCTCGACGCGCCCGTCCGGTCCTGGCCGGGGGCGCTGCTGCCCGTCCTGCGGAACGCGCCGCGCTACCTGCGCGCCGAGCACCGCGACCGCGGCGAGTTCCTGCGCGCGTTCGTCCAGCGCTACGAGGGCGCCGACGAGGCGGAGCTGCGCGCGCTGGCCCGCGAGCGGCTCGGCGACGTGCTGCTGCGCCGCGCCTGGCCGCAGGCGATCCGCCGCATCCGCGCCCACCGCGCCGCCGGGCACCGCACCGTCCTGCTCACCGGCACCGTCGACTACTTCGTCGAGCCGCTGCGCGCCCTGTTCGACGACGTGCTGGCGGCGCGGCTGCGGGTGGTCGACGGGCGCTGCACCGGCCACTTCGAGGCGCCGCCGCTGATCGGCGAGGCGCGCGCCGCGTGGCTGCGCGAATGGGCCCGCGACGAGGGCGTCGACCTCGCCGGGAGCTGGGCCTACGGCGACCACTACTCCGACCGCCCCGTGCTGGAGCAGGTCGGCCACCCCGTCGCGGTCAACCCCGACGCCCACCTCTACCGGCACGCCAAGCGGCTCCGCTGGACGGTCGCCGAGTGGGGCGGCGCCGGCGGCAAGGTGTCCGCCGTGCTCGACGCCGCCCTGGAGGAGGCCCGGTGATCCTCGCCCTCGAATACCACCGCTCGCCCGCCCGCTACCTCGCCGCCGGGCGGCTGCCCGGCCGGCTGCGGCCCGCCGTCGTCCCCTCGCTCGCGCCGCTGCGGCTGTCGCACCGCAAGCCGCCCGCGCCGCCCGGCCCGGACTGGGTGCGGCTGCGGCCCGTCCTGTCCGGCATCTGCGGGTCCGACCTGTCGATGGCGGCCGGGACGGTGTCGCCGTACCTGTCGGCGCTGGTGTCGACGCCGTTCGTCCCCGGGCACGAGATCGTCGCCGAGCTGATGGACGACGCCGGCGACCTGCGCGCCGGGACGCGCGTCGTCGCCGACCCGGTCCTGTCGTGCCGGACGCGCGGCCTCGACCCGTGCGCGTCCTGCGCGGACGGCCACGAGAACCGCTGCGACCGCGTCACCGCCGGCCGCGTCTCCGCGGGCCTGCAGACCGGGTTCTGCGCCGACACCGGCGGCGGCTGGTCGGAGCGGCTCGTCGCGCACCGCGACCGGCTGCACCCGGTGCCCGCGTCGCTGCCGTCCGAGCGGGCGGTGCTGGCCGAGCCGCTCGCCTGCGCGATCCGGTCCGTCCGGCGGATCGACGTGCCGCGCGGCGCGTCCGTCGCCGTCGTCGGCGCCGGCACGGTCGGGCTGCTGACCGTCCTCGCGCTGCGCGAGCTGACCCCGGCCGGGCCGATCACCGTGATCGCCCGGCATCCGGGGCAGCGGCGCCGCGCCACCGCCCTCGGCGCCACCGAGACGATCGACCCGGCGAACGCGCTGCGCGGTCTGCGCCGCATCACCGGCGGCTCGCTCGTCCGGCCCGAACTCGGGCCCGGCTACCTGCTCGGCGGCGCCGACATCGTCGCCGAGTGCACCGGCGGGCAGGGCCTCGACACCGCGCTGCGGATCGTCCGGGCGGGCGGCACCGTGCTGCTGTCGGGCATGCCCGCCCGGCCCGTCGACCTCACCCCCGCCTGGTACCGGGAGCTGACGATCGCCGGCTCCTACGCCAGCCGCGGCGCCGCCGACTTCGCCGCCGCGCTCGACCTGGCCTCGCACGACGCCCTGGAGGGCTTCGTCGACGGGGTCTACCCCCTCAGCCGCTGGCGGGACGCGCTGTCGCACGCGCTGGCCGCCGGGCGCTCGGGCAGCGTCAAGATCGCGTTCGCGCCGCAGCGCCGCGCGGACGAGCCCGCCGAACCGAACGGAGGAGCCGACGGATGAGCAGACCCGGCCTCGTACTGGAGGTGGACGAGCGGACGCCGCCGCTTCTCGTGCACGAGGGGGAGGGGTTCCGGCTGGAGCGGTTCCCGCTCGGCACCCGGGTGGTCTACCCGCCGGACTCGCTGCCCGGCGTGCGTGACCTGACCGGCCGGATCCGGGACGCCCTGCTGCACCCGCTCGGCAGCGAGCCGCTGCCCGAGCTGCTGCGCGCGGGCATGCGGCTGACGATCGTCTTCGACGACCTGTCGCTGCCGCTGCCGCCGATGCGCGCCCCCGACGTCCGGCAGCGGGTCATCGAGCAGGTCCTGGAGCTGGCCGCCGCCGCGGGCGTGGACGACGTCGAGCTGATCGCCGCGAACGCGCTGCACCGGCGGATGACCCCGGCGGAGATCCGGCACATCGTCGGGGAGCGGGTGTTCGCCTCGTTCTGGCCCGACCGGCTCCGCAACCACGACGCCGAGGATCCCGAGAACCTCGTCGCGCTCGGCCAGACCCGGCACGGCGAGGACGTCGAGATCAACCGGCGGGCCGCCGAGAGCGACCTGATCGTGTACGTGAACATCAACCTGGTCGCGATGAACGGGGGCGCGAAGTCCGTCGCGGTGGGCCTCGCGTCCTACAAGAGCCTGCGGCACCACCACAACGTCCACACGCTGCGGCACTCCCGCTCGTTCAACGACCCGCCGAACTCGGCGATGCACCACTCCTACGGGCGCATGCACTCCCTGCTGTCGGAGTCGGTGCGGGTGTTCCACATCGAGGCCACCCTCAACAACGACCAGTTCCCGTCACCGTTCGGGTTCCTGAACCGGCGCGAATGGGAGTGGACGCTGCGGGACCAGGCGACGTTCCTGGCCGCCAAGCGCGCGAACGACCTCGCCCCGGCGGGGGCGAGGCGCCGCCTGTGGCAGAACCTGCGCGCGCCGTACCAGGTCACGTCCGTGCAGGCGGGCGCCACCGACGAGGTGCACAGCCGGACGCTCGCCGCCGTCCACCGGCAGCAGCTCACCGAGGTGCAGGGCCAGTCGGACGTGCTGATGCTCGGCCTGCCGTACCTGTCGCCCTACAACGTCAACTCGGTGATGAACCCGATCCTGGTGGCGTGCCTGGGCCTCGGCTACTACTTCAACATGTACCGGGGGCGTCCGCTGGTGCGCGAGGGCGGGGCGCTCATCATGTACCACCCGATGCCGGCGGAGTTCCATTCGCTGCACCACCCGAGCTACATCGACTTCTACGACGAGGTCCTCACGCAGACGACGGACCCGGCCACGATCGAGACGAAGTACGAGGAGCAGTACGCCACCGACCCCTGGTACATCCACCTGTACCGGAACAGCTACGCCTACCACGGCGTCCACCCGTTCTACATGTGGTACTGGGGCGCGCACGCGCGCGAGCACCTCGGCGACGTCATCTGCGTGGGCGCGGACCGCAAGGTCGCGGCGCGGCTCGGCTTCCGCGCCGCGACCACGCTCGCCGACGCGCTGGAGATGGCGGGCGAGACCGTCGGGCACAGCCCGAGCCTCACCTACCTGCACACCCCGCCGATGACGATGGCGGACGTCCGATGAGCGGCCGGCGCAGGAGCGGGCGGCTGTCGCTCGCGCAAGAGGTGCGGCTGCTGCGCCGGGGCCGCGACTGGCGGGGCCGCGCCCCCGCCCCGCGCTCCGCCGCGCCCTGGGCGCGCGTGCCGGAGGCGAGCCCGTTCCCCACCGCGTGGGCGCGCACGCCGCTCGCCGCGGCGGCCCGCACGGTCGCGCTGGACGGCGTCCTGCGCACGCTGACCTGGACCCAGACCCGGCCGCAGATCCACGGCGCCGACCTCCTCGACGGCGTGGAGGGGCCGGTGGTGTTCGTCGCCAACCACGCCAGCCACCTGGACACGCCGCTGATCCTCGGCTCGCTGCCGGTCCGGCTGCGCCGCCGCGTCGCGGTCGCGGCGGCGGCCGACTACTTCTTCGACGCCCGCTGGCGCGCCGTCGCCACCGCGCTCGCCTTCAACGCGTTCCCGATCGAGCGGCACGGCTCCGGCGGGTCCCTCGACCTGGCCGCCGAGCTGCTCCAGGACGGCTGGAGCCTGCTCATCTACCCCGAGGGCACCCGCTCCCAGGACGGCTGGGCCCGCCGGTTCCGGATGGGCGCGGCGCTGCTGTGCCGCGAGCAGGGCGTCCCCGCCGTCCCGCTCGCGGTGCGCGGCACGTACCGCGCGATGCCGCGCGGCGGGATGTGGCCCAAGCCGGGCCGCCCGGCCGTCGCCGTCCGCTACGGCACCCCGCTCGCCCCCGACCCGGACGAGACGACGAGCGCCTTCAACGCCCGCCTGGAGGACGCGGTCGGCCGGCTGTGGATCGAGCACGACGAGAGCTGGTGGGCGTCCCTGCGCGCCCCGGACCGGCGCCTCGCCCCGCGCGGCCCCGACGTCGCGGAATGGCGCCGCATCTGGGCCGCCACCCGCCCGGATCGTCCGCCCAACCGCACCATCTGGCCCCGTTAGGGGGACGCTGAAACCCGCTGAGGCAGGCGCGGCCTCAGCGGGTTTCCGTGGTTTCGGCGGGCCTCAGCGGGCCTCGCCGATGGCCACCTGGGTGACGTTCGGGAGGTCGCCGAAGACCTTCGTCCCGGCGCCGAAGCCGTTCGCGGTGACGGTCATGTCCGGGAAGGGCCCGAACGAGCCGGCCAGGGTGATCAGTAGCGCGGTGCCGGTCGGTGTGCTCATCTCGGCGTCCACGGCCCGTCCGGTGATCGGCGCGCGGGCGCGCGCGAGCAGCTCCACCACCGCCGGGCCAGGGTTGGGCAGCAGGCCGTGCCTGGTCGTGATGAGGCCCTGCCCGACGGGGATCGGTAGCGCGGCCACCTCGTCCACATCGAGGGTCTCCAGCGCGGCGCAGGTGCCGACGACGTCCACGATCGCGTCGTGGCCGCCGACCTCGTGGAAGTGGACGTCGGCCGGGGGCATCCCGTGCACCCGGCCCTCCGCCTCGGCGAGGTTCCGGAACACCGCGAGCGCCCGCTCCCGCACCCGGTCGGGCAGCGGCGCCTCTCCGACCAGGGCGGCGATGACCGCGTGCGTGCGCGACACCGCGTCGTCCTCGACCGTCACCACCGCACGGGTCGCCGCGATGCCGCGCCGCGTGACGCGCTCGGTGTCCAGCGACCAGCCGGGCAGGCCGAGCCCCGCCAGCATCTTGCGCACCGCGTCCAGGTCGGCGCCCGCGTCGAGCAGCGCGCCGAGCGCCATGTCGCCCGCGATGCCGGCGAAGCAGTGGAAGTAGGCGATCCTCATGTCAGCATCCTCCGTGCGGTGATCGCGGCTCCGAGGCCGTCGTCGATGCCGGTCACGGCCAGGCCGTGCGCGCCGGAGGCGAGCATCGCCGCCAGCGCCGCGAGCCCGCCGGACGCGGTGCCGTAGCCGACGCCGGTCGGCACCGCGAGGACGGGCCGGGGCACCAGCCGGGCCACGGCCGACGGCAGCGCGCCGTCCATGCCGGCCGCGACGATCAGCACCCGCGCCCGGCTCAGCTCGGCGCGCGCCCCGAGCAGGCGGTGCAGGCCCGCCACGCCGATGTCGGCGGTCAGGGTCGGGCTGAGCCCGAGGGCCTCGGCGGCGGTCAGGGCCTCCTCCGCCACGGGCAGGTCCGAGGTCCCCGCCGACACCACGGCCACCGGCAGCGGACGGCGGGGGCGCGGCCGAGTGAGGACCACGAGCCCGGACCGCTCATTGCGGGACGCCTCCGGCGCCACATCGCGGGCCGCCGCGAACTGCTCCGCCGTGGCGTGCCGCAGGAACGCGGTCTCGGGGCCGCGGGCCAGGAGTTCCTTCACGCGGGCGCGGACCTCGTCCGGACGCAGGTCCCGCGCTTCGGCGACGGCGACCGTCATGCGTCCGCCCCCGCGTTGATCAGGTGGGCGGCGTACCCGGCGCCGAACCCGTTGTCGATGTTGACCGCGACGACGCCTGGCGAGCAGGAGTTCAGCGCCGACAGCAGCGCCGCGCGTCCCGCGAAGTCCCCGCCGGACGAGGTCGGCAGCGCGACGACCATCTGCTCCACCAGGCCGGACACGAGGGTGGGGAGGGCGCCGCCCGTCCCGTCCGCGACGACGAACGCGCGCGGGCGCTCGTGCTCGTCCAGCCAGCCGGGGAGGGCGGCGGGATCGTCCACGGGCGCCCCGTACCAGCGGGACACGCGGCTGCCCATCGCGTCGGCGACCAGCGCGGCCTCCTCGGCGGCGGGTTCGTCTTCCGGACGCCCGCAGACCACCGCGACGTTGCCCGTCCGGGGTCGGCGGCGGTCCGGGTTCAGCACGGCCAGGCGCGCCCGCTCGTGCACCATCGCGTCGGGGAACGCGTCGGTGAGGGCCGCCAGTGTCGCAGTGGACGCACGCGTGGCCAGCACGTTCGCGGCGCCCGATCCGACCAGGCTCGCCGCGATCGCGACGACCTCCGGCACCGTCTTGCCCTCGCAGAACACCGCCTCCGGGTAGCCGCGCCGCCGCCCCCGGTCGACGTCGACGCGGGCGAAGCCCAGATCGCTCACCGGTTCCGCACCGGCGTGAGGCCGAGGTTGTGGCTGCCCTGCCGGTAGCCCTCCAGGTCCAGGGTCACGTACCGGAAACCGGCCTCCTTGACCAGCCCGGCCAGCTCCGCGCCCCGCGCGGCCGCCGCCGTGACGTCCGCCGGCTCCACCTCGATCCGGGCGAGGCCGCCGCCCTGGTCGCGGACCCGCACCCGCCCGCCGAACCCGGCGCCGCGCAGCGCCTCCTCGGCGTCCTCCACGCGGCGCAGCGCGTCCCGCGTGACCGGCACCCCGTAGGCCAGGCGCGACGACAGGCACGCCGACGCCGGCTTGTCCCACGTGCGCAGCCCCAACTCGTGGGCCGCCGCCCTCACCGCCGCCTTGCCCAGCCCGGCCTCCACCAGCGGGAACCGGGCGCCCAGCTCGCGGGCGGCCCGCTGCCCCGGCCGGTGGTCGTCCAGGTCGTCCAGGTTCACCCCGAGCAGCACCGGACGGCCCCCGGCGGCCTCCGCCACCGCGGACAGCACGTGCATCAGGGCCTCTTTGCAGAACCGGCACCGGTCGGCATCGTTCGCGGCGTACCGGGCGTCCTCCAGCTCCCGCGTCGTCACCACCCGGTGCGGCATGCCGAGCCGCCGGGCCTCCGCCCGCGCCGCCGCCAGCTCCGACCGGGCCAGCGACGGCGAGTCCGCGGTGACCGCCAGCGCGGCGTCCCCGAGTTCGCGGTGCGCCGCGTAGGCCAGCAGCGAGCTGTCCACCCCGCCCGAGTAGGCGACCACGGCGCCGGGCAGCGCGGCCAGCGCCCCGCGCAGGCGCGACAGAGCGTCGTCGGCCATGGGCATCTCCTTCCAGCGTCGTCTGGGCAGGACGCTAGAAGGAGCGCACGGACCGCGAATCCGTCAGATGACCGGCCGCGCTTTCCCGTTGCCCCGCCGGGCGGGGAGGCCGCTAAGCTGAACGCGCCCCATCCGGGGCCCGGCGGGCGTGGCGAAATCAGGTATACGCGGCAGGTTTAGGTCCTGTTGGTGGCGACACCGTGGGGGTTCGAATCCCCCCGCCCGCACCGGAGCGCCGCGTTCCCCGTGTTCCCCCGCGTTCGCGCCGCTAGACGCCGAGGTCGCGGCGGAGGCGCTCGACGTGGCCGGTCGCCTTCACGTTGTAGTACGCCTTCTCGACCTTGCCGTCCGCGTCGATGACGAACGTCGACCGGATGACGCCGACGACGACCTTGCCGTACAGCTTCTTCTCCCCGTACGCGCCGTACGCCTTCAGCACCTCGGCGTCCGGGTCGGACAGGAGCGGGAACGTCAGCCCCTCCTTCTCGCGGAACTTCGCGAGCTTCGCCGGCTTGTCGGGGGAGATGCCGACCACGGTGACGCCGCCGGCCTCCAGCTCGGCCAGGCTGCCCTCGAAGTCCACGGACTCCTTGGTGCAGCCGGGCGTCATGGCGGCCGGGTAGAAGTAGAGGATCACGCGCCTGCCGCG
This sequence comes from Actinomadura geliboluensis, assembly GCF_043197915.1. NCBI lineage: Bacteria > Bacillati > Actinomycetota > Actinomycetes > Streptosporangiales > Thermomonosporaceae > Actinomadura > Actinomadura geliboluensis. The sequence continues at coordinate 239,480 of NZ_JBICUA010000004.1, read as the reverse complement.
CAGCGAGGCCAGCGACACCGCGGCCCCGTCGGCGTCGGGAAGCTCGAAATCGGGGGCGACGTCGCCCGGCTGCAGCCGCTCGGACACCCTGTCCCGCCTTTCGCTCGGATGGTGGGAACCCACGGTACCCGCCGGGGTTGGCCGGACGTCCCCGGGTCGGACCTGCCACACTGTTCGGATCATGCTTCGCTCGCGGTCGCGCCCCGCCGCGCCCGCCGCGAGCTCGCCCGACAGGATGTTCGCCCGACAGGATGAGGACACGGCATGGCTGACTGGAGCGGCAGCGACCCGGAGGAGGTCGAACGCTACATCGAGCGCACCCGCCGGGAGCTGGCGCGCAACGTCGACGAGCTCGCCGACCGGGTCAATCCGAGGAACGTCGCGAACCGCGGCGTCGAGCGGCTGAAGCAGGAGGCGGACAACGTCGCCAGGGCCGTCGGCGCGCTGGTGCGGCCGGCCGGCGACGACGATGACGTCGAGGGCGGCGGGATCGACAAGCGGGTGCTGCTCGCGGGCGTCGGGGCCGCGGTCACCGTGACCGCCCTGGTCCTCTGGCGCCGTAGGCGCAGGGCCCGCTGAGGCCCATCCGGGAGGCGCCGGTCCGCGGTCCGCGGCCGGCGCCTTCGCGCGTCCGGGCCGAGTGCGCGAGCAGCTCGGCGACGGTGCGCAGCTCGGCCAGCTCGGCGCGGCACGGCGGGCAGCCGCGCAGGTGCGCCGACAGCGCGGCGGCCTCGGCGCCGGCGAGCCGCCCGAGGGCGTAGACGCCGAGGCCGACGCGGTACGCCCCGCAGTCCGTTCCTCCCACGTCCTGCAGTACGGGACGGCGCCCCCGCGGCGTTCAGGCGGCCCTGCCGTTCAGCGGAACTGGGGCAGGTGGTCGCGGTGGGCGGCGAGGCCCTCGTCCAGGATCTTCTCGGCGGTGTGCTTGCTGCGCACGAAGGGGTGCGCCATGAGCGCCTGCAGCGCGGTGCGGCGGTCGCCGGTGACGGCGGCGTCGGCCGCGAGCCGCTCGTAGGCGTGGATCGCCTGAGTGAGGCCGCGCACCGGGCCGGGCAGCGGCCCCATCGTCAGCGGGACGGGCCCGGACCGTCCGACCAGGGCCGGGACCTCCACGATCGCGTCGTCGTCCAGCGAGGAGACGGCCCCGTTGTTGCGGGTGTTGACGATCATCCGGCGGCCTTCGTCGCGGTGCATGGCGCAGATGACGTCCACCGCGAACTCGCCGTGCTCGCCGCCGCCGCGCTCCCGCGACGGGTCGGGGTCGGGCCTGCGCGACTCGGCGGCGACCTGCTCGTAGTAGCCGGGCAGCATGGCGAGGATGTCCTGCGCGCGGGTCGTGCCCTTCGCCCGCAGCTCGTCCACGACCTGGTCGTGGAAGAAGTAGTACTTGGCGTAGGAGTTCGGCAGGAAGCCGAGCGCCTTGGCGAGCTCCGCCATGCGGGACGGGTCGCGCCAGGGCGTCGCGCCGCCGCCGGGGACCTCCAGGTCGTCCAGCAGGAGCGGGAGGTCGAGTTCGCGGCCGTCGAGCCGGACCCGCTGCGCCCAGGTGGCGTGGTTGAGGCCGATCCAGTCGGCCTCCAGCCCGTCGAACGGCAGCCCCAGCAGGTCGGCCCACATCTCGGTGTCGCCGATGAACTGGTCGCACAGCCCGATGATCCGCGCGCCGGTGTGCCGGGCGACGGCGTCGGTGACCACGTTGGTCGGGTTCGTGTAGTTGACGATCCACGCGCCCGGGTCGGCCGCGGCGGCGATGTCCAGCAGGACGGGCACCGACCGCAGCGCCATCAGGAACCCGCCGGGGCCCGCGGTCTCCTGCCCGACGACGCCGTGCCTCAGCGGGATCGACTCGTCCAGGTGCCGCGCCGCCAGCCCGCCCGGACGGAACGTCGTGAACACGTAGGACGCGCCGTCCAGCGCCGACGGCAGGGCGGTGTGCGACGTCACCGTGAGGTCGGCGCCCCGCGCGGCGAACATGGCGCCCGCCAGCCGCGTCATGACGTCCAGGTGCGCGGCGTCGATGTCGTGGCAGGCCAGCTCGGTCCCGGCGAGGTCGTCGGCGCGGTGCAGCAGCCCGCGGATGACGCCCGGCATGTAGCCGCTGCCGGCGCCGATGATCGCGACCTTCACCGCGGCTCCAGGTCGGGCTGCGTGACGGTGAACCGGGCCTCGACGGCGGCGCGGACGACCTGCGTCTCCGGCTCCAGGTCGATCGGCTCGGGCTCCCCGGCGGCGTCGCCGATCCCGCCCCCGTACGCGGCGGCCAGCGCGACCGGCGGCTCGTGGATCGTCCGGCCGAGCCCCTCGTCCGACAGCTCGACCAGCCCGGTGAGGCGCGCCCCGAGCGCCTCGGCGTAGCTGCGCGCGCGGGCCACGGCCTCGTGCGCCGCCTCCCGCGCGGCCCGCCCGTAGACCTCGCTGTCGCGCCGCAGCTCCCACTCGGGGCCGCTGACGTACGTCCGCTCCAGGTCGCCGAGCCGGGTGACCAGCTCGCCGAGCACCCCGAAGTCGGTCACCGCGATCTTGATCCAGACGGTGCCGCGGTAGGCCCGGATGTCGCCCTCGCGCCGCTTGTACTTCAGCAGCGGCGCGATCGACAGCCCGCCCGTCTCGACCTTCTCCACCGCGTCGCCGTAGGACTCGACCAGGTCGAGGCACCGCCGGTTCCGCTCGGTGAGCCGGTCGAGCGCGGTGCGCCGGTCGGACTCCTGCGACTGCACGTGCACCGACAGCCGTGCGATCTCCGGCTCGGCCTCCACCACCGCCTCGCCGCGGACACTGATCAGGGGAGCGTCGCTCATCCCCCCAACCTACGCGTTACCGGCCTTCAGCGCCCCCAGCCCCCAGCCCCCCAGCCACCGGCCCCCAGCCACCGGCCACGGGCAGGCACGCGGAGCGAGCCCTGCGAGCGCAGCGGGCCTGCCCGCCGGGCGGCGGGCTGTTTCACGAGACGCGCCAGCGGATCGGGAAACGGTCCGCCGACCGGGCGGGGGTCGAAGGGGGTCGCCCCCCTTCACAAGAACGTCCGGCCTTCGCCTCGGTAGGTGGGGACGGTGCGGACGTACCGGCCGTCCTCGATGAGGTGGAGTGCGTCGAAGCGTTCGCAGAGCTCGCCGGCCTTGGTGTGGCGGAACCACACCCGGTCGCCGACCGAGAGCAGGTCGGCGGCGTGCCCGAGCAGCGGCGTCTGCACCTCGCCGGCGCCTTCGTTCGGGTCGTAGGACAGCCCGGTCGGCAGGTACGGCTGCGGCAGCCGCACCGCGTCGGCGGGGCCGGACGCGAGGTAGCCGCCGCCGAGGCAGGTCGCGACGCCGCGCGCGGGACGCCGCACGACGGGGAGCGCGAACAGGGCGGCGGGCCGCCCGCTGAAGTTGGAGTACTGGTCGAACAGGTGCGGCTGGTAGAGCCCGGAGCCTGCCGCGACCTCGGTGACGGCGCGCTCGGCGGCGGTCTTCTCGACGCTGCCGGTGCCGCCGCCGTTGACGAACTCCAGGTCGGTCAGGTCCCGGACGGCCCGCACGATCGCGGCGCGCCGCCGGGCCAGTTCCAGCCGCGACTGCCGCTGCATGGCGCGGATGACGCGGCCCCGCGCGGGGCGTCCGGGCGGGACGTCGCCGACGCCGGCGATCTGGGATTCGTAGGCCATCAGCCCGACGAGGTCGAGCGAGGGCCGCTTGAGGATGCGCTCGGCGAACGCGCTGACCTCGGCGGGGGTGCGCAGCGCCGAGCGCAGCGCGCCGATCCGGACCCGGCCGCCGAGCGGCCGGTAGGAGGCGTCGATGTCGATGCAGACCCGGACGCGCCGGTCGCCTGCGGCGTCCTCGATCAGCGCGAGGTGCTCGGGGGAGTCGACCATGAGCGTGATCGTGCGGGCGGCGGTCTCGTTCTCGGCGAGCGCGGCGATGGCGGTGCGGTCGGCGGTCGGGTAGGCGACGAGGATGTCGTCGCTGACGCCCTCGGACGCGAGCCACAGCGCCTCGGGCAGGGTGAACGCCATGATCCCGGCGAACCCGTCCATCGCGAGGACGTCCTCCAGGAGCGCCCGGCAGCGCACCGACTTGCTCGCCACGCGGATCGGCTTGCCGGCGGCCCGGCGCAGCAGGCCCTCGGCGTTGGCGCGGAAGGCCGCCAGGTCGACGGCGGCGAACGGCGCCTCGATCCCGGCCGTCGCGGCGTCGTAGCGGTCCCGGAGGTTCATGGTCGTCACACTGCCACACTACCGGCTAATGTGAAAAGCTCTCACGTACCGCTTTCGGTCAGCCCTTGCGCGGGTGCGCCGCGAAGAAGTCCCAGAGCATGGGGCTCGCCTCGTCGGGCCAGTTGTGGGTGCCGCCCTGGATCTTGCAGAACGTGACCGCGACCCCCTGGTCGCCCTTCCCGGTGCTCGTGCAGTCGGTGCCCTTGCCGCGCGCCTCGACCCGCTCCCGCGGCTCGGGGAGCCCGGCGCGCTCGCGCCAGAACTCGACCGCCTTCGAGACGGGCGGGAACGGGCGCTTGTCGTTGAAGTCGCGGTCGCCGCCGCCGTTGAACGGGACGTTCCGGTCGGCCGTCCCATGGAAGATCATCGCCGAGACGGGGCGGTCCGGGTCGCACTTGGTGACGAGGGCGCCCTCGACCACCCCGATCGCCGCGACCTTGTCCGGCTTCTCGCAGGCCATCCGGTACGCCATGCCCGCGCCGTTGGAGAACCCGGTGACGTAGACGCGCTTCGGGTCGGCCAGCCCCGCGCCGGTGAGCTTGTCGATCAGCTTCGTGAGGAAACCGACGTCGTCGATGTTCCCGATCTTCGCGGCGCCGCAGCAGTCGCCCGCGTTCCAGGTCGTCATGAACCCGTCCGGGTACGCGACGAGGAAGCCGTGCTCGTCGGAGAGGTCGTCGAAGCCGGTCAGGTCCTCCATCTTGCCCATGTTCGCGAGCCCGCCGTGCAGGGCGATGACGAGCGGCGGCGCGTCGGCCGGCTTGCCGTCCTCCCACGTGCCGCCCGCCACCTTGGACGGGACGTGCAGCAGGAACTCGCGGTGCCCGAACGTGCCCACGTCCATCTTCTGCTTGTGCGTGCCCGCCGAGGTGGGGATGCCGTCCACCTTGGCCGGGCGCGGCTCGCCCCCGCCCTTGCCGCCGGTCTGCTCCGTGCAGGCGGCGAGGGCGAGGGCGGCGGCGAGGACGAGGAGCGCGATGCGACGCATGGAGGCAAACGTAACCTCAAGAAAGCACCTCAAACTACTCATCAGTAGACGAGCCGGCTCCCGCCGATGTGAAAGGGCGTCGGTGGGACGGGCAGGGGCCGCGTAAGCTCGTAGCGACCCGTTTGAGCTGCCGCGTCGCGATAAGAGTGAGACCGTTGAACGAATTCGTCCTGACCCTCTCCTGCCCGGACCGGCCCGGCATCGTCGCGGCCGTCTCGGGGCTGCTGGCCGAGCGCGGATGCAACATCGTGGAGAGCCAGCAGTTCGGCGACGGCGAGTCCGGCACGTTCTTCATGCGGGTCCAGTTCGCGGCCCTGGCCGACACCGACCCCGACGAGCTGCGCGGCGCGTTCGCCTCGCTGGTGCCCGAGCTGGCCCTGGAGTGGCGGCTGCACGCGCTGGCCGACCGCCCGCGCGTGCTGATCATGGTGTCGAAGGGCGGGCACTGCCTGAACGACCTGCTCTACCGGACGCGGTCCGGGCTGCTCGACATCGACATCGTCGCGGTCGCGTCCAACCACCCCGACCTGCGGCCCCTCACCCAGTCGTACGGGATCGACTACCACCACCTGCCGGCCGGGCCCGGCGGCAAGCCCGCGCAGGAGGCCGAGATCCTGACGCTCGTCGAGCACTACCGCGCCGACCTCGTCGTCCTCGCCCGGTACATGCAGATCCTGTCCGACGACTTCTGCGCGAAGCTGCCGGGGCAGATCATCAACATCCACCACTCGTTCCTGCCGAGCTTCAAGGGCGCCCGCCCCTACCACCAGGCGCACGCGCGCGGCGTGAAGCTGATCGGCGCCACCGCCCACTACGTCACCGCCGACCTGGACGAGGGGCCGATCATCGAGCAGGAGGTCGCGCGCGTCGACCACACCCACAGCCCCGAGGAGCTCGTCGCGGTCGGCCGCGACGTCGAGTGCCTCGCGCTGGCCCGCGCGGTGCGCTGGCACGCCGAGCACCGCGTGCTGCTCAACGGGGACCGGACGGTCGTCTTCCGCTGACCCGGCGCGCGGCGGCCCCGAGCGGGCTGATCTTCTGACCTGCGCTTTTCCGTGAGATGTCGGCATGGCGAGTTTCACTCCGCGTGATTTCGCGTCACCATGGGTGACGATGTCGGGCGTGCCGATGCTCACGGGGGTGGCGATGGCCGAGGCGCTGGTCAAGGACCTGATCGACGAGTCGCGCGACCGGCGCGGCGCGCGCCGGCTCGCCGTCCGCGCGTTCCGGCCGCGCCGCGCGTTCGCCGGGGTCGTCGCCGCGCTGCTGCTGACGGTGACCGGCGGGGTCGCCGCGATCGAGCTGCTGGCCGCCGCGCTCGGCTCCGCCGTCCATCCCGTGCCGGGCGTCGCCGCGCTGGCGGACGTCCTGCGCGGGCGCACCTGGGACGACCCGGCCGTCATCGCGGCGGCGGCGGGCGTCGCCGTCCTCGGCGCCGCGTTCCTCGCCGCCGCGCTGCCCGGCCGGCTGCGCGGCGTCCCGCTGGACGGCACCGACCCCCGCCAGGCCGGCCTCATCGGACGGGCCGCGCTGCGCCGCACGGTCGCCGAGGCGGTGCTGGACGTCCCCGGCATCGAGCGGGTCCGCGTGCGCGGGCTCGGGATCGTCCGGCGCGGGCTGGTCGTCCGGGCCGGCACCCACTACCGGAACCCGGCGAACCTGCCGGAGCTGGTGCGCGCCGCCGCCGAGGAGCGGCTGGACCGGATCGAGCCGATGTACCGGCCGCCGGTCGACGTCCGGCTCGGCTGGCGGAAGGACTGACCATGCGGCGTGAGCTGACGATGCGGCGGGAGCGCTGAGCATGCGGCGGGAGGACTGACGATGCGGCGGAGGGACTGAGATGCGGATCGCGATCGCGATGACCGGGGCGGTGCTGCTGCTGGCCGGCGCGTCCGCCGCCGCGCTCGGGCTGGGCGCGCTCGACGCGTTCGGCCCGCTGTCGGCGGGGCCGCTGCTCGCCCCGGAGGTGACGCGCTTCGCCGGCGGCACCGACTGGTTCCTGCCGTCCGCCGCGGCCGCCGCCGAACTGCTGGCCCTCGCGGGGCAGCTGTGGCTCGTCCTGCAGCTGCGGACCCTCGTCCACCAGTGGTGGCCGGACCTCGACGCCGAGACCCGGGTCCGGGCGCGGGCCGCCGCCGGGGAGCTCCGGCGGGACGTGCGCGGGCTGCCCGGCGTCGAGGACGCCCGGGTCCGCCTCACCGGCACGGCCGACCGGCCGCGCCTGCTGCTGAACGTCTCCTGCGCGGGCGACACGCTGGTCGGCGAGGTGTACGGGGAGCTGGGCGCGGGCCCGGTCGAGCGGTACCGCCGCGCGCTCGGGATGCCCGACCTGCCGGTGGTGATCCGCTTCCGCCCGCTGTCGGCCCGTCCCCGGCGCCGCCGCGCGCAGCCCGAGACCGCCTGACGCACCCGGCCCGCGGCCCCGGGAGGAGCGGCGCCCGTCCCGGTCGAATCGGGACGGGCGCCCGCTACCCGGCGGGGCGCCCATGCGCCTGGACGGTCGGCGCATGCACACGGGGGGCGCACCGCGGTGGGGGAGGCCGCACGGAAGCAAGGTCGGCGGGGGCTGCGGCCGCCGCATCCGTCACTATGCGCGGTCCCGTGGTAACGGTCACGCTTGTGTACATTTCGTTCACGGCGTGTTCCGCGAGGGAGGTGCGATCGTCCGATGCGGCGTCCCCGCTGGGCGGCTCCCGGCGACTGGAGCGTGGCCCGCCAGCTGCTGGTGCTGCAGGCCGCGATCGTCGGGCTGCTCGTCGCGGCCGGGGCCGTGCTCGCCTACTGGGACGCCGGGCGCGCCGCCGACGACGCCGCCGAGCAGACCGTCACGGCCGTCGCGGCGAGCATCGCCGACGCGCGCAACGTCCGGGAGGCGCTCGCCGCCCGCGACCCGAGCGCGTCGCTGCAGCCCTACGCCGAGCGCGTCCGCCGCGACACCGGCGTGGACTTCGTCACGATCATGACGCCGGACGGGATCCGCTACACGCACCCGAACCCGTCCCGGATCGGCGGACACTTCGTCGGCAACACCGCGCCCGCCGTCGCGGGCCGCACGTTCACCGAGACCTACACCGGCACGCTCGGCCCGTCCGTGCGAAGCGTCGCGCCCGTCTTCGACGACCGGCACCGGGTGGTGGCGCTGGTCGCGGTCGGCATCACGGTCCGGGTGATCAGCGCGGAGCTGCGGCAGCGGCTGCTGGCCCTCGGCGCCGTCGCGGGCGTGGTGCTCGCCGCCGGGATGGCGGGCAGCTACCTCGTCTCCGCCCGGCTGCGCCGCCAGACCCGCGGGACCGCGCCCGGCGAGCTGCGGGAGATGTTCGAGTACTACGAGGCGATCCTGCACGCCGTCCGCGAGGGCCTGCTGATCCTCGACCGGTCGGGCCGGGTCGTGCTGTGCAACGACGCGGCCCGCGAACTGCTGGATCTGCGCGAGCATCCGCGCGGCCGACCGGTCGCCGACCTCGGCCTGCCGGACGAGCTGGTCGCCACGCTGGAGTCCCCGAAGCCGCGCTCGGACGAGATCCACGTCGGCGACACCCGCGTCCTCGTCGTGAACACCTCGCCCGTCCGGTCCCGCGACAAGGCGATGGGCAACGTCGTCACGTTCCGCGACCACACCGAGCTGCAGAGCCTGACCGGCGAGCTGGACACCGTCCGCGGCTTCGCCGAGTCGCTGCGCTCGCAGGCCCACGAGGCCGCGAACCGCCTGCACACGGTGGTGTCGCTGGTCGAGCTGGGCCGTCCCGACCAGGCGGTGGCGTTCGCGACCGCCGAGCTGGCGACCGCGCAGCGCCTCACCGACCGGGTCGTGGGGTCGGTCACCGAACCCGTGCTGGCGGCCCTGCTGCTGGGCAAGTCGACCGAGGCCGCCGAGCGCGGCGTCGAGCTCGTCATCAGCGAGGACACCGCGATCGAGGGCACGGTGGAGGCCCGCGACCTCGTCACGATCCTGGGCAACCTGATCGACAACGCGGTGGACGCGGCGATCGAGAACGCGTCCGTCCGGCTGCCGCGCGTCACCGTCAGCGCCCGCGAGGACGCCGGCACCCTCCTGCTGGAGGTGTCCGACAGCGGGCCCGGCGTCGACCCGGCGGCGGTGCCCGAGATGTTCCGGCGCGGCTGGACGACCAAGTCGTCCGGCGGGCCGGTCGGGCACGGGCTCGGCCTCGCGCTGGTCGGCCAGGCCGTCCGGCGGCACGGCGGCGACGTCCGGGTGGGGCGGGACGCGGGCGCCGTGTTCACCGTCCGGCTGCCCCTGGAGCGGCGATGATCGAGGTGCTCATCGTCGAGGACGACCCGGTCGCCGCCGAGGCGCACCGCACCTATGTCGAGCGCGTCGCCGGGTTCACGGTCGCCGGGGTCGTCCACTCGGGGGCGGAGGCCCTGCGCTTCTGCGAGCGCACGCCCGTGGACGTCGTCCTCCTCGACTTCTACCTGCCCGACACGCACGGCCTCACCGTCTGCCGGGCGCTGCGGGCCGGGGGCCACGACATCGACGTCATCGCCGTCACCTCGGCCCGCGACCTTGCGGTGATCCGCTCGGCGGTGTCGGTCGGGGTCGTCCAGTACCTGCTGAAGCCGTTCACGTTCGCGTCCCTGCGCGACAAACTCGACCGCTACGCCCGCTTCCGCGCGCAGACCGTCGGGACCGGCGAGGTCAGCGGGCAGGCCGACGTGGACGGCATGCTCGCCACGCTCCGCACGCCCGACCACCGCGCGCTGCCGAAGGGCATGAGCGGCGAGACGCTGCAGGCCGTGACGGAGGTGCTGTCCCGGGCGTCCGACGGCCTCTCCGCCGCCGCCGCGGCCGACCTCACCGGCGTGTCCCGCGTCACGGCGCGCAGGTACCTGGAGTACCTGGCGAAGAACGGTCTGGCGCACCGCAAACCCCACTACGGCCAGGTAGGCCGCCCCGAGGTGCGCTTCTACCCGGGCTAGACGGGGTACCTATGGGTGGACAGTGAAGCGACATCGGGGGAGTTGTCGTGACGGACAAGCCTGGCAAGCCCAAGGGCACGGAGAACGAGCGCGAGCGCGAGAAGGAGCGTCCGCGCGCGGAGGAGGCGAAGGCCGCGCCCCAGAAGAAGAAACCGGGCGACGCGGCCCGCAAGATGCGCGCCATGTTCAAGGGCGGCTAGCTTTGACGACACCTTTGAGCCCCATTGAGAGGAAAAACCCTCCTATGGGGCTAATGTCCGTAAGTGAACGGAACGTCGAGGGGATGAAGGAGGAATGCTTGTCCGACCGTAATGTTTCGGGCGGCTCCACCACGGGGCCCTTCGACGCATGGAGGGAACGGACGTACCACGGCATGGGCCCCTCCCGCTGAGCGGCCCGACGGCCCGGGGACCGCGATCGCGGCCCCCGGGCCCGTTCATGCCCGCCCGTCGGCCCGGCGCCCGCCTGTCGGCTACGCGCCCGCCTGTCGGCCTCCGCGCCCGCCTGTCGGCCTCCGCGCCCGCCTGTCGGCCCGAACTCGTCCTCGAAGATTGGGAACCGTTCCGCGATGTAGTGCACGGCTGGGACGAGCGCGACAAGGTGGTCAAGCCCTGCCCGACCTGCGAGCGGCCCGTCGACCCGCAGGCATGGCAGTGGGGCGACGACTGACTTCGCCCTGGGCCGCCTGGGCTTCACCTTCTGGAACTGGCTGCCGCTCCGTCCTGACTTCATCACCGCCCTGGCCGCCCGTCTGGGCCACCCGCCGGTCCACCTGGAGGGCAAGCTCTGACCCTCGCCCCCGAGTGTGAGGCGGGGCACAGGGTGGGGTGGGTTGTGTTTTCCAACTCGGGGTGGGGATACTGCGGATTAGTTGGAAAACACAACGGAGGTGGTGGCCGTGCGGGACGCGGTGATCGTGGAGGCGGTGCGGACCCCGGTCGGCAAGGGGAAGGCGAACGGGGCGCTGCACGGCGACCACCCGGCCGACCTGCTGGCGCAGACGCTGAAGGCCCTCGTCGAGCGGGCCGGGATCGAGCCCGGGGAGGTGGACGACGTCATCGGCGGTGTCGTCACGCAGGTCGGGGACCAGGCGCTCAACCTCACCCGGACGGCCGTGCTCGCCGCCGGGTTCCCCGAGAGCGTCCCGGCGATGACCGTGGACCGGCAGTGCGGGTCGTCCCAGCAGGCGCTGCACCTGGCGGCGCAGGGCGTGCAGAGCGGCGCCTACGACATCGCGATCGCGTGCGGCGTCGAGTCGATGTCGCGGGTGCCGATGGGGTCGAACGTGCTGCCTGGCAGCGACCCGTTCGGGGCGGGCCTGCGCGAGCGGTACCCGGACGGGCTCGTCGGCCAGGGCATCAGCGCCGAGCTGATCGCCGACCGGTGGGACCTGGCGCGGGAGGAACTCGACGCCTATGCCTACGAGTCGCACCGCCGCGCCGCCGAGGCGTGGAAGAACGGCGAGTTCGACCGGGAGGTCGTCTGGACGGGGCAGTGGGACGAGACCGTCCGTCCCGGGACGTCCCCGGAGATCCTCGCCGGGCTCAAGCCGGCCTACTACGACGAGCGGATGGCCGAGCGGTTCCCGCAGATCGCGTGGAAGGTCACCGCGGGCAACGCGTCACCGGTCAACGACGGCGCGGCGGCCGTCCTGGTCATGGGCGCCGACGTCGCCGAGCGGCTCGGGCTGCGCCCTCGGGCGCGGTTCCACGCGCTCACCGTGACCGGCGACGACCCGCTGCTGATGCTCACCGCGATCATCCCGGCGACGGAGAAGGTGCTCAAGCGGGCCGGCCTCCGGTTGGACGACATCGACCTGTTCGAGGTGAACGAGGCGTTCGCGCCGGTCGTCCTCGCGTGGCAGCGGGAGACGGGCGCCGACCTGGCGAAGGTCAACGTGCGCGGGGGCGCGATCGCCATCGGGCATCCGCTCGGTGCCAGCGGCGTGCGGATCATGACCACGCTGCTGCACGCCCTGGAGGACCGCGGCGGGCGGTTCGGCCTGCAGACCATGTGCGAGGGCGGCGGGCAGGCCAACGCCACCATCGTCGAGCGGCTCTGACATAGGCTGCGTCGTATGCCGAAGGACGCCGCTCCCCGCGAGTGCTCGGTCGCCGACACGCTGGACCTCGTCGGCGAGCGCTGGAGCCTGCTCGCGATCAGGGAGCTGTCCTACGGGGTGCGGCGCTTCGACCAGATCGTCCGCAACACGGGCGCGCCCCGCGACATCCTGACGTCGCGGCTCCGCAAGCTGGAGGCGAACGGCATCGTCCGGCGGGAGCGCTACAGCGACCGTCCGGCCCGCTTCGAGTACCACCTGACGCCGTCGGGCCTGGAGCTGTGCGACGTCCTGCTGGTGCTGATGGCGTGGGGCGACCGGCACCTGCACCCGGACGATCCGCCCGTCCAGTGGCGGCATTCGTGCGGCGAGACGGTCAGCCCGGTGGTCGTGTGCCGGCACTGCGGCAACGAGGCCCGTGCCGGCGCGCACTCACCGACCGGCCGCGGCGCCCTGACCTCCTAGCAGGGCCTGGGCGCCGGCCCGGGCCCGCTCGGCGGCCGACGGGTCGCCCTGCACACCGGCCACCACGATCGCCCCTTCAGCGAGCAGATAGACCGCCTCAGCAATGGACGCATCGACGCCGGAAACGAGCTCGACCACCTGGTCATGGAAGGCGCGCTTGTGCGCGCGCGCCACGGCCGTGATCGCAGGCGCGGACGGCCCAAGCTCCCCATGAGCGTTCACCCACGCGCACCCACGAAACCCCGGCTCGGCGAACCAAGCACCGAGCCAGTCGAACATCGCGAGCACGCGCTCACGCGGATCGGCCACCCCGCCCACGTACTCGGCGAGACTCCCGCGCCACCGCCGGTCGCGGCGCTCCAGCATCGCGACGACTAGGGCCTCCTTGGTGGGGAACAGCCGGTACATGCGCTTGAGGGGCAGCGCGGAAGCGGCGCGCAGCTCGTCCATGCCGACCGCTTGGACGCCCCGCCGGTAGAAGAGGTCCTCGGCGACGTCCAGCAGCCGGCGGCGGTCGGTCTCCTGTTGCTCCTCGGTGATCGCGGCCGGCATCGACGCTCCTGGCTTGACGTTGAGAACGGTCGTTCCCTAGGTTAGTGGACGCCGATAGAGAACGTGCGTTCTCAACATGAGGAGGATCCGATGGCCGACGACCGCCCGCCCTACCCGCCGTTCACCGAGGAGACCGCGCTGCAGAAGGTCCAGGCCGCCGAGGACGCCTGGAACACCCGCGACCCCCACCGCGTCGCCGCCGCCTACACGCCCGACTCCGTCTGGCGGAACCGCGACCGCTTCGTCACCGGCCGGGACGAGATCGTCGCCTTCCTCACCGAGAAGTGGGAGCGCGAGCAGGACTACGCGCTCCGCAAGAGCCTGTGGGGCTTCCGCGGCAACCGCATCGCCGTCCGCTTCCAGTACGAATGGCACGACGCCGCCGGCCAGTGGTGGCGCAGCTACGGCAACGAGCTGTGGGAGTTCGACGACCGCGGCCTGATGCGCCGCCGCGAGGCCAGCATCAACGACGTCCCGATCACCGAGGCCGACCGCCGCATCCACGGCCCCCGTCCCGCCGCCGAACACGGCCAGGACATCCCACTCCGGTAACGCTCAACCACGCCGCCCCATCGCCTCCCGCAACACGGTGGCGAGGCGGTCGCGGGCCTCGACCTGGGCGGCGATGCGCGCGTCCAGCACCGCGAGCCGGTCGAACGCGATCCGCAGGTTCCTCTCCGCCGGGGGCGCGGCGGCCACATCGCCGTCCAGGCATGCGGAGAAGGCCCGGACGTCGTCGAGCGTGAGCCCCGCGCCCAGCAGGTGCCGGATGTTGCGCACGCGCACGACCGCGCGCTCGTCGTAGATCCGGTAGCCGTTGGACGCCCGCCGCGACGAGATCAGCCCCGCCTCCTCGTAGTGCCGCAGGGCGCGCGGCGTCGTCCCCGCGACCCGCGCCAGCTCACCGATGCGCATCGCCGTCACCGTTCCGCGGCCAGGCGGACGCCCAGGCCGATGAAGAGGGCGCCCACCGCCGTGTTCAGCCGGCGCTGGGCGGCGTGGCGGCGGCGCAGCCAGTCCCCGATCCGCCCGGCGAGGACGCCGACCGTCCCGTCCACGAGGAACTCCAGCAGGATCAGCACGGCGCCGAGCACCGCGAACTGCAGCCACACGTGCCCGCGGCCCGGGTCGATGAACTGGGGCAGGAACGCGATCGTGAACGTGACCATCTTCGGGTTCAGCAGGTTGGTCAGCAGCCCGTTGAGGTAGGCGCGGCGTCCAGAGACCCCCGCCGGGGCCGCGTCCTGAAGGTCGCGGCGGCGCCGGAGCGTCTGGACGCCCAGGTACACCAGGTAGACGGCGCCGACGACGCGCACCACCGTGAAGGCGAGCGGCACCGCGGCGAACAGCGCGGCCAGCCCGGCCGCGGCCACCGCGACGTGCACGGCCTCGCTCGTCGCGACCCCGGCCGTGGCGAGCAGCCCGGCCCGGGCCCCGCCGCGCATCCCGCACCCGAGGACGAACAGCATGTCGGGCCCGGGGATCACCATGGCCACGACCGAGGTCGCGAAGAACAGCGCGAGCAGGTGCGGATCGATCGGCATGCCACGATCATCACACGCCGCTCACCCCACGACGGCTCCGCCGTCCACCGGGAACACGACCCCCGTCACGAACGACGCCTCCGGCGCGGCCAGCCGGGTGACCGCCCACGCCACCTCCTCGGGACGCCCGATCCGCCCGAGCGGCGTGTGCTCGATCTGCCAGGTCCGGACGGCGGCGAGCTGCTCGTCCGACAGCCCCTGGTGCCTCCCGATCGGGGTGCCGATCGCGCCGGGCGCCACCGCCACGACGCGGACCCCGCGCGGCGCGAGCTCCACCGCCCAGCTCCGGGTGAGCACCTCCAGCGCCGCCTTCGTCGCCGCGTAGAACGCGTTCCCCGGCCACGCCCGCTGCCCGACGGACGTGCTGACGTTGACGATGACCCCGCCGTCGCCGAGCACCTCCAGCGCCGCCCGAGCCAGCAGCACGGGCGCGACGAGGTTCGTCGCGAGCTGCGCGTCCATCGCCTCGGGCGCCGTCGCGTCCAGCGCGCCGCTCCGCACGATCGCCGCGTTGTTGACCAGGACGTCCAGCCGCCCGTGGACGTCCGTCACCTGCCGCACGATCTCCTCGGCGGCGCCTTCCCCGGTGATGTCGGCGGCCAGCGGATGAATGAGGTCGTGCCCCTCCGCGGTCTCAGCGAGCGGCTCGGCCCGCCGTCCGACGGCCACCACCCGCGTCCCCTCAGCCGCGAACATGCGCGCCGTGGCACGCCCGATCCCCGTCCCGGCCCCAGTGACGACGGCGACTCTTTCCCGTGAACGCATCTCCATGCGCCCAACCGTCGAACCCTGCCCCCAACGTCAAGGTCAAGCCGGGTCAGCGGGGGATGACGTTCAGGGCCCTCGCCAGGTCTGTGATGGTCGTGTCCGCGCCGGAGGCGGCCACGCGGACGACGAGGTCGAACGCCTCGTCCTTGGACAGGCCCGGGCGCTCGTCGTTGAGGGCCAGCAACACCCGTGCGGCCGTCCAGCCGACGCGCTTGTTCCCGTCCACGAACGGATGGTTGCCGAGCACTGCGTGCAGCAGCGCCGCCGCCTTCTCCGCGCTGGTCGGGAACGCCTCGACGCCGAACGTGACGGTCGACGGGCGGGCGGCGGCGGCCGCGACGAGCCCGGCGTCCCGCACCTGCGCCTCGCCGCCGTGCAGGGCCGCGTTGATGGCGATGAGGTCGGACGGGGTGATCACGCGTCCCCCAGGCGGGCGAGCAGCCGGGCGTCCTCGGCCATGACCTCCTGGATCAGCTCCGCGACGCGGGCGCGGTGCGTCTCGCGCCGCTCCAGCCATTCGGTCACCGCGCGGGCGGCGGCCTCCTCCACGGGGATGCCCTCCGCTTCGGCGGCGTCCGCCAGCGCGGCCGTCAGCGCAGGGGACAGGTTCAGGTTCATGCGGCGAATGCTACGGAGGCGCCGCGCTCGGCTCGACGTGTTTTCAGGGGGTCAGCATTCGATGACGTTGACGGCCAGGCCGCCGCGTGAGGTCTCCTTGTATTTGTCGAGCATGTCGCGGCCGGTGTCGCGCATGGTCTTGATGGCCTTGTCGAGGGTGACGAAGTGGCGGCCGTCGCCGCGGAGGGAGATGCGGGCGGCGCTGATGGCCTTGATGGCGCCGACCGCGTTGCGTTCGATGCAGGGGACCTGGACGAGGCCGCCGACCGGGTCGCAGGTGAGGCCGAGGTTGTGCTCGATGCCGATCTCGGCGGCGTTCTCCACCTGCTCGGGGGTGCCGCCGAGGACCTCGGTGAGGCCGGCGGCGGCCATGGAGCAGGCGGAGCCGACCTCGCCCTGGCAGCCGACCTCGGCGCCGGAGATGGAGGCGTTCTGCTTGAACAGGACGCCGATCGCGCCGGCGGTCAGCAGGAAGCGGACGACGCCCTCGTCGTCGCTCGGGAGGAAGCGGTCGCAGTAGTGCAGGACGGCCGGGATGATGCCGGCGGCGCCGTTGGTCGGGGCGGTGACGATGCGGCCGCCGGCGGCGTTCTCCTCGTTGACGGCGAGGGCGAACAGGGTGACCCAGTCCATCGCGTGGAGGGGGTCGGCGGGCTTCTCGGTGGAGAGCTGGCGGTGCAGCTGGGGCGCGCGGCGGCGGACCTTCAGGCCGCCGGGGAGCAGGCCCTCGCGGGTGCAGCCGCGGGTGACGCAGTCCCGCATGACCTGCCACAGGTCGAGGAGGTCCGCGCGGATCTCGGCGGGGGTGCGGCCGAACGCCGTCTCGTTCTCCAGCATGAGCGCGGAGATCGACAGGCCCGTCTCGCGGCAGCGGTCGAGGAGTTCGGCGGCCGTGTCGAACGGGTGGGGGAGGACGGTGTCGTCCGGTTTGATGCGGTCGGCGCCGGTGGCGTTCTCGTCCAGGATGAAGCCGCCGCCGACGGAGTAGTAGACCTTCGTGCGCAGTTCGGCGCCGGTCTCGCCGAGGGCCGTGAAGCGCATGCCGTTCGGGTGGCCGGGGAGCGACTTCTTGCGCTCGAAGTGGAGGTGCTCGTTGACGACGAACGGGATGTCGTGGTCGCCGAAGAGGCGGAGGGCGCCGCGTTCGCGGATGGACGCCAGGCGCTCGTCCACGGTGTCGACGTCGACCAGTTCGGGCTTGTCGCCCTCCAGGCCGAGGATGACGGCCTTGTCGCTGCCGTGGCCCTTGCCGGTGAGACCGAGCGAGCCGTAGAGGACGACCTGGACGGACGCCGTCTTCTCCAGGAGCCCGTCGCGTTCCAGGCCGCGGGCGAAGCGGTGCGCGGCGGCCATGGGGCCGCCGGTGTGGGACGAGGACGGGCCGATACCGATCTTGAACAGGTCGAACACGCTGATGGCCATTGCTACCTCGTTGTAGCTGCGCCCCCTCCCGGGGGAGGGGGCGCGGAGACGTCACAGGTTCGGATACAGGGGGTGCTTCTCGGCGAGGGCCTTCACGCGTTCCGCGAGGGCGTCCTTGTCGAAGGACGGCTGCAGGGCCAGCGCGATGACGTCGGCGACCTCGGCGAAGTCCGCGGCGGTGAAGCCGCGGGTGGCGAGGGCCGGGGTGCCGATGCGCAGCCCGGAGGTGACCATCGGCGGGCGCGGGTCGTTCGGCACCGCGTTCCGGTTCACCGTGATGCCGATCTCGTGCAGCCGGTCCTCGGCGTCGCGGCCGGTGAGCTCGGAGTCGACCAGGTCGACCAGGACGAGGTGGACGTCCGTGCCGCCGGTCAGCACCTTCACGCCGGCCTTGGCGGAGTCCTCGGCGAGGAGGCGGTCGGCGAGCAGCTTCGCGCCCTCGACGGTGGCCGCCTGCCGGGCCTTGAACTCCTCCGACGCGGCGATCTTCAGCGCGACGGCCTTGGCGGCGATCACGTGCTCCAGCGGGCCGCCCTGCATGCCCGGGAACACCGCCGAGTTGATCTTCTTGCCGTACTCCTCGCGGGCGAGGATCAGCCCGCCGCGCGGGCCGCCGAGCGTCTTGTGCGTCGTCGTGGTGACGATGTCGGCGTGCGGGACGGGCGAGGGGTGCAGCCCCGCCGCGACGAGCCCCGCGAAGTGCGCCATGTCGACCATGAGCAGCGCGCCGACCGAGTCGGCGATCTTGCGGAACTCGGGGAAGTCGAGCTGCCGCGGGTACGCCGACCAGCCCGCGACGATCATCTTGGGCCGGTGCTCGGCGGCGAGGGCGGCGACCTCGTCCATGTCGACGAGGCCGTCCTCGGCGCGGACGTGGTACGGCACGACGTTCAGCGTCTTGCCGGAGTAGTTCAGCCGCATCCCGTGCGTGAGGTGGCCGCCGTGCGCGAGGTCCAGCCCGAGGATGGTGTCGCCGTGCTGGAGCAGCGCGAAGTACACGGCCGTGTTGGCCTGCGCCCCGCTGTGCGGCTGGACGTTCGCGTGCTCGGCGCCGAACAGCGCCTTGGCGCGGTCGATCGCGAGCTGCTCGGTGACGTCGACGAACTCGCAGCCGCCGTAGTAGCGGCGGCCGGGGTAGCCCTCGGCGTACTTGTTGGTCAGGACGGAGCCCTGCGCCTCCAGCACCGAGACCGGCGCGAAGTTCTCCGACGCGATCATCTCCAGCGTGGACTGCTGGCGCCGCAGCTCGGCGCCGACGGCCTCGGCGACCTCGGGGTCGGCGGCGGCCAGCGAATCGTGGAGGCTCATGACTCCTCGATCAGCTTCTCGTAGGAGGCGGAGTCGAGCAGGTCGCCGGGCTCGTCGCTGATCCGGACCTTGAAGATCCAGCCCTCGCCGTACGGGTCGTCGTTGATGACCTTCGGCTCGTCCACCACGGCGGAGTTGATCGCGGTGATCTCGCCGCTGACCGGAGAGTAGAGGTCGCTGACCGACTTGGTGGACTCGACCTCGCCGCACGGCTCGCCCGCCTCGACGGTGTCGCCCTCGGAGGGCTGCAGCTCGAGGTAGACGATCTCCCCGAGGGCGTCGGCGGCGTGCGCGGTGATGCCGACGGTGACGATCCCGTCCTCACCGCCGAGGCCGGACACCCACTCGTGCTCTTCGCTGTAGCGGAGCTGCTCCGGAACGCTCACGATCTCTCTCTTCTCTCAGGAACGCTTGTAGAAGGGCAGGGCCACCACGTCCACCGGCTCGGGCCGGCCGCGGACGTCCACGGCCAGTTCCGTCTCCTCGACGCCGCTGTCGAGGTAGGCCAGGGCGATCGGCTTGCCCAGTGTGGGGGAAGGGGCCCCGCTCGTCACGACGCCGCACGGCGTGCCGCCGGACGTGACGACCTGGTACCCCTTCCGTGGCGCGCGACGCCCGCGCGCGACCAGTCCCACGAGCCTACGGCCCGGCGGCGTCGCGGCCTGCGCCGCCAGGGTGGTCTTGCCCACGAAATCGACGGTCTTGTCCAGCTTCACGACCCGGCCGAGGCCCGCCTCGAACGGCGTCGTCTCGGCGGTCAGCTCGTTGCCGTACAGCGGCATGCCCGCTTCGAGGCGCAGCGAGTCGCGCGCGGCGAGGCCCGCCGGGACGACCCCGTCGACCGCGGCGAGCGCCCGCCACAGCGCGACGGCGTCGGCGGCGTCCACGAACAGCTCGAAGCCGTCCTCGCCGGTGTAGCCGGTGCGGGCGATCAGCGCGTCCACGCCCGCGACGCGTCCGGCGAGGATCGCGTAGTACTTGAGGTCGCCCACGGGCGCGTCGGTGAACTCTTCGAGAATTCCCTGTGAGCGCGGACCCTGGAGGGCGACCAGCGCGTACGCGGCGGAGCGGTCGTCGACGGCCGCCTCGAAGCCGGTGGCGCGCTCGGCCAGCGCGTCCCGCACGACGTCGGAATTGGCCGCGTTCGCCACGACCATCCACGTCTCGTCGGCGAGCCGGTAGACGATCAGGTCGTCGAGGACGCCGCCGTCCGGCGCGCAGATCATCGTGTAGCGGGCCTTGCCGACCGGCATCGTCGACAGGTTCCCGACCAGCGCGTAGTCGAGCGCGGCGCCCGCGTCCGGCCCGGAGAGGAAGATCTCCCCCATGTGCGACAGGTCGAACAGGCCGGCCCCGGTGCGGACGGCCTGGTGCTCGGCGGTCTCGCTCTTGTAGCGCAGCGGCATCAGGTAGCCGGCGAAGTCGACGAGGTTCGCGCCGAGGTCGCGGTGGACGTCGTGCAGCGGAGTGGTCTTCGGATCGGCGGACATGGGTTCGGCTCCTTCGTCACGGGCGCGCGTGGTCCATCGTCCCACTCGCGCACCGGGCGTTTCGGTGCCTCCCCCTCTGTCATCGGCGCCTGAGAGCTTCACCCGCCGGCGGGCGGCGGGTTTTCACCTTCGGCGGGGGACCGGGTCCCCGCTTTCCAGAGGTCGCCTTGCCCGTGCGGTCCGTGGGCCTGAGAGGTTCCGGGGAGGATTTGCTCCTTCGGCGTCCCACACCGGCTGCGTGGGACTCTCCCGCACGGGGTCAACGGCTTTCCGCCAAATCTAGCAGCGGCCCCGCCCGGCGACCACCCGCCGGCCGCCCGCCCTCAGCCGGTGGGCGGCGGGGACGCCGACATCGACTTCACGCAGGTCCGCAGCGCCGCCTTGATCTTCTCCAGGTCCTTCTTCGCGGGGGTGGACGTCGGGTTCGGAGACGGCAGTTCGACCCCCTGCTCGTGCATGCAGTCGTTGAACGCCTGGGTCGCCTGGGACACCCCCGGCGGGACGGGCGCGGCCGTCGTGCCGGGCTTGCCGGTCGCCGTCCCGGACGGCGCCGAGGCCGGTGCCGAGGCCGCCGGGGTGGGCGGCGCCGACGCCCGCGCGTCCCCGCCGCCGTCGTCGGAGCCCCCGCACCCGCTGAGCGCCAGACCCAGCGCCAGCACCGCTACAAGACCGCGCTTCAAGGTGACAACCTCCATGGACCGGGGTGAGACCGCTCATAATGCGCGCGTTCGCCGCCCCGCCGCTATCACGGCGCATGCCAATGACGCCGCCGCGACTTAGCACCTCTCCTCAAATCCGCCCGGCCCGAGCGCTCCTCTCGCTGCACCGGTTCCTTGATTGACTTAAACCGGGACAGGACGGGTCGCGTACTCTGAGTTGGTCGTTGGAGATCACCCGCGGTGGGCGCGGGGGGACGAGCTGAGGGGCATGCCGGATGGTCTACCTGGCGGGGATGCTGATCCTGTTCTTCGGCCTGCTCGTGTCCATCGCGCTGCACGAACTCGGGCACTTCTCGTTCGCCAAGCTGTTCAAGGTGCGGACCACCCAGTTCATGGTCGGTTTCGGCCCGACGATGTGGTCCAAGCGCAAGGGCGAGACCGAGTACGGGGTGAAGTGGATCCCGCTCGGCGGCTACATCCGCATGATCGGGATGCTGCCGCCGCGCAAGGGCGACGCCCCCGGGCAGGTGCGGCAGGTCAGCACCGGGCCGTGGCAGGGCCTCATCGAGTCGGCGCGCGGCGCCGCCCTGGAGGAGATCCGCCCCGGCGACGAGGACCGCGTGTTCTACGCCAAGAAGTGGTGGCAGAAGCTGCTCATCATGTTCGGCGGGCCCGCGATGAACCTGCTGCTGTCGGTGATGTTCTTCGCGATCCTGCTGATGGGCATCGGCACCATGCGGGCGCAGCCGGTGATCGGCGAGGTCCTCGAATGCATGGTGCCCGCCAGCCAGTCGCAGACGACGGAATGCCCGAAGAACGCCGCCCCGACCCCGGCCGCGCAGGCGGGGCTCAAGCCCGGTGACAAGATCGTCGCGTTCGGCGGCAAGAAGATCGACGACTACGAGAAGCTGCGGGTGCTGATCCGCGACAACGGCGGCAGGACCGTCCCGATGACCGTCGAGCGGGACGGGCGGGACGTCCAGTTGAGCGTGCCGGTCACCCGCAACCAGATGTACGACCTGAAGGACCAGGACAAGATCGTCAACGTCGGGTTCCTCGGCATCACCCCGACCAGCGCGATCGAGCGGCAGGGCCCCGGCGCGGTCGCGAGCACGATGGTCGACCTGACCAGCCGCACCACCGGCGCGCTGGTGCGGATGCCGCAGAAGATGGTCGGCGTCTGGAACGCCGCCTTCGGCGACGAGAAGCGCGACCCGAACGGCCCGGTCGGCGTCGTCGGCGTCAGCCGGATCGGCGGCGAGGTCGCCGCCTCCAGCGACTACACCAACGCGGAGAAGGTGTCCTTCTTCGTGATGCTGCTCGGCTCGCTGAACCTCGCGGTCGGGCTGTTCAACCTCGTCCCGCTGCTGCCGCTGGACGGCGGCCACATCGCCGGCGCGCTGCTGGAGGCGGTGAAGAAGGCGTTCGCGAAGGTCTTCCGCCGCCCCGACCCCGGCTACGTGGACGTCGCCAAGGCGCTGCCGGTGACGTACGTGATGGCCGTCGTGCTGATCGTCATGGGCGGCCTGCTGATCTACGCCGACCTGGTGAACCCCGTCACCGTCACGGGATAGCGGGCAGCTCGCCGGTCTTCAGGAACGCGTCCAGCGCGGCCAGGTAGGGCGCTATGTCGAGGCCCTGCCCGGCGAGCCACGCGTCGGACCCGTAGGTGCCCGCGTAGCGCTCGCCGCCGTCGCAGATCAGCGTGACGACGCTGCCGCGCTCGCCGCGCGCCCGCATCTGCGCGATCAGCTCCGCCGCGCCCCACATGTTCGTGCCGGTCGAGCCGCCGACGCTGCGGCCGCTGACCTCGGCCGTCCAGCGCATCGCCGCGACGGACGCCGCGTCCGGCACCTGGATCATCCGGTCGATGACGGTCGGCAGGAACGAGGGCTCGACGCGCGGCCGGCCGATGCCCTCGATCCGCGAGCCCGCCGCCGTCCGCTCCGGGTCGCCGTCGGCGTACGAGCCGTGGAACGCCGAGCCCTCCGGGTCGACGACCGCGAGCCGCGTCTGGAACATCCGGTACCGGGCGTACCGGCCGATCGTCGCGGACGTCCCGCCGGTGCCCGCGCCGACCACGACCCAGGACGGCTCCGGGAACCGCTCCAGCCGCATCTGCTCGAAGATCGACTCGGCGATGTTGTTGTTGCCGCGCCAGTCCGTCGCGCGCTCGGCGTAGGTGAACTGGTCCATGAAGTGGCCGTTGCACTCGGCCGCGAGCCGCCGCGACTCGTCGTAGATCGAGGACGGGTCGTCCACCAGATGGCAGCGGCCGCCCTGGAACTCGATCAGCTGGATCTTCTCCGGGCTGGTCGAGGCGGGCATCACCGCGATGAACGGCAGGCCGAGCAGCCGCGCGAAGTACGCCTCCGACACCGCCGTGGACCCGCTGGACGCCTCGATGATCGTCGTGTCCTGCCGGATCCAGCCGTTCGCGAGCCCGTACAGGAACAGCGACCGGGCGAGCCGGTGTTTCAGCGAACCGGTCGGGTGGACGGACTCGTCCTTCAGGTAGAGGTCGATGCCCCACTCCGGCGGCAGCGGGAACACGTGCAGGTGCGTGTCGGCGCTGCGGTTGGCGTCGGCGTCGACGAGCCGGATCGCCTCGGCGATCCACGCCCGGTATCCGGGATCGCAGCGGTCCACGGTGCGGCTCACGGCGGCCTTCCCCTCGATCGTCGCTGATCGGCCGGGTCCCACGATATCCGTGCATGTCGCGGGTGCATGATGGAGGCAGCGGGGGGCAGATGATCGAGATGTTCGACGAGCGGATCACGGCGGCCGGGCGGCTGCCGCTGTTCGGCTTCTTCGTCGCGTTCCTCGTCACGTTCGTGCTGACGCGGGTCAACGTGCGGCTCATCCGCGCGGACGTGCGCTGGTGGTTCCGCAACGTGACCGCGGGCGACCTGCACATCCACCACGTCGTGTTCGGCGTGGTGCTGATGCTGGCGGGCGGCGTGGGGAGCCTCGCCGTCCCGGACGCCTACACCGGCCTCAACGTGGCGGCCGCCGTCGTGTTCGGCATGGGCTCCGCCCTCGTGCTGGACGAGTTCGCGCTGATCCTGCACCTCAGCGACGTGTACTGGACGGAGAAGGGCCGCGCGTCCGTCGACGCGGTGTTCGTCGCGATCGCGGTGACGGGCCTGCTGCTGCTCGGCATCCGCCCGCTGGGCTACGAGGGCATCGCGCCCGACCCCGGCACCGGCATCCTCACCCGCGTCTACGTCGCGTCCCTGGTCGTGAACCTGGTGTTCGCGGTGATCACCCTGCTCAAGGGCAAGATCTGGACGGGCCTCATCGGCCTGTTCATGCCCGCCCTGCTGATCGTCGGCGCGATCCGGGTGGCGCGGCCCGGCTCGCCGTGGGCACGCTGGCGGTACGCCCCCGACTCGCGCCGCCACCAGCGGGCCGTCCGGCGGGAGCGGCAGTTCCGCCGCCCGCTGATCCGCGGCAAGATCTGGGTGCAGGAGTTCATCGCGGGACGGCACGACCTCCTCCCGCCGGAGCTGCTGCAGCGCGGCGCCGACGCCGCCGAGCGCGCCCGGCTGCGCCGCCTCGAACGGGCGGAGCGCCGCGCCGCCGCCCGCGCCCAGCGCAAGGCCAGGGCCCGCGCGGACCGCCGGGCCGAGCGCCGTGCCGCCCGCCGCGCGGCCCGCGGCGTCCGCCGCCAGTTCGCCGCGCGCGGCGGGGCCGCCGCCCGCCGCGAGACGACCCGCACCCTGCCGCGCGTCCGCGGCCGCGCCGCGTCGCGCATGCGCGCCCGCGCCGCGGCCCGCCGCGTCCGCCGCCCCCGCGACGACTTCGCGGGCGGCCTGCGCCCCGGCGGCCGCGTCCCTTCGCCGCCCCCGGAGGAACCCGCCGCCCCGACCCCGGGAAAGCGCGACGCCTAGTCCATGACGGGGGCGACGGCGCGCACGGTCTCGATCGTGTCGGCCTCGGCGGCGGTCTTGTCGGGCCGGTACCGCAGCACCCGCGCGAACCGCAGTGCGATGCCGCCCGGGTAGCGCGGGCTGTGCTGGACGCCGTCGAACGCGATCTCCACGACCAGCTCGGGCCGGACGTGCACGACCCAGTCGTCCTCGCGCACGGCCAGCTCGCGGAGCTTCTTCGTCTGCCAGGCGAGCAGCTCGTCGGTGAGCCCCTTGAACGTCTTCCCGAGCATGACGAACCCGCCCGTCTCGGGGTCGCGCGCGCCCAGGTGCAGGTTCGACAGCAGCCCCTGCCGCCGCCCGTGCCCCCACTCCACGGCCAGCACCACGAGGTCGAGCGTGTGCCGGGGCTTCACCTTGATCCACCCGGCCCCGCGCCGCCCGGCCGTGTACGGCGTGTCGAGCGACTTGATCACGACCCCCTCATGCCCCCGCGCCACGGCCTCGTCGAACACCTCCTTGGCCCGCACCGGATCGCCGGTGACGACCCGAGGCATCCGCAAGGCCTCCGGCACGACCCGCACCAGGGCCGCATTCCGCTCCGCCCCCGGCGCGTCGAGCAAATCCCCACCGGCCGCAGACAGCTCGCCGGTGTCGTCCGCAGCACTGTCGGCCACCTCGGTGGGGACGGGTGTCTCCTCCAAGTAGAGGACGTCGAAGATGAAGACGCTCAGGGGGACCTGCTCGGTCGTCTTCGTGGTGCGGGTGGCGGTGCGGGCGGCGGTCACCTGGAAGGGGTGGGGGCTGCCGTCGGGGCGCAGGGCGATCAGTTCGCCGTCGAAGACGGCCTTGTGGACGGGGAGTGCCTGCACCGCCTCCACCACTTCGGGGAGGCGGGAGGTGATCTCGTCCAGGGTGCGGGTGAAGATGTGGATGTCGCCGTCGGCGATGTGGATCTGGGCGCGGATGCCGTCGAGCTTCCATTCGACCGCCGCTTCGGCCTTCAGCTTGGCGAACGCTTCGTCGGTGGACGGGGCCGAGGCGGCCAGCATGGGTTTGACCGGGCGGCCCACCTCCAGGGTGAAGGCGCGGAGGGCGGCGACGCCGTCGGCGAGGGCGGCGGTGGCGACCGGGCCGAGGGAGCCGCGCAGCATGAACGCGCGCCGGACCTCGGCGGACGGTACCTCGGCCGCTGCCGCGATCGCCTCGGCCATCACGCCGTCGAGTGCGCCCTGGCGCAGTTCGCCCGCCAGGAGGCGGATGAGGAAGTTCTGCTCGGCTCGGGTGGCGCGGGCGAAGAGGGCGGCGACCAGGTCGCGGCGGCGGGTGACGGAGCCGGGGCCGGAGACGGCGCCGATCTCGGTGAAGGACGCGTCGACCTCGGGGACGGTCAGCGACGGCTCGGCGGCGGGCGGCGGGAGGTCCCGCAGGGCGGCGTAGCCGACGCCGATCTGGCGTTGCGGCAGCTCACCCGACAGGTAGGCGACCACGGTGGCGGCCTCGCCGGCGTCGGCCCGGCGCAGGCACTCGGCGAGCGCCGTTACCTTGGCCTTGCGGCCCGAGGTGCCCGCCACCGCCTCCGACGTCCGGGCGATCTCCGCTATCAGCACCCTCCCAGTGTGACTCCGGGGTCTGACAATCGGCACCGCCGGGGGGCCTGGTCAGCGGTGGCGCGCCTGACTACGTTGACGGGAGGCGGGCCATGACGCGACGGGGGAGTGAGGAGCGGGACGTGGGGCTGCACCCTCCGGCCGAACCGTTCCACCGGCCGTACGCGGGGCCGGAGCCGCCGTCTCCGGCGCGGCGGCCGAAGCGGCTGATCGTGCTGCTGGTGGCGGCGGTCGCGTTCACGGGTGCGGCGGTGGCGGTGTTCCTGGCCGTGCCCGGTGGGAAGACGGATCGGGCCGCGGTGACGCCCAGTACGGCCGAGCCCTCGCCGTCCGAGCCCTCGCCGTCCGAGGCTGCGCAGGGGATCGTCCGGGCGCTGCCGCCGCCGTGCGGGACGGTCGCGGCGGAGACCGTGGCGAAGGCGGTCCCGAAGGCGAGCGAGCGGCAGAGCGCGAACTCGACGCTCACCACGTGCACGTACACCTCGAAGGAGTCGGCGTTCCGCTGGCTGCGGGTGGAGGCGCGGCTGTACGCGCCCGCGCACTCCGCGACGCCGGTGCGGGACGCCGAGAGCTACTACGACGCGCAGTGGACGCAGGCGCACGACGCCCCGCTCGTCCGGACGATCGCGCTGGAGCGGGAGCAGGGCGTGGGGGACGAGGCGTACCGCTGGTTCATGGCCGACCAGGGGCAGCCGACGCTGGTCGGTCAGGTCACGGCGCGGGTCAGGAACGCGGTCGTGACGGTCAGCTACAGCGAGGAGGCGCCGCGTGGCGGCGGCGGCCAGGCGGCGCGGGAGCGGGCGGTGCTCGGCACGGCCACGGCGGTCGCCCGCGAAGTGCTCACCGTGCTAAACGATTTCTGACCTCATTTGGCCGATCATGGCATATTTACTGTCAGCACCTTCTAAGGTGATTCGGTAATGGGGAGGCAGTATGCCGATCATGCTCCCGCGCCAGGCATGTGATCGGGGTGCTGAGACGGCTGGGAGGAGGAGGTCGACGACGTGAACGCGCGATCGGATGGAGTGTCCTGGGTGAGATAACCCCAGGCAGATGGCCGTGTTCGTCGATGGGCCGCGGAGTGGACCCCGCTCCGCGGCCCTTTTTGTTCGCGTTGTCAGGACCACTGGTCGGTATAGGCGAACCGCTTTCTAATAAGCGTTTCGACATCAAGATAAATGCGGCGGGTCAGGCGTGCAGGAGGCCCGCGCCGATCCAGACCTCGCGCGCCCGGCCGTCCAGGAAGCCGACCTCGTCGAAGAAAGCGGTGCATTTCCGGAACGACCACGCCAGGGTGGCGCGGCGGTGCGGGCTGCGCGCCGCGACGCGGCGCGCGAGCTTCGGGTCCAGCCCCACCGCCGTGTAGCAGGACGGGTGGATCATCTGCGTGGCCAGCAGCCGGGTCGCCTGCGCCATCCAGTAGGCCGCCGCCCGCCGCTGGAGCGCCGGGGCCTTGACGACCAGCCGCTTCAGCTCCTCCCGCGCGTACTTGATGTGCCGCGCCTCCTCGATCACGTGGATCCGGGTGACCTGCCGGATCAGCGGCTGCATGTCCTCGTCCGGGAACGTCAGCCGCTGGAACGCGTCGGTCAGCTCCTCCACGACGAGGGTCCCGGCGAACATCGGCATCGGGTCGTACACGGCCCCGAACAGCTTCGCGGCGTGGTACTCCAGGGCGCGCGGCCGGTGGGTGCGCAGCCCGCAGGTCCGCACCATGCGGCCGAACATCTTCGAGTGCCGGCACTCGTCCGCGATCTCCGTCAGCGCGTACGCGAAGTGGCCGCTGTCGTAGCGGTGCCGGTAGGCGTGCATGAGCAGCGACTGCATCAGCATCATCTCCGACCAGATGCCGAAGGAGGCGATGCTGCACATCTCCCGCTTGCTGAGCTCCACCCGCTGCCGGTGCGTGAGCCCGTCCCACAGCGGCGTCTCGTAGAGCGACACGAGCTGCGGCGGGATGTAGAAGACGTCCGGGTCCTGGGGCGCGTCCCAGTCGACGTCCGCGTCCGGGTCGAACGAGTGCTTGCGGGACGTCCGCAGCAGCCGCTCGGCGACCACCTCGCGGTCGGTCAGCTCCAGCGTGTGGTCGCCGTCCTTGCAGCGGATCTGGGCCGTCCACGTGCGCGGACGGCCGTCGATCAGCAACGCGTCGGGGGGCATGGGTCCTTCTCCTCTTACGGCGTGGAGGGTCGGGGGCCGCGCCCGGCGCGGACGTCAGCCCTGGGGGGTGGGGATTCTGGCCAGCAGGCGCAGGGACGCGGGGGACACCCGGGACAGGGTGCGCAGCAGGTGGCCCTCGAAGTTCACCGGGACCACGGCCTTGTTCTTGACGATGGCGTCGACGACCCGCTCGGCGACCTTCTCCGGCGGGTAGTTGCGCAGCTGGATGGCCTTCTGGCCGCGCTGTCGCAGCTTCTCCGGGGACCCGTCGACGTAGGTCCCGTTCTTGACGAGGTCGGTGCTGACGAAGCCGGGGCAGACGGCGGTGACGCCGATCCGCGACCCCGCCAGCTCCGCGCGCAGCGACTCGCTGAGCATCAGCACGGCCGCCTTCGTCGTGCAGTAGGCGGGCATGCCGCGCCACGGCGCGAACGCGGAGGCGGACGCGATGTTGACGATGTGCCCGCCGAGGTTCGGCTTGTCGGGCTTGTTGGGCAGGGCGTTGACGCGGTCGCGCATCTGCCGGCCGAACAGCCGGCAGCCGTGGATGACGCCCCACAGGTTGACGCCGAGGATGCGGTCCCAGTCGTCCGGCTCGGTGTCGAGGAACGGCCCGGCGAGCGCGATGCCCGCGTTGTTGACCACGATGTCGGGGACGCGGTGCGCCTCCTTCACCTCGGCGGCGAACGCCTCCATGGCGGCGGCGTCGGAGACGTCCACCCGGTGGGCGGTGCCGCCCGCGCCGACGGACTTCGCGCGGGCGGCGGTGCGCTCCGCCGCGGCCAGGTCGATGTCGGCCGCGATGACGCTCGCGCCGCTCTCGGCCAGGGCGAGGGCGGTGGCCCGGCCGATGCCGCTGCCGGCTCCGGTGACGACGGCGAGCGCTCCGTCGAAGTGCGCGAGTGGCATCAGGACCTCCGAGGTGTGCGGACGAGTGGCTCTCAGATCGAGTGATCCAAACGTACTCAGCCCGCCGCCGCGTCGGCGATGACGGCGTCCACTTCGGCCTTGCGGTCGGCCTCCTCGGCGGCGAACCGCTCGGTGTCGAGCTTCTCGGCGATCTCCTCGTCCTGCCTCATGAGCGCGTCGAGGTCGGCCTTGGACATGTCGAGGACGCCCATGTCGTCATAGGTCTGCCGGACGCGCTCGCTCCACAGCCCGATGTCCTTCACGCACGGGACGATCCGGCTGAACAGCAGGCTCTGGAACATCCGCATGTAGGGCGAGTTCTCCACCAGCTCGTCGACCTCGGCGGGGTCGATCCCGAAGTTGGTGTAGATCTCCCGGCCGCGGATGCGGTCGCGCATCAGGTAGCAGCCCTCGATGACGAAGTCCTCGCGCTCGCGCAGTTCGGCGGCCGAGAGTTGCTTGTAGTAGTCGCGCAGCGCGAGCCGGCCGAACGCGACGTGGCGCGCCTCGTCCTGCATGACGTAGGCGAGGATCTGCTTGGGCAGCGGCTTGGTGGTGATGTCGCGGATGACGCCGAAGGCGGCGAGCGCGAGGCCCTCGATGAGCACCTGCATGCCGAGGTAGGGCATGTCCCAGCGGGAGTCGGTGAGGGTCTCGTCCAGCAGGTCCTGGAGCTGGGTGTTGATCGGGTAGACCATCCCGATCTTCTCGTGCAGGAAGCGGGTGAACAGCTCGACGTGCCGCGCCTCGTCCATGGTCTGGGTGGCGGAGTAGAACTTGGAGTCGAGGTCGGGCACCGACTCGACGATGCGGGCGGCGGTGACCATCGCGCCCTGCTCGCCGTGCATGAACTGGGAGAACTGCCAGGACGTGTAGTGCTGGCGCAGCTCGCCGCGCTCCTTGACCGAGAGCTTGTCCCAGTGCTCCGTCCCGTAGATGGCGAGTGACTGGTCCGGGACGCCGAGGACGTTGTGCGGGTCGACCTCGAGGTCCCAGTCGATGCGCTTGACGGAGTCCCACTGCTTGTCCTTGCCCTTCTGGTAGAGGGCGAGGAGGCGGTCGCGTCCGTCGTCGTACTCCCAGGTGAACCGGGCGTCGCCGGCCATGGGCACGGTCCAGCCCCCGGTGGGGACGGGGTCGGTGTAGAGGTCGTGGGTCGACATGGGGCACTCCTCCCCGAGCGCGGACGTACGATGTACGTCTACGTACAATGTACGTACCGTGTCATGGGACACTTATCGGTGTCAACGGCGGGAAGGGGACGGGCGCGATGGCCAAGGGCGTGACCTCCGACACGCCGCGCCCCGCGCTGACCCGCGACCGCATCGTCCGGGCGGCGGTCGCGCTGATCGAGCGGGAGGGCGCGGACGCGCTGTCGATGCGCCGCGTCGCGGCCGAGCTGGACGTCGCCGTGATGTCGCTGTACAACCACGTCCCGAACAAGACCGCCCTGCTGGAGGGCGTCGCGGAGCAGGTCGTCGCGGGCCTGGAGCTGACCGACGACCCCGACGAGCCCTGGCAGCAGCGGGCGCGGGCGCTCGTCCGCGCGTTCCGCAAGGTCGCGCACGACAACCCGCGCTGCATGACGATCGTCTTCACCCACAAGGTCGACACGGCGGCGGGGCTGCGGCCGATGGAGCGGGCGCTCGCGCTGGCGGACGCGGCCGGGTTCGACGGCGGCACCGCCGTGCGGATCATGCGGGCGCTGCTGGCCTACGCGATCGGCGCGCAGATGCGCGAGATCGGCATGGAGAAGATGCTCGGGCACCTCGCCGAGACGGGCGCCGAGTCGTGGAACCACCTCGACCCGGACGAGTTCCGGCACGTCATCGCCTACGGCCCCGAGTTGGCCGAGCACGACCCCGAGAGCGACTTCGAGTTCGGCCTGGACCTGCTCATCTCGGCGCTGGAGGTGCTTGCCCGTCGTCAGCCGGCCCGGGGGACGGGGCCAGGTACGGGCTGAGGCCCTGCCGGCAGAAGTCGGTCATGTAGCGGGCGGCGTCCTCCGCCGACACGTCGGGACGGGTGGCCTGCCACAGCGCGACCCGCTCGCTCGCGCCCATGATGATCTGCGTGTACGCCTCGATCGCGGCGTCCGGCGCGCCCGGCGCGAACATCGCGAGCACCCCCGCGATCAGCGTGCTCTGCTGCCGCCGGGTCGCCTCGACGGCCTCGGCGGTCTCCGGGGACGGGGCGACCGGCTCGCGCAGCAGCATCGCGAACGAGCCGCTGTGCGCGTCGACGAAGGAGAAGTAGGCGAGCATGCCGCGCCGGAGGATGTCCTCGGGGGTGGTGGCGCCCGCCATGGCCTTCTGGGTGACGTCGAGCAGTTCGGCCTTGGACCGGCTCACGCACGCCACGAGCAGGCCGTCCTTGGAGCCGAAGTACTCGTAGAGCATCGGCTTGGAGACGCCGCAGCGGTCGGCGATCTCGTCCATGGAGGTGCCCTGGTAGCCGCGCTCGCCGAACACCTGCTCCGCCACGTCCAGCATCTGCTGCTCCCGCTCGGCCCGCGACATCCGCCTGCGCTTGCGGGCCGGGGGCTGTGACGGCGGCTGGGGCTGCGGTGTGGCGCCACTCACAGGAGAATCCTCTCTGTTGGACCTACCGTCAGTAACCTACTCGCGGTAACTTACCCGAAGTAGGTTATCTGAGAGGAGGGGTCATGAGCGACCGCGCCCCCGCGATCGTCATCATCGGCTCCGGCTTCGCCGGCCTCGGCATGGCGATCCGGCTCAAGCAGTCCGGCTTCCACGACTTCACCGTCCTGGAGAAGAGCGACGCGCTCGGCGGGACGTGGCACGACAACACCTATCCCGGGTGCGCCTGCGACGTGCCCTCCCACATGTACTCCTTCTCCTTCGAGCTGAACCCCGGCTGGTCCCGGATGTTCGCGCCGCAGCCGGAGATCCGCGCGTACATGGAGCAGACCGCCGACAAGTACCGGGTGCGCGACCACATCCGCTTCGGCGCGCGGGTCGACTCCATGGAGTACGACGACGAGGCCAGGCGCTGGAACGTCACCCTCACCGACGGGACGGTCCTCACCCCGCGGGCCATCGTGTCGGGCATCGGCGCGCTGCACGTCCCGTCCTTCCCGGACCTGCCGGGCATGGAGCGGTTCCAGGGCACCGCGTTCCACTCCGCCGAGTGGGACCACGGCTACGACCTCACCGGCAAGCGCGTCGCCGTCATCGGGACGGGCGCGTCCGCGATCCAGTTCGTCCCGAAGGTCGCCAAGCAGGCCGGGGAGCTGGTCGTCTTCCAGCGGACGCCGCCGTGGATCCAGCCGAAGCCGGACGTGTCGATCCCCGCGCCGGTGCGCAAGGCGTTCGAGAAGGTGCCGGGCGCCGCCCGCGCGTTCCGGAACGGCATCTACTGGGCGCTGGAGGCCCGCGCGGTCGGCTTCACCGTCGACCCGCGGCTGTCGGGCCCGCAGGAGCGCATCGCCCGCCGGCACATCGAGAAGCAGATCGCCGACCCGGAGCTGCGCGCCAAGGTGACGCCCGACTACACGATCGGGTGCAAGCGGATCCTGCTGTCCAACGACTACTATCCGGCGCTCGCCCGCCCGAACGTGCACGTGGAGACCTCCGGCGTCGCCGAGGTGCGGGAGAACTCGATCGTCACCGCGGACGGCCGCGAGTACGAGGTCGACTGCATCATCTACGGCACCGGCTTCAAGGTGGTCGACGCGCTCAACGACCTGCGCGTCACCGGGCGGGACGGCACCAAGCTCCAGGAGATCTGGGCGGACGGCATCGAGGCGCACCGCGGCACCACGATCCCCGGCATGCCGAACTTCTTCATGCTGCTCGGCCCGAACACCGGCCTCGGCCACAACTCGGTCGTCTTCATGATCGAGGTGCAGATCCAGCACGTGCTGAGCTGCCTGCGCCTCCTCCAGGACGCCGGCGGCGAGGTCATCGAGCCGAGGCCGGAGGCCGCGCGCCGGTTCAACGACCGGCTGCAGAGGCGGCTGCGCCGCGCCGTCTGGAACGAGGGCGGCTGCAACAGCTGGTACCTGGACGACAAGGGCGTCAACCGCACCCTGTGGCCGGGCTTCACGTTCGAGTTCTGGGCGGGCTCCCGCAAGGCCGACCCCGCCGAGTACATCGTCACCCGCTGACTCACTCTCTGATAATCGCCGTCAGGTCCGGGCGCCCGCCATGCAGTGCTTGCCATGCGGTGGGCGCCCGGACGTGTTACTCATGGGGCATGCCGAAGCCGCTGATGCCGAGCTGGCTCCCCAGCTTCAACAAGAAGGTCACGAACCGGATCCAGGGCGTCTACGCGCCCTACGTGCCGCCGCTCGCCGTGGTCGTGCACCGGGGGCGCCGGTCGGGCCGCGAGTACCGGACGCCCGTCACCGCGTTCCGCAGCGGCTCGCGGCTGATCATCGGGCTGCCGTACGGGCGCGACACCGACTGGGTCCGCAACCTGCTGGCCGAGGGGCGCGGCGGGGTGGAGCGGCTCGGCCGCGCCCGGCGCATCGCGCACCCGCGCGTGGTGACCGCCGCCGAGGCCGACGTGCTGCCGCTGCCGGCCCGGTCCGCCGCCCGCTACATGGACATCCTGGTGGCCGACATCGAGGACTGAGCCGGGGCGCGACGGCTCGTCAGCGCTGCTTCTCGGGCGCGAACATGGGCCGGAACCCGGCGAGGAGCTGCCGGATCACGGGCCGCTGCTCGGCCGGGGTGCGGCCCCGCAGGTCGTGTATCGGGTCGAGGCCGTCGTAGTACGGCGCCAGCGCGAGGAACGGCAGCAGGGTCATCAGCCAGGTGGCGAGGACGGCGAGGTCGGCGTCCTCGCGGATGGCGCCCTCGGCCTTCCACAGCTCCAGCGTCGGGTGGATGACCTGGAGGTAGTGCTGGTTCGCGGTGTCGCGGACGACGGACCGCACGCTGTTGTCGAGCTCGAAGTTGGTGGCCGCCGTGACGCCGCGCTCCAGCGGGTGGTCGGCCATGTACTCGGTCCAGTCGCAGAGGACGTCGAAGAGCCACTCGTCGAAGGACTGGTCGAAGGAGACGCGCTCGATGCGGCGCTCCATCTCCTCGCGGATGCGGCGGGACGTCTCGTCGCAGACGAACGCGAAGAACTCCAGCTTGTCGCTGAAGTACTGGAACAGCGACCCCTTGGCGATGCCGGCCTCACGCGCGATGGTGTTGAGGCTGCCGGTCGAGTACCCGTGCTCCCCGAACTCGCGCATCGCCACCTCGAGCACGCGCTCGCGTTTGGCGACGTTGAGGCGGAACCAGGTCGAGGTCGGCATGGACTCCTTCGACTTCCCGTCAGGGGGCGGTAACCAGAAGGTCAGGATAACGGCCCGTGCCGTCCCGTGTGACCCAAAACGTCACCGGCGTTCGCGGAAAGTCACAACAGCGTCGAAACGGCCGTCGGTGTCACGCCTTCCGGCGCCCCAGGCGGCGGCGCCGGTAGAGGCTCGCGGCGCGCAGGGTGGCGTCGAGCGAGAACCGGGTGTCGGCGTCGTCCAGGCTGTCGCCGAGGTAGCCCTCCAGCTGGCGGAGCCGGTACCGGACGGTCTGCGGGTGGATCTTGAGCCGCTCGCCGATGTCGACCGCGGTGGCGCGGGTGGTGACGGACTCGGCGAGGGTCTCGACCAGGCGCTTGCGCTGCCCGTCCGAGACGTCCTGGAGCGGCTCCAGGTGCCGCCGGGTGAGCTCCTCGATCAGCGGCGGGTCGGACAGCAGCCACATGGTCATCAGGTGGTTCTGGCACGGGATGAGGGAGCCGTCCGGGATGATCCCCTCCTCCGCGAGCGCGAGGACGCGGCGCGCCCAGCGCAGCGAGTGCGTGGCCCGTTCCAGCGGGAGGGTGAGGCCGAGGACGCAGCTGGCGTCCGACAGGGCGGCGCGCAGCATGCTCTTGCGGTCGGCGGTGAGCGGCCCGGGGACGAGCAGGCACGGCTCCGGCGAGTCGAAGTCGGTGAGGACGTCGGTGTCGAGCGCGGAGCGCGTGCAGGGCGCCTCGGGGTGGACGGCGATGAGCGTGGCCTCGGCGGGCAGCGGCCACCAGCCGGTGGACTTGGCGAGGTCCTCGATGGCCTCGGGGACGACGGCGGGCCGCTGCAGGATGAGGTGCAGCAGCCGTCGGCGCTCCTCTCGGCGGCGCATGTCGGCGTGCCCGGTGGCCTGCTGGTAGCCGAGGCGGGCCTGGGCGACCGATTCCTCCAGGTAGACGAGCATGGCGTCGACGGCGGCGGCCACGACGGAGGTCGGGACCTGCTCGCGCTCGGCGAGGACGGCCGTCCGGCGCCAGGCGACGTGGAAGGCGATCCGGGCGGCGGCCTGGAGGTGGTCCAGGGAGCGCCCCTCGATGGCCTCGAAGCGCCCGAGGGTGCGGCAGGTCTCGTCGCGCTGGGCGGTGGAGGCGTTCGGGTCGGAGACGCGCTCCAAGAACGTCGGCAGCAGCATGTCGGCGCAGAGCCGGAGCGTCTGGTCGTAGGACGGGTCGGGCCGGTCGTATTCGGGGATGTTCTGCTTGATCTCCGCGACGATCTCGTTCGTCACATCGGCCAGTTCGGCCCGCAGCAGCTCGAGGAAATCCCGGAAGTCGATCTGACTCCTGCCGTGTTCGGACAATTCCAATGCCTGCGACATGGAAAGGAAACCTCCGCATCGAGCCGGCCGGTACGGGGTGGCCGTCCCGGCGGGACGGCGGCTCCGGACGGGGGTGTGCCGGACGGGAAGCGAGCAGCGTGGGCGAGTTCGAGAACACCGCGAACATAAAGTCGCCAGTCCCGGCTGGCAAGGGGCTGCGGCATGATCGGCCGCACGGGGCCCCCGCTTTGCGCGCGATGTGACAAGAATGACGTTCGGTTGCTGGATCGGTGACAACCGCGGCGGCCGGGTGCGCGTCGGCGCGCGGCCCGCCGGCAACATGTTACCGGTTGGTAGTCACTCGCGACGGGTTCGCGGAGATCGAACACTAAGTCGGTGACAAATTCCGGCGGCCATTTACCGAATTGTGCCGAAGATACCGCGAGCCCCTATTGAATTCCGTGTCTACTGGGCCGTAACGTCCTCGCAACCTCCTGCCCTATCGCGAGTGGTGGTGTCGTTGGGAATTGAAGTCGTCGTCGAGGGGCTGACGAAAGTGTTCGGCCGGCAGACGATCTGGCGGGATGTCACCCTCACCCTCCCGCCGGGAGAGGTCAGCGTGCTGCTCGGGCCGTCCGGCACCGGCAAGACGGTGTTCCTCAAGTCGCTCGTCGGCCTGCTCAAGCCCGAGGAGGGCCGGGTCATGATCGACGGCGTCGACATGGTCAACGACCGCGACCGCGACGTCTTCGAGGCCCGCAAGCGGTTCGGCCTGATGTTCCAGGACGGCGCCCTGTTCGGGTCCCTGCCCCTGTACGACAACATCGCGTTCCCGCTCCGCGAGCACACCCGCAAGTCGGAGTCGGAGATCCGCCGGATCGTGCTGGAGCGGATGGAGATGGTCGGCCTCGCGGGCGAGGAGCGCAAGCTGCCCGGCCAGATCTCCGGCGGCATGCGCAAGCGCGCCGGCCTGGCCCGCGCGCTCGTCCTCGACCCGGAGATCATCCTGTGCGACGAGCCGGACTCCGGCCTCGACCCGGTCCGCACCGCGCACATCTCGCAGCTGCTCATCGACGTCAACGCGCGGATCGACGCGACGATGCTGATCGTCACGCACAACATCGACATCGCGGCGACCGTCCCCGACAACATCGGCATGCTGTACCGCCGCGACCTCGTCGCGTTCGGCCCCCGCGAGGCGCTGCTGACCAGCGAAGAGCCGGCCGTCCTGCAGTTCCTGCACGGCGACACCCACGGCCCGATCGGCATGTCGGAGGAGAAGGACGCGGCGCTGCTCGCCGCCGAGGCCGCGGCCCCGGCGCGCACCCACCGCACCCTGGAGATCCCGCCGCAGCTGCGGCCGACGCCCGGGATGCCGCCGCGGCAGGCGGAGCAGCGGCACGCGATGGCGGTCGACGCGATGATGCCGCGGCTGTCCTACGCGGCGCAGCAGGCGATCCGCGCCAACCGCGCCCACCAGCAGCGGGAAGGCGGCCTCCATGGCGCGAACTGACATGCCGCACACCGACAGGGCGCGAACTGAGCACCCGACCGCACGGCGCGGCGACGCGCGCGTGCCCGTGGAAGGAGACGCGCGTGGCCGCACCTGACGCCGCGGTCCCCGGCGCCGGCGCGCTGCGCCAGACCGGGCGGCTGTTCGCGCTGGCCGGGACGGTGCTGGCGCTGTCGTTCCGGCGCCCGTTCCAGCTCCGCGAGCTGGTCCAGCAGTTCTGGTTCATCGCGTCGGTGTCGATCCTGCCGACCGCGCTGGTGTCGATCCCGTTCGGGGCGGTCATCTCGCTGCAGGTCGGGTCGCTGGCCAAGCAGCTCGGCGCGCAGTCGCTCACCGGCGGCGCGAGCGTCCTCGCGGTCGTGCAGCAGGCGAGCCCGCTGATCGTGGCGCTGCTGATCTCCGGCGCGGCCGGGTCGGCGATCTGCGCCGACCTCGGCTCCCGGACGATCCGCGAGGAGATGGACGCGATGGAGGTGATGGGCGTCTCGCCCATCCAGCGCCTCGTCGTCCCCCGGGTGCTCGCCTGCATGGCGGTCGCGGTGCTGCTGAACGGCCTGGTCTCGGTGGTCGGCGTCGCCGGCGGCTACTTCTTCAACGTGCTGCTGCAGGACGGGACGCCCGGCGCCTACCTCGCCTCGTTCTCCGCGCTCGCGCAGCTCCCCGACCTCTACATCGGCGAGTTCAAGGCGCTGATCTTCGGGTTCATCGCCGGGGTCGTGGCCGCCTACCGCGGCCTGAACCCGAGCCCCGGCCCGAAGGGCGTCGGGGACGCGGTCAACCAGTCGGTCGTCATCACGTTCCTGATGCTGTTCTTCGTCAACGTCGTGCTGACCGCCATCTACCTGCAGGTCGTCCCCCCGAAGGGAGCGTGACATGGCGGTTCCCGGGGCTCGCCGGCTCAAGCCGGTGAAGCTGGTCTCCTGGCTGGACCAGCCCGGCGACCAGCTCGGCTTCTACATCCGGGCGCTGCTGTGGACGCCGCGCGCGATCCGCCGCTATCTGGGCGAGTCGCTGCGGCTGCTCAGCGAGGTCGCGTTCGGCAGCGGCGCGCTCGCCGTCATCGGCGGCACCGTCGGCGTGATGATCGGCATGACGATCTTCACCGGCGTCGTCGTCGGGCTGTCCGGCTACGCCGCGCTCGACCAGATCGGGTCGGCGGCGTTCACCGGGTTCATCTCGGCGTACTTCAACACCCGCGAGATCGCGCCGCTGGCGTCCGGGCTGGCGCTGTCGGCGACGGTCGGCGCGGGGTTCACCGCGCAGCTCGGCGCGATGCGGATCAACGACGAGATCGACGCGCTGGAGGGCATGGGCATCCAGTCGGTGCCCTACCTCGTCACGACCCGGATCATCGCGGGCACGGTCGCGATCATCCCGCTGTACGGCATCGGGCTGCTCAGCTCGTACCTGGCGTCCAGACAGGTGACGATCTGGTTCAACGGGCAGTCGGCCGGCACCTACGACCACTACTTCAACCTCTTCCTCGCCCCCGAGGACGTGCTGCTCTCGTTCGCGAAAGTGCTGATCTTCAGCGTGATGGTGGTGCTGGCGCACTGCTACTACGGCTACCGCGCGGTCGGCGGCCCCGCCGGCGTGGGCGTCGCCGTCGGCCGCGCGGTCCGCACCGCGATCGTGCTGATCAGCGTGACGGACTTCTTCGCCAGCCTCGCCATCTGGGGCGCCACGACGACGGTGAAGGTGACGGGCTGACATGGCGAGACGAACGACCCGGCACGTGGTCGGGCAGCGCCTCACGGGGGTGGCGTTCCTGCTCGTCCCGGCGCTGCTGATCTGGCTGTCGATCGCGATCTACGACAAGCAGTTCACCGACGCGACGACGGTGACGCTGCGCACCTCGACGGCCGGGCACGAGATGCACCCGATGGCGGACGTGAAGGTCCGCGGCGTGGTCGTCGGCGAGGTCCGCTCCATCAAGGCGGACGGCGCGGGCGCGAAGCTGGAGCTGGCGCTGAAACCGGGGATGACCGACCGGATCCCGGCGGACGTCCAGGCGCGGCTGCTGCCGACGACGGTGTTCGGCGCCCGGTTCGTCTCGCTCGTCCCGCCGCCGGGGTCGGCGGGCCGGCCGATCGCCGACGGCGACGTCATCTCCGAGGACCGCAGCGAGAACGCGGTGGAGCTGTCGGAGGTCTTGAACCACACGATGGACCTGCTCAACACGCTCCAGCCCGCGAAGCTGTCGGCGACGCTGAACGCCATGTCGCGGGCGCTGGAGGGGCGCGGCGACCAGATCGGCCGCAACTTCGAGCAGCTCGACGCGTTCCTGACCAGGATGAACCCGGAGGTCCCGGCGCTCACCCGCAACCTCCAGGAGCTGGCGGAGTTCACCCAGCACGCCTCCGACGCGGCGCCCGACCTCCTCCAGGCGCTCACCGACTTCACGGTGACGAGCAAGACGATCGTGGAGCAGCGCACCGCGCTCGCGACCCTGTACGACGCGGTGTCGGGTTCGTCGGCCGACCTTCAGGACTTCCTGGACGCCAACTCCGGCAACATCATCGCGCTGGCGACCGAGAGCCGGGGGAGCCTGGAGCTGATGCGCCGCTACGCCCCGGCCGCGCCCTGCACGTTCCGCACCCTCGCCGGCTTCATCCCGACGATGAACAAGGTGCTCGGGAAGGGCACGAACCAGCACGGCGTGCACGGCGTGGTGGTGCCGCTCAAGAGCAAGGGCCGCTACGTGCCGGGCAAGGACGCGCCGCGCTACGACGGCGGCAACGGGCCGCGCTGCCCGAGCGTCCCGTACCTGGCGACCGGGAACGGCGTGCGGGTGCTGCCCGCGGGCGGCGCCCCCGGCAAGGCGGGCGCGGCCGGCAGCGGCCTCGGCCCGGCGAACTCGGCGTCGGAGAACGACCTGGTCAACGAGCTCGCCGGCCCGCCGCTGGACGAGGTCCCCGAGGAACTGCCGGACTGGTCGAGCGTGCTGGTCGGGCCGATCTACCGGGGCACGGAGGTGACGGTCAAGTGAGGCTCACCGGCCAGGGGATCAAGGGCATGGGCTTCCCGCTCGTCAGCTCGCTGATCTTCATCGTGGTGACGGTGCTGGCGACGGCGCTGCTGGCGTCCAGCATCACCGGCGCCACCAGCGGCGACCGCGTCACCTACTACGCCAAGTTCACCGATGTCGCCGGGCTGCACCCGGGGCACGGGGTGCGGATCGCGGGCGTCGAGGTCGGCCAGGTGGAGGAGATCAAGGTCAGCGACCGGCGGCTCGCCCGGGTGAAGATCTCCGTCGACCGGGATCGGCAGATCCCGGCGTCGGCGACCGCCGCCGTGAAGTACCTGAACCTGGTCGGCGGGCGGTACATCGCGCTCGGCCAGGGCACCGGCTCGCCCGGCGACGTGCTGAAGCCCGGCGGGACGATCCCCGTCGAGCACACCGCCGGGACGCTCAACCTCACGCAGCTGTTCCAGGGCTTCCAGCCGCTGATGCAGGCGCTGTCGCCCGGCGAGGCGAACAAGCTGTCGGAGTCGATCGTCAAGGTGCTCCAGGGGGAGAGCGGCACCGTCGAGAGCCTGCTGCGGACCGTCGGGCAGCTCACGAGCACGCTCGCCGCCAAGGACAAGGTGATCGGCCAGCTCATCGCCAACCTGGACAGCGTCGTCCAGACCATCAACAGCCGTGACCGGCAGCTCGTCGACCTGGTCACCACGCTGCGCCGGTTCACCTCCGGCCTCGCCACCGACCGCAAGCCGATCGGTGAGGCGCTCGGGTCGATCGCCGACCTGACCACCGCCACCGCCGGGCTGCTCCAGGTCACGCGGGACCCGCTGAAGGACGACATCGTCCAGCTCGGCCGGCTCAGCGACAACCTCAACCGCGACGAGCCGCTGCTGACGCGCTTCCTCCAGCGCTCGCCGGCCAAGATGGCGGCCTTCGGGCGCCTGGCCTCCTACGGCTCGTGGGTGAACTTCTACCAGTGCGAGGTGAAGTTGATCGGCGTCAGCTACGCGGGCTCCGACCTGTCGGAGCAGGCTCCGCCGACCGGCCTCCCCATCAAGGACGCGAGGTGCCGCGGATGACGCCCCCGACCCCGCCGCCCGGCGGCCCGCCCTCCCTCCCCCCGGGGGGCGGGCCGCCTCCCGGCGGACCTCCCGCAGGAGGTCCCCCCGCGGGCGGTCCTCCCGCAGGCGGGCCACCCGCGGGAGGGCCGCCGCCCCGGCCGCTGCCGCGCGCCCTGCCGCGCCCGAAGAAGGAGCGCCCGCGGCTGAAGCCGCTGCGCGAGCGCAACCCGGTCGTGGTCGCCGTCGTCGGCATCGTGATCCTGCTCGTCCTCGGCACGCTCGCCTACCGCGCCGACCGGCTGCCGGTCATCGGCGGCGGGACGACCTACAGCGCGTACTTCTCCGAGGCCGCCGGGCTGAAGGCGGGTCAGGAGGTCCGCGTCGCCGGGGTGAAGGTCGGGAAGGTCACCGACGTCTCGCTCAAGGGCAACAAGGTCAAGGTGACGTTCCGGGTGAAGGACACCTGGGTCGGGAACGCCACCCGCGCCACCATCATGATCAAGACGTTGCTGGGGTCGAAGTACCTCCAGCTCGACCCGCTCGGCTACCGCGCGCAGAACCCGGAGCAGACGATCCCGCTCGACCGGACGGTGGCCCCCTACGACGTCACGACGGCGTTCCAGGACCTCGGCCGGACGTTCGAGGACCTCGACACCGCCAAGCTCGCCGCGAGCCTGGAGACGATCTCCACGACGTTCGAGGACACGCCGGCGAGCGTCCGGGTCGCGCTGCACGGGCTGTCGTCGCTGTCCACCACGATCGCGTCGCGGGACGCCGAGCTGTCCCGGCTGCTCGCGGGGACCAAGCAGCTCTCGGGCACGATCGCCGCGCAGAACTCGCAGTTCGAGACGCTGTTCAAGGACGGCAACCTGCTGCTGGCCGAGCTGCGGCAGCGCCGCGACGCCATCCACGCGCTGCTGGTCGGCACCAACCGCCTCTCGAACGAGCTGGTCGGCCTGGTGAACGACAACCGCCGCACGCTCGGGCCGACGCTGGCGTCCCTGGAGCGGGTCACCAGCACCCTCGAACGCAACCAGAAGAACCTGGAGCGCGTGCTGGAGACCGCGGCGCCCTACGTCCGCGTCCTCGGCAACGCGACCGGCAACGGCCGCTGGGTGGACGGCTACCTGTGCGGGACCGTCCCCGACGAGTACCTGGAGAACGGCAGGTGGAAGGACCGGCCGCTGCCGGGCCACTGCAAGCCGCCGCACCTGACGGGAGGCCGGTGACATGGCGTCCTCCACGACGCGCACGGCGAAGCTGCCGAAGCTCGGCTCGCCGATCCGCGACCACCGGACACGGGTGGTGCAGGCGCTGATCGCGGTGTTCGTGCTGCTGGTCGCGATCGCGCTCGTCCCGCTGCTGAGCGGCGGGCCCACGCACAAGATCACCGCGTACTTCGCGACCGCGATCGGCGTCTACCCGGGCTCCGACGTCCGCGTCCTCGGCGTGAAGGTCGGGTCGATCGGCTCCATCGAACCGCTCGGCGACAAGGTCAAGGTCGAGATGCGGGTGGACGACGACGTCGACGTCCCCGCCGCCGCCCGCGCCGTCGTCATCGCGCCGAACCTGGTGTCCGACCGGTACGTCCAGCTCGACCCCGCCTACAGCGGCGGCCCGAAGATGGCCGACGGCGCCTCGATCGACGTGAACAACA
Organism: Actinomadura geliboluensis; assembly: GCF_043197915.1. Taxonomy (NCBI): domain Bacteria; kingdom Bacillati; phylum Actinomycetota; class Actinomycetes; order Streptosporangiales; family Thermomonosporaceae; genus Actinomadura; species Actinomadura geliboluensis. The sequence goes on along the minus strand of NZ_JBICUA010000004.1, from coordinate 196,167 downwards.
CCGCGACGCCGCTGGAGCTCGACCAGCTCTACACCGCCGTCCGGAAGATCTCCGGCGACCTCGGCCCGCAGGGGCTGAACGCCCAGGGCGCCCTGTCGGACGTGATCCGGGTCGGCGCCGCCAACCTCGGCGGCAACGGCCAGGCGCTCAACACGATGATCTCCGACCTCGGCAAGGCGTCGCAGACGCTCGCCGACAACAGCGGCGACCTGTACGCCACCCTCGCCAACCTCAACAAGTTCAGCGAGATGCTCCGCGCCAACGACGGGCAGATCCGGCTGGCCGAGAACCAGCTCGCCGAGGTGAGCCGGTTCCTCGCCGCCGACCGCGACGAACTCGGCGCGGCGCTGCGCAGCCTCGCGCGGGCGCTCGCCGAGGTGAAGGGGTTCGTCCAGGACAACCGGGCGGCGCTGAAGACGAACGTCGGCAAGCTCGCCAAGGTCACCCAAGTCCTGGTGGACGAGCGGGCGTCGCTCGCCGAACTCGTCGACACCGCGCCGCTGGTGACGCAGAACGCGCTGAACGCCTACGACCCGAAGACCCGCACGCTGATGGCGCGCGGCAACCTCCTGGAGATCACCAAGGCGTTCGGCAGCCTGGACCAGCCGGGCGTCGACCCGCCCGCCGCCGACCAGCGGCCGCTGTGCGCCGCGGCGGCGTCCGCGACCGCGACGCTCCGCGAGCAGTGCGACCGGCTGAACAAGGGCGGGCTGGTCGCCGTGGCGCCCACCCAGCAGACCGGGCTCCCGGCGCTGCCGCTGCCGCCCGCGGGCAAGATCTACGCCGGCTCCACCGGGAAGAAGGGGGACCGCTGATGCGCGTGCCCAAGCTCGTCGCGGCCCTCACCGCCGGCGCCGTGCTGGCGGCGGGCTGCTCGGTGCAGCTGGAGGACGTCCCGCTGCCCGGCGGCGCCGACGTCGGCGACCACCCGTACACGGTCAAGGTGCAGTTCGAGGACGTGCTGAACCTCGTCCCGCAGGCGGCCGTCCGCGTCAACGACGTGCCGGTCGGCCGGGTGAAGAAGGTGTCGCTGCCGAAGGGCGCGTGGCAGGCCGAGGTGACGCTGATCATCAACGGCGACGTGCACCTGCCCTCGAACGCCACCGCGAACCTGGAGCAGTCGAGCCTGCTGGGGGAGAAGTACGTCAAGCTGGCGGCGCCCACGACGGCTCCGTCCCCGCAGCGGCTCACCGACGGCGCCGTGATCCCGGCGTCGCGGACGACGCGCAACGCCGACACCGAAGAGGTGTTCGGCGCGCTGTCGCTGCTGCTGTCGGGCGGCGGGCTCCCGCAGATCCGCACGATCAACCGGGAGCTGAACCAGGCGCTCAACGGGCGGGAGGACAAGGTCCGCTCCGCGCTGGAGAACCTCAACACCTTCACCTCGACGCTGAACCGCAACCGGCAGTCGATCGTGAACGCGCTCGACGGGCTGAACCGGCTGTCGTCCACGGTCGCGTCCCGCAACGGCCAGGTGTCGACCGTGCTGACCGACCTGTCGCCCGGCCTGAAGGTGCTGGAGGAGCAGCGCGGCCGGCTCGTCGAGATGCTGCGCCGGCTGGAGAAGCTGTCGGACGTCGCCGTCAAGACGATCAACGCCAGCAAGGACGACACGGCCGCGAACCTGCGGGCGCTGTCGGTCATCCTCCGCAAGCTCGCCGACTCCGGCCGCGACCTGCCGAAGTCGCTGGAGATCCTGCTGACGTACCCGTTCACCGACGAGGCGCTCAAGGCCATCAAGGGCGACTACCTCAACGCCTACGTCACCGTGATCGCGGCCAAGGGCTTCGAGTGCGTCGCCCCGCCGGTGAAGGAAGAGGGTCCCTTCGACGACGTCGAGGGCGAGGACGGGGCGGCCGCGAAGACGAAGGCGGAAGAGGAGGCGCAGGCCCGCGCCCTTGCCGGGGCTTCCACGGTTATGGGCCCACAGCCGCCGCCTTGCCCGGACACGGCACGCCGACCCGGCACCAAGGCCGCGGTTCCCGGCGCGGGCACCCCCACCACCCAGGCTCCCGCCTCGCGGGCGCCGCAACCGGTCGCGCCGAGCCAGGCGCCCCGGAACGAAAGCCCGAGCAGCGAGCCCGCCCTTCCGCTGCCGACGCTCGGGGAGGGGAACTGACATGCTGACCGCGGTCACCCGCATCAAGATCGCCGCGTTCGCCGTCATCGCGGTGCTGGTCATCGCCTACATCGGTACCAACTACGCCGATGTGGGACGTTACGTCGGGCTGCGCGGCTACTACACGGTCCGGCTCGACCTGCCCAGCACCGGCGGCCTCTTCGAGGGGTCGGCGGTGTCGTACCGGGGCGTCAGCGTCGGCAAGGTCGGCAAGCTCGACCTCACCTCGGACGGTGTCGTCGCCGAACTCCACATCGACAACTCGTCACCGGACATCCCGCGCAGCCTTGAGGCGGTCGTGGCGAACCGCTCGGCAGTCGGCGAGCAGTACGTCGACCTGCGGCCCCGCGCCGACACCGGGCCCTATCTCGCGCAGGGCGCCACGATCCCGCGCAGCGTCACCACCGTGCCGGCGCCCGTGAACGAGACGCTCAAGAGCGTCAACGACTTCACCGCCTCGCTGCCGCTGAACGACACCAAGACGCTCATCGACGAGCTGGGGCTGGCCTTCGCCGGGCAGGGCCCGCACCTCCAGCAGCTCCTCGACACCAGCGCCCGGTTCGTCTCGGCGTCCGACGCGGCGTTCCCCGACACCCGCGCGCTGATCCACAACGGGCAGGTGGTGCTGCAGACGCAGAACGAGATGTCGGGGGCGTTCAAGTCGTTCGCGTCCGACTCGCGGCTGCTCGCGCGCCAGTTCCGCGACTCCGATACCGATCTCCGCGAGGTTATTGCGGCCGGGCCCGGCGCGGCGAGCGAGGTGTCCGCACTGCTCCGCGACCTGGATCCGAGCCTGAGCGTCCTGCTGGCGAACCTCCTGACGACCGCACGGATCGGCTCTCCGCGCCAGGCCGCGATCGAGGAGATGCTCGACAACCTCCCGAAGGTCGCGGGGATCGGTCCCAGCATCGTGTCGGACGGCACGCTGCGCATGGGCCTTGCGACCACGTTCTTCAACCCGCAGCCCTGCACGCGTGGCTATGGCAAGACCCGCTATCGCGAGGGGCACGACGAGTCGCCCGCGCCGCCGTTCAACACCGACGCGCACTGCGCGGAAAGCCCGAGCACCGGCATCAACGTGCGCGGCTCCGCCAACGCGCCGCACAAGGGCGTCCCGGCGCCTGCCAAGCCCGGGACGCTGAGCGGCACGCGATCGAACGACCTGATCAACTCGCTGGGGCTGTCCGCCGGAGCGCGGCCGCCGACGTCCGGTGACCTCGCCACTCTCCTCGGGCTCGGAGGCACGCGATGACCGAGGAGGCGGCGGCGGTGCCGCGCGGATTCGCCCACGTGATCCGGTGGATTCGCCCGGTCGGCTACGTCCTCGTGGCCGCCGCCACCGTCCTCCTCGGCCTGTCGTTCTGGTCGCTGTTCCAGTCCGGCCGGGGCGCCGACCACGACCTCGCCTCCGCGCGGGACGACGTGACGCGGACCGCCGTCCGCGACCTCGCGCTGGTCAACAGCATTGACCCCAAGGTGGCCGACCTGGACATGACGCATTGGATGGACGTCGCCACCGGCCCGTTCGCGGACGCCCTGAAGCGCGACATGCCCAACGCGCGCGCGAAGTTCGCCAAGCAGAAGACCCCGTCGCACGGCCGGGTCACCGCGCTCGCCGTCACCGCGCTCGACCGGTCGGCGGGCGAGGCGACCGTCCTCGCCTCGGTGCGGATCTTCACCGAGCCCGCCGGCGGCGCCGCGCAGGGGACCGAGCAGCGCAAGCGCTACGAGGTCGCGATGCAGCGCGTGGGCGGTGTCTGGAAGATCAGCTCGCTGAAACCGCTGGCACCCGGGGGGAGCGGGCCGTGAGCATCACCGAGGAGCGTCCCGCGCGCCGCGACCCGGCCTCGCGGAAGAAGCGCAAGAAGAGGACCGCCCGGCGCCCGCTCGTCTCCGGACTGAAGCGGGCCGCCGGGCTGGGGTGGCCGGTGGCCCTCGCGGTGGCGCTGTGCCTGTCCGCCTTCGCCGTCGACAGCTGGGCCGACAGGAGAAGCGAGCGGTCACCGGCCGCCAACCGCGCACTCGTCGACAAGGCGGGCACGGGCAAGGTCGTCGCCGACGTCTCGGCGAAGGTCGCGCGGATCTTCACCTACACCTACACCGACCCGGCGGCCACCGAGCGTGCCGCGAGCGACGTCCTCACCGGCCGCGCCGTCGGTGACTACCGCAAGCTGTTCGGCCTGGTGAAGCAGAACGCACCGGTCATGAAGCTCGCCCTCACCACGAAGGTGACGAAGGCCGGGCTCATCAAACTCAGCCGTGACGGGACGGCGGTCCTACTGGTCATGCTCGACCAGCGGACCACTCGGGCCGGGAAGGCGACCGGCCCGCCGGTCGCGGCCCAGCTCATCGTCACGGTCCGCGACGACCACGGCTGGCGCATCAGCGACCTCCGGGCCGCCTGAGGGAAAGGGGTGGATTCAGGTGTCCAAGACGAAGACCGCCGATACGGCGGCTGAGGAGCCCGAGGTTCAGGCCGAGGAGCCCGAGGAGCCCGAGGCCCAGGTGGACGACGGTGAGCCCGCCGAGCCGGAACCGGTCGAGGACGAGGGCGGCGAGACCCCGGAGCCGACCGGGAAGAAGTCCGACAAGACGTCGAAGCCGAAGTCGTCCGAGAAGGACGCGGACGAGAAGCCCCGGCGCGGGCTCTCCAAGGACCCGCTCATCCGGATCGCGTCGCTCGTGACGCTGATCGCGGCGGGGGCCGCCGCCTGGTTCGGCTGGTCGTACCACGCGGCGTCCGGCGACGACTCGATGGCCTACGCCGCCGAACGGGACCGGGTGCTCGCCGTGGCCGGGCAGGAGATCGTCAACCTCAACACCCTCGACTATCGCCAGGTGGACGCGGGCCTCAAGGTGTGGCAGGACTCGGCGACCGCGCAGCTCTACGACCAGATCGTGCAGGGCCGGGAGCGGCTGAAGACCGAGGTGCAGAAGGCGAAGACGACCAGCACGGCGAAGATCCTCGAATCCGGGCTCACCGAACTCGACACCCGTGCGGGCAAGGCGGCCGTCATCGCCGCCGTCCGCATCACCATCACCGGCGCCGACGGCAAGCCGGTCGACAACACCCGGCGGATGGCCGGCCAGCTCACCCGGACCTCGGATGGCTGGAAACTGTCGGCGCTCGGCCAGGCCCCGACCGGAACGCCCTGAGCGGGGAGGAGAAACGAAATGGCAGCGATCACTTCGCCCGGCCGGTTCGTCCCCGGCACCGCGCGCACTCGCCTGGTCGTGCTCCTCGGCGCGCTGACAATAGCGCTCGGTGGAGTCGCCGCCTGGTCGAACGCCCAGGAGCGCGACCTGACGAGCGCGGCCTCCGCGCAGAACGACGCTCTCAGTGACAATGGCCGAACCGCCGAGGTCAAAGGCCAGGTGACCACGGTCGTCAACACGGTGTTCTCCTACAACTACGCCGACGTGGCAAAGACGGAGAAGGCGGCGCAGGAACTACTCACCGGAAAGGCCGTCCAGCAGTACAACCAGCTGTTCGCCCTGGTGCGCAAGCAGGCGCCGCAGCAGAAGCAGGTACTCACCACGTCGGTCACCGACTCGGCGGTGAAGTCCCTGACCGGAGACCGCGCCCGCCTGCTGATCTTCGCCGACCAGCGCAACACCCGCACTGACACCAACAAGACGAGCTACTCCGCAGCCGTCTTCGCCGTGGACGCCCTGTACGCCGACGGCAAATGGAAGATCTCCGCCATCGACACCCTTGGGGCCTGACATGCGAAAGCGTGCCCGAAGATTATTGGCCGCCATCACGGCCGCGTCCGCCATCGTCAGTCTCGTCGCGTCCCCGGCCTCCGCGGCCAGTTGGACGGTAAGTCCCGGCGGCTTCTTCACCGGAGTCGGGCCGGTGCAACTTGCCAATCTCCGAACCGGGTTTGTTATCGCTTGCACGTCGACGATCTTGGGGAACGCGAGCGGCTTCGGCCCGCTCTTCAGGCTGACGAGCGTGACCTTCAGCGGTTGCGTGGCCAACTACCCCATCCCGGTCACGGTGACAGCCCCGTACACCGGCCCCGCCAATCCGTGGACCTTCGCCGTGACGGGCGTGACGTCGGGCGGAGTGACCCCCGGTCGGTTGAACGGCATCGAGATCCAGTTGGATGTCCCCAGCGCCGGGTGCTCGGCGGAGGTCGCGGGCGCGGGCGGTTTGCCCGGATACGTTGAGGGTCACCACACCAACCCGGCGAATCCTGGAGACCCCAGCACGCTCTCGATCCCGATCCTCGGCGCCGGCAACCTCGCGGTGACCACCCTGTGGTCGCCCTGCCCGACTCTCGTGAGCAGCATGGGCGACGAGTTCGCGATCAACGCCGCGTACGAACTGAGCCCAGGGCAGACGGTCAGTTAGGCCATGAATTGGGTGCGCAGTGCTAGTGGCATCGCTCCGACCGCGCGGCTGTAATCCGGTGACAAGCGAATAGTGATCGAATGCTAAGTGGATGACAACAGGTAGCAGTGCTTTATGGGAGCCGAAAAAAATGTCTTCCCGACTCTTGAGAAGTGCACTACTGACGAGTATATTCTGATAATAGAACGGCAGGACTGGGTGGTCCTGGGTTGAGGTCAACGGCGTTGTTCGGCTTCAGGGGTTCTGCTCCCGTCGACCCTGGAGGAGTTGCTTCTGTAATACGCGGTCAGTGTCCCTACGAGTAGACGAAATCACCCCCCGTGAAGGGAAAAGAACTGACATGCGACACATCACCCGTAAGGTCGTGACCGTTACGGCGGCCGCGGTCGCCGCCGCCGGCCTCGCCGTGGCTCCCGCCTCGGCGCTGCCGCTCACGGCCGACGTCACGCTCGCCGGGACGACCGGGCCTACCCAGCCCGTCACTGGAGAGAGCGTCGGCAACGTCGGCGGTCTCAACCAGAACCGGCCGGCGGCCCTGTCCTGCACGCCGAGCGCCAGTGCGCCCGCCCTGTCGGCCACCGGCACGGTGAAGGTTGGGAGCGGCCTGTCCCCGACCGGCCTCGCCGCCTTGACGAGCGTGAACTTCAACAACCCCTGCACCGCCGTCCCCGGCCCCGTCCCGACCACCGTGACGGCCGTGGGCGTCAGCGCGAGCAACCCGTGGAGCTTCAACGCCACGGGCACGACCAACGCCTCCGGAGTCACTACGGGCAGGCTGACGGGTGTCACGATCGAGCTGAACGCGCCCAGCATCGCGTGCAAGGTCCTGATCGAGGGCGACGCGGGGCCCGGCAGCGGCTACATCGGCGGCACGTACACCAACCCCGCACCGGGCTCGGGTGACCCCGGCACGCTGAAGCTGTCGACCGTGGCGGCCGACAACAACCTCAAGGTGACCCAGATCCTCCAGGGCCCGTGCCCCACCACCCTGATCCAGCTGAACGACAGGATGACGGTCAGCGGTACGGCCGAGGTCTTCGGGGACAACTCCACCAACAACGAGGGGCCGATCATCGACGTTCAGCCGTGAGCTGAGGTCGCAGCCCTGACTCACCCCGCACCCGGGCGCTCGTCGCCCGGGTGCGGTTCCCCATAGATCAAGGATGTGAGATGCGACAGGTGTTCAGGAGCGTCGCGAGGGTCGGGGCGGTCGCGGCTCTTGTCGCGGGCGGCGGCGCTTTGGTCGCCATTCCCCCGGCGATGGCGGACGTCGGTGTGGATTTGGGGCTCGTTTGTTCCGGCAAGGCCGAGACCCACGAAGTGGCCTTGCGGATCACGACGAGCGTCCCGGCGTCCGGGACCGTCGGCCAACCGGTCCAGCTGGGCACCATCAAGATCGATGTCGGTCTCCCTCCCGAATTGGTGAAAGAAGCCTCGGCGACGTCCCCGAGCAAAGCATCGGCACCACCGGTCACGGGCGTCGCCCCATCGTCCACGCCCTCGCCCGCGCTCCGAGGGGTCGCGGAAGTGAAGGTCGCCGTCCGTGAGCCCGCCGGCGATCGGAAGGGCGGGTGGCCGGCCTTCGCGCTGGCGGCGACGCCGCCAGACGATGACGGAACCGTGCACCTGACCGGTAGCGGGGTGGCGTCGCCGGTGCTCCCCGCATCGCCGGGCGCACTCTCATGGTCCGCCGGGGAGATGGAGCTGTCGCTGACGCCGGAGGAGACGACGGGGAAGGACGCGGCGGAGTTGGCGCTGCACTGCGTGGCCGAGAAGTCGACGCTGCTAGGAAGCGTAAAGGTCAAGGCGGGCAACGCCCTGGCGGCGCCCGGAGTGCCGACTGCGTCGCCCCGCCAGGCCGCCCCTGCTCAGGAGAACCTGTGCCAGACCATTCCGGGTCAGGGGGAGGATCCGCGGTACGCCATCAACCCTGATCCTGAGCTGTACAAGATCTATAGCTCCCCGGATACCCCCAGCGTTCCGTACGACGACACCGGCGCCGGGGTGATGTACTGCCTCAAGGCCACGGGATTCTTCAACATCAAGAAGGCTGGAAACGCCGTTCCCGTCGCTATTGAGAACAACGTACGCGCGCCGGTCAGAAGCCTTTCTGGTGATTTCTTCTTCGGGCCGAACTATGCGGAGCATCGCGGCTACTTCGTCAACCGGACCTACCCGACTCCCGCCACGATGCTGGGTTTCGGATTCATGCCGACGCGCGCGGTGGCGAAAGCGGTTCAAGTCGGTGCCCCGGGGAGCGGGAAAGATGACCCGATCACCGGCAACCTGCGAGTGGTCCAGCGACTGGACGACTCCATGAAACTGACGGACCCGACCGTCGACAAGCAAGAAGTCCGCGCCAGTGCCTACGTTCGACTCGAGGCCGACCAAGCCGAGGTCAATGGGGTTCCACTGGCTCTCGGCAGTAAATGCACTACCGGCCCGACCTTGTTCTATGCGAGTGGGTTCACCGGGACCAAGGAAACCGGTTCTGCGGACTACACGCAGGGGCAGAAAGTCATCGCCGAGAACGTCAAGATCCCCGCCTTCTCCGGCTGCGGAGTCAACGAAGACCTGAGCCCGATCCTCACCGCCAGCGTCTCCGGGACCGGAAACTACGCGAACCTCGAAGCGGGAATCTGGTGCAACGTCGAGAACGGCGGCAACTGCGTCGACGGTGCTGCTGCTCTGCCTCAAACCTTCTCTGTGTCGCCGGGCGGGGATTTCACCGCAGTTGCGCAAGACATTATTCTGGGCGGTACGAGGAACAGCGAATTCAGGTGCGATTCGGCGCGCATGCGGTTCCATCTGGACCGTGGTCACTGGCAGTCGCGATTCCGGCTGGGCAAGGGCAGCATGTCCCTCGACGGCTGTGAGGTCAAGGCGCGGAACGGCACCATCTACAAGGTGCACGGCGAGGTCGTCGATGAGGGAGACGTGTGGATCAACATGTCCATGACATTCTCCGGCGAGTGGCAGATGCTGATCAATGGAGTGACGCTCAAGGCGGTCGTGGAGCAGCCCGATGGCAGCACTTGTACGCTGCGGTTGGCCGAGGCCGTGCAGCAGAGCTTCTTCGACTCCTCGATCGTCGATGAGCGCCCTGGACGGATCATCGGGACTTACAAGGACGGCACCTACTCCGCGTTTCCCGAGTTGAAGACGTCAATGAAGTCGACCTGCAATATCTCGGGGTTCACGGACTACAGCCGACTCCTCACCTCGCAGGAGAACAAGTTCGTCTTCCAGCCGGAGCAGGAGATCACTTCTCCCTGACCGTTCCCTGCCGGCGCCCAGGTGGTCCGGTCGTGCTCGCCGCGGGCCCTTTCCGGCCCGCGGCGAGCACGTTCAGCGAACGCCGCCCATACACAGGCCGCTTGCGGCCATTGTGTCCGGCGCCGCTCCAGCCTTCGAACAAGGTCGAGCTGCTGGGCGTGATATGCGGCAGGTGATAATACGGACCGTCGCTCGAACTCTATTTCTGGCATTCGCTAACAAGGCGAAAAAATCTTCACATTCGCGTGTTATGGCGTATTGAATCGTCATTGTTTCGGGATTAGCCTTCGATTGGGAATCAGGGGATCACTCGCCGGTGGTCCGCACTTCGGTTCCGCGCCGGCCGGGATCACACTGTGGCGCCGTCCGACGCTCTGTGTCCGTTTCTTCCGGTACCAGAAAGGATGGACTGGTGAAGTTCACTCGATTGCGGAGGCGCGGCTCCCGGCTCGCGTTTCCCGCTGTGGCCGCCGCTGCGCTGCTCACCTTCGGCTTGGCGCCGGCGGCGTCGGCGGCCAATCCGGACCCGATCCCGGAGAGCTTCGACTTCTCCGATTGCCCGCCCCTTCCCGAGGGAGCGAGCCCGTACTACTCGCGATGCCAGGTGGCGATCGTCACCAGCGGCAACTTCAAGGTCGGCAACTTCGACCAGACGATCGACGAGCCGATCAAGATCACGTACGCGAACGCGTACTTCCTCGACACGTTCGAGATCAAGACCATCTTCGGAGGGCTCGACGCGCCGAAGATGCTCGTCCAGCCCGGCCTGTTCGGTGACCCGCTCCTGAGCGCCGTGTACGCGAGGGTCGAGTACGCGGGTGCCTTCGAGGTCCCGGGGACGAACGACTTCGACATCAACATCGCGGTCAAGGTTCGGCTCATCAACCCCTTCCTCGGGAGCAGGTGCACGGTCGGTACCAACAGCAACCCGATCAAGCTGCACCTCACGACCGGCACAACCAACCCACCGGCCCCCAACACTCCGATCACCGGTGAGGGCGTCACGATCAAGCGGTCCGACCCGCTGCCCGAGGTGCTGCAGGCCAAGCACGTCGGCAACGACTTCGCGGTGCCCGGCGCCTCCGGCTGCGTCTTCGGTCTGGGCGCCGCCGACTGGCTCGTCAACCAGATCGGCGGCTTCCCCTCGGCGGCCGGTAAGAACACCATGATCCAGAACGAGTACATCGTCTCGAAGTCCTACTCCGAGCTGTAAGCCGGCATGTCGACCGGATTGCGCTCGCGCGCGGTGCCGCAGGCGCAGTCCGGTGCCTTTCGGCGACAGTGACCGTGGCTCGTCTCGGCACGGTCCAGTCCCCGTCGAAAGGCACTGGGAACGGCCACACCTGCCCGCACCACCCCGGCGCTGGTGTGGTTGGGCCGGCTCGCCGCAGGCCGTCGGCGGCCTGCGGCGAGTCCGGTTCACTGCCGGTCGGGACGTGGTCGTCCGCCGACCTTTGTTCATTTCTCCCGGTACCAGAAAGGATGGACTGGTGAAGTTCACTCGACTTCGCAGGCGCGGCTCCCGGCTCGCGTTTCCCGCTGTGGCCGCCGCTGCGCTGCTCACCTTCGGCTTGGCGCCGGCCGCGTCGGCGGCCAATCCGGACCCGATTCCGGAGAGCTTCGACTTCTCCGATTGCCCGCCCCTTCCCGAGGGAGCGAGCCCGTTCTACTCGCGATGCCAGGTGGCTGTCGTCACCAGCGGCAACTTCAAGATCGGCAACTTCGACCAGACGATCGACGAGCCGATCAAGATCACGTACGCGAACGCGTACTTCCTCGACACGTTCGAGATCAAGACCATCTTCGGAGGGCTCGACGCGCCGAAGATGCTCGTCCAGCCCGGCCTGTTCGGTGACCCGCTCCTGAGCGCCGTGTACGCGAAGGTCGAGTACGCGGGCGCCTTCGAGGTCCCGGGCACCAACGACTTCGACATCAACGTGGCCGTGAAGGTCCGGCTCATCAACCCGTTCCTCGGGGGCAACTGCACGGTCGGTACCAACAGCAACCCGATCGCGCTGCACCTGACCACCGGCACCACCAACCCGCCGGCCCCCAACACTCCGATCACCGGTGAGGGCGTCACGATCAAGCGGTCCGACCCGCTGCCCGAGGTGCTGCAGGCCAAGCACGTCGGCAACGACTTCGCGGTGCCCGGCGCCTCCGGCTGCGTCTTCGGCGGCGGTGTCGCGGACTGGCTCATCAACCAGGTCGGCGGCTTCCCCTCGGCGGCCGGTAAGAACACCATGATCCAGAACGAGTACATCGTCTCGAAGTCCTACTCCGAGCTCTGATCCGAGCACGGTCGGTCCTGGGCCGTGCCCGCGGCGATCCCGCGGGCACGGCCCGCCCGCAGGCGGAAGGGGAGGTACATGAATTGGGCACGAACGCGCAGAAAGCTCGCTGTCGGTGTGGTGTGTTCGCTCACGGCGACTGGAATGTTCTTGGGCGTAGCCTCCTCCGCCCAAGCTCGTACGGGTCCGATGGCTCCTGCCGAGGCTGATCTGCCGGACTTCGACTTCTCTGATTGTCCCGCCGTTCCGGCGGATTACGAAAAATACATTGGTACGTGCTACGACCAGGTCGTGGTCGGTGGCCGAATCCAGATCGGCCGGCTCAGTCATGAGATCACCGATGAGATCAGGTTCACCTACGCCGAGGTGATGAAGTGGCCGACCGGGGAGAGGCAGTTCCTGGTGGGGCCGCTGCACACGAAGAAGGTGGCCCTGCCCTCGGAGGCCATCGGCCTTCCGCCGGGCAAGACGGTCTTCGCGGCTCCCGAGTACGCGGGCGGCTTCACGATCAACTACCCGGACATGACGATCGGCCTGAAGATCCGCCTGAGCGGTGCCGGACTCGGTGATTCCTGCGTGATCGGCAGCGATGAGGACCCGATTCCGCTGAGCATGACGACGGGCATCACGAACCCGCCTCCGCCGAACACCCCGATCACGGGCGTTCCGTTCACGCACGTGGGGACCGTGGACAAGGTGAACATCATGTCGGCGACGCATGTGGACAACGCCTTCCCCGCACCTGCCGCGCGGGGCTGCGAGCAGTTGGGCCAGAACATCGACGACCTCGTGAACGCAGCTACCGGCCTGCGGTCCCCGGCCGGCACGAACACCGTGGTCCTCGACCACTACATCGCCCTGCTCGGCATCAACAACCTTCCCTGATCGCCAGCGGCGCTCTTGGCTACGAGTAGTGCGCCGGAACCCGCCCGCCATCTGCGATCAATAAGGCCGTGCTTGCGCTTTCCGGGGCCCTGCCAGGAGAGATGACAGGGCCCTGGAACAAGCCCGATGCCATTGATGCCGACTATGGAAACGGGTCTGGCGCGCTCACCCGCACGGTGGCAATCTGGAGTTCAGCACTGTCGACTCGCGCAGCGATCCACAGGTGTTCGGTGGTGAAACGCGGACCACATGAGACCCGATGACGGCCCCGGCGAGTTCGCTGAGGGCGGGTATATCGCCAGGCAGTCCTGGCGCGGCAATCTGCCGATCCTGGTGGGCTTCGGCGCCGTGGACGTGTTCCTGCTCTATCAGACCATTCGGAATTCCGGGCCCGGCCTAGCCCTCGGACTGACGATGTTCACCGGAGCGACCGCGATACTCGCCGTTCTTGTCACGAGGCCGGCGCGCCGCGGGGAGGTGTCGTTCGCGGTGGACGTGCGAGGCGTCTATTTCGGCTACACCGGCGAAGATGCTGAGCCGGAGCTGATCCCGTGGTCATGGATCGACTGCATCGTGACCTTCGACCGGATCGTGCGCAGCGGCAGGCAGAGAACGCGCCATCACTACGTGGGGGTCGAACTCAACGCCGCCGGCGTCACCGCCCGGATGAGCCGTTTGCCCAGGCCGCCGGAACTTCCTCCGCCGACCATCGCGGAGGAGCAGTTCAAAGAGGCCGTCTTCGGTCCCTGGATGCGCCGATTGGGCGCCGAGCCGTCGCTGGCGTCGCAAAAGATCCAGGGCTGGCGGCTGGACGGAGAGAGGTTGGCCGAGGCGGTCATGCGCTACTCGCCCGACACACCCATCGCAGAGCGCCCCACGCGCCGAGATCCAGGCATCGTGGGCATCGCGGCCACCGCCTGGGAGATGGGCAGGAACCTCCAACGCCTCTCTGAACAGGACGACCACAGGAACGACGACGACGGCCAGTGACGATGCCGCCGGAGCCGAAAGCCGACAACTCAGCCTCGCCCAGCGGACAATGAGGAACCCGTAGGAGTGGCATGGCAACCGCAGCCTTGAGAGACCGGATTCCGTTCGAGACCAGCCGTCCATGGGTGATCGGCGCCGTCTTGCTGTGCGCGATCGGGACGCTCGGGGCGGTCGCCAACTCCGCGCGGCCCAGAGGCCATGTCGGGCGCGCGGCCGGGTTCGCGGACGTCCTGCGCATCAACCCGGGCGTGGTGCAGGCCGAGCAGGCCGCCGTGGTCGCGGTGGTGACGGTCGCCGGCTTGGCGGCGATGTGGTGGTCGCTGCGCCGGAGCTGGCCGTGGCTCCTGGTCGCGGGGGTTGTGCTGATGCTCCCCACCGAGTTCGTGTACGTCGTGGCGCGGAACGACTTTTACACCGGCGCGGCCTGGTTCTACTTCGGCTCGGTCACCGCCGGGGCGCAGCTGGTGTTGTTAGGGACGCTGGCCGCCGGGCTCCGGCTCGTCCACATCGGGGCGCCCGGTGCGGGCGCGATCCTGATCGGGGCGGGAGTGGGCGCGCAGGTCTTCGGCGCGTCCACGGACATGTTGATAGCGCACATCGAGATCGCGCGGCCTGGTGGCTACCCGTGGGACTTCGCCGAAGTCGTCCAGATCCTGATCCGTCTCTTCTTCCTGGCCACGTCGATCGGTGGGGCCTTCCTGGCGCTGGGCCTGTACTACCGCTACGACGGACGTCCCGAGCTGGCCGCACCGTCCGGCGACGCCGAGCCTGCGATGGGCGTCCGGACGGCGATCGCGGGCGCGGTGGCGGTCCTCGCGTTCATCCCGGCCGCCGGCATGGAGACGGTCAAGGGCGGCTTCGCGGTCAAAGCGTGCTGGCTGCTGCTGGCCGCCGGTCTGGTGGCGGCTGCGCTTGCGGGGCTTCGCGCGGCGGTCGGCACCATCGTCGCCTCGGCCGCCGTCATCGGCTTCTCTGGCCCGGCAAGCGCGCTCATACAAGGGCAGCATTCGGGCTTTATCAGCATGTGGTTCCTGGTGGCGCTCGGCGTGGTGGCGGGTGCCGCCGCCGCGTTCCCGCCCTGGCGCCACTGGGCCGCCCTCACCGTATGCACCTCGTGTGCCGCCGTCCTCGCCCTGACGATGGTGGTCCGCCCGGACCGCATGACGGTCGTCATGCTCCTTCTTCTCGCCGCCACCATCACGCTCGCGATCGCTTCACTCGGTGTCTGGCTGACCCAGGACGGACTTTCCCCTGCCGTCCTGGGCCCGCTGATGTTCGCGACCGTCATCGGTGCCTGCGGCCTGCTCGGCGACTGGCAGGGAACCGGCCGTCGGGGACCGGACGCGGAGCTGTTCCGCGAACCCGGCCACCTCTGGCTCTACACCGTCCTCTTGCTTCTGGCGGGCCTCGCCGTCGTCGCCCTCGAACGCTGGCGACCACGTCCAACCGAAGACTGACGCGCCTTCGCCGTCAGCGATCGCCGGTATGCGCGGAGGTGTTCGCCCTGAGCGACGTCCCGTCGTGCGTGCCGTCTCGCGGACGCGGCGGTGTCGGAGCGCCCTCGAACGCCTTGGCGCGGCCGTCCTCGCGGTTCTCGGGACGTGCCGTATGCGGGACCTCGAACCACACACGCAGCCGACCGTCGTCGAGCTGCTCGAACCCCCACGACTTGGCGAGCATCGACAGGATGGGCAGGCCGCGCCCGTGCTCGCCGTGCGGATCGTCCCGGTGATGCGGGACGGTGCTGCCGCCCTCGTCCGTGACCTCGATCCGGATGTTGGCCGTGTCCACGTAGGCGTCCACCTCCACGAGGTGGCCCGTCCCGTGGACGATCGCGTTCGTCAGCGTCTCCGACAGCAGCAGGACGCTGTCATCGCAGGCGCTGTGCGTCGCGCCGAGCAGCGGTTCGAGCCGCCCGAGCAGCCACCGCCGTCCGTTGGCCACGTTCTTGCGGGCGGACGGGATGACGCACGTCCCCAAGTGCTTCATCGGGCCCGCACCGCCCATGCGACCCGGGCCGCGGCCTCGGCCACGTCCCCGGCGATGCTCCACTGGTCACCGAAGGCGTAGAGCCATCGTCCCCGGTGGTCCACCGCCGCGACCCCGAGCCACTTGCGCGGCCAGGCCCGCTCCGGCACCCACAGCACCGCCTCACCCCGCGACGGGTGGACGAGCATGGAGGCGCATTGCTGGCGTTCTCCCAGCTTGAGACACAGATCAGCCAGGAGGCCGAACCGCACCACGTGCGGTCGCTGATCCGCTGACATCGTCGGACGCCCCTTCTCCAGGCACGCGAACGACCACGATTCACCCGACTTTCTTATGTGATCGCCCATCTACCGTGCGTAATTTTCGCTACGGTCAGAGTGTGCGCGGATGACGTGCGTTCCGCAATAGAAACGAACTGAACTAACGCAGTTTGTTTCTTTGATCTTGGCCTCAAGGCACCATAAAACGGATACAGGGAGGACAAAGTGACCGCTCGTCGCAGCCCCACGGTCCGCAAGCGTCGCCTCGCCGCCGAACTCCGGCGCCTCCGGAAGGAGCGCGGGCTGACCCGTGAGCAGGTGGCCGAGCGCATCGGATGCGCGCCCGTGACGATCACCCGCATCGAGACGGGCCAGAGCGGCGCCCGTCTCGGCGAGGTCTCTCTGATGCTGGAGGTCTATGGCGTCACCGGCGACGAGCGCGAGGCCCTCCTCCAGGTAGCGAAGGACGCCCGCAAGCGCGGCTGGTGGCACCAGTACAGCAGCACTATGCCCACCTGGTTTCAGGTGTACGTCGGGCTCGAAGGCGAAGCGGCATCGGTTCAGGATTACCAGTCGGAGGTCGTTCCTGGAGTCCTTCAGACTGAGGAGTACGCGAGGGCAACATACCTGGCTGAGGCGGTAGTCCCCTCGGAGGAAGAGGTCAACCGGCAAATCAGCCTTCGTATGGAGCGGCAGAAGCGCCTCCTTGAGGCAGAGGACGCTCCGGACATGTGGTTTGTCGTCAATGAAGCGGCCATCCGGCGTCAAGTGGGTGGACCCGTGATCATGCGGGGTCAGCTTGAGTTGCTGCTCGAACTGTCTCGCCGTCCCAACGTCACGCTCCAGATCTTGCCGTTCACTGCTGGTGCTCACCCTGCCATGCAGGGAGGCTTCACGATCCTCGGGTTTCCAGAACCCGCCGATCCGGCCACGGTGTATGTCGAGTACCGACGGGGAAGTCTTTACCTGGAGAAGCCGGACGAAGTGGACAACTATGTGCTCATCTTCAACCACCTGCGCGCGCAAGCTAGCGGCCGTGAGCAGTCGCGAAGCTTGATCGCTACGTCCGTCCAGGAAATCCACTGATCTCCCGCCCTAAGGAAGCAGGTGCCATATGGGACCGTCGCGAATCAACTGGCGCACTAGTAGCTACAGCACTGGTAACGGAGGCCAGTGCGTCGAGGTTGGAGCTTGGCGGAGGAGCAGTCCCAGAACCCCCCAAGGAAACTCTGTTGAGGTCGGCGGCGTTTGGAGGACGAGCAGCCACAGTGCTAACAACGGCGCCTGTGTCGAGGTTGGTGCGAGCCAGGCATTGGTGCTGGCACGGGACTCCAAGGATCCGGACGGGCTGGTGCTCGGCTTCGGTGCCGACGCCTGGGCTGCCTTCCTCAACACTGTGAAGAGAGGGCACTTCGACCTTGCTTGACGCCCTCCCGCGTCCCGCCCAAATCAGCCAGTAGCCGCTGGCCGCTACAGCCGCCCCCGAGCACCGTCCTGGACGTCATTACGGCGTCAAGGACAGCCCTACCTCCCCACATGGGTACCGCGACTCAGCCGCACACTGTGCCGTAGAACCAGGTGGGGAGGCGCTATGGACAACAGCAACATCGTCTGGCGCAAGAGCAGCCGCAGCACTGACGAGGGCAACTGCCTCGAAGTGGCCCGCTGGCGCGCAAGCAGCTACAGCATGGGCAACGGTGGAGAGTGTGTAGAGGTTGGGGCCTGGCGCACGAGCACTCACAGCACGGGCAATGGTGGTGAGTGTGTGGAGGTTGCGGCGGGGGCGGCGGTTGTGCTGGCGCGAGATTCCAAGGATCCGGACGGGCCCGTGCTGGGGTTCGGGGCCGGCGCTTGGGCCGCGTTCCTCGACGCCGTGAAGACCGGGCGCCTCGACCTCGCCTGACGCGATCGGAGCCGGCCACGAGAACGCGGCAAGACACGCGGTGGACATGCCGCTGATCATCGAGTTGCCTCGGTAGTTTCCGACGGTGGCATGCACGGAGCGGGCGCTCGGGCAGTCCATGTCAGCAATGCCGCTGCCGATGTGACCGGGTATCTCGCGGAGCAGACCGCTGGACCGGAACGGCGGCGCCGGTTGGAGACCGCCCTTGGTTCCCGGGGCGCGTCACCTCTGGGCCCGTGCCGCCACCAGACACAGGTCTCCACCAGAGCGTGGCCATGCGAAAACGACACATTGCCAGGAGGACATATGCGACTACCCAGATGGGCGCCTTGGGTGCAGGGCGTCCTGGCGGGGTCCCCGGCCATCACCGGTGTGAAGACGTTCGCCGACGCGGGGATCACCGGCAAGCCCTGCGGGCACGTCCTCACACTCCGGACCGGCGCGACGATCGCGATCCAGTGGGTCCGTACCAGTGCGTCCGGTGGTGAGGACCAGTCGCAGCCGGAGGAACCCGTGACCAGGCAGCCGCCCACGCCGGTGGCCCTCCCAGAACTCCCCGCGTCCGGGCGCGTAGCACTGACATTGGTCGAGGAGCACCTCGCCGCACTCATCGTGAACGGTGGCAGCGAAGAGATCCGTGCGGTCGAGCGGACCTCCCAGCGGCCGGATCAGGGCAGTGCCAAGTGCGGCGTCAACGTGCACATGCACTCGGGAGCGACCGTGTTCGGCGTCTTTGTGCACACCGCTTCCGCGGGCGCGTCCATCACGTCGGCGGGTGAGTTCCAGCAGAGAGAGGAGGTGTGAACCGTGGCCGACCGCCGGTCGTGCGGCGCGTCAACGTCGGCGCCTCCCAGTCCTGGCAGGAGGTCCGCCGTCGTTACGTGGCGTAATGACGGAATTGTGCCTATAGATCCGACTGGGGTGAGGGGGAACGCCTGCCTGGGGTGCGGGCGGGCGGTCGCCTATCGGGTGCGGGCGCGCTTCGGATTATCTCCGGGTGATCAATGAATGGGGTCGTTTTTGTTGCCGGGTGAGTGTTCCCGGCATTCAAGGTCTGAAGATCTTTCTGTAATGGTGTGCTGCGGGCGCGGGGTGGGTTACCTTTTAATGGGGCAATTCCTTTGACCTCGTGAAGGGGAGAGCGGATGACGAAGACCCTCGTTGGGGGAGGGGGTCGTCCTGGGGCTCTGCCGCCGCAGGTCATCGCGATTCTGAGCGCGGAGCTGCCCACGCTCGCCGGGGAGATCATCGAGGAGATCCGGCGGTCGGTCCCGGAGTACTCGCGGCAGGACGGGCCGACGACTCCGGCCGGATTCCGGGTCACCGTCGAGCAGGCCATGACGGCCTTTCTCGACCAGGTCTCCGGCGCCAGCGGCGCCCACGAGCGCCGCGACGAGCTGTGCCGGGAACTCGGCCGCGGCGTGGCCTACCAAGGGCGCACCCTCGACTCGCTCCAGGCCGCCTACCGGGTCGGCGTGCAGGTCGCGTGGCGGCGGGTCGCGGCCGTCGCGCGGGAGCGGCGGCTGCCGGCCGAGGTCATGTCCCGGCTGGCCGAGGCCCTCTTCGCCTACATCGACGAGCTGGCCTCCCTGTCGGTCGAGGGCTACCTGGAGGTCCGCTCGTCCGCCGACGAGCCGCCCGGCGACCACCGGCTGCTGCGGATGGTGCTCGGGCCGGGGGCCGCGAGCGGCGCGCTCGCCGGGGCCGCCGCCGCGTCCGGCTGGGACGTCCCCGACACCGTGACGATGGTCGCGCTGCCGGGCGGGGCCCGCTGCATCCGGGAGGCGATGGACGCCGACGTCCTGGTCAACCTCGCGGACGCCGAACCCCACCTGCTGATCCCCGGCGGATACGGGCCCGAGCGCGCGGCGATGCTGGGCCGCGCGATGCCCGAACGCCGGTTCGCGGTGGGCCTCACCGTCCCGCTGGGGGAGGCCGCCGACTCGCTGCGGTGGGCGCGGCGGGCCCTCGCCCTCGTGGACGCGGGGCTGCTGGAGGACGGCGGGCCGACGCTGTGCGAGCGGCATCTGCTGGAGCTGTGGCTGCTGTCGGACGGTCCGCTCCTCGACCAGCTCGCCCGGCGCGAATTGGCCGCGCTGTCCCATCTCCCGCGGACCCGTCGTATGCGCATGACCGAAACCCTCGGGGCGTGGCTGGAGGCACAGGGGAACGCGGTGGAGGCGGCCCGCCGGCTCCGGCTGCACCCGCAGACCGTCCGCTACCGGATGCGGCAGATCAGTGCGACGTTCGACCGGCAGCTCACCGATCCGGCGGCACGATTCGTGCTCGACGCGGTGCTGCGCGCCCACCGGCTACGGGAGCGGGGCGCCCCGTGAAATGAGCCCGTCCCAATTGGACGCTGAATGTGGCCATGAGGCCACACACTGCTGATTTTACGTTTCATTTACCTTGACGCGCCCTATTTGATCTAAGTTCAATGTGCTTCAGCTCACTGATTGCGGGGGGTGTGCAGGGGTCCCCCGCTCGGCGCGCCCTCGGTATTACGCCATACGGTCGACCGTCCGGACGGCCGGGTGCCCCCGCCCGGCGCCATGCCCCGGTCCGCGACGTCGGCGACTTGGAGGTGTGCCCATGGCACAGCAGACGTTGACGCGGGGGACGGTGAAGCGCCGGACGCGGCTGCCCCGCCGGCTCGCCCTGCTGATGCGCCCGGAACTGCCCAGCCTCGCCCAGGAGATCATCGACGAGGTCCGCCGGTCGATCCCCGAGTACGGGCGACCCCTCAAGGGCCCCTACGTGGAGGCCCTGCGGATCGGCGTGGAACGCGCGCTGACCGACTTCGTCGACCGGGTGGCCAACCCCCTCGCCCCGCGCGAGCGCCACCACGAGACCTACCGCCGCCTCGGCCGGTTCGAGGCGCAGGAGGGCCGGACGCTCGACACGCTCCAGGCCGCGCTGCGCATCGGCGCCCAGGTCGCGTGGCGGCGCATCATGAAGGTCGGGCCGCGCCGCCGGGTGTCGCCCGAGGTCATGGCCCAGCTCGCCGACGCCCTGTTCGCCTACATCGACGAACTCGCCGCGCTCGCGCTGGAGGGCTACCTGGACGCCCGCCCGGACGGCGAGGCCGAGGCGCACCGGCGGCGCTTACTGGAACTGCTGCTGCGGCCCGCCGCGTCCCCGCGCGTCCTGGCCGAGGCCGCCGAAAAGGCCGGGTGGACGATCCCCGACGAGGTGACCGTCGTCGTCGCCCCGCCCGGCGCCCGGTACGTGCGGGCCGCCCTCGACGAGGACGTCCTCGCCGACCTCACCGCCACCCAGCCGTTCCTCGTCGTCCCCGGCAAGGCGACCGGGGAGCGGCGCCGGTCCCTGCTGCGCGTCCTGCCGGACGGGCAGCTCGTCATCGGCCTCACGGTGCCGCCCGCGGGCGTCGTCGACTCGCTGCGGTGGGCGCGGTGCGCCCTCCGCCTGGTGGAGGACGGCGTCCTCGGCGACACGCCCGTCACCGACTGCGAGGAGCACCTCATCACCCTGTGGCTGCTGTCCGACCAGGCGCTCATCGACCAGCTCGCGGCCCGGCACCTCGGCGACATGGACGACCTCACCTGCCGGCAGCGCGAACGCCTGCTCGAGACGCTGCGCGCCTGGCTGACGACCCGCGGCAGCGCCAACGACATCGCGGCGGAGCTCGGCATCCACCCGCAGACCGTCCGCTACCGGATGCGGCAGGTCGAGAGCACCCTCGGCGACCGGCTCGCCGACTCCGACGCGCGCTTCGCGATCGAGGCGGTGCTGCGCGCCATGCGGCTGCGCGAGCGCGGCGGCGCGGCGGCGGGAGCGGCCTCCCGGCGGGACGGCGACGGCCCGCGGAAACCCTCACCGGATGATAATCGGCCAATTACGGATCGGCGGAATATGAGCAGCTGAAACGGACCTTGACGTGCGGGGTTGATGAGACGAATCCGCGCATGCTTCCATCCAATTCAGTGCAATTTCGGCGGGATGGTCGCGACGCGGTGGAGGTGCGTTCGGGGTGCGTTCACGATCGGCAGTCTCGGTCCTGGCCGGACTCGGCGCGGTGACGCTCATCGGCACGGTGGGCGTCCACCCCGTGTACGCGGACGAGACCCCGTCGCCCGAGACGACGGTGACCGACACGCCGTCCGACCCGCCGCCGGCGACGGAGACCCCGACCGACCCGCCGACGTCCGATCCGCCGACCGATCCGCCGACGTCCGACCCGCCCACGGATCCGCCGACGTCGGACCCGCCGACGGACCCGCCCACATCCAATCCGCCGACCGATCCTCCGACGGATCCGCCGACGAGTCCGCCGCCGACCACGACGCCCACGGACCCGCCGACGACGCCTCCGCCCGGACCGGGCAAGCCGAAGACGCCGGTGCTGTCGCTCGGGTTGACGGTGTCTCAGGCGACGATGAAGCCCGGCGGCTCGATCACCGCGACCGTGCGGATCTCGTCGGCGTACGCGACCGCGACCGGCGTCGCGCTGCGGATGTCGGCCTCGGGCGCGTCGGTCAGCCCCGGCGCGCAGTCCCTCGGCAGCGTCGGCTCCGGCGGGGCCGCCGCGATCGCGACCGTGCGGGCGCCGTCCAACGCCAAGCCCGGCGTCATCACGCTGCGCGCGTCGGTGTCGGCGGCCAAGGCGCGCAGCGTGTCCCGCACCTACAAGCTGATCATCACCTCGGCGTCCGGCGCGCTGCCGCCCGGGATCAGCGCGGGGACCCTGCCGCCCGGCGTGCCGCCGCTGACGCCGTCCGGGTTCAACCCGCTCGCCGGGATGAAGGGCCCGCAGGTGGCGCTGCCGCCGATCGTGCCCGCCAACGCCCCGCAGATCGCGCCGGCGTCCGGGCCGCTCGTCCCGGTGTCGAACCTGCGCACGATCCCCGCCGAGCCGTTCACCTACGAGGAACTGGCCGCGCTCCAGGCGGGCTTCCTCGCCGCGCTCGGCGCCGGGGTGACGCTGCTGCTGATGCGGCTGCGGCTGATCCGCCGCGGCGACGCCCGCGCCCAGCGGGTGATGCGCCGCCGGCTCCGCGCCGCCCGCCGGCACCTCGCGGGCAAGCGGCCCACCGCCGCGCGGCTGCGCACCCTGCCGCCGCAGCCCGCCCGCGCGCGGCCGGTCCGCCCGCTCCAGCCGGTCCCGCCGATCCGGCTGTCGGTCGGGCAGGTCCGTGTCGTCCGCCCCTGACCGCGGCGGCCTCCGGGACGCCGCCCCCGAACGTCCCGGCGGGCCGCCGCTCCAGGATCAGGCGTGGGAGCAGCCCCACCTCGCCGTCGCGGCCGTGGCGCTGCTGTGCGCGGCGTGGGCGGCGTCGGCCGTCCTCGTCATCGGCGTCCTCGCCAGCACCGGCTCCCGCGTCTGGCCGCTGCGGGTGCTGGACGGCCTCGTCCCCGGCCCGGCGGGTCCGCCGACGGCCGGGCCGGACATCGGCACCGGCATGGCCCTGTGCGCGCTCCTCCTCGCCGCCGGCGCGCTCCTCACCCACACCGCGCCGGAACTGCTCATCGGATCCCGGACGGCGCGGCTGACCGTCTGGGCGGCCGTGCCGCTCCTCGCCGCCGAGCCGATGCGCCGCGCCGCCATGGCGCTCCCCGAGCCGGGAGCGGACGTCACCGTCGCCGCCTGCACGCTGGCCGTCGGCGCCGCCGCGCTGGCCGCGGCGGCGCTCCTCGCGCTGCCCGCCGCCGGGTTCCAGACGGGGGTCAGCGCGCCAGCCGGATCAGGATCCGGCACACCTCGTCGATGATCTCCGCGGCCTCGGCCTCGTTCTCGGCCGTGGCGATCTCCCGTCCGGCCTCGCCGATGACGGTGGTCAGCACCAGGCTCAGCACCTGGTCGGCGCGCCCGGCGGGCTCCCCGGGCGCGGGGCCGCGCAGCAGCTTGGTGTTCTGCGCGATCCAGTGCTGGGCGCGGCTGCGGCGCATCAGCGACGACCCCGACGGGCCCTCCCCGGCGAGGAACAGCCGGGCCGCCTCCCGCCGCTCCCAGCACACCAGCAGGTAGGCGCGGGCCCCCGCGGTGAACAGCGCGATCGGGTCGGACTCGCCGCTCTTGCGCGCGGCGGACACCGCCTGCGCGGCGCTCGCCTCCTGCTCTGCGGTGAGGTCCTCCCACAGCGCGACGTACAGGCCGGCCTTGCCGCCGTAGTGGTGGTAGAGGCTGCCGACGCTGATCCCGGACCGCTCGACGATCTCGGCGATGCCCGCGTCGGCGTAGCCGCGGTCGGCGAAGACCTGCTGCGCCGCGCTCAGCAGCGCGTGGCGCGTCGCGTCGGCGCGGGCCCACTGCCGCCCGCCGCCCGCCGAGCCGCCGCCCGGCCCGTCGCCGTTCCCCGTGTCGTTACCGTGGCGCGTCCTGCTCGTCCGCATCCCTTCATGGTGCCAGGTCGCGGGCGCGAGGACCGTTAATACCAGTTGTGCGCCTGCCAGAACGACCAGGCGCCGCACGGGTCCTTGTAGCGGGCCTTGATGTAGCCGAGCCCCCACGCGATCTGGGTGGGGGAGCTGGTGCGCCAGTCGGCCCCGGCGCTCGCCAGCTTGGAACCCGGCAGCGCCTGCGGGATGCCGTAGGCGCCGCTGGACGGATTCACGGCCCGCTCGTTCCAGCCGCTCTCGTGGTTCCACAACGTGAGGAGGGACGGCCAGCAGCGGCCCCAGCCCTTCATGGCGTTCATCTTCTTGCCGTACGCCTTGTTCTGCCCGGCGCTGGGGTTCATCTTGGCGAGCCGCTCGCGCTCCTGCTGCGCCTTGAGCTTCGCCCGCGCCGCCGCGTCCCGCTTGGCCTTCTCCTTGAGCCGCTTCAGCTCGCGCTGGTGCTCCTCGTAGGCGCGCTTCTTGGCGGTGGCGATCGCGTCGGCCGCGACCTTGTCCATGTCGGTCGCGGACGTCAGCTGGGCGAGCATGTCGTTGGTCGACAGCCCGGCCGCGGCGGCCTTCGGCGGCTTGGTGTCGTCGCCGGTGAACGCGTTGAGGTCGACGACCGTCACCGCGGTGCCGAGCGCGGCGATCGCCGCGACGGTGATGGTCACGTTGCTGGTGAGGACCCGCCGCAGGCGCCGCTTCTTCTCCGGCGGGACGGACGGCGGCATCGGCATCGGCCCGGTCCCGCCCGTGCCGCCCGGCCCGCCGTACGCGCCGTGCGCGTCGTACTCGTCGGCTGCCGGACGCGGTGCGGGAACCCGCTCGGAGCGGGCGCGCCGGCCCTCGGCGGAACGTCTGCGGGTGCCGTGACTCTGGGGCATGGGATGAAGACTGCCTTATCGCCCGGGGTCGTGTCGTCGAACTGAAGGTACGCGGGCGGCATCGTACGCGGTTCACCCGTCCCGCGTCTTCCCCCGCCGTCACCCCGGTCGCGGGGGCGGTGCGTCAGCTCCGGGCACCGCCGGGGTTCAGCAGTTCCACGTCGCCGGCCGCGAGCCGCGCCGGCTGGAGCGCCTCGAACACCTCGCGGTGCGTGCCGGCGAACGGGGCGAACGCGCCGCCGGGCGACTCCAGCGCCAGGCTCGCCTCGTTGGCCCGCTCCCGTCCCGCCTCGGTGATCTCCACCAGCGTCGCGCGCCGGTCGCGGGGATGCCGGGTGCGGGCGACGAGACCGACCGCCTCCAGCTGCTCGACGGTCAGCGTCACCGTCGTCGGGTGCACCATCAGGATCCGGCCGAGCGTGCTCAGCCGCGCGCTGCCGCGGGTCGTGAGGGCCAGCGTGGTCAGCAGCAGGTAGCCGCTGCGGGTCAGGCCCAGCCGTTTCAGCTCCGCTTCGAGGGCCTTCTTGAAGAGCTGATCGAGCCGACCCACCGCGCAGATCGCCATGAACGGCCACGGGCCGCCCTGGAGCCCCTGCTCCTCCCACCGGTCCCGGACGCCCATGACCAGCGGGTCGGCACCGCCGTCCATGTCGTCTTCCATCTCACGCCCCGTGTCGATCATCGTGCGCCCGATCGTAGCTTCGGACAAATCCAGATGTAAGTACTCGCTTCTTAGACCTTCTTCCAATAGAGTGCCTCAGATCACAGCGGTGGTGCCCGAGTGCTTGCTTGGGTCATGCTGTGATCCCGGTCTCTGCCGAGACCACGGTGGCGCGCGACGACGAAGAGGACGTGGGCGCCGCCTGTGGCCCGGCGGGAGCCGGCGTATCGGATGGGCGCCGACGTCCGAGAACGAAGGAGGCTGGTATGTACCTTCACCCCCGCCCCCCGGGGGAGGTCGCCGGCTGATGGCCCTGAGCCTCACGAAGGCCCCGGACCTGGCACGCAGACGCGTCGGGCGAGCGCTCGACGAGACGGGACTGCTGTGCGTGACCCTCCTCGAAGGGCTGCGCCGCTCCTGGGACCTGCGCCAGTGGTGGGGCGAGTTCATCGAGCAGTGCTGGTTCCTGGCACGCGTCACGAGCGTGCCGGTCATGCTCATCGCCGTGCCGCTGGGCGCCACCATCTCGCTCCAGGTCGGCGACATCGCCCGCCAGCTCGGCGCGCAGTCCGGCACCGGAGCGCTGCTCACCGCCGCGATGATCCAGCAGGTGGCGCCGCTGGCCGCGGCGCTGCTGGTCTCCGGCGTGGGCGGCTCGGCGATCACCGCCGACATGGGCGCCCGCAACATCCGCGACGAACTCGCGGCGATGGAGGTCATGGGCATCAACCCGATCCACCGCCTGGTCACCCCCAGGCTGTGGGCGGCGAGCATGGTGTCCGGGCTGCTGTGCTCGGTGGTGATCCTGGCGGGCGTCGTCGGCGGCTACTACTTCAACGTCATCCAGCAGGGCGTCAGCCCGGGCGCGTTCTTCGACGGCTCGACCACCCTGCTGCAGTTCTCAGACCTGGTGATCACCCTGTTCAAGGCGTGGGTGTTCGGCTTCATCGCCGCCGCCGTCGCCTGCTACATGGGCATGAACTGCGACTACGGCCCCGTCGGCGTCGGCCGCGCGGTGAACAAGGCCGTCGTCGTCACCTCGATCGTGGTGTTCGCGACGAACTACATCCTCACCATGATCTACCAGGTCCTGTTCCCCCCGAGGTTCTGATGGTCGCCATATCCCCCGTCCGCAAGCTGGGCCGCGCCGTCCGCGGCCGGACCGCGGGCCTCGCCGCGTCCGCCGACCTCCCGGTCTTCCTCGGCCGGGTCCTCTACCACCTGTTCGTCGACATCATCATCAAGCGCAAGTACGGCAAGACGCTCGCCAAGCAGGTCAGCGACATCACCGTCGGCGTCGGCGCGCTCGTCATCGGCGGCGGCATGATCTTCGTGATCGCCACGATGTCGCTCGCCACCGGCGCGATGGTCGGCCTCCAGGGCTACCCCGGCCTGGAGCGCATCGGCGCCGAGGCGTTCACCGGACTGGTCGCGAGCTACTCCAACGTCCGCGAGGTCACCCCGATCATCGCGGGCGTCGCGCTGGTCGCGCAGGTCGGCACCGGGTTCACCGCCGAGATCGGCGCGATGCGGATCTCCGAGGAGATCGACGCGCTGGAGGTCATGGGCATCAACTCGCTGGCCTACCTGGTCTGCACCCGGGTCGCCGCCGGCGTCATCGCCCTCGTGCCGCTGTACCTGGTCTCGCTGTTCATGGCGTTCTTCGCCACCCGGTTCATCACGATCCAGTACTTCGGGCTCTCACCCGGCATCTACGACTACTACTTCCACCTCTACCTCCCCCCGATCGACGTCTTCTACAGCGTCATCAAGGTGGCGGTGTTCGCGTTCATCATCATGTTCATCCACTGCTACCGCGGCTACTACGCGGCGGGCGGGCCGGTCGGCGTCGGCGTCGCCGCGGGCCGCGCGATCCGGGAGTCGACCATCCTGATGATCCTCATGAACCTGGTCCTGTCGTACATCTTCTGGGGCCACGGCAGCACAGTGAAGTTGACCGGATGAGCGAAGAGAGCATCTCCCAGCGCTCCCGGACGATGTTCGGGCTGGTCGGCGCGGGCGTCATCGCGGCCGCCGCCGCGTTCGTCGCGATCGGCTCCACCCCGGACCACTCGGGCTCCACGTACTACACCGCCACGTTCGGACGGGCGGGGCAGGGCCTCGACCCGGGCAAGTCCGAGGTGAAGGTCCGCGGCATCGCGGTCGGCGCCGTCGACAGCCTCGACCTGGACGACCAGGGCCGCGTCAAGGTGCGGCTCCGGCTCGACAAGGGCGTCCGCATCGCCGACACGACCGTCGCGACGGTCGAGCCCGTCTCGGTGTTCGGCCCGAAGGACCTCAACCTCGACCTCGGCAAGAACGAGCTCACCGGCCCGTACCTGAAGGACGGCGCCACGATCACCGAGACCAACGACCCGAAGGAGCTGTCCGACACCGCCTGGCTCGCCTACGACCTCACCAAGGCGATCAACCCCGACGACGTCGCCGCGCTGCTGCACACGTTCGGCGCGGGGCTGTCCGGGCAGGGGCCCGCGCTCCGCCGGACGATCGACAACGGCGCGATCGTCGTGGACGCCACCCACAAGGACCGGGCCGCGATCAACGCGCTGCTGCGCAACATCAACGGGCTGTCGGGCACGCTGGCGTCCCGCGGCGACACGTTCACCGCGTTCACCGGCGACTTCAACAAGCTGTCCCAGACGATCAGCGCGAAGCCCGACAAGGTCTCGCAGCTGCTGGACGAGTCGAGCAAGCTCGGCGACACCCTCGGCCGCAACCTGGAGCAGCACGGCCGCAACCTCGGCAACATCATCGACAACGGCAGCGGCATCGTCGCGGTGTTCGACAACCAGCGCCGCAACATCCCGGTGCTGCTGGACAGCCTCAACGGGTTCTTCAACCTGCTGGCGCAGATCATCCGCATCCCCGGACCGGAGGGCACCGTCATCGCGCAGGCGCGCGACGACCTGCCCCTCGACATCTGCCAGATCTTCATCGACGCCTGCGCCACCACGCCGAAGAAGACGGCGTTCGAGATGAAGCTCCCGGGCCAGAGCAAGACCGGGGGGCGGCCATGAGCCCGCGCATGCGTCGCAAGGCGGCGCGCGGACCCGACTACACCACGATGCTGAAGACGCTCGTCTTCGTCCTCGTGACCGGGCTGCTCACCTTCTACATCGGCCAGCAGATCCTCGGCACCAGCTTCGCCTCCCGCTACAAGCTGACCGCCACGTTCGACGACGTGACCGGGCTGCTGGAGGGCGACGGCGTGAAGGTCGCCGGCACTCCCGTCGGCCAGGTCAAGAGCATCGAGGTGGTGCGCGGCAAGGCCGTGGTCGAGATGGCCGTCGACAAGGACGTCCGGCTGCCGTCCGACTCCACCGCCGCGATCCGCTGGCGCAACGTGATGGGGCAGCGGGTCGTCTACCTGGAGCCGGGGTCGAGCGGCAGCATGCTGGGCGACGGCGACCGCGTCCCGCACACCCGGTCCGTGGTGGACCTCGGCGAGGTCGTCAACGCGCTCGGCCCGCTGACCCGCAACCTGGACCCCAACCAGCTCAACAAGATCCTCTTCTCGTTCTCGCAGGCGCTGGACGGCAACGAGCAGAACATCTCGATGCTGACCGACAACCTCGACCTGCTGCTGCGGACCTTCGCGGCCCGCAAGAAGACGATCGAGGGGATGATCGACAACTACGAGACGGTGAGCGGCGCCGTCGCCACCCGCGACAGGCAGATCGCGGCGAGCATCGACAACCTGGAGTCGCTCACCAAGGTCTTCGCGGGCAACCGCAAGCTGCTCGACGACGCCATCGTCGAGATCGGCGGCGTCACCACCAACCTCAACCAGGTGCTCGGCGGCAACGACGCGCAGCTCGCCCGGATCGTCGACAACCTCGGCAAGTTCGCCACCACGTTCCGGCTGAACGTGGACCAGCTGGAGAAGATGGTGCAGCAGCTCCCGCTGACGCTGCGGCAGCTCTTCTCCACCGCGAACGGCGGCCACTACCTGCGCACCAACGCGCTCTGCCTGAACGTGATGCAGGGGCCCTGCCCGTTCCCGATGGAGCTGCCGAGGGCGCCGGGCACCGGCCAGCCGACCAAGGACGACCTCGCCAAGCTGAGGACCATGCTGCAGGGAGGTGGCGGCTGATGGCGCTGAAGTCGCTGCGCGACGTCAACCAGAAGGTCGTCGCGATCGTCACGCTCACCGCGCTCGGCGCCGGCTGCGTGTTCGCGTTCGCGATCGGCCAGCTCCACCTGTTCGACCGCGGCTACACGATGAGCGGAGAGTTCAGCGACACGGCCGGGCTGAAGAAGGGCCAGGACGTGCGCGTCGCCGGCGTGAAGTCGGGCCGCATCACCTCCGTGGAGCCCGACTTCGAGCACGGCAAGATCATCGTGAAGTGGCACGTGAACGCCGGGATCGACCTCGGGCCGAAGACCCGCGCGGAGATCCAGACGACCACGCTGCTCGGCGGCCGCTACCTGCGGCTGTCCGGCCCGGTGTCCAAGCCGTACATGGCGGACGTCCCCGAGTCGAGGCGGCGCATCCCGCTGGACCGCACCAGCGTCCCGTTCACCGTCCCGGACGCGCTGGAGGGCGCGCAGAACATCGTCGGCAAGCTCGACGAGAAGAGCATCGACAAGCTGCTCACCGAGGTCAACAAGATCAGGTCGCCGGGCGCGGCGAAGCTGAACCGGGTCCTCACCAACGTCCAGGACCTGTCGCGGATGCTCAACGACTCCTACCCGCAGATCCAGAAGCTGATCGAGAGCAGCAAGACGATCACCGGCACGCTGGCCAGCAAGGACGAGCAGCTCCGCGAGATCATCAACTCCAGCCAGGTGCTGCTGCAGGCGCTCGTGCGGCGCCGCAACGAGCTGGCCGCGACGATCGGGCAGGGCAACCGGACCGTCCAGACCCTGTCCAACGTGATCTCCAAGAACCAGAAGCAGCTCGACTCGCTGCTGGACAACCTGCACCTGCTGACCACCCGGCTCGCGCCCAACATGGACGCGCTGAACACCGACTTCTCGCTGCTCGGGCCGACGTTCCAGCAGGTCGCCAACCTCAAGGGCAACGGCCCCTGGATCGAGGGCGTCCTCACCGGCCTCGGCCCGCTGCAGCCGCCGGGCCCGATCTCCACCCGGCGCCAGGGAGGCAACTAAATGGGCAGAGTGAAGGGAATCGCCATCGCCCTCGGCCTCACCCTGACGGCCTCAGTGGGCGGGTGCTCGCTCACCCCGTCGGCGAGCGGTGAGCGCACGATGGTCGTCTACGTGCCGAAGGCCCGCTCCTTCTACCCCGAGTCGAAGGTCAAGGTCATGGGCGCCGACGTCGGCCTCGTCGACAAGGTCGAGAACCAGGGCGACAAGGTCAAGGTCACGTTCCACGTGCGCCGGGACGTCCCGCTGCCGAAGGGCGTGCAGGCGTCGATCGTGCCGCTGAACCTCATCGGCGAGCGCAACCTCGTCCTGCACCCGGCATGGCGGCCGGGGCAGGCGAAGGAGACCGCCGACGTCATCCCGATCGAGCGCACCCACGTGCCGGTCGAGGTGGACGACGCGCTCAGCTCCTTCACCAACCTGGCGAACGCGCTCGACCCGACCAAGATGCAGACCGCGCTCGGCACCGCCGCCGACACGGTGAAGGGCAACGGCAAGGAGTTCAACGCCACCCTCGAACAGAGCGCCCGCCTCATCGAGAACGTCGCCGGGCAGGACAAGGAGCTGATCGAGGTCGCCAAGAACCTCGACCGGCTCGCCGGCGTGGTGCGGGGCCGCGAGCAGGTTCTCGGCACCATCATCCGGGACTTCGGCACCGCCAGCCAGGTGCTCAGCTCCGAGCGCGGCGAGTTGCAGCAGCTCATCAGCGGCATCCTCGAACTGGCCAAGAACGGCGACCGGCTCATCCAGAAGTACAAGGGCAACCTGCCCTACGACCTCGCCGTCCTCACCCGGGCCGCGCTCGTCCTCAAGGGCAACGCCAAGCAGATCGCGCAGCTGCTGAACGTGCTGCCCGGCATCGGCGACGCCCTCATCGGCGGCTACAACCCGAAGAACAAGTCGCTGCAGATCCGGTTCGCCACCGACGCGTTCCTGCGGACGTGGCTGAAGGGCCTGATGAACACCGACGACGTCGGCTGCCCGCTGCCCAAGCCGAACTCCAACTGCCCCTGGGACGGAGGCAACTGATGGGCCGAGTCACGGTGGGGGGACGACCCCCCACACCCCCCGGCAGGGGCAGGAAGTTCCTCCTCGTCCTCGTGGCCGCGACCCTCGCGGTCTCCGGCTGCTCGTACAAGACGGCCGGCGCGCCCAAGGGCGACCTCACCCTGACCGCCACGTTCGACGACGCCCAGGGCCTCGTCGCCGGGCACAGCGTGCAGATGTCCGACATCAAGATCGGCACCGTCACCAAGGTCGAGCTGGTCGGCTACAAGGCGCGGGCGACGCTGTCCGTCGAGGACGGCATCAAGATCCCCAAGGGCACCCGCGCCGAGATCAAGGTGACCTCGCTGCTCGGCGAGAACTACGTCGACCTGCGGCTGCCGCCCGGCGGCAGCATGACCCGCGGCCCCTACCTCGCGTCCGGCGCCGCGATCACCGACACCAGCGTCCAGCCCGCGTTCGAGCAGGTCGTCGGGCAGGCCGGGCCGCTGATCCAGGCGCTCGCCGGCGACGACGTCGCCACCGTCGTCAACGCCGGCGCGACCGCGCTGGACGGCAACGGGCAGAAGCTCAACAAGACGATCGCCCAGGCGAGCGACCTGGTGAAGATGTTCGCCGCGCAGCGCGTCGAACTGGGCGAGACCGTCGACCGGTTCGCCAGGCTGGGCCGGTCGCTCGCCAACGGCAGCGACGCCCTGGCCCAGGCGCCCGGCCAGCTCGAGCGGACCACCCGGATGCTGAACGACGACAAAGAAAAGATCATCAAGACCGTCGACCGGCTCACCAAGATGGCCCGCGAGCTGAACGACAAGGTCCTGGAAGGCCGCATCCGCCGGTTCCGGCAGCTGCTGAACGACCTCGACCCCGTCCTGCAGCAGCTCGGCAACAACCGCAAGCGGCTCACCGCCGTGGTCGACGGCCTCGTGGCGTTCTCGTACAAGATCCCGCTGGCCAGCTACGACGGCCAGCTGCTGCTCTACCCCATCGTCCGCGTCACCTGGCCGGACGGGCGGCCGCTCTTCCCCGGCCTCAGCGAGCCGCAGAAGAAGCAGGCGTCGCCGAAGATCCCGCCGAAGCTCGGGGACGCGCTGCCGGACCTGGAGAAGCTCCTGGAGGGACGCGGATGACCCGCCGGCTGACGATCAACCTGGTGGCCTTCGGCGTCCTCGCCTTGGTCATGGTGG
Source organism: Actinomadura geliboluensis (assembly GCF_043197915.1). Lineage (NCBI taxonomy): Bacteria > Bacillati > Actinomycetota > Actinomycetes > Streptosporangiales > Thermomonosporaceae > Actinomadura > Actinomadura geliboluensis. Next base: position 162,891 of record NZ_JBICUA010000004.1, on the reverse strand, counting down.
TGTGGGCGTTCAACAACGTCGTCCGGTTCGACTTCATCGACCGGCCGTACCACATCACGGTGGAGTTCCAGTCCTCGCCGGGCCTGCACCCGAACTTCGAGGTCGACTACCTCGGGCTGCGGATCGGCAAGATCGACTCGGTGGACCTGGAGAAGAACAAGGTCGTCGTCCGGCTGGACATCGACCGCGGCGTCAAGATCCCGCAGGGCGTGACCGCCGCCGCGGCCCGCAAGTCCGCGGTCGGCGAGCCGGTCGTCGAGCTGACGCCCGGCCCCGGCAAGGCGGGCGCGCCGCCGATGAAGCCCGGCACCGTCATCCCGGTGTCGCACACGACCGTGCCGCCCAAGTACGGCGACCTGTTCGGCGCGGTCATCGACTCGCTGAAGGCGATCAACCCCGACGACGCCAAGGTCCTCACCAGCGAGCTCGCCGCCGGCTGGTCCGGCCGCGAGGAGTCGCTCCGCCAGATCATCAACGGCGGCGACGACCTGACCAAGACGTTCGCGGAGAACACCGAGCTGCTCGACGGCCTCACCAAGGACCTCGGCCGGATCACCGACGTGCTGAACCGCAACCGCGGCTCGCTCGGCGCCGGCGTCGACAACCTCGCCGCGCTGACCGCCGCGCTCAGCCAGGTCCGCGGGCAGATCGCCGAGCTGCGCGACCGCGGCCCGGGCCTGCTCGCCACGGTGAACGGGCTGCTCGACAAGACCGAGGGCGACTTCGGCTGCACCGTCGACATGCTCGGGAACTGGGGCGTCGGGAAGTACAACCCCGGCTACCTCAAGGACCTGAACAAGACGCTCGCGTCGGCGCCCGCGCTGAAGAACGTCCTCGACAACGTGATCGGGATGGACCAGGGCAAGCCCGTCCTGAACGTCGTCTTCCAGGTCACGCTGAACGCGCCCGCGACGCTGGAGTACAAGTACCCGCTCCCGCAGCCGCCGGTGGCCAAGGTGCCGACCTGCCCCGGTGGACGCGAGCCGGCGGCCGTCAAGCAGAAGCCCTACAAGGCGAAGAACCCGGGCGAGACGATCCCGACCCACGATCCCGCCCTCGACCAGCAGAACGTGCAGGCCAGGAAGGCCGCGAACAACGAGGACTCTTCCGGCGGGCCGCCGCTGTGGCTAATCTACGTTCCCCCGGTCATCGCCCTGCTGGTACTGATCAGGGTCATGATGGGCTCGGTGCCCGTGGTGTCCCGTCTGGGCCGGCTGCGCCGGCGCAAGGACTGACCCAACTTCCGAGGAGTTCCCCAAGTGACAGCCAAGACCGGCAAGGACCAGGCCGACGAGGTCGAGGCGGTCCCGGCCGAGGAGCGGGCGGAGGCCGCCGAGGCCGCCGAGTCCGCGGTCGCTCCGGCGCGTCCCGCCGCCAAGCGCAAGCGCCGCGTGCGGGTCATCGAGGTCATCGACGACGAGGACCTGGACGAGGTGCTGGAGGCCCTCGACGCCGAGGACGCGCAGGCGGAGGAGGCCGAGGCGGAGGCCCCGGCCCGTCCCGCCAAGGCCAAGGCAGAGCCCGAGCCCGAGGCCGTGTCGGTGGAGAAGCCCGCCGCGAAGGCCGCGCCGAAGCCGAAGCCGCGTCCGGCCCAGCCGGCGGAGGACGCGGCGGCCGGGGCGGCGGCGCGGCCGGGGCTGTTCGGGCTGCCGCTCGTGCCGACCGTCGTGTTCGTGGTCCTCGTCGCGCTGCTGGCGAGCCTGGCGATCTGGAAGTGGACGAGCGCGAGCTCGCTGTCGTCCGAGCAGGACGAGCGGGACGCCATCGGCGACGTCGCGTCCGCCTACGGGGACGTCGCCTACAACTACAACCCGACGAACTACCAGACGCAGACCGACAAGGCGATCAAGCTGCTGGCCGGCGACATGCTGGACGACTACAAGAAGAACACGGTCCCGACCGTGGCCAGCGCGTTCCAGGCCGACCCGCAGGTGGCGCTGACGTCCAAGACCAACCAGGTCTTCGTCGGCAGCGTCAACGGCAAGTTCGCCACCGCCGTGCTCATGATGGACATGGCGCTGAAGACCAAGGACGGCACGATCAACCAGCCCGCGACGCTGCTGCGACTCTCCCTCAGCAAGATCGACGGCAAGTGGAAGATCACCCAGCAGTACCCGTCCGGCATCAACGACCAGAACCGGAACCAGCAGCAGGGGCAGATCCCCGGCGTTCCGAACGGCGGGGCGACGCAGTCGCCGAAGCCGGGCAAGACCGAGAAGCCGAAGAACTGACATCGGCCGCAGGCGCCCCGCACGGAAGCGTGCGGGGCGCCTTCATGTTGTCCGAGAGGACCGACGGGGAAGGCGGGGCATCATGGCGACGGTGGCGGAGCAGAGCGGGCAGGGGACGGTCGTCGCGGACGACGTGGTGCACGAGTTCGGCGCGCTGCTCGGCGCGGCGTCCGCGCTGGAGCGGATCGCGGGCCGGGAGCTGGAGCGCCGCTGCGGCATCAAGCACGCCGTCTTCGAGGTGCTGCTGCGGCTGTCCGGCACGGCGGGGGAGTGCCCCCGGTCGATGGGCGGCCTGGCCGGCGACCTGATCCTGACCAGCGGCGGCATGACCCGCATCATCGACCGGATGGAGGACGCCGGCCTCGTCCGCCGCGAACAGGCCCCCGGCGACCGGCGGCGGCAGCTCGTCGGGCTCACGGAGGCGGGCCGCGCGAAGCTGGACGAGGCACTGCGCGTCCACGCCGAGACGCTGCGCGAGCACTTCACCGGCCCCCTCACCGAGGAGCAGCGCCGCGTCCTGGTGGACGCCCTGCGCACCCTGCGCGCCACGTCCCGCGAAGAACTCGGCGACCTCCGCTAGCGCGAGTAGTACGCCTTGCTTTAGCGCGAGTAGTACTCGACGACGAGCTGCTCGTCGCAGATGACGGGGATCTCGGCGCGCTCGGGCCGCCGGACGAGCTGCGCGGCGAGCGCGTCGTGCCGGACGTCCAGGTAGGGCGGGACGGTCTCGGCGTGGCCGCCCGCCGCGGCGATCTGGAACGCGTCCATGCCGCGGCTGCGCTCGGCGATCGTGATGACGTCGCCGGGCCGGAGCCGGTAGGACGGGCGGTCGACGCGGCGGCCGTTCACCAGCACGTGCCGGTGCACGACGAACTGCCGCGCCTGGTAGATGGTGCGGGCGAACCCGGACCGCAGGACCAGCGCGTCCAGCCGGCACTCCAGGTCGGTGAGCAGGGCCTCGCCGGTCTTGACGCCCGCCGCCGCTGCCTTGTCGAAGGCGTTGCGGAGCTGCGCCTCGCGGATGTTGTACTGCGCCCGGAGCCGCTGCTTCTCGCGGAGCCGCACCTTGTAGTCGGTCTCCTGCTTGCGCGCGCGGCCGTGCACGCCGGGCGGGTAGGGGCGCGCCTCGAAGTACTTCACGCTCTTCGGCGTCAGCGGGATTCCGAGGGCCCGCGAGAGCCGCACCTTCGGACGGGGGTTGTTCATCACGCTCCTTAGTGGTTAGGTGAACCTAAGTTAGGTAAGCCTAACCTCGTGCGTCAAGGAGGCAGCGGTGCGGCGAGCGGAGACCATGGTGGAGGGCGGGCCGGCGCCCGCCGAGCGGGCCCGGACCCTCTCCTACGGCATCGCGGGCGGCGTCCTCGCGATGCCGCGGGTCCCGGACACGCCCGTCCCGGCGCACACCACCGACCGCGGTGGGCGGCCGCTGCTGCTCGTCCCCGCCGCCGCGCCGATCGTCGCCGCGCTCGCCGCCGAGCCCGACGACGTGCCCGCCACGCTCCGGATCTCCGACGTCGCGCCGGTCGCGTTCCCCGACCGGGTGCGCGGCCGGGCCTGGCTGCACGGCTGGCTCGGCGAACTCCCGGCCGACGAGCGGCGCGCCGCCGCGCTGCGGCTCTCCCACGTCCACCCGCGCCCGGAACTGCTCGACCTCGGCGGCGATGGCCGGGAGTGGACGGCCCTCGCGCTCGACGTCGCGCAGGTCGAGATCGAGGACGCCTGGGGCAGCGCCACCCTCGAACCCGAGGAGTACGCCGCCGCCGCGCCGGACCCGTTCGTCGCGATCGAGGCGGGCGTCCTCACCCATCTGGACTCCGCGCACCGCGGCGAGCTGGCCGGGCTGCTGCCGGAATCCGTCCCGTCCGGGCAGGTCCGGCCGCTGGCGCTCGACCGGTACGGCATGTGGGTGCGCGTCTCGCCGGACGCGCCGCACGTGCCGCCGACGTTCGACGTGCGGGTGGCGTTCGCCGAGCCTGTCAGTGATATCCACGGCCTCCGCCGCGTCTACCGGCGGCTGTTCGCCCGCGCGGCCCGGGGCTGACCCCACCACGTAGGGGCCGCGCGCCGCGAAGTGGCGGTGGTCTCCCGGATGGCGCCGGGGTGCTCTTCCGGGTGATGCTCGGGTCTCCGGCCGGGAGACGCCCAGAAAGGCACTTTTGTCCGGGACGATCCCGATCGCCGGCCGGCCCTCGCGGGGTGGGCGGGTCCGGCGGCGGGAACCGTACCGGCACAGGGCGCCGGGTGTCCCCGGCCGGGCCGGTGGTCCGGCGCCGCGGAGCACGCCGGGGGGCGTGGTCCGGGCCACTGGTCGAAATTGGCCGTTCCGGCACGCCGGATCCCGCCGCAGGCTGGAGGCATGACCGGACACCACCCGCAGACCCGCGCCGTCCACCCGCCCGTGATCACGCCGGAGGGCAGCCGACCGCTCGCCGTCCCGATCTACCAGGGCCACCTGTTCGCCTTCGACTCCGCCGGCGACCTGGCCGCCGCCTTCGCCGGGCCGGACGAGGCGTTCTTCTACGCCCGGATGGGGAATCCGACCGTCCGCTCCCTCGAACACGCCGTCGCCGAACTCGAAGGCGGCTCCGGGGCGCTCGCCACCGCGTCCGGCATGGGCGCGGTCAACGCGGTCCTGATGGGCCTGCTCCGCAGCGGCGACCACGTCATCGCCCAGACCGCCCTCTACGGCGGCACCTACGCGCTCCTGCACGACCTTGCCGAGCGCTGGGGCGTGGACGTCACCTTCATCCCCGGCGACGACCCCGCCGAAGTACGCGACGCGCTGCGGCCCGAGACCCGCCTCCTCTACCTGGAGACGGTCGCCAACCCCACCACGCACGTCACGGACCTGCCCGCGCTCACCGCCGCCGTCGAAGGCACCGACGTGCTGACCGTCGTCGACAACACCTTCGCGCCGCTGCTGTGCAAGCCCATCGCGCACGGCGCCGACATTGTCATCCACTCCGCGACCAAGTACCTCAGCGGGCACGGCGACATCATCGGCGGCGTCGCCGTCTTCGCCGACCCGTCCGTCCACCAGCGGGTCTGGGACCACGCCATCGAGATCGGCTCCACCGCCGACCCGCACGCCGCCTGGCTGACCGTCCGCGGCCTCGCCACCATGCCGATGCGCGTCGCGCGGCAGAGCGCCTCCGCCCTCGACCTCGCGGGCCGCCTGGCCGCGCACCCGGCCGTCACCCGCGTCCACTACCCGGGGCTGCCGGACCACCCGCAGCACGAGGTGGCCCGGCGCCTCCTCCCGGACGGCGCCGGCGGCGTCCTGTCCTTCGAACTCGCCGGCGGCCGCGACGCGGGCCGCGTGTTCTCCGAGGCCGTCGAACTCATCTCGCTCGGCCCGTCCCTCGGCAACATCGCGACGCTGGTGATGCACCCGGCGAGCACGTCCCACCGCCAGATGGACCCCCCGTCCCTCGCCGCCGCCGGCATCGCCGAAGGACTCGTCCGCCTGGCGGTCGGCCTGGAGCACCCCGACGACCTCTGGGCCGACATCACCCAGGCCCTGGAGAAGGCCGGCGCCTAGAGGTAGAAGCCGGTCGCCGTGCCCGGGGCCTGCTGGTTCTCCGGGCGCTTCTCGCCCTTGCGGAGGGCCGCCAGCTCGGCGAGGGTCGCGCCGTCCGCGCCGATCTCGGCGGGATCGGCGTCGGAGCCGTCCAGCCAGGTGAGGGCCTCGGCGCGGGTGAGGCGGCCCACCTCGATCTGGGCGAGGCAGCGGCCCGGCCGGACGACGGCCGGATGCAGCATCGCCAGGTCCTCGTTGGTGGTGATCGCGACGAGGACGTCCCGGCCCTGCCCGAGCATCCCGTCGGTGAGGTTGAGCAGGCGCGACAGGCCCTGGCCCGTCGACTGCTTGGCCTCGCCGCGGATCAGCTCGTCGCAGTCCTCCAGGATGAGCAGCCGCCAGCGGCGGTTCTCGTCCTCGTCGTCGCCGACCGCGACCTCCATCAGATAGCTCGGCGTGCCGAACAGCGCCTCCGGGTCGAGGACGCAGTCGGCCTGGCACCAGCCGCCCCAGGCGCGGGCGAGAGCGCGCAGCGCCGTCGTCTTGCCGGTGCCGGGCGGGCCGTGCAGGAGCAGCAGCCGGCCCGCGACGTCGTCGCGGGTGAGGTCCATCACCGCGTCGAGCGCCTCGGCGACCGGCGCGGTGTAGTTGCCGCGGATGTCCGCCCACGCGTCCGCCGTGATGGCGCGCTCGCTGCGGACCGGGCCGTGCGACCCCATGTGCCAGAAGCCCATCTCGACACTGGTGTCGTCGGTCTTCGGCGGCTCGGTCGCGTCCTTCACGGACGCGTCCAGGATCTCCTCGGCCAGCTCGTCGGTGACCGCCGAGACCGCCAGGTAGGCGACGCCGCTCTTCCAGCGGTTCGTCAGCAGCGTCCAGCCGTCGCCCTCGGCGAGGACCGACTCCTTGCCCTTCTCGTGCGCGACCCGGACGAGCCGGGCGCCGTCCGGGCGCAGCGGAGCGTCCGCCTTCACGTGCTCCAGCCGCGTCGACCGCGACCACGGCTGCTCGCCGGACGCGAACGGGCGCAGCGACAGCACGTCCATGACGTCGGCCGGCGAGTTGTTGTCGGAGAGGTTGAAGACCACGGGCAGCGCGGACTCCGCCCCTAGGTCGGTGGGGTTCTCCAGGGGCTCGATCAGATGCAGGACCTCCTGCGGCCTCTCCTGCGACATGGTCATGCAGAGATGATCAGGCCGCGCGGTGCGCCGCGTCCAACGAATTAGGGCGGGTCAGGCGCCGCCGGACTCCCCGGCCTCGCGGGCGGCCTTGCGCGCCTCCGCCTCCTCGAGGTCGAGCTTCTCGGCCTCCTCCGGCGTCGGCGCCGACCCGCCGAGGTAGGCGGGCTGCCACCACGTCTCGTCCGAGCGCGGGACGTCGGGGTACTCGCGCTGCGCCTTCTCCAGCAGCTCCGACATGCGGCGGTGCAGCTCCTGCGTGACCGCCTCGTAGTCGTCGCCGCGCTTGGGGTACATCGGCTCGCCGACGAGGATCGTCACCGGGATGTTGCGCTGCAGCAGGCGGCGCTTGCGGCCCTTCGTCCACATGCGCTGCGGACCCCACAGCGCGACGGGGATGAGCGGCACCTTGGACGCGACCGCCATCCGCACCGCGCCGCTCTTGATCTCCTTCACCGTGAACGACCGGCTGATGGTCGCCTCCGCGAAGACGCCGACGATCTCGCCGCCCTTCAGCGCCTTCAGCGCGGCGGCGTAGGAGGAGGCGCCCGCGTTCCGGTCGACCGGGATGTGGTGCATGCCGCGCATGAGCGGCCCCGCGACGCGGTTGTCGAAGATCTCCTTCTTCGCCATGAACCGCACCAGCCGCTTCGCCGGGTGGGCGGCGAGGCCGGCGAAGATGAAGTCGAGGTAGCTCACGTGGTTGCTGACGAGCACGGCGCCGCCGGTGCTGGGGATCTGGTCGGTCCCCTCCAGACGGAACTTGATGTTCAGGGCTTTGAACACACCGACAGCCGTCTTGATCACCGGTGGGTAGACGAGTTCGCGCATGTAGGCACCGTACTTGAGCAGCCCATGATCAGCGAGTGGTCGGCGGTCATCGCGATGGATCACACAACGGGGCCGAACTCTGAGAAGGTTGGGGGGAGACGTGATCCGCCGACGGCTGAGGGAGGATGAGCTTTGATGGAACCGTTGGACGCGGCGGCGGACGTGCACGCGCTCATCCGCGACGTGCTGCCCGCCCTGGCGCCCAGCGCCTGGTTCGACCCCGGCACCTCCGAAGTGGTGCTCCCCGTCGGCCGCTCCGAGGCACGGGCCTCCAGCTGGACGGTCCTGGAGCGGTGCGCCCGCGCGCCGCGCTCGGCGTGGCCCCGGGTCGTGGACGAGTGGGTCCGGGAGGTCGGCGACCGCGCGTTCCTGGCGATCGGCGAGATGGAGCTGTTCGGCGACGTCCGCGAGCTGCTGCGGCTGCGGATCGTGCCGAAGCTCGCGCCGAGCGACCGGGAGGGCCTCGTCGTCGTCCCGGCCGGCGACCACTTCGACGCGGTCGTGATGATAGAGCACCCGCGCTACGGCGGCCCGCTCACCAAGGCCCGCGCGGGGCTGCTCGGCCTGCACAAACTCGGCTACGTGATGACGAACACCCATGACCGGGAGCTGGCGGACGTCTCCGTCCACGACCAGCCGCTGCTGCCCGGCCGCGACGTCCGCGTGGTCACCAAGCCCGGCAGCCGCTACGTGTCGGCGCTGCTCAGCGAGGTCGACCAGTTCCTGCCGTGGCCGAACGAGCACGGCGCCCTGGTCGGCGTCCCGTGCCACAGCACGCTGCTGCTGTACCCGATCACGTCCACGGCCGTCCGCGAGGTGCTGCCGGTGTTCGCGGACGTCGTCCGCGAGATGCACCACGGCGCCGACGACCCGTGCGCGCCCGGCGTCTACTGGAGCCACGGCGAACGCCGCCTGACCCCGCTGGCCGCCGACGCCCCCACGGAGGGCACCGGCGAATTCGCCACCCTCCTCCGCCACCTCCCCGACGAGGGCTGAGCCACCGGCCGCGGGCAGGCACGCGGAGCGAGCGCCGGCGAGCGGAGCGGGCATGCCCGCCGACGCAGGCGACCGCAGCGACGCCGCGCACGCCCGCACGGGCACGACAGTCCGCAACGGCGGCGTGAGGATCGCCTGCGTCGTGACGGGGGTTCCAGGGGGTCGCCCCCCTGGGAGTTACGGCAGCTTCCAGTCGAGTGGGGGTGCGCCCTGCTTCTCCAGGAGTTGGTTGGCTCGGGAGAAGGGGCGGGAGCCGAAGAAGCCGCGGTCGGCCGAGTAGGGGCTCGGGTGCGGTGACTCGATGCAGGGGACGTTGCCGAGCATCGGCTTGAGGTTGCGGGCGTCGCGGCCCCACAGGATGGCGACGAGCGGGCGGTCGCGCGCGGCGAGGGCGCGGATGGCCTGCTCGGTCACCTGCTCCCAGCCCTTGTCGCGGTGCGAGCCCGGCTTGCGCGGCATCACGGTCAGCGACCTGTTGAGCAGGCAGACGCCGCGCTCCGCCCACGGGCTGAGGTCGCCGGTGGACGGCTCGGGGTGGCCGAGGTCGTCGCAGTACTCGCGGAAGATGTTGACGAGGCTCGCGGGCAGCGGGCGGACGTCCGGCGCGACCGAGAAGCTCAGCCCGACCGGGTGGCCGGGCGTCGGGTAGGGGTCCTGCCCGACGATGAGGACGCGGACGTCGTCGAACGGCTGGGTGAACGCGCGCAGGATGAGGTTCCCGGCGGGGAGGTACCTGCGGCCGGCGGCGACCTCGGCGCGCAGCCAGTCGCCGGCGGCGGCGATCGTCCCGGCGACGGGCTGCAGCGCGGTCGCCCATCCCGCTTCGACGATCTCCGAGAGTGGTCGTGCCGTCATGGCCGTCCAGCCTAGTGCGCTGATCACCGCGGCGTAGCTGGATCACCTGGTTAGGGGCCTTTGTGAAGTTTTGTGACCGCATGAGGTCGGGGCCGGTGAAAATCTTGTCCAGGCCACCCCAAAAATGGCGGATGAACTGGGTGAAACGCCCCGTTAAATCCCTGTTGCTTCCTTCCGCACCACGTTGACCTGGCGTCTGGGAGCGCATAACTCCTAGAGAGGCAGGGCAGGCGCACAACGAGCGGACGGAACCCGAGCAATGAGCCAGTTGACCACCGTGGACGCCACCTTCCTCCACGCCGAGAACGACACCACGCACGCGCACATCGCCGGGCTGGGCATCGTCGACCCGGCGACCTGCCCCGGCGGCCGGCTCGGCGTTCCGCTCGTCGCGGAGCTGATCCGCGGCCGCGCGCACCTCGCCGCCCGGCCGCTGCGGCAGCGGCTCGTCCAGGTCCCGTTCGGGCTGGACAACCCGTACTGGGAGGACGACCCCGACTTCGCCCCCGAGCGGCACATCACCGAGATCGGGCTCCCGGCGCCCGGCACCGCGCGGCAGCTCGCCGACATCGTCGGGATGCTCCACGAGCAGCCGCTCGACCGCACCCGCCCGCTGTGGGAGCTGGTGCTGATCCAGGGGCTCCAGGGCGGGCTGACCGCCGTCTACGTGAAGGTGCACCACGCCGCGATCGACGGGGTGATGGCCGCCGAGACGCTCGCCGCGCTCCTCGACCTGTCGCCCGAGCCGCGCGAGGTGCCCGCCGACGAGGCGCCGCCCACGCGCGCGCCCGGGATGTTCGACATGGTCGGCACCGGGCTGCTCAAGGCCGCGATGCAGCCCGTCCGGGCGGCGGTGTCGGTCGCGCGCACCGCGCCGCACATCGACGACATACCGGGCCTGTCGTCCGTCCCGGGGGTGGGGCTGGTGGCATCGGCGCTGCAGGGCGCGCTGCGCCGCCCCGAGATGCCGGACGCCCCCCGGATCAGCGCGCCGCCGACCCCGTTCAACCGGCCGATCGGGCGCCGCCGCTCCGTCGCCTGCGGCATCCTGCCGCTGGACGAGATCAAGGAGGTCAGGCGCGGGCTCGGCGGCAGCGTCAACGACGTGGTCATGGCGCTGTGCGCGACCGCGCTGCGGCAGTGGCTCGACAAGCACGGCGACCTGCCGGACCGCCCGCTCGTCGCCGCCGTCCCGGTGTCGCTGCGCCGCCGCGGGGCGGTCGCCGAACCGGGCAACCAGGTCTCGATCATGACGGCGCCGCTCGCCACCCACGTCCCGGACCCGGCCGAGCGGTACACCGCCGTCCGGCAGGACCTGGACGTCGCCAAGCGGCGGTTCACCCGCACGTCCGGCGGCTGGGTGCGGGAGATGAGCGGCCTGCTGCCCGCGCCGCTCGCCGGCGCCGTGACCAAGCTCGCGCTGCAGGCCGCGCCCGCGCTGTCGCTGCGCCCGGTCAACCTGATGATCTCGAACGTGCCGGGCCCGCAGTTCCCGCTGTACCTGTGCGGGGCGAAGGTGCTCGGCTACTACCCGATCTCCGTCGTCACCGACGTCAGCGGCGGGCTGAACATCACCGTCTTCTCCTACGACGGGAAGGTCAACGTCGGCATCGTCGCCTGCCGCGACCTCGTCCCGGACCCGTCCGAGATCGTGGACCACCTCGTGGACGCGCTGGACGAGCTGAAGGCCCTCAGCCGCGAGTGAGGCCGAGCGCCTCCCGGTGCCGCCGGGCGAGCGCCAGCGCGGCGGCACCGGCGGGCTGCATCGGCTGCGGGACGCTCCCGTCGAACGGCGCAAGCGAGACCGCGCCCTCCTCGTTGACGTCGACCAGGCCGCCGAACAGCTCGCCGAACAGGCCGGCGTCGATGACGACGACCGTGAGCAGGTCGAGCGCGAACGTCAGCGGGTCGACGCCGAGGCCGAGGAAGTACGGCCGCAGCCGCCCCGCGTCGCGGGCGGCGGTCATCGTCCGGTGGAAGGGCCACTCCTCCTGGACGAAGCCGCCGCCGTAGTCCTCGGCCGTCCCGAGGAGTTCCTCGGAGTACTCGCGGACCATGCACTCCCACAGGTCGGGCGCCTCGTCGCGGAGCGGCTGGAAGACGCCGACCGGCATCACCTGGTGCAGCCCGCCCGCGTGCGCCACCTTCGCCGGGTCGCGCCAGTGCAGCACGTAGGAGCCGGACGTCGTCACGGTCAGCGTGGTGATCGCGCAGAGGACGGGGCGGCGGGTGAGGTCGCACGGGTCGCCGACGCGGGTGCGGAGCGGGAGGCCGTCCGTCCCGGCGGCCAGCTCGTGCGCGGCGGACTCGCCCACGTTCACGCCGTCGAAGTAGCGGGCGGGCCCGAAGCGCAGGACGGGGAGGCGGGCGTCGAGCAGCCGGTGGGACGGGCGGTCCTCGAAGACCCTCGGCGGGGCGAGGGCGGCCATGGCCTCGGCGTACGTCCGGTAGCCGGCGGGCAGCCCGTCGGACGGGTCGGCGACGGCCGGCGGAGCGGGGCACTCCTCCCACTCCAGCCGGACGTCGCCCAGCGGGACCGGCTTGTCGGGAATCCAGCCGTCCGTGCAGAGCAGCGGCGTCCCGGCGACGCGCGGCACGTCCGGATAGAGGCCGCTCGCGACCTCGCCGAACCGGCCGCGCGCGGCGTTCAACGCGTCCCGCTGCTCCCGCCACACCCGCTCGTCCACCCGCCTCACCCTAGGCCGCGCCCCCAGGCCCGGCGTCAGGCGGCGAGCTTGCGCGCCACGTCGGCCTCGATGAGGTCGGCGTTGACCATCGCGGCGGCCATGGAGCCGGCGGACGCCGCGATGATGACCTGGCCTCCCGGGGAGGTGACGTTGCCCGCGGCCCACACGCCGGGGACGCTGGTCCGGCCGGTGGTGTCCACCTTCACGAAGCCGTCGTCGCCGATCTCGCAGCCGAGGTCGGTCAGCGGGCCGTCCTTGGCGACCCACGTCGGCGCGAGGAACACGGCGTCGGCGGCGAGCACGGAGCCGTCCGCCAGTTCGAACCCGGTCACCCGGTCGTTCTCGACGACGAGCCGCCGCGCCTCGCCCTCCACGACGCGGACGCCGCGCGCGCCGAGCCGGGCCGCGTCGTCGCCGGTCGGGGCCTCGGCCGCGAGGAACGTCACGTCCGGCGACCACTGCCGCAGCAGCGACGCCTGGTGGACGGAGTTCGGCGACGTCGCCAGCACCACGATCCGCTTGTCGCGGACCTCCCAGCCGTGGCAGTACGGGCACATCTGCACCTCGCGCCCCCACCGCTCCTGGAGGCCGGGGACGTCCGGCAGCACGTCGGTGACGCCGGTGGTGACCACCAGGCGGCGGCCCCGCAGTTGCTCACCGTCCGCCAGGGTCAGGACGAAGCCGTCGGCCGCGTTCCCGGCGGCGCGCTCGACCGTCCCGGACATGATCTCGCCGCCGTAGCCGCGCACCTCGGTGCGGCCGGTCTCCAGCAGCTGCGCGGGCGGCATGCCGTCCCGGGTGAAGAACCCCTGCATGTGCGCGACGCCCGCGTTGCGCGGCTCGCCCGCGTCGATCACGGTGACGTCCCGGCGGGCGCGGGACAGCACGAGCGCGGCGCTCAGCCCCGCCGGGCCGCCCCCGATGACCAGTACTTCTCGTTCCCTGTTCTCAGCCATGCCGCGAGCATGCGCGACGGCTCCCCGGATTGACAAACTTCTTTGCCGAATCTGCAATAGAGCCATGGAGACGACCGAGGACGTCCTCGCCGGAGTCGGACCGCGGCTGCGCAGGCTGCGCCAGGAGCGCGACATCACGCTGACCGCGCTCGCCGAGGCCACCGGCATCTCGGTGAGCACGCTGTCGCGGCTGGAGTCGGGCAAGCGGCGGCCGAGCCTGGAACTGCTGCTGCCTCTCGCGCAGGCGCACGGCGTCCCGCTGGACGAGCTGGTCGGCGCGCCCGCCGTCGGCGACCCGCGGATCAGGCCGCGCCCCAAGAAGATGGGCGACATGACCGTGCTGCCGCTGACCCGGCGGCCCGGCGGGCTGCAGGCGTTCAAGATGATCGTCCCGGAGCGCCGCTGGACGGACGAGCCGCAGACGCACGAGGGCTACGACTGGCTGTACGTGCTGAACGGGCGGCTGCGCCTCCACCTCGCCGGCCGGGACATGATCCTGGAGCCGGGGGAGGCCGCCGAGTTCGACACCCGGCTGCCGCACTGGTTCGGCGGCGCGGGCGGCCCGGCCGAGGTGCTCAGCCTGTTCGGGCCGCAGGGGGAGCGCATGCACCTGCGGGCAAGACCCCGACAGAAGTGACATAAATTGGGTATCCGTGCAGACCGCCCAACCTCCCCAGGAATGCCCAGAACGCCGTAAGGCCGCCCCCGTGGCGTGGGTGCTGTGGAGCATCGGCGTCCTCGCCTACGCGGTCGCGGTCCTGCACCGCACCTCGTTCGGCGTCGTCGGCCTGGACGCGGTCCACCGGTTCGACGCGTCCGCCGGGATCCTCGCGTCCTTCACCGTCCTGCAGTTGCTCGTCTACGCGGGCCTACAGGTCCCCGTGGGCCTGCTGCTCGACCGCGTCGGCCCGCGCCGGATGGTCGCCGGCGGCGCGCTGCTCATGGCCGGCGGGCAGGCGCTCATGGCCGTCTCCACCGGCATCGGCACGGCCGTCGCCGCCCGCGTCATGGTCGGCGCCGGCGACGCGATGACGTTCATCAGCGTCCTCGGCATCGTCGCGACCTGGTTCCCCGGCCGGTACGTCCCCGTCGTCACCCAGCTCACCGGGCAGCTCGGGCAGCTCGGCCAGGTGCTCAGCGCCATCCCCCTCGTCGCGCTCCTGCACGGCCCCGGCTGGAGCACCGCCTTCGGATCGGCCGCCGCCCTCGGCGTCCTCATGGCGGTGCTGTCCGTCGCCTTCCTGCGGGACGGACCCGGCCGCGCCGACGTCCCCACCCTCCGCGAGACCGGCACCAACCTCGTCGAAGCCTGGCGCCACCCCGGCACCCGCCTCGGCCTCTGGTCGCACTTCGTGACGCAGTTCTCGTCCAACACCTTCGCGCTCATGTGGGGCTACCCGTACCTGGTGTCGGGCCAGGGCATGAAACCGGCCGCCGCGTCCACCCTCCTGACGCTGTTCGTGCTGGTCAACGTCATCTCCGGGCCGTTCATCGGACGGCTCGTCGCCCGCTACCCGCTGCGCCGCTCCTGGCTCGTCCTCGGCATCGTCGGGATGAACGTCGCGGCCTGGGCGGCGGTCCTCGCCTGGCCGCCGCCCGCCCCCGCCTGGCTGCTCGTCCTGCTCGTCCTGTGCGTCGCGCCCGGCGGCCCCGGCTCGATGATCGGCTTCGACTACGCCCGCACGTTCAACCCGCCCGGCCGGCAGGGCACCGCCACCGGCATCGTCAACGTGGGCGGCTTCGTCGCGTCCCTCGTCACGATCCTGCTGATCGGCATCGTCCTGGACGCCCTGTCACCCGACGGCGAGTTCACGCCCGAGGCGTTCCGGGCCGCGTGGACCGTCCAGATCGGCATCTGGGCGATCGGCGTCGCCGGCGTCCTGCGCACCCGGACCCTGGCCCGCCGCCACCTCGGCCTGCCCACGCGCCGCCGGCCCCGGAGCTGACCCCCGGGGCCGGCACCGCGCTCAGCCGCGCAGCTCCAGCGTGCAGCACTTCGGCCCGCCGCCCGCCTTGCGCAGCTCGGACAGATCAACCGGAACGGGCTCGTACCCGTGCGTCTCCAGCGTCCGGATCAACCCGGCCGCCTCGGCGTTGATGACGACGTTGCGGCCGTCGCACACCGCGTTCAGCCCCAGCACGGCCGCGTCGTCCTCGCCCGCGATGATCGCGTCCGGGAACAGCCGCTCCAGCACCGCCCGGCTGCCCGGCGAGAACGCGCCAGGGTAGTAGGCGACGTTGCCGCCGCCGAGCGGGAACAGCGCCGTGTCCAGGTGGTAGAAGCGCGGGTCGACGAGCCGGAGCGTCACCACGGGCCGCCCGAGGAACTCCTGCGCCTCCTGGTGGGCGGCCACGTCCGTCCGGAACCCCGTCCCCGCCAGGATCACGTCGTCGAGCGTGAGGAAGTCGCCCTCGCCCTCGTTGGTGTGCCGGGGCTCCAGCACCTCCGCGAACCCGTTCTCCCGCATCCAGTTCGCGTACGCGGGCCCCTCCGCGTGCCGCTCCGGATGCGTGAACTTCGCCCCGTACACCCGCCCCCCGACGACCAGCGCGCCGTTCGCCGCGAACACCATGTCCGGCAGCCCCGCGACCGGGTCGATCAGGCTCACCTCGTGCCCGAGCGACAGATACGCGGCCCGCAGGCCCTCCCACTGCTCGACGGCCCGCGCCGCGTCGGCCCCGGCCGCCGGATCCATCCAGGGGTTGATCGCGTAGGTCACGGCGAAGTGCTCGGGCCGGCACATCAGGAAGTGCCGCCGCAGCGCGGTCCGGACGGTGCTCGGCTCCATTGCCGGCATGACGGTCATACGTGTCTCCAAGGACGTCCGAAGGGGGATCACTCAACCGGAAGCCTAGGAAGCAACGTCGCGCGATCCAATGCGCCAACATTGCGATGACCTGCCACTTCGTTGCGTCTTCACCCCGTTGGACGGCTCTTCGTTGCGCACCCCCGCCCGCCGCCGACGTCGAGCACCTGCGTCCACCACACACTCTTGCCACCCGCCACCGGATACCAGCCCCACGCATCGGCGCACCCCGCGACGATCGCCATGCCGCGATGCCCCTCATCGGTGTCGGACGCGGCCATGACACGGGGCAGCCCCGGCTCCGGATCGGTCACGTCCACCCGCAGCCGCCCGTCCATCACCCGGACCCGCACCTTGACGACGCCGCTCACCCGCCCATGCCGGACGGCGTTGGTGACGACCTCGGACGTCAGCAGCTCCGCCACGTCGATGTCGCACTCCGCGACACCCCACCCGGCCAGCGCCGCCCGCACCGCCCGCCGCGCAGCCCCAGGCGCCCGCTCCCCAAGCGGCCACACATACGTCCGCGACCCCTGACTCGCCCGCGTGATGCCGCCCCGCCGCAGCGCGGCGCCCAGACGCCCGTACATTGCCTCGACCTCCCTCGACTCGGGGACGCGAATGTCCCGCGTAACTCAGTGAAACCGTGCGCACACGCTCCGAGAAAGACGACAATGGAGGTGTTGGAGGGACACATGTCCGCCCGCCTCCCCGGTCGAAGGGTGCCCGTCCCCATGACTGACAAGCCGCGCCCACAATGGGCGGCACGCCTCGAAGCCGAACGCCGCGCCCGCGGCTGGGGCCCGTTCAAGGCGGCCCGCCGCCTGTACGCCGCCGCCGGCATCGACCATCCGGACCCGAGCCAGGTCAAGAACCTCTCCCGGCAGATCAACCGCCATGAGAAAGGCGAGGTGTTCCCGTCCGACTGGGGCTCCGCCTACGCCACGGCCTTCGGAATGGACGAAAGGGACCTCTTCGGCCAGGAATCGACTGATCAGCCGATGGGTACCGTAGACCCGAGCCCTATTCCCGACGATGGGGACGATGACGTGAAGCGTCGCGCCGCACTCCAGCTGATCGCCGCCCTGGGCGCCGGAGCCGCCGTCCCACCGGGAACCCTGGAAGAAATCCTCGCCGGCATCGACCGCGCCCTGGACCGGCCGGTCGACATCGATGAATGGGAGAGCGCGGTACGTGAGTACGGTTTCCTGATCAATCGGCAGCCGGTCGGCTCGCTGATCAACGATCTGACCGCCGACATCATCGGCGTCGGGGAACTGCTCAAGCGCGACGACGCGCAGCGGGCGGACTTGCTCCGCATCAGCGCGGGCCTTTCCGCTCTTCTGGCCATCGAGTTCGGCGACATCGGAAACCGCAGGGGCGCCCGCCTGACGTGGGGCACGGCCCGCCGAGCCGCCGACGCGTCCGGCGACCGTGACCTGAAGGTATGGGTGCGGGCACGAGAAGCCGAAGAGGCATTCTGGTTCGGGCTCTCACCGCAGGAGATCAGCGCTCGCACCACAGAGGCCATACGAATTTCGGGTGGAACGCCCAACGGCGGGCTGCCGAGGGCCTACGCCGTGCGCGCCAGCCTCGCCGCAGAGCACGGCGACAAGGCCACGGCTCGCCGGACGATGCACGAACTCTCAGAGGTCTTCGAGAACCTGCCGAACTCTGTGACGAGCGACCCGGCCACCTTTGGATGGAGCGAAGCCCGTTTCCGCTGGAACGAGGCGTACGTTTACACCCTGCTCGGTGACGCCCGCGCCCGGAAGGCGGTGGACGACGCCCTGGCGCTCTACCCGCCCGGCACTCTCGGCCCGGTCGCCAACCTCAAGATGATCGACGCGATGGGCATGATCACAAGCCGCGAGGTCGACACGGGACTCGACCGCACACTGGCGACCCTTCAAGAACTACCGCTGAGCCCGGCGCGACGGCGCATGACCGGCCAGATCCTGCGCACCCTCCCCGCCCAAGCACAGGCCCTACCAGCAGCCCGCGAACTCCGTGCCCTCACGTCGGCCTGAGCCAGGCCGAGCGCGCATGCGCGCCGGTTCCCGGGGACCCCACCAACACGATCACGATCTGTGGGGAGGCCCGGCCCAACCAGTGGCGGCGACCACCTCACGCGCGATGTCCACGACGAGCCGTCCGTCCGTCGCCACTCGCACGGTCTCCGCGGGGGCCCGCTGGTCCAGGAGCCGTGCCTTGCGGACGCTTCCTTCCGACTCCTGCTCCAGCTCTGAGCCGAGCTCCCGGCCCACCAGCCGCTCGCGGGCGGTGGCATCGGAGGCGGTGAGGAGGACCCGTATGATCCCCACTCCGGCCCCCATGGCACGCTCGAACATGCCCGTCGCCTCTGGCAGCACGCTCATGGTGTTCGTATAGACCAGGCGTCGGTAGCCGCGCTTGGCGAAGTTCGCCCACACGGCAGTCAGGTTGCTCTCGGTGATCTCCTCGCGGTGAGGGTCTCCCGCCGGCGCCGGATGCACCTGCCCCATGAAATCGCCATCGATGATCGCGTGAGCGACCGCCTCGGAGCGCAGCAGCGCCGAGACCTCCCACCCCACCGTCGTCTTGCCGACACCGGCCCGTCCTCCGATGAGCAGCACTTCCGCATGATCCATGGGAGGCAGCGTGCCAGCGGCCGACCACCTCACGCGATCCGATATCGATCCGACCGCCAGACCCCAGCCCACCAACAAGATCACGATCAGCAGCTCATGGTTCGTCCGGCGGGTGCGTTGATCGGCGACCTGACGGCCGACATCATCGCCGTCGGACGGCTGCTCGATCGGCTGAATCCGCGCATGAGCGGACCGGTCTCTTGCGAGTGAGCGCGGGCTTGTCCGGCATATTGGCGATCGAGCTAGGGGACGCGGGTGAGGAGTGCTCCGCACGAATCGCGTGAGGCGTCGCCCGCGTGGGCGTCGGTCTGTTGATCAGGCGGTCTGTTGATCAGGCGGCCTGGGGCCATGTGGGTGGTGGGCGTCTTAGCTTGTGGAGGGGCCCGGCCCCGGGTGGGTGGAGGCGGTAGGTGTAGCGGCCGTCCTGCGCCTTGGTGATATGGAGCCGATCGGGGTTGCTGTGTTTGTACCGGTTGTGCCATCCGCAGGTGAGTGCGAGTTTGTCGATGTCGGTGGGGCTGTGGCCGAGGGCCCAGCCGTGGACGTGGTCGACCTCGCACAGTGTCCCGGGCACCTCGCACCCCTGCACCGCACAGGTGGAGTACAGGGTCTCCAGGACCTGGCGTTGGGAGGCGGTGGCGAACCGCACCCGGTGGCCGAGGTAGAGCGGGGTGTTCCCCTGGCCGAGGAGGAGAGGCGAGACTCCGGCCGCGAGTGCGATGCGGCGGGCTTGGGCGGCGGGGATGGGGGTGCCGTCGGTGAGGCGTGCCGGGGTGGTGCCGCCGGTGAGGATGTCCAGGTCGCAGACCACGGTGACGCGGGTGGCCTTGTGCCCGCCCGACAGGACGCTGCTCAAGGCCGCCGCTGTCCGCTCCGACAGGTCGCGGTGGTCGTCGGTTCCGGCGGGCTTGGCCAGCGGCCCGAGGGTGCCGTCCCAGATGGCGGCGTCTTCGGCGTTCAGCCAGCCCTTGATGTAGCGGCCGCCGTCCAGCGACCGCGTCGAATCGACCCACGACCGCTCATACCCCCGCGCAACCTCGTCGGGGGCGTGTTCGGTGCCGTCGCGTTCGGCGATGACGTCACGGATCCGCTTGCCGAAGGAGGCGACCTTCCCGGCGGAGAAGCCCTGATCGACCATGCTCAGCAGAACGGTCTCGGCCTTGCCGCAGTCGGTGTCGTCGAGTCGGGTGACGGCGTCGGCGATGGTGGCGGCGTACCCGGCCGACAACTCGCCGGCAGCCCATCGTCCGGTCATCTCGGGAAGGCGGTGCCGTTGGCGGGCCAGGGTCAGGCGTTCCTTGGCACGGGCTTCGCGCATGCCCAGGCGGGACCGCAGCCATGATCGAGTGGAGGGGAAACCCCACCGCTGCACCTCCCGGGCACCGTCCACCACGCCGATGAACCCGGCCAGCGCCACCTCCTGCAGATCGGTGGTGGCGGCGAGGGTTTCGGTGAGTTCCATGCACGCCGCCGCCGATTCGGGGGCGGCGCGGGAGGCGAGTTCGGCGGCGATCGCCGATGCCGCGTTCACCAATTCCATGGTGGACGCGGCATCAAGATCGACCGGAATTGAACTCATACTCCTATGGTATCCGATCGGGTACTGGTTTGTGCTTTCGAGTCGAAATTCGATCATGATTCTTTTTGTGATTCATGATCGCTGCTCGCAGTTATCTCGGATGCCTCATTTTGGGCATTTCGATTTCATTGTCTTGCGGATTGTGGGGTGCGTGTTGTGCGTCCCTGCATGGGGTGATCGGACAAAGGCGGTCGGAGCAGGCCGTGACTCGACCGAGCACCGCTGCCATTGGATGGACGTGCAGGTCGTTGCCGGATCCCGGCGGGTCAAGCCTCTGGGCATCGGGGGCGACCCCCGCTCGCATGTCAGGCTCCGAGGCGGCGAACGCAAACGCTCGGCTCAAGAATGCTTAAGAACTGGCGAATCCTCCGCAACTCTGCGGCAGCCCCAGCCGGGCCGGCCAATTCGGCAAGGCCATCGCCGTCCAACAGCACTACGAAGCCACCCCCCCGATGATATGCAACCCCGCTGATCTGCGGCTGTCCGGGCTGAGTGGTGAAGCGGCGCTCGCCGGGGGTCAGTTCGGCAAAGCGAACGACAGGGCGGGGGTCGTGGGGTGGTGGATCCGTTGGGTTCCGTTGGCGATGCTCAGGCGGAAGGTGTCCAGGGCGGGGCGGTCGGCCTGGTCCCAAGCGTCCCAGGTCGCCTCGATGGCGTCCCATAGGCGTACAGGGCCCGCTTGGCGGACGCCGTCCGAGGTGAAGGCGGCGGTGGAGCCGGTGGTGACGTCGATGAGTTGCGCGGTGCCGTTCATCATCGTGAGTTGCGCGTTGGGTGCGGCCAACTGGGCGAGGAAACGTCCGGAGAAGCCGTCCTCCGTCGAATCGTCGAGGCGCTCGGGGCCGTGGCGGACGGGGCGGAACTCGGCGTCGTGTGTGAGCGACGCCCAGTGTGCCGGGTTGCCCGGCTCCGGCCGTTCCTGCACTCGTGCGGCCATGAACGAGATGGTCCCGGGAAGCAGCGGTCCTTCGGCGGTCCCGTCGTCCTGGACGGTCAGCAGCACCCGCGCGTACCCGTACAGCCAGCCGGACAAGGTGGTGAGGATCTTCCCGCCGGGCCGTGTCTGGGTGAGCCAGGCGCGCGGGACGGTGCGCACCGAGCATGCGGCGACGATCCGGTCATAGGGGGCGCACGGCCAGTACCCGTACAGCCCATCGGCCACCGCGAGGTCCGGTGCGTAGCCGCACTCGTAGAGCGCGGCCGCGGCCCGGCTCAGACGGTGGCCGTCCACCTCCACGGATGTGACGTCCCCACTGTCGCCGAGCCTCTCGCACGCGAGCGCCGTCGAGTAACCGGTGCCGGTGCCGATCTCTAGGACGTTCTGGCCGTTCTGGACATCCGCGTCAGCCCACATGCGCACCACCAGGGAGGGCAGCGTGGACGACGAGGTCGGCGCCCCGCCGATCCTGGGGGCCGGACGGTCCCAGTCGATCTCGTCGCCGTCGAACTGGGTGATCAGCGTGGTGTCCGAGTAGACGGCCGTCAGCCATCGCGCCTGGTCGATGGCCTCGGTGACCGGCTCCCAGACGGTCAGCCCGACCTGGGAACGCTCACCGGAGTCGGCATAGAAGCCCGGAACGAACCGGTGCCGAGGCACGGCCCCCACCGCCTCGCGCCAGGCCCGGTCGTCGGTCGCGAGCCGTCCGGCAAGCTCGGCTCGCAGCCGTACGGGATCTGGGGGTGTCATGACCTCACCCATTCTGCAGAAGTTCCGCGAAGGCGTCCGCGATGGAGTCGGATGCGGGCAGGAATCCCCACTGGCCATTGGGATTGCATTCAATGAAGACCAGATCCTCGGTGTCGTCCAGCGCGAAGTCGAAACAGCCGAACGCCAGGCCGAAGCGGTTGAGGTAGGCGCGGAGGCGGCCCACGAACTGCGCGGGCAGGTCGATCGGCGTGTAAGCCAGTTGGTCCCAGTCGCCGGCCTTCTCCACCTCCGCCTGGAACAAATGAGCGGTGAGCGACACTGACTCGTCCAGCTCTGGCGCCTTCACCCGCTGCGTCCAAATCACGCCGGTCTCGCCTTCTGCGGGCGGGACTCCGCGAAAGGACTTGTAGACGGTGCCGCGGTGTTCACCGGCGAACCGGCGGGCCGCGGCCGGGTCGTTGGTGATCAGCGTCGGCGGGACGGTGAAGCCCAGTTCGGCGGCGGCCCGGAGTTGGGACGGCTTGTACTCGGCGCGGGCGTTCGCCAAGGGCGCGTTCACGTGCGGCACGGGCAGGTCGTTGAGGAGACCGGTCAGGCCGTGGCGCGCCTCGGCGGACGCGAAGCGGCGGGCGCGGCGCTCCAGGCGGTCGAATCGCCAAGGCCCTGGACGCCGGTGGTACACCGAACGGACGTGAACGAGGTCGATGTCACGGCTGTCGGTGCGCAGCCGCCCGCTCCATCCTCGGTCGCCTCCGCCGATGCGTCCGGCGAAGGTGAGCCCGTCGCCGATGTCCGCCGGGTCGAGACGGACGACGGGGACACCGCGCCGGTTCAGCGCCGCGATGACGAGGTCCGCCGTCACGTCTTCGAGGCTGGTGACGACCAGCACCGGCCCGTCCGCCATCTGCTCAGTCCGACTCGTAGTCGGCGGTGGAGTCGTCGACCGCCTGGTCCTGGGGACTGCTGCCGTCCCCGCCGCCGGACTTGGTGGCCGTGCTCGTCTGCCGGTTCGTCCCGTGCTTGCCCATCTCGATCACTTGGCCTCGGTGGTCCAGATAGCGGCCGGTCTGCGTGGCCGCGTCCAGTGTCACCGTCGCGTAGGAAGGAGCCGCCTCTGGGAGGCGGGCGGTCA
Source organism: Actinomadura geliboluensis (assembly GCF_043197915.1). Taxonomy (NCBI): domain Bacteria; kingdom Bacillati; phylum Actinomycetota; class Actinomycetes; order Streptosporangiales; family Thermomonosporaceae; genus Actinomadura; species Actinomadura geliboluensis. The sequence goes on along the minus strand of NZ_JBICUA010000004.1, from coordinate 139,841 downwards.
TTCGCGTCCATCCCCACGGGGCTTGGCTAGGGCTTCGTGTCATCGGTCCTCCTTGTGCCGGGGCGATCGCCGCTACTCATCGGAGTCGAACGGTCACGCGGCCGGCAAGGCGGCAATGGGGACACGCTCACACCAACGGCCGCGTCCGCGCCGTACTCGGCTACCTGAACGAGCCTTAGGCCGGACGATCCGGGGAACCGTCCCGGGTGCGGGGGACTCCGGATTGGGGGCGGGGAGAGGTGCTCGACTCGGTCACGTCCTGGTTGGGCGGTCTGTCCGGGCCGGTCGTGTACGGGGTCGTCGGCGGGCTGGTGTTCTGCGAGGACGCCCTGTTCTTCGGCTTCGTGCTGCCCGGCGAGACCGCCGTCGTCCTCGGCGGGGTCATCGCCGGCCAGCACCGGGTCTCGATCGTCTGGCTGTGCGTGGTCGTGGTCGTGGCGGCGATCGTCGGGGACTTCGTCGGCTACATGATCGGCCGCCGGGTCGGCCCGGCGATCCTGGACACCCGCATGCTCCGCCCCCACCGCGACCGTGTGGACAAGGCCCGCGATCTGATCCAGCGCCGGGGCGGGGTGGCCGTCTTCCTCGGACGGTTCATCGCGTTCTTCCGCGCGGTCATGCCCGCGCTGGCGGGGATGTCGCGCATGCCCCGCCACGTGTTCTTGCTGTACAACGCCGCCGGCGGGCTGCTGTGGGGTGTTGGCTTCACCTTGCTCGGCTACTTCGCCGGGTCCGCCTACAGCCGCATCGAGCATGTTGCCGGACGCGTCGTCGCGATCGTGGTCGCCTGCGTGGTCGTCGTGGGCGTCATCGTCTGGCGCGTCCGCCGCAGGCGCTCGCGTTAGTTGTCTTGGGTGCGCAGGCCGTTCAGTAGGCGGTCCAATGCTTGCTCTGTCTGCGCCAGTGCGTGCGGGGCCGGTGAGCGGGCCAGCCATAGGGCGGCCTCGTTCATGGCGCCGGACAGCAAGCGGGCCAGCGGCTCTACCGGCTGGTCGGTGATGACTCCGGCTTTCACGAGGTCCTCAAGGGCTTCGGCTAGGTGGCGGGCTGAGGAGTCCTCGTCCATGGCTCGCCATTCGTCCCAGCCGAGGACGGCCGGGGCGTCGATCAGCACGATGCGGCGCACCACCGGGTCAGTCCCGGCGGAGAGGAAGGCTCGGCAGCCCGCCCGCAGTTGCTCCCAGGGGTCGCCGTGCTGGTCGGCGGCGGCCGCGACGCGCGCGCCGAGTTCCTGCTGCACCTCGGCGACCACGGCCCGGAAGAGCCCAGCCTTGCTCTCGAAGTGGTGGTACGCCGCCCCCTTGGTGACGCCGACCGCCTGCGCCACCTCGGCCAGGACCACGTCGTGGTAGCCGTCGGCGGCGAACCTCCGGCGTCCCTCGGCCAGGAGCGCCCGCCGTGTCGCCGCCCGCTGCTCGGCCCTCGTGCCAGCCATCGTCGGTCCGCCCTCCCTTTCGCATACCCCGGGTATGCTACCGTCCGTCTCACATACCTCGGGTATGTGAAATCGGACTACGGACGGATGGAGACATGCTCATGAAGGTCCAGCTCGGAGGCTTCTACCCCGTGATCGCCACCCGCGACGTCGCCGCGTCGCGGCGCTTCTACGTCCGGCACTTCGGGTTCGAGGTGACCTTCGAGGCCGACTGGTACGTCAGCCTCCGCCGCCCGGACGCCCCGCAGTACGAACTCGCCCTGCTCGACCACTCCCACCCGACCATCCCTGACGGTCACCGCACGCCCCTCCAGGGCGGCCTCCTGCTCAACTTCGAGGTGGACGACGTCGACGCCGAACACCGCAGGCTGGTCGAAGGGGCGGGCCTGCCCGAACTCCTCTCCCTGCGCACGGAGGAGTTCGGGCAGCGCCACTTCATCGTCGCGGCGCCGGACGGCGTCATGATCGACGTCATCACCGTCGTCCCGGCGACCGGGGAGTACGCCCAGCAGTACGTGCAGGGCGGCACCACGGGAAACTAGGCCGGGGCTACGGGTCTGTTCCCAGGCCGGTGAGCTGGAGGCGTAGGGCCAGGCGCGTCTGGGGGGACGACAGGTCGAGCGGCGCCACCTCGGCCATGCGGCGCAGGCGGTAGCGCAGGGTGTTCGGGTGGACGGACAGGGCCTCCGCCGTGCCCTTCGGGTCGCCGTAGTGGTCCAGCCAGGCGGCGAGGGTCGCGAGGAAGGCGGTTCCGTGCTTCTCGTCGTGAGTGATCAGGGCCGGGAGGGGGCTGCCCAGGAGGCCCTCCTCGACGCGGGTCGCCTTGCGGGCGCGTTCGATGACGACCGCGTCCCAGACGTCCTCTAGAAGGAGAAGGCCCGGGGCGAGGCGGCCGGACGTGATGAGCGCGTCGAGTTCGGCGGCCTCCGCGCGGGAGCGGGGGAGGTCGGCGGGGGACCGGGCCGGGCCGCCCGCCGCCGCGTACAGGGTGCGGTCATGGGCGCGGACCTCGGTGAGGACGGTCCGCAGCCACGGCGTCGACCCGGCTTCGCCCCGGGTGCTGGGCGGGTCGGTGAGCAGCGCGTACAGGGCGCCGTCCAGGTCGGCGAGGAGGGGGCGGTGCCAGCCGAAGCGGTGGGTGATGGCCTCCCACAGGTCGAGGCGGCGGCGGAGATCTTCGCCGCCGCCCAGGATCACGGCCCGGTAGGGGAGGTCCGCCGGGACGGGGGTGCCGTCGCGGAGGGCGGTGCGCAACTGGTCGGCGGACACGCGGCGCGCCACGCCCGCCTCGGCGCGCAGGCGCAGCAGGTGCAGGGCCACGACGGACGCCAGGTCGGTGAGGCGCCGGACGCGGTCCTGTGAGATCGGCGTGCGCGCGACCACCCAGATCGAGCCGAGCCACTCGCCCCCCGCGCGCACCGGGATGACGAGGCGGGGCAGCATGTCGTCCGGCCCGGCGGGGACGAGGATCGGGTCCGAGGAGCGGGCCAGTTTCCGGAACACCCCGCAGGCGCGGAGATGCGCGATGACCTGCGGCGGGACGCGGCGTCCGACGATCGTGGAGACGCGGGCCGGGTCGGTGGTGTCCTGGCGGCCGGAGTAGGCGAGGACGCGGGAGCGGGCGTCCTCCAGGGTGACGGGCGCGTCGGCGATCTCGGCGGCGGTGTCGGCCAGGGCGAACAGGTCGTCGGGGATGCCGGACGGCTGCGGCGCGTAGGCGCGGTCGACGGCGCCCCGCACCAGCCAGATGACGTGCGTCCAGGACGTGTCGGGCTGGAGTTCGATCACGGCCGGCTTCAGGCCGGCGGCGGCTTCGGCGACCTCCGGCGCGACGGGCGCCTTCAGGACGACGCCCTCCGCGCCCGCGGCGTCGGCACGTTCCAGGAGCGCGACGGCCTCGGCCGGGCCGGTCACGCCCACGGCGAGGACGATCTCGCCGGGCTGCCCCGCCGGCTCGCCCGGCTCCGCCAGCACCACGTCGTGGACCTGCCCGCCGCGCCCCGGCGTCACCAGCCGGAGCAGCCCCAGCGAGTCGACGAGGTCGGCCACGTCGAGCTTCACCATGCGTCCATTGTGCCGTTCGCACGACGGGCCCCGACCGGATTGGCCGATCGCGACAGAGACGACGGCTTCACCACGGCGCACCATCGAAGTGTCACGCGTAACAGCGAGGAGAGGAGTCGCCATGGCTCTCGACGCAGCGCCGCGCCGAGTCGCCGTCGTGGGCGCCGGCATGGTCGGGCTGTCCACCGCCTGGTTCCTGCAGGAGCACGGCGCCGACGTCACCGTGTTCGACCGCCGGGACGTCGCCGCGGGCGCGTCCTGGGGCAACGCCGGCTGGCTCACGCCCGGCCTGGCGACCCCGCTGCCGGAGCCGGCCGTCCTCTCCTACGGCATCCGGGCGGTGCTCAGCCCGTCCTCGCCGGTCTACGTCCCGCCGAGCGCGAACCCGCGCCTGCTCCGCTTCCTCGCCGGGTTCGCCCGCAACAGCACCGCCGCCCGGTGGCGCCGCGCCATGGAGTCGCTCGTGCCGATCAACGGCCGCGCGCTGCCGAGCTTCGACGCGCTGCTGGACGGCGGCGTCAAGGCGGAGACGAACGAGGCCGGGTCCTTCCTCGCCGCGTACCGGACGGCCGCCGAGCGGCGCGTCCTGCTGGAGGAGATCGAGCACATCCGCGCGGCCGGCCAGGAACTGGAGTACGAGGCCCTCACCGGCGACCAGGCCCGCGCCCTGGAACCCGCCCTGTCGGACGAGATCGGCGCCGCGATCGTGCTGCGCGGCCAGCGGTTCGTCAACCCGGGCGCGTTCGTGCACGCGCTCGCCGACTCCGTCCGCGACCGGGGCGGCAAGATCCGCGCGGGCGCGGACGTCACCGAGATCGGGCACCAGCGGGGCAGTGTCTCCGTCCGCACCACGGGCAGCGACTCCGAGCAGTTCGACACGGTGGTGCTCGCGAGCGGCGTGTGGCTCGGCGACCTGGCCCGGCAGTTCGGCGTGCGGTCCCTCGTCCAGGCGGGCCGCGGCTACAGCTTCAGCGTGCCGATGGACCGCGTCCCGGACGGCCCCGTCTACTTCCCGGCCCAGCGCGTCGCCTGCACGCCGCTCGGCGACCGGCTCCGCGTCGCCGGGATGATGGAGTTCCGCGCCCCGGAGGCCCCGCTCGACCCGCGCCGGATCAAGGCGATCGTCGAGGCCGCCCGGCCGCTGCTGCGCGGCGCCGACCTCGGCGCCCGGCAGGACGAGTGGGTCGGGTCCCGCCCCTGCACCCGCGACGGACTCCCGCTGATCGGCGCGACCCGCTCGCCGCGCGTCTTCGCCGCCGGCGGGCACGGCATGTGGGGCATCACCCTCGGCCCGGCGACCGGGCGGCTGCTCGCCGAGCAGATCGTCACGGGCCGGCGGCCGGTGGAACTCGACCCGTTCGACCCGCTCCGCTGACGACTGGGGGATATTGCCGGTTTCGTCCGGGACGGCGCGCTACCGTCACGGGGTGATCCAGACACCCCGTGACGGGAGGGACGCGATGGACCGGACGACGATGCCGCTGACCCGGGCCCAGCGCGTGCTGGCCGCGGTCGGCGGCGTCTTCTTCGCGGGCCTCGCCGGCCTGGGCGGATACGGCTCGTTCGCGTCCGTCCGGGACGTGGCCGAGCCCTGGTTCGGCGACGAGGCGTGGATCGTCCCGGCCGGGGTCGACCTGGGCATCCTCGCCCTCGTCTCCGTCGCGCTGCTCCTGGAGTGGCTGGCCATGCCCATGCCGGCGCTGCGCTGGATGGCGTTCGCCTTCACGGCCGCCACCGTCTGGCTCAACGTCTCCGCCGCGCATGGCGACGTCACCGGCATGGTCATGCACGCCGCCATGCCCGTGCTGTTCATCACGTTCATCGAGGCCGTCCGGCACGCCATCCGCCGCCGCGCCGGGATCGCCGCCGGGACCGTCCGCGAAGGCGTGCCCATCGCCCGCTGGCTGCTGGCGCCCTTCTCCACGTTCCGCCTGTGGCGCCGCATGGTCCTGTGGCAGATCACGTCCTACCCCGACGCCCTCCAGGCCGAGCAGCGCCGCCGCCACGCCCTCGCCCTCCTGGACGACCACTACGGCCGCAAGTGGAAGTCGAAGGCCCCCGCGGACGTCGTCTGGATGCTCAAGGACGGCGTCATGCTCGACCAGGCCCTCACCCGCGTCACCACCCTCACGACCCCGCCTCCGCCTCCGCCCCCGCCCGAGCCCGAACCTGCGCCTGCGCCTGCGCCGCCGCCTCCGGCTCCGCCGAAGCAGAAGAAGGCGAGCGTCCCGCGCAGCGTGGCGACCGACAATGAGGCCCGCGCCCTCGCCATCATCGACGCCGAGCCCGGCATCACCGGCGCCGAACTCGGCCGCCGCCTCAACATCAGCTCCCGCCAGGGCCAGCGCCTCCTCAGCCGCCTCTCCAGCCCGGCCCCGACGTCCTGAAGAGTCACACTTCCCTCCCGGATTTCGTCTATGGGGAAACGGAAGGGGATTCCATGGCCACCTACGACTGGACCGCCATGTACGTCATGCACGACGCGCTGCGGAGGGAACTGGAGCAACTCGCCAAGGTCGCCGCCCGCGAGGACGGCGAGGCGCGCCGCGTCCTCGCGGAAGGACAGGGCTGGGACCTGTTCAAGACGGCCCTGCACATCCACCACACCGCCGAGGACGAGGCCCTGTGGCCGCCCATGCGCGAGGCCCTCGCCGACCGTCCGGACGGGCTCGCCCTGATGGACGCGATGGAGGCCGAACACGCCGCCATCGACCCCGCCATCGAGGCGATCGACGCCGGCACCGAACCCCTCGGCCCCCTCGTCGACCGCCTGGCCACCGCCCTCACCGGCCACCTGAGGCACGAAGAGGAGGCCGCGCTTCCGCTGATCGACGAGACCCTGCCGCCCGAGCACTTCGCGAACTTCGGCCAGGTGCACGGCGCGAAACTCGGCCCCAACGGCCCCCGCGTCATCCCCTGGCTCCTGGACGGCGCCGACCCGGAACTCGCCGCGAAGTTGCTGGCCTTCCTCCCGGAGCAGGCCCGCACCGCCTACGAAACCGTGTGGCGCCCCGCCTACGCGTCCCTCGACCTCTGGAACGTCACCTGATCCGGCGACGGCGTCAGGAGGACTTGCAGGTGGTGCTGTCGGCCTTGACGTTGGAGTGGTTCGGGTACTTCCAGCGGCAGAGTTCGCTGAGGGTGACCGTCGTCCGGCCGGGCGCGCCGTAGCACGAGTAGTCGCCGCCGTACTCGCGGACAGCGCCGGCGTATCCACGGGACCGGCAGTAGGTGGTGCCGTCGGTCGCCGAGATGGTCCCCAGCGTCTTCGGGCCGGTGGGAGGCTTCTCCTCTGTACCGCCGCCGCCGGACGGCTCGGACGGCTTGGCGGACGGCCGGGGCGTGCGACCGCCCGAGCCGGTCGGGGGCGCCGGGCCGCCGGGCGGCGCCTTCGACGTCGCGGACGACGGCCCGGATCCGCGGCTCGCGGACTCGCTCGGGCTCGCCGGAGGCCCGGTCGTCCCGGCGGCGGGCACCCCGGACGACCTCGCGGTATCCGGGGTCTCGGACGCCTCCGACGTCCCGCCCTCCCCCTCGGACGGGAGCAGGATGTAGCCGCCGCCCAGCGCCACGACGAACGCCGCGACGGCGGCACCGATCAGGAGCGCGCGCCGACGCCCTTTCCGGCCCCGCGCCGGCGCGTCCGGAGCAGAGTCGTGAACGGTGTCCGGAGCAACGACGACCGGCTGCGGCTCCGGGGGCTCGGGATCGGCGGGCGCGGCGGCTCCGGCCTCCCACGCGGGGGACGGGAGGTCGCGCAGCCGCTCGCCGACCTGCGCGGCGGTGGGACGCCGGGCCGGGTCCTTGGCCAGGCACTCGCGGACGATCGCGGCGAACGGTGCCCGCAGGCCGTCCAGGTCCGGTTCGTCCTCCAGGATCGCCCGCATCACCGCCGGGATCGAACCGCCGTCGAAGGCCCGCCTGCCGGTCGCGGCGAACACCATGGTCGCGCCCCAGGCGAACATGTCGGCCGCGGGGCCGGTCTCGTCCTCCCGGAGCTGCTCGGGCGCCATGTAGCCGGGGGTGCCGACGGCCTGGCTGGTGATGATCGACTGGTTGAGGTCCAGGGCGCGGGCGATGCCGAAATCGATGACGACCGGCCCGTCCGGCCCGAGCAGGACGTTGCCCGGCTTGAAGTCGCGGTGGACCACCTCGGCCCGGTGGATCGCGGCCAGCGCCGTCACCGTGTTGACCGCCAGCCGCTCCAGCGCCGCCCCCGCGCGCGGGCCGGAGTCGCGCACCGACGCCTGGAGGGACGGGCCGTCCACGAACTCGCTGACGATGTAGGGACGGCCGTCCTCGACACCGCTGTCGAGCACCTGCGCGGTGCAGAACGGCGCCACCCGCTCGGCGATCTGCATCTCGCGGACGAACCGCGTCCGCGCCACCTCGTTGCCGAAGAGGTGCGGGTGCAGCAGCTTGACCGCCACCGTCTCGCCCGTGGCCGAGGCACCGGCGTAGACCGTCCCCTGCCCGCCGGCGCCCAGCCGATGCTCAAGGCGGTAGGGACCGACCGAGTCCGGATCTGTGGGCAGCAAGGCCATCCGCTCGGCCACGACCCCTCCTCACGCGTCCCCCGGAGCGGTGATCATATCGACTCACCTCACACGAGTCGGTGAAGTACCAGCGCCGGAAGGGGACGCCGCGGGGGGGGGGGGGGGGGGGGGGGGGGGGGGGGGGGGGGGGGGGGGGGGGGGGGGGGGGGGGTGTTTTTTGTGGGGGGGGGGGGGGGGGGGGGGCGCGACGGCCGGCCCCCGGG
>NZ_JBICUA010000004.1:0-131573 GCF_043197915.1 Actinomadura geliboluensis | reverse complement strand
CGCCGGCGGGGGGGGCGGCGCGGGGGGGGGGGGGGCGGGCGGGGGGGCGGGCCGCCCCCCCCCCCCCCCCCCCCCCCCCCCCCCCGGGGTGGGGGACTCAGAGGTTGATCATGTGGCCGGCCAGGCCGTGGACGGCCTCCTTCATCGCCTCGCCCAGGGTGGGGTGGGCGTGGACGTTGCGGGCCACCTCGTTGACCGTGAGGTCCCACTGCTGGGCCAGGGTCAGTTCGGGGAGGAGCTCGGTGACCTCGGGGCCGATCATGTGGGCGCCGAGGATCTCGCCGTACTTGGCGTCGCTGATCACCTTGACGAAGCCGTCGCCCTCGCCCATGCCGAGGGCCTTGCCGTTGGCGCTGTAGGGGAACTTCGCGGTCTTCACGTCGAAGCCCTGCTCCTTGGCCTGGGCCTCGGTGTAGCCGAAGCTCGCGACCTGCGGCTGGCAGTAGGTGGCGCGGGGGATCATGATGTAGTCGAGTTCCATCGTCTCGGCGTCCGCGATGGTCTCGGCGGCGACGATGCCCATGGCCTCGGCGGCGTGCGCGAGCATCAGCTTCGCGGTGACGTCGCCGATCGCGTAGATGTGCGGGACGGACGTGCGGCAGCGGCCGTCCACGTCGATCGCGCCGCGGTCGGTGAGGGCCACGCCGGCCTTCTCCAGGCCGTAGCCCTCCACGTTCGGCTGGAAGCCGATCGCCTGGAGGACCTTGTCGGTCTCGATGACCTGCTGGGCGCCGTCCTTGCCGGTGACGGTGACCTTGACCTTCTCGCCGGAGTCGTCGATGGCGTCCACGCGGGTCGAGGTGAGGACATCCACGCCGAGCTTGCGGTAGCGCTTGGCGAGCTCCTTGGAGACGTCGGCGTCCTCGTTCGGGACCATCCGGTCGAGGAACTCGACGATCGTGACCTTCACCCCGTAGTTGTGCAGCACGTAGGCGAACTCGACGCCGATCGCGCCCGCGCCGGCGATGACGATGCTCTCCGGCAGCTCGGAGCTGAGGATCTGCTCCTCGTAGGTGACGACCCGCTCCGACAGCGACGTGCCCGGCAGCAGCTTGGTGTGCGCGCCCGCCGCGATGATGCAGTTGTCGAACGTCACCGTCTCCGACGAGCCGTCCGCGCGGGCGACCTGCAGGGTGTTCGGGTCGGTGAACGTGCCCCGCCCGTCATAGGACGTGATCTTGTTCTTCTTCATCAGGAACTGGACGCCCTTGACGAGCTTGTCCGACACCTGCCGGCTGCGCTGGAACGCGACGCCGTAGTCGAAGGACACGGTGCCCTCGACGTTGATCCCGAAGGTCTGCTGCTCCTTGGTGAAGATGTGCGCCAGCTCCGCGTTGCGCAGCAGCGCCTTCGACGGGATGCAGCCGACGTTGAGGCACACCCCGCCCCAGTATTTCTCCTCGATGATCGCCGTCTTCAGCCCGAGCTGCGCCGACCGGATCGCGGCGACATATCCACCCGGGCCCGCGCCGAGGACCACGACGTCAAAGTGTTCGCTCATGTCAATGGACGATATTCGCCGCGACCAGGTGTTCGCATCCCGGCGCGAGCCGCCCGCCCCCGCAGCGACCGACGTCACGTACAGTTGGGGTTTCGGACGGCCTCGCCGCGGTCAGCATCTGGCGGAGGCGCGTCCGGTGCAGCAGGGCGGCGCGCCGGTGCGGGTGCGCGCCCGGACCGTCCCGGCCGCGGAGCCCCGGCGGTGCATCCGAACAGCGGCGTCGCGGGGCCGGTGAACCGCCGCGCGCCGGCGCCACCGAGCCGAGTGGAGGAGTCGCCGAGTGAGGATCCCCAAGCGCGTCAACACCGTCCTCGACTGGATGGAGGAGCACTTCGTCGCGCTTGCCGTGGTCGTCGCGCTGGTCGCCGTCGCGCTGGTGGCCACGCTCGCGCCGACCGCGGTCGGCCTCCCCGTCTCCGGGTTCATCCTCGGCGCGGCGGCGGGCGGGTTCCTCGTGCACGTCCGGCTGAGCCGGCGCATCGCGCGGGCCCGCTCCGACGTCGACAACCTGCTCCGCGAGAACGGCATGCTGCGGCACCGCAACAACGTCCTCGCCAGCGGCGTGATCACCCGCGAGTCGGTGGAGACGCAGGCGCTCGTGTCGATCCCCGAGGACGACCTCCTGGAGGACGAGCTGGCGGGCGATGTGAACCGCACCGCCACCCTCGACGAACTGCTCGACGGCGACCCCGGGCGCACCGACGAGCTGCCCGGCGAGGTCGCGGACGACCAGCCCACCACGGCCCTGCCCACGCTCCCCGACGAGGAGGACGAGGCCGAGGACACCCGCCCGGCGACGCCGAAGGCGTCCAAGGGCGCCGCGAACAGGTCCGGGAGGGCGTGAGGCGCCTCTTGCGCTGAGCGGTCGCGCCGTGACCCGGCGTTAGCTTTGCCGATCTTCGGGCAGAGGTAGCGCGTGAACGACGACCTTGAGCGCGCCGGCGCCGCGGCGGACGGACCGGCCGACCCCGGTGCGAGCCTGCCGGCGGACCGGGGCGGCACCGGCGCCGTCCACAAGGCCGTGATCGCGTCCGCGATGGGGAACTGCATCGAGTGGTTCGACTTCGGCGTGTTCAGCGCCGGGGTGATGACCGCGATCATCGGCACGAAGTTCTTCCCGGAGGAGGCGGCGGGCAGCGCGTCGCTGCGCTCGTTCGCGCTGATCGCCGCGGCGTTCCTGGCCCGTCCGTTCGGCGGGCTGTTCTTCGGGCCGATGGGCGACAAGCTCGGCCGCAAGCGGGTGCTGGCCGCGACGATCATCCTGATGTCGGGCTCGACGTTCGTGATCGGGATCCTCCCCGACTACAACACGATCGGGATCGCCGCGCCGCTGGCGCTGCTCGCCGTCCGGCTGATCCAGGGCTTCTCGACGGGCGGCGAGTACGGCGGCGCCGCCACGATGATCGCCGAGTACGCGCCGACGCACCGGCGCGGGTTCTTCGGCAGCTTCCTGGAGTTCGGCACGCTGACCGGCTACATCCTCGGCGCCGGCCTGGTGTTCATCATGGACCTGGCGCTCAGCGAGAGCGCCATGCACAGCTGGGGCTGGCGCATCCCGTTCCTGGTGGCGCTGCCGCTCGGCCTCGTCGGCCTCTACGTCCGGACGAGGATCGAGGACACCCCGACCTTCCAGGCCATGGAGCAGGAGGGCAAGAAGGCCCAGTCGCCGCTGAAGGAGACGCTGGAGCACTACTGGCGCGTCATCGCGATGCTGATCGGCATCGTGTTCCTGCTGAACGTCGCGGACTACACGCTGCTGACGTTCATGCCGTCGTACCTCGTCGACTTCCTGAAGATGAACGACGACACGGCGCAGCTCATCACGATCGGGGTGGAGTTCGCGATGATGGCCGTGATCCTGCCGCTCGGCCACCTGTCGGACCTCATCGGCCGCAAGCCGCTGCTGCTGACGGCGGCGATCGGCTACATCGTGCTGGCGTGGCCGGCGTTCGCGCTCATGCAGACCGAGAACAAGCTCGGCGTCGCGGCCGGGTACGCGATCGTCGGCGGGCTGCTGGTGCTGATGCTGGCGGTGATCGGCGCGACGTTCCCGGCGATGTTCCCCACCAGGGTGCGGTACGGGGCGTTCGCGATCGGCTACAACATCTCGACGTCGCTGTTCGGCGGGACGGCGGCCGTGCTGGTCGGGTCGCTGATCGACGTGACGGGCTCCAACTACGTCCCGGCGTACTACCTGATGATCGCCGCGGCGGTGGCGCTGGTGCCGATCATCAAGATCCCGGAGACGGCGGGGGTGCCGATCGAGAAGGCCGGGAACGAGCGCGCCCCGGAACCGGCGAGTTCCGGGGCGGTGTGAGACGCGTGGTGCGCGCGGCCGCTCAGCGGGCGCGGCGGAAGTGCCGGCGGGCCCAGCCCGCCAGCGAAGCCGCGATCACCAGTGCGGTGGCCGTCTCAATGGCCAGTGCCGTCCAGACTGTGGTCACTGGGAGCCTCCCCTCCGGTTCGCCAGGCCCGTCCTGACCCGGGCCTGCTGTTCACCTCGTACAACACCAGGATGCGGTAGGTCTTTCCTTGACCACGCCCGCACATCGGGTGATGTGCCTCACACGGCACCGCGCTGACCTGCGGCGAAACCTTACTTGAGGGTAAAAACCGCTGGTCGTCCGGACGCGCGGTCTACTGCTCGGGGCGCGCCTTCTCCCACGCGTTCTCGAACTCGGCGGCGCTGATCCGGTACGGGAGGTACCGCGGGTCGTAGAGGTCGAGCGGCGGGTTGATCGGCCAGTCGTCCGCGCTGGAGCGGACGGGGTGCTCGCCGGGCCGGATCTCCACCTGCCGCGTCCAGCGGCCGTCCCGTCCGATCTCCATCAGCCACGCGACCCGCTCGTCCTCCTCGTCCGGCATCCGCAGGTGGACGACGTCGTGGCCGGCCAGCTCGCCGTAGCCGGGGTCGTCGCGGTAGGACGAGCGCCGGTCGCGCAGGTGCGCGAGCGCCGAATCCGGCGCCAGGCGGTCGAGGACGACCTCCTCCATGTCGCCCCAGGAGCGCACGCGCCGGATCACGTCCGGGTCGTCCATCACCTCGACCTCGGCGCAGGCGTCGAGGATCTCCTCCGCCGAGTCCGCCCACACCCACCACCAGAGCCCGCCCATGCCGTAGTCGTGCTGGACGAGGTAGCGCGACTTACCGGCGAGGTGGGCGTAGACGGCGTCGATGATGGTCCAGCCGTCGATCTCGGCGCTAGACCAGAAGTCCTCACCCCGTCCCAAGGCGACGTCGAGCAGCGCGCGGACGACCCTTGGCCGGTGCAGGTTGAGCATGGTCTCGTCTTCGGCGCGGCACACGCTGCCGCTGTGCGTGTAGGGGCCGCCGTCCGGGACGATCCGCCCCGGCCCCTCGCGGAAGACGACGTTGATCCGCCCGGGGCGTCCCTCCTGGCGCAGAAGCAAGGTCTCGCGGCAGTCGAGCAGGCGCCGCCCGTCCCGCGTGTGCTGGTGCCCGACACGCCAGCGGTAGGCGTCCGGCCCGACGAGGAGCCTGCGGTAGCGGCGTCGTCCCATGTCACCCGCTTGTGTGGAAGATCCTGGTTTGCCGGGGCTCACCCTAGCCAGCCGGTGCGCACCGCCGGATTCGGGCAGTGGCGTGCCGGTGTGAGTTCTGTGGCGGTCCGGCAATCCGATGGCTCATTGCGATGCGCCAATTACGTTCAGTAGCGTCACCGTTGGCCGGAAGACGGCTCATCATGACGGACCTTCGACGAATCGGTGGTGTGGACGTGACGGAACAGCAGCAGGAGCAGTTGAGCCTCGGTACCGCGGCGGCACGGAATCTGGCGACCACGACCAAGTCCGTCCCGCAGATGCAGGGCATCACCTCCAGGTGGCTCCTGAAGCTCCTGCCCTGGGTCCAGGCGTCCGGCGGCGCCTACCGGGTCAACCGGCGCCTCACCTACACCCTCGGCGACGGCCGGGTCACCTTCGTGACCACCGGCGCCGACGTCCGGGTCATCCCCCGCGAGCTGGGCGAACTGCCCCCGCTCCGCGGCTACGACGACGACCTGACGCTGGACGCCATCGCCGGCCGGTTCACCCAGCAGGAGTACGAGCCCGGCGACGTCATCGTGGAGCGCGGCCGCCCGGTCGACCGCGTCATCCTGGTGGCGCACGGCAAGCTCAGCAAGATCGGGGCCGGCGAGTACGGCGCCGACGCCGTCCTCGGCACCCTCGCCGACGGCGACTTCTTCGGCGAGCAGGCCCTGCTCGCGCCCGAGGAGGGCGAGGAGCAGCCGACGTGGGAGCACACGGTCAAGGCCGTGACCGCGTGCACCGTCCTCAGCATGAACGACGCCGACTTCCAGGAGACGCTCGGCCAGTCCGCGTCCCTCCAGGCCCACCTGGACGAGTACCGCGCGAGCCCCGACCGGCCGAGCAACGCGCACGGCGAGGCGGCCATCGAGGTGGCGTCCGGGCACGAGGGCGAGCCGGTCCTGCCCGGCACGTTCGTCGACTACGAGGCGTCCCCGCGCGAGTACGAGCTGAGCGTCGCGCAGACCGTGCTGCGCGTCCACACCCGCGTCGCCGACCTCTACAACGAGCCGATGGACCAGGTCGAGCAGCAGCTCCGGCTGACCATCGAGGCGCTGCGCGAACGCCAGGAGAACGAGCTCATCAACAACCGCGACTTCGGCCTGCTGCACAACGCCGACCTGTCCCAGCGCATCCACACCCGCTCCGGCCCGCCCACCCCGGACGACATGGACGACCTGCTCACCCTCGTCTGGAAGGAACCCGCGTTCTTCCTCGCGCATCCGAAGGCGATCGCCGCGTTCGGCCGCGAGTGCAGCGCGCGCGGCGTCTACCCCGGCAGCGTCGACGTCGGCGGCGGCAAGGTCCCCGGCTGGCGCGGCGTGCCGATCTTCCCGTGCAACAAGATCCCGGTGAGCAAGACCAAGACCAGCTCCATCCTGCTGATGCGAACCGGGGAGGCGGCCCAGGGCGTGATCGGGCTCCACCAGGTCGGGCTGCCGGACGAGTACCAGCCGGGCCTGTCCGTCCGGTACATGGGAATCGACGAGAAGGCGCTCATCAACTACCTGGTCAGCGCCTACTACTCGGCCGCCGTCCTCGTGCCGGACGCGCTCGGCATGCTGGAGTCCGTCGAGATCGCGCACGGCGGTGCCGACGCGTGACGGAGCCGACCACGGAGCACGGCCCGGCCGGCGCGGCCGGGCCCGCCGGGGCGCGCGAGCGGCTCGCCCTCGGCACGCAGGCCGCCCGCAACCTCGCCACGACGACCAAGTCCGTCCCGCAGATGCAGGGCATCACCCCCCGGTGGCTGCTCCGGCTGCTGCCGTGGGTGCGCGCGGACGCCGGCACCTACCGGGTGAACCGGCGGCTCACCTACCGGCTCGGCGACGGCATCGTCACCTTCGTCAACGACGGCGCCGACGTCCGCGTGCTCCCGCCGGAGCTGGCCGAGCTGCCGCCGCTGCGCGACCTCGGCGAGCCGGAGGTGCTGGACGGTCTCGCCGCGCGGTTCGAGCAGCACGAGTACCAGCCCGGCGAGACGATCGCGGCGGCCGGGCGGCTGCTCGACGGCGTCCACCTGATCGCGCACGGCAAGGTCGAGGAGGCCGGCCCCGGTAAGTACGGCGGCGAGGCCCGGGTCGGCATCCTCGCCGACGGCCGGTTCTTCGGCGACCGCGCCCTGCTCGGCGTGGACGAGGAGTGGCCGCACACCTTCCGCGCGCTGACCCCCACCATCGTGCTGACGCTGCCCTGCCCGGCGATCGAGGAGCTGACCGAGCGGTCCGAGGCCCTCCGCACCCACCTGGAGGAGTACCGCGACACGCCGCCACCGCCGCAGACCCGGCACGGCGAGGCGGCGATCGAGGTGGCGTCCGGGCACGACGGCGAACCCGTCCTGCCCGCCACGTTCGCCGACTACGAGACCTCGCCGCGCGAGTACGAGCTGAGCCTCGCCCAGACGAGGCTGCGCGTGCACGCCCGCGTCGCCGACATCTACAACGGGCCGATGGACCAGGTCGAGCAGCAGCTCCGGCTCACCATCGAGGAACTGCGAGAGCGCCAGGAGCACGAGCTCATCAACAACCGCGACTTCGGGCTGCTGCACAACGCCGACCTGCGGCAGCGCCTGCAGACCAGCGGGGGCCCGCCGACCCCCGCCGACATGGACGAGCTGCTGTCGCGGCGGCGCAAGTCCAGGTTCTTCCTCGCCCACCCCAAGACGATCGCCGCGTTCGGTCGCGAGTGCACCCGGCGCGGGGTGTACCCGTCCTGCGTGGAGGTCGAGGGACGCCGCGTCCAAGCGTGGCGCGGCGTCCCCATCTACCCGTGCGACAAGATCCCGATCACCCCGGCCGGGACCAGCTCGATCCTGGTGCTGCGCACCGGCGAGGAGGACCAGGGCGTCATCGGGCTGCGCCGCACCGGGCTGCCGGACGAGGTGGAGCCGGGCCTGTCGGTCCGGTTCGCCGGCATCGGCGACCGGGCGCTGCTGACGTACCTGGTCAGCACCTACTACTCGGCCGCCGTGCTGGTCCCGGACGCGCTCGGCGTCCTGGAGAACGTCGAGATCGCCCGCTAGCGCGATCGCCCGCCGAAGAAAGGGGAGGACCGCCATGCCCGCCGTGCCCGCCTGGAAGGACGACCCCGCCGTCATCGGATGCGACCACCGCCCGGACCGACGCGCCCGGTCGGCGGCCGACATCCTGCGGTGGAGCCGGGGCCTGCTCGATCCCGCGCTGCGGGACGCGGTCGGGGCCATGCCGGAGACGGCCCGCCGCATCGCCGAGTTCCACTTCGGCTGGCGGGACGAGCGGGGCCGGCCCGCCGCGGCCCCGGCGGGCAAGGCGGTCCGCCCCGCGCTGGCGCTGCTGGCGGCGGAGGCGGCCGGCGGGACGGCGGACGCCGCCCTGCCGGCCGCCGTCGCGGTGGAGCTGGCGCACAACTTCTCCCTGCTGCACGACGACGTCATGGACGGCGACCTCACCCGCCGGCACCGCCCCACCGCCTGGACGGTCTTCGGGACGAGCGGCGCGATCCTCGCCGGGGACGCCCTCCTCGCCGCCGCCTACGAGGCGCTCGCCGCCGACGACTCCCCGGCGGTCGGGCACGGCGTCCGCGTCCTCGCCCGGTCCGTCCTCGACCTGGTCGAGGGCCAGTTCGCCGACCTCGCCTTCGAGGAGCGCACGGACGTGGCGCTCGACGAGTGCCTCACGATGGCGAACCGCAAGACCGGCGCGCTGATGGGCGCGGCCTGCGCCCTCGGCGCCCTGTACGGCGGGGCGACCACCGCCGAGACCGCCCGGATGCGCGCCTTCGGCGAGCAGGTCGGGCTGGCGTTCCAGCTCGCCGACGACCTGCTCGGTATCTGGGGCGACCCGGCCGTCACCGGCAAGCCCGTCCACTCCGACCTGCGCAACCGCAAGAAGTCGCTGCCGGTCGTGGCGGCGCTGACGTCCGGCACGCCCGCCGGCGCCGAACTCGCCGCGCTGTACTTCCAGGACGAGCCGCTGACCGGCGACGACACCGCCCGCGCGGCCGAGCTCATCGAGACCAGCGGCGCCCGCGCCTGGGCCGCCGCGCACGCCGACACGCTCCTCGTCGCGGCCCGCACCCACCTGGCGGGCGCGGCTCCGGACGCCGCCGCCGAACTTCTCACGCTCGTCCGGATGATGACCCGGCGCGATCACTGACCCGCCTACACTGCTGGGCGTGCAGCCCCTCGAACCGGACGACCCGCGCCAGATCGGTGCCTACCGGCTCACCGCGCGGATCGGTGAGGGCGGCCAGGGCGTCGTCTACCTCGGCACCGGCGACGACGGCGTCCAGGTCGCGGTGAAGCTGTTCCACGCGCAGCTGAGCAGCGACCTCGGCACGCTGAGCGCGCTCGACATGTTCACCCGCGAGCTGGAGGCGGCCAAGCACGTCGCGCGGTTCTGCACCGCGCAGGTCCTCGACTCCGGCGCGGCCGGGAACCGCCGCTACATCGTCAGCGAGTACGTCGACGGGCCGCCGCTCAGCCGGGTCGTCGCCGAGCAGGGCCCCCGCTCCGGCAGCGCCCTCGACCGGCTCGCCATCGCGACCGCCACGGCCCTCGTCGCGCTGCACGACGCCGGTGTCGTCCACCGCGACTTCAAGCCGCACAACGTGCTCATCGGCGCCGACGGCGCGCGCGTCATCGACTTCGGCATCTCGCGGGCGCTGTCCGGCGCGCAGACGATGGTCAGCCGCGCGGTCGGCACCCCCGCCTACATGGCGCCCGAGCAGCTCGAACCCGGCGAGCTGACCCCGGCCGCCGACGTGTTCGCGTGGGCGTCCACGATGGCGTTCGCCGCGACCGGGCGGCCGCCGTTCGGCAACGAGTCCGTGCCGGTCGTGTTCAACCGCATCGCGAACTCCGAGCCCGACCTCACCGGCGTGGAGGAGCCGCTGCGCGGCCTCCTCACCGAGTGCTTCGCGAAGGACCCGGAGCGCAGGCCGTCCGCGCAGGCCGTCCTGGACCGGCTCGTCCGCCCGGGGCGCGCGCCGTCCCCGCCGCCGCCGGGGACCTTACGTCCGCCGGTCCCGGCGGCGGACCTCCTGCCTCCGACCCCACTGGCCGCCCCTCCCGAGGCGAGCGAGAACGCCGCCCACACGCCCCCGCCCCCTCCTGCCATGCCGCTCCCTCCCGCCGCACCGCCGCCCGTCGCCGGACGGGTGGACGCGGTCACCGCACCGCACGGAGGCGGGCGCGCGAAGGCCGCGCTGATCGGCGGCGGCGCGGCGGTGGCCGCCGTCGTCGCGGTCGTCTTCGGCGCGGTGTGGTTCTCCGGCGACGAGCCGGTGAAGCGGGACGAGGGCGTCGCGGTGAACGGCTCGGCGGGGCCGGGCACTCCGCAGCCAGGTATCCCGGCCGAGGCGGGCAGCGGGGCCGGGACGCGGTCGCCGAGCCCGAGCACGAGCCCGAGCGCCGGTCCGTCGCGGTCGGGCGCTTCGGGGGCGCCGTCGCGGTCGGCGGGCCCGTCGAAGGCGCCGTCGACCGCACCGACGCGCGCGCCGAAGCTCGCGCGGGTGGAACTCGGCCCCGGGCATTTCACCGAGTACTGCGTGAAGCTCGGCTGGGAGTGGGTCGAGTACCGCGAGACGCCGAGCCCCGGCGCGTACTGCATCAAGCGCAAGGGCGACACGATGAAGCTGTCGGCGGCCCAGCTCGACGGCGGCTGCCAGTGGCGGTACGGCGACGGCCGGGCCCGCCACTACTTCAAGGGCAAGTCGAACTACTGCTACGCCATGAAGCCCGCCTCCTGAACCGCGGCTACCCCTTGATCTGCGTCCAGGCCTGGGCCCAGCGGTCGTAGGGGACGCACTTGTCGCCGCGGTCGTCGCCGCAGTCCTTCGCGGGCGTCTTCCAGAACGCCAGGCGCCGGTAGAACTCGGGGTCGCCGACGTGGTACGTCGAGCAGAAGCCCTTGGCGGTGTACCGGCACGCCTTCGGGTTGGCGGGCGCCTCGCCGAACCACTGCGCGACCTCCGCCTGCACCTTCGGCGTGGTGATCCAGTTCATCCACTTGTACATGCAGGTCGGATGCTGGGCCTTCGACGAGATCATCCAGGTGTCGGACCAGCCGGTGGCGCCCTCCTCCGGGATGGTCGTCGCCACCGGCGCCTTCTCCGCCAGCGCCAGGTTCGCGGTCACCTGCCACGCGGTGCCCGCGTAGTTGTAGCCGCTCTTGAACGACTGGAGCTCGTCCAGGTAGTTCGACCAGTACTGGTTGACGTTCGGGCGCTGCCGCTTGAGCAGGTCGACCGCCGCCTGGAACTGCTCCTCGTCCAGCGCGTAGACGTCGGTGATCTTCAGGTCGGGGCGGTGGGTCTTCAGGTAGAGCGCCGCGTCCGCGATGTAGATGGGGGAGTCGTAGGCGACGACGTGCCCGGCGGCGGGGGAGTTCTCGTCCCACACCACGCTCCACGAGGTGGGGCGCTGCAGGATCTTGTCCGTCCGGTACATCAGCATGTTGGCGCCGTAGCCGTGCGGGACGCCGTACATCTGCCCGTTGACGGAGTTGTACGGCTGGTTCTTCAGGTACGCGGCGATGTCGTCGTAGTTGCTGAGCAGGCCCGTGTTGACCGGCGCGACCAGCCCGCCGTAGACGAGCCGCAGGGACGCGTCGCCGGACGCCGAGACCCCGTCGTAGCGGCCCGTCCGCATGAGCGCCACCATCGCGTCGGAGGTGTCGGCGACCTTCGTGTGCACCCGGCAGCCCGTCGCCTTCGTAAACGGGGTGACCCAGTCGACCTTCCGGTCGTTGGAGCCGTCCTCGGCATAGCCCGTCCAGGCGACGAGGTCGAGCCGGCCCTCGGGGGTGCCGAGCGTGCGCATCATCTGGACGTCGGGCGGCGCGGCGGCGCCGGAGGCGTCGCTGCACCCGGCCCCGAGGGCCGCCGCGGTGACGAGCGCGGCGGCGGCGAGCACGATCCGTGACCTGCGCGTTCGGACGGGTGACCGGCCGGAATTCGTCGCGTGGCGAGAACGATCCATCACGCTGAGGCATCGTAGGGGTATTTGCTGCCGTCTGTGTACACAAAACGTGATGATCCGGAAACTGTCGACACACGGCGGCGCTCCGTCCTAGGCTCTCCTACCGTTCCGGGCGTCCCGGCCGGCATCCCGGCCCTGTCCGTTTCGTCGGCCTTCCGGCCGCCCGCGACCCCGACACCCCGTCCCCGACACCCGCCAGCCCGCAAGCCGTCCGCCCGAGGGAAAGTTCAGCCGCAGTGCCAAAACGAGGCCGCACCACCACGGACTCAGCCGCCGGTCACCGGCGGACCCCCAAGGCAGCGCGATTCCGCTCCATCCGCTTCAAAGTCGTCCTCATGGTCACCGTCTCGGTGGTCTCGCTGGGCGTGCTGTGGGCGTTCGCCGCGAGCATCGCCCTCGGCGAGGGGCTCAACCTGCGGCACGTCAAGACCGTCCAGGACCACTACGGGTACCCGTCCGGCGCGCTCGGCAGCGCGCTGCAGGCCGAGCGGCGGCTGTCGGTGGTGTACCTCGGCAGCCGCGCGGAGGGCGACCGCGCCGCGATGGAGTCCGGCCGGCTCGTCACCGACCGGCAGGCCGACCTGTTCCGCCGGCTCGCCGAGTCCGGCGCCGTGCGCGGCGTCGCCCCCGGCGACGCGCAGCGCCTCGCCGGCAAGATCCTCGCCGAGCTGGACGGCCTGGACGAGCGGCGCCGCGCCATCGACACCGGCCGCACCGACCGGACCCGCGCCTTCGCCGACTACACGACGCTGCTCGGCGACGTCGGCGCGCTGCAGGGCTCGCTCGCCACCCTCGACAACTCCGAGGTCGCCAAGGACGCCCGCAACGAGGCGTCGCTGGCGCGTGCCCGCGAGGTCCTCGCGCAGGAGGACGCGCTGCTCGCGGGCGCGCTCGCCGCCGGCCGGATGACGCCCGCCGAGCACTCCCGGTTCGTCAAGCTCGTCGGCACCCAGCGCGCCCTCTACGGGTACGCGGCGGCCGAGCTGCGAGACCCCGACCGGGCCTACTACCAGCGCGTCGCCGGGATGCCCGAGTACGGCCGGCTCCGCGCGCTGGAGGACCGGTTCGTCGCCACCCCGCGGCGCGTGCAGCGCTCCGGCGAGGCCGGGGTGCTGTGGAAGACCACCGCCGACTCCAACCTGACGCGGCTGCGCGGCCTCGAACTCGCCGTGTCCGCGGGCGCCGAGAAGCGCGCCGAGCCGATCGCGGACGGCATCATCACCCGCGTCGTGCTCGCCGGCGCGCTCGGCCTCGTCGCGGTCGCCGCGTCCCTCGTCCTCGCGGTGTGGGTCGCCCGGTCCGTCATCCGCGAGCTGGCCCGGCTGCGCCGCGAGGCGATCGACCTCGCCGACGTCCGGCTGCCCGGGGTGATCCGCCGGCTGCGCCGCGGCGAGGAGGTCGACGTGGCCGCCGAGGCGCCGCCGCTGGCGTTCGGCACCCGGGAGATCGACCAGGTCGGCGAGGCGTTCAACGCCGCCCGCCGCACCGCGATCCAGGGCGCGGTCGAGGAGGCGACGCTGCGCCGCAACGTCAGCGAGGTGTTCGTCAACCTCGCCCGCCGCAGCCAGACGCTGCTGCACCGCCAGCTCAAGCTGCTGGACGCGATGGAGCGGCGCATCGAGACCCCCGACGACCTGGAGGACCTGTTCCGGGTCGACCACCTCGCCACCCGCATGCGGCGGCACGCCGAGGGCCTGATCATCCTGTCCGGGCAGGCGCCCGGCCGCGGCTGGCGCAGCCCCGTCGCGATCGTGGACGTCGCCCGCGCCGCCGCGTCCGAGGTCGAGGACTACACCCGGGTCAACGTCGCCCCGATGACCCGCGCCGCGATCGTCGGCCCCGCCGTCGCCGACGTCATCCACCTGCTCGCCGAGCTCGTCGAGAACGCGGCCGTGTTCTCGCCGCCGCACACGACCGTGCAGGTCCACGGGCAGGCCGTCTCGCACGGCTTCACGCTGGAGGTCGAGGACCGCGGCCTGTCCATGGACGAGGCGAGCCTCGCCGCCGCCAACGAGCGGCTCGCCACCGCCGCCGAGTTCGACCTGTCCGACAGCGCCCAGCTCGGCCTGTTCGTCGTCGGCCGGCTCGCGCGCCGGCACGGCATCAAGGTCACGCTGCGGACGTCCCCGTACGGCGGCATGACCGCGATCGTGCTGCTGCCGGAGGCCCTCGTCGTGCCGGACGAGGGCGACACCGCGCCGGGCACGCCCGCGCTCACCACCCGCCGCGCGGAGGACGCGCTCGTCCCCGTCGGCTCGGTGGTCGGCGGCCGGCCCCGCGAGCCGCGCCCGGAACCGGGCGGCGGCGCGGTGCTGCGGCTCCCGGCGGGGCGCCACGCCGCGGCGCCGGCTCCTCCGCCCGCGCCGCCGGCGGAGGAGCCGGGGGGCGCGCGGACCGGGCCCATCCCGGTGTTCGAGGAGCCCGCGCCGGGGCCGCTGGGGAGCGGGGCGTGGGGGATCGTGCCTCCGCAGCCGTCCACGCCGGCGCCGTCGCCGTGGGGCGACCCGCCGTCCGCGGCGCAGCCGGAACCCGAGCCGGAGCCGGAGCGGCCCGCGCCGCCCGCGTCCGCCGCGCCGCCCGCCAGGCCGGGCATCCCGCGCTCGCCGCGGGAGGTCAGGCGGCGGCCCGCCGACGGGGCGGGGACGGGCTCCCGGCCGCCGCTGCCGCGCCGCGTCCGGCAGGAGAACATGGCGTCGCAGCTGCGCGAGGACCCCACCGTCACCTCGCCGCGGCCCGCCGCGCCGCGCCGCCCGATCCGGTCGCCCGAGGAGCTGCGGTCGATGATGTCGTCCATCCAGCAGGGCACCCGGCGCGGCCGCGCCGAGGCCCTCGACAACGAGGAATCGTGACGGGCCATGACCGGTCCTGGCAGCGAATGGCTCGATGACGAGGCCGGCCCGATCGTCCGGTCGTACGCGCTGACGCGCGGGCGCGCGCGGCCCGCGACGCGCGAGAACTTCGACATGATCACGATCGTGACGACCGCGGCGCGGCCCCGCTCCGGCTCGCCCGGCATCGGCCCCGAGCACCTCGACATCCTGGAGATGTGCGTGCAGCCGCAGCCGGTCGCCGAGATCGCGGCGCGGATGCGGCTGCCGCTGGTCGTGGTGCGCGTCCTGCTCGGCGATCTGCTGCACCACCGGCTCATCACCGTCACCCGTCCCCAACAGGAGAGCCCGCTCTCCAAGGAACGTCTGCTGAGGGAAGTGCTCCATGGTCTCCAAGCCCTCTGAGTCCGCGGCGAACGCCGGCCCGAGCGCGGTCGCCGGGGGGAGCGGGGGCTCGTCCCCCCGCACCGAAGCAGCGGGAGGAGAAGGCGGGGCTCCGGCGGGGAGCGCGGCGGCGCCGGTCGCGGTGAAGATCCTCGTCGCCGGGGGGTTCGGCGTCGGCAAGACCACCATGGTCGGCGCGGTCAGCGAGATCCGCCCGCTGCAGACCGAGGAGCTGCTCACCGACCGGAGCGTCGGCGTCGACGACACGGCGGGCGTCGAGCAGAAGACCACCACCACGGTCGCGATGGACTTCGGCCGCATCACGATCCGCGACGGCCTGATCCTGTACCTGTTCGGCACGCCCGGCCAGGACCGGTTCTGGTTCATGTGGGACGAGCTGTCCTACGGCGCGCTCGGCGCCGTCGTCCTCGCCGACACCCGCCGCCTCGCCGACTGCTTCCCCGCCGTCGACTACTTCGAGAACCGCGGGCTGCCGTTCGTCGTCGCGGTGAACTGCTTCGACGACGGCTACGACTACGCGACCGAGGAGATCCGGGAGGCGCTCGACCTGCGCCCCGACACCCCGATCGTGCTGTGCGACGTCCGCGAGCGCGCCTCCGGCAAGGAGGTGCTGACGACGCTGGTGCGGCATCTGCTGAGCGTGCACCGGGACCAGAACCCGGCGAGCGCCCCGGCCGGGTGACCACCCGGCGCGGTAGGCTGCCCGGGACATGTTCCGGACACGCGCACGGCTCTCCGACGGCCGCGAGATCGTCTACTACGACGAGGAGCCGGGCCGGGAACCCGTCCCGGACCCGCGCGGCCTCGCGCCGGTCGAGCCGGTGTGCGAGACGCGCCGCGACCCGCTGACCGGCGACCGCGTCACGATCACCGCGCACCGCAACACCCGGACGTTCCTGCCGCCCGCCGACCAGTGCCCGCTGTGCCCCGGCGGGCCCGCGTCGGAGATCCCCGACCCGTCCTACGACGTGGTGGCGTTCGAGAACCGGTTCCCGTCCTTCGACGTCCGCACCCCGCCCGTCCCGCCGGAGATCGACGGCGTGGAGCGCTTTCGCGGCGCCGGGCGCTGCGAGGTCGTGTGCTTCACCGACGACCACGCCGCCTCGATGGCGCGGCTGCCGGTCTCGCGGGTCCGGACGATCGTCGACGCGTGGGCCGACCGGACCGCCGAGATCGCCGCGGTGCCCGGCGTCCGGCAGGTGTACGTGTTCGAGAACCGCGGCGTCGAGATCGGCGTGACCCTGCACCACCCGCACGGCCAGATCTACGGGTACCCGTTCGTCACGCCCCGCACCGAGCGCATGCTGGCGGCGGCCGCCGCGCGGCCCGGCCTGTTCGAGGAGGTGCTGAAGGCCGAGCGGGCGGGCAGCCGCGTCGTGCTGGCGGGGGAGCACTGGACGGCCTACGTCCCGGCCGCCGCGCGCTGGCCCGTGGAGGTCCACCTCATGCCGCACCGCCACGTCCCCGACTTCACCGCGCTGGACGCCGGGGAGCGCGACGAGCTGGCCGTCCTCTACCGCGACCTCCTGCGCCGCTGCGACGCCCTCTACGGCACCCCGCTCCCGTACGTGGCGGGCTGGCACCAGGCGCCCGCCGGCGACGACCTGCTCCGGCTGCACCTGGAGCTCTTCTCGATCCGCCGCGCCCCCGACAAGATCAAGTACCTGGCGGGGTCGGAGTCGGGCATGGCCGCCTGGATCAACGACGTCTCCCCGGAGGACGCCGCGGCCCGGCTCCGCGACGCCGGCTGACCCCGGCCCGATGACGGCGCCCGGTCTGATGACGGCGCCCGGTCTGATGACGGCGCCCGGCCCGATGACAGCGCCCCGGGGCGCGGAAACGTCACCGGGGAACCGAGTTTCCGCAAGTCCGTGGAACGCAGCGTCCGCGTGTCCTACTCTCCGTCGCATGCCGGAAAGCGTGCTGGCCGAGCCGCTGGCGCAAGGATGCTTCGACGGCGTCGCCGTCACCGCCGAGGGCGCCCCGCTCGCGTTCACGTCCCGGGCGGCGCGGGGCGCGAACGCCGGGCAGCTCTGGGACCTCGCGGCCGCCGCCGCCCTCGGCGCGCTGCTCCCCGGCTTCCCCGCCGACCCCGCCGCGTGGGCGTTCGGCGCCCCCGCCGGCGCCCCCACCGTCGCCTGGACGTACCGCGACCGCGTGCACGTCCACGACCTCGCCACCGGGCACGAGGCCGTGCTCGACGGGCAGCCCGACCTCCTCGGCCTCGCCGTCCACCACGGGCGCGCCGCCGTCGTCACCGTCTTCGGCCCCGCCAGCGACGCGAGCGTGGTCGTGTGGGACGCCCTCACCGGCGAGCGGCTGACCGAGTTCACCGTCTGGCTCGGCCACCGGACGGCCATCGACCGCTGGATCCTGCACGCCGCGCCCGCCGCCGGCCCCCTCATCGGCCTGCCCGGCGACGCGGCGGTCGGCATCCTGGACGTCGAGCGCGGCGAGGAGATCGCGGCGCTGCCGGGCGGGTACGCGGTGCTGACACCGTCGCCCGACGGGCTCGTCCTCGTCCAGCCGGGGCCCGCCGAGCTGCGCGTCAGCGGCCTGGACGGCGAGGCGCTCGCGGTCCTGGCGGCGCCGGGGCCGTGCGACCAGGTCGCGGCGTCCCTCGCGGGCGGCCGCCTCATCGTCGCCGCCGCCCTCCAGGACGAGCCCGACACCGTCCTCGCCTGGGACGCCGCGACCCTGGCCCCGTCCCATCTCGTGAAGGTCCCGGCCCCGGTCAACGACCTGGCGCTGGCACCCGACGGCACCCTCCTCGCCGCCACCGACGACGGCCTCCACACCGCCCGCCTCTGCGGCTAGCGACCCCGTCGCCCGTCAGAAGCCGGGAGCGGCGACGTGGGCGACGCGGTCCAGGACGGCCAGGTCGGCGTCGCCCAGCCCGATGGCGTCGACGGCCAGGTTCTCTTCGAGGTGGGCGATCGAGCTCGTGCCGGGGATCAGCAGCATGCGGTCGTAGTGGGCGAGCAGCCAGGCGAGCGCGATCTGCGATGCCGAGGCGCCGTGCTTCGCGGCCACGTCAGCGATCGCCGGGTCGGCCGCGAGCGCCCGAGGGCCGCCGGTGAACGCGGAGCCGAGCGGATAGTAGGGGACGTAGGCGATGCCGTTCGCGCGGCAGAGGTCGAGGACCGGCTCGTCCGTGCGGTTCGCGATGCCGTAGGCGTTCTGCACCTCGGCGATCGGGGTGGTCTCCAGAGCGGCCTCGACGACGTCGGCCGATACGGTCGAGAGGCCGATGAGATCGAGCTTGCCCTCGTCGCGCAGCTCGGTCAGGGCGCCGAGCTGCTCGGCGAGCGGAACGGCGTCCGGTTCGGGGCCGCCGACCTGGAGCCGCAGGTTCACGAGGTCGATCCGTTCGCGCCGCAGGGTCCGCAGGTCCTGCTCGACGGTCGCCCGCAGCTGCTCCGGACGGGACGCCCTGACCCAGCCGCCCTGCGCGTCGCGGGCGCCGCCGGCCTTGGTGGCGATGACGAGGCCGTCCGGGTACGGGTGCAGCGCTTCGGCGATCAGTTCGTTGACGACGTCGGGACCGTAGACCTGGGCGGTGTCGATGTGGTCGACGCCGAGTTCGACGGCGCGGCGCAGCACGGCGCGGGCGGCGGCCGGGTCGTCCGGCGGGCCGAACACCCCGGGGCCTGCGAGCTGCATCGCGCCGAAGCCGACGCGCCGGACGGTCCTGCCGCCGAGCGGTGAGGTCTGAGTGATGGTGGTCATGCGCCCAGCCTGTGGCCCGTGCACCGCCCTCACCAGTGGCGGCGCCGACCTCGGACGCACAGACCCACCCAAGCCGGGCGCCCGGCGCTTACCGTTGAGGCATGGCCAAGAACGGTGAGCTGCGAGAGTTCCTGCGCACCCGGCGGGCGCGCGTCCGGCCCGAGGACGTGGGCCTCCCCGCCGGCGGTCGGCGCCGCGTGCCGGGCCTGCGGCGCGAAGAGGTCGCGATGCTGGCCGCCGTGAGCCTCGACTACTACGCCCGCATGGAGCAGGGGCGGCCCCTGCAACCGTCCGACCAGGTGCTCGACGCGATCGCCCGCGCGCTGCGGCTGGCAGAGGTCGAGCGGCTGCACCTGCACGACCTCGTCCGGTCGTCAGTCGCGGAGCCCAAGCCGGGCGAGTTGCGCGTCACGCCCGTCGACGCGGGCATGCGGACGATGCTCGACGGCCTCCAGGTCCCCGCGATCGTCATCGACTCGCGCGGCGACGTCCACGCGATGAACCGGATGGGACGGGCGCTGCTGGTGGGGCTCGAACCGATGCCGTCCGACGCGGCCAGCCACCCGCGCTGGCTGTTCCTGCGGCCGGAGACCCGCGAACTCCACCTCGACTGGGAGATGAACGCCCGCGTCTGCGTCGGCGTCCTGCGCCGGACCGCGGGCCGCTACCCGCGCGACAGGCGGCTGCACGCGCTGATCGGCGAACTGTCCGTCGCCAGCCCCGAGTTCCGGACCTGGTGGGCCGAGCACGACGTCGAGGTGCCGTGCCGTGGCCCGAAGCGGTTCCGCCACCCCGTCGTCGGCGAACTCACCCTCCAGGTCGAGGCCCTGCAACTGCACGACGGCGAACGCTGGATCTACGCCTACGCGGCGGAACCCGGATCGCCGTCCGAGGAGGCGCTCCGGTTGCTCGGCACCTGGGCCGCGACGCAGGACGCGGAGGAGACGGCCGGTCAGCCGGACGACGCGGAGACGACCCGCCGGTGAAACGCACCGCCGGTGCCCGCGCGGGGCGGGCACCGGCGGCGGGCCGGGTCACTTCTTGGCGAACTTGTACTGGATCGCGGCCTCCTTGGGGGTGAGGGCGCGGTCGAGGAACATCAGGCCGTCCATGCGGCAGTTGCAGGGGTTCCGCTCAAGGTTGTTCTGCGGGAAGCTCCCGCCGATCTTGATGCCGCGCGGGTCGGTGGCGGACGTGACGTCCGGCTCGGGGTCGCCCTCGACGCCCCACGGGTCCCCGGCGACGGTGTAGAAGCCCGGCAGCGGCGCGCCGTTCTTGTAGAGCGCCATCTGCCCGGTGTCGTAGTCGAACGTCGCGGCGAGATGCACCCAGGTGTTCTGGGGAAGGACGCTCTGCCAGTCCTCGCTCGCCGCGAACGTCTGCGACTTCGACCCGTCCACGCGGCGGCCCAGCGCGACGACGCGCAGGGTGCCGGACACGTCGATGATCTCCAGCAGGGCGCGCACGCCGTGCCCGTCGGAGTCGCCGGTGAGCAGGCCCGACAGCCCGATCGCGTTGTACTTGTCGTCGGGGTTCGCGGTGACGGTGTTGGGGCTCGGGTTGGTGCCGGTCATCTTGAACCAGCCCATGAGCGTCGCGCCCTTGGCGGCGTTGAACGCGTGCAGGGACGGGACGCCCGTCGCCGAGTAGATCCCCGCCTTCCAGTCGTCGTTCCCGTTCGCGGACGGGTCCACCTGCTTGAGCTGGATGGCGTGCCGCCGCGCGCCGTCCTTGACCCGCATGGCGGCGCCGCCGTTGATCAGGTCGATCGTCGTGCCGGAGCGGCCGCGGTCGGCCTCGCGGGACGGGTCGCCGGGCACGGGGTGCTCGAAGTCGTAGTAGGAGATCAGGTTCTTCTTCAGGGGCGGGAAGACGCCGCCGGTCGATGCCTGGGCGGGGGCGGCGACGGTGAGGGAGGCGCCGAGCAGCACGGTGGCGAGCGCTGCGGGGCCGCGGCGAATCAGCATTGTGGACTCCTTGGAGCCCTCCGGGCGGGCGCCGGTGCCCGCCGCCCGCCCGGAGGAGGCCGTTACTTCGCTGGGGTTCCGCGGACGGTCAGGCCGCGGAGCCGGCCGGTGTTGTCGAACGAGCCGAAGCCCACCCGGCCGGAGCCGAGGGTCGTGTCGAGCGCCGTGAACACGGGGCGGGACGAGCCGTCCACGTACACGGCGGTCTCGCCGGTCTCGGCGCAGCGGTCCACCCGGACGCCGTGCCACGCCTCGTCCGTGATGGACGGCGGCGCGCCGTGCGACCGGTTGGCGTTCCACTGCTGGTCGATGCGCTGCCGGTCGGCGCCGTTCACCAGGAAGATCCCGTTGTGCGGGTAGATGGTGTTGTCGCTGGACAGGTGCGCGTAGTAGAAGTGCGTGTCGTCCTGGTAGCCGAAGACGACGATGACGTCCCGGTTGCTGACCGACACCGGTGTGTCGAGCCGCACCTGCGCCTCGATCCGCGTCGAGCCGAGCACCGGTCCCTTGGTGAGCACCGCGTACTCGAACGGGCGGCGCGGGCCCGGGCGCTGCTCGCCGGCCTCGGCGAGGACGACCTCGCCACCGGTGAACGTCCACTTCGACGGCGTGACCGGCGCCCAGCTCCCGGCGTCCGTCGCGTGCTTGACCTGGACCGGGCCCGCCTTGCAGGATGCGACCCGCTTCGTCCCGACGACCTTCCAGATCTTGCCGTTGGCCTTGGCGAGCAGGTACGGCTCGCCCTTGGCGTCCATGCCGTAGCGCAGGTCGACGCGCTCGTCACCGGCCAGCTCCCGCATCGTGACGGGCTTGCCGGAGGTGTCGTAGGCCGCCAGCTCGTAGATCTGCGCGCGGTTCTTGCCGGACGCGTCGTGCTTCATCTCCGACTCTTCGGTGTACATGAGCCGGCCGTCGACGATGTCGGTGAACAGGTACTTGCCGCGCAGCGCGGGCAGCTTCGCGCCCCGGTAGACGTAGCCGCCGGAGATGGCGTGGCCGACGTCGCTGCGGCAGTCCCAGTCCGGCGGCGGGTCGTGGTCGTAGGCCGCGAGCGGGTACTCGTAGTCGTACTTGTCGTCGTCCAGCGGCAGCGGGTACAGGTGGCAGCGGTCGTCCTTGCGGAAGGTGAACGCGCCCTCCCGCTCGCTCCAGCCGATGTTCGCGCCGGGGTAGATCTCGTGGATCGACTCGATCTCGTGCTCGCCGATGTGCGCGAGGAACATCCGGTGGGTGCCGCCGGTGTCCCAGCTGAACCGGTGCGGGTCGCGCATGCCGTAGGCGTAGATCTCGCCGAGCTTGCCGGCCTGCCCGGCGAACGGGTTGTCGGCGGGGACGCCGTACTTGCCGTTCGCGCTGTTGGTCCCGGCCGGGTCGATGCGCAGGATCTTCCCCTGCGGGACGGCGAGGTTCTGCGGGTCGCCGCCGTTGTCGCCGACGTTGCCGTTGCCGCCGTCGCCGACCGTCAGGTAGAGCATCCCGTAGTCGGCGTCGCCGGGACGGGCGTTGGGGTTGAAGTCGATCTGCTGGAGGTTGTGGATGCGCCCGGAGAACCCGATGCGCAGGACCTCGCGGTGCGTCCCGGAGAACGTGCCGGCCTTCGGGTCGGACGCCGTCCACTCGTCGATGACGCCGTGGTAGCCGGTCTTCGGCTGCGGCGTGAGGTCGGGCGTCTTGGTCTTCAGCGCGTCACCGGCCTCGACGTGCGCGGTGTAGAACTTGCCGTTCTCGCGGAAGTCGGGGTGGAACGCCACGAACCCGAAGCCCTGCCCCA
The DNA here is from genome assembly GCF_043197915.1 of Actinomadura geliboluensis. Taxonomy (NCBI): domain Bacteria; kingdom Bacillati; phylum Actinomycetota; class Actinomycetes; order Streptosporangiales; family Thermomonosporaceae; genus Actinomadura; species Actinomadura geliboluensis. The sequence continues at coordinate 108,868 of NZ_JBICUA010000004.1, read as the reverse complement.
GCCCGGCCTGGGAGAAGAAGTCGGGCGCGAACGTCTCGCCGACGTCCAGGTAGACGCGCGGGGTGCGGGTCTTCTTGTCGAGCAGGTACAGCTTGCCGTTCAGGTCGGGCACGTACAGCCGGCCCGAGTGGTCGGGGACCTCGCCGACGTAGTTGATGCGGTTCCACCGCAGCAGCCGGGGGTCGGTGGGGGTTCCGGTGGGCTTCGACTGCGGGAGCTGCGCGACCTCCTGCAGGACGAGGCCGAGGCCGGAGGGGGCGGGGTCGTCGGGGATCGGGTCGAGGATCGGCGCGTCGTCGCGCGCCTGCGCCGCCGGGGGTACGGCGAGCAGCGGCAGCAGCAGCGCCGCGAGCGCGAGGAGACACCAGTGGAGCCTTCGTTGCATTCCGGCCGTCCAAAGGGGGTTAGGTGGTGGCTGGAAAGCGCTTTCTGGAAGCGCTTTCTCGAACGTACGACCGCCCCCGCCCGGCGTCAAGAACGAATTTCGGACTTGTCGCATGTCCACATCGGGTCACGCCCTCGCCCGGCGGCGCCACGTGTGGGCGAGCGTCCCGGCCACGGACACGAGCAGGCCGACGGGGGCCGCCGCCGCGTGGCCCGCCACGGTCAACGCCACGGCCACCGCCGCTCCGGGGGCCCAGATCCAGGTGGCCACGGGGCGCGCGGGCCGTCCGCGCCGCCGCCGTGCCGCCTCCGCCGCCATCGGCGGGACGAGCGCCGGCAGCGCCGCCGCCAGCACCGTCAGCCAGTCGAGCAGCATCCGGTCCACGCGCAGCGCGGCGAGCACCGCGCCCGGCACGGCGATCGCCAGGACGGCCACCGTCTGCCGCGAGCGCAGCCGCGCCATGACGGCCGCCGGCCGTCCGGCGTCCGGGCGTTCGGCGGGCAGGAAGCGGCGGACGGCGAGCGCGCCGGAGTGCACGGCGGCCAGCGTCGGGGCGATGACCGACGCGGCGACGAACAGGTTCGCGGCCGGCAGCCCGTCCGGCCCGGCGAGGACGGCGACGACGTCGGTGGAGCCGCTCGCCGCCGCCACCCCGGCGCCCACGACGGAGGCCGCGAGCGCCGGGACGACGAGCAGCGCGACGCAGGCCGCGAGGTCGCCGCGCCCGCGCAGGCCGACCGTGAAGTCCGGGGCCCGGACGGCGAACACCGACACGTAGCCGATGTATCCGGCGAGGTCGGCGGCGAGGACGCCCGGCGGCCCGTCCCGCGCGAGCGACACCGGGGACGCGGGCGGCGCGAGCTTCACCGCGACGATGCCGATCAGCGCGATCGCGGTGAGCGTGGTGACGACCGCGATCGCGTTCCACCGCCCGCCGCCCGCGATCAGCACCGCGACCAGCGGGACGGCCAGCGCCGTGACGCCGACCGCGTCCGGGACGCCGCCGAGCGCCGCGGCCGCCGCGCCGCCGAGGCCGAGGTTGAACCCGAACCAGCCCACCATCGCGACCGCGAGCAGCGCGGTGAACGCGCGCTCGGCGACCGGCGGGAGGTAGCGCGGCGCCAGCTCGGCCATGCCCGCGTCCTCCCCGGCGGGCGCGCGCAGGCCGAGCCGTCCCTGCGCGAGCAGCAGCACCGTCATGACGGCGCCGCCGACCAGCAGGACCAGCAGCGGCAGCGCGCCGCCGTGCCGCCCGCCGACCTGCGCGCCGAGGACGAGCGCGCCCGGCGCCGTGCCGATCCCGAGCCACGCGCCGGACGCCGCCCGCCACGTCCGTCCCCCGTCCCCGGGCGCGCGCGGACGGGCCGGCGCGGACGTCACGCGACGTGTTCCGCGAAGCGCGCCAGCGTGAGGGCGAGGGCCTCCGCGCCGGGCATCGCCCAGAGCGCGTCGTTGAAGATCTCGACCTCGATCGGCCCGGTGTAACCGGTCGCGTCCACGGCCTCGCGGAAGCGGCGCAGCTCCACGCACCCGTCGCCGAGCATGCCGCGCCCGGTGAGGACGCCCTCGGGCAGCGGCGTCACCCAGTCCGCGACCTGGAACAGCGAGATCCGGCCCTCGGCGCCCGCGCGGGCGATGCCCGCCCAGGCGTCCGGGTCCCACCACAGGTGATAGGTGTCGATCATGACGCCGACCTGGGCGGCCGGGAACGGCGCCGCCAGGTCGAGCGCCTGCGCGAGGGTGGAGACCACGCAGCGGTCGGAGCAGTACATCGGATGCAGCGGCTCGATCGCGAGCTGGACGCCGTGCTCGCCCGCGTAGGGCGCCAGTTCTGCGAGGAGGTCGGCGACGCGTGCGCGCGCGCCGTCCAGGTCACGGGAACCGTCCGGCAGTCCGCCGCTCACCAGGCACAGGGAGGGCGCGCCAAGTTCGGCGGCCTCCTCGATGGCGCGCCGGTTGTTCTCCAGCGCGTCCGGCTCCTGGAAGAAGCCGCCCCGGCACAGGGACGTGACCGCGAGCCCGTGGTCGCGCATGAGCTTGCCGGTGCGGGCCAGGCCGTACTCGGCGACGGGCTCCCGCCACAGGCCGACGCCCGTCACACCGGCCGCGGCGCAGCCTTCGGCCAGGTCGGGCAGGGCCCAGTGCCGGGTCGTCCACTGGTTGAGACTGAACCTCGTCATGCGGCTCCTTGGACGGTCAGCCAGGCGCGCATCCGGTGCGCCGCCAGCCCGGGGTCGGGGAAGAGGCCGGCGGTGTCGGCGAGCTGGAACAGGCGCACCATGTGCGGCACGGGACGCGCGGTCTCCAGCCCGCCGACCATGCGGAAGTGCGGCTGGTGGCCGGTCAGCCAGGCCAGGAACACCACACCCGTCTTGTAGTAGTAGGTGGGCGCCTCGAAGAGGTGGCGCGACAGCGGCACGGTCGGGGCGAAGATCTCCTCGTACGAGGCGAGGTCGCCGCCGTCCAGGGCGCGCAGGGCCGCGGCGGCGGCGGGCGCGATCGGGTCGAAGATGCCGAGCAGCGCGTGGCTGTACCCCTCGGCGTCGCCCTTGATCAGCTCCGGGTAGTTGAAGTCGTCGCCGGTGTAGAGGCGCACGCCTTCCGGCAGCCGCCGCCGGAAGGCGATCTCCCGGTCGGCGTCCAGCAGGGAGATCTTCACCCCGTCGATCCGGGACGCGTGGTCCTCGATGAGGGCCAGCAGCGCGCCGGTCGCCACGTCGAGGTCGGGGGAGCCCCAGTAGCCGTCCAGCGCCGGATCGAACATCGGCCCCAGCCAGTGCAGGACGGCCGGCCGCTCGACCTGCGCGAGCAGCCGCCCGTAGACGTCGGCGTAGTCCTCCGGGCCGCGCGCCGCGGCGGCCAGGTGGCGGCTCGCCATCAGCACGGGGACGGCGCCGGCCGACTCGATCACCGCGAGCTGCTCGGTGTAGGCCGCGACGATCTCCTCCAGCGTCGCGGGGCCGGGCGGGAGCTGGTCGGTGCCCGCGCCGCAGACGATCCGGCCGCCGACTGAAAGCGCTTCCCGACCGCTCCGCAGAATGAGCTCGCGGGTCACCGCCCAGTCCAGGCCCATGCCGCGCTGCGCGGTGTCCATCGCCTCCGCGACGCCGAGCCCGTACGACCACAGGTGGCGCCGGAACGCCAGCGTCGTGTCCCAGTCGAGCGAGTCGCCGGACAGGTCGGGCACCACGTGCGCGGCCGCGTACGCGACCCGCGCCGTGCTCGGCCCCGGAGGCGGCTCGTAGGTGCGCGGTTCGCCCATCGTGTAGGGCGTGAGCGAACCCGGCAGATCTATCTTCACAGGTCCGGAACCTCCAGCCGGCGGCCCTCCCGCCAGGACCGCAGCCCCAGCTCGGCGAGCTGCACGCCGCGCGCACCCGCGTAGAAGTCCCACGGGAACGGGCCGTCGTCGGCGACGTGCCGCAGGAACATCTCCCACTGCGCCTTGAACCCGTTGTCGAACTCGACGTTGTCGGGGATCTCCTGCCACTGCGAGCGGAAGTCCTCGGTGGCGGGCAGGTCGGGGTTCCACACCGGCTTCGGCGTCATCGACCGGTGCTGGACGCGGCAGCGCCGCAGCCCGGCGACCGCCGAGCCCTCCGTCCCGTCCACCTGGAACTCCACCAGCTCGTCGCGGAACACGCGGGTCGTCCAGGACGAGTTGACCTGCGCGACGATCCCGCCGTCCAGCTCGAAGATGCCGTAGGCGGCGTCGTCGGCGGTCGCCTCGTAGGGCTTGCCGTCCTCGTCCACCCGCTCGGGGATGTGCGTCGCCCCGAGCGCCTGGACGGACCGGACGGGCGCGACCACCCCGTCCAGCACGTACCGCCAGTGGCAGAACATGTCGAGGATGATCCCGCCGCCGTCCTCGGCCCGGTAGTTCCAGCTCGGCCGCTGCGCGTCCTGCCAGTCGCCCTCGAACACCCAGTAGCCGAACTCGCCGCGCACCGACAGGATGCGGCCGAAGAAGCCGCCGTCCACCAGCCGCTTCAGCTTGAGCAGGCCCGGCAGGAACAGCTTGTCCTGGACGACGCCGTGCTTGATGCCCGCCTCGTCGGCGAGCCGGGCCAGCGCGAGCGCCTCGTCCAGGTCCTCGGCGAGCGGCTTCTCGGTGTAGACGTGCTTGCCCGCCGCGACGGCCGCCCGGATCGCGTCCACCCGCGCGCCGGTGACCTGCGCGTCGAAGTAGACGTCGATGCCCGGACGCGCCAGCGCCTCGGCCAGGTCCGTCGTCCACGCGGTCAGCCCGTGCCGCTCCGCGAGGTCGCGCAGCTTGGCCTCGCTGCGCCCGACGAGCACCGGCTCCGGCCACAGCACGGTGCCGTCGCCCGTGCGCACCCCGCCCTGCTCGCGGATCGCGAGGATCGAGCGGAGGAGGTGCTGGCGGTACCCCATCCGGCCGGTGACGCCGTTCATGACGATCCCGATGGACCTGCGTTCCATCCCGTTCCTTCCCAACCTGTGGTGTACGTGTCAATCGGCCGCGGCACCCGCGCCGAGCAGACCTCGGACGCGACTGGTGACGCGGGCGAACTCGGGGCGGGCCATGGTGGCGGAGTAGTCGCGCTCGGCCGGCAGGCCGACGTCGATGACCTCCTCGATCGTGCCGGGCCGGTCGCTCATCACCACGACCCGGTCGGCCAGGTAGGCGGCCTCCGCGATCGAGTGCGTGACGAGCAGGATCGTCGTGCCCGTCTCCCGCCAGATCCGGTTCATCTCGACGTTGAGCTGCTCGCGGGTGAGCGCGTCGAGGGCGCCGAACGGCTCGTCCATCAGCAGGACGGGCGGCTCGTGCAGCAGCGCGCGGCACAGCGCGACCCGCTGCTGCATGCCGCCGGACAGCTCGTGCGGCAGCGCGTCCTCGAACCCGGTCAGCCCGGTCATCTCGATCAGCTCGGCGGTGCGCCGGCGGGCCTGCTCGGCCGGCATCTTGCGCATCTCCGCCTGGAGCAGGATGTTCTTGCGGGCGCTGCGCCACTCCAGCAGCGCGGCGCGCTGGAACACGTAGCCGATGTCGTGGCGCGGTCCGGTGACCTTGTCGCCGCGCAGGAGAACGTTCCCGGTCGAGGGCTTCAGCAGGCCCGCGACCAGCTTCAGCATGGTGGACTTGCCGCAGCCGGACGGCCCGACGATGGCGACGAACTCGCCCATCGCGACGTCCAGCGACACCTCGCGCAGGGCGGTGACGTCGCGCTTGCGGCTGCGGAACTTGACCGCGACCCCGTCGAGGCTGACGGCGGTCTCCCGCCCGGTCTCCGGTTCCGCCGCCGATTTGCTCATGGTCTTCATCGCTCGTCCCGTCATGCCTGCGGAGCGGCCGACGCCTGCCAGTACTCCGACGGCGGCTGCGCCTTCTCGATGACTCCGGCCTGCTGGAAGGTGGTGATGGTCGTCTTCCAGTCGTCCTCGGCGTTCACGCCGGGGGCCTTGCCCTGCGTCGCGGGGGTGTGCAGCAGGGTCAGCGTGGTCTTGAACTGCTCGGTGATGACCTTCTCCGGCGGGAGCTGCTCGGACGCGCCGGCCATGCTCGCGACGGCGCCCGCCTGGTCGCCCTCCGCCGCCGTCCACGACTCGCTCGTGGCGGCGACCATCTTCTTGACGAGGTCGGCGTCGCTCTTCAGCTTCCGCTCGCCGACGATCAGGCCGTTGGAGAAGAAGTTCAGCCCGAAGTCGGCGTACCGCAGGTACGAGACGCCCTTGCCGGACTTGTCGGCCATCGTCGGGCCCTGGTCGTTGGCGAAGCCCATCAGCCCGGCCGTCTTGCCGGACAGCACCGCGGCCATCTTCCCGGCCGGGTCGGTGTTCTGGACGGGCACCTCGCTCGGGTCGATCCCGTTCTTCTGCAGGAACACCGGGAAGGTGCGCGCCAGCGCGTCCCCGGCCGTCCCGGCGATCTTCTTGCCCTTCAGGTCGGCGGGCTTCTTGATCCCGGACGAGGTGAACGACTGCACCGACGCGGGCGTGGTCTGCAGGAACACGCCGACGCTCTTGACCGGCATGCCCTTGTCGACGGCGGCGAGCAGCGCGGGCGTGTCGGCCCAGCCGAAGTCGGTCTGCCCGGCGGCGGCGGCCTGGACGGTCTTCTGCGACCCCTGCCCGGCCTTGATCTCCAGGTCGATGCCGTGCTTCTCGTAGATGCCCTTCTTCTTGCCGTAGTAGAACGGCGCGTGCTCGCCGTACGGGTACCAGTTCAGGGTCAGCGTGACCTTGGTCAGCTTCTTGCCCGAGGCGCTCGTGGTCTCGTCGGAGTCCCCGCCGCAGGCGGTCCCGGCGAACGCCACGACCGGTGCGAGGACGGCGATGGCGAAGGTGCGGAGTTTCATATCGGACGGCCCTCCGTATGGGGTGGGGTTGCGGCGGGGGGTCAGTAGGTGGTGGTGACGGCTTCGCCGCGGTTGCTCGCGTGCCAGGGCAGCAGCAGCTTCTCCGCGACCTCGACGACGACGAACATCACGACGCCGATGGCCGACATGACCAGCAGCCCGGCGAACAGCATCGGGGTGTCGAGGTTGCCGTTGGCCTGCAGGATCACGTAGCCGAGCCCCTCGTTCGCGCCGACGAACTCGCCGACGACGGCGCCGGTGACGGCGAGGGTGACCGCGACCTTCAGGCCGGAGAACAGGTGCGGGAGCGAGGCGGGCAGCCGGATCTTGGCGAACGTGGCCAGCGGGCTCGCGCCCATCGTGGCCGACAGCTGCAGCATCTCCGGGTCCACCGCCTTCAGCCCGGCGACCATCGAGATCACCACCGGGAAGAACGCGATCAGGACCGCGACGACGATCTTGGGGCCGATCCCGAAGCCGAGCCACACCACGAACAGCGGGGCGATCGCGATCTTCGGGATGACCTGCGCGAACAGCAGGATCGGGTAGAGGGTGCGCTCGACCGTGGACGAGTACACCATGATCACCGCGGCCGCGACCCCGATGAGCACCGCGAGCGCGAAGCCGATCAGGGTCTCGTACGTGGTGACCCACGTGTGGTGCCAGATGTAGCCCCATTTGTCGGCCATCAGCCGCAGCGTCGCGCCGGGCGAGGGGACGAGGTACTCCTCGACCAGCTTGAACGCGCTGACGGCCCACCAGGCCGCGAAGCAGGCCAGCAGCAGCGCGACCGGCCGCCACGACCGCTCCAGGCCGTCGCGTAGCCGCTCGCCCGCGCCGGGCCGGCCGCGTTCGACGACGCCGGGCGCGTCCGCTGGGGACGGCGCGGTCGTCGTGCCCTGACTCACCATGGGGTCCTCCGGGACGGGTGCCTGTGAAAGCGCGTTCAGAAAGCGCTTTCTGATGTACCGTAGGAAGCGACGCGCACCGCGGTCAAGAGGGTCTTTTTCCGAGACCCCCCGCGCCGAGCGGCGTCGACCGAGGGGGCGGTGATGACCGAAGCGGCCGAGGAGGAGCGCGCGGAGCGGGCCTACGTGACCCTGCAGGACGTGGCCCGCGACGCCGGCGTCTCCCTCGCCACCGCGTCCCGCGTCCTGAACGGGACCTCGCAGGTCCGCGCCGACCTCCGGGAGCGCGTGCTCGCCTCCGCCGGACGGCTCAGCTACACGCCGAACGCGCACGCCCAGGCGCTGGCCAGCGCGTCCAGCACGTCCGTCGGGGTGATCTGCCACGACGTCAGCGACCCCTACTTCGCCGCCGTCGCCCGCGGCGTGATGCGCACCGCCGCCGACCACGGGATGCTGGTGATGCTCGCCAGCACGTTCCGCGACCCGGCCCGCGAGATCGAGTACGTGGCGATGCTGCGCGCCCAGCGGGCCCGCGCGATCCTGCTCATCGGCTCCGGCTTCGAGGACCGCGACTGGGAGCGCTCGATGGCCGCCGAGCTGGACCCCTACCAGCGCACCGGCGGCCGCGTCGCCGTCCTCAGCCGGCACCGCAGCCTCAAGGTCGACGCCGTGCTGCCGCAGAACCGGGAGGGCGCCGCCGCCCTCGCCCGCGCGCTGCTCGACCTCGGCCACCGCGACTTCGGCGTGCTGTCCGGCCCGCGCGCCCTGACCACCGTGTCCGACCGGCTCGGCGGCTTCGCCGACGCGCTCGCCGACGCGGGCGTGCGGATCCCCCCGGAGCACATCGTCGAGGCCGCGTTCACCCGCGACGGCGGCTACGCGGCGGCGACCGAGCTGCTGCGCCGCGACACCCCGCCCACCTGCGTGTTCGCCGTCACCGACGTGATGGCGATCGGCGCCCTCGCCGCCTTCCGCGACAGCGGCCTGTCAGTGCCCGGCGACATCTCCCTCGCGGGCTTCGACGACATCCCGATCGTCCGCGACCTGACCCCGCCGCTGACCACCGTCGCGCTGCCGCTCGACGCGATGGGGGAGCGCGTCATGGGCCTCGCCCTGCGCGAGCCCTCCGCCCGCCGCAGCCGCATCGAGCGCGTCGCCGGCGAGGTCGTGCTGCGCGCCAGCACCGCCGCACCCCGCTGAGACGCGAAGAGCCGAGACGCGAAGAACCCGCCCGGATCGACCGGACGGGTCCTGATCTATGCGCAGATCAGCGCGCCGCGAGATCCTCGCCGGCCTCGGCCTCGGCGGGACGCTCCGCGTCCGCGTCCATCGGCCGCCGCTCCGGCCACGAGTCGATCTTCGTGCGACGAGGGTTCGCCAGGGCATTCTCCATTGGTACCGCAGTCCTCCCAGTTCGAGCCGGGGTCCAATCAGCAAATGTTCCCGGCCACCGGCCCGCTTTCGCAAAATGGTCTAGACCGCGTCCCTCCCCCGAGCAGGGACGCGGCAGGACCCCCAACGCCGGGAATTGATCATCCATTCCCGACCGGGAAACCCGATGGCCGCCGCGCCCGCGCCCTGGCACCCTTCTCCCATGGACGCAGCCGAACTGGCCCGCCTGCAGAACAAGGGCGCCCGCCTGAAGTTCCTGTTCTTCTGGGGCCATCAGACCCCTGGTCGCGGCTACCTCAGCCAGTGGTGGCCGTCCCCGTTCACCGTGGACGGCGTCACCTATCGGACGGCCGAGCACTACATGATGGCCGGGAAAGCCCGCCTCTTCGGCGACGAGGAAACGGCCGCCGCGGTCATCGCCGCGGCCCATCCCCGCCGCGCGAAAGACCTCGGCCGCCGCGTCCGGAACTTCGACGAGGAAACGTGGCGGAACCATCGTGTGGCGATAGTCACACGGGCCAACGAGGCGAAGTTCGCCCAGCACGAAGAACTGCGCGACTACCTCGCCGGCACCGGCGACCGCGTCCTCGTCGAGGCGAGCCCCCTCGACCGCGTCTGGGGCATCGGCCTCGCCGCCGACGATCCCCGCGCCGAGCAGGTCGCGTCCTGGCGCGGCGAGAACCTCCTCGGCTTCGCCCTCATGGCCGTCCGCGAGTCGCTGTTACCTCCGGGGTAATCGATCCGCGCCGCGGGCTTTGGCAGGGTCGGCGGCATGGAACGCGCACTGGAGATGTTGGCGGGCGGCCGGGTCGCCTGGGGGACGCTGGCGCTCGCGGCGCCCGGCCTCAACCTGAAGCTGGCGGGCATGGGCTCCCGGGACACCCCCGAGCTCCGCTACCTCATCCGCGTCTTCGGCAGCCGCGCCGTCGCGCTCGGCGCCGGCTACCTGATGAGCGACCCGGCGGCGCGGCGCCGGTGGCGGCGGCTCTGCCTGCTGGTGGACGCGTGCGACACCGCCGCGGGCCTGGTCCACCTGGCCCGCGGCGACGTCCCGCGCGGCTCGATGGCCGCCCTGGTCGCGATCACCGGCACCTACGCGGCCCTCGACACCCTCGCCCTCAGCCAGGGCGACTGAGCCGTCAGCCGGTCGGGCCCTGGCCGGGGAGGGCCGGGGCCGGTGCGGGCCGCTCCTTGGGGGTTTCGCCCACGAACAGGAGGACCTGGCCCTTGGCCCAGGGGACCGCGTCGTGGACGTACCACGACTCCGGAACCTGGCCCGGGTACAGGGCCTTGCTCTCGTTGCCGTCCATGTAGCGGTACTCGGGCACCGAGACGTGGCGCTTCTTCAGGGCGGCGAGGACCTCGCCCACGCGGTGGCCCCGGAACGTCATGCCGTGCATGGCCTCGCCCGGCGCGGTGACCGGGGCGCTGCTGTTGTACTGCTCGCCCGGACGGGCGGCGCGGGCGAACACGATCTCGGCGCTGCCCTTGTAGTCGGTGCGGACGCGGACGCCGACCGGGCAGACGTCGCCCCCGCCGCCGGTCTCGCACTCGCCCTTCGCGGTGATGGTCGTGACGTCGTCCGGCTTCGTGCCGTCGCTCGTGTCCATCATGACGACGGTGCCGACGATGGACGGCGACCCGGGGACGAAGGACAGCTTGACCTTGAGGCCGTGCTGGGCGAACTCCTCCCGGTACCGCTGCGGGTCGGCGAGCGGGTCGCGGACCTTCACGTCGATGTAGCCGCCCTTGCGCGTGAAGGACAGGGCCGCCACGAGGGAGACGTTCGGGTTCGGCTTCGCGGTGGTGACGGCCGGGGTGCGCTCGGGTCCGCCGTCCGAGGGGAGGACGGCCACCGCGACGGCGGCGGCGCAGGCCACGCCCGCGGTGGCCAGCGGGAGGCCGAAGGTCAGCAGCGGTGAGCGCCGCCTGCGGGGCGCCGCCGGCGCGGGGCCGGGGGCGGCGGCGGTGATGCGGTCGGCCAGGTCGGCGGCGGCGTCGTCCGGCAGCAGCCGCGCGGCCTGGGCGTCGGTGACGGTGGCGAGCCGGGCGATCTGAGAGTCGATGTCACGGTTCATGCGTGTTCTCCGTTCGGGATGCGCGCGGCGGCGGGCAGGGCGGGCGCGTCCGCGCCGTCCAGCGCGCGGGCGAACCGGCGGCGGGCGCGGTGCAGGCGGATCCGCACGGCGTTGCGGGAGCAGCCGAGGACGGTCGCGATCTCGCCGTGGTCCAGCCCCTCCCAGCCGACCAGGGACAGCAGCTCCCGGTCGCGCTCGGGCAGCGTGCGGAACGCGGCGGCGACGTCGGCGAGGCCCGCCGCGTCCGGGGCGGCGGGGGCGGCGGTGCGCAGCCGGGCGCCGAGGTCGGCGGCCAGCGCGGACCGGCGGCGCTCGCCGCGGTGGTGGTTGGCGAGCACCCGGCGCGCCGTCCCGTACAGCCACAGCCGCGCCTGCCCGCCGGGCGGGACGTCGTCGAGCCGCCGCCACGCCGTCAGGAACGTCTCGGCGAGGACGTCGGCCGCGTCCTGCGGGTCGGCGGTGCGGCGCATCGCGTACCCGAGGATCTGCGCCCGGTGGGCCGCGTAGATCTCCTCGAAGCGGCGCCGCCGGTCATCGGGCGGATCGTCGTAAGGGGATGGCAATCCCGCTCCTCTCGTCGCGCGCGCCGAGGCGCGGCGGATTCGGCTGACACCCCCCACATGTCCGCGCGGCGCCGGGCATTTCGCGGCACCCGGCGGCGAACCGGCCCGGAAGTAGCATGAAGGGTCGGGTGATGATCGAATTCCGGGTCCGGAGGACGGTAAATGGGGCGTCGGCGGGGTCCAGTGTTCCCGGGGTACCTGATGATCCTGCTGGTGGCGCTGCTGGGCCTGGCCTTGCAGGTCTCCCCGCAGACGACCCACGCCGTGCAGGAGTGGGCGCTGCCCGTCATCGTCCTGTGCATGCTGCTGATCCCGCTGGTCCTGGCGTGGGAGAAGGCGCAGGAGCGGCGGTCCCTCGCACGGCCGGTGTGGCAGACCGACCGGTCGCCCTACCCGGGCCTGGACGCCTTCACCGAGGAGGACGACGGCGTCTTCTTCGGCCGCGACGGCGAGGTCCACGAGCTGATCGAGCGGCTGCGGCCGGGCGGCGGCACGCGGTCGATCGCGGTGACCGGGCCGTCCGGGGTCGGGAAGTCGTCGCTGCTGCACGCCGGGGTGCTGCCCCGGCTCCGGCAGCAGCGGGCCTGGATCGTCCTGCCGTCGCTGACCCCGGAAGACGACCCGTTCCGCTGCCTCGGCTACGTCCTCGCGGACGCGGCCGGCGGGACCGGCGACGCCGAGCGCATCGCCGCCGGCCTGCGCGACCGCCCCGGCGACCTGCGCCGCCACCTCGACGCGCTGCGGCGCGGCCGGCGGAACCGGTCCCTGCTGCTCGTCGTCGACCAGGCCGAGGAACTGCTGACGCTCACCGACCCGGAGCGCAGCCGCGCCTTCCTCGGGATGCTGCGGGACGGGCTCGACGCCGACCCGAAGCTGTGGGTCGTGCTGGTGTTCCGCGCCGAGTTCCTCACCGCGTTCCTCAGCGGCGAGCACGCCGCCCTGTTCCGGCACCCGTTCACGGTGACCGCGCTCGACCGGGCGGCGCTGCGGACGGTGATCCGGGAGCCGGCGGAGCGGGCGGGCATCGTGTTCGAGCCGCCGGAGCTCGTCGCGCAGATGGCCGACGACACCGGCGACGGGACGGCGCTGCCGCTGCTCGCCTACCTGCTGCACGAGCTGTACCTGCGCGTCGGCCGGGACGGCACCATCACCGCCGAGCACTACCGCCGGACCGGCGGCGTCGACGGCGCGCTCACCCGCCGCGCCGACCGGGTGATGCGCGAGCTGGAGGCCCTCGACCCGGCGCCGCCCGTCCTGGAGACGCTGCTGAAGTTCGTGCGGTTCACCGAGGGCCGGCCGACGCGCCGCCGGGTGCCGGCGGGCGAGCTCGACGCCGCCGGCCGGCTGGTCGTGGACGCGTTCGTCCGGGAGCGGCTGTGCACCAGCGGCGAGGAGGGCGACGAGGCCGTCTTCGACGTCTCGCACGAGGCGCTGTTCTCAGCGTGGGCGCCGCTGCGGCAGACGATCGCGCTGCACGCCGAGGCGCTGCGACGCCTCGCCGACCTGGCGCAGTGGGCCGCCGAGTGGGACCGCTACGGCCGCCAGGAGGCGTACCTGCTGCGCGGCGAGCGGCTCGCGGCCGCGCGCAAGTGGCTCGCCGAGGCCGACGGGCTCGCCGCCGCCGAGCCGCTGGTCACCGAGTTCGTGGAAATCTCGCACCGGTCCGACGGGGTCGCGATGCGGCGGCTCGCCGACTCGATCGCCCGGCAGGCGCTCACCGGCTTCCGCACCGACCCCGAGCACAGCCTGCTGCTCGCCCTGGCCGCGCACGAGGAGTGCGCGCCGACGCCGCTGGCCCGCCGGGCGCTGTCGGCGGCGCTCGCGGTGTCGCGGGTGCGGGGCGTGCTGCGCGGCCACGACGACCGCGTCTGGGCGGTGGCCTGGTCGCCGGACGGCGCCCTGGTCGCGACCGCGTCCTCGGACCGGACGGTCCGCGTGTGGGACGCCCGGGGCGGCGAGGTCGCGGTGCTGCGCGGGCACGAGGCCCCGGTCGTCGCCCTCGCCTGGTCGCCGGACGGGCTGCGGCTCGCGTCCGCGTCCGACGACGGGACCGTCCGGGTCTGGGACACCGCCGCCCGCACCCGGGTGGCGCTGCTGCGCGGCCACGGCGACATGGTGTGGGGCGTGGCCTGGTCGCCGGACGGCACCCGGCTCGCCTCCGCGTCCCGCGACGGCGACGTCCGGGTCTGGGACCCGGCGGACGGCACCACCACGGCCACGCTGAGCGGCCACGACGGCTGGGTCCGCGACGTGGCGTGGTCGCCGGACGGGACGCGGCTCGCCAGCGCGTCCGACGACCGCACGATCCGGATCTGGGACGCCGCGGACGGCCGGGAGGCCGCCGTGCTGACGGGCCACGAGGACACCGTCCGCACGGCCGCCTGGTCGCCCGACGGCACCCGCATCGCCAGCGGTTCCTACGACCGCACGGCGCGCGTGTGGGACGCGGCGACCGGCGCGGTCGGCCTGGTGCTGACCGGGCACGCCGACATCGTCTGGGCCGTCGCGTGGTCGCCGGACGGCGCGCGGCTCGCCACCGCGTCCCACGACCGGACGATCCGGCTGTGGTCGGCCGCGGAGGGCACCGAGCTGGCGGTGTTCCGCGGGCACGCCGAGGCGCTGCGCGCGGTGGCGTGGTCGCCGGACGGCGCCCGCCTCGCGACCGGCTCCAACGACCGCACCGTCCGGTTCTGGGACGCCGAGCGCGCCGCCGAGGTCGCGGTGATGCGCGGGCACGAGCGCGCGGTGTCGGCGGTCGACTGGTCGGCGGCCGGGATCGCCTCCGCCTCGCACGACGGCACCGTCCGGATCTGGGACGGCGCCGTGATGGGAGGCGGCCCGCGCGTGCTGACCGGGCACACCGACGAGATCTGGGACGTGGCCTGGTCGCCCGACGGCGCCCGCATCGCGACGGCCTCCCGCGACCGGACCGTCCGGGTCTGGTCGGCGGACGGCGCCGAGGAGAGCGTCCTCGCCGAGCACGGCGACTGGGTGCGGGCCGTGGCGTGGTCGCCGGACGGCGCCCGGCTGGCCAGCGTCTCCGACGACCGCACCGTGCGGGTGCAGGCGCCCGACGGCTCCGCGCCGCTCGTGCTGGACGGCCACGAGGACACCGTGCGCGCCGTCTCCTGGTCGCCCGACGGCGAGCGGATCGCCACCGGCTCGCAGGACGGCGCGGTCCTGATCTGGGAGGCCCGGACGGGCCTGCGGGTCACCGCGCTGACCGTGCCGCAGGGCGCCGTCCGCGCCGTGGCCTGGTCGCCGGACGGCGCGCACATCGCCGCCCTCTCCGGCGACCGGGCGGTGCGGGTGTGGAACGCCGCGGAGGGCGCGGAGGTGTCGGTGCTGTCCGGGCACGACGGCTGGCTGTGGTCGGTGGCGTGGTCGCCGGACGGCCGGGTGCTCGCGACGGCGTCCGCCGACCGGACCGTCCGGCTGTGGGACGCCCTGGCCGGCCGGGAGCTGTCGGTCGCCGCCGTCCACGACGACGACATCTGGGACGTGGCGTGGTCGCCCGACGGCGCCCGCGTCGCGACAGCCTCCGGCGACCGCACGGTCCGGGTCTGGGAGGTCGTCACCGACGGCGCGGCGCTCGTCGAGCGGGCCCGGACGCGCGTGTTCCGGCGCCTGACGCCCGACGAGCGCCACACCCTCATGATCCCGGCGCCGCGTCCCGCCCCCGAGCCCGCCGACGCCTGATCCGGGCGGCCGCCCCGGTCACCGGGGCACGGGGTTCCCGCGCCCGCCGCGGCTGAACAGGTAGAACGCCGATGTGCCGATGCCCCTCGGCGTGGGCAGGGCCGGCCGGCGCTCGTCGTAGCGGTCGGACTCGCGGTGCCACTTGAGGATGCCGGCCATCCAGTCGCGGAGTTCGCCGACGTAGGCGTCCAGGGACGCGCGGGCGGTGTCGTCCAGGTCGAGCTCGTCGGCCAGCGCCGGGAGCTCGTGGGCGGCCAGGTGCTCGAACTGGCGGCGGCGGGACGTGATGAGGTCGTTGACGATCGGCAGCGCCTCGTCGCGCCCGCAGCCGAAGAAGTTCTCGATGGCGAGGACGCCGTTGTTCAGCTCGCCCTCGTACTCGATCTCCTTCTGGTAGGAGAAGCAGTCGTTCAGCAGGCAGGCGACGTCCATCACCGACACGTCGATCTCGCGGAGCGTGCGGGTCCGGAACACCTCCGGCGGGATCTCGTGGGAGTGGTCGATCCGGCACAGGGCCATCGTCATCTCGGAGCCGAAGGTGTGCCGCCGCATCTCGACGTAGTCGACGGGGTCGGGGATGCGCGACTGGAGGTGGTTGTTCAGCTCCCAGACCCAGCTCTCCACCATGTGCTCGACGGCGGCGCGGAACTCGCGGCGGCCCCGGTCGTCCATGGGCAGGGCGGTGCGCGGCCACAGGTCGGCGAGCGCGGCCTCGAAGGCGTTCTCGGGCGGGGGAGTGGAGCCGCAGTCCAGCGGCATGAAGCCGCCGACGCGGGCGTTGAACAGCTTCGCCCCGGCGATGTCGCGGTCGCGGTTGTAGATCGCGGGGAAGAAGTCGTCGCCGTAGGTGCCGAAGGCCAGCCACTGGGTGGCGAGGTCGAGCCCCTCGGCGCTGGCATCCGGGTTCAGCGACGCGGCGCAGATCTCCAGCGCCATCCCGGTGAGCCGCTCGGCCGACCACACCGACACGGGCAGCCGCGGATGCGGCGAGAACATGCCCATCTCCCGCGCCCACACGACCACGTTGCGGCCGGCGGCCTCGCGGTGCGGGTTGACGCGCGGCGCGTACGGGATGTCGAACTCCGGCAGCGGCGTCGGGCCGACCTTCTGGAACGGGACGTGCGGCAGGCTGATCCGGGCCGATTTCAGCAGCGCCGGGATGCGGGCGGCCGACATCCCGAGCGACTTCTTGTTCATGTAGCGGCTGGAGCGCATGTGCCACTCGTGGCCGCCGGACTGCCAGTCCTGGAGGGCCTTGACGTAGGCGGCCACGCTCGCCTGCTCGGCCGGGTCGAGCGCGTGGTCGGCGACGATGTGCGGCAGCTCGGTGACGGCGGTGTTCTCGAACTGCCGGAGCCGCGACGTCAGCAGGTCGTTCACCGTGTTGGCGGCCGTCTGCGGCGCCACGTCCAGGAACCGCTCCATCACCAGGACGCAGTTGTTGACCTCGCCCTCGGACTCGGTCTCGCGCTGGTAGGAGAAGATGTCGTTGCGCAGGTGGACGCCGTCGGAGAAGGTGTCCTTCAGGACGCGCAGCGGCCGCGTCCCGACGACGCGCTCGGGGATCTCGACCCCGGCGGCGTGCTCGGCGAGGTCGGCCGACCAGGGCGCCCCGCCGACCTTGCGCCGCATCTCGATGTACTCGACGGGGTTCGGGATGCGCCCGGTGCTGATGTTGGACAGCTCCCACAGCGACTCGCGCAGCAGGTTCACGGTGCTCACCGAGAAGCGCTCGCGCCAGGCGTCCGACTTGGCCGGGACGGTCCGCGCCCACAGGTCGGCCAGGCCGCGCTCGACGGCGTTCGTCGCCTCGGGCGGTTCGAGCGACATGAACAGCGGCAGCCGGTCGAGATAGGTGCGGGCGCCCTCCTGGTCCTGGGTCTTCTTGAACACCTCAAGGAAGTGGTCGTCGAAGTAGAACACCCAGACGTACCAGTCGGTGATGAGGTCGAGTTCGGGGCCGTCGCAGTCGGGATGGGTGTAGGCGCACAGGAGCGCGTAGTCCATCGCTTCGAGCGCCGGCTCGTCCCAGATGTCGGGGGTGCCGGGATCCCGGTCGTCGTCCAGCATCCTCATCTCGCGGGCCCACTCCATCGTGTGCTTCCGCGCGCCCTCCAGGTGCGGGTTCAGCCGGGCGGGATACGGGACGTAGAAGTCGGGCAGCTCGAAAGGTTGCATCGACCGGCCTCTCTGTCGGCTCCGGGGCGTGGTCCGGTCGGAAACCTAGCGCAGTCATCAGGTGACCGAGGGTGACACTTTGCTCTCCCGGTTCCTTCGCCCTCCTGCGGGTAAGCCGGAGGTCATGACGGAGTCGAGCGAACCCGCGGAGGTCGGCGGCTCGCTGGAGCAGAACCTGGTGCTCGCCCGGCGGGTGGTCGACGCCGCGCAGCGGGAGATGGCGGAGAAGGCCCGGCAGCGCGTCCCGGCGCTGCGGCTGGGCGCGGTCGCCGGGGTCTGCGGGGCCCTCGCGACCGCCGCGACCTACCGGATGAACGTGCTGCTGCTGGAGAAGAAGCTGCCGCCCGAGCTGGCGTCGTTCGTCGCGGCGGCCGTGTACGGCGGCGGGGCGGGCGCGGCCGCGCTCGCCGCGTCCCGCAAGTGGCGGGGCCTGCCGCCGCCGCTGCCGGCCGACACGGCCCGGCAGGTCGTGGAGATACTCTCCGACACGGACTGATTGACACACGGTAGCGGGCGTCAGCAGACTCGGCGGCGTGCGCATCAGCGAGCTGACCGACGTGCGGGCCGCGCGGCCGGGCGCGATCGCCGAGGCGGCGGCCGCCCGGCGGCGCCGCGACGCCCCGCTCGGGCCGTCCGGCCGGCTGCTGATCGTCGCGGCCGACCATCCGGCCCGCGGCGCGCTCGGCGCCGGCGGCGACCCGGTCGCGATGGCGGACCGCGCCGACCTGCTCGACCGGCTCCGCACCGCGCTGGAGCACCCCGGCGTGGACGGCGTCCTCGGCACCCCCGACGTCCTGGAGGACCTGCTCCTGCTCGGCGTGCTGGACGACCGGCTCGCGATCGGGTCGATGAACCGCGGCGGCCTCGCCGGGACGTCCTTCGAGATCGACGACCGGTTCACCGCCTACGACGCCGACGCGGTCGCGGCGGCGCGGCTGGACGGCGGCAAGATGCTGCTGCGCGTCGACGACGCCGACCCGGCGACCGCCCGCACGCTGGAGGGCTGCGCGCACGCGGTGTCGGGCCTCGCCCGGCACCGGCTGATGGCGATGGTGGAGCCGTTCGTCGCGCACCGGATCGAGGGCCGCGTGCGGAACCTGCTGACGCCGGAGGCGATGATCCGCGCGGTGTCGGTGGCGTCCGGGCTCGGCACCACGTCGGCGTACACGTGGCTGAAGCTGCCGGTCGTGCCGGAGATGGAGCGGGTGATGGCGGCGACGACGCTGCCCGCGCTGCTGCTCGGCGGCGAGGTCGCGGGCGAGCTCGGCCCGGTGCTGGACGGGTGGCGCCGCGCGCTGCGCATCCCCGGCGTGAAGGGCCTGGTCGCGGGGCGCTCCCTGCTGTACCCGCCGGACGGCGACGTCGGCGCCGCCGTGGACGCCGCCGTCGAACTCCTCTAGCCGGACTCACCCCGGCGGTTCCGGGTAGGGGCGCAGCATGGACACGCCTATGCACGCCGACATCACCCTGGTCGTGAACGGCACCGAGCACCGGCTCAGCGTCGACACCCGCGCGTCCCTGCTGGACGTCCTGCGGGAGGACCTCGGGTTGACGGGTTCGAAGAAGGGCTGCGACCACGGCCAGTGCGGCGCCTGCACCGTCCTGCTGGACGGGCGCCGGGCGAACGGCTGCCTGGCGCTGGCCGTCGCGCACGACGGGGCCGACATCGTCACGGTCGAGGGGCTCGAAGAGGACGGGCGGCTCAGCCCCGTCCAGGAGGCCTTCATCGAGCAGGACGCCTTCCAGTGCGGGTACTGCACGCCGGGGCAGCTCTGCTCCGCCACGGCCGTCCTCGCGGAGGCCGAACGCGGCTGGCCCAGCGCCGTGACCGAGGACCTGGGGTCCGATCCGGTGCTGGACGACGACGAGATACGCGAGCGCATGAGCGGCAACCTGTGCAGGTGCGGCGCCTACGCGGGCATCGTCGCGGCGGTGCGGCAGGCCGCCGCCGCTCGGGCGAGGGAGGCGGCGCAGGCATGAGGCCCTTCGCGTACGAGCGCGCCACCAGCGCCGAGGACGCCCTCGAACGGCACGACGGCGGCGCCGTCTACCTGGGCGGCGGGACCAACCTCGTCGACCTGATGCGGCTCGGCGTCGAGGAGCCGGGCAGGCTCGTGGACGTCGCGCACCTCCCCTACGGCGAGATCGAGCTGCGCCCGGACGGGAGCCTCGTCATCGGCGCGGCCGTGAGCAACAGCGACCTCGCCGCCGACCCGACCGTCCGGGAAGGCCACCAGATGCTGGCGCAGGCCGTCCTCATGGGGGCGTCCGGGCAGATCCGGAATGTGGCCACGGTCGGCGGCAACCTCCTCCAGCGCACGCGCTGCTCGTATTTCCAGGACACTGCCAAGCCGTGCAACAAGCGGAACCCCGGAAGCGGATGCCCGGCCAGGGAGGGCGAGCACCACAACCTGGCGATCCTGGGGCATTCTCAGGCATGCGTGGCGACGCACCCGTCCGACATGGCGGTGGCACTGGCGGCCCTGGGCGCGTCCGTACGCGTCATGGGGCGCGCGGGGGAGCGGACCATCCCCATCGAAGACCTGCACCGGCTGCCAGGTGACGAGCCGCAGCGCGACACCACGCTTGAGAACGGCGACCTCATCACGGCCGTGGAGGTGCCCGCGCTGGGCATGGCGTCGCGGTACCGCAAGGTGCGGGAGCGCGCGTCGTTCGCGTTCGCGCTCGTCTCCATAGCGGCGGCCCTGGACGTACAGGACGGCCTCGTGCACGACGTCCGGCTGGCCTTGGGCGGCGTAGCCCACAAACCGTGGCGGGCCTGGCGCGCCGAAGAGGCGCTGCGCGGCGCCGAGGCCACCGAGGAGGCGTTCCAGCGCGCCGCCGAGGCCGAACTGGAGGCCGCCGAGCCGCTGCGCGACAACGGCTACAAGGTGCCGCTCGCGCGCAACCTCATCGTCCGGACGCTGTCGGAACTCGCGGGAACGGGGGCATCATGACCGAGCGCTTGGAGAGCCGCGAGAAGGTCACCGGGCGGGCGCGGTACGCGTTCGAATACCAGGTCGAGAACGTCGCCTACGCCTCGGCCGTCCAGGCGAGCGTGGGCAAGGGCGAGGTCAGGTCGGTCGACACCGAGGCCGCGCTGCGGATGCCCGGTGTCATCGCCGTCCTGTCCTGCGAGAACGCCCCGGCGCTCAGCGACACCTCCGACGGCGAGCTGGCCCTGTTCCAGTCGCGGACGGTCTCCTACCGGGGCCAGTTCATCGCCGCCGTGGTCGGCGAGACGCTCGAGACCGCGCGGGAAGCGGCCCGCCTCGTCAAGGTCGAGTACGCGGAGGAGCGGCCCGACGTCACGCTCCGCACCGACCACCCCGGCTTCTACAAGCCGGACAAGGTGAACCCCGTCTTCCCCACCGACACCGAGCAGGGCGACCCGGAGGACGCGTTCAGCAAGTCGGCCGTCTGCGTGGACGTCACCTACACGACCCCGGCCGAGCACAACAACCCGATGGAGCCGCACACCACGCTCGCCCAGTGGAACGGCGACGGCTCCCTCACCCTCTACGACTCCACGCAGGGCGCGTCGCCCGTGCAGGCCACGCTCGCGAAGGTCTTCGGCCTGGACCCGTCCCAGGTTCGCGTGGTGGCTCCCCATGTCGGCGGTGGGTTCGGCTCCAAAGGGACACCCAGGCCGAGCGTCGTGCTGGCCGCGATGTGCGCGCGCGCCGCGGGACGTCCGGTCAAGTTCGCCGTTCCCAGGCAGCAGATGTTCGCCACGACCGGCTACCGCACGCCGACCATCCAGCGCATGCGGCTCGGCTCCGACGAGAACGGCCGGCTGAACGCCGTCCTGCACGAGGTGTTCGAGCAGTCCTCCACCGTCAAGGAGTTCGCCGAGCAGACCGCGACGCCGACCCGCGTCATGTACCAGGCGCCTCATCGCCGCACGTCCCACCGCCTGGTGCGCCTGGACGTGCCCACACCGTCCTGGATGCGCGCCCCCGGCGAGACGCCCGGCATGTACGCGCTCGAATCGGCGATGGACGAGCTGGCCGGCGCCGCCGGCATCGACCCCGTCGAACTGCGCGTCCGCAACGACACCGACCGCGAGCCGGGCAGCGGGCTGCCGTTCAGCTCCCGCAACCTGGTCGCGTGCCTGCGGGAGGGCGCCGACCGGTTCGGCTGGGACCACCGCGACCCCGCCCCCGGCTCCCGCCGGGAGGGCCGCAAGCTGGTCGGGATGGGCGTCGCCGCGTCCACCTACCCCGCCTACCTGCAGCCCAACAGGGCGATGGCGCGCGCCGAGCCCGACGGGACGTTCACCGTCCGGATCGCCGCCGCCGACATCGGCACCGGCGCCCGCACCGCCCTCACCCTGATCGCCGCCGAGACGCTCAAGTCCGACCTCGACCACGTCCGGCTCGAGATCGGCGACAGCTCGTTCCCGCGGGCGTCCGTCGCGGGCGGCTCGTCGGGGACGGCGAGCTGGGGCATGGCCGTCGTCCGCGCGTGCGAGGCGTTGAAGGGCAAGCTGAACGGCGCGGTGCCGCCCGAAGGGCTGGAGGCGTCCGCCGACACCACCGAGGAGGTCGGCGGGCGGGACGAGTACGCGCGGCACGCGTTCGGCGCGCAGTTCGCCGAGGTCGAGGTGGACGCCGACACCGGCGAGACCCGCGTCCGCCGCATGCTCGGCGTCTTCGCCGCCGGCCGGATCATCAACCCGACGACCGCCCGCTCCCAGTTCATCGGCGGCATGACGATGGGCATCGGCATGGCGCTGATGGAGGAGAGCGTCATGGACCGGGAGTTCGGCGACTTCCTCAACCGCGACCTCGCGCAGTACCACGTCCCGGCCTGCGCGGACGTCCGCGACATCGAGGCGGCGTGGCTGGAGGAGTCCGACCCGCACCTGAACCCGATGGGCTCGAAGGGCATCGGCGAGATCGGCATCGTGGGCGCCGCGGCGGCCGTCGGCAACGCCGTCCACCACGCGACCGGGATCCGCGTCCGCGACCTGCCCATCACCCCGGCGAAACTGCTCCCCCACCTCTGAACCGCGCCACCACCTCTGAACCGCGCCACCACCTCTGAACCGTGCCACGGCCCTGACCGGGGACGGAGGTCCTGACCGGGCTTGACTGATTGAAAAGTTCACTATCAAGGTGATCTGCGTCACGCGGGTGGGTATCGATCACGTGCTCGGGGGCGCTCCCTACCCGCGAGGTGATCGCCGTGTACCAGCAGGTCCTCGATCCCATCGCCGATTCGCTCGGCTGGAGCTCACTGGTCGCCGCACTGCCGCTCGCCGTGCTGTTCGTGCTGCTCGGCGGCGTCCGCATGCGCGCGTGGCTCGCGTCCCTGATCGCGCTGGCCGTCTCCCTGGCCGTCGCGATCTGGGCCTACGGCATGCCCGCCGGCCAGGCGCTCCTCGCCGGCACCGAGGGCGCCGCGTTCGGCTTCTACCCGATCCTGTGGATCGTCATCAACGCGCTCTGGGTCTACAACATCACCGTCACGACCGGCCACTTCGACGTGCTGCGCCGCTCGTTCGCGCAGGTCAGCGACGACCACCGGCTCCAGGCCGTGCTGATCGCGTTCTCCTTCGGCGCGCTGCTGGAGGCCCTCGCGGGCTTCGGCACGCCCGTCGCGGTCACGTCCGTCATGCTCATCGCGCTCGGCTTCCAGCCGATCAAGGCCGCCGTCCTCGCCCTCACCGCCAACACCGCCCCCGTCGCGTTCGGCGCGATGGCGACGCCGATCCTCACCCTCGGCAAGGTAACCGGGGAGTCCAGCGACACGCTCGGCGCGATGGTCGGGCGGCAGACCCCGATCCTCGCGGTGTTCGTCCCGCTCGTCCTCGTCGCCATCGTGGACGGGCGGCGCGGCCTGCGCGAGACCTGGCCCACCGCCCTGCTGTGCGGCGCCGCGTTCGGCGCCGCGCAGTACGTCACCGCCAACTTCATCTCGGTGCCGCTCGCCGACGTCGTCGCGTCGCTGGTCTCGGCCGCCGCGGTCGTGCTCGCCGTCCGGCTGCGCCCGCGGCCGGCGGCCCGGCCCGCGCCGGTCGCCGGCGGCGCCGCCGACGAGCCCACCCCCGAGTTCGCCGCGCGCGTGGAGAAGGGCGGCGAGCCCGACCCGCGCGCCGAGGTCGCCCGCGCCTACGCCCCCTACGCGATCATCATCGCGGTCTTCGTCGTCTGCCAGATCGACCAGGTCAAGGAGCAGCTCGACAGGGCCACCCGGACGTTCTCCTGGCCCGGCCTCGACCTCACCGGCCCGACCGGGAAGCCGCTCACCCTGCCGACCTTCACCTTCAACTACCTGACCACGCCCGGCACGCAGATGCTCGTCGCCGGGCTGATCACCATGGCCGCGCTCGGGGTCGGCCTCGGCAAGGCCCTGCGCGCCTACTGGACGACCCTCGTCCAGCTCAAGTGGGCGATCATCACGGTGATGGCGGTGCTCGCGCTGGCGTTCGTGATGAACGCGTCCGGGCAGACGGTCACGCTCGGCACGTGGATGGCCGGGGCTGGCGGCGCGTTCGCGCTGCTGTCCCCGGTGCTCGGCTGGCTGGGGACGGCCGTGACCGGGTCGGACACCTCGTCCAACTCGCTGTTCGGCGCGCTCCAGGTCACCGCAGCGAACAAGGCGGACCTGTCGCCGGTGCTGATGGCCGCGACCAACAGCTCCGGCGGCGTCCTCGGGAAGATGGTGTCACCGCAGAACCTCGCGATCGCGGCCGCCGCCGTGGGGCTGGACGGGCGCGAGGGCGACATCTTCCGCCGCGTCGTGCTGTGGAGCCTGCTGTTCCTCGCCGGGATGTGCCTGCTGTCGGGCCTCCAGGCGACCGGCGTGCTCGGCTGGATGGTCCCGTGACCCGGATCCCCGCGACCCGGATCCCCGCGGGCTACTGCAGGTAGCCCTCGACCTCACCGGCGGGGCGGACCTCGGCGTCGTCCGGGTTCTGCCCCGCCGCCATCCGGGCGCGGCGCTGGCGCAGCAGGTCCCAGCACTGGTCGAGCGCGACCTCCAGCCGGCGCAGCCGCTCCTGAGCCTCGGCGCTGGTCGTCTCGGCGCGCTCGTGCGCCTCCCGCAGGCCGTGCTCCTCCTCGATGAACGCGTTGATACGGTCCAGAATGGCCTTCTCGTCCATGAAATCCGCCCGGTTGGGTTCATAACGTGCCGACAGGTGAGAGCCTGGCATACACGGGGCCGCGCACGGTAGCGGCGCCCCGTCCATGGGCGAGGTGCGCAACGACATGACCATCTGGCGGATCGGCGGCGGCGAGGGCGGCCCCGGCTCGGGGGAGCGCCCGGTTCCCCCGTCCGGCGAGGCGCCCCGCTGCGACGTCGTCGAACTCGACACGGCGCTCCTGCACATCGCCGCCGCCTCGTCCTCGCCGTGGCTCCGGATGTCCGGCGAGATCGACGTCTCCAACGCCCCGGACGTGGGCGCCGCGCTGCACGCCGCGCAGGCCCGCGTGCCCGGGGACCTGCACGTCGACCTGGCCGCGATCGCCTTCATGGACGTGGCCGGGCTGCGCGCTCTCACCCTCGCGGCCCGCGAGCTCCACGAGCACGGACGCCTGCTCGTCCTGCACGCGGTGCCGCCGTACCTCGACCGGCTGTTCCGGCTGATCGGGTGGCACCTCACCCCGGGCCTGGCGATCCACTGCCGCCCGCGCGGCTGACCCCGGCCGCCGTGCGCCGGTCCCCCGTGAGGTCATCGGGGGACCATCCCCGCGTCGAGGTCCGGTAAACGAGGCGCCGTGCGGGCGTCTTTCCCGTTCTATCCCGGTTCGTGGCAGTTTGACTGCTCAAACCACGGTTAGGAGGGGTTCTACAGCTCTCCGATTCCAGAGGAGGGATCTCATGGCAAGGCGAAGAGAGCACGCGCAATCGCCGATGTCCGGCGAGCGCGCCGCACCGTCGACGCCCGCGCAGGGCGCCGCCACCCCCGCTCCCGGCGCCGCCACGGCGGTACCGGGCAGGGGCGCCAATGAGCCGGGCGAGCACGCGCTCTGGGAGGACCGGACGCGCGTCATGCTGCAGCCCATCGCGGCTCCGTCCATCCTCGGGCTTTTCGGCTTGGCGGGCGCGACCATGATGGTGGGCGCCTGGCAGGCGGGCTGGTACGGGACCGCGGCCACTCCGCTCATCCTGTGGCCGTTCGTGCTGCTGTTCGGCGGCCTCGCCCAGTTCCTCGCGGGCATGTGGGCCTACCGTGCGCGGGACGGGCTCGCGACCGCCGTGCACGGCCTGTGGGGCTCGTTCTGGTTCGCCTGGGGCCTGTTGTTCCTGCTGGTCAGCGCGGGCGCGGTACCGATCGCGCTGGCACCAGTGCTCGGCGTGGCGAGTCAGGGCTTCGCGTTCTGGTTCATCGCCCTGGCGGTGATCACCGGGCTGACCGCGCTGGCGGCGCTCGGCGAGAACATCGTGATGGCGCTGCTGCTGGCGTGCCTGGCCGTGGGCTCGGGCTTCACGGCGGCCGGTTTCTGGGCGCCGTCCGGCTGGAGCCTGGACGTCGGCGGCTGGCTGTTCGTCGCCACCGCGGTCATCTCGCTCTACGCCGCGGGCGCGCTGATGATGGAGAACACCTTCGGCCGGACGATCCTGCCCACCGGCAAGTACCGTGCCGGCGGCAACATCCCGGGCGGTCGCGGCGTGCGGCCGCTGGAGTACCGGTACGGCGAGCCGGGGGTGAAGATCGGCCAGTGAGTTCGCCGGTCACCGGCGTTTCGCCTTGACATTCCCGTTGCCTTATCCTGGGCCGATCTGGAAGGTTCGGCCCGGAGGGGGAGCGGGAATGTCATCGGCGGTCCGGCGGACGTGGCGGCGCCTCGTCCAGTCCTACATCACGCTCTGCGCGCGCGACGACGCCGCGAAGCACGGCTACAGCATTCCGACCGGCGTCTGGTCGTGCGTGCGCTGCAACCAGCCGCACCTTGAGCTCTCCACGCTCAACCACCACCTCCGCACCGAGCACGGTGTGATCGCGGGCTGAGTCCCGCCGTTTCGGTCTGTCCTCTTCTGAGTGATTTCCCGTGCGGGGCAGACCCGCTGCGGCCGCCTTATTGGCGGTGTGCTAATAGCGTGTTACAAGTAACCCAACACTTATTGGGTCGGGGGCCTGGCACGGGAGGTCGCCGTGACGACACGCAGAAGGTTCCTACGAGACGCGGGCGTGGTGGGCGCCGCCACCGCGGGCGCGATGGCCATGGGGCCCGTCCCCGCGCGGGCCGCGAGCGGGGGAAGGGTCGCCGTCCTCGGGGCGGGCGTCGCCGGCCTCACCGCGGCGCACGAGCTGATCGAGCGCGGCTTCGAGGTCGAGGTCTACGAGCGCACCGCCCTCGGCGGCAAGGCGCGCAGCATCTTCCCGCCGGGCACCGGGACGGGCGGCCGGCTCGACCTCCCCGGCGAGCACGGGTTCCGCTTCTTCCCCGGCTTCTACTTCAACCTCACCGACAACATGCGGCGCACGCCGTTCCCCGGCAACGCCAAGGGCGCCTGGGACAACCTCGTCCGCGCCGACGCCTACATGATGTCGCGGCAGGGGCGCCCCGACCTCACGATCCCGTTCCCCTTCCCGCTGCCGCCGGAGTCGCGGATCTACGACACCAACAGCTTCCTCGCCACGATCACCTCGGGGCTCCAGACGATCGCGAAGCTGTCGCTGACCGAGGCCGCGTTCGCCGCGCAGAAGCTGCTCGTGTACGTCACCAGCTGCGACGAGCGCAAGCTCGGCCAGTGGGAGAACATCACGTGGGCCGACTACATCCGCGCCGACCGGTTCTCGGACGAGTACAACAAGTTCATCGCCGACGGGACGATCCGCAACCTCGCCGCCACCAAGTCCAAGGACGCGAGCACCCACTCGATCGCGATGGTCGGCGAGGCCACCGTGTGGAGCATCCTCGGGCTCGGCAACGAGCCCGGCGGGTCGGTGGACCGGGTGCTCAACGGGTCCTCGTCCGAGATGTGGCTCGACCCGTGGATCGCCCACCTGCGCGATCTCGGCGTCAAGTTCAACGTGGGGTACGAGGTCACCTCGCTCAGCGTCTCCGGCGGGCGGATCGCCTCCGCCGGCGTCAAGGGCAAGGCGCCGATCTCCGCCGACTGGTTCGTGGTCGCGATGCCGTGCGAGCGGGTGTCGGGCCTGCTGAGCGACGCGGTGCTGAGCGCCGACCCGTCGCTCGCGGGGATCAAGGGCCTGCGCACCGACTGGATGACCGGGCTGCAGTTCTTCCTCAAGAAGAAGCTGCCGCTGGCCGCCGGCCACGTGAACTACGGCGACTCGACGTGGGCGGTCACGTCCATCAGCCAGGAGCAGTTCTGGAAGCGGGACTTCTCCACCTACGGGGACGGCACCGTCCAGGACTGCCTGTCCTCGATCATCTCCGACTGGTTCACGCCGGGCACGTTCAACAAGAAGCGGGCGACCGACTGCCTGCCCGACGAGATCGCCGCGGAGACGTGGAAGCAGATCAAGGCGCACCTCAACGACACCGGGGTGCAGCTCACCGACGCCGACCTGCACTCCTGGTTCCTCGACCCGGCGATCGTCCCGAACGGCAGTGGCGGCGTCACCAACGACACTCCGCTGTTCATCCAGCAGCCGGGGTCGTGGAAGCTGCGCCCGAACTCGGGGACGAAGATCCCGAACCTGTTCCTCGCGGGGGACTGGGTGAAGACGCCGATCAACGTCACCACGATGGAGGGCGCCAACCAGGGCGGCCGGCAGGCCGTCAACGCGCTGCTGGACGCGGCCGGCTCCAACGCGGCCCGGTGCGACGTCCACGAGCTGTTCGAGCAGCCGCTGTGGGCGCCGTTCAAGGCCAACGACAAGATCCGGTACGCGCTTCGGCTGCCGCACCAGTTCGACGTCCTCGACACGCGCTGGCCGGGGAGGTGACCCTCGGCCGCAAGCACCGCTAGGGCCGAGCCCGGCTAGCACCGAGCCCGGCTAGTGCAGGGACCGGCGGGCGACCAGCGCCGCGTTCAGCAGCTGCAGGTCGCTCGGCCGGGCCGGGTCGAGCCCGGTCAGCGCGCTGATCCGGCGGACGCGGTAGGCCACCGTGTTCGGGTGGACGTGCAGCGCCGCGCCCGTCGCCCGCCGGTCCAGGTCGCAGGCCAGGTACCGCTCCAGCGTGCGGAGCAGCTCCGGCTTGCGGTCGAGCGGCGCCAGCAGGGCGGCGAGCCCGGCGAGCGCGCCGCTCGGCCGGCTCAGCTGGTAGTCGAGCAGGACGTCCGCGAGCCGGTACAGGCCGGGCGGGCGGCCGGCCCGGCGGACCAGGTCCATCACCTCGGCCGTCCGGACGGCGGCGGCGGGGATCCCGGCGGGGCCGGTGATCTCCGCCGCCGCCGTGACATCGGTGTCGGCGCACTTGGCGGCCCGCGCCACCAGCTCGCACAGGACGTCCCAGCCGGCCGAGAACGGCAGCAGGGCCGTCCCGCCGGCGCTGTCCAGGGCGGTGAGCGCGGGCTCGTCGGCGACCTCGTCCAGCGCCGTCCGGATCCGCCGGATCTTGCGCCGGGCCGCGATCCGGGCGCGCTGGCCCGTGCCCGCCTCGTCCGGGTGCGGGGCGAACGCCAGCGTCAGCACCGCGTAGCGGGGCGCCGGGCGGTGCCCGGCGGTGTCCCCGCCGAGCAGCGCGGTCATCAGGGCGTGCCGCCCGCCGTGCTCCTGGCTGTCGATGATCTGCCGGACCTCCAGGTAGGCGGAGCTGACCGCCGACAGCAGCAGCCGCTGGAAGTCCAGGAAGTAGCCGAGCGCCTCCTGGAAGGCGGGCAGGTCGGACGGCCGCGCCCCGGCGGTCAGCTCCTCCCACGCCATCGCGGCGCCGATCTGGTACGCGGTGAGGATCGCGTCCAGCGGCACCTCCTCCTCGGCGCGCAGCGCCGCCGAGTCGCGCTGGTCGCCGAACTCCTCCGGTGCGGCCGGGCGGCGCCGCTCCAGCACGTCCGCGAACTGCCGCAGGCTGTGCTGGACGATCCCGGCGATGTCCCCGGCGACCTCCTCCTGCGGCAGTTCCGCGTAGACGGGCAGCTCGGTGAGCAGCCGCGCGACGACCCGCCGGGTCAGCCGCGGGGCGCGGGCCCGCAGATGCGCCGCCATGGGCCGTCCCGCCATGCACAGCACCGTGTTGTCCCGCGTCACAACGGCTCCCGCAAGAGTCTGTTTTCACGCCAATTGAACGGTCTGTCCAGATTCTGGACGATCACGGCGACATCGTCCATGACGCCGGGAGTTTGGCATGAAGCGTCTGTTGCACGGCATGGTCGGCGCGCTCGTCCTCGCGGGCACGGCCCTCGTCGCGTCCCCCGCCCACGCGGCTCCGCTCGCGGAGGGGCCGGTGGAGTACGTCGCCCTGGGCGACTCGATGGCCTCCGGGCCGCTCATCCCGAACATCACCGGTCCGATCGGGTGCGGGCGGTCCACCCACAACTACGCGCACGAGCTGGCCGCCGCGCTGGGCGCGAACCTCCGCGACGTCACGTGCAGCGGCGCCAAGAGCAGGCACATGACCGAGCCGCAGAGCACGAGCGTCGCCGGCGTCGACACCGGCACCGTCCCGCCGCAGTTCGACGCGCTCACCGCCTCGACCACCCTCGTCACCCTCACCATCGGCGGCAACGACGTCGGCCTCGTCGGCATCGCGGAGGACTGCGTCAACCTCGACCCCACCGCCACTCCCTGCAAGGGCGAGTTCGAGACCGAGGTCGCGCAGCGCACCCAGGAACTCGGCCCGCGCCTCAGTGCCGTCCTGGACGGCATCCGCGCCCGCTCCCCGAAGGCCCGGATCGTCGTGACGGGCTACGGCCTCTACATCAAGCCGAACGGCTGCTGGCCCGTCCAGCCCGTCCTGCCGACCGACGCCAACTTCCTCCAGGGTGCTGTCAACGCCATGAACGGCGTCATCCGCGACCAGGCGAACGCGCACGGCGCGACGTACATCGACCTGGTCACGCCCAGCGCCGGCCACGACGCGTGCCAGTCGGCGACCAAGCGGTGGGTGGAGGGCTACGTGCCCCTCAACCCGGCCGCTCCGCTGCACCCGAACGCCAGGGGCGAGGCCGCCTACGCCGCCATCATCGGGAACACGCTGAGTGCCTGACCCGCGACGCAAAGATCTGCCCTAATTGATCTTCCCAAGTGTTGATCTTGAACTTATGATCAACATCACAGCGCGCGAGACCGCGCGCCGGCACCGCGGTCCTCCGGGAGGTCCCATGCAGAAGGTCGAACAGGCGAAACCGGCCCCGAAGGCCAAGAAGATCAAGCTGGAGATCAAGCGGCTGGAGAAGGTCGAGACGACCGGTCTCCGCGAAGGCGGCTGATCCTCCCCGAGTGCGTACCGGCCGGCCAGGCCTCGGCCTGGCCGGCCTTTCCCTGTCCACGACCGGAAGGCTCGCATGCGGCTCCCTCGAATCAAACGCGTCCACCAGCCCCTCGCCCTGCCCGGCGACCGCATCCTCATCGGCCTGATGCAGCAGGGCGTCGCCGCGGAGATCCAGGACAGCGAGGACGGCGCCGTCGCGCGGCTCATCACCCTCCTGGACGGCACCCGCACGGTCGACGAGGTGTGCGCCGCGTTCGCCGAGACCCATCCCGGCGTGGACGAGGACAGCGCCCGCGAGGTGATCCAGGACCTGACCGACGGCGGCTTCGTCGAGGACGCCGGTGCGCCGCTGCCCGGCAACCTGGACGAGGCCGAGGCCGAACGCTACGAGCCCGCCCGCAACTTCTTCGCGTGGATCGACACGACGCCGCGCAGCTCGCCGTACGAGATCCAGTCCAAGGTCAAGGACGCGCGGGTCGGCCTGCTCGGCCTCGGCGGCACGGGCTCGGCGGTGGCCGCCGGGCTGGTGGCCAGCGGGATCGGCGCCCTGCACGTCGCCGACTTCGACGTGGTGGAGGAGTCCAACCTCACCCGGCAGCTCCTCTACACCGAGGGCGACATCGGCAAGCCCAAGGTCGACCGCGCCGTGGAGCGGCTCCGCGCCATGAACGGCCTCGTGAAGGTGACCGGAGACACCGTCAAGGCGGACGGCCCGGATGGAATCGCCGCGATGATGGAGGACTGCGACCTGTTCGTCCTCTGCGCCGACGAGCCGCACCCCGACATCATGTTCTGGACGAACGAGGCGGCGCTGCGGACCGGCACCCCCTGGTTCGTCAGCTTCTACACGGGGCCGATGGCCGTCGTGGGCGGCCTGGTGCCGGGCGAGACGGGATGCTGGGCGTGCCTGCGCCGCCACGAGGACCAGCGCGAGTTCAAGGCCCACGGCCGTTCCCTCACCGAGGAGCGCCCCAACGCGGTGATCGCGGCCAGCGCCAACGTCAGCGGGCACCTCTGCGCGCTGGAGGTGCTCTACCACCTCGGGGGACTGCCCACCCAGGCACGCGGCAAGGTCTTCCACTGGAACTACGCGATGTGGGACCACTCGTACTTCATCGAGATCCCGCAGGACAGTGACTGCCCCGCCTGCGGGAAGCCGTGACCGCGGTCGAGTTCCACCCGCTGGTGGTCCGCCCGGACGACGACGACCCGGACGCGGTCGTCGTCGGCCGGCTGCGGATCGGCGAGTTCGTGGAGCTTCCCGCCGTGTACGGGGACGGGATCGTCCTCCTGCGCGACGGCCTGACGGTCGCCGCGGCCGAGGAGCGCATCGCCGCCGAGCACGACATCGAGGTCGACCTCGGCGAGCTCGTCGAGGCCCTCAGCGACCTCGGGTTCGTGCGGTCCGTCGACGGAGAGCCGCTCCCGGACCCGGCCGAGGACGCCCCGCGCAGCCACTTCGCCCGGCTCACCGAACGGAACACGGCCTGGCTGTTCGGCCTCCCGGCGAAACTCCTCTGGTCGGCGGCGGTCGGCGCGGCGCTGGTCACGCTCGTCCTGCGCCCCTCGCTGCTGCCGAGCTACTCGGACTTCTTCTGGAACGACTACGTCGGGTTCACCGTCCTGGTCAACACGGTGATGATGTCGGTGTCGATCAGCGTGCACGAGCTGATGCACCTGATGGCGGCGCGCTCGCTCGGCGCGCCCGGACGCATCGGCTTCGGCACCCGGCTGCACAACCTCGTGGCGCAGACCGACGTCACGGGGGTGTGGGGGGTGCCGCGCCGCTCCCGGTACCGGGTCTACCTCGCCGGGCTCGCCTGGGACCTGCTGCTGATGTCGGCGCTGGTGCTGCTCGTCGCCCACGCCGGGCTGCCCGGGACCGTGGACGCGCTGCTGCAGGCGCTGGTCATCACCGTCCTGATGGCGATCCCCTTCCAGCTCCAGGTCTACATGCGCACCGACCTCTACTTCGTGCTGCGCGAACTGCTGCGGACCCGCAACCTCTTCGACGACGGGCTCGCCTACGCCAGGTACCTGCTCGCCCGGTCGGCCGCCGCGGTGCGCCGACGTCCGGGCGCCGTTGAGGACCCGACGGCCGGGCTGTCGCGGCGGGAACGGCTCGCCACCCGCGTCTACTCGTTCTTCCTCGTGTTCGGCGCCGGCATCACGCTCACCTCGTTCGCGCTGTTCGGCGCGCCGATCGCGGTCACGGCGTTCCTGCGCGCGGTCGAGGGCGTCGCCGACGGCTTCACCGGCGGGCCGGTGCTCCAGGCCCTGGACTCGGCCCTGCTGATCCTCATCGAGGGCGCCATCCAGGCGCTGTTCGTGGTCACCTTCGTCCGGACGCACCGGCACTGGTTCCGCCGCCGCGGCCGGCGGGGCGCCCCGGCCGACGCCTCGGCCGAGGCGGACGCACAGGCCGAGGCGGACGCGCAGGCCGAGGCGGCGCCCGCTAGCTGACCTTCTCGCCGGTGCGCAGCCGCACCAGCACCACCCCGTACATCCGGTCGGACGGGCACAGGCCCCACTGCTTGGAGTCCTCCGACCGGGGGTGGTCTCCGCGCAGCGCGAGCATGCCCCGCGGGACGTCGCCGGTCAGGTCGCCCGCCACCCAGGACGGCACCGGGTCCCCGGCCGCCGCGAGGACCCGCTTGACGTACCAGCCGCCGCCGCCGGAGGGATCGGCGGGGCCGCGCCATCCGGTGCGCCGGTCGGGCCGCTGGACGACCACGATCCGGCCGGGCCGGGCCCGGCGCCGGTGGCGCAGCACCAGCAGCACGTCACCGTGGTGCAGGGTCGGGGTCATGCTGCCGCCCCGCACGGTGACCGTCGAGAGCAGGCTCCGGGCCGCCAGCGCCGCCGCCCCGGCGGCCAGCACCGAGGGGACCGCCCAGCCCAGTGCACGGTTCATCCGGCGGTCACCGCGTCCTCCTGCGGGCTCTGCTCCTGGTAGCCCTCCGCCTGGTTGCGGAAGAGGCGGGCGTAGACCCCGTCCGGGGACGCGGTGAGGGACGCGTGGTCGCCGCTCTCCAGGATGCGTCCGTCCTGCACGACGACGATCCGGTCGGCCTGCCGGACGGCGCTGAGCCGGTGCGAGACCAGCACGCTCGTGGCGCCCGCTCGCAGCTCCCGCAGCCGGTCGTGGACCTCCCGCTCGGCCACCGCGTCGAGGCCGGAGCTGGGCTCGTCCAGGATCATCAGGTCGCGCCCCCGGCGCATCAGGCCGCGGGCCAGCGCCAGCCGCTGCCACTGGCCGCCCGAGAGGCGGACCCCGTTCGTCAGCGCGGCGTCCTCCGGGTCGCCGTCCGCGTCCCCGGCGTGGAACAGCCGGCTCAGCATCGTCCGGTAGCCGACCGGGAGCCGCTCGATGGTCGCGTGGACCCCGGCGCGCTCGGCGGCGTCCCGGATCCGGGCCTGGTCGTCGAGCGCGTCCAGGTCCCCGAGCCCGATGTTCTCGGC
Organism: Actinomadura geliboluensis; assembly: GCF_043197915.1. Classification (NCBI taxonomy): domain Bacteria; kingdom Bacillati; phylum Actinomycetota; class Actinomycetes; order Streptosporangiales; family Thermomonosporaceae; genus Actinomadura; species Actinomadura geliboluensis. The sequence goes on along the minus strand of NZ_JBICUA010000004.1, from coordinate 74,582 downwards.
GGCGGTGAGGTCGTAGTCCATGTAGTCCTGGAAGACCGCCCCGATCCGCTGCCGCAACTGCTCCACGGGGACGTCGCGGACGTCCACCCCGTCCCACAGCACGGCGCCGCGCTGCGGGTCGTAGAACCGGCAGAGCAGCTTGACGAGCGTGCTCTTGCCCGCGCCGTTGAGACCCACCACGCCGAGGGTGGTGCCGTGCGGGATGGTCAGGTTCAGCCCGCGCAGCACCCACGGGGCGTCGTCGCTGTAGCGGAACCACACGTCGCGGAACTCGATGGCGTGGGACAGCGGGGCGAGTTCCCGTGGCCGGGTAGGCCCGGCCAGGTCGTCGTCGCTCCCGACGACCATCAGGTAGTGGTGGAAGAGCAGCGCGGCCTGGTGCCCCTGGGCGATGCCCTCCACCAGGGCACCGAGCCCTGCCTGGAGCCCCGCCAGCGACGCGATGAACACCGACACGTCGCCGACGCTGATCGTCCTGGTGGCCGCGGCGTGCACGGCCCACAGCAGGCCCACCGCCGCCAGCACCGCCCCTAGCGCGGCGAGGAGGATCTGGACGCGCACCACGCTCCGCTCCAGCCGGTCCTCGGCGTCGTTGGCCGCGCGCAACTCGGTGAGCATCCGGCCGTGCAGGAGGTTTCCCAGCCCGAACAGGCGGACCTCCTTGGCGGCCTGCAGGTCCGTCAGGAGCATCTGGTAGAAGAGCTTGCGCCGCAGGCCGGGGCTCATGTGCCAGAGCAGCCCGGCCCGCCGCCGGCTCAGCGTCAGATGGGCGAACAGCGCGGGCGCTGCCGCCGCCAGCGCGGCGCCCGCCATGACCGGGCTGATCGCCACGAGCGCGCCGAGGAACCCGGTGACGGCGAGGGTGCCCCGCAGCGTGGCGAGGCCCATCTGCACCAGCTGGTCGGGGGCCTGCTCGGCGGACTGCTGGGCCAGCCGCAGCCGGTCGTGGTAGCGCGGCTCCTCCAGGCGGGCCAGCCCGTTCATGCGGTTGACCGCGGCGAACATCCGGTCCTGGGAGTGCAGGCCGATGGCGCGCCGGGCCCGCCCCTGCGCGTACGTGGTGACGGCCGAGGTGACGGCCGTCGCGATGCCGAAGGCGCCGATGGCGGACGCCAGCCACACGAGCGTCCCGGTGCGGGGGTGCGCGGCGGTGAGCTCGTCGATCGCCACCTTGGTCAGCCATGCGGTCGCCACCGGCGCCGTACCGCCGACCACCGCCATGGCGAGCTGGAGGGCCAGCATGCCGGGGCAGGCGCGCCATGCCAGCGCGTAGGCCGCCTTCATGCCGCGCAGGACGGAGACGCCGGGCTCCGTCCCGTCACTCGGCTCCGTCACGTCGCCGCCGCTCATGGCACCGACGGGTGCAGGGCCGCGTCCAGCCCGTCCAACCCGACGCCGGCGGCGGTGGCGACGCCGTCCGGGCCGTAGTGGGCGAAGCCGGGGTAGAGGCGGACGCCGAAGGCGGCGCCGAGCGGCGCGTCGAGGAACTCGGGCACCACATGGTCGGCGACGTCGGCGAGCTGGGCGGCCAGGTCGCTGACGGCCGCGTCGACGCCGACCACTGTGGCCAGCACCCGCCCGCCCGCGTCCCGGACGCGCCGGGCGTGCTCGGCGAAGCCCGGCACGCTGTCGTCGCAGCCGGGGCACTCCAGGGACAGGAAGGCGAGCAGCGCCGGACGGCCCGCCAGGTCGGCCGCCGTGACCGTTGTGCCGTCGGCGGCCGTCGCGGTGAAGGCCGGCATCCGGTCGCCGGGCGCGATGCCCAGCTCCGGCTCTCCGCCGCCGTGCCCGTGGTCGTGGTCGTGGTCGTGGTCGTGGCCGGGATGGCCGCCGTCCGGTGGGGCGGTCGCGTGGGCGCGCCAGCGGCGCACCGCCGCCACGGTGAGCAGGAGGTTCAGCGCGGTGAGCGCGGCGGCCAGGAGGAGCCCGGCGACGAGGTATTCCACGGATGTCCTTTCCGGCTCCGGCGACTCACCGGCCCCCGCCCCCGGCGGGGACCGGGGACCGGAAGAGCGCGGCGATGTCGTCGACGAAGACGGCCAATGTGGTGAGCAGGGCCGCCGCCACCACCGCCAGGGCGATCCCCGGCGGCTCGCCGGGAACGCCGCCGCCGCGGGTCAGCGCCACGGCCGAGCCCAGGCAGGCCGCCGCGAGCAGGACCGCGTTGCGGGCGATGTGCACACCGCCCATGGGCGTCTCGGAGGCGCCGAAGCAGGTGCACGCGACCTGCTGCCCGCGGACCACGACGAGGGTCGGGACGGCCGTCAGGCCGCAGCAGAACAGCGCGGCGGCGAGGAAGCCGGCGGTGACGGTGGCGGGGAGCGCCAGCAGCAGCGCGATGAGCAGTTCGGCGGCCGGGACGAGCACGGCGAGCGGGCGGCGCAGCCGCGCCGGGACGAAGCCGAACCCCTCCAGGGAGGCGGCGAAGGCGCCCGGCGCGCGGAGCTTGGCCACCGCCGCCAGCGTCATCACCGCCGCCAGGGCGAGGCGGCAGGCGAGCGAAACGAAAAGCACGGGGGCTCCTGGACGGGGCAGGGCGAGGGGAGAGCGGTGCCGGGGCGCGGCGTTCCTCGCCCGAGGGCCGCCGCGCCCCGGCGTCAGGCGGGTGTCACACCCGCCCGCGCGGCGTCAGCAGTTGTTCTTGTTGGTGCTCTCCCAGAGGCCGCAGTAGACCTTGCAGGCGCCGTTGGTCGAGCAGGTGCGGCCGAAGCAGACGCCGCCGATCGTCTTGAACTCCATCCAGGAGTCCGGCGGGCAGCCGGCGTCGGCGGTGGCGGTGGGGAGCATCCCCTCGATGGCGCGGGTGACGCGCCGGGTCACGCTCTGGAGCATGGTTCCTCCTTGTGGTGGGGGTGACTGATTCCGCGCACGGGCGGGTACCGCCGAGAAAAAGGGTGGATCGCGGCGGAGGGTGCCCGTGGGGCATTTGGTAGCGGCTTTTCCAGCGCGCTAAGAAGTGACCAGTTCGGTACGCAGAGCGGCGATGCCCGCGCCCGCCGAGGTCACCATTCCATCGGCTCCGTACCAGGCATAGGTCGGATAATTCTTGGCGCCGTACCGGCGCGACAGCTCGGCGTTCGCGTCCTCGGTGATCACGAGGTCCATCACCTCGTCCAGCGCCGCGGCCAGGTCGCTGCCGGCCGCGCCGTCCCCGTGGACGATCGCCAGCGAGACGCCCCCGCCGGCGCGCAGCCGCTCGGCGTGCCCGGCGAACAGCGGCACCGAGTCGACGCAGGCCTTGCAGGTCAGGGAGAAGAAGCCGACCAGGGTCTCGCGGCCGAGCAGGGTCCGCTCCGTCACCGGGGTGCCGTCCGCGGCGCGCGCGGAGAAGGCCGGGATGCGGTCGATCATCCGGACGCCGCCGGCGGCCCGCGCGGCGGGCGGCCCGGCCGCCTCCGCCAGTTCCCGCCACCGCCGCAGCATGATCAGCAGAATCGCCAGGTTGAGCACGCTGACGATACCGACCAGTACGAGCCCCACTGATGCGAATATCACGACAGGCGTCCTTTCCCATAACCTGGGTCACCGGTCGGCCGCGGCCACTCGCCCATGATCACCTAGGAATGATCATTAAGCAATACCCGATTTTCGGACCCGGCGCCGCGGCGGGGATAAACGCCCGCTGTGCCATCATCGTCGCAACGCGTTCGACGCCTGGCCGCGAGGCCCGGGCGGCCGATGGAGGGCTGACATGAACGACGCGATGCGCGCCAACACCGCCGCCTACGAGCAGACGATCCGCTCCTCCCTCGCGCTCGCCGCGACGCTCGGCGAGGACGACTGGGACCGTCCCACCGAATGCCCGGGCTGGACGGTCAAGGACCAGTTCGCCCACCTGGCGGGGGTGGAGCTGAGCATCCTCGGCGATCCCGGGCCCGAGGTCGAGCTGCCCGAGTTCGCGCACGTCCGCAACGACTTCGGGCGGGTCATGGAGGCCCAGGTGCACGCGCGGCGCCCGGTCCCGGGCCCGGCCGTGGCGGCGGAGCTGGCGGCCGCCCTCGACCGCCGGCTGGCCGAGCTCCCGTCCATCGACCCCGACCGCGTCGTCATGTGCCCGGACGGCAAGGAGGGCCCCTACTCGCGCTTCATGGAGTTCCGGGCCATGGACTGCTGGACGCACGAGCAGGACGTCCGCCGCGCGACCGGCCGCCCCGGCAATCTGGACGCCCCGGCGGCGCGCTGCTTCTGGGACCTGCTCAGCGCCGCGCTGCCGTTCCTGGTCGCCCGCCGCGCGAAGGCGGCGCCGGGCGAGTCCGTCGGGCTCGTGATCTCCGGCCCGCCCGACTTCGCGGTGGCCGTCGAGGTCGACGCGGACGGCCGCGCCGCCTGGACGTCCGGGGGCCCGCACACCGCCGAGCTGGCGATGGACTGGGAGAGCTACGTCCGGCTGGCCGCCGGGCGCTGCGGCCCCGGCGACGTCTCCGTGACCGTCTCGGGCGACCGCGACCTGGCCGCGCGGCTGCTGGCGGTCATGGCCGTCACGCCCTGACACGACACGTTCCGGCGTCCTTGACGACACCTGCCGGTCGTCCGATATCGGCCAGAACCACACTCGGTTTTCTGTCGGGATTCGGCTGATCTGCGCTGGTCAGCGTGCCATGATGCGGCGGTCGCGGTTGGAACGTTCCGGGGGAGCCCATGACCGAGGTCCACCACTTCTCCTACGGCCTGGTCACACCGGTGGCCGCCTACCTCATGTCCTTCGTCGGCTCGCTGCTCGGGCTGCTGTGCACGGCGCGGGCGCGGGCCACCGCCGGCCGGTCCCGGGCGTCCTGGCTCGGCCTCGCGGCGCTGGCCATCGGCGGCACGGGGATCTGGGTCATGCACTTCATCGCGATGCTCGGCTTCAGCATCCCGGACACCGAGATCCGCTACGACGTGCCGCTCACGCTGCTGAGCTGCGCCACCGCGATCGCGGTCGTCGCGGTCGGGCTGTTCATCGTCGGCTTCGCAGGAGAGGGCGCGCCGGTGGTCGTCACGGGCGGTGTGCTCACCGGCATCGGCGTGGCGAGCATGCACTACACCGGCATGACGGCGATGAAGATGGGCGGCGACATCGGCTACCAGCCCGGCCTCGTCGCGCTGTCGGTGGTGATCGCCCTCGTCGCGGCCACCGCGGCGCTGTGGTTCGCGCTCAAGGTGCGCGGCCTGCTGCCGACCGCCGGCGCCGCGCTGATCATGGGCGTCGCGGTGACCGGCATGCACTACGTCGGGATGGCCGCCATGCGCATCACGCTGCACGAGCACGCGCACGGCACGCCCCGGGGCGGCGTGGAGCCGACCGACTTCCTGCTGCCGCTCGTCGGCGGCGTCGGCGCGGTCGCGACGGTTCTGCTGATCATCATCGCGATGGCGCCCGGCGAGGACGAGATGCGCGTCGAGGCCCAGCTCCAGGAGCGGCTGGCGGCCCACCGGCAGCGCCCGCGGCCGAGCGCCCCGGCCGACCCCGCCGACCCCGGCAGCGCCGCGGACGCCGCCGAGCGGGGCCGCACCGCCGGCGAGTGGTTCGGCGGCGGCGCGCCCCCGCGCTGACGCGTCAGCGGTGGCGGACGGCGCCCGGGAAGTGCGAGGCGAGGAGGTCGGGGGACTCCTCGCGCCCGTCCAGGACCCGGTTGGTGCGGTCGACGGCGCGCCAGCCCCGGTCGGTGCGGCGCAGGCGCCAGTGGTTGGCGGTCGCGCGGCGCAGCACGAAGCCGTCCCTGTTGACGATCATGAGGGTGTAGCCGACGGCGGTGGCCTCGTCGCCGTCCACGGTGACGTGCGGCGGCCCGACGACGTGGGCGCAGCCGCCGGAGATCCAGCGCTGGTGGTTGCCGGACCGGACCATCGCCTCGATCTCGTCCGCGCCCCGCATGAGGATCTCGTCCACGTCGTAGACGCCGTCCTCCTCCCACAGGCCGGCGACCTCGGCGGCGCAGCCGCTGTCGACGAGCGGGCCGTAGGACAGGATCAGCCGGGTGATCTCCCGCTCGTCCTCCAGCGCGCGCAGGCGACCCTCCAGGGCGGCCGATCGGTCTTCAAGTGCCGCAAGGCGGTCCTCGACGGTCACGGCTTCTCCTCGAAGGTCAGCCCGTAGGCGCCGGACAGCTCGCGCAGCGCGGCGAGCTGCTCGCAGTAGTGCTCGGCGGACGAGGATTCGAACTTGACGCCCGCGATGGTCGCGCCCGCCTCGCGGAGCCGGGCCAGGGCGGTCCCGGCGGCCTCCGGGTCGCCCAGCGGGTCCAGCGGGCGGGACGGGGCGAGCACCACGTCGAACCCGGACGGGACGTCGGCGCCGGCGAGCATCTCGGCGAGCGTCTTCAGCGGCAGCCCGAACGGGACCCAGCCGTCGGCGGTCAGCGCGCGGCGCAGGGAGCGCCCCGACCGGCCGCCGATCCACAGCGGGAGCCGCTCCTGGACGGCGTGCGGCTCCACGACCAGGCCCTCGAAGTCGTAGTGCGGGCCGTGGTACTCGGGGACGCGCCGCCCCAGGGCGGCCCGGAGCGCGGCGAGGGCGTCATCGGCGCGGGCGCCGCGCCCGGCGAAGGGCGCGCCGAGCAGGTCGAACTCCTCCTCCAGGCTGCCGACGCCGAGCCCGAGCACGAGCCGGCCGCCGCTGACCCGGTCGAGCGTCCCGTACCGCTTGGCGATGGCGAGCGGGTGGTGGTAGCCGAGCACGAGGACCTGCGTGGCGAGCCGGATCCGGGACGTCCGGGCGGCGAGGTAGCCGAACGTGGCGAGCGGGTCCCAGTAGACGCCGCCGCGCTGCTCGGCCGCCTCGGCGGGGACGGCGACGTGCTCGCTGCAGGTGACGTGGTGGTAGCCGAGGCGGTCGGCCGCCTCCGCGATCCGGGCGATCTCCTCGATTCCCGCGTCCCGCTCCCATGCGGCGTTGCCGGGCGGCGGCTGCGCCACCACCGGCGTGACGATACCGACACGCATCGTTGCTCCCCTCCTCGGCAGGAAAACGTTCTATCACGGGGTTCGCGGCGCCCCGGGCGGCGGATCCCACTGCATGGACTTCGCTGACCTGGTCTTATGGGGGGTCTTCCCATGGCAACAAGCGGTTGCTACATTCCAGGTAACAAGAATTCATTTCAGTCATGTTCTGGGAGGTGCGATGACCGAGGCGATGATTCGCGGGGCAGCGACGCCGGAGGCCATGACGGCGGAGGGCCTCACGGGTCCGGAGCTGAGCGGCGCGCGGCGGGAGTCGCCGCCGTCGATGATCGAGCGGATGACGCTGATCCTGGACGCGTTCAACGGGCCCACCGCCCGGCTGACCCTGGAGGACGTCGCGCGCCGCACCCGGCTGCCGCGCTCGACCGCGCACCGCATCCTGGACCAGCTCGTCCGGCAGCGCTGGCTCGCGCACCACTCGTTCGGCTACGGCCTCGGCCAGCGCGCCCTCGGCCTCGGCGGGCAGGACGGCGGGCACGGCAAGATCCGCGAGGCGGCGGCGCCGCTGCTGCACGAGCTGCAGGTCACCACCGGGCTCGTCGCGCACCTGGCCGTCCTGGACGGCGCCGAGGTCTTCTACCTGGACAAGCTCGGCGGGCGCCTCGCCACCTCGGTGCCGTCGCGGGTCGGCGGGCGCGCCCCGGCGCACTGCACCGCGCTCGGCAAGGCGATGCTGGCCTGGCTGGAGCCCGAGCAGGTCGACGCGCTGCTCGGCCCGGAGATCACCCGGTTCACCAACCGGACGATCGGCGAGCTCGGCACGCTGCACCAGGAGCTGCACCGCATCCGGCAGCGCCGCGGGCTGGCGTTCGAGCGCGGCGAGTCGTTCCCCGGCATCGCCTGCGTCGCCGCCGCGATCCGCAGCGCCGAGGGCCCGGTCGCCGGCATCTCGCTGGTCGGCGACATCCGGACGCCGCTGGAGAACGTCGCCCCGCTGGTGGTCACCGCCGCCCGCGAGACCGCCCAGATCCTCTTCCCCGGCTCGGCGCCCGGCGCCGACCGCCCGCGCGGCCGGCGCGGGATCCGCCGCGCCGGCGAGGCGCCGACCTGGTCGCCGGAGACGATGAACCGGCTGCTCGCCGTGGACGGACGCGGCGACTGGATGTGAGCGGCCCCGGAGACGGCGCCCGGCGCCGCGGTGCCGGGGGCGGGGCTCAGCCCCAGCCCCACCGGTCGCCGAGGCCCCAGGGGTCCGGGGCGATCGGCGCGTCCGGCTCGCCGACGCCGAACCGGCTGCGGAAGAACACCATCGGCCGCCGCCACGCGCCGTCCCGGACGTCGTGCCGCTCCACCTGCAGCACCCGCCCGATCACCACCTCGTGGTCGCCGGCCTCGTGCACGTCGTGGACGACGGCGTGGACGGCCAGCAGGACGTCCGGCAGCGTGGGCGCGCCCCACGCGGACACGCCCCAGTCCAGCCCCTCGAACTTGGCGCCCCGGCTGGAGCCGAAGCGCTCGCACAGGTCGCGCTGCTCCTCGCCGAGCACGTTGACGCAGAAGTGCTCCGCCGCGCGGATCCGCGGCCAGGACCGGCCGCGCTTGTCCGCGCAGAACAGGATCAGCGGCGGTTCCAGGGACACCGACGCGAACGACTGGCAGGCGAACCCGACCGGTTCGCCGCCCTCGCAGGCCGTGATCACGGTGACCCCGGTCGCGAACTCCGCCATGGCCTTCCGGAACTCCGCCGGGTCCGGCGCGGCGGCGTCGGAGGGCGTGCGGCCGTTCTCTGCGGTCAGCGCTGGCTCGGCAGGCATCTGTTCCCCTCGGGGCTCGGTGGGCGGGACGGTCCCCGTCAGCGTCCCTCGTCGTCGACGTCCAGGTTCAACAACAACATGTCCGTGAACAATGCCCTATAAGCAGCAATGTCCGATAAGCAGGGTCGGAGCGGTGCCGTTCCCGGCGCCGGTCGAGGCCGACCGTAGGCATGCCCCGGACGGCCGGCGCGCACCGATCCCGATGAGTGGAAGCGCGCGCGGAGGCACCCTCGGACGGCCCCGCTGAGACCCGCGTCCCGCTGATCGGGATCCGCGGGGTGACCTTGCCCCGACCAGAATTACGTTCACGTCAAGCCACCGTCGAAGGACTGGGAGATCATGCCTGCGGAGCTGACCTACGAGTCGACGTTGCGCGAGCTCGCCACCGACCAGGGCGTCCTGCGCTACCACGAGGCCGGCGACGGCCCGCCGCTGCTGATGCTGCACGGGTCCGGTCCCGGCGTGACCGGCTGGCGCAACTTCCGCGGCAACCTCGCCCGGTTCGCCGAGCACTTCCGGTGCCTGGTCCTGGAGTTCCCCGGCTTCGGGGTCAGCGACCCGACCGACGAGCACCCGATGATGGCCGCCGGCGGTTCGGTGATCCGCTTCCTGGACGGCCTCGGCCTATCCCAGGTCGACGTGATCGGCAACTCCATGGGCGGCATCATCGGCGCCCAGGTGGCGCTGGAGCACCCCGACCGCGTCGGCCGCCTCGTCACGATCGGCGGCATCGGCCGGAACGTCTTCAGCCCGTCGCCGGGCGAGGGCATCAAGCTGCTGATGGAGTTCACCGACGAGCCGAGCCGCGAGCGCCTCGTCCGCTGGCTGCACTCGATGGTCTACAACCCGCGGATCGTCACCGAGGAGATGATCGAGGAGCGCTGGCGGCAGGCCACCGACCCCGAGACCCTCGCCGCCGCGCGCCGCATGTACGGGTCGAAGGCGATGGCCGCCCGCGCCAAGGCGATGGCCGCCTCCGACGAGCCGCCCTACTGGGCGATGCTCCACAAGCTCAAGGCCAAGACCCTCATCACGTGGGGCCGGGACGACCGGGTCAGCCCGGTCGACATGGCGCTCATCCCCATGCGGACGATCCCCGACGTCCAGGTGAACATCTTCCCGAACTGCGGGCACTGGGTGATGATCGAGCAGAAGGCCGCGTGGGAGAGCGCCGTCCTCGCCTTCCTGACCACCAAGGAGCAGGGATGAGCGACGGCGTGGAGTGGGACCACGAGTACGACCTCGTCATCGTCGGCAGCGGCGGCGGCGGGATGACCGCCGCGCTCACCGCGCACGACGTCGGCATGTCCGCGCTGATCGTCGAGAAGGGCAAGCGGTTCGGCGGCTCCACCGCCGTCTCCGGCGGCGGCATCTGGATCCCGAACAACCCGACGCTGAAGGCGCGCGGCCACGACGACAGCCGCGAGTCGATCCGCGCCTACCTGGACGAGCTCACGCAGGGCCGCGTCCCCGGGGAGCGCCTGGACGCCTTCATCGACAACGGCCCCGCCGCGATGGAGCTCATCGGCAAGAGCAAGTGGATGCAGTTCTTCTGGACGAAGGGCTACGCCGACTACCACCCCGAGTACGAGGGCGGCCGCCCGCTCGGCCGGTCCATCGAGGCCAAGCCGTTCGACACCCGCAAGCTCGGCGAGGACGAGAAGTACCAGCGGCCGAACAGCATGAAGGGCCCGCTCGGCCTGTGGATCACCGCGAAGGACTACCACGACCTCGCGATGGCCAAGCGCACCTGGGCCGGCCGGCGCGCGTCGCTGGTCGCGGCGTGGCGCGTCTCGTCCAACATGGTCCGCCGCCGGCACATGTCGACCGGCGGCCGGGCCCTCGCCGCCCGGCTCCGGATGGCGCTGAAGGACGCCGGGATCCCGCTCTGGCTGAAGACCACCATGACCGAGCTGGTCACCGACGACGACGGCCGCGTCACCGGGATCGTCGCGACCCGCGACGGTGCGACGGTCCGCATCCGCGGCCGCAAGGGCGTCCTGCTCGCGACGGGCGGGTTCGACCACAACCAGGAGATGCGCGACAAGTACCTCCCGAAGGGCGGCCAGGAGGACTTCGCGATGGGCGCCCGCGAGAACACCGGCGACGGCATCCGCGCCGGCGAGAGCGTCGGCGGCGCCCTGGACCTGATGGACGACGCCTGGTGGATGCCGGCCGTCCGGCACCCGGCCGGCGCCGTCATCCCGCTGCTGTCGGAGCGGTGCATCCCGCGGTCGGTGATCGTCGGCCAGGACGGCCGCCGGTTCACCAACGAGTCGGCCCCCTACGTCAACTTCGTGCACGACCAGCTCGAGGGCGGGCACGTCCCGTGCTGGTTCGTGATGGACGCCAAGGCCCGCGCCCGCTACCCGTTCGCGCAGGTCCTGCCGGGCGCGCCGATCCCGAAGGCGTTCTACGACAAGGGCATCGCGTTCAAGGCGGACTCGCTGGAGGAGCTCGCCGGGAAGATCGGCGTCCCGGCGGACGCGCTGGCCGACACCGTCCGGAAGTTCAACGGGTACGCCCGCGCGGGCAAGGACCCCGAGTTCGGCCGCGGCGACTCCGCCTACGACCGCTACTACGGCGACCCCAACCTGAAGAACCCGAACCTGGACGTCATCGAGGGCGGCCCCTACTACGGCTTCCGGATGGAGGTCGGCGACCTCGGCACCAAGGGCGGCCTCGTGTCGGACGAGCACGCCCGCGTCCTGCGCGAGGACGGCTCGGTCATCGAGGGCCTGTACGTGACGGGCAACTCGTCGGCGTCGGTGATGGGCAACGAGTACGCCGGCCCCGGCGCGACGATCGGCCCGTCCATCGTGTTCGGCTACATCGCGGCGCGGCACGCCGCCGGAAAGGCCCCGGAACGGTCATGACGGCTCTGAAGGCGCGGGTGGTGGAGGTCGTCCGCGAGACGGCCGACGCGCACTCGCTCGTCCTCGAACCCGCCGAGGGCGACCGGGACCGGTTCGCCTACCGCCCCGGGCAGTTCCTCACGGTCCGGGTCCCGGCCGAGGACGGCTGGGCGGCGCGCTGCTACTCGCTGTGCAGCTCGCCGCTCACCGACGACCGGCTGAAGGTCACGGTCAAGCGGGTCGCCGGCGGTCTCGGGTCCAACTGGATCTGCGACAACGTCACCGCCGGCGACGTGCTGGAGGTGCTGCGCCCGGCGGGGACGTTCACCCCGGCGTCGCTCGACGAGGACCTGCTGCTCGTCGCGGGCGGCAGCGGCATCACCCCGGTGATGTCGATCCTGAAGTCGTGCCTGGCCGGCGGGACCGGCAAGGTCGCGCTGCTGTACGCGAACCGGGACGAGAAGTCGGTGATCTTCGCGGCCGAGTTGCGGGAGCTGACCGAGCGGCACCCCGACCGGCTCACGGTCGTCCACCTGCTGGAGTCGGTGCAGGGGCTGCCGACCCCGGCCGTCCTGCGGTCGCTGGCCGCGCCCTACACCGGGCGGCAGGCGTTCGTGTGCGGGCCCGAGATCTTCATGGACCTCGTCACCGGCACGTTCACCGACCTCGGCGTCCGCGTCCACGTCGAGCGCTTCTTCTCGCTGGAGAACGACCCCTTCGAGGAGCCCGAGGACCCCCCGGAGGACACCGGGGACGCCGGCGAGGTCGAGGTCGAGATGGACGGGGAGACCCGCACCGTCCCCTGGGCGAAGTCGGAGCGCCTCCTCGACGCGCTGCTGCGCGCCGGCGTCGACGCCCCGTTCTCCTGCCGGGAGGGCAACTGCTCGGCCTGCGCCTGCATCCGGCTGGAGGGCGAGGTCACCCTGGACGCCAACACGGTCCTCGACGAGCAGGATCTCGCCGACGGCCTCATCCTCGCCTGTCAGGCGAGGCCGGTCACCGACCGGCTGAAGATCACCTACGACGGCTGAAACACATCACGGGAGACAGGCGATGGCGAACCGCGTGCTTGACACGATCATGGAGAGGGCGGAGCAGATCCGCGAGCTGGGGCCGGCCAACGAGGCCCTCGGCCGGCTGGACGACAAGGCCGCGTCGATCCTGCGGGAGGCCGGCGCGATCCGGCTGCTCCAGCCGAAGGAGTACGGCGGCCTGGAGGTCCACCCCCGCGAGTTCGCCGAGACGGTGATGGGGATCGCGTCCCTGGACGGCTCCACCGGCTGGATCGCCGGCATCGTCGGCGTCCACCCGTGGGAGATGGCCTACGCCGACCCGAAGGTGCGCGAGGAGATCTGGGGCGCCGACCCCGACACCTGGATCGCGTCCCCGTACGCGCCGATGGGCATCGCCCGCCCGGTCGACGGCGGCTACGTCTTCAACGGCCGCTGGCAGTTCTCCTCCGGCACCGACCACTGCGACTGGATCTTCCTCGGCGCGATGCTCGGCGACGACGAGGGCAAGATGGCGCAGCCGCCGCGGTCGCTGCACATGATCCTGCCCCGCTCCGACTACGAGATCGTCGAGGACTCGTGGGACGTCGCCGGGCTGAAGGGCACCGGCAGCAAGGACATCATCGTCAAGGACGCCTTCGTCCCGGCCTACCGGACGCTGGAGTACTCCAAGGTCGTCGACGGGTCCGCGCCGCGCGAGGCCGGGCTGACCAACCCGTCCTACCTGATGCCGTTCTCCTGCGTGTTCCCGCTCGGCATCACCTCCGCGGTGATCGGCATCGCCGAGGGCGCGCTGCACCACCACCTCGCCTACCAGCGCAACCGCGTCCAGATCACCGGCACCAAGATCAAGGACGACCCGTACGTGCTGTACGCGATCAGCGAGGCGGCCGAGGAGATCAAGGCGTCCCGGACCGCGCTGCTCGACAACTGCTCGCGGATGTACGACATGGTCGCCGCCGGGCACGTCCCGACGTTCGCCGAGCGCGCCGCCGGCCGCCGCACCCAGGTGCGGGCCGCGTGGCGGGCCTGCCAGGCGATGAACGAGATCGTCGTCCGCTCCGGCGGCAACGCGATGCGCAACGACAACCCGATCCAGCGCTTCTGGCGGGACGCGCACGTCGGCCTCGCCCACGCGATCCACGTGCCGGGCTCCGTCTACCACGTGAGCGCCCTGACGGACCTGGACATCGAGCCGCCCCAGGGCCCGATGCGCTCGATGATCTGACCGTCCTCCAGATCCCCCGCCCCCTAGACGGCGTGCCGTGGTCGGAGCGCCTTCACGACCACGGCACGCCTTCCAATCGGGTCAGTCCAGGAGCCCGAGTTCGGCGACGAGCTTGGGCGTCCAAATGACCCGCCCCAGGAACTTCTCGGCCTCCGGGTGCGCGACCAGCCAGACGATGGCCGCGCCCGGGGCCTCCTCCGGCGTCGCCTCGAAGCCCTTGCCCTTGAGCGCGTCGATCCCGCCGCGCGCGGCGCCCGCGTCCGTGACCACGAAGCCGGGGTCGAGGTTGAACGCGCGGATCCCGCGCCCCCGGTACTCGGCGTTGACCGCGCCCGCGAGCCGTCCGAAGGCCGCCTTGGACGCCGAGTACGCCACGCCCCAGCCGCCCTCGCCGGGCGGCGCCGGCGGGTCGCTGGTGGCCGACCCCGAGCACAGGTTCACGATCGTCCCGCCGCCCTGCTCCACCATCGCCGGGAGGACGGCCTGGAGCAGGACGATCTGGTTCAGGTAGTTGCCTGCGGCGACCTGCTCCGCCACGTCCACGTCCAGGTCGAGGAACCGCTCGTGGGTGCCCGGGATGTGCGCCACCGCGTTGTTGACCAGGACGTCGATCCGTCCCCACGCGTCCAGCACGGTCCGCGCCGCGGCCCGGACGCTGCCGCGGTCGAGCAGGTCCATGCGCACGGGCAGGGCCCGCGCGCCGAGCGCCTCGATCTCCGCCCGCGTCCGCTCCAGGCTGCCGGGGACGGGGATCGCCGCCGCCGTGCCCTGCCGCGGCGGGATCCGGCCCTCGCCCTCCGCGACGGTCCGCGCGGTGAACGCGACGTCGTGCCCGGCGGCGGCCAGCGCGAGCGCCGTCCGCCGGCCGATTCCCCGGCTCGCCCCGGTCACCAGCGCGACCGGCCTCGTTGCTGTCATCACAGGATGATGACACCGGCCGCCCGGCCGCGGCCGCCGCGCGACTCTCACTCAGCGGGAAGCCGCGGGCGCGCCACCACCGCGTTTGGCAGGTTGAGCGTTGACCGCCGTCCGCGCGGGCCGCGACACCGAAGGGATCGAGGACAGTGACGCAGATCCGAGGGCTGGGTTATCTCAAGGTCCAGACCCGCCACATCGACCGCTGGCGCGAGTTCGCCCTCGACGGGCTCGGATTCGCCGAGGGAAGCGGCCCGAATCCCGAGGGCCTGTACCTGCGCATGGACGAGCGCCGGTCGCGCCTGCAGGTGCTGCCCGGCGACAGCGACCGGGTGCTGGCCGTGGGCTGGGAGGTCCGCGACCAGTTCGCGCTGGCCGCCGTCCGCGAGGCCGTCGAGAAGTCCGGGACGGCCGTGACGGCGCTGTCGGCCGAGGAGGCCGCGGAGCGCGACGCCGAGGAGGTCATCGCGTTCACCGACCCGGGCGGCACGCCCGTCGAGGTGTTCTTCGGCCCGGTGCTCGACCACAGCCCGGTCCGCACCGGCTTCGCGCAGACGTTCGTCACCGGCCCGATGGGCATGGGGCACGTCGTCCTGCCGACGCCGAACTTCGCCGAGACCGTCACGTTCTACAACGAGGTCCTCGGGTTCCTGCCGCGCGGCGCGATGAAGGTCGGCGGCGGCGCCGTCCGCATCCGCTTCATGGGCGTCAACCAGCGGCACCACAGCCTCGCGATCTGCCCGGCCCCGCACGACGGCGACCCGGGCCTCGTCCACCTGATGGTGGAGGTCGACACCCTCGACGCGGTCGGCATCGCGCTCGACACCGTCAAGGAGAAGGGCTTCTCCATCTCCTCCACGCTCGGCCGGCACACCAACGACAAGATGGTGTCGTTCTACGTCCGGGCCCCCGGCGGCTGGGACGTCGAGTACGGCTGCGAGGGCATGCTCGTGGACGAGACGTACTACACCGCCGAGGAGATCACGAAGGACAGCTACTGGGGCCACGACTGGTCGGGGTCCGAGCCGCTGGCCGCGTTCACCCCGCGGAAGAAGGGCTGACGCCGATGGCCAAGCCCTCGGTGGAGCCGGTCGGCGCCGCGGAGGTGGAGTTCGACCACGAGTGCGACGTGCTCGTGGTCGGCTTCGGAGCGGCCGGCGCCGCCGCGGCGTACGAGGCCGCGGCGGCGGGCGCCGACGTGCTCGTCCTGGAGCGGTCGAGCGGCCCCGGCGGGACGTCCGCCCAGTCCGGCGGGGAGCTGTACCTCGGCGGCGGCACGCGGGTGCAGCAGGCGTGCGGCTTCGACGACACGCCGGACGACATGTTCGCCTTCCTCAAGGCGGCGCTCGGCCCGCACGCCGACGAGGAGAAGCTGCGGCTGTACTGCGACGGCAGCGTGGAGCACTTCGAGTGGTTCCGCGCGCGCGGCGTCCCGTTCAAGGAGAGCCTGTTCGAGGCGCCGTGCTGGATGCCGTACACCGAGGACGGCCTGATGTGGCTCGGTGAGAACGCCTGGCCGTACAACACGATCGCCCGCCCCGCGCCGCGCGGCCACCGGCCGGAGACCCCGATGTTCGCCGGCGGGATCCTGATGGAGAAGCTGATCGCGGCCGTCGCGGAGGCGGGCGCCGTCACCCACCAGGACACCTATGCCACGAACCTCGTCGTGGACGGCTCCGGCCGCGTCACGGGCGTCGTCGCGCGCAAGTTCGCCGACACGGTCGTGTACCGGGCGCGCAAGGGCGTCATCCTGACCTCCGGCGGGTTCGTCGACAACGAGGAGATGCTCGCCGACCACGCCCCGGTGCTGCTCGGGCACGACAAGGTCAGCGACGGCAGCAGCGACGGGTCCGGCATCCGGATGGCGACCGCGCTCGGCGCCGCGACCCGCCGGATGGCCGCCGTGGAGATCGCGCTCACCGCCAACCCCGCCGTCATCTGCCGGGGCATGCTCGTGGACGGCCTCGGCCGCCGCTTCATCAACGAGGACGTCTACCCGGGCCTGTTCAGCCACCGGGCCGTCCAGCACCAGCCCGGACCCTACTGGGCGATCATCGACGAGACCGGGCACGACGAGATCTCCGAGGCCGACATGTGGGGCGTCCGCCCCAAGCACGCGGCGGAGACCCTCGCCGAGCTGGAGGAGTCCCTCGGCCTGCCGCCCGGCTCGCTGGAGGCGACCGTCGAGACCTACAACCGGTTCGCGGAGCGGGGCGAGGACCCCTACTTCCACAAGGACCCCAAGTGGCTGCGCCCGCTGAAGGGGCCGTTCGCGGCGATCGACCCGGCCGACGGGTTCTTCGGCGCGGGCAAGCACGGCGCCGGGACGGGCGCCGCCGGGTTCACCCTCGGCGGCCTGGACACCACCGTGGACGGCGAGGTCCGCAACCACTCCGGCGAGCCGATCCCCGGCCTGTACGCCGCGGGGCGCACGGCCGCCGGCATCCACGGCGAGGGCTACATCAGCGGGACGTCCCTCGGCGACGGCACGTTCTTCGGCCGCCGCGCCGGACGCGCCGCCGCCGCATCTTCGAACTGAGAGGTATTGCATGAAGTACGCCGTCCTGCTCCCCGTCGCAGCGGGCGTGACCGCCGATCCGGCCTGGATCGGCGCGTACGTCCGGCACGCCGAGGTCTGCGGCTTCGAGTCGGTCGGCGCGGTCGAGCACGCGGTGGTGGCGAGCGGCTACTCCAGCGTCTACCCGTACGACACGTCCGGGAAGATGGAGCTGGCCGACGACCTGGACATCCCCGACCCGCTGGACCTGCTCGCGTTCCTCGCCGGGCAGACCTCGCGGATCGGGCTCGCCACCGGCGTGCTCGTCCTCCCGAACCACCACCCGGTGGTGCTGGCCAAGCGGCTCGCGACGGTCGACGCGCTGTCCGGTGGGCGGCTGCGGCTGGTCGTCGGCATGGGCTGGATGCGCGAGGAGGTCGAGGCGTGCGGCGCCGACTTCGACTCGCGGGGCCGCCGCGCCGACGAGCAGCTCCAGGTGCTGCGCAAGCTGTGGGCCGACACCGCCCCCGAGGGCGCCGCCCACGACGGTGAGTTCTTCCAGTTCAAGGGTGCGATGAGCTACCCGAAGCCCGTCCAGGAGGGCGGCGTGCCGATCCACGTCGGCGGGCACACCAAGGCCGCCGCGCGCCGCGCCGGCCGGTACGGCGACGGGCTCCAGCCGCTCGGCGTCGCCGGTGACGAGCTGCGCGCGCTCGTCGCGCTGATGCGCGAGGAGGCCGAGAAGAGCGGCCGCGACCCCGACGCCCTCGAACTGACGCTCGGGCACACCTTCGCCGGGATCACCCCGGAGAAGTCGGAGAAGCTCGCGGCCCGGGGCGCGAGCCGCCTCGTCCTGCGCGGCAACCCGACCACGGACCTGAACGAGGCCAAGGACGAGCTGTCGGCCTGCGCCGAGCGCCTGGGCCTGGCATGACGCTGGGAGTCGTGGACCAGATCGCCCTCGGCGATCTGGTCGCCCGGTACGCCCTCCACGCCGACCGCCGCGAGATCGACGCGATGGCGGCCCTGTTCGCCGAGGACGCCGTGCTCGTCCTGCCCGACGCCCCCCGCGACCTCGACCCGGTGCGCGCCTTCAGCGGCCGCGAGGAGATCACCGCGACGCTGTCGGTGCTGAACGGCATACCCGTCACGTTCCACGCCCTCGCCGGGCAGGTGTTCGACGTCGGCTCCGAGCCGGGCACGGCCACCGGGGAGATCGCCTGCGTCGCCCACCACCTGACGAAGCGGGAGGACGGCACCGTCTCCGACCTCGTCTGGCACTGCCGCTACACCGACACCTACCGGCTGGACGGCCAGACCTGGCGGATCGCCCGGCGCGAGCAGCGCATCGACTCGATCGAGACCCGTCCCGTCCGGAGGTGGCGCGGTGAGTGAGAGCCCGCGGGTCAGCGTCGTCACGGGCGGCGCGCTCGGCATCGGCGGCGCGATCTCGCGCCGCCTGGCCGCCGGCGGCGACCTGGTGGTCCTGAACGACATCGACGCGGACGCCGCCGCCCGCGCCCAGGCCGCCATCGAGGAGGCGGGCGGCCGCTGCGTCACCGTCATCGGCGACATCGTCGAGGACGAGACCGTCGCGAAGGTTGTGGCGGCGGCAAAGGGCCGCGTGGACGTCCTGGTGAACAACGTCGGCGACTTCCGCCCGGCCGCGCCGTCCTTCCAGGACAGCACGCCCGACCAGTGGCAGCGCCTCTACGAACTGAACCTGCTGCACGTCTTCAAGCTCACCCACGCGCTGCTCCCCGGCATGATCGAGAGGCGCTCCGGCAGCATCGTCAACAACTCCACGGTCGAGGCGTTCCGCGGCATCCCGCAGCACCCGGTGTACTCGGCGTTCAACGCGGGCGTGTCGGCGTTCACCCGCAGCCTCGCGGTCGCGGTCGGCCGGCACGGCGTGCGCGTCAACGCCATCGCGCCCGACCTCGCCAACACCGAGCAGACCCCGGTCGAGTGGATGCGGCGCGGCTACGACGAGGGCCTGGAGCACACCTGGGTCCCGCTGGCCCGCTTCGGCGAACCCGACGACTACGCCGCCGTCGTCGCGTTCCTGGCGTCCGACGACGCCCGGTTCGTCACCGGCCACACGATCCCGGTGGACGGCGGCACGCTCGCCGCGTCGGGCTGGTTCGTCCGCGCCGACGACCAGGGCTGGACGAACCGCCCCCACCGCGCCTGAGCCGGCTCAGACCAGGTGGCAGGCCACGTGGTGGCCGTCGGCGGTTTGGCGTAGTTTCGGTTCTTCCTCGGCGCAGCGGTCGGTGGCGAGGGGGCAGCGGGTGCGGAAGCGGCAGCCGCTCGGCGGCGCGATCGGGGACGGTAGTTCCGACTGCTCCTGCTCCGCCGCGTCCTGTGGCGCGTCCGGGACCGAGGCGAGGAGGAGGCGCGTGTAGGGGTGGAGTGCCGACCCGGCCAGGGCGCCGGACGGGACGACCTCGCACACCTTCCCCAGGTACATCACCATGATCCGGTCGCTGACGTTCTTCACCACGGCGAGGTCGTGCGCGATGAAGATCATGCTGAGGCCGAGCCGCTCCCGCGTCGCCTCCAGCAGGTTGAGGATCTGCGCCTGCACCGACACGTCCAGGCTCGACACCGGCTCGTCGCAGATCAGCACGCGCGGGTCGAGCAGCAGCGCGCGGGCGATGCAGACGCGCTGGCACTGCCCGCCGGACAGCTCGTGCGGACGGCGGTCCCAGACGGTCGCCGGGTCGAGGCCGACCGCCTCCAGCGCCGCCTCGATCGCGGCCCGGTCCGGCTTGCCGCCCCACACCACGGGCCCCTCGGCGACGAGGTCGGCGACCTTGCGGCGCGGGTTCAGCGCGGCGACGGGGTTCTGCAGGATCATCTGCATCCGGCGGCGCCGCTCGCGCAGCGCGGACCGTCCGAGGCCGGTCAGCTCCGCGCCGTTCAGCTTCACCGAGCCGCCGGTGGGCGGCGGCAGCTGCATCACCGCTCGCCCGGCGCTGGACTTGCCGCAGCCCGACTCGCCGAGGATGCCGAGCGTCTCGCCGTCCAGCAGGTCGAAGCTGATGCCGGAGACGGCGTGCACGGTCCGGCCGCGTCCCGCCGGGAACTCGACGACGAGGTCCTCGACGGACAGGACACGCTCGCCGCCGCGCAGGTGGGTGGTTCCGGTGCCGGCCATCAGGCGCCTCCGATGCTGACGGGGTGGTGGCAGGCGACGGCGTGCCCGCCGTCCGCGACGAGGTCGGGGGCCGTGCCGCAGGCCGCCGTCGCGTACCGGCAGCGGGGCGCGAACCGGCAGCCGGGCGGCGGCGCCGCCATGTTCGGCGGGGCGCCGTCGATCGCCTGGAGCGGGGAGTGCGGCGGGTCGGCGAGGCGCGGCACGGACGCCAGCAGCGCCTCGGTGTAGGGGTGGCGGGGGCCGCCGAACAGCGCCTCGGCCGGGGCCAGCTCCGCGAGCCGTCCCGCGTACATCACCGCGACCCGGTCGGCGCGCCCGGCGACGACCGCGAGGTTGTGGCTGATCAGCATGATCGCCGTGCCGAGCTCCGCCTGGAGCCGGCCGAGCAGGTCGAGGATCTGCTTCTGCACGGTGACGTCCAGCGCGGTCGTCGGCTCGTCCGCGATCAGCAGCGACGGCTCGCCGGCCAGCGCGACCGCGATCACGACGCGCTGCCGCATGCCGCCGGACAGCTCGTGCGGGTACTGGCCGAGGCGGCGGCGCGGCTCGGGGATGCCGACCAGCCGCAGCAGCTCCTCGGCCCGGTCGCGGGCGGCGGCGCGGGACAGGCCCCGCATGCCCTCGGTGAGGTGCCGGCCGACCTTCTTGACGGGGTTGAGCGCGGTCGACGGGTCCTGGAAGACCATCCCGACCTCCGACCGCCACAGCCGCCGGCGCCCGGCGGCCGAGAGCGCGTGCACGTCCTTGCCGTTGAGGACGACCTTGCCCGACACCGTCATCGTCGGCCCGGAGGTGTAGAGGCCCATGACGGTCCGGCCGAGCACCGACTTGCCGGAGCCCGACTCGCCGACGATGCCGAACATCTCGCCGGGGCGGACGGTGAAGGACACGCCGTCCACGGCCTTGAGCGGGCCCCGGGCGGTGCGGATCTCGGTGCGCAGGTCCTCGACCGTGAGAAGGGGGCTGTCGTTCATAACCGCTCCTAGAGCTTCGCCTGGCGGGGGTCCCAGCGCTTGCGGGCCTTCTCGCCGATGAGGTTGAACGCGAAGACGGTCAGGAAGAGCGTGATGCCGGGCACCAGCACGATGTGCGGGTACCGGGTGAAGGCGTCATTCTCCTCGCCCTCGGCGATCATGTTGCCCCAGGACGGCGCGGGCGGCTGGACGCCGAGGCCGAGGAAGCTCAGCGACGCCTCGGCGACGATCAGCACCGACACCATCACCATGCCGTAGGACGCGAGCGGCAGCAGCACGTTCGGCAGCAGCTCCCGCGTCATGATCCGCCACCGGGACGCACCGATCGCCTCCGCCGCCGTGACGAACTCGCGCTGCGCGAACGCCAGCGTGCTCGCCCGCGCCATCCGGATCATGCTGGGGATCGCCAGCAGCGACAGCGCGACGGAGATGTTGCGCAGGTTCGGCTCCAGCACGGTGCCGAGCGCGATGAGCAGGATCAGGGGCGGCACGGCGAGCAGCGCGTTCGTCAGCACCCCGACGCCCGCGTCGGTGGCGCGCCCGAAGTAGCCGGCGACGATCCCGACCGTCCCGCCGACGACGATGCCGATCGCGACCGCGCCGAGCGACACCACGAGCGACGACCGCGCCCCGTAGACGACGCGGGACAGCTGGTCGAGGCCGAAGTTGTTGGTGCCGAGCGGGTGCGAGGTGGACAGGTCGGGGACGGCCATGCCGGGCGTCCCGAGCGTTTTGACGATGTCCTGGTGCTCGCCGAGCGGCAGCGCCGGCGCCAGGACCGCCGCCCCGACCAGCAGGACGAGCCACACCGCGCACAGCCAGAACATGAGGTCGAAGGAGGCGCCGAACAGGTCCCGCCCGGCCGCGTTCAGCCCGGCGTAGGCGGCGGCGAGGCCCGCGACGACCGCGGCGGCCTGCGTCCAGCCGTCGCCCGCGAGGACCGTCACCGACAGCCCGAACACGGCGAGCCCGGCGACGGCCAGGGCCCCGCCCCACCAGCGGCCCGCCGGCCGCGACGCGGCCGGCGCTACGGAGATGTCAGACATGTGCCCGCCTGATTCGTGGGTCGAGCCGGCCGTAGGACAGATCGATCAGCGCGTTCACCAGCACGTAGATCAGCGCGATCACGAGCACCGCGCCCTGCACCATCGGCACGTCGCCGGCGTCCGCCGCGCCGATGATCAGCGTGCCCATACCGGGCAGCGCGAACAGGTACTCCACGATCACCGTGCTGCCGATGAGCCGGCCCAGGCTGATCCCCATCAGCGTGATCAGCGAGAAGGACGAGGGGCGCAGCGCGTCCCTGACCAGCACGTGGACCGGCGTCATCCCCTTCGCCTTCGCCGACAGGATGAAGTCCTCCTGAAGCGTCGTGATGAGGTCGCCGCGCAGCACGCGGGTGAACGTCGCCGTCTCCATCAGGGCGATCGTCAGCGCCGGGAGGAACGCGTGGTAGAGGTTGTCGCCGATCCCGTCGCCGAGCCGCGCCCACTCCAGCCGGGGGAACCAGCCGAGCCGCTCGGCGAACAGCGCGATCAGCAGCATGCCGGCGAGGAAGCTCGGCACCGACAGGATCCCGAACGTCCCGGCGCTGACGATCCGGTCGACGAGGCCGCCGGCCCGGTACGCCGACCACATCGCCAGCGGTACCGCCAGCAGCAGCGCCATCAGCATCGCGAGGACCGCCAACTCGGCGCTCACCGGCAGCGCCGCCGCGACCCGGTCGGCGACCTCGCCGTTCGGCGGGACGAACGAGGTGCCGAGGTCGCCGGTCAGCGCGTCCCCGAGCCACGTCCCGTACCGGACGGGCAGCGGGTCGGTCAGCCCCATCGCCTCCCGCTGCGCCGCGTACTCCGCCGCCGTGTGGCCCTCGCCGAGCACCACCACCGCGGGGCGCCCGGCATCAGGTCCACCAGCGCGAACGTGCCCATGCTCACGATCAGCAGGACCAGCACCAGCTCGACGAGCCGCCGCACAAGATCACGCGCCATCTCGTCCCCCTAGCCCTTCGCGAGCCATGCGTCGTCCAGCAGGACCATGCTGTTGACGGTGCCGACGACGCCGTGGACGTCGTCCGTCCAGGCGACGAGTTCGGGTTGCGGGCCGAACACCAGCGCGGGGACGTCCTCGTTCCATTGCTCCTGGACGCGGCCCATGACCGCGCGCTGGTCCTCCAGCGACCCGGCGCCGCGCAGTTCCTCGATCAGCGCGGACATCTTCGGCGTCGTCGGCATGCCGACCGTGAGGTTGCCCTTGCCGTGCAGCGTCGCGTACATGCGGCCGAACGGGCCCGCCTCGCGCCAGCTGATGCCCCAGCCGGACACGTCGTAGCTCTTGCGGACCGACACCTTCGTGATCTGGTCGGCGATCGAGCGGACCAGGTCGAGTTCGACGTCGAAGCCGACGTTCTCCAGCATCGCCTTGGCGGCGAGGGCCGTCGTGCGGGACGCGGGGTCCTGCGCGTCCAGCCAGGTGACCTTGCCGTCGTAGCCGTCGGCCTTCGCCTGCTTGAGCAGCTCGCGGGCCTTGTCCGGGTCGTAGGGGAGCGGCTTGACGCCGGTGTGCCAGACCGAGAACTCGGGGAAGAGCGCGTTGCTCGCGAGGCCCGTCCCCGGATAGGCGCGCCGGTAGATGACCTCGGGCTGCATGGCGTAGTGCATGGCCTTACGGACGCGCGGGTCGGCGCCCGGATGCCCGGGGGTCGCGTTGATGACGGCGACGTTGCCGAGCGCGACCATGCTCAGGTAGCCGTGCTTGCCGTCCTTCAGCGCCTTCTGGACGACGACCGGATCCCGCAGGAACGCCGACTGGATCCGCTCGGTGTTCAGCGTGTCCAGCGCGGCGTTCGGGTCGTCGACGTAGACCATCCGGATGCGGTCCAGGTGCGGCTTGCCGTCCCAGTAGTCGGCCCGCGCCTTCAGGACGGTCTCTTCCTTCGGCTTGTAGCTCTCGAACGTGAACGCGCCCGCGCCGACCGGGGTGAACTTCCCCTTCGCGTCGGACGACTTCGCGACGATCATCCCGGGCCCGGTGGTGAGCATGAACGGGAACGTCGGCCACTTGTGGGCGAGCTTGAACACCACGGTCAGGTCGTCGGGCGTCTCGACGGCCGTGACGTTGTTCTTCCAGAGCGCCGCTTCGTCGGCGCCCTTCTTGACGTAGCGCTCGATGCTCCACTTCACGGCCTGCGCGTCCAGCGGCGTCCCATCGCTGAACGTGACGCCGTCGCGGAGGCCGAGCGTGAACTCGGTGGCGTCGCCGTTCGCCTTGAGGTCCTTGGCGAGCTGCGGGTGGAGTTCGCCGGTCTTGCCGTCCCAGCGCATGAGCACGTCGTAGATGGCGGCCATCTCCACGCCGCCCGTCGATCCCGCGACGATCGTCTCGGCGGGGTCGAGCAGCCCGGCCTCGGCGTAGGCCGCGAACGTCATCGTGCCGCCCTCGGCGGGCTTCTCGCCCCCGGCGTCGCCGATCATGCCGACCCTGTACTCGGCGGGCTTCCCGGCGCCGGCGTCCCGGCCCTCGCCGCCGCTCTGCCACGCGCACGCCGACGCCATCACCGCGACGGCGAGGAGCCCGGCGGCGCGGCGGCTCTTCCCGGAAGTCTTCACAGTCCTCCTGCTGCCTTTATGTCGGGCCGGAACGACATAAACAGGGCAGTCCGCATCGAGTGCACCCCCGGTCCCGCTGAGTGGGATCTGGATCACAGTCGGTGCCCGCGGTGGCCACCGTGGTCGGCGTGGAACAGGAGAAGACCGCCGTCCTGGGCGACGACCGCCCGGGCCGCGAGACCGCGTTCGCGGAGCTGGTCGCGGCCCGCGCCGGCGACGACCGCACGGCCCTGGCCTTCGAGGACGCGTCCTGGACGTGGCGCGAGGTGGTCGCCGAGTCCCGGCGCCGCGCCGGGCTCGTCCGCGGGCTGCGCGGCCACGCCGGGCTGTTCCTGGAGAACGGCCCCGAGCACCTGTTCTGGCTGCTCGGCCTGGCGCTCGCGGGGATCCCGGTCGTCGAGCTGAACCCGACCCGCCGGGGCGCCGAACTGGCCCGCGACATCGCCCACACCGACTGCGGGCTGCTGGTCACCGAGACGTCCCGCGCGCCGCTGCTCGACGGCCTCGCCGACATCCGGACGCTGACCGTCGACACCCCCGGCTACCGCGACAGCCTGGCCGCCGCCGAGCCCGCGCCGCCCGTCACCGTCTCCCCGGAGACGATCTTCTCCCTGGTCTTCACCTCCGGCACGACCTCGGCGCCCAAGGCCGTCATCTGCTCGCAGGGCAGGCTCGGCCGGATCGCCGTCCAGCAGCGCGACCGCCGCGCGCTCACCCGCGACGACGTCTTCTACGTCGTCATGCCGATGTTCCACTCGAACGCCCTGATGGCCGGGATCGCGCCCGCCGTCGCGACGGGCGGCCGCATCGTGCTGCGCCGCAAGTTCTCCGCCTCGGGCTTCCTGCCGGACGTCCGCCGCCACGGCGTCACGTTCTTCAACTACGTCGGCAAGCCCCTCAACTACATCCTGGCCACCCCGGAGCGGCCGGACGACGCCGACAACCCGCTGCGCATCGCGTTCGGCAACGAGGCGAACGAGCGCGACATCGCCGAGTTCGCGCGCCGCTTCGGCTGCAGGGTCATCGACTCCTACGGCTCCAGCGAGGGCGAGATCCGGCTGAACCGCGTCCCGGGCACGCCCCGGGGCTCGCTGGGCGTCGCCGAGGCCGGCACCCTCGTCATCGACCCGGACACGCTCCAGGAGTGCCCGCGCGCCAAGTTCGACGAGAACGGCACGCTGCTCAACGCCGCCGAGGCCATCGGCGAGATCGTCGACACCGACGGCGCCGGCAAGTTCGAGGGCTACTACAACAACCCGGAGGCGACGGCGAAGCGCGTCCGCAACGGCTGGACGTGGTCGGGCGACCTCGCCTACCGCGACGAGGACGGCTACTGGTACTTCGCCGGCCGCGACGACGAATGGCTGCGCGTGGACGGCGAGAACTTCGCCGCCGCCCCCGTCGAACGCCTCCTGGCCCGCTACGAGCCCTTCACCGACGTCGCCGTCTACGCCGTCCCGGACGCGCACGTGGGCGACCAGGTGATGGCCGCCGTGACGCTCGCCGAGGGCCGCACCTTCGACCCCGCGTCCTTCACCGCCTTCCTGGCGGCCCAACCGGACCTGGGCACGAAGTGGACGCCCCGCTACCTCCGCCTGGTGGACGCCCTGCCCCGCACCCCCACCAACAAAGTGATCAAACGCACCCTCCGCGACGCGGCCTGGAACACCCCCGACCCCGTCTACGAGTACCGCGACGGCACCTACGAACTGACCTGAGCCGCACTGCCCGAGATCGTCATCTGACAGGATCCTGATCATCGGCGGGTGCGGGAGGGCGTGCGGGTGTCGAGCGAGAAACTGAAACCGCTCCAGGCGGGCGACCCGAAGAAGATCGGCGAGTACCGGCTGCTGGCACGGCTCGGGGCGGGCGGCATGGGCCGCGTCTACCTGGGCCGCTCGAAGGGCGGGCGGCCGGTCGCGGTCAAGGTGATCCACCCCCACCTCGCCGAGGACGCGCAGTTCCGCCGCCGGTTCGAGGCGGAGGTCGCCGCGGTGCGGCGCGTCGGCGGCATCCACACCGTGCAGGTGGTGGACGCCCGCGCCGACGCCGATCCGCCCTGGCTCGCCACCGAGTACATCGCGGGCCCGTCGCTGCACGAGGCCGTCACCGAGCACGGCGCGTTCTCCGCTTCGGCGGTCGCGGAACTCGGCGCCGGCCTCGCCGAGGGCCTCATGGCGATCCACGAGCGCAACGTCGTCCACCGGGACCTCAAGCCCGGCAACGTGCTGCTCGCGCAGGACGGGCCCCGCATCATCGACTTCGGCATCGCCCGCGCGCTCGACGCCGCCTCGCAGACCACCACCAGCACCGTCGGCACGCCCGGGTTCATGTCGCCCGAGCAGCTCCGGGGGCGCGAGGTCGGCCCGGCCAGCGACGTGTTCTGCCTGGCCGCCGTGCTGGCGTTCGCCGCCACCGGGCGGCGCCCGTTCGGCGACGGGCCGATCGAGGCCCTCGGCTACCGCGTCGTCAACGAGGAGCCCGACCTGACCGGCGTGCCGGAGCCGCTGCTCCCGCTGATCACGGCCGGCCTGGCGAAGGACCCCGCCGACCGGCCCGCCCCGGCGGAGTTCCTCGACCGCTGCTCCGCGCTCGCCCAGGACGAGGACCCCGCGCTGCCGGAACCCGTCACCACGATGATCGCCACGCGCGTGGCGGAGACCGAGGTGGTGGCGCCGCCGCCGGGGAGCGCGCCGCGGATCCCGCCGCTCGGCCGCCCGAAACCCCCGCTGCTCGCGGCCGCGGCGGCGCTGGCGGGCGTCCTGCTGGTCGCCTTCGCCGTCTGGGCCCTCGGGAGCGGCGGCGAGGCGCCGACCGCCCCCGCCGCCGGGGCCACGACCGCCGCGACGTCCCTCACCCCTTCTGCGACGCCCACCCCTCAGCCGTCGGAGACGGCGAGTGCGTCCGACAGCGCCTCCGCCGCCCCCGACCCCGTCCGCAAGGCGTTCGAGAAGATCTCGCCGGGCGACTGCCTGGACGCCTACGAGCGCCCGTCCGGCAAATGGAGCAGGACCAGGCCGCGCGCGGTCGGCTGCGGCCGCCCGGACGCCTACATGAAGGTGTACAAGGTGGTCCGCGACCACGGCGAGTGCTCCAGGGGCGAGCGCGGCGAACTGGACGGCGAACTGTGGTGGACCCATGGCGAGGAGGACGACGAGATCGCCCTCTGCGTGCAGCGCCAGTTCCACACGGGCGAATGCTTCCTCGCAGACAAGGGCGCGGAGGAGAACACGGTCGCCATCAGCAACTCCGACCTGATGACCTCATGGCCGTGCGGGAAAGCCCCTCCGGAGGACTACGACTACGTCCTCCGCATCACCGCGTACACCACCGCGTCCTCCTGCCCGCCGGGCGGCAGAAGGGTCGACTGGGAGATCCGCGGCCGAACCCTCTGCACCCGCATCGTCTGACCGCCCCGCCCGTCCCGGCGGTCAGGTCAGGAGGACGACCTTGCCGCGGCCGTGGCCGGTGGCGACCTCGCGGTGGGCGTCGGCCGCGCGGTCGAGGGGGAACACGGCCCGCACGTGGATGCGCAGGCGGCCCTCGTCGTAGAAGCGGGCGGCCTCCGCGACGCGGGACGCCGAGCGCTTGTGCGGCGTCGTCCGGACGCCCAGTTCCTCGGCGCGGTGGTGGTCGACCAGCGTGAAGACGCGGTCGCGGTCCTTGACGAGGTCGAGGGACACATCCAGGGCGTGGCCGCCGGCGCCGTCGAGCGCGGCGTCGACGCCGTCCGGGGCGAGGGCGCGGACGCGCTCCTCCAGGCCGTCCCCGTAGGCGACCGGGGCCGCGCCGATCGAGCGCAGGTAGTCGTGGTTGGCCTCGCTCGCGGTGCCGATGACCGCCGCCCCGGCGATGCGGGCGAGCTGTACGGCCACCGTCCCGACCGCGCCCGCCGCCGCGTGGACGAGCAGCGTGGTGCCCGGCCCGACGCCCATCTCCTCCAGCGCGATGTGCGGAGTCATGACGGCGGCGGGGAAGCCGCCCGCCACCTCCCAGGGCATGCTCGCGGGCTTGGCCGCGAGCGCCTGCGCCGGGACGACGACGTACTCGGCGTAGGCGTGGAAGAGGCAGTAGCCGAGCACCTCGTCGCCGGGCCGCGTCCCGGTGACGTCCGGGCCCACCGCGTCGACCACGCCCGCGAACTCGTTGCCGGGCACGCGCGGGAAACCCTCCGGCGTTCCGGGCGGCGACCAGCCCTCCCGGACGGCCAGGTCGTACGGCTGCACCCCGGCGGCCCGCACCCGCACCCGCACCTCGCCCGGTCCCGGCTCCGGCACCGGCAGCTCCAGCGTCTTCAACACGTCCGGCCCGCCCGGCTCATCGAAACCCATGGCCTTCATGACGTCCCCCTTCATCAGTGATCAATAGCGATCAAGGACGACGCTAAGACCTCGACCAATCTTGAGGTCAAGTCGTGCGGGAGCGGAGCAGCCGCGGCCAGCCGGACGGGCGGCGGAGGCCGGTGAGCAGCACGGGGAGCGGGTCGGAGTAGGAGGCGCGGGACCGGATCGTCCCGCCGGAGATGGCGAACCGGTCGCAGACCCGGAAGTGGACGGGCTTCCGCCCGAGGTTCGCGGTGCAGTCGGACTCGATGAACACGGTGCCGCCCTGCACCGCGCTGCTCCGGACGGTCAGCGCCATGTCGGGGAACAGGGCGAACAGCCGCCGGAACATGCCCTCCACCTCGGAGCGCCCGTGCGCGTCGGGGAACATCGGCTGGGTGAAGACCGCCTCGCCGTGGATGAGCGGCCGGAAACGGTCGAGGAAGGCGTCCGGCTTGGGCAGCGCCCAGCCTTCGGCGAAAACGGCGGGGAAGTCGTCCGGCGTCATCGGGCCGCCCTCTTCATGACCGGCAGTCGAAAACTGACTCATGGTCGAAGACTGTAATCTGGTCGGCATGCCCGTCAAGAGCCGCCGTGCCGAATACAGGGAACTCACCCGGGGCGCGGTGCTCCAGGCCGCGCGGGAGCTGTTCACCGAGCGGGGCTTCGCGGCCGCCACGATCGACGACGTCGCCGACGCGGCGCGCGTCAGCAAGGGGTCGGTGTACTACCACTTCACCGACAAGGCCCACCTGTTCGAGGCGGTGTTCACCGAGGGCCAGAACCGGCTGGTGGAGGCGGTGGCCGCGGCGGCGGCCCGGCACGAGACCCCGTGGGAGCAGCTCATGGCGGCCCTGGACGCCTACATGGACGGGACGGTCGCCGATGCCGCGCACCGCTCCCTGCTGCAGCAGGCGCCGGCCGCGCTGGGCGTCGAACGGTGCCGGGAACTCGACGCGGAACTGGGGCTGCCCGCCGTCCGCGCGCTCCTTGAGAGCCTCGCGGCGGCCGGCGAACTCGCCGTCGACTCGATCGACATGCTCACGCGCCTGCTGTTCAGCGCGCTGTGCGAGGCGGCCATGACCGCCGGGGCCGCCGCCGACCCGGCCCGGGCACGGGACGAGGCGGCCGGCGTCCTCCGAGCGATCATGGCCGGCCTGCGGACCTGATCGGCGGGGCTAGGACGGGTCGGGCAGCATTCGCTTCATCGCCTCGTGGGCGCCGAGGACCTTGCGGTCGCGGGGGAAGCCCGCCCGCTTCCGCGCCGCCTCGTAGTTGCCGCCCGCGACCCAGATCGGGCCGTCCTTCAGGTGCTCCAGGCCCTCGCGGGCGATGTCGTCGGGCTCGGCGACGTTCAGGCCCGGCATGTCCATGTTGAGGCCGGCGCGTTCCATCGCCGGGGTGCGGGTCACGCCGAGGACGAGCTCCAAGACGTCCACCCCGTGCTCGCGCATCTCCAGCCACAGGCCCTCGGCGAAGACCCGGCCGAACGCCTTGACGGCGGAGTAGATGCTGATCTGCGCCTGCCCCATGTACCCGGCGAGGGAGCCGACGAGCAGCAGGCCGCCGCGGCCCCGCTCCTTCATCAGCGCGCCGAAGTGGTGGGTGAAGGCGAGCTGCGCGGTGATGTTCAGGTCGATGACGCCCTGGAAGCGCTCCAGGTCGCCGGTGACGAACTCGTGGCCGTAGCTGTTCGCGCCCGCGTTGAAGACCAGCAGGCCGACGTCCAGGCCGTCGGTGACCTCGCGGACCTTCTTCAGCGGGTCGGGGGAGATCAGGTCCAGCTCCAGCGTGCGGACCTCCACCCCCTTCGCCCGGACCGCCTCGGCGGTCTCCGCCAGCGGGCCCGGCTTGCGGGCGATCAGCACGAGGTTCAGGCCCGCGTCGGCGAGGCGGTGTGCGAACGCGGCGCCGACCCCCTCCGAGCCGCCGGCGATGACGGCCCACGGGCCATAGGTGTCGATCATTGCTCTCCGTCCAGGTCCGGGGTCCAGGCGACGCCGTTGACGTGCGCGCCGCCGTCCGCGAACAGGGTGTTGCCGGTCAGGTAGCGGGCGTCCTCGGACGCGAGGAACACCGCCACCGGTGCGATGTCGGTCTCCGGGTCGCCGAGGCGGCCCATCGGGTTGGCGCGGTCGGCCGCGGCCTCGATCTCCGGGTGCTCGGACGCCATCCGCCGGAACGCCGCGCTCTTGGCGCCCGGGCAGATCGCGTTCACGACGACGCCCGTCGGCGCCCACTCGCGGGCGGCGGTGCGCGTCAGCGTCCGGAGGGCCTCCTTGGCCGAGTTGTACTCCAGGGTCCCCATGTGGGCGTTGACCCCGTTCAGCGAGCACATGTTGATGACGCGTCCCCACCCGCGCGCCTTCATGTGGGGGAACGCGGCCTGCATCGCCCACAGCGGGCCGTAGTAGCCCATCGCGAAGCCGCGGGCGAGCTGCTCGTCGGTCTTGGTCTCGACGCGGCTCACCGTCCCGGCGCCCCAGGCGTTGTTGACCAGGACGTCGACCGAGCCCCACGCCTCGACGGCCGCCGCGACCATGCCGTGGACCTGCGCCTTGTCGGTCACGTCCGTCCGGACGAACCGCGCCTCGGCGCCGAACTCCGCGGCCAGCTCGCGCGCCACCGCCGCGCCGCTCCCGGCGTTCAGCTCCGCCACCAGGACGCGGGCGCCCTCGGCGGCGAAGCGGCGCGCCACGCCGCGTCCGATGCCGTCGCCCGCGCCCGTCACGACCGCGACGCGCCCGGCCAGCCGTCCGGTCACTCGACCACCTGGACGGCGCCGGTCAGCGCCGCCTCCTGGATCGCCGAGCGCAGCGCCGGGCAGGTCTCGTGCGGGTCCTCGGCGAGGTTCACGCACGCGGCCCGCGCGGCGGCGTTCCACTGGATGCTCGTCTGCTCCCAGCTCGACTTGCGCACCAGCACCTCGGCGGCGCAGCGGCGGCAGGAGACGGGCACCAGCGGGCCGTCCAGGAGGCGTTCGTCCTGGCGTGCCGTCACGCCGAGGCCCCCTCGGCGTCCAGGCGCGCGAGGTTCTCCTCGACCTCCTTCTTCCACGACTCCACCGGACGGGTCGTGTCGATCTCGAACTCGAACCGGTCGGTCATCTCCGGCTTGACGTCGGCGACGTCCACGTAGAACTGCTCGTACCAGCGGCGCAGCTGGTAGACGGGCCCGTCCTCCTCGCACAGCAGCGGGTTGTCGATGCGGGTCTTGTTCTTCCAGATCTCGACGTCCTGCTGGAAGCCGATCAGGATGAACTCCGACAGCTTCTGCGCGGTCGCCTCGGCCGCCTCCGGCGGGAGGGCGTCGCTGTGCTGGACGATGATCCCCGAGTGCAGCGAGAACGAGTTCTCGTCGATCGGGTAGTGGCAGTTGATCAGGACCGAGTTCAGGTCGTACCCCTCGTAGTGGTACGTCAGCTCGTCGATCATGAAGGAGGGGCCGTGGTAGGACGCCACGGAGGTGTTGCCGAGCATCCGCGGCCCGCCGCCGCCGGAGCCCTCGCGCCTGCGGCGGGAGTCCTCCCGGGTCACGCCCTTCATGATCTGCGTGGCGGTCTGGCCCTCGAAGATGTTCTTGAAGTACGTCGGGAACGACTGGTGGATGTAGAAGAAGTGGGCCATGTCGACCACGTTGTCGATGACCTCCCGGGCGTTGGTGTGGACCACCTGCTCCGTCCAGCGCCAGTCGGTCCAGTCGTCGCGGGTCGCGCCCTCGATCACCGGGATCGTCACGTCCGCCGGGGGCTGGTTGCCCTCCGGGTCGTTCCAGACGAACAGCAGCTTGTCCTGCTCCATCGTCGGCCACGCGGCGGTGCGGGCGCGCAGCGGGACGCGGCGCGAGTACGGGATCTTCTTGCAGCGCCCGTCGCCGCCCCAGCGCCAGTCGTGGAAGGGGCAGGCGATCTCGTTGCCCTTGACGGTGCCCTGGGACAGGTCGCCGCCCATGTGCCGGCAGTAGCCGTCCAGGACGTTGGTCTTCCCGTCCTCACCGGTGAACACGACGAGCTTCTGGCCGAACGCGTGGACCGTGTGGGGCTTGCCGTCCTTGAAGGACTCGGCCAGCCCGAGGCAGTGCCATCCCCGGGCGAAACGGCGGGAGATCGCCTCCGCCTCGATGGCGCGGACGGCGTCCGACTCGGTTGCGGTCACGTGGATCATCCCTTCGGCGATGGCTGGGTAAATCGAACGTTAGGTCGCAGGTCACCGTCCCGGCCGGTGAGTCCCGGTGGCCGGGACGCCCGCCCTCGCGGCGGCACGGCAGCATGGTCTCCTGCAGAGGCCGTATCAGGAAGACGGGAGCAGGGATGAGCAACGAGGTCCTGGACGCCGTGCGCGAGCTGCTGCCGGGCATCGCCGAGCGGGCCCGGTCCGTGGACGAGAAGGGGGGCATCCCCGCCGAGACGATCCGCGAGCTGACCACCGCCGGGGTGTTCCGGATGCTGCAGCCCGCCCGGTACGGCGGCGCCGAGGGCGACCCGGTGGCCTTCTACGAGGTGGTCCGGGAGATCTCCGGCGCGTGCGGGTCGACCGGCTGGGTCGCCGCGATCCTCGGCGTCCACTCCTGGCACCTCGGCCTGTTCGACGACGAGGCGCAGCGCGAGGTGTGGGGGGCCGGGCCCGACACCCTCGTCTCCTCGTCCTACGCGCCGATCGGCCGGCTCACCCCGGTCGACGGCGGCTACGAGCTGACCGGCCGCTGGTCGTTCTCGTCCGGCGTCGAGTTCGTCTCGTGGGCGCTGCTCGGCGCGCTCGTCGTCGGCGCGGAGGGCCGCCCGGTCGACTTCATGACGGTGCTCGTCCCGAAGCGGGACTACGAGATCCGCGAGGTCTGGGACTCGATGGGCCTGCGCGGCACCGCCAGCGACGACATCGTGGTGGAGCGGGCGTTCGTGCCGTCCCACCGGGCCATGCGCAACTTCGAGCAGGCGCAGCTGCGCAACCCGGGCCGCAAGGTCAACACCGGCCCGCTGTACCGGATGCCGTTCGGGACGATCTTCACCAGCACCGTCGCGGCCAGCGTGATCGGCATGGCGGCCGGCTGCCACGACCACTACGTGGCGAGGATGCGCGACCGGATCCGGCTCAGCCTCGGCGGCGGCCGCTTCGTCGAGGACCCGCACGCCCAGGTCGCCGTCGCGCGCGCCGCGTCGGAGATCGACGCCGCGATCCTGCAGACCGACCGGAACGTCCGGGAGATCCACGAGTACGCGGCCCGCAACGAGAAGATCCCGATGGAGCTGCGGCTGCGCGCCCGCCGCGACCAGGTCCGCGGCACCGAGCGCGCCATCGAGGCGATCGACATCCTGTTCAAGACCGCCGGCGGCAACTCGCTGCACCGCGGCAACGTCATCGAGCGCGCCTGGCGCGACGCCCACGCGGGCAGCGTCCACGTGGCCAACGACGTCGAGCACGCCCTGTCCATGTGGGGCCGCGGCATCTTCGGCCTCAAGGTCGAGGACAACCTGGTCTGAGTCCGGCGCACGCCCCCGCCGGAGGCGTGCGCCGGATACCCGTCAGGAGTTGGTGCGCCCGGCGGGGCGGTGGTGATGGAGGTGCTTGAGCGCCTTCTTGAACGCCCGCGCGTGCGCGGCCTCGTCCCCGGCGATCTCCGTGAAGAGCGCCGCGGCCTTCAGGTTCCCCTCGGCCCGTGCGGTGCGGGCGAAGCCCGGATACATCTTCGTGGCCTCGTAGGTCTCCCCGGCGATGCTCCGGCGCAGGTTGTCCGCGGTGTCGTGGACGAATCCGGCGAGTACGGCCTCGCCGGCGAAGTGCTCGGTCAGCTCCACCGCGGCCGCGCGCCGGAACAGCTCGGCCACCTTCGGGTGGCGGGCCTTGGCGTGCTCGGCGTACAGCGTGTACTTGGCGTTCGCGAACGCCTCGCCGCGCATCGCGGTCTCCAGGTTGCGCAGCGTCCGCTTCGACCGCACCTTCGGCTTGCCCGCGACGACCCGGACGGGGTCGGCCTTCTGCCCGGCGGGGACGTGCCCGCGGTGGTGCGTGATGGCGTACAGCGCCTTCGTGAAGTCGCGGGCGTGCCGGGCCTCGTCGCGGGCGATCTCGCTGAACAGGCGGGCGGCGTTGTAGTCCTTGTCCTCCCGCGCCTCGCGGGCGAAGCGCGGGTACATGCGCGTCGCCTCCTCCCGCTCGCCCTTGATGCTCTCGCGCAGGTTCGCCGCGTCACCGTGGACGAAGTGGATGAGGCGCGCCTCCTTGGTGAAGTGGTCGTGGAGTTCGGTACGCGCGGCGTCGGTGAACAGGCGGCGCGGCTCGGCCAGATGCTCGTGACCGGCCTGTCCGGCGTAGAAGTGGTAGCTCGCGTGCGCCATGGCCTCACCGTGCATCGCGGTGAGCGTGTTCTGCCGGGTCTTGGGGTGGTTCTCCGCGGCGGACGCCACTTCCGGCGGGAGCGCCGTCCCGATCAGTACCGCCGCCGCGCAGGCGACGCCGGCGCAGGTCCGGGTGAGCCCCGATGTGGTCATGCTCGGTCCTCCTCGATCGTGTGCGCGACGGCAGACCACCGCATACACAGTGAATGCATTTGACCACATTGTGTTACCAGTGCCGGTCGCCTGCGCTACCCGAGGAGGATCGGGATTCGGTCAAACCGCCGTGAGGGCGCGCATCATGCGCGCCCTCACATGCTGCTTCCGTCGGGGTGCCCGCGCCGGTCAGCAAGTCGTGGGCGGGGTCTCGCCGTTCTGGACGGACGTGGCGAACCGCAGGGCCGCGTCGAAGGACGCCGGGATGGCGCCCCGGTGGTCGGCTCCCTCGAACGGCCGGTAGGCGATGCTCCCGTAGCGATTGCAGAGGTCGCCGACGATGTTCTGCGTCGCGGCGGGGGAGACCTCGCGGTCGGCGGTGCCCTGGACGACCAGCGTCGGGACCTTGATGGTGAGGCCGAGCGCCTCCTGCGAGTCGTAGTACCGCTCGAACCGCGTGAGGTCGGCGTCCGGGCGGAACACGTTGTCCAGCGCCAGGTTCTTGCTGAGCTGCTTGAGCTGGAGCAGGCACGCGTCCGTGCGGCCGGCCTTGGCGACGGCGGCGGCGTCGCCGGTCAGCAGGTCCTCGGGGACGAACGTCGGGTCGGCCGCGTTCGCCCCGTTCAGCAGGACGAACAGGAACGGCAGCGCGATCTCGGCGCCGGGGTACTGCGCCTTGACGTACTGCGCGGTCTGGCTCATCAGGGAGCCCGGCGCGATCGCCACAGCGCCCTTCAGCCGCACGTCGCGGGGCTTCTGCGCGGCCGCCGCCGTGTAGAGCGTCGCCTGGCCGCCCTGGCTGTGCCCTGCCACGTACCAGTCGCGTCCGATGCGGTGGTCGGCCTTGCGGGCGGCCCGGACGATGTCGGTGACGGTGTTGGCCTCGCTGTCGCCGTTCATGTACGGGTGCCCGCCGGGCGTGCCGAGGCCCTCGTAGTCGGTCTGGACGACCGCGAACCCGTTCGCGACCCACTTGTCCAGGTACTGCTCGGTGACCGACAGGTAGTCGTGGGCCGGGCCGTCCGCGGTGTCGGCGGACGGCGCGCACCGGTCGGCGGTGCCGGTGGTGCCGTGCGCCCAGCTCAGCACCGGCCAGCCGCCGGGCGGCGGGGTGCCCTCCGGCACGGCGACCGTGCCCGACACCGTGATCGGCTTCCCGCCCACGCCCTCGGAGACGTAGGTGACGAAGCGGTTCGCGGACGCGCTCGGCAGCGCCGCGGCGTTCGCCAGCGGGCGGCTGCTCAGCAGCTTGCCGCGCTGGGCGGGCGCGGCCTGCGCGGGGACGGCGGCGATCCCGGCCGCCGCCGCGCAGGTGACGGCCGCGACCGCGACCCTTCCCATGATCTTCACGTGTGGTCCCTCCTGAGGTGCTGGACGGCGCGGTAGGCGAACGCCATGGCCGACCCGATCGGAACGCCCGGCCCCGGGTAGACGGGGCCGGTGAACGAGGCACTGGTGTTGCCGGCGGCGTAGAGGCCGGGGATGGGGCGGCCCTCGCCGTCCAGGACGCGGGCGTCGGCGTCGGTGCGCAGCCCGCCCTTCGTCCCGAGGTCGCTCAGCACGACCTCCGCCGCGAAGTACGGGGCCTGGTCGACGGCGACGACGCACGGCCTCCCGCCGGAGAAGTACAGGTCGTAGGGGTCCTCGCCGCGGTGGAAGTCGTCGTCGGCGCCGTTGGCGGCGAAGCCGTTGAAGCGCTCGACGGTCGCGGCCAGCGCGTCGGCGGGCAGGCCGATCTTCGCGGCGAGGTCGCCGATCGACCCGGCCTGGACCCAGCGGCCGGACGCCACCTGCTCGTCGGCCGCCAGCGGCGGGACGGAGATCGCGGGCAGCCCGTCCGACCGTGCGTCGAAGATCAGATGGAACGGTCCTTCGGCGGCGGCCATCGTCCGGCCCATCTGGTCGTAGGGGAGCGACTCGTTGGCGAAGCGGCGGCCCGCGCCGTCCACGATCAGCCCGCCCCGGAACCCGAGCGTGAACGCGGGCCGCCCGTCGGCGGTGAGCAGGCCGGGGCAGAACCACGCCTGGTCGAGCAGGCCGGTGGCCGCGCCGATCCGCACGGCCGCCTCGATCGCGTCGCCGGTGTTCGCGCCGTCCGGGGCCATCGTCCAGCCGGCGCCGCCCGGCACGCCGCGCGCCGCCCGCAGCTCGGCGGACGCCTCGAACCCGCCCGCCGCCAGCAGCACGCCCCGCGCGGCGCGGATCCGGCGGCCGCCCGCCTCGACGCCCGCGACCCGGCCGTCCTCGACGATCAGGCCGGTCAGCGGGGTCTCGGTCAGGACGGACCCGTTCCCGGTCGCGGTGATCGCCAGCAGCAGCCGCCCGATCAGCGCGCGGCCCTGCGCCAGCGGCTTCGCCGAGTGGCCCCGCCCGGCCCGGTCGCGGTCGACCGGCGGCCGCACCAGCCCGGCCCGCTCGCCGAGCCGCTCGACCGGCAGTTCCAGCGGCACGAACGACCGGCCCATGTCCATGCGGCCCGGCGCGGCGAAGTAGTCGGGGAACGCCTGGAACCGGAACTCGATCTCCGGGTCCTTCTCCAGGAACTCCACCAGCTCGGGCGCCGTCGCGAGGAACGCCTCCCGGCGCTCCTCCTCGGCGTCACCGAGCAGCGCCCGCAGGTACGTGCGCGCCGCCTCCGTCGAGTCACCGAGCCCGGCCCGCTCCTGCACCTGCGTGCCGGGCAGCCAGATCGCCGACCCCGAGTACGCGGACGTCCCGCCGAGCACCGCCGTCTTCTCCAGGACGGCCGTCCGCAGCCCTCCGGAGGCCGCGGCGAGCGCCCCGGCCATCGCGCCGGCCCCCGAACCGGCCACCACCACGTCGTACTCGTCGTCCCATTTCCCCACGGTGACGTCCCCTCCAGCCTCGCGATCTCGGCGCGGGCACAACGTAAACGTGGCGTGCGACACGGGGGGCCGGCGCGTCCCACTGACCGGTATCGGCGATCGCGGGAAAGGCGCCGAGCCTGGATATTCTTCCTTGTCAGCACACCGATGGACCGGGGGGAGGACCGTGGCGAGGATCGCAGCGGCGAGGATGTCCGCCGAGCCCAGCTCACCCGAGCAGCACGACCGGCGGCAGCGCATCCTCCGCGCCGCGTCGCGCATCGGTACGGAGAAGTCCCTCGAACGCGTCCAGATGCACGAGGTGGCGAAGGCGGCCGGGGTGGCGATCGGCACCCTGTACCGGTACTTCCCGTCGAAGGTGCACCTGTTCACCGCGGTGATGGCGGCGCAGGTCGACCGGCTCCGCGAGCAGGTGTCCGAGCCCGCGCCCGGCGTCGCGCCCGAGGACGCGGTCGCCGACCTGCTGGTGCAGGCCAGCCGGAACCTGATGGCGCAGCCCGTCCTGTCGGCGTCGATGCTGCACGCGTCGAACACCGCGCACGTCGCGACCGTCGCCGACACCGTCCACATCGACAGCACGTTCCGCGAGATCCTGCTGCGCGCCGTGGGCATCGACGTCCCGACCGCGCAGGACGTCACGCTCGTCCGGCTGCTGATGCAGTGCTGGTACGGGGTGCTCCAGTCGAGCCTGAACGGCCGCGCCTCCATGGCGGACGTGGAGAGCGACATCCGGCTCGCCTGCCGGCTGCTGCTCGCCCCCCGCTCCAACGCGTCCGCGAGCGGCTCCGGGGACGACTCCCCGGGCGACTCCGCCGGCGGCGGGGCGGCCTCCCGGTGATCGGGACGGTCCCGGCGGGCCGGCCGGGACCGCGGCTAGCGTGCCGCCATGAATCGCTATGACGGCGTGAAAGTGCTGCTCACCGGGGTGGCGTCCGGCATCGGACGGGCCACGGCGATCCGCCTCACCTCCGAGGGGGCCGCGGTCTACGCCGTGGACCTCGCCGAGAAGGGCCTGGCCGAGACCGCCGCCGCGGTCACCGGGCCCGGAACCATCGCGACCCGCACCGCCGACGTGACCGACGAGCCCGCCGTGATCGCGGCCGTGGCGGACGCGGCGGAGACCCTCGGCGGCATCGACGTCCTGGTCAACGTGGCGGGGGTCCACAAGACCACCCCCATCGAGACGCTGACCGTCGACGACCTGAACCGGCTGTTCTCCGTCAACCTCGTCGGCACCGCGCTGTTCTGCCGCGAGGCGCTCAAGCACCTGCCCGACCGCACCGGCGTGATCGTCAACACCGCCTCGCTGTCGGCGACGCAGGGCAACCCGTACATGACGGCGTACTCGGCGTCCAAGGGCGCCGTCCTGGCGTTCTCCCTCAGCCTCGCCGCCGAGCTGGCCGCGCGCCGCATCCGCGTCGTGCCGATCTCCCCGGGCGCGGTCGACACGCCGCTGGTGCGGTCGCCCGACATGTTCCCGCCCGGCCTCGACCTCGACTACTTCTCCAAGATCCGGTCCTACTACGGCGCCGCGCGGCCCGAGCAGATCGCGGCCGCGATCGCGTTCGCCGCGTCGTCCGACGCCGGCTACTACACCGGTGCCGACTTCCGCGTCGACGGCGGCGCCCACACCTAGGAGAGAGATATGGCACGCACCATCGCCGTCAGCGGTTCGGCGTCCGGCATCGGCGGATCCCTCGCCGGGATGCTCCGGGACGCCGGCGAGACCGTCATCGGCATCGACCTGCGCGACGCCGACGTCTGCGCCGACCTCAGCGTCCCCGAGGGCCGGGCGCGCGCGGTCGCGGAGACGCTGGGGAGGGCCGGCGGGCGGCTCGACGCCGTCGTGGCCTGCGCGGGAGTGTCCGACTTCACGGTCATGCCGGTCAAGGTGAACTTCTTCGGCGTCGTCGGGCTGCTGGAGGGCCTGCGCCCCGCGCTCGCCGCGGCCGAGGCGCCGCGCGCCGCCGTGGTCGGCTCGATCTCCGGCACCCACCCGGTGGACGACGACGTCGTCCGCGCCTGCCTGGAGGGCGACGAGCCCGCGGCGATCGCGGCGGCGACGAAGGTCGAGGAGAGCGGCGCGGGCGGCCGGCTGTACCCGTCGTCGAAGTCGGCGCTCGCGCAGTGGCTCCGCCGGGTCTGCACCACCCCCGAGTGGGCGGGCGCGGGCATCCCGCTGAACGCGATCGCGCCGGGCGTCGTGAAGACCCCGATGAGCGCGCCGCTGTTCGAGGACGAGGGCATGTTCGAGATCATGAAGGAGGCCGTCCCGATGCCGCTCAACGGCTTCGCCGGCCCCGAGGTGATCGCGTCGGCCCTGGACTGGCTGATCTCCCCGGCCAACACCCACATGACCGGCCAGGTCATCTACGTGGACGGCGGCGCCGAGGCGACCTTGCGCGACGCCGCGCACTTCTGACCTGCGCGACGCCGCGCACTTCTGACCTGCGCGACGCTGCGCACTTCTGACGGGCACCGGTGGCCGCCCCTCGCGCCGAGGGCGGCCACCGGTGGGTCCGAAGGCGGGGGGTCAGTACTTGCTGGTGCCGGTGTTGTCGAGCGCGGCGACGCTGTAGGCCGCGTAGGTCTGGTGCGGGTCGCGGCCCTCGAAGTACGGCGTGATCTGCGCGCCGAACTCCTCGACGGAGAACACGCCCTCGGCGGCGGTGAACTTCTGCTCCACGGTCGGCGCCGCCATCAGCGCGACCATGTCGCCGTACACCACGAACACCTGGCCGGTGATCTTCTCGGACGCGGGGGAGGCCAGGTAGCCGACGAACGTGCCGACCCGCTCGGGCGCCATCACGTCCACGCCGCCGGGCGCGGTGCCCTCGGCGAACGTCGCCTCCGTCATCGCCGTCCGGGCGCGGGGGCAGATCGCGTTGGCGCGCACCCCGTACCGGCCGAGCCCGGCGGACGTCGACAGCGTCAGCGCGACGATGCCGGCCTTGGCGGCGGAGTAGTTCGGCTGGCCCGCCGACCCGAACAGGAACGCCTCCGACGCGGTGTTGATCACGCGCCCGTAGACGGGGCCGCCGGCGGCCTTGCTCGCGGCGCGCCAGTGCACGGCGGCGGCGCGGGACACCGACGCGTGCCCCTTCAGGTGGACGCGGACGACGTCGTCCCAGTCCGACTCGGAGAGGTTGAACAGCATCTTGTCGCGCAGCACGCCCGCGTTGTTGACCAGGACGTCCAGCGAACCGAACGTGTCGACGGCCGCCGCCACCAGCGTGTCGCCCATCGACCAGTCGCCGACGTCGCCCTTCACCGCGACGGCCGCGCCGCCCGCCTTCTTGATCTCGGCGACGACGTCGTCCGCAGCCGGGCCCATGTCGTTGACGACGACGTTGGCGCCCTGCGCGGCCAGGGCGAGGGCCTCGGCGCGGCCCAGCCCGGCACCCGCGCCGGTGACGATGGCGGTGCGGCCCGCCAGGGAGAGGTCGGCGTTCATCGAAGCCTCCGGGTCGGTGTGTTCGGTTGCCGGTGACGGAGGCTAGTACGAATTCTACTTCTACCCGGGATCCGGTCCCGCTGAGCGGGTGCCGGAGGTACCCGCCATCGGCGCGACCGCTGAGTGGGACTCTCGTTGCCTCCCGATGAGAACGAATTCTAGTGTGACGGGCATGACGCTGAACCTGGCGACCCTCTTCGAGGCCGTGGCGGCGGCCGTCCCGGACCGCCGCGCCCTCGTCTGCGGCGACCGCGGGCTGACCTTCGCCGAGCTGGACGCCCGCGCGGACGCGGTGGGGCGCCGGCTGCGCGCGGCGGGCATCGCGCCGGGCGAGCACGTGGGCCTGCACATGCTGAACGGCACCGAGTACGTCGAGACGCTGCTCGGCTGCCTCAAGGCCCGCGCCGTGCCGGTCAACATCAACTACCGGTACACCGACCGCGAGCTGCACTACCTCTACACCAACGCCGAGCTGACCGGCCTGGTCGTGGACGACGCGTTCGCGCCCGCCGCCGCCCGCGTCGCCGGCGACTGCCCGGACCTGCGCGCCGTCACCGTCGTCCGGACCGGCGAGACCGCCGAGAAGCCCGAGTGGCCGGACCGGATCAGCGTCGAGGACTACACCTCCGAGCCCGGCGAGCCCGACCCGTCCCTCCGCGAGGGCCGCAGCGCCGACGACCGCTACGTCCTCTACACGGGCGGCACGACCGGGAACCCCAAGGGCGTCGTCTGGCGGCACGAGGACTTCTACTTCGCCGCGCTGAAGGGCGGGAACCCCTACGGCGACCCGCGCCTCACCGCCGGCGAACTCGCCGAGGCCGCGAAGGACGGCTTCGAGCTGAGCTTCCTGCTCACGATGCCGCTGATGCACGGCGCCGCGTCCTACACGCTGCTCATGGCGCTGCTCACCGGCTCCAAGACGATCCT
Organism: Actinomadura geliboluensis; assembly: GCF_043197915.1. NCBI lineage: Bacteria > Bacillati > Actinomycetota > Actinomycetes > Streptosporangiales > Thermomonosporaceae > Actinomadura > Actinomadura geliboluensis. The sequence goes on along the minus strand of NZ_JBICUA010000004.1, from coordinate 31,606 downwards.
GATGCGGCGCTTCGACCCGGTCGACGCGCTCCGCACGATCGACCGCGAGCAGCCCATGATCGTCGCGGTGGTCGGGGACGCGATCGCGCGCCCGCTCGCCGACGCGATCCGCGCGCACGGCGCCGAGCACGACCTCTCGTCGGTGAAGGTGCTCGGCTCCGGCGGCGCGATCCTGTCGCGCAGCGTCCAGGACGAGTTCGCCGAGCTGATCCCCGGCATCCACATCAACAACGGCTTCGGCGCGTCCGAGTCGGGCGTGGACGGCAACATCAGCGTCGGCGACGACGGCCTGATGCGCCTCGCCGCCGACCCCCGCGTCACCGTCGTGGACGCGGCCATGCGCCCCGTCGCGCCCGGCTCGGACGAGGTCGGGTACGTCGCCCGCTCCGGCAACGTCCCGCTCGGCTACCACAACGACCCGGAGAAGACCGCGAAGACGTTCCCCGTCATCGGCGGGAAGCGCTGGTCGATCCTCGGCGACATGGCCCGCGTCGAGGAGGACGGCACGGTCATCGTCCTCGGCCGAGGTTCCGGCTGCATCAACACCGGCGGTGAGAAGGTCTTCCCCGAAGAGGTCGAGCAGGCGCTCAAGGCGCACCCCGCCGTGATGGACGCCCTCGTCGCCGGCGTCCCCGACGACCGCTTCGGCGAGCGCGTCGCCGCCGTCGTCGAGCTGCGCCCGGACGCGTCCGCCACCGTCGAGGACCTGCGCGCCCACTGCCGCGAGCACCTCGCCGGCTACAAGATCCCCGCGGCGGTCACGTTCACCGACGCGGTCGTCCGCTCCCCGAGCGGGAAGGCCGACTACCGGTGGGCCAAGCGCGTCCTCACCGCGACCGACTGACCCCCGGACCGCCCAACACCGGCCTGATCAGACGGGTCTGATCACACCGGTCTGACCACAGCGGCCCCGGCCCGGCCGGGGCGCCCGCCACGCACTCAAGGAGATCCCCCATGCCCGAGGCCGTCATCGTCGATGCCGTCCGGACGCCGGTCGGCAAGCGCCACGGCGCCCTGTCCGGGCTGCACCCGGCCCAGCTGCTGGGGTTGACGCAGCGCGGGCTGCTCGACCGCGCCGGCGTCGACGCGGCCGCGGTCGGGCAGGTCGTCGGCGGCTGCGTCACCCAGGCGGGGGAGCAGTCCAACAACGTCACCCGCAACGCATGGCTGTACGCGGGCCTGCCCTACACGACCGCGTGCACGACGATCGACTGCGCGTGCGGCTCGTCCCAGCAGGCCGTGCACCTGATCGCCGGGCTGATCGCGGCCGGGACGATCCACACCGGCATCGGCTGCGGCGTCGAGGCGATGAGCCGGGTGTTCCTCGGGCAGGCGCTGACCCCGGAGACCGGCAGCCCCGCCCCCGAGGGCTGGGAGATCGACTACCCCGACCAGTTCACCGCCGCCGAGCGCATCGCGAAGAAGCGCGGCGTCACCCGCGAGGCCGCCGACGCGCTCGGTCTGGCCTCGCAGGCCAAGGCGAAGGCGGCCTGGGCGGACGACCGGTTCGCGGGCCAGATCCTCCCGGTCGAGGCGCCCGTGATGACCAGGGAGGGCCCGACCGGGGAGACCGCCGTGGTCACCCGCGACCAGGGGCTCCGCGACACGACCGCCGAGGCGCTGGCCGGGCTGAGGCCGGTGCTGCCGGACGGCATCCACACCGCGGGAAACTCGTCGCAGATCAGCGACGGCGCCGCAGCCGTCCTGCTGATGTCCGCCGACCGGGCCGCCGAGCTGGGCCTGCGCCCCCGCGCCCGGATCGTCGCGTCCGGCATGGTCGGGTCCGACCCGTACTACCACCTGGACGGGCCGATCGAGTCGACGCGGCACGTCCTGGACCGGGCGGGCATGAAGCTGTCCGACATCGACCTCGTCGAGATCAACGAGGCGTTCGCGTCGGTCGTCCTGTCCTGGGCGTCCGTGCTCGACGCGGACATGGACAAGGTCAACGTCAACGGCGGCGCCATCGCGCTCGGCCACGCGGTCGGCTCGACCGGCGCCCGCCTCATCACGCAGGCCGTGAACGAGCTGGAACGGTCCGACCGGTCGACCGCGCTCGTCACGATGTGCGCGGGCGGCGCGCACTCCACGGCCACGATCATCGAACGGATCTGAGCAATGACCATCGGGCTGACCGAGGAGCACCGCGACCTGCGCGACGCCGTGCGCGCCTTCACGTCCCGGCAGGTGACGCAGGCCGCGGTCCGCGCCAGTGTGGACGCCGACCGCGCGAAGGCGCCGGAGTTCTGGACCGACCTCGCCGCGCAGGGCCTGCTCGGCCTCCACCTCCCCGAGGACGCCGGAGGCGCGGGCTACGGCATCGTCGAACTGGCCGTGGTCCTGGAGGAACTGGGCCGCGCCATGACGCCGGGGCCGTTCCTGCCGACCGTCCTGTCGAGCGCCGTCCTGCACCGCGCCGGCCACACCGAGCACCTGCCGTCCCTGGCCGACGGGACGAAGACCGCCGCCCTGGGCCTGGACGCGGGCACCCTCGAACTCACCGGAACCACCCTCACCGGCAGGTCGGGCCCCATCATGGGCGCCCCCCTGGCGGACGTGCTGATCGTTCCGGCCGAACAGGGCGGCGAGACCGTCTGGGTCGTCCTCTCCCGAGACACGGCCGTGGTGGACGAGCACCCGAGCCACGACCTGACCCGCCGCCTGGCCACCGTCGAGGTGACCGGCGCGCCCGTCACCGTCCTGGACATCGACGCGCAGACCGTCCGCGACCTGGCCGCGGTGCTGTTCGCGGCCGAGGCGTCCGGGCTGGCCGACTGGGCGACGGCGACCGCCGCCGACTACGCCAAGGTCCGCGAGCAGTTCGGCCGTCCCATCGGGCAGTTCCAGGGCGTCAAGCACCGCTGCGCCCGCATGCTCGCGCACGCCGAGCAGGCCCGCGCCTGCGCCTGGGACGCGGCCCGCGCCCAGGACGAACCGGCCTCCCAGGAGGCATCCCTCGCGGCCGCCGTAGCGGGAGCGACCAGCGTCGAAGCGGCGTTCCAGACCGCCAAGGACTGCATCCAGACCCTGGGCGGCATCGGCTTCACCTGGGAACACGACGCGAGCCTGTACCTGCGCCGCACGCAGACGCTCCGCGTCCTGCTCGGCTCCACGGCGTCCTGGCGCCGCCGCGTCGCCCGGCTCACACTCGACGGCGTCCGCCGCGAACTGAGCGTCGAACTCCCGCCGGAGGCCGAGGAGATCCGCACCGGCGTCCGCGCCGAACTGGAGCCCGCCAAGGCCCTCACCGGCAAGGAGCACACCACCTACCTGGCCGACCGCGGCTACACGTCCCCGCACCTCCCGGCCCCCTGGGGCAAGGGCGCGGACGCCGTCACCCAGCTGGTCATCGCCGAGGAGATGCGCGCCGCCGGCCTGCGCGCCCACGACATGATCATCGGCAACTGGGTGGTGCCGACGCTGATCGCGCACGGCTCGGCGGCCCAGCACGAGCGGTTCCTGCCCGGCTCCCTGCGCGGCGACATCCGCTGGTGCCAGCTGTTCTCCGAGCCGGGCGCGGGCTCCGACCTCGCGGCCCTGTCCACCCGCGCGGAGAAGGTCGAGGGCGGCTGGAAGATCACCGGGCAGAAGGTGTGGACGTCCATGGCCCGCGAGGCCGACTGGGGCATCCTGCTCGCCCGCACCGACCCGTCCGTCCCGAAGCACAAGGGCCTGTCGTACTTCCTCCTGGACATGAGGTCCCCGGGGATCGACATCCGCCCGCTCCGCGAGCTGACCGGCGACACCCTCTTCAACGAGGTGTTCCTCGACGGCGTCTTCATCCCGGACGACCTCCTGGTCGCCGGTCCCGGCGACGGCTGGAAGCTCGCCCGCACCACCCTGGCCAACGAGCGCGTGTCGCTGTCCAACGACTCGTCCCTCGGCAGCGGCGGCGAAGCCCTTCTCAAGCTGGCCAAGGACGCCGACGACGAGCGCCTCACCACCCTCGGCGGCATCCTCTGCGACGCCCAGTCCAGCAGCCTGTTCGGCCTGCGCACCACGCTGCGCACCCTCGCGGGCGGCCAGCCGGGCGCCGAGTCGAGCATCGGCAAGCTGATCGGCGTCGAGCACATCCAGCAGGTGTGGGAGACCGCCGTGGACTGGATCGGCCCCGAGGCCCTCACCGGCCGCGGCGAGGGAGGCATGGGCGACCCGACCTGGATGTTCCTGAACTCCCGCAACATGTCGATCGCGGGCGGCACCACCGACGTCCAGCTCAACATCATCGGCGAGCGCATCCTCGGCCTGCCCAGGGACGCCGCATGACGATCGACCTCCCCTCGGGCACCCGGCCCGCCGGAGTGGACGCGGCCGTCGAGGCGGCCCGCCGCGTCATCGACGCCCTCGTCCGCTCCGGCGACATGACGGACGCCGACATGGCGTCCGTCACCGGCCGCCTCAACGCCGTCGCCGACGACCTGGAGGCGACGGCCCCGCCCCTGCGCGACCGCCTGGTCGACATGTGGCGCGGCGACGGCATGACCCGCCACGACCCGGTCACCGGCTCGGAGAACCCGATCGCCCCGCCCGTCGCCTACAGCGCCGTCGACTCCCGCACCATCGAGGGCACGGTCACGCTGGGCCTGCCCTACCAGGGGCCGCCGTCCAGCGTCCACGGCGGAGTCTCCGCGCTCCTGCTCGACCACACCCTCGGCGTGGCGAACGGCTGGGCGGGCAAGTCAGGCGTGACGGCGGAACTGACCCTCCGCTACCACCACCTGACCCCCCTCTTCGAGCCGCTGACGATCACCGCCCGCCAGACCTCCGTGGACGGCCGCAAGATCCGCACCACCGGCGAGATCACGGCGGACGGCAAGACCTGCGTCTCCGCCGAGGGACTCTTCATCGCCAAACATCCGCCACGCCCCCGCTGACGGAGGTATCGGGGCATGATGGACATATGAGCGATGACGAGCGGTCCGAGAACACGGATGGCCGTTGGCGGGCCCTGCCGCCGCGCGTCCAGCTGGAGGACACGGTGCCCGGCCAGGAAGTCCCGCCCAAACCCCAGGTGATAGCGGACCCGAGCAGCGTCCAAGTCGACGAGGCGACCCGCTACCCGATCTAACCCTTCCGGAAATCCTCCCCTCCGGCGCGTGCGGGCGGGCCCATCAATCCGCGAGCGGCTGGTTCGCCGCGCGCAGAGCGTCCCACGCGTCGGCCACGGGGCCGACGTGCCGGAGCTTGTCCGGGTTGTTCACCGTGCGGATCGTCTGGATCCGGCCGTCGAGGACGTCCAGCGCCCACGTGCTGAGGACCTTGCCGTCCCGGTCGCGGACGATCGCGCCCGGCTGCCCGTTCACCTCCCGCTGCTCCAGCACGGCGCCGGCCCGGACGAACCGCGAGACGGACCAGGCGAGCGCGTGCGCCACCTTCTCGATGCCGATGATCCGGCTGCCGAGCTGCGGGGCCTTGCCGCCGGCGTCGCCGACCATCTGGACGTCGGCCGCCAGGAGCTCCCGCAGTCCGTCGACGTCCCCTTCCCGGAAGGCGTCGAGGAACCGCGCGGCGAGTTCCGTGCGCTCGGTCCGGTCGGCGGTGAACCGGGTGCGGCCCGCGTCCATGTGGCGGCGGGCCCGGACCGCGAGCTGGCGGCACGCGGCCTCGGAGCGCCCGACGGCCGACGCGACCTCGTCGAAACCGAACCCGAACACGTCCCGCAGCACGAAGACCGCTCGTTCGAGCGGGCTGAGCCGCTCCAGCAGGAGCAGGGCCGCCATCGACAGCGAGTCGGCCAGTTCCGCCGCGCGCTCCGGGTCCTGGTAGGGGTCGGTCAGCAGCGGCTCGGGGAACCACGGCCCGGCGTACTCCTCCCGGCGCAGCCGGGCCGACCGCAGCACATCGATCGAGATCCGGGTGACCACCGCCGAGAGGAACGACTTGGTGGACGCGGGCCGGGTCGCGGAGGCCGTGTACCGCAGCCAGGTCTCCTGGACGGCGTCCTCGGCCTCGCTGACGCTGCCCAGGATCCGGTAGGCGATCGAGAACAGCAGCGGCCGCAGCTCCTCGAAGGACTCGTCCCCGCCGCCCGTCACCAGGCCACCGGTCCGTCTTCGGCGAAGAAGCCGGCGGTGGACCCGTCCGCGTCCAGCGTGGCCAGGCGCACCACGGTCGCGGCGCCCTGCGCGACGGTGAGGAACCCGGTGTGGTTGTTGCTGTCGGTGTCGACGAACCCGGGCGCCACGGAGTTGACGAGGAAGCCGTCCTTCCGCAGCTCGTTGGCGTAGTGCACGGTCAGCGCGTTGAGCGCGGACTTGGACGGCGAGTACGCCGCCGACGGCAGCAGCGCCGCGAAGGGGCCGTCCGGGTCACTGAGCAGGGTCAGCGACGCGGCGTGGCTGCTGACGTTCACGATGCGGGGCGCCGGGGAGCGGCGCAGCAGCGGCAGCATCGCGTTCGTCACCGCGATCACCCCGAACACGTTGGTCTCGAACACGGCCCTGACCATGTCCAGATCGACCGTACTGGGCACCTGGTCGGTGGCGTCCGCCGGGGAGACCTGGCCCGATCCGGTGATCCCCGCGTTGTTGACCAGCACGTCGAGGCGGCCGGAACGCTCCCCGATCAGGCGCGCGGCCGACGCGGCGGTGGCCGGTTCGGTGACGTCCAGCGCGACCGCGTGCACGTCGCCGCCGCCCGCCTCGCGCAGCGCCGCGGCGGCCTCCTCGCCGCGCCGCGCGTCCCGGGCGCCGAGGAAGACCGTCATGCCCAGCGCGGCGAGCTGCTCGGCCACCCCGCGCCCGATCCCCTTGTTCGCCCCGGTGACCAGCGCGACCTTCCGCTTCCCGACCTGCTCGACCTGCTCGCTCATGGTGTCCCGCTCCTTAGGGTGCTTTTGGTGAACCCGTCTTCGAGACCCGAGACGAGACAGCCGCGCCCCCTGTGACACGCCGAGCGGAAAACCCTGCGAAACGACCTTCGCCAGTCCCAGGGTTCAGCAGTCGGCGGCGGGGTCGTGTTCGTAGACGCTGATGTGGCGCCAGCTCGCGGACGTGTACGGTTCGCCCTCCCAACCGCCCCACCGTTCGCGCAGGCGGAGCCCCGCGAGCCGGGCCATCAGGTCGAACTCGGGCGGGTGGGCCAGGCGGAGCCTGATGGGGTCGAAGGTGATGCTCGACGTGCTGATCCGGACATGGTTCTTGTCCAGGATCTGCGTCACGGGGTCGTACCGGCAGACGTCCAGGCCGACGCTCTCGGCGTCGATGTGCTCCGGGTCAACGAACCGGTGGCCGGGACGGGCCGGGGCGGTGGGGACGCGGCATTCGAGGACGAACGCCCCGTCGCCGTCCAGGTGGCGGGCGGCGTTCTGGAAGCAGCGGACCTGGTCGTCCTGGCCGAGGAGGTTGCCGATCGTGTTGAACACCAGGTAGACGAGCCCGTAGGTGCGCCCGGTCGTGACGCGGGACATGTCGCCCATGGTCACGTCGATCCGGTCGCCGTCCGGCTTCGCGCGCAGCCGGTCGACCATGGCCGGCGACTGCTCGATGCCGTCCACCCGGACGCCGGCGGCCCGTGCCAGCGGCAGCGCGCTGCGGCCGGTGCCGACGGCGAGCTCCAGGACGGGACGCCCGTCCGCCAGGCCGGCGAGGAACGCGACCGTCTCCCGCTCGTCGCCCCGGGTCTCCTCGGCGTCGTAGTGCGCGGCCACGTCCTCGCCGAAGCTGGTCCGCGGATCGAAGCCCTTCATGTGCGCGTCCTTCCGTTTCGGTGCCATGAGCCGTTCGGTGCCATGAGGACGAGTCCACGCCGCGCGCCCGCTCCCGCCAATCGATGTAGCGTGGGGCTTAATGATCAGCTTCGAGCTCGGGGTCGAGGACCTCGCGGACACCCGGTTCGCGCTGTCGCCGCTGGACGAGACGTGCCTGAGCCTGCGCGTCCTACGCGAGCCCGGCCTGCAGACGCTGCACCTGCCATGGCGCCGGGCGGCGCTCGCCCGGCTCGACCCGGACGACGTCCGCCTGCTGATCTCCCTCGTCGGGACGAGACTGGCCATCCCGGACTTCCTGGCGCCCCGCCCGACGACCTTCGCGCCGCGTTTCGAGGACCAGCTGTCCCTCGTCCGGCGGACGCCTCCGGAGAAGGTCCGCAGGGACATGGAGGCGGCCCTCGTCAAGGCGACGCCCCCGGACGACGCCTCGGCCGCCGAGCTCCGCGACGTCGCCTGCGACGTCCTGCTGCGCTACTGGCGGACGGCGGTCGAACCGGTGTGGCCGCAGATGCGGCTGGTGCTGGAGGCCGACATGACATACCGGGCGCGGCAGTTGGCCGTCGGCGGCGCCCGCCTGCTGTTCGCCGACATGCACCCGAACCTGACCTGGCGGGACGGGGTCCTCTCCATCGACAAGATGATCGGACGCCATCACGTCGCGGCGTCCGGGCGCGGGCTGCTCCTCATGCCGGCGGTGTTCGCCCACAAGCCCGCCCCGCCCGTCCACCCGGACGAGCCGCCCAGCCTGTCCTATCCGTGCCGAGGCGCCGCCACCCTGTGGACACCGGCCCCGGCCCCCGACACCGCCGCCCTGTCGGCGCTGCTCGGCGCGCGCCGCGCCGAACTGCTCGCCGTCCTCGACGAGCCCCTGCCCACGATCGAACTCGCGCGCCGCCTGAACGTGACCCCCAGCGCCGTCTCGCAGCACCTGAAGATCCTCCACGACGCGGGGCTGCTCACCCGCGCCCGGGACGGCCGGCACGTCCTGTACCGCCGCAGCGCCCTCGGCGACCGACTCGCGGCCCCGCACCTCGACCAGTGAGGACGAGCCGTCGCGGGGGTTCAGTACTGGAAGTCGCGCGGCCGCTGCTGGAGGCTGACCCAGTGGTTCGTGGTGAACTCGTCCACGACCCAGTCGCCGCCGAAGCGCCCCAGCCCGGACGCCTTCTCGCCGCCGAACGCGATATGGACGTCGTCGTTCACGGTGGTGTCGTCGATGTGGGTCATCCCCGCCTGCACCCGGAGCGCGAAGTTCAGGCCCCGGTCCCGGTCACCGGAGTAGACGCCGCTCGACAGCCCGTACTCGGTGTCGTTCGCCAGCTGAAGGGCGTGGTCCTCGTCGTCCGCCTTGACGATGGTGGCGACCGGCCCGAAGACCTCCTCGGCCGCGGTGGCCACCGTGTTGTCGCCGATGAGCACCTGCGGCGGGAGCACCTGCCCCGTGGGCCCCACCGGGTCACCGCCCAGCAGCAGCTCCGCGCCGTCCTCGACCGCCCGCGACACCTTCTCGCGGATCGAGTCGAGCTGCTTGGCGTTGATGACCGGCCCCAGCTGCGTCCCGTCGCCGCGCGGGTCGCCGTAGCGCAGTGACGCCGCGGCGGAGACGAACAGATCGACGAAGGCGTCGTGGACGGACGCGTCCACGATGATCCGGTTGGTCGCCATGCACACCTGGCCCATGTGGAAGTAGCTCCCGTACAGGGCGCCCGCCACGGCCTGGTCGAGGTCGGCGTCGTCCAGCACCACCAGCGGGCCGTTGCCGCCCAGTTCGAGCGCGAGCCTCTTCAGCCCGGCCTTCGCGGCGATGCCCCGGCCGACCGGCGTGGACCCGGTGAAGGAGACCACCCGCGGGACCTCGTGCTCCACGATCGCGTCGCCGATGTCGCCGCCCTTGCCGATGAGCACGCTCAGCAGGCCCGGCGGCAGCCCCGCCTCCTCGTAGACCTTGGCCAGGAACAGCCCGCCGGTGACCGGGGTGTCGCCCGCCGGCTTCAGCACGACCGCGTTGCCGAGCGCCAGCGCCGGCGCCACGGAGCGGTTCGACAGCTGGACGGGGAAGTTCCATGGGCTGATCACCGCCACCACGCCCGCCGCCTGCCGGTAGACGCGGTTCTCCTTGTCCGGGATGTCGGAGCCCGTGCCCATGAACGTGTTGATCCGGTCGGCCTGCTCGGCGGCCTTCTCCGTGACGGCGCGCACCAGCGCCAGCTCCATCCCGGCCCGGCCCCGCGTCGCCCCGGCCTCGCGCTGCAGCCAGTCGACCAGCTCGCCCTCCCGGTCGGTGAGGACGCGCGCCGCGTTCGCCATCACCTCGGCGCGCTCGGCGGCGGGCCGCGCCGCCCAGTCCGGCTGCGCGTCGCGCGCCGCCCGGTACGCCTCGTCGAGGTCGTCCGCGCCGGCCAGGGGGATCTCCGTCAGCACGTCCCCGGTGTAGGGGTCGGTGTCCTCCCGGCTGCCGCCCGCCCGGCCGGCCCGCCACTCGCCCGCGATGGGCATCCGGTCGAACCCCGTGTAGACGTCGAGCATCGTTCCCCCCGCCATCATGTGTGCCTCCTCGCATCGGCCAGCGGTCCCTCTGCCCTTGCCCGGACGGGCCCGTCCACACCGCCCGCCCGGCAAAAACACCCCCTCGTCCCGGAGATGTCACATTCCGGGCGGCTATCCCGTCCGCACGGTGAAGCCACGGAGAGAGCCCAGTTGGAGGAGTCATGAGCGCGCCCATCCTGGTCACCGGCGGAACCGGCACGATCGGACGGCAGGCCGTCCCGCTGCTGCGCGACGCCGGCGCCGACCTCCGGGTGCTCAGCCGGCAGACCCGCGAGCCCGCCGACGGCGTCGAGTACGTGACCGGCGACCTGTTCAAGGACGAGGGCGTCGAGGCCGCCCTGGACGGGGTCGAGACCGTCCTGCACCTGGCCGGCGGCAACAAGGGCGACGAGGTCGTCGCGCGCAACCTCACGCGGGCCGCGGCGAAGGCGGGCGTGCAGCACCTGGTGCTGATCTCGGTGATCGGCGCCGACCGGGTCCCGCTCGCCTGGATGCGGACCCAGGTGGCGACCGAGCAGGCCGTCGTGGACTCGGGCGTCCCCTACACGATCCTGCGCGCCGCCCAGTTCCACGACCTGGTGCTGAAGGTCGTGGAGAGCATGGCCAAGCTGCCGGTCGTCCCGGTCCCGGGCGGGCTGCGGTTCCAGCCGGTCGACACGCGGGACGTCGCCCCGCGGCTCGTCGAGCTGGCACTCGGCGCCCCGGCGGGACGCGTCCCCGACCTGGCCGGGCCCAAGGTGTACGGGCTGGGCGAACTCGTCCGCGGGTACCTGGAGGTGCGCGGCAAGCGCCGGATGACGATGCCCGTCCGCATACCGGGCAAGGCCGGGCGCGCCTACCGCGCCGCCGACAACCTCACCCTGGAGGGCGCCGACCACGGCACCCGCACCTGGGAGGACTTCCTGGACGAGCGCCTCCGCCAGACCGGCAAGCCCCTCACCGGTGCCCGAGCACGCTGAGCGCGCCCAGCGAGACCGCGCCGACCAGCACCGTCGAAAGGAGGCCGAGGAGGAGGCCGCGCCGTCCCGTCCGCAGCAGCGCGCCGACGCGGACGGACGTCCCCAGCCCGAACATCGCCGCCGCGAGCAGCACCGTCGAGACCTCCTTGGCCCCCGTCACGACCGCGCCGGGCACGACACCGGCGCTGCGCACCAGCAGCAGCACCAGGAACCCCGCGACGAACAGCGGCACGATGGGCGGACGCCTCCCGTCCACGGCGCCCCCGGCCCGGCGCTCGACGACGCCCATCCCCGCCACCATGGGCGCGAGCAGCACCACCCGGGTCAGCTTCACGATCACGGCGGTGCCCACGGCCGCCGCACCGGCGGGGGACGCGGCCGCGACGACCTGCGCGACCTCGTGGACGCTCAGCCCCGCCCACATGCCGACGGTCTCCGGGTCCAGCCCCAGCACGTGCGAGCCGAGGAACGGGACGACGGCGATGGCGGCGCTGCCGTAGATCGTCACGAGCGTGACGGCGGTCGCGACGTCCTCCTTCTCGCTGCGGGCGACGCCGTCCATCGCGACGATCGCCGATGCCCCGCAGATCGAGAACCCGGTGGCGACCATCAGCCCCAGGCCGCGGGACACGCCGGTCAGCCGGGCGAGGGCGAGCGTCCCGGTGAACGCGAGCAGCACGGTGGCGACGACCACGGTGAGCATGCCCGGCCCGAGCCGCAGCACCTCCGCGAGGCTGAGCTGGAGACCGAGGAACACCACCCCGGCGCGGAGCAGCGCGCGGGTCGCCCACCGCAGGCCCCGCGCGGTCACCGCGGGCAGCGCCCCGCCGACCAGCACCCCGGCGAGCACCGCGACGGTGAGCGCGCTCAGCGCGGGGACGAGCCGGTTGACCGCCATCGCCACGCCCGCGCCGCCCGCCGCCACCGCCAGGCCCGGCGCCGTCCGCTCCCACCACGACCGTGCCCGCCCGGTGCGGACCGCTTCCAGAACGCTCATGGATCCGAGGCTTCCGCGCACCCGGCCGTCCCGGTACCGGCCGGTTCGGCCTCACGTCATAGCCTGGGGGCATGACCCCCGAGCCCGACATCGAGTCGCTGCGGCTGCTGGTGCTGGTCGCCGAGCGGGGGAGCCTCACGGCCGCCGCCGGGGAGCTGCGGATCAGCCAGCCGTCGGCGAGCAAGCGGCTGTCCCGGCTGGAGCGCCGGCTCGGCGTCCGGCTCGTCGACCGGACCCGGCGCGGCTCGTCCCTCACCCCCGCGGGGACGGCGGTCACGGGATGGGCGCAGCGCGTCCTGGACGCCCTGGCCGCGCTCGGCGCCGGCGTCGAGGCGCTGCGCCGCGAGCACACCGGCAACCTGACCGTCGCGGCCAGCCTCACCGTCGCCGAGCACCTGCTGCCCGCCTGGATCGGGGAGCTGCGCCGTGCCGACCCCGACCTGCACGTGGGCATGCGGGTGACGAACTCGGCGCACGTCTGCGAGCTGGTCCGGCAGGGCGAGGCCGACATCGGCTTCATCGAGTCGCCGGGCCGCCCGGCGGGGCTGCGCTCGCGGACCGTCGCGCGGGACCGGCTGGTGCTCGTCGCGCCGCCCGGCCACCGCTGGACGCGCCGCAAACGGCCCGTCCCGGCCGCGGAGGTCGCCGCGACCCCGCTGATCAGCCGGGAGGCGGGCTCGGGCACCCGGCAGGCGGCCCGCCAGGCGATGGCCGCCCAGGGCCTGGACCTCGTCCCGCCGCTGCTGGAGTTCGGCTCCAGCACCGCCGTGCGGAACGCGGTCGTCGCCGGCGCGGGCCCCGCGCTGATCAGCGACCTGGTCGTGGGCGGCGACCTCGCCTCCGGCGCCCTCGCCGAGGTCCCGATCGACGGCGTGGCGCTGGAACGTTCCCTGCGCGCCGTCTGGCGGACCGGCACCACCCCGTCCGGCCCGGCCGCCGCCCTCCTCGCCCACGCCCGCCGCGCTCCCTGACCCGCCGGTCCCGCCCGGCGAGGCGCAGCCGGTTGCTCGCGCGTTACTCCGTCAGTCCCGCCAGCCCTCGGGGTTCATGCAGGACTCGCGGGAGATGCCGGAGCCGGTGTCGGGGAAGTCGCCGAAGCGCTCCCGGTGCACGTGCGCGAACAGGTAGCACATCGACTCGCAGCCGGCGTCCTCGACGGCGATCCGCGGGTCGGCGGCGACGGCGGTGTAGAACTCGCGGCCCAGCGCGAGGATGAAGCCGCGCGCGTACAGGAAGCCGTCGTCGGACCCGTCCGTGACCTCGTGGACGTCGCGGCGGTCGATGGCGTGGAGCAGGCGCTCCGCCACCCGGTCGAGGTCGGTCAGCTCCGCCGGGCCGAGGTCGCGGGCGAGCCCGCGGAGGTTGTCGACGAACCCGTTGAGGGCCTTGTCGACCGCCGTGAACTCCGGCATCTCGTAGCCGGCCGACTCCGGGTCGCGGGTGGCGAGCGCCGTGCGCGCCGCGTCGACGCCCAGCGGCGCCCACGCCGCCTCGATCAGGTCCCAGAACCGCTGTTCGTCCACGTCGTCCTCCTTGGCTCGGTGGCCCGCATTCGACCAGCCGCCTCCGACAGAACGCCCGGTGGACGGGGAGATCTCAGGAGATCTCCTCCTCGACCCGCTTGCGGAGGACCTTCCCGGTCGCGTTGCGGGGGAGCGGGTCCGAGGTGATGTGCCAGCGGGACGGGACCTTGAAGTAGGCGAGCCGCTCCCTGGCGAACGCCGTCAGGTCCTCGACCGCGGGGGGCGTGCCGCCGCACACGACGACCGCCGCGACCTCCTGGCCGAGGTCCGGGTGCGCGACGCCGATGACGATGCACTCCGAGACGCCCGGGTACTCGGCGAGGACGTTCTCGATCTCGGTCGGGTAGACGTTCTCGCCGCCGCGGATGATCAGGTCGGAGCGGCGGGTGGTGAGCCGCAGCCGGCCGTCGTCGATCCTGCCGAAGTCGCCGGTGCGCAGCCAGCGGTCGCCGTCGATGGCGCCGGCGGTGGCCTCCGGGTCCCGCCAGTAGCCGATCATGTTGTAGGCGCTGCGGGCGCAGACCTCGCCCTCGGTGCCGTCCGGGACGGGCTTGCCCTCGGCGTCGCGGATCTCCAGCTGGACGCCGATGTTCGGGGTGCCGAGCGTGCCCGGCGCCTCCGCGAGGTCCATCGGGGTGGCGACGGAGATGGCGGTGCACGACTCCGTCAGCCCGTAGCTGTCGACGAGGGCGCCCCGCGCCGGCGGGAACACCGACTGGAGCCGCTCCTTGAACGCGGGCGACGACGGCGCCGAGGCCAGCGCGAACGCGGTCAGCGACGACAGGTCGTACTTCGACAGGTCGCCGTGCTCCATCATCCGGTGCGCCATCGTCGGGACGGCGCCCCAGTTCGTGACCTTCTCCTTCTCGACGAGGCTGAGCACCTTGTCCACGTCGAAGCCGCCCATGTGCATGACCACGGCGGTGCCGGTGGCGAGCCGCGGGACGGCCAGGTTGTGCAGGGACGCGATGTGGAAGAGCGGCAGCGCGAGCAGGTAGCGGCGGGCCGAGGGGTCGATGCCGAACAGGCCCATCAGCGCGTCGTTGTAGCGGTGGTACTCGATCACCGAGGTCAGGTTGCGGTGCGAGTGGACGGCGCCCTTCGGGCGGCCCGACGTGCCGCTCGTGTAGAGGATGACCGCCGGGTCGTCCTCGGCGACCTCGGGCACGTCGAGTTCGGCCCCGGGGTAGCGCGCCATCAGCGACGGGACGTCCTTCTCGATCGTCAGCACGTCCTCGGAGATCAGCGCGGCCCGCTTCTCGTCGGCGATCACGATCTTCGGGTCGGTGTGGCCGAGCGCGTACTCGATCTCGGCCGGCGCCCACCAGGCGTTGTAGCCGACGGCGACCGCGCCGGCGGCGATCGCCGCCCAGAACGACACGATCCACTCGGGGGAGTTGGCCGCGTTGATCGCGATCCGGTCGCCCGGCCGGACGCCGAGGTCGTCGCGCAGCGCCTTCGCCATGGACGCGACGGCGGCGGCGTGCTCGGCGAAGGACAGCCGGCGGGACGCGGTGACGATGTAGTCGCGATCGCCGTGGGCGGCCGAGCGGGCGAGCACCTCGCCGAGGCTGCGGGCGCGGCCGGCGAACACGGGCAGCCGGGTGCCGAGCACCTCCTCCTCGCGCAGTTCGAACTCGCCGCCGGGACCGGTCAGCTTCGCGATGCCGTCCATCGAACCCCCTCCTCCTCGCCGGGACGGCCCATTGTGGGCTGCGGCACACCGGCTCCACCAGGGCATTCCGCTCAGCGGGACGGTCACGGACCGTTCCAGACCGAACTCATTCCCGCTCAGCGGGACTGGAGCTTTTACGTGCGCCGCGTCACATCACCATGACCGCACCAGGACTGAGCAGACCGGACCGGCCGGGCACGACCCCGGCGGACCGGGCTGGGCGCGCAAGCAGGACTGAGCGGGAGAACCAATGGGAAGCCTCAGCGACAAGGTCGCGATCGTGACCGGAGCGGGACAGGGCGTCGGACAGGGCATAGCGCTCGCACTGGCGTCGGAGGGCGCGGCGGTAGCCGTGCTCGGCCGCACCGGAGCCAAACTGGACGCGACCTGCGGGCTGATCCGGGAACGCGGCGCGAAGGCGGAGCCCTTCGTGTGCGACGTCGCGGACACCGAGGCGATCCCCGGGGTGGTGGAGCGGGTCGCCGGCGCGTTCGGCGGCGTCGACATCCTGGTCAACAACGCCTACGCGGGGTCCTACGGCCCGCTGCTGGAGATGAGCGACGCCAAGTTCCAGAAGGGCTTCGTCACCGGCCCGTTCGCGGCATTCGCGTTCATGAAGGCGTGCCACCCGCACATGAAGGCCCGCGGCGGCGGCAGCATCGTCAACCTGGTCACGTCGGCCATGGTCCGGTGGGACCCGGCCACGTACGGCGCCTACGCGGCGGCCAAGCAGGCCCTCCGCTCGCTGACCCGGACGGCCGCGGCCGAATGGGGCCCGGACGGCGTCCGCGCCAACAACATCGCCCCGCACGCCCTGTCGCCGGGGCTGAAGTGGTGGGCCGAGAACAACCCCGAGGCGGCCGAGGAGTTCCGCAAGACGATCCCGCTCGGCTACATCGGCGACTGCGAGGACGACATCGGCAAGGCCGTGGTCGCGCTCGTCCAGCCGGCGATGCGCTACCTGACCGGTGCGACGATCCCGCTGGACGGCGGCCAGGCCAACTTCGGCTGACTCAGGCCCGGACGGAGCCGTCCGGACCTCCCACAAGACACCCGCCGCACCACACCGCGGCTGAACGCACCCCACAACACCGGTAACTCCCTCTGACGCCCGGCCATGCCGCGGTGCGGCAGTGACGCAGCGCCGCAGAGCCCCAGTGCCGCCGGGCCGGATCCCCCTACCCGAGAACCACGTCCCCCGCCTGCCCGAAACACCACTTGCCGCCCCGGCGGCCGGTGAAAGGAGTACGACCGAATGAAGGTCGACAAGATCGGGCGCCTCGCCGCAGGCGCCCTCGCGGTGGCGCTCGTGACCGCGTCCTGTTCCAGCGAGCGCTCGGGCACCGACGGGGTGTCCGGCGGCGACTCCGGCGGCGCGACCGCCGCCGCGAGCAAGACGTTCGGGACGCTGGCATCCCCGTGCGGCCCCGGCGACGCCAAGGGCAAGACCGACCAGGGCGTCAGCGACGACGCGATCACCATCGGCTTCGGCGACGACCGCGGCTTCGCGTCCGCGCCGGGCCTCTCCAAGGAGATGGGCGACGCCGTCGCCGCGATGATCGACTGGTGCAACCAGCAGGGCGGCATCAACGGGCGCAAGATCAAGGGCAACCAGTACGACGCCGCCTACGCGCAGTCCGCGAAGGTGATGCAGGAGTCCTGCAAGCAGGACTTCATGCTCGTCGGGCAGGGCTTCGCGATGGACGAGGCCGCCGAGCAGTACCGGGTGGCGTGCAAGCTGCCGACGGTCGCCGGCTACACCGTCGGCCCGAACGCCGCGATGGGCCCGATGAAGTACGAGGCCGTCCCGTACCCGGTCGACATGATGAACATCGGCGGGCTCCGCCTCGCCGAGAAGCAGTTCCCCGACTTCAAGGAGAAGACGGACCTGCTGCTGTCGACGTCCCCGGCCGTCAGCACCGGCACCGGCAAGATCGCCGGCGCGATGAAGGAGATCGGCGTCAAGCCGCTGGAGTGCGGCGTCCGGCTGAACGACGCGGGCGAGAGCAGCTACATGCCGTTCGCCGAGAAGATCAAGAAGTGCGGGGCGGGCTACCTGTGGTCGTCCGACTCGCCCGACCCCGGCCAGTTCAGCCTGCTGGAGTCGATCGAACGGGCGGGCGCCGAGCCGAAGTACGTGTTCGAGGCGACCTGGTACAGCACGATGGTGTCGAAGTGGAACACCTCGGGCGCCGGTGACAACCTGCACGTCGGCATGATCTTCCAGCCGTTCGAGAACGCCGAGAAGGTCCCCGCGGTCAAGCAGTACATGGACGTCGTCAACGCCAAGCAGGGCAAGGTCGCGCTGCTCGGCATGCAGGCGACCTCCGCGTTCCTGCTGTGGGCGCAGTCCGCGCAGAAGTGCGGCTCCGACCTCACCCGGCAGTGCGTGATCAACGAGCTGTCGAAGGTCCACGAGTGGACGGGCGGCGGCCTGCACGCGCCGACCGACCCGGGCAACAACAAGCCGGCGTCCTGCTCGCTGATGGTCAAGCTCAACAAGACCAAGTACGAGCAGGTCTACCCGAAGAACGTGGGCGAGTTCGAGTGCGGCCCCGAGTTCGTCGTGAAGACCGACCCGAAGGCGTCGGGCGTCCAGCTGAACGGCGACCGGATCTCGACGAAGTTCCTGACCGACGACGTCATCAAGCCCCAGTCCTCCTGATCCGAACCCGCCGGAGGCGGTGACCCACATGGCGGTGAGCAAGTGACGACGTTCCTGACCTACACGATCCTGGGGCTGGTCCTCGGGTCGGTGTACTCCATCGCGGCATCGGGGCTCGTACTGACGTACAACACCTCGGGCATCTTCAACTTCGCCCACGGCGCGCAGGCGATGTTCGGCACGTTCCTGTACTGGCACTTCACCGAGCGGTGGGGCTGGCCGGTCTGGCTCGCGCTGGTCGTCGTGATCGGGGTGGTCGGTCCCGCGATGGGCGCCGCGCTGCACGCCGCGATCATGAAGGGGCTGCGCGGCACCGCCGACGTCACGAAGATCATCGTGACGGTGGCGGTGCTGCTCGGCACCGTCTACCTGGCGCAGTGGATCTGGAATCCGGACGAGGCCCACACCGTCGACATGTTCTTCGGCGCCGGCTCGAAGATCACGGTCGGCGGCGTGGTGGTCCGCTACCACGAGATCGTCTGCCTGGTCGCCGCCGTGGCGATCGCCGCCGGGCTGCGGGTGCTGTTCACCCGCAGCCGGATCGGCGTCGTCATGCGCGGCTCGGTCGACGACCCGGACCTGCTCCGGCTGAACGGCCACGACCCCGAGCGCGCCGCGATGCTGTCGTGGGCGCTCGGCTCCACCCTCGCCGTGCTCGCCGGTGTGCTGATCGTCCCGATCAGCGGTGGCGGCCTGGACGCGAACATGCTGACGCTGCTGGTGATCGACGCGTTCGCGGCGGCGATGTTCGGCCGGCTCCGCAGCATCCCCCGCACCTTCGTGGGCGCGATGGTGCTCGGCCTGGCCGCCAACTACGTGCTCGCCTACCTGCCGTCGGCGGGCACGTTCACCGGCAACCTGCGCGTCTCGCTGCCGATGATCCTGCTGTTCGTGGTGCTGGTGGTGCTGCCCCAGGACCGGCTGCGCGGGGCCGCGATCCGGACCCGCGAGCGGTACCGGGTGCCCACCGTCCGGGGCGCGGCCGTGTGGGGCCTCGTGCTCGTCGCGGTCGTGTACCTCTACAGCCTGCTGCTGTCGGACGGCGCCGTCACCACGTTCGCGCTCGGCATGACGTTCGCGATCATCGCGCTGTCGCTGACCGTCCTCACCGGCTACGCGGGCGAGCTGAACCTCGCGCCGCTGGCGTTCGGCGCGGTCGGGACGGTGGTGGCGTTCCACGCCGGGGTGGCCGGCACCGGCCTGGACGCCCGGATGAACATCCAGGGCGTGCTGCTGGCCGTCGTCGCGGCGGCGGTCGTCGGCGGGCTCGTCGCGCTGCCGGCGCTGCGGCTGCGCGGCCTCTACCTGGCGCTCGCCACGATGGCGTTCGGCGAGTTCCTGTCGAACATGGTGCTGCGCGACACCACCCAGCACGAGCTGTTCGGCGTGAAGTTCACGCTGTTCCCGGACGGGTCGCTGATCGTCCCGCCGCTGAAGGTCGGCCCGCTCGACCTGCGGAACGGGACGACGTCGCTGATGACGGCGACCGTACTGTTCGCGCTGATCGCGGTCGGGCTCGCCGCGCTGCGCAACAGCGGGTACGGGCGGCGGCTCGCGGCGATGAAGGACAGCCCGGCGGCGTCGGCGATGCTCGGGCAGAACCTGGTCCGGCTGAAGCTGAGCGTCTTCATGATCTCCGCGGCGATCGCGGGGCTCGGCGGCGTGCTGATGTCGGCGGCGACCGGCACCGTCGCGCAGGAGAACTTCTCCTTCGTCGGCAGCCTCGCGCTGCTGATGCTCGTCGTGGTCGCCGGCATCGGCTACCTCAGCGGCGCGCTGCTCGGCGGGCTGATGGCGGGCGTCGGCTCCGCCGTCCTCGTGTCGACGTTCGGCGACCTGGCCCTGGACAACGAGGGCCTGGCGACCATCTACACGGCCCTCGGCCACCTCGTCCTCGTCGGGACGGCGCTGGTCGGGATGGGCGTCGGCCGCAACCCGAGCGGCTTCGTCCACGACATCATCGACGGCTACCGCGCGACGCGGGACGCCAAGCCCGTCCTCTACGGGGCGGGGGCGTTCGGCGCGGTCCTCTACGTCCTCGCCCTCACCGGCGTCATCGGGACGTGGCTGTTCGCGATCATCGCGCTCTGCGCCGTCATGCTGCTGCCGGTCTTCGGCCGCATGTACCTGGACGAGGGGCGGCGCAACCGTCCGACGCCGCTGGAACTCCTCGGCGTGGACGAGCCCTACACCGACGAACTGCGCGCGCGCGTCGACCGCGAACTCGGCCTGAAGGGAGGGGTCCATGCCTGACACGACGTCAGAGCCCGCAGCGGCGCTGCTGGAGACGCGGAACATCACCGTCCGGTTCGGCGGCAACACCGCCGTCGACGACGTCGGCCTCGTGATGGCCGGCGGGCAGATCACCGGGCTGATCGGCCCGAACGGCGCCGGCAAGACCACGATGTTCAACACCATCACGGGCCTGCAGAAGCCCGCGTCCGGCCAGGTGCTCCTGGACGGCGACGACATCACCAAGCTGTCCCCGGCCAAGCGCGCGCGGCGCGGCATGGCGCGGACGTTCCAGCGCCTGGAGCTGTTCCTGTCGCTCTCGGTGCGCGACAACGTCCGCGTCGCGGGCGACATCCTGCGCAGCCACAGCCGCAAGCGCTTCGACCTGGACGAGCAGACCGACATGGTCCTCGAACGGACCGGGCTCACCGACATCGCCGACCGCGATGTGTCCGACATCCCGATCGGGCGGGCCCGCGTCGTGGAGGTGGCGCGCGCGCTGATGACCTCACCGCGCGTCCTGCTGCTGGACGAGCCCGCGTCCGGCCAGACCGAGCGCGAGACGGACGCGTTCGCCGAGATGCTCACCGGCCTCGCCGGGGAGGGCCTCGCGATCTGCCTGGTCGAGCACGACCTGCCGCTCGTGATGAAGCTGTGCGCCACGATCCACGTCCTCGACTACGGCGCGCTGATCGCGTCCGGCACCCCGGCGGAGATCAAGGAGTCGCCGGAGGTCATCGCCGCCTACATCGGCACGGAGGAGGCGTCCCATGCCTGAGTCGAAGGTGGTCCCCGAGCCGCGGGCGGCGGCCGAGGCGGAGGCCGAGCCGCTGCTCGAACTGGCCGGGGTCCGCGCGGGCTACGGCGCGATCGAGGTGCTGCACGGCGTCGACCTGGCGCTGAAGCCCGGGTCGCTGCTGGCGCTGCTCGGCCCGAACGGCGGCGGCAAGTCCACCACGATGCGCGTGTGCGCGGGCCTGCACCCCCCGACCGGCGGGGAGTTGCGGTTCGCAGGCCGCAAGGTGAACGGCATCTCCGCGCAGGACGCGGCCCGCCTCGGCGTCTGCTCGATCCCCGAGGGCCGCGGGATCTTCCCGAACCTGACGGTGCGGGAGAACCTGTGGGCCGCCACCGGCACCGGCGCCCGGCTGGAGGACCTGGAGGAGAAGGCGTACGCCCGCTTCCCGATCCTCGGCAAGCGCCGCCGGCAGCTCGCCGGATCCATGTCCGGCGGCGAGCAGCAGATGCTCGCGCTGTCCCGGGCGCTCGGCACCGATCCGGCGGTGCTGCTGCTCGACGAGCTGTCCATGGGCCTCGCGCCCATGATCGTCACCCGGATGTACGAGACGGTCGCCGAGCTGGTCGAGGGCGGCCTGTCGGTGCTGGTCGCGGAGCAGTTCGCCCGCGCCGTCCTGCCGATCGCCGACACCGCCGCGCTGATGCTGCACGGGCGCGTGGCGGCGGTCGGCCCGCCCGCCGAGATCGAAGACCGGCTGTCCAGCGACTACCTGGGAGGTTGACCCCGAATGCTCACTGAGGAACGACGCAAGCAGTTCAAGGACGACGTGGCCGGCCAGAAGCTGAGGACCGACGGGTCCCGCTTCGACGGCGCCCTGCGCATCGCCGGCGCCCTCGCGATGGTCGCCGGCGTCGTCGGCGCCTTCATCGCCTACAACGTCTCGCTCACCAAGGACGACATGCGGGACGTGGGTTCGCTGCAGACGCTCGCCATCGGGTTCCTGGCGGTGACCGTCCTCGGCGCGGCCCTGTACCTGGCCGCCGCCGTGACCCGCGTCCTGCGGCTGTGGCTGCTGCGGCAGCTGATGGAGCAGCAGGCGCAGGCCGACCAGATCGCCGCCGCGCTCCGCGACAAGGGGTAGCGGGGCAGGTCGACGCTCCCAGTCAGCGGGATGTCCGGAGTGCCCGGACATCCCGCTGATTACCGTCTAGTCCGGATGGAGGACTCTGAATGAACGACCCGAAGCCCGACGTTTTCACCCCGGCCAAGCTCGGCCCGGTCACATTGCGGAACCGCACGATCAAGGCGGCGACGTACGAGGGCCTGACCAAGGACGGCCAGGTCACCGACGCGCTGATCGACTTCCACGTCCGGCACGCGCGCGGCGGCGTCGGGATGACCACCGTCGCCTACTGCGCGGTCGCGCCGGAGGGGCGCACCGACCGCAGGCAGATCCACTGGCGGGACGATGCCATGCCCGGCCTCCGCAAGCTGACGGACGCCGTGCACGCCGAGGGGGCCGCCGTCCAGGCGCAGATCGGGCACGCGGGCCCGGTCGCCAACCCCAAGAGCAACAAGCTCCCGGCGCTCGCGCCGAGCCGCCACTTCCACCTGACGACGCAGACCGTCGCGAAGGCCGCCACGCACGGCGACATCGCGCGGGTCGTCGAGGCGCACGCGCGGGCCGGCCGGATGGCGATCGAGGCGGGGTTCGACTCCATCGAGATCCACATGGGGCACAACTACCTGACCAGCTCGTTCCTCAGCCCCAAGGTCAACCACCGCAAGGACGAGTACGGCGGGTCGCTGGCGAACCGGGCCCGGCTGGCGCGCGAGATCGGCCGCGCCGTCCGCGACGCCGTCGGCGACCGCATCGCGGTCACCGCGAAGCTGAACATGGACGACGGCGTGCCCGGCGGCTTCTGGATCGACGAGGCCATCCAGGTCGCGCGGTGGCTGGAGGAGGACGGCTCGGTCGACGCCCTCCAGATGACCGCGGGCAGCTCCCTGCTGAACCCGATGTACCTGTTCAAGGGCGACGCGCCGCTGCACGAGTTCGCGTCCGTGATGAAGCAGCCGACCAAGCTCGGCATCAAGCTGATCGGCAAGCACTTCCTGAAGTCCTACCCGTACGAGGACCTGTACCTGCTGAGGGACGCCCGGCAGATCCGCGCGGCGGTGAAGCTGCCGATGATCCTGCTCGGCGGCGTCACCGACAAGGCGGGCATGGACACCGCGATGGCGGAGGGCTTCCAGTTCGTCGCGATGGCCCGCGCGCTGCTGCGCGAGCCCGACCTGATCAACCGGATCCAGGCGGAGCCCGCGACCGAGTCGCTGTGCATCCACTGCAACAAGTGCATGACCGCGATCTACGGCGGCACGCACTGCGTCCTGTCCACCGAGCCGGCCTGGGGTGCCGCGAGTGCGTGACGAGACGATCGCGGCGATGCTGCTGAACCGGGTGGGCGACACCCGGCACGGCCTGCGCAGCCGCGAGCGGACGTGGACGTGGGACGAGGTCGTCCGGGAGAGCGCCGCGCGCGCGTCGCTCGCCCGCGAGCTGCGGCGGGACGGCCCGTTCCACATCGGGGTGCTGCTGGAGAACGTGCCGGAGTACGTCCTGTGGCTGGGCGCGGCGGCGCTCAGCGGCGCGACGATCGTCGGGATCAACTCGACGCGGACCGGCGCCTACCTGGAGCAGGAGGTCCGGCACACCGACCTGCAACTGCTCGTCACCGACCAGGCCGGGCTGAAGCTCCTGGACGGCCTCGACATCGGCGTCCCCCGCGACCGCTTCGTCCTCATCGACGACGAGGGCTACGCCGCGCGGGTCGAGGCCCACGCCTGCGAGCCGTGGGTGGACGCGTCCGTCACCCCCGAGACGCAGATCCTGCTGCTGTTCACGTCCGGGACCACGGGCGCGTCGAAGGCGGCGCGCTGCTCGCAGGGCCGCCTCGCCGAGCTGGGCCGCAACAACAGCGCCAAGTACGACATCAAGCGCGAGGACATCAGCTACTGCTCGATGCCGCTGTTCCACGGCAACGCGCTGATGGCGCTGTGGGCGCCGTCGCTCGCGGTCGGCGCGACCGTCGTTCTCGCGCCGAAGTTCTCCGCGTCCGGGTTCCTGCCGGACGTCCGGTTCTACGGCGCGACGTTCTTCAACTACGTCGGCAAGGCGATCGGCTACGTCCTCGCCACGCCGGAGCGGCCGGACGACGGCGACAACACGCTCACCCACGGGTTCGGCACCGAGGCGTCCCCCGAGGACAAGGCCGAGTTCCTGCGCCGGTTCGGCGCGCGGCTCGTGGAGGGCTACGGCTCCAGCGAGAGCGCCGGCATGATCAAGCGGGACCCGGCCGCGCCGCCGACCGCGTTCGGCCGCCCCGCCCACGACGGCGTCCGCATCGTCAACCCGGAGACGCGCGAGACCTGCGCCCGCGCCGTCCTGGACGAGCACGGCCGCGTCACCAACGCCGAGGCCGCCGTCGGCGAGATCGTCGACGTGCACGGCGCCGCCAAGTTCGAGGGCTACTACAAGAACCCGGAGGCGGACGCCGAGCGCGTCCGGCACGGCTGGTACTGGACGGGCGACCTCGGCTACATCGACGGCGACGGGTTCCTGTACTTCGGCGGCCGGTCCGGCGACTGGATCCGGGTCGACTCGGAGAACATCTCGGCGCTGCTCACCCAGAACGTCGTCCGCCGCCACCCGCGGATCGTGGACGCGGTCGCGTTCGGCGTCCCCGACCCGCGCTCCGGCGACCAGGTGATGGCCGCGATCGAGATCCCCGCGGGCGTCGCGTTCGACGACCTGGACCTCCCCGCGTTCCTCGCCGCGCAGGACGACCTCGGCACCAAGGGCGCCCCGCGGTTCGTGCGCGTCTCGCACGCGCTGCCGACGACGGGCTCGGGCAAGCTCAAGAAGAAGGAGCTGCAGCTCGACGGCTGGCGCACGTCCGACCCCGTCTACCGG
This sequence comes from Actinomadura geliboluensis, assembly GCF_043197915.1. Taxonomy (NCBI): domain Bacteria; kingdom Bacillati; phylum Actinomycetota; class Actinomycetes; order Streptosporangiales; family Thermomonosporaceae; genus Actinomadura; species Actinomadura geliboluensis. The sequence continues at coordinate 6,588 of NZ_JBICUA010000004.1, read as the reverse complement.
TGGGCGGGCCGCGGCGCCCCCGAGTACGTGCTGATGACCGAGGCGGACAAGGCCGCGCTCCGGGACGAGTTCGTCGCCGCCGGACGCGTGCGCTTCCTCCCATGAACTGTGGCTCCGTAACCGAGAAAGGGCAGGTATGGATCTGCGTGAGTCCGACGCGCATCGCGAACTGCGCGCGGAACTGAGGGCGTACTTCGCGGGCCTGCTGCCCGAGGACGTGCGCCGCCGCGCCGGCGAGCAGGGCGTCGGCGGCGACCGGTTCCGCGAGATCGTCAAGATGCTCGGCAACGACGGCTGGCTCGGCTACGGCTGGCCGACCGAGTACGGCGGGCAGGGCAAGTCGATCGCCGAGCAGTACGTGTTCTTCGACGAGGTGCAGCGGGCCGGGCTGCCGTTCCCGTTCGTCACCGTGAACACGGTCGGCCCGACGCTGATGCGCTTCGGCACGGACGAGCAGAAGAAGAAGTACCTGCCCGGCATTTTGTCCGGCGACATCGTCTTCGCGATCGGCTACACCGAGCCCGACGCCGGCACCGACCTCGCGTCGCTGCGCACCAGGGCCGTCCTGGACGGCGACGAGTTCGTCGTCGACGGCAGCAAGGTGTTCACCAGCGGCGCCAACACCGCCGACCACATCTGGCTCGCCGCCCGCACCAACCCGGACGCGCCGAAGCACAAGGGCATCTCGATCCTGATCGTCCCGACCGACGCGGACGGGTTCTCCTGGAGCCCGATCCCGACCGTCGGCGGCATGGTCGTGACCTCGACGTACTACCACGGCGTCCGGGTGCCCGCGTCCTCGGTCGTCGGGGACGTCGACGGCGGCTGGAGCCTCATCACCACCCAGCTCAACCACGAGCGCATCGGCCTCGCCGCCCTCGGCGGCCGGATGATCCGGCTGTGGGAGGACGTCCGGGACTGGGCCCGCGAGAACGGCGTGATCGACCTGCCGTGGGTGCGCGCCGACCTCGCCCGCGCGTACGCGCGGCTGGAGGCGATGCGGCTGATGAACTGGAAGATGACCATGGCGGTCGACGCCGGGGAGCTCACCGGCGCGCAGGCCGGGGCCACCAAGACGTACGGGACGGAGACGCACATCTTCGTCCAGCGGACGCTGACCGGGGTGCTCGGCGCGGCCGGGCGGATCCGTCCCGAGTCGCCGGGCGCGGTGCTGCACGGGCAGATCGAGCAGCTGTCCCGGCAGGGGATCGTCAACACGTTCGGCGGCGGCGTCAACGAGGTGCTCCGCGACATGGTCGCCGTCCAGGGCCTGGGCCTGCCGAGGGTGAAGCGGTCATGAGCGACTACGCCGTTACGGATGATTACGAGGAGAGGCTGCAAGCCTGGGTCGGCAAGGAACTGCTGACCCGGCGGTTCGGGCAGGACCCGGTGAACGTCCCCATGATCCGGCACTGGGTCGAGGCCATGGAGGACGGCAACCCGGTCTACCTGGACGAGGACGCCGCCCGCGAGACCGGCCGCGACGGCGTCGTGGCGCCCGCGTCGATGGTGCAGGCGTGGACGATGCGCGGCTACGCGGCGTCCGTCCGCCCCGACCCGGAGCCGACGGGCTCCGACGAGCTGACGGCGCTGCTCGCCGAGGGCGGGTACACCTCCGTCGTCGCCACCGACTCGGAGTTCGAGTTCGTCCGCGAGCTGGTGCCGGGCGACCGCGTCAGCGTCGAGGAGGTCGTGCAGGCGATCTCCCCGGAGAAGAAGACCGGCCTCGGCGCCGGCCGCTTCATCACCACCCTGCGGACCTACCGCGACGCGTCCGGCGAGGTCGTCGCGACGCAGGGGTGGCGGCTGCTGCGCTTCCGCCCCCCGGAGAAGGCGGCCGGGCCGGCGGACGAGGCGAAGCCGAAGGCGCTGCGGCCGCGGCCCGCGATCAACCTGGACAACGCGTTCTGGTTCGAGGCGGCGCGCGAGCACCGGCTCGTCATCCAGCGCTGCGCCGACTGCAAGTCGCTGCGGCACCCGCCCGGCCCCTGCTGCCCGCAGTGCGGCTCGTTCGAGTGGGACACCGTCGAGGCGCAGGGGAACGGCCACGTCCACAGCTACGTGGTCAACCACCACCCGCGCCACCCGGCGTTCGAGTACCCGCTGGTCGTCGCGGTGATCGAGCTGACCGAGGGCACCCGGCTGATCGCGAACATGACCGGGGTCGCGCCGGAGGACGTCGAGGTCGGCATGCCCGTCGTCCTCGACTGGATCGACCCGGACCCCGACCTGTCCCTGCCGGCGTTCCGCCCGGCCGACGCAGACGCTAAGGAGCGCTGATGGACTTCACCCTGGGCGAGGAGCTGGAGGCCGTCCGGGACCTGGCCCGCCAGATCTTCACCGATCAGGCGTCCCAGGCGCGGATCAAGGCCGCGGAGGCGTCCGAGCGCGGCGTGGACGAGGGCCTGTGGGCCGAGCTCGGCGAGACCGGGCTGCTCGGCGTCGCGGTGGCGGAGGACGCGGGCGGGGCCGGGCTCGGCGCCGCCGGGCTGGCCGTCCTGCTGGAGGAGCAGGGCCGCGCGGTCGCGCCCGTCCCGGTCTGGCCGGTCGTCGTCGCGGCGATGACGCTCGCCGCGCACGGGTCGGCGGCGCAGCGGGAGATCCTGCCGCCCGTGCTGGACGGGTCCGTGCGGCTGACGGTCGCGCTGGAGGAGTTCGGGCCGTCCGACCCGGCCGCGCCGCGCTGCGCCGCCGTCCGCGACGGCGCCGTCCGCGACGGCGACGGGTGGCTGCTGACCGGCACGAAGGCGGTCGTCCCCACCCCGTTCGGGACGAGCCACGTGCTGGTGTCGGCGTCCGCGCCGGACGGCCCCGGGCTGTTCCTGGTCGAGACGTCCGCCGCCGGGGCCTCCTGGGAGGCGACCGAGACCACCACGCACGACAAGGCCGGCCACCTCACTCTCGACGGCGTCCCGGCGCGGGCCCTCGGGGAGGGCGCGCTGGCGGAGGCGCTGCGGCTCGCCCGCGTCTCGGTCGCCGCGCTCCAGGTCGGCGTGGCCGAGGGCGCGCTGCGGATGGCCGCCGACTACCTGTCCGGGCGGGAGCAGTTCGGCCGCCCGCTCGCCACGTTCCAGGCCGCGCAGCACCAGCTCGCCGACTGCTACATCGAGATCGACGCGCTCCGCGTCTGCCTCTGGCACGCGGTCTCGCTGATCGGGGCCGGTGAGGACGCCGAGACCGCCGTCCTCACCGCCAAGTGGTGGTCGGACGAGGGCGGGCTGAACGTCGTCCACCGCGTCCAGCACCTGCACGGCGGCATCGGCGTGGACGTCGACTACCCGGTGCACCGCCACTTCCTGTGGGGCAAGCAGCTCGCCGGGACGCTCGGCGGCGCGTCCGCCGACCTCGACCTGCTGGGGGCGGCCCTGTGAGCGAGAACGCTGTGAGCAAGAACGCTGTGAGCCGCGCCTACGCCGACGTCGCGGTGGGGGAGGAGCTCCCCGAGCTGCGCGTCCCGCTGACCCGCACGATGATCGTCGCGACCGCGCTGGCGAGCCGCGACTACCAGGACGTCCACCACGACCCGTCGCTCGCGGTCGAGCGCGGCTCCAAGGACGTCTTCATGAACATCCTGACGACGAACGGGCTCGTCGACCGGTACGTCACGGGCTGGGCCGGGCCCGCCGCCGTGGTCAAGGCCATCAAGATCCGGCTCGGCGCGCCGAACTACCCGGGCGACACGATGGTCCTGACCGGCACCGTCACCGAGAAGCGGGACGGTGGCCGGGTCGAGATCAAGGTGCGCGGCGTGAACGCGATCGGCCCGCACGTGACCGGCACCGTCGTGGTCCAACTGCCCGTCGTCCAGCTGGAAGGGAGCGGGGCATGAGCGTGCTGCCCGGAGCGGCCGCGATCGCCGGGATCGGCGCCACGGAGTTCTCCAAGGAGTCCGGGCGCAGCGAGCTGCGGCTCGCCTGCGAGGCCGTGCTCGCCGCGATCGTGGACGCGGGCCTCCAGCCGTCCGACGTGGACGGGATGGTGACGTTCACCGCCGACACCAGCTCCGAGATCCACATCGCCCGCAACCTCGGCATCGGCGAGCTGAAGTTCTTCTCCCGCGTCGGGCACGGCGGCGGCGCGGCCTGCGGCACCGTCCAGCAGGCCGCGATGGCCGTCGCGACCGGCGTCGCCGACGCCGTCGTCTGCTACCGGGCGTTCAACGAGCGGTCCGGCACCCGCTACGGCCTCGGCCAGGCGAACCGGCCGATGGACGTCAGCGCCGACAGCGCCGCGTACGCGTGGATGAACCCGTTCGGGCTGTCGACCCCCGCGCAGTGGGTCGCGATGTTCGCCCGCCGCTACATGTACGAGTACGGCGCGACCAGCGAGGACTTCGGCCGCGTCGCCGTCGTCGACCGGGCGCACGCCGCGAAGAACCCGGCCGCGTGGTTCCACGGCCGCCCGATCACCCTGGAGGACCACCAGGCGTCCCGCTGGATCGCCGAACCGCTCCGGCTCCTCGACTGCTGCCAGGAGAGCGACGGCGGCCAGGCGCTGGTGATCGTCTCCGCCGAGCGCGCCCGCGACCTCCCGCACCGTCCCGCGCTGATCTGGGGCGCCGCGCAGGGGTCCGGCAACGACCAGCACATGATGACGAGCTACTACCGCTCCGAGATCACCGGCATCCCCGAGATGGGCCTGGTGGGACGGCAGCTGTACGCGCAGTCGCGGCTCACCCCGGCCGACGTCCAGGCCGCGATCCTCTACGACCACTTCACGCCGCTGGTGCTGCCGCAGCTCGAAGAGCTCGGCTTCTGCGCCAAGGGCGAGGCCAAGGACTTCATCGCGGACGGCAACCTCGAACTCGGCGGCCGGCTCCCGTTCAACACCCACGGCGGGCAGCTCGGCGAGGCGTACATCCACGGGATGAACGGCATCGCCGAGGGCGTCCGCCTGGTGCGCGGCACGTCGGTGAACCAGCCGGGCGACGTCCACAACGTCCTGGTCACCGCCGGCACGGGCGTCCCGACCAGCGGCCTGATCCTGGGAGCGGACGAATGACCGAGCGAAGCGAGCCGGGGGGTGCGGGGGGCCGCCCCTCCACAGGAAACACGAGCGAGTGGATCGGCAAGGACCTCGGCACCCGGACCGTCACCTATGACGAGACCCGGGCGATCCTCTACGCGCTGGCGGTCGGCGCGGACGCCTCCGACCTCGACCTGGTCTTCGAGGAGCGGCTGCGCGTCCTGCCGACGTTCGCGCTGACCCTCGCCCAGTGGGCCCTGGACGCCCTCGGTTCGGCGGGCGCGTTCGACACCGGGACGGCCGTCCACGGCACTCAGCGCCTTCACGTGCTGAAGGATCTGCCACGCTCGGGGGCCGTCGAGATGAGCGCCCGCGTGGCGGACGTCTGGGACAAGGGCTCGGCGGCGGTCTTCGACGTGGCCGTGGAGAGCGAGTACTTCGAGGCGACGTGGTCGGTGTTCGCGCCGGGCGCGGGCGGCTTCGGCGGCGACCGCGGCCCGTCCGCCCGCCGCCGCCCCGAAACGCCGCCGTCCGCCACGCTCGACATCCAGACGGCCACGAACCAGGCGGCCCTCTACCGCCTCCTGGGCGACCGCCACCACCTGCACATCGACCCGGAGGCGGCGAAGACGGCCGGGATGCCGCGCCCCATCATGCACGGCCTGTGCACACTGGCAGCGATCACCCTGCCCCTGGCCTCGTCCGTTGGCGCCCACCCAGCCGACCTACGCGAACTGGAGGGCCGCTTCGCCGCCCCCGTCTTCCCAGGCGACGCCCTGCGCGTCGAGACCTGGAAGGACGACGCCGGGGCAACCCTCTTCGAGGCCGCCGCGGACGACCGCACGGTCATCTCCGCCGCCCTCGCCCGCTTCGCCTGAGTCCAATCCTCGCGGGGGGCTCGGCAACACACCGCGTCCCCCGCGTGCCCTCGCTCTCTTGACACGGGGTCAGGCGGGCATCTGGGCCCAGACGATCTTTCCTACGCCGGTGGCGGAGGGGCGGGTGCCAGTCTCCTTGGCGTAGGCGGAGACGATGGCGAGGCCGCGTCCATTCTCGGCCGTGAGGGACGGCGGGGCCGGGGCCGGCAGATCGGGGGACGGGTCCCAGCACTCCAGGAGAGGGGTCCCGTCCTCCAGAGCGCAGCGGAGCCGGATCTCCCGGCCGCGCGCCGCCGTGACGGCGTTGGTGACGATCTCGCTCATCACGAGGGTCGAGTCGTTGATCACTGCGCGGCTGGGAGGTGGCGCGATACACCCGTGGGGGAGCGATGAGTGTTCGAGAGTCGATCGACCCGGCGTCCTCACTGTGGGCCTGGCTGGCCTTTGACCTGTGGTTTCATCGCACCCAGCGAGGTCTCTCGCTCGCACAGACCGCCATGGTCGTCCACGTGACCGGGCGACCGTATCGAATTGGGAGGCCGGTCGCCTTCGGCCGCGCGATACAGACATGAGGCGGCTCGACCAGGCATGGGAGACCGGCGGTCACTTCGAGAGAATGCACATGTTCGCGTGCGGTGGGCACGACCCGGACTGGTTGTGCGACGTGAAGTCGCACGTTTCGAGTGAATGCATGATTGGAGGTCGATGGAAGGTCGGAATGCATTCCAGGCTAGTGCTTGAGCCT
>NZ_JBICUA010000003.1:870765-888526 GCF_043197915.1 Actinomadura geliboluensis | reverse complement strand
ACGCCAAGATCCGCGCGCTCGGCGAGCGCGGTGCCGCCACGCTCAAATGCTGGCACGTGCTGCGCAAGGCCCGCTGCTCACCCAGCCGCCTCACCACCACCGTCCAAGCCATCCTCACCCTTCACCACCAGGGCCAATGAAGTTGGAATTAGCTCACTGGTCGACTGGGTCGAGCTGTGGTGGTCCGGGCAGGACCTGGAGGCAACCACCGAGGCCAAGCCTGATCGATCATCACATCGTTCCGGCGTTCGGGAACCGGCCGGTCAACACCTTCACCAGCCCCGAGGAGATCGTCGCCTGGGAGAAGCGGACGCGGACGAACGGGTTCTCTCACCGGACCGCGGCCGATGCCCGGTCGCTGCTGGGGACGGTCCTGGGAGATGCCAAGGAACGCGGGATGGTCGCCAGCAACGTCGTCGTCAAGCGGAGGGGGCGCGGGCGGAAGCGGGCGCGGCGGGCCATCGCGGTGCGCGGGCCCGAGAAGGTGTGGGCGACTCCCCTGCAGACGCTGCTGCTGGCCGAGCGGTGCGCGTTGCTGTCCGGACGCGACGACGACTTCGTCCTGATCGTCCTCACCGCCTACACCGGAATGCGGTGGGGGGAGGTGCACGGGCTGGAACGGCCGGCATGCCGGCTGGACCGTCTACAGGTCGACTGGCAGCTGCGCGAACTGGCGGGGCGGCTGGAGATGGTGCCGCCCAAGGACGATTCGCACCGGCCCGTCGACCTGCCGCCCTTTCTTGCAGGACTCGTGTCGGAGCAGAGTGTGCGTTCGCAGGGGCGCTGCGCATGTCCAGGGCGGACGCCCGAGTGCGGTGGGCGCGGACAGTACCTGTTCCTCAGCCCGGACGGGGCGCATCATCGACGCTCGAATTACGCCCGGCGCATGTTCCAGCCGGGTGCTGACGGTCGCTACCCCAAGGGCAATCGGCAGACCGGAAAGAGGGTCCTGGTGGATACGACGGAATGGCCGGGAGTACCCCTTCCGGCCTGGCCCGACGCCGTCCCCGGGCAGCCGTTCCATCCCCCTAGAGGGAAAGGGATCCGGGTCGTGACCGAAGAGGACTCGCCGTCAGTGTGGCTGCCGCTCATCGAAGGGCTCACTCCGCATGGGCTCCGGCACAGCCACAAGACCTGGATGCTGGAGGACGCAGTACCGGAAGTGCTTCAAGCCGAGCGGCTGGGCCACACGGTGCCGGGCATTCGCGGCGTGTACTCCCACGTCTCGGACACCATGCGGGACGATCTCAAGGCCAAGCTCCAGCGCCGCTGGGAGAGATCGCTGCAAGAACGGCTCCGGTTCAGTGCGACCTCTCCGGTTCTGACGCTCAACGACCTTCTGGAGGCCGCCCAGAAGCGGGCCGACTCGTCGGTCCCACGTCTCGCGAGCGCTTAGGGAATCGTGCTGCGGGCGGGGCAGGGGTGCTCGTCTTGTCCCGCCCGTACGGCTACGGAGAGTGATGACCCTGGGAGGTGTTCTTGTGACCTCGTTCGGGTGAGAGGGAGATGATCTCCCAAAATCCTCCCAGTTGACCACTGAGGCCCTGCCGCTGAGATGCGGGAGGGCCTGTGTCGTAGGGGGTGGGCGATACTGGGTTCGAACCAGTGACCTCTTCGGTGTGAACGAAGCGCTCTCCCACTGAGCTAATCGCCCCGGTGTTCCGACGTCGGAAACTCTAGCGCATCTTGGGGGGTGGTCGCGCGCTGAGTGCGGTGGTGCCAGATGAGGAAGACGGCCGTGCAGGCCAGGGTCCAGGCCGTCAGGGTGATGAAGGGCTGGGCTCGCTGGTGGCCGTGGAAGTAGATGGCGGTGTGCTGGGCGTCGACGGAGGCGCCGGGTGGGAGCCAGCGGCCGATGGTGCCGAGGGGGAACGGTAGGAGGGGCCAGGAGACGGCGCCGCCGGAGGAGGGGTTGCCGATCAGGACCATGAGGCCCCAGGTGGGGATCATGGCCCAGCGGCCGATGAGGGCGTTGAACATCGTGAAGACCATGCCGCTGGTGAACATGGTGAGCGAGGAGATCGTCCAGGACTCCCGGAAGGGGAGGGCGAGGACGCCGAGGCCGTGGTCGACGACGGTGCAGATCGCGAGGCCGCCGAGGGCGGCGTAGGCGGCGGTGAAGGCGATGCGGGGGGCGGGGGTGAGGGCGGCGGCGTGCACGTTGAGCTGGATGGCGCCGACGAAGCCGATGATCACGGCGGCCAGGGAGATGTAGAAGATGGCGAGGCCCTGCGGGTCGGTGGGTTGCAGGGGCTTGATGTCGCGGACGGTGACGGGGACGCCGGCGGTCTGGCCGGCGGCGGGGCCCGCCTGGGTGAGGAGGCGGGCGACGGAGGCGCCGGAGGCCGCGGCGGTGTCGAGGGTCGCGCGGGGGCCGTTCAGGACGACGATCGCGAAGGCGCGCTGCTCTTGGACGGCGTCTTCGGCCTTGGCGTAGGTCGGGTACCTCTGGACGGAGAGGGAGGCGTCCAGGTGATCGTCGAGGGCCTGGAGGAAGGCGGTGGACCGGCCCTGGCCGGTTACGGCGACGGGGATGTCGCGGGGGGCCGGGTTCGCCATGGCGTAGCAGTAGGAGCCCGCGAACAGGCCCGCGGCGGTGGTGAGGATGAGGAGGAGGACGACGGCGGGCAGGTACGGGGACGCACGGAAGTCCGCCCAGCCGTCGCGGATCGAGTGCACATGGTCACGCTATGTGAGCGTCTGGGTCAGGTCCAGAACGTGGGGTCCTCGATCTCCCAGGGCAGTGTGAGGCCGTAGACGCCGAGGTAGCCGGCCACGGCGGCGGCGAGCACGACGGCGGTGACGGTGCCGAGGATGGTGTTGCGGCGGCGCTTGCGGGGGTCGAGGGCCTTCTCCTTGGCGCGGTCCGCGGCGGTCTTGGCGCGGTGGAGGGCGCGCTGGGCCCAGGCGAACTCGGTGGCGAGGATCGCGAGCCCGACGACGATGCCGAGGAGGCCGGGGCCCGGGGTGATCATCATGACCAGGCCGCCGACGAGGACGGTCGTTCCGACGGCGAAGACGCCGGCGCGCCAGGCGGTGTTCAGCAGCGGGTTGCGCCGGACCCGGTCGCGGAAGCGGTGGAGCCGGCCATCCTTTTCATCATTGCTTGCCACAGATTTACCTTAAGCGAGGTGTGGCCGCCGCGGGGACTCCAGGGAGCGTCCAGATCGTCCCGGATTGTGGGCGGTCGCCGCACCGCAAGATCCGCTTTTGCGCAGGTCAGACGCAGGTTTTGCTACGGTGAGATGGATCACAAACGACGGGGACGCCGGAATGTTCGGCCGAGATCAGGCAGTTAGGCGTCATAGATCGCGGGGATGTCCGTCAGAGGGAGAACCACCCACCGGAGCACCCCGCGAGCCAGCGGGACCGACGTAAGAGGGAATGGCCATGAACAGCAGTACCACCGTCTCAGCACAGCTGGGCCTTCGTCTCGTCGTCCCCGACCGCACGACCGTCCCCCTGCTCGCCGGGCTGGAGTACGCGGCCGACGATCCGTACGCGATCCGGATGGCCTTCTACGTGGGCGACGATGAGCCGGTGGAGTGGATCTTCGCCAGGGAGCTCCTCACGGTCGGCATCGTGCGCAGGGTCGGGGACGGGGACGTCGAGGTCTGGCCCGCCGACGACGACGGCTCGCTCAACATCGCGCTGTCGTCCCCGTTCGGGGACGCGCTGTTCGAGGTGCCGCTGTCGCCGCTCGCCGACTTCCTGCACCGGACGTACCAGGCCGTCCCCGCCGGGGAGGAGAGCGAGTTCATCGACATCGACGCCGAGCTGGAGAACCTGCTCTGGCCGTCCTAACCGGACAGGCGGGCGATGTGGCGCATCTTGTTCATCGCGTCCAGGGCGGCGACCTTGTACGACTCGGCCAGCGTGGGGTAGTTGAACACCGCGTTGACCAGGTAGTCGACGGTGCCGCCGCAGCCCATCACCGTCTGGCCGATGTGGACGAGCTCGGTCGCCCCCGTGCCGAACACGTGGACGCCGAGCAGGCGCCGGTCCTCCGGTGAGACGAGCAGTTTCAGCATTCCGTAGGAGTCCCCGATGATCTGGCCGCGGGCCAGCTCCCGGTAGCGGGAGACGCCCACCTCGAAGGGGACCTTGGCCTCGGTCAGGGCGTCCTCGGTGCGGCCGACGAAGCTGATCTCGGGGATGGTGTAGATCCCGATGGGCTGCGTCTCGTTGATGTCCGGCACGGGCTCGCCGCACGCGTGGTGGGCGGCGAGGCGGCCCTGCTCCATCGAGGTGGCGGCGAGGGACGGGAAGCCGATCACGTCCCCGACCGCGTAGATGTGCGGGACCTCGGTGCGGTAGTCGTCGTCGACCTTGATCCGGCCGCGCCGGTCGGCGGTGAGTCCGGCGGCCTCCAGGCACAGGTCGTCGGTCATGCCCTGCCGCCCGGCCGAGTACATGACGGTGTCGGCGGGGATGCGCTTGCCGCTCTCCAGGACGGTGATCGCCCCGTTCGGCATCCGCTCGACGGACGCGACCGACTCGCGGAACCGGAACGTGACGGCCAGGTCGCGCAGGTGGTACTTGAGTGCCTCGACGATCTCCAGGTCGCAGAAGTCCAGCATCCGCTCGCGCCGCTCGACGACGGTGACCTTGGTGCCGAGCGCCGCGAACATCGAGGCGTACTCGATGCCGATGACGCCGGCGCCGACGACGACCATGGTCTCCGGGATGCGGTCCATGTTGATGATGCCGTCGGAGTCGATGATCGTCCGGTCGTCGAAGTCGACGGTGTCGGGGCGGGCCGGCCGGGTGCCGGTGGCGATCACGACGCGGTCGGCGGTGACCTTCTGCTCGCGGTCGCCGGCGCCGGCGATGCCGATGGCGTGCGGCTCCAGGAACCGGCCCGTGCCGGGCAGCACGGCGACGCGGTTGCGGGCGAGCTGGCTGCGGACGACGTCGGTCTCCCGGCCGATGACGTGCTGCGTCCGCATCCCGAGGTCGGCGACGGTGATGTCGTCCTTGACCCGGTAGCTCTGCCCGTACAGTTCGCGCTGGTTCAGGCCGGTCAGGTACAGGACGGCCTCGCGCATCGTCTTGGACGGGATCGTCCCGGTGTTGATGCAGACGCCGCCGATCATGTCGCGGCGGTCCACGATGCCGACCTTGCGGCCGAGCTTGGCGGCGGCGATGGCCGCGCGCTGCCCGCCGGGCCCGGATCCGAGCACGAGGAGATCGAAGTCGTTCACGTCCCCCAGTGTGGCGGCAGCCCGGCGCCCCGATAAAGGGTTTGCGGCGACAGATCGCTATACGTCCGGTTCAGGACGAGGTGTCCCCGCCGGTCAGGGCGGCATCGCCGCCCGTCAGGCCCGCGGCGAGCGCGTCCAGGCCCGCCTTGACGCGGTCGAGCGGCATGCCGCGGGTGCGGCGCTGGTAGAGGAACAGGGTCGCGGCGAGGGGGGCGAGGAGCGCGTCGGCGAGGTAGGCGGTGTCGGCGCCGGGGCGGATCCGGGCGAGGAGCATGCCGAGGTGCATGTGGTAGAGCCCGTAGGAGCCGTCCCGGAAGCGGGCGTCGGGCGGGTCGGCCTCGGCCCTGAGCAGCAGGTCGGCCTGCGCCTCGGTGCGGTCGGCGAGGGCGTGCAGGAACGCGTGGAGGCGCTCGCGCGGGGGCGCTCCGGGGCCGAGGGGCGGCGGGCCGTGCAGGAAGGCGGCCTGGAACGCGCGCTCGCGGTCGTCGATCACCGCGTAGACGAGCCGGGCGCGGTCGCCGAACCGCCGGTAGACGGTCCCGACGCCGACGCCGGCGGCCTTGGCGACCTCGTCCATGGTGACCGCGTCGGGACCGCGGGCCGCGAGCACCTCCGCCGCGGCGCGCAGGATGCGGCGGCGGTTGCGGGCGGCGTCGGCGCGCTCGGCAGGCGGGCGGCCCAGCACCGGCAGTTCCCGCATGTCGGCCTCCGTCCCGGGGAGATCCTACTCCGGCAGAATACCGGAGCGGGCAGGGTATCCGGAAAGCTCTCCGGTAATCTCGGGCGGAGATCTTTCCGGATATGGGGGTGCCGTCGTGGCCTGGGTCTTCCTGCTGATCGCGTCGCTGATGGAGCTGGTGTGGGCGACGGCGCTGAAGGAGTCGGACGGCCTGACGAAGCCGTGGCCGACCGCCATCGGCCTCGCGGTGGCGCTGCTCAGCGTCGTCATCCTGTCGCTGTCGCTGCGCACCCTACCGGTGGGCACCGCCTACGCGGTCTTCACCGGCCTCGGCGCGCTCGGCGTGGCGCTGGTGGGCGTCTTCGCGTTCGGCGAGAGCGCGTCGCCGGCCCGCCTCGGGTTCCTCGGGCTCATCATCATCGGCGTGGTCGGCCTGCAGTTCGCCGAGAACTCTTAGCCCCGTGGGGAACGGGCACAGTGGAGGCATGGCACGGGAGATGCTCGGGATCGACATCGGCGGGTCGGGGATCAAGGGGGCGCCGGTCGATCCGGTCGGCGCGTTCACGCGGGAGCGCTTCCGGATCGACACGCCGCGGCCCGCCAGGCCGAAGCCGGTCGCGAAGGTCATCGCCGAGATCGTGGACCATTTCGGCTGGGACGGCCCGGTGGGCGTCACCTACCCCGGCGTCGTGATCGACGGTGTGGCGATGTCGGCGGCGAACGTGTCCAGGCACTGGCTCGGGGTGGACGCCGCCGCCCTGTTCGCGGACGCGACCGGGTGCGAGATCACGCTGCTCAACGACGCGGACGCGGCCGGGGTGGCGGAGATGCGGCTCGGCGCGGGACGCGGCCGGCGCGGCACCGTCGTCCTGCTCACGCTGGGGACGGGCATCGGCAGCGCGCTGTTCACCGACGGCGTCCTCGTCCCGAACACCGAGTTCGGGCACATCCAGATCGACGGGCGGGACGCCGAGCTGCGCGCGTCCGCGCGGGCGCGCACCGAGGAGGGCCTCAGCTGGCCGAAGTGGGCCAAGCGGCTGAGCGTGTACCTGCGGCACCTGGAGGCGCTGATCTCGCCGTCGCTGATCATCGTGGGCGGCGGGGTGAGCCGGAAGGCCGAGCACTTCCTGCCGCTGGTCGAGGGGGTGCGGGCGGAGATCGTCCCGGCCCGGCTGGTGAACAACGCGGGCATCGTGGGCGCGGCGATGGCGGCGGCCGCCGCGCATCCGGCGGAGACCGCCGAGCCCGCGCCGCGCGCGGTCCGGGCGGCCGGGGAGACCGGCGGGCCGCAGCGCGAGCCCGGCACCGCCGAGGCCGCCCGCTGAGGCCGCCCCCACCCGAGCTTCCGGCCCCGGCCCCGGCTAGCCCGTGCGGAGCCGCACGGTCGCGATCTCCCAGGGGCGCAGCGACAGGGCGGCCGTCCCGTCGTGCACGTCGAGCGGGATGCCGGGGCGGCCGCGCAGGTCGGCACGCACCGCCTCGGTGAACGCCCCGCGCAGGACGGCCGTGGCGGGCTCGGCGCACTGGGCGACGACCCGGGTCTCGGTCCAGCCGTCGCGGGCGCGCAGCGAGGTCATCACGACCCCGTCGCCGGTGATCGCGATGCCCTCCCGGGACGGCGGGAGCGGCGCGGAGGCGTGCCCGTAGCCGGCGGCGGCGAGCAGGTCGTGCCGGTACTCCTCGGCGGCCCGCAGCACGTCCTCGCCGGGGAGGCCCCCGCCGTACGGCAGGACCGCCATCTCGGCGGTCCGCTCCCCGCGGCACTGCGCGCCGGGGGTCGGGAGCTGCGGCCCGGCGGGCTGGTCCCGGTAGGCGTTGCGGTCCCGGGACAGGTGGCCGATCGCGCGCAGCAGGGTGAGGGCCATCTCCCGCCCGCCGCCGGTGACCTCGTACTCGGTGGTGTGCTTCAGCAGGACGGCGAGGCCGCCCGCGGCGACGAACCCGGACGCCGGGAACGTCGGGACGGGCCGCTCCCCGAACCCGCCCTCCGCCGCCGGCCCCCGCTCGGTGATCGCGAACTGGCCCTCCGCGTAGGACGCGTCCGCCCGGCGCGGCAGCGACAGGTGCAGCCGGACGCGGTGGTCCTCGCAGCGGTTGTCGAAGGTGACGCGCAGCCGCAGGAACGGCTCCCCGGCGCGCAGTTCGGCGCGGGTGGTGACGGTGACGTCCTCCTCGGCCGCGGACCGCGCGCCGGCCTCGAGGTCGCCGCGGCAGGGCCACCGGTAGGTCCGGACGATGTCGACGGCGGCGACGAGCGGGCCGTCCAGCGCGGAGCGGACGTCCACCGACACGGGGTCGCCGACGATGAGGTCGGCGGCGGGCGGCGCGTAGTTGTAGGAGTCGCCGTGGTCGCCGCCGTCCACGATCCGCCCGACGCCCTCGACGACGTCGCCGGACGGGGTGCGCAGCCCGAGCGTCCCGTCGGCGTGCACCTCGGCGCGCAGCAGCCCGTTGTCGAGGAACTCCCGCCCGGCCGTCACCGGGCCGTCCGCGATCCGCGCGGCGGGATCCGGCGCCACCGCCGCCAGCCCCAGCGGCGGCACCTCGACCAGCGCCGCGACGGTGCGGCGCGGGTCGGCCAGGATCCGCACGCGCCACTCCCCGTCCGCGCCGCGCAGGGCCTCCCGCACGTCGCCGATGTCGAACGGGACCCCGGCGCGGGCCGTCACGTGGAAGGTGAGCACGCGGTCGTCGCGCGACACCGACCAGTCGCGGATCTCCTGCCCGAACAGCACCCGCCCGTACACCCGCTCCAGCAGGACCGGGAGCTCGGCGGCCGGGTGGACGGCGTCGTCCAGCACGGTCGGCGCGACGGCGAGCGTCTGCACCGGCACCGGCCGGCCGTCGCCCGTGACGAGGCCCGGCTCCCCCTCGGACGGGATGTCGAGGGTGACCAGGCCGGTGCGGTGCTCCGGGGTCGGGTTGAACACCAGGTGCGCCCCGAGCGGGACGGACGCGGCCCGCTCGGCGGTGACGAGGTCGCAGACGGCGCGGCCGAGCTGCTCCGCCTCGGCCATGTGCGCGGCGACCTGCTCGGCGGTCTCGTCGCAGCCGCAGCCGGTGACGGAGTCGTGGCAGCTCGTCTCGATCAGCCGCCGCCACGCCAGGTCGAGGAACCGCTGCGCGTCGCCCGCGTACCAGAGCGCGGTCAGCGGCTCGGCGTACCGCTCGACGAGCCGCTCGGCGCGGCCCATCAGCTCCTTGAGCCGGATCCGGGCGGACAGGACGCCCGGCAGGATGTTGGCGCGGGCGTGCGAGCGCAGCTCCCCGCGGACGCGCGGCAGCCCGTCGGTGGACGCGGTCCCCTCCGCGAAGTAGCCGGCGAGGGTGTCCAGCCGCATGCCGAGGCCGGCGGCGGCGATCCGGTCGGCGAGGTCGGCGGCGGGCGCGGTGTGGTCGGCCCCGTACATCGCCAGCAGCGGGCCGCCGTGCGGGTACCAGCGGCCCATCGCCTCCGCGAACCCGGCGACCCGGCCGGGCAGCAGCGACGCGCCGTCCCCGGCGCCGCCGGGCTCCCCGAACTCCTCGAACATCGACGCGGCGTTGCCGTAGCCGCCCTCGGGGAGGTACTGGGTGCGGATCGCCGTCCCGTCCGGGGCCTCCCAGGCGAACGCGGAGGTCCGGACCCGGTCGGGGACGCCGCGCCACACGCACGCGTGCTCGATGCCCGCGAGCCGCAGGATCTGCGGCATCTGCGCGCAGTGCCCGAACTGGTCGGGCAGGTAGCCGACCATCATCGCGGCGCCCAGCTCCTGCGCGCGCCGGATCCCGAGCTCCAGGTTCCGGACGATGTTCTCCCCCGAGCACAGGAACTCGTCGTGGAGGATCTGCCAGGGCCCGACGGCGAGCCGGCCCTCCCGGACGAGCGCGGCGAGCCGCTCCCGCCGCTCGGGGCGGATCTCCAGGTAGTCGTCGACCGCGGCCATCTGGCCGTCCAGCGTGAAGCGCCAGCGCGGATCGGCCTCCATCCGGTCGATGACGCCGTCCAGCAGCGACACCAGCCGCAGCCGGAAGCGCTGGAACGGCAGGTACCACTCCCGGTCCCAGTGGGTGTGCGGCACGACGACGATCTCCGAACCCTCTACCCGCACAGTGCGATCACCTCGTTCTCGTGGCTCTCCAGGCGATGCATGCCCGGGTGCTCGGCCGGTATCCGGACGAATTCGGCGCGGACGGCGATCCGCCCGCCGTCGGGCCGGACGAGGACGGCCCCGTCCGCGCCGGCGGCGATCAGCTCGTCCTCGACGCGCAGCAGGACGGGCGCGTCCCGCGCGGCGGACACGGCGGTCCGCCCGGCCCTCAGCGCGCCGAGGACGTCGCCGTCCTCGCCCGCCAGGACCCAGGTGACGGGCTCGCCGAGAGTCTTGTGCTGCGCCGGGTCGTGGAAGTCGCTGCCGCCGAGCGGGACGACGCCGCCGGGCCGCCACAGGTCCGCCCAGGCGAGCGGGGCGCCCCAGCGCCGGTCCCACCAGGACGAGTGCCAGATCTCGGCGAACGGCGGGCGGTCCGGCGCGGGGAGCGGGCGGCGCCAGGCGCAGTCGCCGCTCAGCGGGTGGTTCACCGACATCAGGCCGCCGCGCGCGGCGGCGTGCGCGGCCCAGTCGGCGCTGGGCCGCCGGAAGTCGACCCAGCCGGTGTCGCCGAACACGTTCGCGTGCCCGAGGTCGGTGGTGACCTCCTGGCCGGGCAGCAGCAGCACGCCCGCGCGCGCCCCGGCGGCGGCTAGTTCGGCGTGGTGGCTGACGGTGTTGTGGTCGGTCACCGCCAGGTAATCGAGGCCCTGGGACGCGGCAAGGCAGGCCAGTTCGTGGACGGTCAGCGTGCCGTCGCTGTGGACGGTGTGGGAGTGCAGGTCACCGGCGAGCCATCGCATCCCGTCCGGTGCGGGGAGTTCCCTGCGCGGTGGACGTTCCGGCCGAGGAGGCGGAGTCTCCTCAGGGCGCGGTGGGGCCGTGGTCGATGTGGTCACGGTGACCTCGTAGGGGACGCCGTCCGGCGGTATGCGGTGGAGCCCGAGCCAGACGTGCCATGTGCCCGCTTCAAGCTCCCCTGGCAGGTACCCGGGGGTCGCCCAGTCCGGGCCAAGGGTGAACCTGTCGCGCGCCCCACCGGACCAGCCTCGGAACCCGTCCGGCCCGTGGCAGCCCAGGTCGATGACACCGCCCTCATGGGACAGTTCCACGGTGACCGACGCCGTGCCCGGCGGGACGTCGAACGGCAGTTCGCGCAGCCCTTGTTCCAGGCGGTCCTCCAGGGTCCAGCGGCCCCGGTGCACCGTGGTCATCCATGTCCCCCGTCCTTGGCCAGCGGAGCCGCCGAGCGGCCGCCTTCCGTCACGAGTTCCCCGTCGCGGTAAAGCAGGACGCGTCCGGGGCGCGGCAGCGCCCAGCCCCGCTCCCCCGGCTCGGGTTCCCGCTCCTCGCCGACGACGACGTGCAGGGGCTCCCCCGCGACGTCGAGCGTCACCAGCGAGCTTCCGCCGAGATGCTCGACCACCGAGACCCGCCCGCCGAACGCGCCGTCCACCGGGCCGGTGCTGTAGTCCAGGTACTCGGGTCGTACCCCGCAGACGACGGGCTCCCCGTCCTCGACGCGCACGTCCCCGGGCACCGGCAGGTCGGTACCGGCGACGGCCACGGCCCCGTCCTGGACGCGCCCCGGGAGCAGGTTCATGGGCGTCGAGCCGATGAACGACGCGACGAACAGGTTGGCGGGGCGCCGGAACACCTCCACGGGCGTCCCGAGCTGCCTGATCCGCCCGTCCTCCATCACGGCGATCCGGTCGGCGAGCGCGAGCGCCTCGGCCTGGTCGTGGGTGACGAACACGGTGGTGACGGCCAGTTCCCTCTGGAGCCGCTTCAGGAACGTCCGCGCCTCCAGCCGGAGCCGGGCGTCGAGGTTGGACAGCGGCTCGTCCAGCAGGAAGATCCGCGGCTCGGCGACCAGCGCGCGGGCCAGCGCCACCCGCTGCTGCTGCCCGCCCGACAGCTCGCCCGGCCGGCGCGGCTCCAGCCCGCCGAGCCCGAGGTAGCGCGCGGCCTCGGCGGCGCGCTCGTGCCGGGCCGCCCGGCTGCGCTTCTTGATCCGCAGCGGGTAGGCGATGTTGTCCAGGACGGTCATGTGCGGGAAGAGCGCGTAGTCCTGGAACACCATGCCGACGTCGCGCCGCCCCGGCGGCAGCCGGGTCACGTCGGCGCCGCCGAGCCGGACCGTTCCGCCCGTCGCCGCCTCCAGGCCCGCGACCGTGCGCAGCAGCGTCGTCTTCCCGCAGCCGGACGGGCCGAGCAGCGCGAAGAACTCGCCGTCCGCCACGTCGAGGTCGAGCGCGTCCAGGGCCCGCACGCCGCCCGGATAGACCTTGGTCAGCTCCCGAATGGTGATGGCCGCCATCAGCGCTTGATCCCTCCGTGGAAGCGGAAGCCGTACCGGCGGCTCACGAACAGGTACATGAGGACGACCGGCAGGGAGTACAGCAGCGAGAACGTCGAGATCAGGGCGAGGTCGGGCTGGCCGCCCTCCGTGTAGAACGTGTACATGATCACCGAGGCGGGGGCCTTGTCCGGGTTCCTGAGCAGCAGGAACGGCATCAGGAAGTCGCCCCACACCTGCGCGACCGCCCACACCGCGACCGTGGCGAGGCCGGGCCGGATCACCGGGACCACCACGTGCCGCAGGATCTGCAGCGGCGACGCCCCGAACACCCGCGCGGCCTCCTCGTAGGACGTCGGCGTCGCGTCGGTGAAGTCCTTCAGCAGGAAGATCGCCGCGGGCAGCAGCCCGCCGGTCAGCACCAGCACCACCCCGAGCCGCGAGTCGATCAGGTGCAGGTTGAAGGCCAGCAGGAACACCGGCACCATCGCCGCCGTCCCGGTGATGATGGACGACAGCAGGAGCAGGACGTACAGCAGCGCGTCCCGTCCGGGCACCCGGACCCGGCTCAGCGCGTACGCCGCCAGCGCCGCCGCCGTCACCACGAGCGCGGCCGTTCCGGCGGCGAGCAGCACCGAGTTGCGCAGCGACGCCAGCGCGTACGGGTTGTCCAGCAGGACCTTGAAGTTGTGGAGCGTGAACTCGGGCAGGGACGCCGCGATGCCCGGATTCTTGTCGAACGGCGCGAACGCCAGCCACAGCAGCGGCAGCGCGAAGAACCCGAGGACGGCGGAGATGAACGTGGCGAGGCCGATCCGGCGCAGCGCCTCCCGGACGGCCGCGTTCACGCCGCCGCCCCGGCCGCGTCCCCCGGGGCCCGCCTGCTCCGGAGGGCGCGCAGGTAGACCAGCGCGATCACCAGGTTGATCAGGATCATCAGCAGCGAGATGGCGGCGCCGAAGCCGAGCCGGCCG
Organism: Actinomadura geliboluensis; assembly: GCF_043197915.1. NCBI lineage: Bacteria > Bacillati > Actinomycetota > Actinomycetes > Streptosporangiales > Thermomonosporaceae > Actinomadura > Actinomadura geliboluensis. The sequence continues at coordinate 875,300 of NZ_JBICUA010000003.1, read as the reverse complement.
TCGCCGAGCGCCGTCCGGTACACGTACACCGACATGATCTCCGAGCGCCCGTCCGGGCCCCCGGCCGTGATCAGGAACGGGGTGAAGTCGTTGAACGTCCACAGGCTGACCAGCAGCAGGCTCGTCAGCACGTGCCCGCGGATGCGCGGGAGCACCGCGTCCCGCAGCGTCTGCCAGGTGGACGCCCCGGCGAGCCGGGCCGTCTCCAGGTGGGACGGTGGAACGTTCCCCAGCGCGGCGCCGTAGAGCATCATCGAGAACGCGGTGCCGCGCCAGACGTTGAACACCACGATGCAGGCCATCGGGTGGTCGAGCAGCCATGCCGTGCCGGGCGTGCCGAGCAGCGCGTTCAGGGTGCCGCCGTCGCGGTCGAGCAGCGCGATCCACAGGAACGCGATCACCGACGACGGCAGGATCCACGCGAGCAGGACCAGGCCCTCTACGAGCCGCCGCACCGGGCCGGAGCGGTCGCGCATGACCCACGCGATCACGAACCCGAGGAGCGTCTGCCCGATCACCGCCGACCCGACCACGAACTGCAGCGTCAGCCACAGCGACCGGTGGAACTCCCCGTCGCCGAGCACGTCGCGGTAGTTGTCCGCGCCGACGAACCGGGGGCCGCTCGCCGCGATCCCGGTGAGCCGGTAGTCGGTCGTGCCGAGGTAGAGCGTCCAGAGCGCCGGGAACACCAGGAACACCGCGACGAGCACCAGCGCGGGCGCCGTGAACGCGGCCGCGCGGGCCCTGCCGAGCCCCGCCGCGTCCTCCCCGAAGGACGCGGCCCGCGGCGCGGCCCGCGGGGGCGCGGCCTCAGCGCGGGGTGACGTTGGCGGCGCCACCGACGGCCCCTTCGAGCTTCTTGGTGTACTCGGCGGCGGCCTGCTGCGGCGACTTGCCCGACACCACGGCGGCCGTCGCCTCCTGCAAGGCCGTCGACACCTGCGGGTACACGGCGAGGCCCGGACGGTACGACGTGACGGGCAGCACCTTCTCCGACACGAACGTCAGGAACGGGTCGCCCGCGAGGATCTCCTTGTTGACGTCCGTCCGGGACGTGAGCTCGGGCGTGCCGGCCGTCCGCGCCTTGACCATCTCCGGAGAGTTCATGAAGGCCAGCAGCTCGAACGCCTGCTGCGGGTACTTCGTGTTCGGGCTGAGGACGGTGACCGCGCCGCCCGACATGCTCACGAAGTCCTGCCCGCGGACGCCCTTGCCCGGCGCGACCGCCGGGATCAGCGCGTAGCCGACGTGCCGGTCGCGGGACGGCATCTTCGCGACGCCCGTCTTCGGGTTGATGACGTCGCGCCAGAAGTAGTCGCCCTCCGCCAGGATGCCGATCTTGCCCGCGGCGAACTCCTCGAACGACTTGTCGCGCCCCTTCGCCTCCTGCTGGAGCTTGGGGTCGCCGAGGCCCTCAGCACCGTAGATCTGCGCGTACAGGCCGAGGACCTGCTGGACGGCGGGGCCGCCGCCCGCCCACTTGCCGTCCGCGTAGACCTCGGCGCCCGCACCGGCCAGCAGCGGCAGGACGCCCTGCATCGTGGTGGCCTCGCCCATCGCGGTGCCCGCGTTCAACTGGACGGGGGTCACGCCGGGGAGCTTCTTCAGTGCGCGCGCCGCCGCGATGATGTCCTGCCAGGTCTTGGGCTGCCAGTCGGCCGGAAGGCCCGCCTGCGCGAACAGCTTCTTGTTGAAGAACAGGACGCGGCCGTCGGTCGCGGGAGGAACGCCGTAGCGCTTCCCCTCGAACGTCGCCAGCTTCTGGACCGAAGCTGGGATCTTCGTCCAGCCGTCCCAGGCGTCGGCTGGGGCGCCGACCACGTCCGTGAGCGGCCTGATGTAGCCCGCCTGAGCGAACTCGCCGACCCAGATGCCGTCGACGTCCATGATGTCGGCACCCGAGCGGGACTTCAGGTCCAGCGCCAGCTTCGTCTTGTACGCCTCGTCGTCCACGCCCTGGCCGCGGAACACCACCTTCGCGGTGACGCCCTTGGCCTTCTGCGCCGCGACGAACGCCGGGATCACCCTCCTGGTGATCCACTCGGCCTCTTCGGTGTTCTTGCCGCCCTCGATGGCGTTCCGGGTGATCGTCAGGGAGAAGCTCTTGGCGCCCTTGCCCCGGTCGGGATCCGTCGAAGATCCGCCGCCGCCGCACCCGGCGAGCAGCGCGCCCGCCATCGCGAGCGCGGCCGCCGCGCCGATCCGCCTCCTGGAGAAGTCCACGGTGACCTCCTACAAGCGTCACCTCGAACGTGAACGAAGAATCCGATCACGTAAAGACCCCGGCGGCCACTTCTTCGATCAAGGGTCCATGAGCTCGGCGGAGCGGGCCGCGAACGCCTCCATCGCCTTGGCGGTGATCGGGCCGGGAGCCGCCGGGAGCACCGTGCCGTCCACCGCCCGGATCGGCTGCACGTCCCGGGTCGTGGACGTCAGGAACGCCTCGTCGGCGCGGTACAGGTCGTCGAGCGCGAGGTCCTCCTCCTCGCCGCCGCACCACTCCAGCGTCAGCTCCCGCGTCACCCCGGCCAGGCAGCCCGACGACAGCGGCGGCGTCACGAGCCGGCCGCCGAGGACGACGAAGATGTTGCTGCCCGTCCCCTCGCACAGGTTCCCCGCCGTGTTGCCGAAGACGGCCTCGCCGCCGCCGCGCTCCTTCGCGTACGCCAGCGCCAGCGCGTTCTCCGCGTACGACGTGGTCTTCAGGCCGGACAGCGCGCCCCGCTCGTTGCGCGGCCACGGCACGACCGTCACGTCCGCCGTCGGCGGGAACGGGTCCTGCGGCCCCGCGATGATCGACACGGTCGGGCCCGCGTCGCCGCGCGCCGACCCGAGCGGCCCCGGGCCGCTGGTGTAGGTGATGCGGACACGGGCCAGCGGCCACTTCGGCGCGGCCGCCAGCACCTCCAGGGTGCCCTGGGCGAGAGCGTCGTGGTCGGGCTCGGGCAGCCCCAGCCCGGCCGCCGACCGGGCCAGCCGGCGCAGATGCCGGGTCAGCGCGAACGGCACCCCGTTCGCCGCCTTCACCGTCTCGAAGATCCCGTCGCCGACGAGCATGCCGTGGTCGAACACCGACACCACCGCCCGCTCGGGATCGACCAGTTCCCCGTTCAGCCAGATCCTGGCCTGCGCCGTCACCGGAAGCCACCTCCCCAAAGCCGGACCGCCGCGGCCCGGACTCGCGCCCTTCGCACGACCGTCCCCGGCCGATGGCCCCACAGTACGGCGCACCGGGCCGCCGGTTCGACTTCTTCGCGCCGGCCGCGGCACATGCGGACCGCCGAAACGGGAGGAACCGCCCAGACGGTCAGGGCAGCACGCAGCCGAACGAATCCGCGAGCCCCCGGCGGCCCGCCTCCGTCACCAGCAGCGCCCGCCGGGTCGTCCCCCGCTCGAACCAGCCCAGCTCCATCATCCGCTCCGTCAGCGCCGCGCCCAGCGCCCCGTTCAGATGCGGCCGCCGCTCCGTCCAGTCGAGGCACTGCCAGGCGAACCTCCGCCGCGCCCGCCGCAGCGCCGCGACGTCCAGCCCCAGCGCACCGAGGCGCTCCTCGCCCTTCTCCGTCACCTCGAACGCGTCCGCGCCGTCCGCCTCGATCAGGCCGCCGTCCAGCAGCGCCGCGAACAGCACCACCCCCGCCTCCCCCGCGAGATGGTCATAGCAGGTGCGCGCCTCGTGCAGCCGCCGCGCGTCCCGCGACTGCCGCAGACTCCGCACCTCCACCGGCGGGCTGATCCGCGACAGCGCCTCGATCACCTGCGCGACCTCCCTGCCCCGCAGCCGGTAGTACCGGTGCCGGCCCTGCTGCACCACCGTGACGAAACCGGCGTCCAGCAGCTTCCCCAGATGCGCGCTCGCCGTCTGCGCGCTCACCCCCGCCGCCCGCGCCAGCTCCCCCGCCGCCAGCGGCCGCCCGTCCAGCAGCACCGTCAGCATCACCGCCCGCGCCCGATCCGCCAGCAACGCCGCCACCGGCGCGAAGTCCACGCTCACGACATGTTCCGACCCCATGCCACCGACCCTAGGCGACCCGTCCTTCGACGCTCATCGAAGGATCGGGCGCACCCGCCGCCGAAACCCGGTTTGGGGAACGGCCTCCGACGCGCTAAAGTCTTCCTCGTCGCCGCAAGGCGCACGCGGAAGTGGCTCAGGGGTAGAGCATCACCTTGCCAAGGTGAGGGTCGCGGGTTCAAATCCCGTCTTCCGCTCTGAGGGGCCTTTCAGGCTATGACCCAGAAGGTCTCATTCTGGTGGAGTGGCCGAGAGGCGAGGCAACGGCCTGCAAAGCCGTGTACACGGGTTCAAATCCCGTCTCCACCTCAACGCCGTACCTCCCCCCGGAGGCCACGGAAACGGGCGATTAGCTCAGTGGGAGAGCGCTACCTTGACACGGTAGAGGCCACTGGTTCAATCCCAGTATCGCCCACTTCGGAGTGGGAGTGGTGTGCTCGGAGCCCTTCGGGGCTCCTCGCCGCCACTCCTTCGTCATTTCACCCGGGGGGCGACCCCCGGACCCCCGATGTGGGGGGCTCCG
>NZ_JBICUA010000003.1:588147-870755 GCF_043197915.1 Actinomadura geliboluensis | reverse complement strand
CCCGCCCCCTTGGGGGCCCCCCCCCCCCCACCCTGTGGTATTTCCCCCGGGGGGCCCCCCCCCGCCCCCCCGGGGGGGGGGGCCCCCCCCCCCACGCCCCCCTCCCGGCTCAGGTCTCTCTTTCCGTACCGGGTGGCGCGGGGGTCTGTTTTTTTGGGGCTCCGCCCCTCGCCCCCCGCCCGGCTCGGGTTCGAGTGGTGCTGACAGGGGCCTCCCAGTTCAGGTCTTCCTTTCCCGCGGGGCCCTGTTTTGCGGGGCTCCGCCCCCTCGCCTCGGCTCAGGTCTTCCTTTCGTGCCGCATCGCGCGGGCTTCTGTTTTTTGGGCTCCGCCCCCTCGTCCCCTGCCGGCTCAGGTTCTTGTGGTGGCGGCGGGGTGTGCGCGGACTGGTCGGTGTCGCTGCTTTGGCGACGTGTTGGGGTGGGGCCATGGCTCGGCGAACTGGGGTCGTTCCTGGGCGGGGTGCGGGTGGTGGGGGTTAGGTGTCGCAGGCGATGCCGTCGCCGTCGCGGTCCAGGTCGTAGATGTCGGAGCCGACCACGCGGACCGGGCCCTGGACGTAGGCGGGGCCGTTGCCGCTGCCCCCTGCGCAGTCGACGTCGCTCGCGATCGGGACGCAGGCGCCGCTGTAGTTCGGGTCGCACGAGCGGGCTCGCTTGGTGCCCACGGCGATGATCCGGGTCACCGGAGGTCTGGTGATCTTCTCGCCGAGCAGTTTGCGGGACGTCTCCGTGCCGTCTTTGTACGTGACCTCGTAGGTCAGCGTCTTCACCCCGGCGACGCCCTTTCTGCGCACGCGGGTCTTGCCCGCGGCGAGGGTGGGGTCGTTCGTTTTCGTGGTCTTGAACGGGATCTTGCGGGTGGTGGTGATCTTGCGTTTCACCATCGCCGGAGTAGTGGGCGTGGTGGTGGGCGCTGTCGTGGCGGGGGCGGTCGCCGGTGCCGTGCTCGCGGACGACGGTGATCCGGACGCCGCCGCTTCGACGGGAGCGGCGGAGTTCGAGTCGCAGGCGCCCAGCAGCAGAAGGCCGCCGGTCGCCAGGCCGGCGATAATGCGTTTCATGAATTCCCCCTTTGTTGGAGGAAATCGTGGTGCGTGGCGTCTTGCCGGTCAATGTGGGAATTGGGCCGTTTGCGGTCACGCTCCGGCCAGCAGGTCGCGGTGGCGCTCCATCAGGTCGGCGATCGGGCGGGGCGGGCGGCCCGTGAGGCGCTCGACGGTGTCGGTGAGGGGCTCGCCGTAACCGGCGCGGAGAGCGGTGCCGAAGGAGACGATCATGCCGCGGACGTCGTCGGGGACGCCGGCCTCACGCAGACCGGCATCGAAGCTCTCGTCGTCCACGCTCTGGTAGGCGACGGGACGGCCGGAGACCTTGGCCGCCAGGGCGGTCAGGTCGGCGAAGCTGAGCAGTTCGGGACCGGTGACGTCGTAGGTCCTGCCCTCGTGGCCACTGGAGGTCAGCACCTCGGCGGCGACGGCGGCGCAGTCGTCGCGGTGGACGAAGGCGCCGCGGGCGTGGTCGGTGTTGTCCACCAGGACACCGCGGGCGATCGCGGGCGGGAGGATCTGGGTGACGGGAGTCTCCGCGTAGAGGCCGTTGCGCAGATAGGTGACGTCGAGGCCGGACTCGTCGAGGAGTTCGTGTGTCCGCAGGTGGTCGGGGACGACCGTGGACGGGCAGTCGGGATCGACCATGATGTACGACGTGTAGACGATATGCCGGATACCTGCACTTTTGGCCGCGTTTATGGCGTTCTTGTGCTGGGCGACGCGATGGCCCAGTTCATGGAGGCTGACGAGGAGGAGCCGGTCGCCGCCCTCGAATGCGGCGGGCAGCGACTCCGGGCGGTCATAGTCGCCGTACCGGATGGTCACGCCGCGGTCCGTGAACTCGGCGAGCGCGGTTGGATCGCGAGTCACCATGACTACGTCACCGGGCGGCACCTTTTCCAGTGCGCTTTGCGCGGTGGCGCGGGCGAGTTGCCCCGATGCACTGGCGATGACGATCCTCATCATGTTCCTCGATCGGTCGGGGGCGCGGTGGACTGAACTATGGCAGTCGGCTCCGCACCGGCGCCAGGAGTGGGGACATGTCATCCTGCGAGGGTTCGCGGCTCATGCATCGTCCGCGCGTGTTTATGGACAAATTCGTTGCCGAGGGGGATCGTCGCTTTGCGCCGGGGGGCGGCCGGCATATCGGCGGTGAGCTCGGAATAGGAGTGTGCACGAGGTTGCGCAGGGGGTCACGCCGTCGGCGCGCATCTTCTTATTCGACGACGAACGTGTGGTGTTTGCGCGATTCGGCAGTCGTTGGACTTCACTGGGCTGGGTGTCGAATTGGGGAGCTTGGGATGGTCTCGGTGTCGTGGTGGCGCCGCGCCCCCTGCCGAGGTTTTGGCGGGGGGCGCGTGGGGGTGGGTCAGGTGACGTCGGCGCCGAAGACCTGGAGGGCCTCGGTCACCGGCTGGAAGAACGTGACGCCTCCGCTCTGGCAGTCGCCGGAGCCGCCGGAGGTGAGGCCGAGGGCGGTGTCGCCGGCGAAGAGCGGGCCGCCGCTGTCGCCGGGCTCGGCGCAGACGCTGGTCTGGATCATGCCGGTGACGGTGCCCTCCGCGAAGTTCACCGTGGCGCCGGTGGCGAGGACGCGGCCGGTGTGGACGCCGGTGGTGCTACCGCTGCGGACGACGCGCTGGCCGACGACGGCCTCGCCCGCCTGCGTGATGTCCACCGCCTGCCCGTTGTAGAGGTTGACCGCGCCCTCGCCTGCGGCGCCCTCCTCCGCGCGGACGAGCGCGAAGTCGTTGCCGGGGAAGCTGCTCTGCACGGTGGTACCGAGGGGCTGCCCGCCCTGCTGGTCGGAAGTCCAGGTCTGCACGGCGTTGCCGCAGTGCCCCGCGGTCAGGAAGAACGGCTGCCCGTCCCGTTCGACGTTGAAGCCGAGCGAGCAGCGGGCGCCCTGGCCGAAGATCGGGTCGCCGCCTAGGGCGAGGGTGTGCAGGCGGCCGGGGAAGCGGACCATCCGGACCGCCGTGCCCATCCGCTCGGCGGTGCGCTGGACGGCCGCCATCCGGGCGCCGGTGACCGACGCGTCGGTCCAGACGGTGACCTTCGAGGTGGCCGGGTCGACGGCCCAGCCGGTGCCGGGGATGTCGGCGAACGAGCGGCGCAGGTCGGCGGTGACCTCGCGCAGCCGCGCGGGGCTGCGGCGCGTCATCTCGGGGACGGCGCCCGCCGCACGGACGGTGGCGGCGTCGGTCTCGTTGGTGACCGTCACGACGGGCCGTCCCGCGGAGTCGATGTAGGCGCCGGCGGTGCGGTCGCCGAGCCGGTCCGCGAGCCGGGCGGCCGTGGCCGCGGCCCGGTCGGTGCCCTGGGCGGTCGTGCGGCGGCCGGCCTGGGCGTCGCCGGCGAGGCTCGCCGCGCGGTCGCCGGAGTCCGACTGGGCGTGCACCACGTACAGCGCGCCGGCCAGGAGCCCGGCGGATCCGGCGGCCGCGGCGGCCGTCGTCACCGCCGTGCGCAGCCGGCTGTTCCTCACGCTCATGAACCCTCCCGGTTCCGGGGCCTCGATCTACGCGTGGGGATACGCGCCCCGGTGGGAGGGAGTTCAATCCGTCCGGGCGCCGCTCCGGCGCGGCCGGCCGCGGTCCGCCCTTGACGGGTACATAATCCACGCTTTAAATCATGCTGTGAAATAACGCGGATCTGAGGGGCCCCCGCTCACCACCCCACCCTCGAAGGAGATGCGCATGCATCCCGTCCCACCGCGCGCGCCGGCCAGGAGATCCTGGTCCGCGGGCGTCTTCGCCCTGCTGCTCGCCGTCGCCCTCGCCGTCCCCGCCGGACGCGCCACCGCGGCGGCGTGTGGGTCGGCGGACGCGGCGCTGAACCGCCCGGCCACCGCCTCGTCCACCGAGAACGCCTCCTTCCCCGCCTCCGCCGCCGTCGACGGCAACCCCGGCACACGCTGGTCCAGCGCCTTCAGCGACCCTCAATGGCTCCAAGTCGATCTCGGTGCGAGCCAGGACGTCTGCCAGGTTGTTCTGAACTGGGAGGCGGCCTATGCGACTGCCTTTCAGATCCAGGTCTCTGGAGATGGCAGTGACTGGACGACCGTATACACCGCCGCCAATGCCGCCGGCGGGAACCAGACGCTCAACGTCACGGGCACTGGTCGCTACATCCGCATGTACGGCACCGCCCGCGCCACTCAGTGGGGCTACTCGCTGTTCGGCATGGCCGTGCACACCGGCTCCGGCGGCACGCTGCCCGGCGGCGGTGACCTCGGGCCCAACGTGATCGTGTTCGACCCGTCGATGAGCGCGTCCGACATCCAGGGCAGGCTCGACGCGGTCTTCCGCGAGCAGGAGGGCAACCAGTTCGGGACGGCCCGGTACGCGCTGCTGTTCAAGCCCGGCAGCTACAACGTCAACGCGAACATCGGCTTCTACACCTCGATCGCCGGCCTCGGCCGCAACCCCGACGACGTCACCATCAACGGCGGCGTCACGGTGGACGCCGGCTGGTTCGGCGGCAACGCGACGCAGAACTTCTGGCGGTCCGCCGAGAACCTGTCGATCACCCCGACGGGCGGAGCGGACCGGTGGGCGGTGTCGCAGGCTGCGCCGTTCCGCCGCATCCACGTGCGCGGCGACCTCAACCTCGCGCCCACCGGCTACGGCTGGGCGAGCGGCGGCTACATCGCCGACTCGCGGATCGACGGGCAGGTGCAGCCGTACTCGCAGCAGCAGTGGCTGACGCGGGACAGCCGCATCGGCGGCAACCTCAACGGCGTGTGGAACATGGTGTTCTCCGGTGTGGAGGGCGCGCCCGCGCAGGGCTTCCCGAACCCGCCCTACACGACGCTGGACACCAGCCCGGTGACGCGGGAGAAGCCGTACCTGTACGTCGATTCCGCCGGCGCCTACCAGGTGTTCGTCCCGGCGCTGCGGCGCAACTCGCGCGGGACGACCTGGTCCGGCGGCGCCACGCCCGGGACGTCGATCCCGCTGTCGCGGTTCTACGTCGCCAAGCCGGGCGACTCCGCGGCGACCATCAACACGGCGCTGGACCAGGGCCTGAACCTGCTGTTCACGCCCGGCATCTACCACCTCGGCCAGACGATCGACGTGAAGCGGCCCGACACGGTGGTGCTGGGCATCGGCTACCCGACGCTCATCCCCGACAACGGCGTCACGGCGATGACGGTCGCCGACGTGGACGGCGTCAAGCTCGCCGGGCTGCTGTTCGACGCCGGGCCGGTCAACTCGCCGGTGCTGCTGCGGCTCGGCCCGGACGGCTCGTCCGCCGACCACGCGGGAGATCCGGCGTCGGTGCAGGACGTGTTCTTCCGGATCGGCGGCGCCGGGGCCGGCAAGGCGTCCAAGAGCCTGGTCGTCAACAGCGACGACGCGCTCCTCGACCACATCTGGGCGTGGCGCGCCGACCACGGCTCCGGCGTCGGCTGGACGGTCAACACCGCCGACAACGGCGTCATCGTCAACGGCGACGACGTCACCGCGTACGGGCTGTTCGTCGAGCACTACCAGAAGTACCAGCTGGTGTGGAACGGCGAGCGCGGCCGGACGGTCTTCTTCCAGAACGAGATGCCGTACGACCCGCCGAGCCAGTCGGCGTGGCGGAGCGACTCGCCCGACGGCTACGCCGCCTACAAGGTCGCCGACTCGGTGACCGCCCACGAGGGCTGGGGCCTCGGGAGCTACTGCTACTTCAACGTCAACCCGTCGATCGTGGCGGCGCGCGGGTTCGAGGTGCCGAACCGGTCCGGCGTGCGGTTCCACGACCTGCTGACCGTGTCGCTGGGCGGCAACGGCGTCATCCGGCACGTCATCAACGACACCGGGCCGGAGGCGTCCGGCACGGCCACCGTCCCGGCCAACGTCGTCAGCTTCCCCTGACGACCGGTCTTCCTCCCTTCGGGCCCGCGCCTCGGGCGGGCCCGAAGGGGGTCCCTCACATCTCCTGACCACTCCCTCGAAGTGGAGATGCCAGTGAAGCTCCCCTCGGCAATGACCGCCCTCGCCCTAATCGTCCCGGGCTGCCTGGCGCTGACCGCTCCCGCCACCGCGGCGGCGTGCGGGTCGGCGGACGCGGCGCTGAACCGCCCGGCCACCGCCTCGTCCACCGAGAACGCCTCCTTCCCCGCCTCCGCCGCCGTCGACGGCAACACTGGAACCCGCTGGTCCAGCGCCTTCAGCGACCCTCAATGGCTCCAAGTCGATCTGGGGGCCAGCAAGGACGTCTGCCAGGTCGTTTTGAACTGGGAGGCGGCGTATGCGACTGCCTTTCAGATCCAGGTCTCTGGGGATGGCAACGCCTGGACGACCGTATACACCGCCGCCAATGCCGCCGGCGGGAACCAGATCCTCAATGTCACGGGCACTGGTCGCTACATCCGTATGTACGGGACTGGTCGCGCCACTCAGTGGGGCTATTCGCTGTGGACGTTCGGCGTCCATACGGCGGATTCGACGCCGCCGGCGGACGATTTCTGGGGTGACACCTCGACCATTCCACCGGCGCGGAACGTCCTCACGGTCAAGGTCCTCAACCGCACGAACGGGAAATACCCCGACGGCCAGGTCTACTGGAGCTTCAACGGGCAGACCCACTCGATCGCCGAGCAGCCCTACCTGGACATGCCGGTCAACTCGGCCGGGCGGATGTACTTCTACCTCGGCTCGCCCACCAGTCGCTACCAGGACTTCATCGAGTTCACGGTCGGCTCCGACGTGTTCAACGGCAACACCACCCGTGTCGACGGGTTCGGGCTGAAGCTCGCCATGCGGCTGCACGCCCATGACGGGTACGACGTGTCGGTGGGCGAGGACCGGGCCACCTTCGCCGAGGACCGCGCCGCCACCTTCCAGCGGTTCATCGACGAGGTCCCGGCCGAGTTCGACTCGCTCGCCGGGGTCGAGGCGCCGTACCGGATCCCGTCGCCCGGGAACGCGGCCGTGTTCCGGCCCGGCGGTGCCCACGCCGACTACTTCACCGGGTACGCCGCGTCCGTCGGCGTCTCCGCCACCACCGCCGAGGTCACCGGCTGCGCGGGGCCGCTGCGGGAGGACGCCGCCACGTGCTCGGCGATCAACCGGCATGTGGCGCAGCTGCCGCGGTCGCAGTGGTCCGACCCGTCGCTGTTCTACAAGGCGGCGCCTGCGAACTACTACGCGAAGTTCTGGCACGACCACGCGATCGGCGGTCTCGCGTACGGCTTCCCGTACGACGACTACGCCGGCCGCTCGTCCTTCGTCTCGCACGGCGACCCGCAGTACCTGCTCGTCGCCGTCGGCTGGTAGGCGGGGTGGGTCCGATGACGCTGACTCAACGGATCGCTAGCGCCTTCTCGGTGTTAGCGGTGCTTGCCGCGCTCCTGGCCGTTCCGCCCGGCACCGCGCATGCGGCCACACTGCTCTCGCTGAACAAGCCCGCGACGGCCTCGTCCACCGAGGGCGCCGCCTACCCCGCCTCCGCCGTCGTGGACGGCGACACCGGAACCCGCTGGTCGAGCGCTTTCAGCGACCCGCAGTGGGTGCGGATCGACCTGGGTGAGAGCAAGAGCATCAGCCAGGTTGTCCTGAACTGGGAGGCGGCCTATGCGACCGCCTTTCAGATTCAGGTGTCTGGTGATGGAAGTGACTGGACGACCGTGTATGCCACCGCCAATGCCACTGGCGGGAACCAGACCCTCAATGTCACGGGCACTGGTCGCTACATCCGCATGTACGGCACTGCCCGCGCCACCGGTTACGGCTACTCCCTCTGGGAGTTCTCGGTGTACGGCGACGGCGGGACGGAGCCGCCGCCGCCCGGGACGACGCCGATCTCGGCGTTCAAGCAGGTGGCGGCGTCCTCATGGGAGGGCGGCAACGCCCCGGCGGCGGCGCTGGACGGGCGCGCCAACACACGCTGGTCGAGCGGGTTCAGCGACGACCAGTGGCTGCGTGTCGACCTGGGCGGCACGGCCGCCATCACCGGTGTGACGCTCGACTGGGAGGCGGCCTACGCGACCGGCTACCGCCTCGACGTCTCCGACGACGGGACGTCCTGGACGACCGTCTACTCCACGACCACCGGCAAGGGCGGAACCGAGCGGCTCGCCGTCACCGGCAGGGGCCGCTACATCCGGTTCACCGGGACGGCCCGCGCCACCGGCTACGGCTACTCGCTGTGGGAGTTCCAGGTCTTCGGCAGCGTCGACTCCTCGTCCACCACTCCCCCACTGCTGTCGCCGCCCACCAGGGCACCGGCCACGACCGGCCAGTTCGCGCTGGCGGCGCCCGCCGATCGCGCGATGGTGACGAGCACCCGCCGCCCGGCACTGTCATGGGCGGCCGTGTCCGGCACCGCGCGCTACGAGGTGTGGCTCAACGTCAGCCGCACCGACTACGACTTCACCGCGTCCGGCCCGCTGCTGGACCTCTACACCAAGGTCGCCGAGACGACCAGGACGGGCTACACCCCGTCCTGGGACATCGGCGACCGGTGGACGTACCGGTGGTTCGTCGTCGCGGTGAGCGGGTCCGGTGCCCGGACCACGTCCGGCATCCGCACGTTCAGCGTCTACCTCCCGGAGATCGAGACCGTCGACGACGGCGTGGCCGTCGTGAACGGCGCGCGCGACCTCAACAAGAACGGCTCGATCGAGCCGTACGAGGACTGGCGGCGTCCTGTGGAGGAGCGCGTCGCCGACCTCCTCGGGCGGATGACCGCCGAGGAGAAGGCGTACCAGATGTTCTACAACGCGCAGGCGTACCCGCGGTCGGGCTGGCATTTCGGCCCGGCGCAGCCGAACGACCTGGACGCGGTGCTGCGCGGCGCGGCCGGTACGCGCCTCGGGATCCCGCCGGTGTCGGCGGGCGACACCATCGCCGGGTACGAGACCACCTATCCGCTGCAGAGCGCCCTGGCCGCCGCGAAGGACTACCCGCTCGACTACCGGCTCGGCGACATGCAGCGCCGCGAGCAGCTGGAGGTCGGGACGCGCGGCGTGCTCGGGCCGCTCGCCGAGGTCGGCACCAAGGTGCTGTACCCGCGCATCCAGGAGGGCAACGGCGAGAACGCCGAGGTCGCCGCGGCGCAGGTGCGCGCGCTGGTCGCCGGGTTGCAGGGCGGGCCGGAGCTGAACCCCGGCTCCGTCCTCGCGACCGTCAAGCACTGGCCGGGCGAGGGCGCCGGCGGCGAGGCCGGCATCACCTACGACGCCGTGACGATCAAGTACCACATGATCCCGTGGCGGGCCGCGCTCGACGCGGGGGCCGTCAACATCATGCCCGGGTACGCGGGCAGCGCGTACCTCGACCCGGGCGGTCCCGGCGCCGGGAACAGCGCCCCGATCCTGCGGTACCTGCGCGACCGGCTCGGCTACACGGGCCTGATCACCACGGACTGGCTGCCGTCGTCGGCGTGGATCAGCGCGGCCAACGCCGGGTCGGACGTGATGGGCGGCGCCGACCCGGGCGCGGCCGGGTTCTCGCTGGCCGACTTCACCGCGCAGGTGCCCATCGGCCGGATCGACGACGCGGTCCGGCGCGTGCTGCGGCTGAAGTTCAAGCTCGGGATCTTCGACCGCCCGTACGGCGACCCGGTGAACGGTCCCTACCGGTTCCACCAGCCGTCCTACACCGCCCTCGCGAACCAGGCGGCGCGGGAGTCGATCACCCTGCTGAAGAACGGCGGCGTCCTGCCGATCAGGCTGCGGGAGGGCGACGACATCGTGGTGGCCGGGCCGCGCGCCACCGACGGCACCGCGTGCTGCATCTGGACGAGCTACTTCCACCCGGACCACGGCTCGCTCACTCTGCTGGACGCGATCAAGGCGCGGGCGGCGAAGGCGGGCGTGACCGTCCACCAGGACAGCGCCCCCGCACCCGATCTCGCGATCGTCGCGGTCGGCGAACCCTCCTACACGCACCGGACGGCCTGGGTGAACGAGCAGCCCTACCTGCCGCCCGACCAGCTCGCGCTCATCAGGCAGTTCCACGACCAGGGCGTCCCGGTGGTCGTGGTGATGGACCTGCCGCGCCCGACGGTGATCAGCGAATGGAACGGCCTGGCCGACGCCATCGTGATGACCTACCGGGGCGGCGAGGAGGTGGGGCCGGCGACGGCGGGCCTGCTCTTCGGCGACTACGCGCCGCGCGGGCGGCTGCCGTGGCAGCTCCCTCGCAGCGTGGACCAGATCCTCAAACCCGGCGGCATCGACCGGCCCGAGGACGCCGTCGAGGACTGGAACATCCCCTTTGACCTCGGCGCGACCGCCGGGCAGCGCGCCGACATCCGCGCGCACATCGACGCGGGCCAGCCGCCGCCCACCGGCTACGGCGACCCGCTCTACCCGTACGGCGCCGGAATACAGGGCTGGCCCTGACCGCGGGGCGCCCGGCTCGGCCGTCCCGGTGAGACCGCTACGCTCACTTTGGAGGAGATCAGGAAACTGTGCGACGCATTGGGGAAGGCGCACGAGGGCCCGCCGCTGCGCCGGACCGGTCCGTCGTGAAACGGGCGGTCGCTGCCCTGATGAGCCTCGTGGTGGCGTTCACCGTCACCAGCGCGTGCTCCGGGGACGATGAGGTGACCGGCGGCGTCCAGGTGCGGGCAGGTGACGACTGGACGCTACCGGGCTGGGTCCGGCCTTCCCCGAACTCCGGGTTCTTCTCCGAGGAGGCCGCGCCGGGCGCCCATGTCGACACGCGCGGCCTGGACGTGACCTGGCGGCAGCTCCAGCCGGACGGCCCCGGGCAGGTGTCGTCCGGCACGACCGGCAGCGCGCAGGAGATGGACCTCGCCCCGCTCGGCGAGCAGCTCGCCGACCGCCGGCCGTTCTGGATGCGCGTCTTCGCCGGCGGGACGGACTGGGCGCCCGGCTGGGTCGCCGCAGAGTGCCGGGTGGAGCCGATCGGCCCCGACTACGACGGCCAGTACCACCTGCCGATCTGGGACGAGTGCGTCTGGGGGCGGCTCCTCGGCCTCTACCGGAAGCTGTTCGCCGACAAGGGCCTGCGCGCGGACCCCCGGCTGAAGTTCGTCTACGTGCCGGGCGCGTTCACCTGGGCGGAGTACGACTACGACGTCGTCGCCCAGGCCGTCGAGAAGGGGCTGACGTTCGAGAGGTACCAGTCGTGGTACCGGCACGCCTGGCGGGACCTGGCCGGGATCTTCGGCCCGTACAGCGGCAAGCTCGTGTTCACCGGCGAGGACTATCCGTGGGGGCCGTGGGGCTCGAAGACGGACCTGTTCGCCAAGCAGGCCGTGGACGCGGGCCTGGGCATCCGCACCGGCATCACCGAGGAGTTCAACGTCCACCTGAACGAGGCGCCCTCGTACGGGAGCCGCATTCAGCCCGACGGCCACATGACGGTGGACGAGAGCCTGCCCGTCCACGATGGGAAGCACATCGTCGCGACCGAGAACGAGTGCTACAACGACTGCGGATACAAGACCGGTGACCCGTACTACGCGGTGCGGCAGTCGAACCTCAAGGCGCTCCAGCTGCGGATGAACTGGGTCTACGTGGTGCCGGGGCCGTCCTACATGAGGCAGTACCGCGACCACTGGGAGTGGGTGCGGCTGAGCATCGGCAAGACCGCGTCCACGTCACCGGACGCGTGGGCGGCGCTGCGCGACGCCGAGGACACCTACTGGCGCGACAAGACCGGTCCCTTCACCGGTGAACGTGCGTGGGCCGCGCGGCCCTGGGTGCGCAACCTGGAGCGCTGGCTCGTGCAGCGCGACGTCCGGCCGGACGGCAAGGCCCGCCGCTCGACGGCGGACGTCCACAAGAACGTCCTGTCCAAGGAGAACGGCACCGCCTACGAGGGGCTGAGCACCGACCGGGCGCACGGGCAGACGTCGCTGTACTTCGACCTGGACGACCGGTTCCTGCACGGACGCGACGAGCCGGTGCAGATCAAGGTGACGTACCGGGACGCGGGCAAGGGCGCCTGGTGGATCGAGCATGAGGACGGCCGTACGGCGCAGGTGCGGCGTACCGGCGACGGGGCGTGGAAGACCGCGACGTTCCGGATCCCCCGGGCCGCGTTCGCCGGTCAGCTGGCCGGCGGCACCGACTTCCGGATCACCACCGGCGACGGCGACGACCTTGACGTCCGGTTCGTCCGGGTGGTGCGGCAGAACCAGCCGAGCAACGGCTGACGAGTAGCTCCGGCCCCTGCGCGCACCGAGTGCCCGTGGGCTCTCAAGGCTGCGCGCAAGCCGCCCGATCCCGTCGCCTTCGCGCAGCGCCTTCCAGCACGGTTCGCGCACACAAGGCATGGTTTCCTATCTCAGATGATGGATTCTGCTTCTTTCTCTTCACTTATGAGCAGAAGTAAGCATAGAGTCTCAAACCGCACAGCACCCCTCGGGGAGGACCGGCGGTCCGGGCGGGCCGCGCGGCTGCTCCCCCGTGCTCGGAACAGGTCGACTCACGTCAGGAGATTCCATGGCCGGCACCCGCATCATGTCCGAGATCGCCGCGCAGCCCGAGTGCTGGCGGCGGGCCGCCGGGCTGGCGGCGGGGGCCGGGGACGCGCTGCCGGCCCGCGGGGAGCGGGTCGCGGTCGTCGGATGCGGCACCTCGCTGTACATGGCGCAGGCGTACGCGGCGCTGCGGGAGGGCGCCGGGCACGGCGAGACCGACGCGTTCGCCGCCTCGGAGATGCCGGCCGGCCGCCGCTACGACCGGGTGCTCGCGCTGACCCGGTCCGGAACCACGACGGAGGTTCTGGAGCTCCTCGACCGGCTCGCCGGCACCGTGCCCACCACCGCGATCACCGCCGACCCGGACACCCCGGTGTCGGCCAGCGCCGGCCGGGTGATCGCGCTGGAGTTCGCCGACGAGGAGTCGGTCGTCCAGACCCGGTTCGCGACCACCCAGCTCGCGCTGCTGCGCGCCCACCTGGGCGAGGACCTGGACGCCGCGATCGCCGACGCGGAGGCGGCCGCGGCCGACCCACTGCCGCCCGAACTGCTCGCCGCCGGGCAGATCACCTTCCTCGGCCGCGGCTGGACGGTCGGGATCGCGCAGGAGGCCGCGCTGAAGATGCGCGAGGCGGCGGGCTTCTGGACCGAGGCGTACCCGGCGATGGAGTACCGGCACGGCCCGATCAGCATCACCGGCCCCGGCCGCGCCGTGTGGATGTTCGGCGAGCTGCCGGACGGCCTCGCCGGCCAGGTCGCCGCGACCGGCGGGACGCTGCGCGCGTCCGCCGCCGACCCGCTGGCCGACCTGGTCCGGGCGCAGCGGCTCGCGGTGGCGCTGGCGGAGGCGGCGGGCCTGGACCCCGAGCGCCCCCGGCACCTGACCCGCTCGGTGATCCTGGACGCCGACGGATGATCGTCACGGTCACGCTGAACGCGGCGCTCGACGACACCTACGAGGTGCCGGACGCGCGCTCCGGGGAGGTCAACCGGGTCGCGGCGGTGCACCGCCGCCCCGGCGGCAAGGGCGTCAACGTCGCCCGGGTGCTGCACGGCCTCGGCCACGACGTGGTCGCGACCGGGCTGGCCGGCGGCGCGGCGGGCCGGCAGATCGAGGAGGGGCTCGCCGCGTTCGGCGTCCCCGCCGCGTTCAGCCCGGTCGCCGCGGAGTCGCGCCGGACGGTCACGGTCGTCGGCCCCGAGGTGACGATGTACTGCGAGCCGGGCCCCGCCGTCACCGGCCCGGAATGGGCCGCGTTCCTCGGCCGCTACGACGCCCTCGCCGCGGACGCCGCCGTGGTCGTCCTGTCGGGGAGCCTGCCGCCGGGCGTCCCGGCGGACGCCTACGCCGAGCTGGCCCGCCGCGCCCCCGGCCCGGTCGTCCTGGACGCCGACGGCGAGGCGCTGCGGCTCGGCGTCGCGGGACGTCCCGACGTGGTGAAGCCGAACGCCGAGGAGCTGGCCCGCGCGAGCGGCACCGGCGACACCGCCGCCGGGATCCGGGCGCTGCGCGCGGCGGGCGCCGGCGCGGTCGTCGCCTCCCTCGGCCCGGACGGCGTCCTCGCCCACACCCCCGACGGGGTCCTGCGCGCCGCGCTCGACCGCCCGGAGCCGGGCAACCCGACGGGCGCGGGCGACGCGCTCGTGGCCGCGCTGGCGGCGGGCCTCGCGGGCGGCCTGCCGTGGCCGGACCGGCTGCGCCGCGCGGTCGCCCTCGCCGCCTGCGCGGTCCGCTCCCCCGTCGCCGGCGAGCTCGACGCCGCCGCCCTCCCCGCGCTCCTCGCGCGCGTCACCCTCCGATCCGAGGAGAGCCATGCCGCTCGTCCCCATGGCTGAGGCCGTCCCCGCGCGGGGGCGCGGCCTCGGCGCGTTCAACGTGATCCAGCTGGAGCACGCCGAGGCGATCGTCGCCGGCGCGGAGCGGGCGGGCGCGCCGGTGGTGCTCCAGGTCAGCGAGAACTGCGCCGCCTACCACGGCGCGCTCGCGCCGATCGCGCAGGCCGTGCTCGCGGTCGGGCGCGCCGCCGCCGTGCCGGTGGTGGCGCACCTGGACCACGCGACGTCGGCGGGCCTGGTCCGGGAGGCCGTCGAGCTGGGGTTCGGGTCGGTGATGTTCGACGCGTCCCGGCTGCCCCACGACGCGAACGTGACCGCCACCGCCGAGGTCGCGGCGCGCTGCCACGCCGCCGGGGTCTGGGTGGAGGCGGAGCTCGGCGAGATCGGCGGCAAGGACGGCGTCCACGCCCCGCACGCCCGCACCGACCCCGGCGAGGCCGCCGGCTACGTGGCCGCGACGGGCGTGGACGCCCTCGCCGTCGCGGTCGGCACCTCGCACGCGATGCTCACCCGCGACACCGTCCTGGACCTGCCGCTCATCGCCCGGCTGGCGGCGGCCGTGCCCGTCCCGCTGGTGCTGCACGGCTCGTCCGGCGTGCCCGACGGCGCGCTCACCGCCGCCGTCGAGCACGGCATGACGAAGATCAACATCGCGACGCACCTCAACAAGGTCTACACCGGCGCCGTCCGGGACCGGCTCGGCGCCGACCCGGCCCTGGTGGACCCGCGCCGCTACATCGCCGCGGGGCGGGACGCGGTCGCCGCCGAGGTGGCCCGGCTCCTCACGGTGATCCGGGCGGCCGAACCGCCGGAAGCCGGGGCCGCTACCGGTTGAACCGGTAGGTCACGTGGGTGACCAGGTCGGTGCGGGAGACCGCGACCGGTTCGAGGGGGAGGTCGCCGACGCCCTCGAACAGCCGCTCCCCCGCGCCGAGCACGACCGGCGCGATGTGCAGCCGCAGCTCGTCGATCAGCCCGGCCTTCAGGTACTGGTTCACGGTCTGCGCGCCGCCGGCGACGGCCACGTCCTCGTCCCCGGCGGCCTGCTGCGCCCGCTCCATGGCGGCCTCGATGCCGTCGGTGACGAAGTTGAACGTGGTGCCGCCCTTCATCGTCACGCTCTCGCGCGGGTGGTGGGTCAGGACGAACACGGGCGCGTGGTAGGGCGGCTCCTCGCCCCACCAGCCGGTCCAGTCCGAGTCGCCCCAGGTGCCGCGCACCGGGCCGAACATGTTGCGGCCCATGATGAACGCGCCCGCCGCGGTGATCTTCTCGATCACCTCGGCGTTCTCCTCGGGCTGCTCGAACATCCACCGGTGCAGCCGCTCGGCGCCCTCGCCGAGCGGCACCTCCAGCCGCTGGTCCGGGCCGGCGACGAAGCCGTCCACGGAGATGCCGATGTCGCAGGTGACCTTTCCCATGGCGTTGCCTCCCTGTCGGGGCGCCCCTCCGGCGCCGCTCACCAGTGGATCGGAGCCGCCCCCGTGTTCTCGACATCCCCCGTGCAAAAAACTCATCGGCACCGGCACGATCCCGGCCGGGAAGGTTGAACCGGCGGGCTCCGAGCGGACGTGCTGTTGGTGTCGCGTACGCGGCGGGGGGACCGAGCCCTTGGAGGACGAGCTGACCACCGATAGCCGCGCGAAGCGGGTGACAGACGAGAACGCGCAGGACACCGGTCCGCAGGAGCAGGACACGGGGCCGCAGGAGCAGGACGGCCGGGCCGGGCGGCGCCGCCGGATCGCGGCGCGGGCGTTGACCGTGGCGGCCTTCCTGCTGGTACTGGTCGCGCTGGTCACCCCGGCGGAGTACGCCCGGCTGACACCGGGCGCGTTCGTGCGCGTCCCGATCGAGGGCGTGCTCGGCGTCGTCCTGATCCTCGTGGTCCCGGCGCGGGCGAGGCGCTACGCGGCGGGGACGGCGGGGGCCGTCCTCGGCGTGGTGTTCGTGCTGAAGGTGCTCGACATCGGGTTCGACGCGGTCCTCGTCCGGCCGTTCGACCTGGTCCTGGACTGGCCGCTGCTGCGCCCGGCCGTGGAGTTCGTGGGCGAGTCGGCCGGGCCCGCGGGGGCGATCGCGGCGGTCGTCGTCACGATCGTCCTGGCGGCCGGGGTGGTGGCGCTGATGTCGCTGTCGGCGCTGCGGCTCGGCGGCGTCGCCGTCCGGCACGACCGGGCGGCGGCGCGCGCGGCGGCGGTGCTGGGCGTGGTCTGGGTGGTGTGCGCCGTGCTCGGCGCGCAGCTCGTGGACGGCGTGCCGGTCGCGTCCCGGAGCGCGGCGGTGCTCGCTTACGACCACGCGCGGCAGGTGCGGGAGAGCCTGAACGACCGGGAGGAGTTCGCGAAGGCCGCCGCTGTCGACCGGTTCCGGAACACCCCCGACGACAAGCTGCTGACCGGGCTGCGCGGCAAGGACGTCGTGCTCGCGTTCGTGGAGAGCTACGGGCGCTCGGCGGTGGAGAGCCCGCAGTACGCGCCGCAGGTCGGCACCGTCCTGGACCAGGGGTCGGAGCGCCTCCGCAAGGCAGGGTTCGGCGCCCGCAGCGGATGGCTCACCTCGTCCACGGCGGGCGGCGGGAGCTGGCTCGCCCACGCGACCCTGCTGTCCGGGCTGTGGGTCGACAACCAGCAGCGGTACCGGACGCTGGTGAACAGCGACCGGCTGACGCTGAACGGGGCGTTCCACCGGGCGGACGCCCGGACGGTCGCGCTGATGCCCGCGATCACCCGGGCGTGGCCGGAGGGGAAGTTCTTCGGCTACGACAAGGTCTACGACGACCGCAACCTCGGATACCGCGGCCCCCGGTTCAGCTTCGCGACCATGCCGGACCAGTACACGCTGTCGACCCTGCAGCGCACCGAGCTGGCGGCGAAGGACCGCCCGGCGGTGATGGCGGAGACGGCGCTGGTGTCGAGCCACGCGCCGTGGGCGTCGATCCCCCGGCTGGTCCCGTGGGACCAGGTCGGGGACGGTTCGGTCTTCACCGGGATGGGCAAGGGCTATGACGCGCCGTGGCCCGCCGGTGGCCGGATCCGGACCGAGTACCGCAAGTCGATCGAGTACACGCTGAACACGCTCGTGTCGTACGTGGAGACCTACGGCAACGACAGGACGGTGCTGGTGTTCCTCGGCGACCACCAGCCCGCGCCGCTGATCACGGGTGCGGGCGCGAGCCGGGACGTGCCGATCACGATCGTCGCGAAGGACAAGGCCGTACTGAACAGGATCTCGGGATGGAACTGGCAGGACGGGCTGCGCCCCGGCAAGGACACCCCGGTGTGGCCGATGAGCGCGTTCCGGGACCGCTTCCTCACCGCGTTCGGCGGCTGACCCTCCTCGCCGTCGTCGTCGCGGCGCTGCTGGCGCAGATGGCGGTGGCGATGGCGGCCACGGCCGTCCGGCAGTCCCCGACCATCGACGAGCCCGTGTACGTCGGCACGGGCGTCGTCTACCTGCGCGAGCACGACCTGCGGTACAACGCGGAGCACCCGCCGCTCGGCAAGCTGCTCATCGGCGCCGGGGCGGTGCTCGGCGGCGCCCGCCTGGACCCGTCCTTCACCGGTACGCAGCAGGACGTCGGACGGCACCTCCTGTACGAGTCGGGCAACGACGCGCAGCGGGTGCTGCTGGCGGCGCGGCTGCCGGTCATCGCGCTGACCCTGCTGTTCGGGCTGGTCGTGTTCGCGTTCGCCCGCGACCTCGCGGGTCCGGCCGGTGGTGTGGCGGCGCTGGCCCTCTACGCGTTCTCCCCCGGCGTCATCGCGCACGGGTCGCTGGCGACGCTCGACGTCCCCGCGGCCGGTCTGCTGCTGACGTCGGTGTGGCTGGCTTGGCGGGCACGGCGACGGCCCCGGCTCTGCGCGCCTCTCGCGGGGGCGGCGCTCGGCGCGGCCGTCGCGACCAAGATGAGCGCGCTTCCCGCCGTGCCGGTGCTGCTGGTGCTGGTCGCGCTGTCGGTCTGGTGGTCGCGGCGGTCGCGAGGCGCCGGACGGCCCGTCCTCGCGGGTGTGCTGGCGGCGGGCGGCGTCGCGGTACTCGCGGTCGCGGTGGTGTGGGCGAGCTACCTGGCCGTCGATCCGCGCCTGCGGTGGACGGCACCCGGCGGCGTCCCCGCCATCGGCGGCCTGCGGGGGCCGGCCGTCGATCTGCTGCCGTTCCCGAGGCCGTTCCGGGACGGGATGCGCGTCCAGTTCGGCTTCGAGGACCTGACCTGGACGAGCTTCCTGTTCGGCGACACCTACCGGGGGTCGCGCTGGTACTACCTGCCCGCCGCGCTGCTGGTGAAGACGCCGCTCGGGGCGCTCGCCCTGTGGGCGGCGGGGGCGGCGGCGCCGGCGGCGCTGCCCCGGCTGCGGCCCGCCGCGCCGTACGTCCTCGCGCCCCCGGCCGTGCTGCTGGCGGTGGCGATGACCGGCGCCCGCGACCTCGGCGTCCGGTACGTGATCTTCCTGCCGATGTTCCTGGCGGTGGCGGCGGCCGGGGCGACGGCCGTCCGGCGGAGGTGGACCAGGGCGACGACGGCGGCGCTCGTGCTGTTCGTCGCGGTCAGCTCGCTGCGCGCCTTCCCGTACTACCTGCCGTACTCCAACGAGGCGTTCGGCGGCCCGGCGGGGACGCACCGGTACCTGCACGACTCCAACGCCGACTGGGGCCAGGACCTCGGTCGGCTCGCCGACCGCCTCCGCGACCGCTACCCCGGCGAGGCGGTGTGGCTCGCCTACAAGGGCAGCGGCGTCCCGTCCTACTACGGCATCCGCGCGTCCGATCCGCTCACCGCGCCGCCGGACCGGGTGCGCGGCCTGCTGGTCGTCTCCGACAGCTGGATCGCCAAGGACGACCCGCGCCTCGTCCCGCTGATCGCCTCCAGCGAGCCGGTCGACGAGGTCGGCCACTCCATCACGATCTTCCGCCGGCCGTGACCCGGCGGCGGCCCCGGTCTACCTGCGGCGGACGTGGGCGCGCGACCACAGCGCCGGCCAGCCGCCGTGGGCGAGCCAGGACGCGGGGACGCGCAGGCCGTGCTCGGCGACCTCGTCCCAGAACACCGAGGTGTCGGCGCCGAGTTCGCGGGCGGCCGGCAGGGCGCGGCGCCAGGGGCCGTCCTCGTCGCCGAGCGCGGTGGCGGGGTAGCCGGGGACGGTGACGCCGCGCGGCCGCGTCACCGGGGCGAGGGCCGCTCCGGGCGCGGCGCAGGTGGCCGCGACGGCGAGCGCGCAGAGCAGCGGCTCGGCCGACGGCCGCGCGAGGGCGGCGGCGATCACCGGGTCGTCGTCCGCGGCGAGCCGCCCGATCGCGCGGCGGACCCGGCGCGCCGCCAGGTCGAGGGCGTGCGCGGCGGCGATGTCCGGGTCCTTGACGAGCCTGCGCAGCGCCTTCGGCAGCGGTGGCTCCCCCAGGAGCAGCCCGAGCCGGTCGAAGCGGTCGCGCAGGGCGGGGTCCAGGGCGTCGAGCGCGGACGCCAGCGGGCGGTGCCCGGTGGCCGTCCAGAGCGCGACGAGGTCGGTGGCGCCGCCGTCGAGCGCGCGGCGGACCGCCCCGGCCAGCTGCGCTGCACCGAGGCGGCGCAGCCGGGCGGGCGCGGCGTCCGGCGCGGTCCCGGCCACGGCGGCGAGCGCGGCGGACGCCCCGGGCGGGACGGCGAGGAACGCCCGCCGGGCGAGCGGGGCGAGCGCCGGGCCGGCCTCCTCGACGAGGCGGGGCGCGGCGCGGCGGCGCGCGGCCCGGGCGGGCGGCGGCTCCTCCGGTGCCGGGTCGGGCTCGGCGCGGACGGTGCCGGGGATCGCGGCGACCCACTCCTCGAACGCCCGCTCCAGCTCCGCGGGAGGGTCGTCGTTGAACCGCGCCCTGATCTCGACGACCCGCCAGCCGCGCGGCGCGGGCTTCAGCGCCGCCAGTTCGGCGTTGGCGGCGAGCAGTCCGTCCCCGCCGTAGAGGCCGAGCAGCACGCTGCGGCCCGTCCTGGCCTCGTCGGCGTATTCGGCGATGCAGTTGCCCATGTAGGCGGCCCACTCGGCGAGGTCGCGGGCGCTGCGCGCCACCCTGACGCGCACGCCCGCGCCGGGGACGGTGCTCCCGTCCAGCGCGGCGAACGGCGGCGGGACGGCGAAGTCGCCGGTGAGGGCCGTGGCGATCGCGGTGGCCGACATGAGGCCCTCGGTGAACTCCGTCCAGCCGCGCGGCGCCCGGGGCGGGACGCCGCCGAGCGCGACGAGCTGCGCGGCGCCGGAGACGGCGAGGGCCACCGAGTCCAGGCCGGGCCGCAGCGGGTCGTCCTCCGGGGGCGGCGGATCGTGGTCGTACCAGGGCGCGCCGGTGCCCGGGGTGGGCCGCGCCCGCTCGTGCCCGTGCAGCTGGGCGAGCGCGTCGATCAGGTCGGCGTACCAGAGCAGGTCGCCGACCCTCTCCACGGCGGCCGGGTCGGCGGCGCCGCCGCCGGCGGGGTCCGCGGCGGAGCCGAGCCGCTCGCGCAGCGGGGCGGCGCCGTTCAGCAGCGGGGCCGTGAAGTTCAGCAGCGGGGTCGTCCAGGGCTGGATGCCGGACCATTCGGCGGGCGGGCGGGCCGCGCCGTACCCGGCGTCCTGGCGCCAGCGCGCCAGCCCGGAGCCCGCCCATACGCGCACCACCCCCTCCGGCACCAGTGGCGCGTCGGGGTCGATGCCGCACACGTCGTCCAGCAGCGCCCGCGCGTCCTCGACGACCAGGAGCGCGTAGTCGCGGGCGTGGGACAGCCGGGGCCGGACGTAGGCGCTGAACTTCGCGTCCCGGGGCCCGTCCTTGCCGACCCTGCGCGCGAGGTCGCGCACGTGGGCGGCGGGGCGCGCCGGCAGGCCGGTGAGGCCCGGGACCCGCCGCGCCGAATGCGCCGCGACCGCGTCGTCGACCCGGCCGGCGGCGGCGCGCAGCAGCGGCAGCGAGCGGTCGAGCCCGGCGTCGAGACCGTGGTCGGCGACGGCGGCCGCGGTCCGCAGCAGGGCGGTGGCGCCGAGCGCGTCCTGGAGCAGCCGGTCGAGGCGGTCGCGCCAGTACGGCTCGGTCGGCACCCAGCGCGCCGCGTCGGCCAGGGACGGTTCGAAGGCGAGGTCGTCGTGCGCGACCCGCAGCCAGAACAGCACCCGCTGGTCCTCGTGGTGGCGGCGGCGCTCGCGCAGGTCGGCCAGGCGGTCGCGGCGGGCCTGCGTCGCCAGCCTCCGCTCGCGGACGCCGCGCGCGCCCCGGTGCTCCAGCACCCGCTCCCACAGGTCCAGGACGAGGTGGAGCCTGCGCGGGCCCGGCACGTCCGCGAACACCTGCCGGAAGTACCGCGCGAGCGCCGAGGGCGGGCCGTCGGGGGTGAGCCCGGCCTCCTCGGGCGCCTCCAGGGCGAGGACCCGTTCGAGCTGCTCGGGGCCGAGGACGTCGCTGGCCGCCGACGCCAGGTGCAGCGCCGCCCAGCGCCGCTCCTCCACGGCCCGCGCGGCGGCGGCGCCGACCGGCTTCGTCACCGCCGGGCCGAACATCGCCACCAGCAGCCCGGCGCGCGGCCCCAGCCGGTGCGCCTCGCCCATGCCGACGGCGCGCAGCGCCGCGATGACGGCGTCGCGCTGGTCGCCGTGCGCGCCGTCCAGCCGCGCGGAGCGGAAGCCGGCGCCGAGGTCGACGCCCGCGCCCGCCGCGGCGATGCCGCCGTCGGCGACGAGGCGGGCCAGCTCGCGGACGGCGCCGGCCGCGGCCGCGTCCGGCGCATCCTCGGGGCCGAGCGCGACGGCGGCGCCGGGCGGCGCGTCCGCCTGCGCCATCAGCCGCACCGGGCCGGAGGGCCCGGCGACCCAGGCATGCCGGCCCGACGCCACCACACCGCCGGTGAGCCGGATCTTCACCCGACCCATGATCCCGGCCGGGGGCGCCCGGGTCGACCGGGTTTCAGCGGGGGCCCGCGGCGATCCCGTAGCCGTCGGCGACGAGCCGCTCGGCCATCCGCGCGTAGGCGGCCGGGTCCTCCGGGGCGCTGGTGCCGAGGCCGTCCACGTACCGGTTGTACATGCAGAACGCGGCGGCGATGAGCACGGTGTCGTGGATCTCGACGTCGGTGGCGCCGGCGTCCCGCGCGGCCGCGACATGCCCCGCGCCGACCTCGTTGCCGCCGCGCTGGACGGCGGCGGCGATGCCGAGCAGGGCGCGCAGCTTGGCGGAGACCGGCGCCGCCTCGGGGTCGGCGTGGACCTGCTGGACGAGCGTCATCCCGCCGGGCAGCTGCGCCGCGGCGCACGCGCCGTGCGACGACGCGCAGAACCGGCAGCCGTTCAGCTCGGACACGTAGGCGGCGATCAGCTCCCGCTCGCCGGGCGGGAGCGGGCTCGGGCCGCGCAGCAGGGCCTCCGCGAGCGCGGTCAGCGGCCCCGCGGTCTCCGGCCGGAACCGGAGCAGGGACGGCAGCCCCGGGACGTTCTCGTCCAGTTCGATATGCGCCAAGGACTGCCTCCGGGAAATGGTGTCGGACAATTCCCCCGATCTTCGTACGAAGTTCGTCAGGCGGCCAGTTTTCTCGCCACTCCACAAAAGGTCATGGTCTCCTGCGGCTCGCCCCACGGATTGGGCTCGGGGCGCCACCGGGAGCACGACACGACGCCCGGCTCCACCAGCTCCAGGCCGTCGAACAGCGCCTCGATCTCCGCGGCGGTCCGGGCCCTGAGCGGGTGCGGGGTGCCGCTCTCGTTCCACGCCTTGACGGCGGTGTGCGTGACGTCCACGTCCAGGCAGGCGTGCGACAGCGCCACGAAGCTGCCCGGGGCGAGCGCGCCGACGAGCCGGTCCAGGATGGCGCGGGCCTCCTCGTCGTCGGTGATGAGGTGCAGCAGGGCGAGCATCATCAGCCCGACCGGCCGGTCGAAGTCGAGCGTCGCGGCGGCCTGCGCGAGGATGCGGCCGGGGTCGCGGACGTCGGCGTCGATGTAGTCGGTCGCGCCCTCCGGCGAGCTGGTGAGCAGGGCCCGCGCGTGGGCGAGCACGAGCGGGTCGTTGTCGACGTAGACGATGCGCGACTCCGGCGCGACGCGCTGCGCGATCTCGTGCGTGTTGTCGGCGGTCGGGAGCCCGGTGCCGATGTCGAGGAACTGCCGGACGCCCTCCTCGCCCGCCAGGTGGCGGACGCAGCGGCCGAGGAACAGCCGGTCGGTGCGGGCGGCGGCGACGATGCCGGGGACCTGCCGGGCGACCGTCTCGCCGGCCATCCGGTCCACCTCGTAGTGGTCCTTGCCGCCGAGCCAGTAGTCCCAGACCCGCGCCGACACCGGACGGTCCGCGCGGATCCCGTCGTCCGCGCCCTCCCTGCCAGCGGTGCCCATGCGCTCTCACCTCCGGTCGCCGGGACGCGTCCGCCCCGGGAGGACCGACGGTACACGGCGGCGGCGGTGGCGACGGGTGACGTCGGTCACGGCCGTCCGCAGGCGCGGCGCACGGCGGCGGCCACGGCGCCGGGGTCGCCGTCCGGCAGGACCGCGGCGAGGTGCCCGTCCGGGCGGACGACATGGACCGTGTCCGGGCCCGCCTCCAGAGCCGACCGGAGCACCCCTTCGGTGTCGATGTCGTCCAGCGCATAGCTGTCGCAGGGGATGCCGCCGGGCGGCTCCACAACGGCAGGGCCAAGGATCACGAACCGCGTGCCGAAGAGGCGGCGCAGGCGGGTGCGCTCGCCTCCGACGGTGCACGGGCCGTCCGGGCAGAGCACCCCCGGCACCGGCGGGCGGACCGCGCCGGGCTCGCGCGGGAAGCCGTCCACCGGGCCGGACGGGGTGGTGAGCGGCGAGTCCAGGTACCAGTACGGCTCGGCGAGCCGGCCGGAGTCGATGATCGCGCGCGGGTCGGGATGGCTCCGGGCCCGCTCCAGCGACTCCAGGCGGTGCGCCCGCTGCGCCGGCGTCCGCGGGACGAGGAACTCCATCGTCCGTGTGGTGACGCGCAGGTTCTCCAGCGCGGCGGCGCGGCGCTCGAGGTCGTAGCTGCGCAGCAGCTCCGGGGGCGCCCAGCCGTGCCGGACGAACGCGAGCTTCCAGGCGAGGTTCTCCGCGTCCTGGACGCCGGAGTTCAGCCCGCGGGCCCCGAACGGCGCGTACAGGTGGGCGGCGTCGCCCGCCAGGAACGCGCGGCCGGACCCGAACGCCTCGGCGCACCGCTCGTGGAACCGGTACACGGTGGCCCACACGATCTCGTACGGCACGTCCCCGGTGATCTTCCGGATCCGGGCGTCGAGCGCCCCCGACGCCCGCTCGGCGGCCAGGTCGTGATCGGCGGGCACCTGCCAGTCGATGCGCCACGTCCCGTCCGGGCACTGGTGGACGAGGACCTGCCGCCCGGGGTTCCACTCGGGGTCGAAGAAGAACCGCCGCTCGTTCGGGAACGGCAGCTCGGCCCGGATGTCGCAGATGAGGAACTTGTCGGCGAAGGTGCGGCCGGGGAAGCCGATGCCGAGCAGCTCCCGGACCGCGCCGTGCCCGCCGTCCGCGCCGACCAGGTGCGTGCCGCGCACGGTGGCGGCGCCCGCGCCGGTCTCGGCGTCGGCCTCGACGCCGCCCCCGTCCTGGCGCACCGCGCGGACCCGGTGCCCGTACCGGACCTCGACCAGCGGCTCCGCGGCGGCGAGGTCGCGCAGGTACGCCTCCACCTCGGCCTGCGAGATGTTGATCCACGGCGGGACCTCGCCGCTCCCGGCGCCGGGGAAGGTGACGGCGAACAGCTCGTCCCCGCGGTGGTAGGTGCGGCCGGTCGTCCAGGTCACGCCGCGGGCGATCATCCGCTCGGCGCAGCCGGCCCGGTCGAGGACGTCCAGGACGTCCCGCTGGAAGCAGATGGCCCGCGACCCGGCCGGGTCGCGGTGCGCGGCGGCCTCCAGCACCACGCTCGGCACCCCGTGCCGGGCCAGCAGCAGCGCCGCGACCAGGCCGACCGGCCCGGCGCCGGCGACCACGACCGGATCCGCGGTGGAGCCCACGCCCGCCATGGTGCGCCGCCCCCTCCCCCGCCGTGAAGGCCCGGTCAGGCCGTCGGGCTTCCGGTCGACCGCGCGCGCTCGGCGGCCTCGACGATCGTCCGGTCGGCGACCTGCCGGTCCTGCCAGCCGCGCACGTCGGCGCTCTTGCCCGGCTCCAGGCTCTTGTAGATGTCGAAGAAGTGCGCGATCTCGTCGAGGATGTGCTCGTGCACGTCGCGCAGGTCGCGGATGGCCTCGTAGCGGACGTCCCGCGACGGGACGGTGAGGACCTTGGCGTCGGGCCCCTTCTCGTCGTGCATCCAGAACACGCCGACGCTGCGGACCGTGATCTGGCAGCCGGGGAACGTGGGCTCCTCCAGCAGCACCATCGCGTCCAGCGGGTCGCCGTCCTCCGCGCACGTGTCCGGGATGTAGCCGTAGTCGTGCGGGTACCGGGTCGCGGTGAACAGCATCCGGTCGAGGCGGATGCGGCCCAGCCGGTGGTCCATCTCGTACTTGTTGCGCGATCCCCCGGGGATCTCGACGACCATTTCGATCTCCATGCGTACCTCCCCCGTCACATCCCTACCCCATCGGGGCGCCGCCGGGACAATCGGCGACCGTAGAGTCGGGCCATGGACGCGCTGCGATTCACCTACCGGCCGCTGCCCGTGCGGGTCGTCTTCGGCGCGGGCGCGCTCGCCGGCCTGCCCGCCGAGGCGGCCGCGCTCGGGCTGTCCCGGGTGCTGGTCCTCGCGACGCCGGGGCGGCGCGCGGACGCCGAACGCGCCGCGGCGGCGCTCGGGGACCGGCTGGCCGGCGTGCACGCCGGGGCG
The DNA here is from genome assembly GCF_043197915.1 of Actinomadura geliboluensis. Lineage (NCBI taxonomy): Bacteria > Bacillati > Actinomycetota > Actinomycetes > Streptosporangiales > Thermomonosporaceae > Actinomadura > Actinomadura geliboluensis. The sequence continues at coordinate 844,698 of NZ_JBICUA010000003.1, read as the reverse complement.
GTGATGCACGTCCCGGCGGACGCGGCGGCGGAGGCGTGCCGGGCCGCCGCGGCGGCGGGCGCGGACGGGCTGGTCGCGGTCGGCGGCGGGTCGGCGGTCGGCCTGGCCAAGGCGGTCGCGAAGGAGACGGGGCTGCCGATCGTGGCCGTCCCGACGACGTACGCCGGGTCGGAGATGACGCCGGTGTGGGGCATGACGGAGGACGGCGTCAAACGCACCGGGCGCGACGAGCGCGTGCTGGCACGGACGGTCCTCTACGACCCGTCCCTGACGCTGGGCCTGCCGCCCGCGGTGTCGGCGGCGTCGGGGATGAACGCGATGGCGCACGCCGTCGAGGCGCTGTACGCCCCCGACGCGTCGCCGGTGGTGTCGCTGATGGCGGAGGAGGCCGTCCGGGTGCTGGCGGAGGCGCTGCCGGAGGTCGTGCGGTCGCCCGGCGACCTGCCCGCGCGCACCCGCGCCCTGTACGGGGCGTGGCTGTGCGGCACCTGCCTCAGCGCGACGACGATGGGCCTGCACCACAAGCTGTGCCACATCCTCGGCGGGTCGCTGAACCTGCCGCATGCCGAGACCCACACCGTCCTGCTGCCGCACGCCCTCGCCTACAACGCCCCGGCCGCGCCGGACGCCGTGCGGGCGCTGCGCCGGGCGCTCGGCGGCGGCGATCCGGCCCGCGCGCTGTGGGAGCTGTCCGGTTCGCTGGGCCTGCCGCGTTCGCTCAAGGACCTCGGCGCCGACCCCGCCCACCTGGACGATGTGGTCGCGCGGGCCGCCGCCGGGGGCTTCGCGAACCCGCGCCCGGTGGAGGAGGCGGGCCTGCGGGTCCTGCTCGGTGACGCGTGGGAGGGCCGCCCGCCGAGCGCCTAGTGCGCGGCGGCGTTCCAGTCGGCGCCGGCGCCGATGGCGACCTCCAGGCCGACCGTGAGCGGGTAGGCGGTCGTCATGCGGTCGCGGACGAGCGCCTCGACCGCGTCCCGCTCCCCCGGCGCCACTTCCAGGACGATCTCGTCGTGCACCTGGAGCAGCAGCCGGCTGCGCAGCCCGGCCGCGGTGAGCGCCTCGTCCACCCGCAGCATCGCGATCTTGACGATGTCGGCGGCCGAGCCCTGGACCGGCGCGTTCAGCGCCATCCGCTCGGCGGTCTCGCGGCGCTGCCGGTTGTCGCTGGTCAGGTGCGGCAGGTAGCGGCGGCGGCCGAGGACGGTCCGGGTGTAGCCGGTGGCGCGGGCCTCGGCGACGACGTGGTCGAGGTAGTCGCGGACGCCGCCGAGCCGCGCGAAGTAGGCGTCCATCAGCGGGCGCGCCTCCGCCTGCGGGATGCCGAGCTGCTTGGCCAGCCCGAACGCCGACAGGCCGTACGCCAGCCCGTACGACATCGCCTTGATCTTGCGGCGCATGTCGGGGGTGACGTCCGCGGCGGCGACCTGGAAGACCTGCGCCGCCATCGTGGCGTGGAGGTCCTCGCCGGACGCGAACGCGGCCAGCAGCGTCGGGTCCTGCGACAGGTGCGCCATGACGCGCAGTTCGAGCTGGCCGTAGTCGGCGGTCAGCAGCGACTCGTAGCCGCGCCCGGGCAGGAACGCGCGCCGGATGCGCCGCCCCTCCTCGGTGCGGACGGGGATGACCTGGAGGTTCGGCTCGGTCGAGGTGAGCCGGCCGGTGGCGGCGACGGTCTGCTGGAAGGTGGTGTGGATCCGGCCGTCCGCGCCGATCTCCCGGATCAGCCCGGCGACGGTCGTGCGCAGCCGCGCCTGGTCGCGGTGGCGCAGCAGCACCTCCGGCAGCCCGTTGCCGGTCTGCGTCGCGAGCCAGGTCAGCGCGTCCACGTCGGTGGAGTAGCCGGATTTGATCTTCTTGGTGCGGGGCAGGTCCAGCTCGCCGAACAGCACCTCCTGGAGCTGCTTGGTCGAGCCGGGGTTGAACCGCCGCCCGGCGATCTCCGCCGCGTCGTCGGCGGCGCGCTCCATGCCTTCGGCGAAGTGGCGCTCCAGCTCGTCCAGGAGGGCGGCGTCCACGTGGATCCCGGCGCGTTCGGCGCGGGCGAGCAGGTCCGACAGCGGCAGCTCGACGTCGCGGAGGACCGCGTCCATGCCGGTGGAGGCGAGGTCGGCGGTGAACTTGTCGGCCAGGTCGAGGACGGCGCGCGCGCTGAGCATCAGCCCGGCGGCCCCTTCGGCGGGCGGGCGGCGGCCGAGGTGGCGGCCCGCGAGGTCGGCGATCCCGTAGGCGGCCAGGCCGGGGAGCAGCAGGTAGGCGGCCATCGCCGTGTCGGTGGCCACGCCGTCCAGGCGCCAGCCGCGCTCGCCGAACACGCGCAGCAGCGCCTTCACATCGTGCAGCGCCTTGGGGCGGGACGGGTCGGCGAGCCAGTCCGCGAAAGCGCGCTCGTCGGCCTCGGTGAGCGCGGACGGCTCGAACGAGGCCGCGTGGTCGTCGCCGGACGCCAGCGCGATCCGCGCGATGTCGCCGGCGCCGCGCGCCCACGTCCAGTCGGCGGCCAGCCCCATCAGGCCCGTGCCATGGGCGCGCAGCCAGCCGGGCAGCTCGTCCGGGCCCAGCTCGCGGCCCTTCACCGGCTCGGGCCGCGCCGCCTCCGCGGGACGTCCCCCGCCCGGGTCGGCGGCGAACAGGCGCTGCCGGAGGCTGGCGTTGCGGAACTCCAGCTCGTCCAGCAGCGCGGTGAACGCGGACAGGTCGTAGGGGCGGCGCCGCAGGTCGGCGGGCCCGACCGGCAGGTCCACGTCGCGGACGAGCTCGGTGAGCCGCCGGTTCAGCCGCACCGTGCCGAGCGCGCCGCGCAGCCTCTCCCCCGCCTTGCCCTTCACCTCGCCGGCCCGCTCCAGCAGCGCGTCGAGGGTGCCGAACTCGCGGACCCACTTCGCGGCCGTCTTCTCCCCGATGCCGGGGATGCTCGGCAGGTTGTCGGACGGGTCGCCGCGCAGCGCCGCGAAGTCGGGGTACTGCGCCGGGGTCAGCCCGTACTTCTCCCGCACCGCCTCCGGCGTGTACCGGACCATCTCGGCGGCCGTCCGGTAGAAGTACAGGACGGTGACGTCGTCACCGACGAGCTGGAGCGCGTCGCGGTCGCCGGTGACGATCAGCACGGCCATGCCGTCGGCCACCGCCGCCGCGGTGAGCGTCGCGATCACGTCGTCGGCCTCGTAGCCGGGCGCCCGCAGCACCGGGACGCTCATCGCGCCGAGCAGCCGGTCCAGGACGGGCAGCTGGGCGCCGAACTCCTCCGGCGACCGGGTCCGGGTCGCCTTGTACTCCGGGAACGCCTCGGCGCGGAACGTCCGCCGCCCCACGTCGAACGCGACGGCCGCGTGCGTCGGGCGCTCGTCCCGCAGCACGTTCGCCAGCATGTTCGCGAACCCGTACACGACGTTGGTGGGCTGCCCGGACGTGGTGGTGAAGTTCTCCACCGGCAGCGCGTAGAACGCCCGGTAGGCCAGCGAGTGGCCGTCCAGGAGCAGCAGGAGCGGCCGGTCGGTCATGTTCACATCCTGGCACCGGGGAAGGGGGCATGAAACGGCCGCGGCGAGTGTTGGGGGCGACATGGACAAGATCGAACTGGGCCGGCTCGGGATCTGGCGGCCGTGGAGCATGCTGGATCCGGAGCTGGCCAAGGACGTCGAGGACCTCGGCTACGGCGCCATCTGGATCGGCGGGTCGCCGCGCGGCGACCTGAAGATCGCCGAGCGGCTGCTGGCCGGCACCGACCGGCTCGTGATCGCGACCGGCATCGTGAACATGTGGGCCACGCCGGCCGCGGAGGTCGCCGCGTCCTACCACCGGCTGAACGAGGCGCACGGCGGCCGGTTCCTCCTCGGCGTCGGCATCGGCCACCCGGAGGCGACGCAGGAGTACCGCAGCCCGTACGAGACGATCGTCCGCTACCTGGACGACCTGGACGCCGCGGGCGTCCCGGCCGGCGGGCGGGTGCTGGCCGCGCTCGGGCCGAAGGTGCTGCGGCTGGCGGCGGAGCGCACGGCGGGCGCGCACCCGTACTTCACGACGCCCGAGCACACCCAGCAGGCCCGGGAGACGCTCGGCGCCGGGCCGCTGCTCGTCCCCGAGCAGAAGGTCGTGCTCGACACCGACGCCGCGCGCGCCCGCGCGACGGCGCGGGAGGCCGCGAAGATGTACCTGGGGCTGCGCAACTACGTCGGCAACTTCAAGCGGCTCGGCTTCACCGACGCCGACGTGGCCGGCGGCGGCAGCGACGCGCTCATCGACGCGCTGGTCGCGCAGGGCGACGCGGCGGCGCTGGCCGCGCGGGTGCGGGGGCACCTGGACGCGGGCGCCGACCAAGTGGCGGTACAGGTCCTGGGCGACGACGACCCGCGCCCGGCGCTGCGCGAGATCGCCGAGGCGCTCGGCTGAGGGAGCGGACGTGAGAGGGGCGCGCCCGCTGCCGGGCGCGCCCCTCACCGAGACTCGGCTACCGGGTCACCGGGTCGCGTAGGTGCCGATCTCGTCCGGCACGGTGCGCTTGGCGGCCTGGGCAGGAGCGCGTCTGGCCAGCTCGTTGCCGTTGACCGTCAGCGTGCTGTGCGCGAACAGCTGCGTCACCGCGGCCGTGGCGTCGATCATCTGGTCGAAGCCCTTGAGGTTCACGTTGTCGTAGCGGTCGCAGGCCGCGTGGTAGCAGGGGTCGTAGGCCACCCCGGCGGTGCCGCCGTAGACGGCCGCCTGCGCGGGCGTCTTGATGCCCTCGGCGCCGGTGAAGACGCCGCCGGCGGGGATGCCCGCGGTGATGAACGCGTTGTAGTCCGACCGCCCGTTGAACGGCGTCGGGTCGGTGGCGAGGCCCCGGCCCGCGAAGTAGTCGGTGAACGCCTTCTCGATCGCGCCGGACCCCGCGGGCGGCTCGACGTTGTTCTCGCCCGCGCTGTCGTCGCCGTCGTACACGAAGTTCACGTAGTTGGGCGAGGCGAGCATGTCGAAGTCGAGCATCAGCGCGATCTTGTCGCGCTCGGCCTGCGGGAGGGTGTCGACGTAGTACTGCGAGCCGAGCAGGCCCTCCTCCTCGGCGCCCCAGAACGCGAACCGCACCTTGTTGCGGACCTTGGAGCCGAGCTTGTTGATCTGCTTGGCCATCTCCAGCAGCGTCGCGGTGCCGGAGCCGTCGTCGTTGATGCCGGGGCCGTCGGTGACGCTGTCGTTGTGGGCGCCGACGACCACGATGTTGCCCGGCCTGCCGCGCTTGGTGTCGGCGATGACGTTGGCGGTCTCGCGCTTCTCGTTGAGCGTCTGCGTCTTCACCCGCAGCGTCACGCCGCCGTTGTTCGCCTGGTCGACGAGCGCCTTGCCGACCGCGTTGGTCGGGCCGACCACCGGGATGCCGTACGGTTTGGTCAGCGTGCCCCCGACGGGTCCGGGCTGGTCGGGGAGTTGGTAGATGACCACGGCGGACGCGCCCGCCGCGACGGCGTTGTCGGCCTTGACGGAGAAGAAGCACCCGCCGCGCTGGATCAGCGCGATGGCGCCCGCCGGGAAGCCCGCGAAGTCGTCGGCCTCGCAGCCGCTGCCGAGCCCGGTGGCCCCGCTGTCGACGGGGGCGGCGGGCGCGGTGACGTCGCCGGACCCGGAGTACTGGAGGGTCGCGTAGTCGGTGTCCGGCGCGAACGTCTTCTGCTCGGGGGCGGTCTCGGCGAAGACCGGCTCGGCCGTCTGTTGCCAGAAATCGAAGGTGAACTTCTGCACGACCGGGCTGTAGCCGGCCCGTTTGAGCTGGTCGGCGAGGTACTTGATGGTGACCGTGTTGCCGGGCAGCCCGGCGGCCCGGTTGCCGCCGTTGGCGTCCGCGATCTTCTGCAGGTTCAGCTGGTGGTGGCGGACGTTCTTCAGCGTGACCAGCCGGGCCAGTTTCGCGTCGGCCGGTCCGGCCGCCGCTGCGGTCGGCACCGCGGCCAGGGTGGCGGCTGCGAGCGACAGCCCGGTGAGGGTTGCGAGCGCGGCTCTGCGCATACCAGGTCTCCGTTTGTGGGGGGACGAAGCAACCCGAAGCCTGACACGCGTCAATTCCCGCAACAAGACACGACTCTGCATCAAAACGGCCAATATTGGCCTCATTCTCCCCTCGTTTTACAAGATCGACTTTCGGCGCGCCATCACGGTCCGTCCCGACCGCCTGCACGGCTCGTGTCGATCATCACCGGGAGAACCGGAACGCATTCCGCGAGGTCAGCCCGGAATGGCGCCAATCAGAACGCGCTGACCTGCGAAGACACCGAAAAGCCCGGCACTGCGGGGGCATCGGCGCGCACCGTCCGCCGATTCGCTCCGGCGACCCGAACCGCATTCCACTGGACGCGAGTTCCAGCAGGTGAGGGCACTGGCCCCGGACAAATCGGCGTGAGTATGCTTCGTCACCCTTGAAGGTGGCCGCCGACGATCAGGAGTGGGCCGTTGTCGAGTCCCGAACAGGAGCCCAGATCCCACGGGCGCCCGCGCACGCGCCCGATCGGGCGGCGGATCGTCCTGCTCCTCGCCATCCCGCTGGTCTCGCTCGTGGCCCTGTGGACGTACTCGGCGGTCCCGGCGCTGAACGACGCGCTCCTGCGCAACCAGTACGCCGACAACCACGACCGGGTCGGCCAGCCCGCGAACCTCGCCATGCAGGCGGTGCAGGAGGAGCGCGGCGCGGCCGTCGCCGCGCTGGTGGCACCGTCGGCGGCGAACGAGCGGAAGTTCCATGACGCCGTCGCCAAGACCCAGCGCGCGGTGGCCCTGTTCCGCAAGCTCGGGCTCTCGCCCCAGGCCACCGAGCACATGGCCGAGGGCGGGATCCAGCGCACCCGGGACGTCGGCAACCAGTTCGACCAGCTCGCCAGTATCCGGTCGCAGATCACCGCGCGGAACGTCACGGCGCTGGAGGCCATCAACGCCTACAGCGACGCCTTCGACAAGACCGTCCGGCTGCTCACCACGCTGGTCACCATCGACGACGTCGACGTCTACCAGCAGACCAACGGCGTCCTCTACATGTACTGGGCGCGCGACTTCATGCTCCGCGAGGACCTGCTGCTGACGGGGCTCGGCGGCGGTCGGCTGAAGGCCGGCGGCCGGGCCGCCTTCTCCGAGTGGGCGGGCGCCCGCGCCGAGCTGATCGAGCTCGGGCACGCCGGGCTCAGCGGCTCGGTCGCCAAGACCATGAGCGGCCTCGTGAACTCCCCCGCCTACGCCGACTTCGTCGCGCTGGAGACCGCGATCGTGCGGCAGGGCCGCGCCCCGGCCCCGCAGCGGTGGCAGGCCGCCGTCCAGGCCGCCGGGCAGCTGTGGCTCGGCACCACCTACAAGGCCGGCCAGCAGCTCCAGCATGACGAGGTCGAGCCCGCCGGCGACCGGATCATGCTGCGGGTCTACCTCGCGGGCGGCGTCGGGCTGCTCGCCGTGATCGCGTCCATCGTGCTGTCGCTGCTGTTCGCCCGCCGGCACGCCGGCGAGCTGCGGCGGCTGCAGCGGTCGGCGCAGGAGCTGGCCAACGAGCGGCTGCCCCGCGTCGTGGCGCGGCTGCGGCGCGGCGAGCGGGTGGACCTGGACGCCGAGACGCCCCGCCCCGCCTCCGGGAAGACCCGCGAGGTCGCGCTGGTCAGCGAGGCGTTCGAGACCGTCCAGCGGCAGGCGATCAGCACCGCGATCGGCGAGGCGGAGCTGCGCGCCAGCATCAACCGGGTCTTCGTGAACCTGTCGTGGCGCAGCCAGTCGCTGCTGCACCGGCAGCTGCGGCTGCTGGACCAGATGGAGCGGCGCGCGTCCAGCCCCGAGGAGCTGGACGACCTGTTCCGCCTCGACCACCTCACCACCCGCATGCGGCGGCACGCCGAGGGCCTGGTCATCCTGTCCGGGTCGCCCACCGTGCGCGCCTGGGACCACCCCGTCGCCGCCGAGGACGTGGTGCGCGCCGCGATCGCCGAGGTCGAGGACTACACCCGCATCGAGGTGACCGGCGCGACGTCGGCCGCGGTCAGCGGGGACGTGGTCGCCGACGTCATCCACCTGCTCGCCGAGCTGATCGAGAACGCCACCGCCTACTCCCCGCCGACCACCGAGGTCACCGTCAAGGTCGAGACCGTCGCCAACGGGCTCGCGGTGGAGGTCGTCGACCGCGGCATCGGCCTCGCCCCGGAGGAGCTGGACTCGCTCAACCGGCGCCTCGCCAGCGCCGTCGAGTTCGACCTGGTCGACACCGAGCGGCTCGGCCTGTTCGTCGTCGCGCGGCTCGCCGCCCGGCACGACATCAAGGTCTCGCTGCAGCCCTCGGCGTACGGCGGCACGACCGCGATCGTCCTCGTCCCGCACGCCCTGGTGGTCCTGGACGAGCAGTGGCAGCCGATCGGCGAGGGCACCGCCGCGGCGCAGCCGGTCGGCGCGGGCGCGCCGCGGCTCGGCCGCCCGGTCCGCCGCGCACTGCCCGGCCCGGCGAGCCCGCCGGCGCGCACCGGGCCGCCGGACGGCCCGCCCGCCCCGGTCGCCTTCAACACGCCGGTCTCCTTCGAGACGCCGCCGGCCTTCGCACCGCCCGCCGCCGACGCGCGAGCCTCCTACGAAGCTCGGGTCTCCTACGACGCGCAGGTCTCCTCCGACGGGGCCGCCGATTCGCCGGTGTCCTTCGACCCGCCCGGGCGGGCCAATGGCCGAACCCGGCCGCTGGACGAGGATCCGGAACCGGGCGCGGTCGAGGACAGCGAGGTCACCGGGCGGCTCCCGCGCCGCGTCCGGCAGCGCAACCTCGCTCCTCAGCTGCGCAAACGCCCGCTGAACGGGCGGCCGAAGGAGGCCGCCCCGGCGGACGAGGACTTCGAGGAGCCGAGTCCGGAGCTCAGCCGCGATCTGATGGCCTCGCTACAGTCGGGATGGCTGCGCGGCAGGATCGCCGACGACGAACCGGGCGATCTCGAACCACGCGATGAATGGGGGGAAGCATGACTCGGCAGGGCCACGCCACCGGCGAGCTCGACTGGCTGCTGGAGGATCTGGTGCAACGGGTCGGCGAGGTCCGCCAGGCCGTGCTGCTGTCCCGCGACGGGCTGGTCATGGGCGCCTCGGGCGACGTCACCCGCAAGGACGCCGAGTTCCTCGCGGCGCTGTCGTCGGGCTTCCACAGCCTCGCCAACGGCGCCCGCGAGCACTTCCAGGCCAAGCAGGTGCGGCAGACGGTGGTGGAGCTCGACGACCGGCTGTTCTTCGTCATGCCGGCCGGGAACGGCAGCTGCCTCGCGGTGCTCAGCGACGCGGGCGGCAACGCCGGGCTCGTCGCCTACGAGACCACCATGCTGATCAAGCGGGTGCGGCGGGCGCTGTCGGCGTCGCCGCGCGCCGAGGCCGAGGACGCGTCGGTACGGCCGGGTGCGTCGGGCTGAGCGACCGTGGAGACGCCGAGAGAGCGCTGGATCGGCCGGGACGCCGGCCCGGTCGTCCGGCCGTACGCGGTGACCCGCGGGCGCACCCGCCCGCGCGGGCTCGTCGTCGACCTGGTGACGATCCTGGTCGCGACCGGCCGCACCCCGGGTGACCGGGTGTGGCTGTCCCGCGAGCAGCGGCGGCTGCTGGAGCTGTGCCGGCGGCCGTCGACGCCGGCCGACCTGGCCTCGGAGACCGACCTTCCGTTCCGGGTCGTGCAGATCCTGCTGGAGGACCTGCACCAGTACGGCCTGATCGAGGAGGTCCCGCAGGCGGCGGAACCGTCCGAACGCCCCGACCCCCGCATCCTGATGAGAGTCCTCGATGAACTTCGCCGCCTCTGACCCGTCCGCGACGCCGTACGCGCCGGCCGACGACGTCCCCATGCACACGCTGAAGGTGCTGGTGGCCGGGGGCTTCGGCGTCGGCAAGACGACGCTGGTCGGCGCGGTGAGCGAGATCCGCCCGCTGCGCACCGAGGAGACCCTCACCGACGCCTCGATCGGGGTGGACGACCTCGGCGGCGTCGAGGGCAAGACCACCACGACCGTCGCGATGGACTTCGGCCGGCTGACGTTCTCCGGCGGCGTCCGGCTGTACCTGTTCGGGACGCCCGGCCAGGAGCGGTTCTGGTTCATGTGGGACCAGATCGCCTACGGCGCCGTCGGCGCGATCGTCCTGGTCGACACCCGCCGGCTGTCGTCGAGCTTCGCCTCGATCGACTTCTTCGAGCAGCGGGAGATCCCGTTCGTGGTCGCCGCGAACCAGTTCGACGGCGCCCGCCGCTACGCCGTCGAGGAGATCCGCGACGCCCTCGACGTCGACCCGGACGTGCCCGTCCTGATGTGCGACGTGCGGAGCCGGGAGGTGGCGCGCGGCGTGCTGGTCGCCCTCGTGGAGCACGCGCTCCAGACGGCGCGGCGCTAGCCGGCGGCGCTACTCGGGGCCGGCGCCGGACGGCCGCATCCGGGCGACGATCAGCGAGGCCAGCGCGGCGTAGGCGGCGGAGTCGTCCAGACCGGTCTGCGCCTTGATCTCGCCGCGGTGGATGGACTCCATCACCTGCCCCGCGACGACGCCGACGAAGTCCGCGTCGGCGCCGGGCATCCGCCCGTCGGCCTCCCGGACGAGCCCCCGCACCCGGCGGACCGCGAACCCGGTGTTCTGCTTGTAGATCTCCCGTGCGGGCGCGAACGCGTCCAGGTCGGCGAAGAACGCGGGCGACGCCGGGGCCAGCTCCCGCGAGATCGCCCGCAGGTAGGCGCCGACCCGCTCGCGCGGATCGGCGGCCGGGTCGAGCGCGGCCTCCACCCGCTCGGTCGCCCGCCGGAAGAACGCGCGCACCACGGCGACGATGATCTGCTCCCGGCTCGCCGCGACCGCGTACAGCGTGCTCTTGGAGCAGCGCAGCAGCGCGGCGAGGTCGGCGACGCTCAGCTCGGCGAACCCGCGGTCGAGGAAGACGTCCATGAGCCGCCCGATCAGCGCCTCCCGCCGCCGCGCCGCCCGGGTGACCCGCTCGTCCATGCGGGAGACGCTACCAAAGGGCAGTACCGAAACGGGTTCGCCGGTACCGGTCTTGGTACTCTGGAGCGGCCGAAAGGAGTCGCCCATGCCCGCCACCCGGCACCTGCCGAACCCCGAGTCCGCGGACCTGATCGCGCTGACCCGCGAGATCGCGACCAAGGAGCTGGCCCCGAACGCCGCCGACGCGGAGCGCACCGAGACGTTCCCGCGCGAGGTGTTCGCGACGCTCGGCCGGGCCGGGCTGCTCACCCTCCCCTACCCGGAGGAGTTCGGCGGCGGCGCCCAGCCGTACGAGGTCTACCTCCAGGTGCTGGAGGAGATCGGCGCGGTGTGGGCGAGCGTCGGCGTCGGCGTCAGCGTCCACGCCCTCTCCTGCTTCCCCCTGTTCGCCTACGGCACCGACGAGCAGCGCGCGGAGTGGCTGCCCGGCATGCTGTCGGGCGAGCAGCTCGGCGCGTACTGCCTCTCCGAGGCGCACGCCGGCTCCGACCCCGCCGCGATGCGCGCGAAGGCCGTCCGGGACGGCGACTCCTACGTCCTCAACGGCGCCAAGGCGTGGACGACCCACGGCGGCGAGGCCGACTTCTACACGGTCATGGCCCGCACCGCCGACACCGGCTCCCGCGGCATCTCCTGCTTCCACGTCCCCGCCGGCACCCCGGGCCTGGAGTTCGACGAGCCCGAGGACAAGATGGGCCTGATGGGCTCCACCACGGCGACCGTCCGCCTGGTGGACGCCCGCGTCCCGGCCGCGAACCTGATCGGCCACGAGGGCCAGGGCCTGTCCATCGCCCTCGCCGGCCTCGACGCGGGCCGCCTCGGCATCGCCGCCGTCGCCACGGGCCTGTCCCAGGGCGCGCTGGACACCGCCGTCGCCTACGCCAAGGAGCGCGAGGCGTTCGGCAAGGCCATCATCGACCACCAGGGCCTGGCGTTCGTCCTCGCCGACATGGCCGCCGCCGTCGAGTCGGCCCGCGCCACCTACCTGTCCGCCGCCCGCCTCAAGGACGCCGGCCTCCCCTACGGCCGCGAGGCGTCCATCGCCAAGCTGGTCGCCACCGACAACGCGATGAAGGTGACGACCGACGCCGTCCAGGTCCTCGGCGGCGCCGGCTACACCCGCGACTTCCCGGTGGAGCGCTACATGCGCGAGGCCAAGGTCATGCAGATCTTCGAGGGCACGAACCAGATCCAGCGCCTGGTCATCTCCCGCCACCTCGCCCGCTGACATCGGACGGGCCGGCCCAGGACGGGCGCGCGGCGGCGTCGCGTTCGTGAACGGCGCGTCCTAGAGGCGGACGTACTCGTAGTTGAAGGGCTTGCCGTTGATGCCGTTGCGGGGCGGGGCGATCCAGGCGGCGATCTTGCCGCGCTCGTGGACGGGCCGCATCAGCGACCGGACATGGGTCTTGTCGACCTCCGTCGGCAGCCAGGCGCCCTTGCGCCGCTCCCACTCCTCGGCGGGGACGACCTCGCCGTCCGGGGTGGCCTCGATGCCGGCGAACGCGCCGACCTTGCGGTTGAACGCGACGCTCGGCAGGTAGAGGCGCTGCGGCAGGCCCGCGTCCGCCAGGATGCGGTTCCACCGGTTGACGCCGCTCTGGCAGTCGGAGATGTACTCGCGGCGCAGGTCGGTGTTCAGGCCGGTGAGGGCGGCGACCTCGGTCTGCCCGACGGCGCCGTCCACCAGGGCGTCCACGAGGGCGGCGTCGTCGGTGAGGCGGTGGTCGTCCTTGCGGCGGCCCTCCATCCAGCGGCCCTTGAGCCCGGCCGTGTAGTAGTTGGCGACGTTGCTGGACGTCTCGGACCCGAACAAGTCGAGCGACACCGAGTAGTGGAAGTTCAGGTACTTCTGGACGACGTCGAGCGAGATCGCGCCGTGCGCCGTGACGTCGTCGGTGTCGTGCTCCTTCATCAGCTGGACGGTCCGCTCCACGACGCGGTCGATGCCCGTGGTGCCGACCATCATGTGGTGGGCCTCCTCCTTGAGCATGAACTCGCAGGTCCGCGACAGCGGGTCGAAGCCCGACTCCTTCAGCGTGCCGAGCTGGAACTTGCCGTCCCGGTCGGTGAAGTAGGTGAACATGAAGAACGACAGCCAGTCGGGGGTCTCCTCGTTGAACGCGCCGAGGATGCGCGGCGACTCCTCGCTGCCGGAGTTGCGGTGCAGCAGCTCCTCGGCCTCCTCGCGGCCCTCGCGTCCGAAGTAGGCGTGCAGGAGGTAGACCATCGCCCACAGGTGGCGGCCCTCCTCCACGTTCACCTGGAAGAGGTTGCGCAGGTCGTACAGGCTCGGCGCGGTCGCCCCGAGGTTGCGCTGCTGCTCCACGGACGCGGGCTCGGTGTCGCCCTGGATGACGATGAGGCGCTGCAGGTCCGCGCGGTACTCGCCGGGGACCTTCTGCCAGGCGGGCTCGCCCTTGTGCGCGCCGAAGCCGATGCGCCGGTCGCCGTCCCGCTCGGCGAGGAAGATGCCCCAGCGGTAGTCCTTCATGGCGACGTGCCCGAAGTGCGCCCAGCCTTCGCGGCCGACGTTCACGGCGGTCCGCAGGTAGACGTCCTGGGTGGGCAGGGTCGGGCCCATCGACTCCCACCAGTTCAGGAAGTCGGGCTGCCACGACTCCAGCGCCCGCTGGAGGCGCCGGTCCTCATGCAGGCCGACGTTGTTGGGGATCTTCTCGCCGTAGTCGGCCGTGGTCGGCATGGGGTCAGACTCGCTTTCGGTCGAAGTCGGCGCGGCGGCCGGTGCCGTAGCGGCGCAGCGCGCCGTCGGGTCCGGACGCGTTCGGGCGGGTGAAGATCCAGTTCTGCCAGGCGGTGAGCCGTCCGAAGATCTTGGTCTCCAGGGTCTCCGGGCCGGGGAAGCGGTAGTTGGCCTCCAGCCCGGTCAGCGCGTCGGGGCTGAAGCCGGCCCGCTCCTCGATCGCGATGCGGACCTCCTCGTCCCAGTCGATGTCGTCGGGCGCGAAGGTGGCCAGGCCGAGGCGCTCGGCGTCGGCGGCCTCCAGGGGCTTGCCCGCGGCGTCGCGGACGGCGGCGAGGGTCTCCTCGTCGCCGAGCAGCCGGGTCTCCAGGCGGGTGAGGCCGTTGGCCATCGGCAGCGGGCCGAGGTTCATCGCGGCCACGGTGACCGCGGCCGGGTCGGCGTCCGGGTCGACGTCCTCGAAGACGCCGTCGAGGTGGTAGGTGCGGTCGGCCGCGAGCGCGACCTCCAGCAGCGAGCCCGCGAAGCACGACCCCGGCTCGACCAGGGCGATGAGGCTGCGGCTGGTGACGTCGAGGCGCTTCAGGGTCCGCTTGAGGTAGAGGACGATCTCGTTGGCGAGCCAGTCGCCGGCGTTGTCGAGCAGCAGCCGGTCGTGCGCGAGGACGTGCTCGGCGTCGCCGCGCGTGCGGAGCACCCAGGTGCCGAGTTCGAGCTCGTTGGTGCGCAGGTCGAGGATCAGGTCGTCCAGCTCGCGGGTCATGGCGAGCGTCCAGAAGTCCTCCCGGTGGAAGCCGCCGTCCGGGGGCGCCTCCGGACCGGCGATGGTGATCTCGACGGTGCCGGCGTCGCGGTCGAGCGCCGCCGTCACGTGCCGGTAGGAGATCGAGGTGTCGGTGCGCTCCTTGGCGAGCGGCACCAGCGCGACGCCCTCGGCATCGGCGGGACGGGACGAGCGCGCCGCCAGCTCCCGCGCGCGCTCGGCGACCGTCGCGTCCCAGGCCGTGCGCGGTACGGCCTCGTCCACCAGCCGCCACGCCACCGCCTTCTTGCCGCCGAGCCCCTCGGCCTTGGTGGAGAAGTAGTCGGCGCGGTCGCGGCGGACGTGCCGCTTGTCCGACACCCGGGTCAGGCCGCCGGTGCCGGGCAGGACGCCGAGCAGCGGCAGCTCCGGCAGCGACACCGCCGAGGACCGGTCGTCCACCAGCATGATGTGCTCGCAGGCGAGGGCGAGCTCGTAGCCGCCGCCGGACGCGGTGCCGTTGAGCGCCGCGAGGTAGGTCTGCCCCGAGTGTTCCGTCGCGTCCTCGATCCCGTTGCGGGTCTCGTTGGTGAACTTGCAGAAGTTCACCTTCCAGGAGTGCGGCGACGCGGCCAGCATCCGGATGTTGGCGCCCGCGCAGAAGACCTTCTCCTTGCCGCTGGTGATCACCACGGTGCGGACGCCGGGGTGCTCGAACCGGAGCCGCTGGACGGCGTCGTACAACTCGATGTCCACGCCGAGGTCGTAGGAGTTGAGCTTCAACTCGTAGCCGGGAACCAGGCCGCCCCGCTCGTCCACCGCCATGGTGAGCGTGGCGACCGGCCCGTCGACGTCCAGGCGCCAGTGCCGGTAGCGGGCCGGGTCCGTCCGGAACTCGACGTGCATGCGCGCTCCTCCGCTCTGTCCGTACCCACATGCTCCACAGAACACGGTCAGTACGTCAAGAGTTTGTAGCACATGGACGGACCCGTCACCCCCGGGTCACCCCAGGGCCGAGGAGAACCAGAGACCGGCCGCGGCGCCGACCAGCCCGCCCAACCGCACGGCGGACGCCTCCGCACCGTGACTCCGGGCCGGGGCTAGTCGGCGGCCAGCAGGGCGGCGGCCAGGTCCCGGACGGCGAAGCGGCGGAGCTTGCCGGTGGGGGTGGTCGGCAGCTTGTCCACGACCAGCACCTCGCGGGGGCGCTTGAACGAGGCGAGCCCGGCCCGGCAGAAGCCGATCAGCTCCGCCGGCTCGGCGACGGCCCCCTCCTTGAGGACGACCGCGGCGACCGGCTTGTCCAGGCCGTCGGCGTCCGGCAGCCCCACGACCGCGGCCATCGCCACCGCCGGGTGCTCCAGCAGCCGCGCCTCGACCTCGGCGGGCGACACCCAGATCCCGCCGGCCTTGAGCATGTCGCCGGTCCGGCCGAGGCAGGTGTAGTAGCCGTCCTCGTCCACCACGTAGGTGTCGCCGGTGCGCAGCCACTCCCCCTGGAACACCTTGCGGGTGGTGTCGGTGCGGCACCAGTAGCCCGTCGCGATCGACTCGCCCTTCACCAGCAGCGAACCGGGCGTGCCCGGCCGCACGTCGGCCCCGTCGTCGTCCACGACCCGCAGCTCGTACCCGGGGACGGCGGTGCCCGTCGTGCCCGGCCGCACCTGGCCCGGGCGGTTCGACAGGAAGATGTGCAGGCACTCCGTCGAGCCGATCCCGTCGATGATCTCCACCCCGTACCGGGCGGTGAAGCGGCGGCACAGCTCGGCGGGCAGCGGCTCGCCCGCCGACACCGCCAGCCGCACGGACGCGAACGCCTCCACCGGCACGTCCGCGTTCAGGATCGCGGCGAAGAAGGTCGGGACGGCGAAGAACAGCGTCGGGCGGTACTCGGCCAGCCGCTCCGCGACGGACGCGGGCGTCGGCCGGTCGGGGTCCAGGATCGCGGTGGCGCCGACCGCGAGCGGGAAGAACAGCGAGTTGCCGATCCCGTAGGCGAAGAACAGCTTGGCGACCGAGTAGCAGCGGTCCTCGGGCGTGATGCCGAGGACCTGGCGGCCGTAGGTCTCCACGACGTGCCGGATGTTGGCGTGCCGGTGCATCGCGCCTTTCGGTTTGCCGGTCGTCCCGGACGTGTAGAGCCACAGCGCGCTGGAGTCGTCCGAGGTCGCGTAGGGGGTCGCGTCGGGCTCGGGCGGTTCGCCGCCGCGCTCGCGGCCGTCCCGGACCAGCGCGTCGAAGGTGGTCACCCGCACGCCGGGCGGCGCCTGGAGCGCGGCGCCGCCCTCCACCGCCACGTGCCGCACGCCCGGCGCCAGCGCGAGCGCCGCCTCCGCCGTCACCGCGAACGCGTCGCTGACCAGCAGCACCCTGGCCCGCGCGTCGTTGAGCAGCGCGGCCAGCTCGCCGCCCGTCAGCATCGTCGACACCGGCACCGGGACGGCGCCGAGCCGCATCGCGCCGAGGATCGCGGCGGCCATGAGCGGCCCGTCCGCCATGAACAGCACCACGCGCTCCTCGCCGCGCAGCCCCCGGCTCGCCAGCCCGGCCGCGACGTGCCCGGCGAGCTCCGCCAGTTCCGCGTAGGCGAGGTCGCCCCCGGGCCCGGTGAGCGCCGTCCGGCCGGCGGTGTCGGCCCGTCCGGCCGCCTGGAGGAGGTAGTCGGATGCGTTGAACGTGTCGGACGCGGCCGGTGCGGTCGCCGTTTCAGCGGTCATCGGGGTCTCCAGTCGCCGGGAACCGTGGCACTTATGCTCTACATGGATGAAACGCCAGTCAATAGACTTGTGGAATGAGGCTCGGGTCGCGCGGACCGCGCACGAGGCGCGCGGCGGTGGCGCGATACTGGACAGCGTTCCATGGACCGCCGCGCCCCTGAAGGGCTCAGAAGGAGAAGCACATGGCCCGATCCGGCGGGGACGCGGCGCCGCCCCGGCCCGAGTTCCGGCGCCGGCGCGAGCTGGGCGCGGCGAGCGCCCGGTCGCTGCTGCTGACCGTGCTCGGCGAGTTCGTCCTGCCCGGCGGCGAAGCGGTCTGGACGGCGACGTTCCTGCGCGCGCTCGGGCTGCTCGGCGTGGAGGAGAAGGCCGTCCGGCAGGCGCTCGCGCGCAGCGCCGCCGAGGGCTGGCTCGCCGGGGAGCGGCGCGGCCGCCGCACCGCCTGGCGGCTCACCCCGGCCGGCGAGCGGCTGCTGACCGACGGCACCGAGCGGATCTACGGGTTCGGCGGCCCGGTCGGCCCGTGGGACGGGCGGTGGCTGCTGGTCCTCGCGACCGTCCCGGAGACCAGCCGGCGGCTCCGGCACCTGCTGCGCACCCGGCTCGCCTGGAGCGGGCTCGGCAACCTGTCCCCCGGCGTGTGGGTGAGCCCGCACCCCGGCCGCGAGCCCGAGGTGCGCGGCGTCCTCGCCGAGATCGGCGTCGCCGACACCTCCACGCTGTTCACCGGCGGCCTCGGCGACCTGGCCGAGGCGCGCCGCGTGGCCCGCCAGGCGTGGGACCTCGACGAGATCGAGCTCGCCTACGAGGACTTTCTCGACGCCGTCCGCGCGCTGCGCCCCGCCGACGAGCCGGGCACGTTCGCCGCGCACACGAGGCTCGTCCAGGAGTGGCGCCGGTTCCCGTTCCTCGACCCGGCCCTTCCGGCGGAGCTGCTGCCGGACGACTGGAGCGGCTCGCAGGCGTTCGCGCTGTTCCACGAGCGCCACGACGCCTGGCGTCCCGCCGCCGACCGGCAGTGGAAGGCGATGTCCGGCGAGTGAGCGGAGTCCCGCCGGGCGGCCGGGCTAAGCCGGCGGGGCGGGCTGGGCGGGCGGGGAGAGCCGCAGCAGGTTCACGGTGCCCTCGGCGACGACGCGGTCGCGCTCGTCGCTGATCGTCGACTGCCAGGTGACGTGGTCGCCGACCCGGTCGACCGGGCGGGCGCGGGCCGTCAGCCGCCCGGCGCGCACGGCGCGGATGAACCGCGTGTGGTTGCTGACCCCGACCACCTGCTGGTCGAGCCCGACGGTGAGGGCCGCGCCGATGCTGCACACCGTCTCGGTGATCGCGCAGTACACGCCGCCGTGCACGATCCCGTACGCCTGCATGAGCTTGTCGGTGACCTCCAGCTCGGCCACGACCCCCTGCTCGGACGCCTCGGTCACCAGCAGCCCGAGCGTCTGGTCCAGCGGGCCGGCGTAACCGGTGAACTCAGCGGTCATCCCCTGACGCTATCGATGCGCCGAAATCCGCGTCAACGGGCGGGAGAGGTGTGTAGGAGCCGCCTCGCCGGGAAGTCGGAGAAGGGTCGGCGGCACGGATGGGAGGGCCTGGGATGAGCGGCTTGGTGGGACGGAACCTGCTCGCCGGAGCCGAGCCGCACGTCGCGGCCGACGCGGGCTACACCGACCCGCCGCCCCGGATGGGCTTCTTCACCGACACGTCCGTGTGCATCGGCTGCAAGGCGTGCGAGGTGGCCTGCAAGGAGTGGAACTCCGTGCCCGAGGACGGCCTGGAGTTCACCGGCATGTCCTACGACAACACCCAGCAGCTCGGCGCCGACACCTGGCGGCACGTCGCGTTCATCGAGCAGAGCAAGCCGATGGGGCGGGCCGAACCGGGCACCGACCACGGCGGCTCCCCGGGCGCCGCGTCGGACGGGACCGGCACGGACATGCGCTGGCTGATGGCGTCCGACGTGTGCAAGCACTGCACGCACGCCGCATGCCTGGACGTCTGCCCGACCGGTTCGCTGTTCCGCACGGAGTTCGGCACGGTCGTCGTCCAGGAGGACATCTGCAACGGCTGCGGCTACTGCGTCCCCGCCTGCCCGTACGGCGTCATCGACCAGCGCAAGGAGGACGGGCGGGTCTGGAAGTGCACGCTGTGCTACGACCGGATCGGCGGCGGGCTGGAGCCGGCCTGCGCGAAGGCGTGCCCGACCGACTCGATCCAGTACGGGCCGCTGGACGAGCTGCGCGAGCGGGCCGCGCTGCGGGTCGAGCAGCTGCACGACATCGGTGTGGAGGACGCCCGCCTCTACGGCCACGACCCGGACGACGGCGTCGGCGGCGACGGCGCGTTCTTCCTGCTGCTGGACGAACCGGAGGTGTACGGGCTGCCGCCGGACCCGGTCGTCACCACGCGCGACATGCCCTCCATGTGGCGGCACGCCGGGGTGGCCGCCGCCGCCATGCTCGGCGGCCTCGCCGCCGTCTTCGCCGCGCACGGCCGCGAGGGAGGAGCACGATGAGCGAGTCGGAGGTGCGCAAGGACGGCGTGCACGGCGCGCGGCCGGACCGGGAGGCGCTGGTCGGCAAGGGCCTGCCGGGCGGGGGCGGCGGCGGGCGCAGGCGGCGCGGCCGGCGCGGCGAGACGGCGATGGTGCCGGAGGCCGAGTTCTCCTCCTACTACGGCAGGCCGATTCTGAAGCCGCCGACCTGGAAGGCGTACGACGTGGCCGCCTACCTGTTCCTCGGCGGGCTCGCCGGCGCCGGGTCGGTGCTGGCCGCGGGCGCGCAGCTCACCGGGCGCCCGGCCGCGGCGCGGGCCCTGAAGATCTCCTCGCTGGCCGCCATCACCGGGTCCACGGCGGCGCTCATCCACGACCTCGGGCGGCCCGAGCGGTTCGCCAACATGCTGCGGGTCATGAAGCCGACGTCGCCGATGAGCATGGGCTCCTGGATCCTGGCCGGCTACGGACCCGCCGCGGGCGCCGCCGCCGTCCTCGACGCGACCGGCAGGTTCCCGCGCCTCGGCGCCGCCGCCACCGCCGCGGCCGCCGCGCTCGGCCCGGCCGTCACCACCTACACCGCCGTGCTGATCGCCGACACCGCGGTGCCGGCCTGGCACGAGGGGCGGCGGGAGCTGCCGTTCGTGTTCGCCGGGTCGGCGACGTCCGCCGCGGCCGGCATGGCGCTGGCCGTGGCACCCGTCCGCGAGACCGGGCCGATGCGCACCGCTGCGCTGATCGGCGGCGCCCTGGAACTGGCCGCGGCGAAGACGATCGAGCGCCGCGCCGGACTGGCCGCCGAACCGTACAAGGTGGGCAAGGCCGGCCGGTTCATGCGCGCAGGCGAGATCCTGTCGGCCGCGGGCACCGCCGGAGCCGTCCTGCTCGGCGGGCGCAGCCGCGCGGCGGCGGCGCTCAGCGGGACGGCACTGCTGGCGGGCTCGGCCTGCACGCGCTTCGGCATCTTCCACGCGGGCATGCAGTCGGCGCGGGACCCCAAGTACACCGTGATCCCCCAGCGCGAACGCGTGAACGCACGCGAGGCGGAGTCGCAGCACACCTGACACCTGCCGTGCTCATACCTGCAGTGCTGACACCTGCAGTGCTGACACCTGCAGTGCTGACACCTGCAGTGCTGACACCTGCAGTGCTGACACCTGCAGTGCCGGCAGTCGCCATGCGGGCATCTGCCGTGCGCGACCCTGCCATCTTTCTGCAAGTCAATTGAAATCTTGCGCAAGCTCTTGACCTGACTGCAAGAAGAGAGCATTCTCGGCTTGCTCGCGGACGGCCGTCCCCCACCCCCTCAGGCGCCCGCCGAGGCGCCTCGTGTCAGGAGTTCGCCGCCATGCAACGCGCACTCGCCCCACGCCCGCCCACACGACACCCGCGCCTACCCCGCGGCCGGTCCCTGCTCGCCGCCGGTGCGCTCGTCCTCGGCGGGCTGGCGCCCGCCGCCGCCCTGCTCCCCGACTCCGTGCTCCCCCGCTCAGAGGCCCGCGCCGCCGCCGCGCTCAACGCGAGCGACGTCACCGCCAACCTCTGGGAATGGAACTGGCCGTCGGTCGCGGCGGCCTGCACCGGCCACCTCGGTCCCGCCGGGTACGGGGCCGTCCAGGTCGCGCCGCCCGCCGAATCGGTCAGCCTCGCCAGTACGAGCGACGGCGCGCACCCGTGGTGGGAGGTGTACCAGCCCGTCTCCTACGGCCTGACCGGCCGGCTCGGCACCCGCGCCCAGTTCGCCGCGATGGTCGCGGCCTGCCACGGCGCGGGCGTCCGCGTATACGTGGACGCGGTCATCAACCACATGGCGGGCCACAACAACACGGTCAGCACCACCTACGGCGGATCGTCGTTCGATCCCGCTGGCTTCTCCTACCCGGCCGTCCCGTACGGGTACGGCGACTTCCACCACGCGAACGACGGGTACTGCAACGACGACGACGCGGGCATCGACGACTGGAACGACACGTCCGAGGTGCAGAACTGCGAACTGGTGTCGCTGTCGGACCTCAAGACGCAGTCGGCCTACGTCCGCGACAAGATCACCGGATATCTCAACGACCTGATCGGGCTCGGCGTGGACGGGTTCCGGATCGACGCCGCCAAGCACATCGCGCAGAGCGACTTCGCCGCCATCAAGGGCGCGCTAAGGACAACGACCGCCGAGGGCAGGGCGCCCTACATCGCTCAGGAGGTCGTCCCGGGGGCGACCACCGACGCGCTGAAGCCGTCCGCGTTCACCCAGAACGGCGACGTGCTCGGCTTCTCCTACGCGCGGGGGCTGAAGACCCAGTTCCAGAACGGCACGCTGGCGAACCTGGCGGGCATCCCGTCGTGGTCGCTGGACGCGAGCGGCGACCGCACATTCACGATGATCACCAACCATGACACCGAGCGGGACGGGTCGACGCTCAGTTACAAGAACGGCGCCGACTACGTGCTGGCCAACTACTTCCTGCTGGCCTACCCGTACGGGAGGCCGTCGCTGTACGACGGGTTCGCGTGGTCGTCGGCCGGGCAGTCGCCGCCGGCCGACTCCCGCGGCTTCGTCACGGACGCCTCCTGCTCGGGCGGCTGGCAGTGCCTCACGCAGTCGACCGGGATGAAGGGCATGGTCGCCTGGCACAACGCGACCGCGTCCGCCACGGTGGTCTCCGACTTCACCGCCACCGCCGGCGGCGTCATCGGGTTCCGGCGCGGCGACCGGGGCTGGGTCGGGCTCAACGACACCGCGAGCCCGTCCACCGCCTCCTACCGGACCGGGCTCGCGGACGGCGTCTACTGCGACGTCATCACCGGCGGCGCCTCACCGGTCACCGGGGACGGCTGCGCGGGGACGGCGGTGCCGGTGTCGGGCGGCACCGCGACGGTGACCGTCCCCGCGCACGGCGCGGTCGCGATCCACGCGGACGCCAAGACGGGCGCCACCCCCACCGCCACACCCACCGCCACGCCCACAGCCACACCCACCACGACGCCCGCGACCGTGTCGGACGCGTTCAACGTCTACGCCACCACCACATGGGGGACGAGCGTCTACATCGTCGGCGACATCCCGGCGCTCGGCTCCTGGGACACCTCCAAGGCCGTCAAGCTCTCCCCCGACCGGTACCCGACCTGGAGCGGGACGGTGTCGCTGCCGACCGGTACGAGGATCGAGTACAAGTACATCAAGAAGACCGACGCGGGCGCCGTCACCTGGGAGAACGGCGCGAACCGCAGCTACACGACGGGGACGTCCCCGCACATCGCGAACGACACCTGGAGATAGCCGCCCCCGCGGCGCGCGGCCGGCCTCCTCGTATGCGGAGGCCGGCCGCGCCCAACTCACCGCCGGCTCACCGCCCGCTACTCCGCGGCGCCTTCTCCCGCAGGCTCCCCGACCGACGCCCCATCCGACTCCCCATCCGACTCCCCGGCCGGCTCCTTGGCCGGGCGCCAGAAGACCGCCAGCAGCAGCGCGGCGCCGATGCCGCCGGCGAGCGCGGTGACCGCCAGGCCCGTCCAGCCGGACAGGTCGCCGTCGACGCCGAGCGCGCGGTCCAGGGACACGGCGCCGCCGCCGAGCGCGCCGGCCGCGCACGCCACCATGATGATCATCAGGACGTACTCGTAGCCCTGCCCGGGCCGGAAGATGAAGAAGCCGTTGCGCAGGTGCGCGGTGATGAACGCGACCGCCATCGTGCCGACCGCCCCGGCCGCGGCCAGCGGCGTGAGCAGGCCGAGGATCAGCAGGATCCCGGCGCCCAGCTCGGTGCCGGTCGCCATCAGCGCGTGCAGGCGGCCCGGCCGCAGCCCCATCGACTCGAACCAGCCCGCCGTGCCCTCGATCTTCCCGCCGCCGAACGCGTGGTTCCAGCCGTGCGCGAGCAGGGTGCCGCCCACGGAGACCCGCAGCACCAGCGCCGCGATATCGCCACCAACCGCCTCAACAGCCATTTATGGCCCTTCCCTCCGCCGTTCCCGCACCGTACGGACGATCTGCGCTTTACGCGTACCGGTGCCAACCCTCCGGACGGCCTTCCTCATCCCGTCCGCATCTCGCCCCAGGTCAGCCGGTCCACCATGTCGGCACCCATCAGTACAGGCCCCGAACTCCCGAAGGGAAGCCCCAGGAGATTCGGAAACGCCGGGAGCCCGGCTCCGGCGGCCCTCCGCTCACCGCCGTCCGCACCGCATAGATCGGCCGGCGTGGGGCACGTCACAAGGGTCAGACTCCAGATCACGTCACGTTCGGAGGCGTCCCGCGCGTCTATCTGTGCGACGGCCGGCTGTGGGACGGCCGTCCGCGACGGCACCGGTGCGGAGGTCGAGGAGGCGGCATGGAAGGCGTGGCCAGGAAGTACGACCTGACGATGCTGTACGCCGTGGACGACGCGTTCCGCCGTGACGCGGCCCGCCTGGAGGCCGCGCCGGGGCCGAACGGGGCGGCCGTCGCGAACAGCTGGTCGCTGTTCGCCCACCACTGGCAGCTCCAGGACAACGCGGAGAAGCGCGCCCTCTGGACGGTGATGTACGCCAAGGACGCGGGCGTCCGCTCTCCTGGCCGGCTCGGGCGCGTCAGCGCCGTCCTCGACGACCTGGCGCTGCGGACGCTGCGGGTCGTCCCGCTGATCGACGGCCTGGACGCCGCGCTGGAGCACCATGACCTCCGCACGTTCACGCAGTGCGCGCGCGACCTCCGCACGCGGCTCGGCGCCCTGCTGGACTTCAAGGAGTCCGACGTCCTGCCGCTGATCCAGGAGACCCTGACGCCCTACGAGTGGGGCACCTACGACGTCGAACTGCGCCGCGAGCTGGGCGTCCGGGGGCTCGGCACGTTCCTGCCCTGGCTGCTGGACGGCGCCCCCGACGCCACCCGCCGCGCGGTGCTGCGCCTGCTGCCGCCGCCGATCCGGCTCGCCTACCGGACCACCTGGCGGCCCCGCTACCAGCGGCGCACCCACCTGGCCGTGCCCGCCTGCTGACCTCCGGGCGGAGCGCCCCGGTCGACACCGGCGCGCTGTGACGCGGTGCACATCCCGGGATGTCACATCCGCCATCAAATCCCCGTCTTATTCGCAGATGCGGAACATCCGCGAATGTGCGACGGAGGGATGCTCACGATGGCGGGGACGACGAGGCCCCAGGCCCGGGGCAGGGCAGTGGACCGCTCGGCGCGAGCCCTGGACGATCGGCTCGGCACCACCGGCTTCGCGCGCAGGGCGCTGCGCAAGGCGTTTCCGGACCACTGGAGCTTCCTGCTCGGCGAGATCGCGATGTACTCGTTCGTGATCATCCTGCTCACCGGGGTCTACCTGACGCTGTTCTACAAGCCGAGCATGCAGGAGGTCGTCTACAACGGCTCCTACACGAAGCTGCGCGGCGTCGAGATGAGCGAGGCGTACGCGTCGACGCTCAACATCAGCTTCGACGTGCGGGGCGGGCTGCTCGTCCGGCAGCTGCACCACTGGTCGACGCTGCTGTTCATGGCCGCGATCCTCGTGCACATGCTGCGGAACTTCTTCACGGGGGCGTTCCGCAAGCCGCGCGAGCTGAACTGGCTGATCGGCGTCCTCATGCTCGTGCTCGTCATGTTCAACGGGCTGTTCGGCTACACGCTGCCGGACGACCTGCTGTCGGGCACCGGCCTGCGCATCCTGGAGGGCGTCACCGCCTCCATCCCGCTCGTCGGGTCGTACACGGTGATGTTCCTGTTCGGCGGGGAGTTCCCCGGGACCGACATCATCCCCCGCCTGTACGTCATCCACATCCTGCTGATCCCGGGCCTGCTCGCGGCGCTCATCCCGCTGCACGCCATCGTGCTGACCTGGCGGCAGACGCACACGCAGTTCCCCGGCAAGGGCAGCTCCAACGGCACCGTCCACGGCTACCCGTTCTTCCCGGTGTTCATCGCCAAGACCACCGCGTTCTTCCTGTGGCTGCTGGGCGTGACGACGCTGCTGGCGGCGTTCGTCCAGATCAACCCGATCTGGCTGTTCGGCCCGTACGATCCGGGCGCGATCAGCTCCGGCTCGCAGCCCGACTGGTACATGGGCTGGCTGGAGGGCGCGCTGCGGATCATGCCGTCGTGGGAGATCACCCTCTGGGGCCACACCGTGGCGCTCAGCGTGCTCGTTCCCGCGCTCGTGGTGCCGGGGGTGCTGTTCACGGGCCTCGCCGCCTACCCGTTCCTGGAACGCTGGGTGACCGGCGACGACCGGATCCACCACCTGCTGGACCGGCCGCGCGACGTCCCGCCGCGGACCGGCATCGGCGTCGCCGGGGTCGTCTTCTACGGGACGCTGTGGCTCGCGGGCGGCAACGACGTCCTCGCCGACCGGTTCCACGTCTCGCTGTTCTGGACGACCTGGTTCTTCCGCGGCCTGATCATCCTGGGCCCGGTGCTGGCCTACATCATCACCTACCGGATCTGCGTCGGCCTGCAGCGCCGCGACCTCGGCCTGGCCCGGCACGGGCTGGAGACCGGCATCATCCGGCGGTCGGTGGAGGGCGGGTACAGCGAGGTGGAGCGGCCGATGCCGGACGAGGCGATCGCCGCGATCACCGATCCGCGCCCGGCGGTGGCCGTCGACCTGGACGTCCCGCCGCCGGTGGACGGGATCGACAGCCCGCGCGGCCGCACCTCGCGGGGCCGGCTGCGCGCCGCGCTCAACCGCCGGTTCAGGGCCGACCTGGCCGTCGTCCCCGAACGCCGTCCCGAGCTGAACGCAGGCAACGGCGACGGCGATGGCGACCGGCGGGCCGTCGACGAAGCCGCCTCGCGGCACTGATACCGGCGCGGCGGGGCCGCGCTCAGGGACGGAAGAGGTGCGCTATCACGGGCGCGGCGGCGGCCACCGGGTCGTCGCCGAGCTCGGGCGGCAGCGCGCCGCTCAGCCACAGGTGCGCGAAGCCGTGCACGATGGACCAGGCCGCGATGCCCCGCGTCCGGTCGTCCCCGTCCCCGGGCGCGGCGCCCTGTGCCCCGTCCTGTTCGCCGTCCTGTTCTCCGCCATGTGCGGTGCCCCGGACGCTCGCTGCGAGCACCCGGCCCGCCCGGTCGCGGGCGGCGGTCACCTCCGGGTCGCCGGCGCGGTAGAGGCCGGGGCTGAACATCACCTCGAAGTGCGCCCGGTGCTCGACGGCGAAGCGGACGTAGGCCAGCCCGACCGCGTGCAGGTCGTCGCCGGCCGCTTCGAGGGCGTCCGCGAACAGCGCGTACCCCTCGGCGGCGACGGCGGTCAGCAGGCCCGTCTTGTCGCCGAAGTGGTGCGCGGGCGCGGCGTGCGACACCCCCGCGCGGCGGGCCAGCTCGCGCAGGCTCCACCCGGCCGGGCCCGACTCGGCGATCGCCGCGACGGCGGCGGCCATGACCGTCCGCCGCAGATCCCCGTGGTGGTACCCGTCGCCGCTCACGCCGGAGATCCTAGAGCGCGCGCCCCCACCGGCCCCGATTGCCCCGCGTCAGTCTTCTTCTTTGGCGAACTCGCGGAGCCCGGGCAGGTCGACCACGGTGATCTTGCGCCAGCCGGTGCGGATCAGGCCCTGGCGGCGCAGGCCGTTGAGGGCGCGCGCGACGGTCTCCCGGGACGCGTCCATCCAACTGCCGAGCTCCTCCTGCGACAGCGGCGGGCCGATCTCGATCGACCCGTCCGGCGCGGGCGGGGCGTGGTGGGCCGACAGCTCCGCGAGATGCGTCAGCAGCGCGGCGAGGCGCTGCGGACCGCGGCTCGCGACGTGCGCGGTGAGGCGCCGGTCGGAGTCGTCCATCCGCTGCACGAAGGTGCCGGTGACCAGCATCCACACGTCCGGGTGCTCGTCGAGGAAGCCGGTGAAGCGGGCGGCGGGCACCACCAGCGCGCGGATCGGCGACAGCGCGGTGACGGTCGCGGCGCGCGGCCGGCCGCCCAGCACCGCGCTCTCGGCGATGAGGTCGCCGGGGCCGCGGACGGCCAGCACCACGTCGTGGCCGTCGGCCGTGGACGAGGTGACCTTCGCCCAGCCGCGCTCGATGACGATCACATGGTCGGACTCGTCGCCCTGGTAGACCAGCGGCGCCTTCACCGGGTACTGCCGGGGACGCGCGGCGTCGCGCAGGGCCGTCCGCTGCGCGGGGTTGAGCGCGGCCCAGAAACCCGGCCGCGGGGAGGACGCCCCGTACCCTGCCAACAGCCCGTCTCCTTGCCTGCCGCGCACTCGCTCGCCGCCGTGCCCGTCTTCCGCGGCGCCTGCCCCGGTCACTGCCCACGGTCAATGGCACTGTAAACCGGACGGCGGCGCCTTGGGCACCGCGAGAACCCGGAAGCGCGCTCCGCGCGCGGCCGCGGGGCCGTCAGGCGCCCGGCGGCGGCTGGGACTCGATCGTCAGGGCCTCGTGGTCGAAGCTCAGATAGCCCGCGATCTTGACGGCGTCCTCCAGCGGCTCGTCGTACGACCAGGCGGCGTCCTCGGCGCCCTCCAGCGACCAGTACGTCGTCTCTCCCTTGTACGGGCAGACGGTCCGCTTCCGGCTCCTGGTCAGCAGGTCGCGGCGGACGTCGTCGGCCGGGATGTAGTACCGGTTCGGCAGCCCGGTCTCCGACAGGACGATCGGGTGCTCGGTCTCCGCGACGACCTCCCCGTCCCGCAGCACCCGCACGTGGCGGCGCGCGCGCCGCGCGTCGACCCGGTGGAAGGGGTCGCGCAGATGCCCGTGGACCTCCTCGTCCTCGTCGTACCAGGCGTCCATCGGCTCCCAGTAGAAGGCCATCAGCCCGCGCAGCCACGGCGTCTCGTCGTTCGGCTCCGGATAGGCCCACACCGCGTTCTCGGCCTCGCGCTCGCCGGCCCGGATCGTCCAGTACACGGCGTCGCCCTTGAACGGGCAGTACGTGGTGTGGTCGGTCTTCACCAGCAGGTCGGTCCGCACGTCCTCCTCTGGGACATAGAGCACCGGCAGCAGGCCGGTCTCGTGCAGGAACTCGCCGCGCTCGGTGTCGAGGACGATCTCCCCCGCGAACCAGGCGTGGACGCGGCGCGGGAACCGGTGCATGAACAGCCGGTGCTTCGGCCCGTCGATGGTGAAGTTGACCTCGTCGCCGGGCGAACCCGCGAGCGGTCCCGGCCGCATCGTCAAGGACATGGACGACTCCTCGTGCTCGGTCGGCTCGGACTGGCGCCGGCTCAGACCCCCGTCGGCATCGTCTCCAGTTCACCACGGTGCGCCGCCTCCGGGTGCAGCGGCTGGAGCGCGGAGGTGATCCGGAACCAGCAGAGCGCGTCGTAGCGGTCGGCGAGCCGGGTCGGGACGTACTGGCGCGGGTCGCGGTCCGGGTCGTACACGACGCCGATCGCGCGGTGCCCGAGCGTCCGGGTGAGGAACGGCGGCTTGTCCGGTTCGGGCGGCACGATGAACATGCCGCGGTGCAGTTCCGAGCCGGCCAGGGCGTCCTCGAGCGACCCGTGCGCCGGCGGCGGGACGTGCATGACCTCCATCGGGCCGCCCCAGCGCGGCGAGGCGACGACCTCGCCGGGCCCGCCCGCGAAGCCGACCACCACGACGTCGTCCCGGCCGTGCCGCTCCCGGGCCAGCTGGCCGAGGTTGACCATCCCGGCGCCCGCCATGTCCGTCGCCCGCGCGTCGCCGACATGGGTGTTGTGCGCCCACACGACGGCCTTGCCCTCGCCGCGCCGCGCCTCGTGGAACTCCAGGAGCCGGTCGAGGGTGTCGGCCATGTGGACGTCCCGGACGTTCCACGACTCCGGCCCGCCGCCGATCATGGCGCGGTAGTACCGCTCGGCGCCCGCCGCCACCTCGGCGTTCTGCCGGGCGTCGAACTCCGCCGCCGGGTCGCCGCCCCCCGCCGTCCCGGCGGGCGCGCGCAGCCGCGTCAGCAGCGCCAGGACCTCGTCGGCGCACCCTTCCGGGACGAGCGCGGTGTTCCAGCCGTAGGCCTGCGGGTCCTCGCCGTGCGGTTCGAAGCAGCGGTACGCCTCCAGCGCCGTGCCGAGGTACTCGGGGCGGTGCTCGGCCAGGTGGTCGACGACGGCCCGGAGCGACTCCCACAGGCTGTAGACGTCCAGGCCGTAGAACCCGGCGCGGTCGTCCGGCGGCAGGTCCGCGTTGTGGTCGCGCAGCCACCGGCAGAACTTGGCGGTCTCCTCGTTGGCCCACATCCACGTCGGCCAGCGCTCGTAGGCGTCCAGGACGTCGCGCGGGTCGGCGGGCGCGCCCGGGGCCAGCGTCACGCTGCGGCCGACCCGGCGGCAGTCCGGGTAGTCGCCTTCGACCGCGACGAAGGAGAACCCGCGCTCGGAGACCAGCCGCCTGGTCAGCGCGGCCCGCCACGCGTAGTACTCGTGCGTGCCGTGGCTGGCCTCGCCGATCAGCACGCAGCGCGCGTCCCCGATCCGGTCCATGAGCGGATCGAGGTCCTCCTCGTACTCCAGCGGCAGCACGGCCCCGAGCACGTCTCCGGCGTCGGCCGCGTCGTGGTTCATCGCGGGGCTCACCGCGCTCCCCTCCGCTCCCCCTTCGGACCCGCGCCGCGCTCGCTGGCGCGGCGGGGCCGGTGGTGCTCGTCCAGCTGCAGCTCCCGGTTGGCGCGCTCGCCCGCCTCGCGGTCGCTGGCGATCCCCTGGTCCTCCATCTCCTTGCGGAGCCTGCGGCGCTCGGCGTCGTACTTGTGGCTTCCGGGTCGTGGCATCGCGACGGTCCCCCTGTCCCCCGTTTCTCGTCGTCACTCCCCGCGTTCCCCCGATCCCGGAATCAATGCAGACAAACGGGGCATTTTGCCGAGCAGGACCGCTCGCCGCAGCGCTAGTCGTCGCGCTGCAGGCCGGTGGCGCGCGCCCGGTAGGCGCTCGGGGTCTCGCCGTAGGCGGCGCGGAACGCGCGGCTGAACGCGGCGGCGTCCGGGAGGCCCCAGCGGTTCGCGATCGCGCCGATCCGCTGCGTGCCGAGGAACGGGTCGCCCAGCTCGCGGCGGCAGTTCTCCAGCCGCCGGGCGCGGACGTAGCGGGCGACGGTCGTCCCGGCCGGCCGGAACACCCGGTACAGCTGCCGGACCGAGACGTGGTGCGCCGCGGCGATCGCGGCCGGGGACAGCGCCGGGTCGTGCAGCCGCGCCTCGATCCACTCCTGGATCGCGCGCAGCATCTCCGCGCTCTCCGGGGACGCGGCGGGCGGCGCCCCCAGCCACTCGCCGGCCGCGCCGGTGACCAGCTCGACGATCGCGCCGCCGAGGTGGTGGGCGTAGGGCTCCTCTCCGGCGCCGGCGGCGACCGCCTCCTCGGCACTCTCCTCGGCGAGGGCGCCGAGGAAGGACGAGGCCAGCCGCCCGGTCCGGCCGGCGCCGCCGAGCAGCGTGCCGCCGAACGCGGCCAGCCGCTCCGGCGGCAGCGGGACGGCGCTGTGCGGGATCACGACGGTGAAGATCCGGTGGGCGCCGAACACGATCTCCACCGGGCGGGTCAGGTCGTAGAACACCACGTCCCCGACCCCCACCTCGGCGCAGCGGCCGTTCTGCCGCAGCACGCACGAGCCGCGCAGGACGAGGCCGAGCTTGTAGCACTCGCGGGTGTCGCGGGCGATCTGCCGGGCGCCGCGGCGCACCGCGTGCGCGGGCGCGTCCACGTCGCCGGCCTCGACCGGGCCGAGCGAGCGGGCGGACAGCCGGGCGGCGAAGCCGCCGGGCCGCGCGGGCCGGACGTGGAACGGCCCGAAGGCGGAGCTGACCAGGTGCCGCCAGTAGTCGGCCTGGTCGCGGGCAGGGAGGTCCGAGGTGTCAACGAGCGTGGGCATGACGCTCCTCCGGTCGGCGGGCGGGGGTCTCGGACGCCACCCGCCAGGCTTCTACGCCCCGTCAGGAAGGTCAATGAGCGAGTCAGCACGACGCTCGCGGCGGGCTTTGGCACTCGCCGCCAACGGCCGGGCACGCACCGACAAGACCGGCCGCCCCTGACCGGCTTATACATATCGCGGACGCACCGTGCTCACCCGCCGCGTCCGCACTCCCTGGGAGCCCCGCCAGCCGGAAGATCCCGGACCGACCCCCGAGAGGAACCCCCATGCCAGAGGACGAGCAGGACCGCAGCACCAGCCCCGAGGCCGCCCACGCGGAGACCCCGCAGGACGGCATCAGCCGCAAGAACTTCATCGTCGCCGCGGGCCTCGGCGCCATGGCGCTGCCGGCCGCCGCGTCGCTCGCCGCGGCGGCGCCCGCGCAGGCCAGGACCGAGCCGCCGCGGCTCACCCCGACGCCGAAGTGCGACGACGGCGACGACGACCCGACCCCGCCGCAGATGGAGGGCCCGTACTTCAAGCCCGGCTCGCCGGAGCGCTCGTCGCTCGTGACGCCCGGGATGCCCGGCACGCCGCTCACCGTGACCGGGATCGTCTACTCCCTGTCGTGCCGGCCCGTGAGCCGCGCGCTGCTCGACTTCTGGCAGGCCGACTACTACGGGAATTACGACAATTACGGCTATAAGCTACGCGGACATCAATACACGGACACAATGGGACGATTCACCCTGACGACGATCGTGCCCGGCCTCTACCCCGGCCGCACCCGGCACATCCACGTCAAGGTCCAGGCCCCGTACCAGCGGATCCTGACCACGCAGCTCTACTTCCCGAACGAGCCCCGGAACTCCACCGACATGCTCTTCGACCCCGAACTGCTGATGAACGTCCAGACCGGCCCGACCGGACGCACCGCGACGTTCGACTTCGTCCTTCAGGTGCCGTAGCCGGCCCGCGAGTCACGTCTCCGCCGGGGCACCGGCGCGCCCCGGCGGAGACGCCCGCCCGCCGCACCCGTTCACCCACTTGTTCAACGCACCCCCGCCGCACCCGCCCGCCGCACCGGCCCGCCGCACCCGCCGACTATGCCCGTTCACCCCGCTCGTTTGGCGCTCTGTGCCCAGAACCTCCCGGAATGCGACCGAGCCGTAACGTGAATCGGCCACGAAACGCCAAAGGAATGGATAGTCTCCCAGGCGATCACTCTTGGTCGGGTAAAAAACTCTGGGAGCACACGCCGCATGAGCGCTGCCAACCGGGCACAGGTCATCACACGGTGGGGGGCCATCGCCTTCATGGCGGCCGCGGTCCTGACCGCCACCGCCGGTGGCTTCGCCCAATCGTATGCCGGTCTCTACCACTGGGCTCTGGAACACGGCCTGCGGGGCTGGAAGGCCGAATCGTTCCCCCTGCTGGTCGACCTGTTCATCATCGTCGGGGAGCTCGGGCTCTTCCTGCTGGCCATCGACGCCTTCGTGATAAAGCGCCGCGCCATCATGAGCTGGCTCGACTTCTGCCTGCCGCTCACCATCGCCCTCGCCGGCTGGACGGCCAGCCTGATCTTCAACGTGGGCCACGTCGGCAACAAGACGTTCTCCTACCAGGCGACGGCCGCCGTTCCGCCGATCGTGTCCATGCTCGGCCTGTTCGTCCTGCTGCGGACCCTGCACCGGTACGTGTCGCA
Source organism: Actinomadura geliboluensis (assembly GCF_043197915.1). Taxonomy (NCBI): domain Bacteria; kingdom Bacillati; phylum Actinomycetota; class Actinomycetes; order Streptosporangiales; family Thermomonosporaceae; genus Actinomadura; species Actinomadura geliboluensis. The sequence goes on along the minus strand of NZ_JBICUA010000003.1, from coordinate 811,655 downwards.
GCAGATCGACGACGAGCCGAAGCCGCCGGAGCCGCAGCCGCGCGCCATCGCCGGCCCCGTCACGCTGAACCAGATCACGCTGATGCCGCTGCGGACCACCGGCCCGTTCCCGCAGATCCAGGTGCCCGGCCACTCCGGCAAGGCACTGGAGTCCGGCACGTCCGCCGAACCGGCCGCCGAGACGCAGGCCGACCGGACCAAGGCCGACGCCCCCAAGGCCGCGCCGAGCGAGCCCGCCCACGCGGCCGCCCCGACCCCGGCCCCGGCCCCGGCCCCCGCGCCCGCACCCGTCGCCGAGACTCCGGCTCCCGCGCCGGAGCCCGAGCCGGAACTGGCCGTCGTCAGCGCCGCCGCCGCGGCCGCGAGCCCGAACGGGCGCAGCTCCTACGGCACGGCGACCGAGGCGCCCGCGCCGCACGCGCCCTCCCCCGAGAACCTGCGCTCGCTCGTCATCGACATCCTCGAACGGCGGCAGGGCGACGTCGCCGCGACGCTCGCCGAGGTCAGGGCCGAGGGCTACGTCTGCGACGAGGCCGAGATCCAGCGGATCAGCGACAACCACTGGTTCCCGTACGCGGTGTACCGGCTGCTGGCCAAGCACCACGGCGACGGCGAGCTCGTCGCCGGGGAGCTGACCTCGCAGGGGATCGTCTACGACCAGGCCACGCTGGACGCGCTCGTCCAGTCCTGGCGGGTCTGACACGCCCCGCCCATCACTCATCGCCGTTCCGGACCGGCCGCCCCGCTGATTGCGGGCGGCCAGTCCCGGCGTATCCGGGCGATCACGCTCCGTCCGTGCGACGCTGGGGAGACCTGCGACGCCGGGAGAGCCGATGAAGCCGATGTGGACGCAGCTCGCCGCCGTGGCGCTCGCCGCCGCGCTCGGCGGTGCCGTCACCGGATACCTGATCGCCCCCGCGCCGGGCGGCGCCGCCGCCCGTCCGGCCGCCGCCCCCGCCCCGCCCCCGCGGGGCGGCACGCTGCACCTCGCGCTGAACATGCCGGCCGGCGACCGCGCCCGGGCGGCGGCCCTCGGCTACACCCTGTTCGACGTCGCCCCGGACGAGGACGACATCGCCTCCCTCCCCGCCGGCGGCCGGGCCCTGCTGTGGGTCGGCAACACCACCTGCGGCGGCTTCCAGCAGGAGAGCACGTCCGCGTTCACCGACACGGTGAAGCGGTTCGCGGGGAACGAGCGCGTCTACGGGTGGTACCTGTCCGACGAGCCGAACCCGGACGAGTGCCCCGACATCGCCGGCAAGATCCGGCGGCGGGCCGACATCGTCCACCGGTACGCGCCCGGCCAGCGGGCGTTCGCGTCGCTGACCGACTGGCCGATGCGCCCGCTCAAGCCGTCCGAGACCCACCTCGACCTCATCGGCCTCGACCCGTACCCGTGCCGGGCGGACGCCCCGCGCTGCGACCTCGGCGCGATCGACACCATGGTCGCCCAGGCCGCCGGCGCCGGGTTCCCGCGCCGCATGATCGTCCCGGTGTTCCAGACGTTCGGGCAGTCCTGCAACGACGGGGAGCGGAACTGGCGGCTGCCGAGCGAACGGCAGCTCCGGTCCATCCTCGGCCGGTGGGAGCGGCTCGTCCCGCGGCCCGCGTTCGACATCAGCTACTCGTGGGGCCGCCAGGACGCCTGGGCGTGCCCGGCGCTGTCCGACGCGGACGGCGGCCGCGGGCTCCCCGACCTGCAGTCCGTCATGAAGGCCCACAACACCCGCCGGACCGGCCCCGGCCTGCCCACGCACCGCCCGGAGCGGGCGCCGGCGGTCTCCGAGTCACCGCCGGCGCCCTGCCGCACCACCCCGGCGCCGCGCTAGAACCCCGCGCCAGAGGCCCACGCCAGAACCCCGCGCCGGGAGCCACGCTAGGAGCCGCGCTGCTGCTCCTGGGACGGGTCGGTGCGCAGGCGGGCGTGCAGGCCGCCGTCCACGCGCAGGACGTGCCCGTTGAGCTGCGCCGCCGCCGGGGACGCCAGGTACAGCGCGGCGTCCGCGACCTCCTCCGGCGCGGTGGTGCGGCCCGCCGGGATGTCGGTGGCGGGCCGGACCTCCCCGACGACGCTCGCCGGGGCGATGCAGTTCGCGCGGATGCCGAGCCCGCCGAGCTCCACGGCGATAGCCCGGCTCAGAGCCTCGATGCCCGCCTTCGTCACGTCGTAGGCGCTCTGGTCGTCGTGCGCGCGGGACCCGCCCGGCGACGACATGCTGACGATCACGCCGCCGCGTCCCGCGTCCCGCCAGTGCCGGACGGCCCGCACCGACAGCAGGTACGCCGAGCGCAGGTTCGCGGCGACGACCGCGTCCCACACGTCCGCGTCGATGTCGATGAACGGGGTGCGCAGCTCGGTCATCGCGGCGTTGTTGACGAGGACGTCCAGCCCCCCGTCCCGGGCGAGCCGCGCGAAGACGGCGTCGGCGACGTCCTCGCGGGCGAGGTCGCCGGTCAGCGTCGCCACCCGCGGAACGGCGTCGAAGACCTTGAGGCCGTCGGCGTCGACGTCGACCGCGAGCACCTCGGCGCCCGCGTCCGCGAAGCGGTGCACCAGCGCGCGGCCGATGAGCCCCGCGGCGCCGGTCACCAGCACCCGCTCCCCCGTGAAGTCGAACGTGACAGTGCTCATATGACAGCGCTCATTTCCCAGTCCTCATCTGACACCCCTCATTCGGCCGGAGCCTCCCTCACCTGGGCGACGATCTGTGTCGGGTTGACGAACATCAGCGCGACGATCAGCAGCACCGCCGACAGCGCCATGTAGATCACGGCCATCGCGTCGATGGCTTGCGCCGCGCGGATGCCGGGCGTGAACGCGGCGCTGTAGAGCGCGACGATCAGGGTCTGGCTGTCGGCGTCCGCCACCAGGAACGTCAGCTCGAACATGGCGACGGTGCGGACCAGCACCAGGATCCCGGCGGCGAGGATGCCGGGCAGCAGCAGCGGCACCAGCACCCGGGTGAACACCTGCCGGGTCCGGGCCCCGCACATCCGCGCCGCCGACTCCACGTTCGCGTCGATCTGCTCCACGAACGGCGTCATCACGAGCACGACGAACGGCAGCGCCGGGACGAGGTTCGCCGCGACGACGCCCGTCATCGTCCCCGCAAGGTGCACCTTGTAGAGGACGGTCGCGAGCGGGATCCCGTAGGTGATCGGCGGCAGCAGCACCGGGAGCAGCAGCAGGAACATCACGATCCGCTTGCCGGGGAAGTCGCGGCGCGCGAGCGCGTACCCGGCCGGGACGCCGAGGAGCAGCGCCAGCGCCACCACGATCAGTGTGATCTCCAGCGTGACCGTGAGGACCTCGCCGAGCGCGAACTCCGCCCACGCGTCGGAGTACCACGCGCCGGTGAAGCCCTGCGGCAGCCAGCCGGCGAACCATTTGGTGCCGAACGAGTTGACGACCACCGAAAGGATCAGCGCGAACAGGTTGACCAGGAAGAACGCGACGCCGATCCAGACGAGCCAGCCGCTCAGCCGGCCCTTGCGCAGGCGCACCCGGGGCAGCCCGGCGGGGCGCGTGACCGCGGTCATGATCCCTTACCTCCCGTCGCGGGCCCGGTGTAGAGGCGTCCGCGCAGCAGCAGCGTGACCGAGATGACGAGCAGTTCGAACACGCCCATCAGCACGGCGATGGTCGAGGCCATCGAGTAGTCGTACTTCTCGAACGCCGCCTGGTACGCCGCGATCGCCATCACCCGCGTCTCCCCGGCGGGTTCGCCGACGAGGTTCGCGGACGGGAAGACCGAGAACGCCAGCACGAACGCCAGCACGAACGTGGTCGCGAGGCCCGGCGCCAGCAGCGGCAGGACGATCCGCCGCATCCGCTGCCAGGGCCCGGCGCCGAGCGTGGCCGCGGCCCGCTCCAGCGTCGGGTCGATCCCCGACATGTACGACAGCACCAGCAGGAACGCGAACGGGAAACCGGTGATGATCAGCGAGAACAGCACGCCCCAGTAGTTGTAGATGAGCCGGACGGGCTCGTCCACGAGGCCGAGGTCGAGCAGGACCCGGTTGAACCAGCCCTTGGGGCCGAGGTAGCGGAGCAGGCCGTCCGCGACCAGGACCGTGCCGAGCGTCACCGGCAGGACGAGCAGTGCCGTCAAAACCCGCCGCCCGCGGAACCGGCCGCGAAGCCGGTACGCGATCGGCACGGACGCGCCGACGTTGATCAGCGCGGCGGGCAGCGCCAACTTCAGCGTCTTCCACACAGTGCTGCGCTGGTAGGAGTCCTGGAAGAAGTCGGCGTAGTTGCGCAGCGGGCCGCCGCCGTTCTTCGGCTGCAGCGACAGCCCCACCCCGTACAGCATCGGGTAGAGGAACAGCAGCCCGATGATGAGCACGGCGGGCACCAGCAAGAGCAGCACCCGGTCGACGCCGCGTTCGGCGAGCCGGTGCCGCAGTCCGCCGCGCCCGCGCCCGGACACCGGCGTCTTCGGCCGGGCGGGAGCCTCAAGCACCACCGGCGGCCCCCGTCTCCACGGGCTCGTCGAGCGCCTCGGCGGCCTCCCGCACGCTCTCGCCGAACACCAGCACCCGCTCCGGCGGGACGGTCAGCGCCACCCGCTCCCCCGGCGCGATCCGCTCCGGGGACTTGAAGTGGACGACCCGCCCGTCATCGGTGACGCCCTCGGCGGCGACCTCGCGCCCGTGGAACTCCGACACCTCCACCCGGACGACAACGCGGTTCCCAGCACCGTCCCCAGGAGGGGCGTCCCCCACGGCGGCGTCCCCGAGGGCGGCGTCCCCGAGGAGCTTGAAGTCCTCGGGCCGGACGGCCGCGACGGCCCGCTCCCCCGTGATGGGCTGCTGCCCGAGCCCGGTGAGGGTGAGCCCGCCCTCCTCCCCCAGGGTCACCTTCCCGTCGTCCGACGACACGACGGGCAACTCCAGGAGGTTCCGGTAGCCCATGAACCCGGCGATGTAGGTGCTGGCCGGGTACGTGTAGACCTCCTCCGGCGTGCCGATCTGCTCGACCTTCCCATGCCGCAGCACCACGACCCGGTCGGCGAGCGCGAGCGCCTCCTCCTGGTCGTGCGTGACGTACACGGTGGTCAGGCCGAGCGTCTGGTGGATGCGGCGGATCTCGGTGCGCATCTGCACGCGCAGCTTGGCGTCCAGGTTGGACAGCGGCTCGTCCATCAGCACCAGCTTCGGCCGCAGCACGATCGCGCGGGCGATCGCCACCCGCTGCTGCTGGCCGCCGGACAGCTGGCCGGGCAGCTTGTCGGCGTGCTCGGTCAGTTCGACCGTGCGCAGCGCCTCGTCCACCCGGCGGGCCGTCTCCACCTTCCCGACCCGCCGGACCGACAGCCCGAACGCGACGTTCTTGCGGACCGACAGGTGCGGGAACAGCGCGTAGTTCTGGAACACCATCCCGAACCCGCGCTTCTCCGGCGGGAGCGTGTCGATGCGTTCCTCGTCCAGCCAGATCGCGCCGTCCGACAGCGGCAGCAGCCCGGCGAGGCAGTTCAGCGCGGTCGACTTCCCGCACCCGGACGGGCCGAGCAGCGCGATGAACTCGCCGCCCTCGATCCGCAGGTCGAAGCCGCTGAGCGCGGTCGCCTTCCCGAACCGCCGCGTGACCCCGTCCAGCCGAAGCCGCCCGAACGCGGCCCGCGCGTCCCCCTCCACCGAACTCTCCTCCGCACTCTCCACCGAACTCCCCGCAGCGCTCCCTGCCGCGCTGCCCACCGCGCTGCCCACCGCGCCGCCTGCCGCGCTCTCCACCGCGCCCCCGGCCGTCATGACTTCTTGACCTTCTGCCCGCCGATCTCGCGGTCCCAGCGGTCGAACGCGGCGACGAGGGCCTTGGCGTCCAGCGGCGGCGCCTTCGGGTTGTCGGCGATGAGCTTGTCGTACTCCGTCCGGCCGTACTCCTTGATCGCCTGCTGGCTCTCGGCCGGCGCCATGTCCAGGGTCACGCCCTTCACGGCAGGGCCGGGGTAGAAGTAGCCCTTGTCGAAGGTGACGGCCTGCTGCTGCGGCTGGAGGGCGAACTTCATCATGTCCAGCAGGACGGCGAGCTTCTCGCCGGAGACGCCCTTCGGGACGACCATGTAGTGCGCGTCGGTGACCCAGGTGAAGCCTTCGAGGGCCTGGATCTTGACGTCCTTCGGCACCTGGCCGAGGACGCGCGGGTTGATGTCCCAGCCTGTGGTGCTGAGGACGATGTCGCGGGTGCCCTCGCCCATCTCCTTCATCGTCTGCGTCGTGCCCGTCGGGTAGTACTCGATGTACTGGTCGAGGTCCTTCAGGTACTTCCAGGTCTTGGCCCAGCCGTTCGCAGGGTCCTTGGGGTCGGAGTCCTTGAGGATGTAGGGCAGGCCCATCAGCCACGTGCGCCCGGGTCCGGAGTTGGACGGGCGGGCGTACTCCAGCTTGTTCGGGTGCGCCTTGGCCCAGGCGAGCAGCTCGTCGGCCGTCTTGGGCGGGTTCGGCACCGTCTTCGGGTTGTACTCCAGCAGCGGGCCGGACGGGTAGTACGTCACGGTGACGCCCTTGCCCTGGGCGAGCTCCTGCATCTTGGCCGCGGGCTCCAGGTACTGCGACGCCAGGTCGGGCAGCTTGTCGGAGTACTTGCCGAGGAGGTCGACCCACAGGTTCTGCTCCAGCCCGGCAGACAGCCCGTCGGTGCCGGTCAGGACGAGGTCGATGTCGAGCTGCCCGGCGTCCTGCTGGGCTTTCACCTTGCCGGCCAGCTCGGGCGCGGTCGCCTTGGTGTAGGTGACCTTGCCGACGAGCTTCGGGTGCTCCTTCTTGTAGTTCTCGAAGATCTGCTGGGTGAGCTGGAGGTTCCCGGCGACGTCGATGATGTTCAGGGTGACGGGCTTGGACGGCGGTTTGACGTCGCCGGCCGCCGGCTCGGACGCGGAACCGCCGTCCGAGCCGGGCGCGCCGCAGGCGGTCAGCAGCAGTCCGGTGGCGGTGACGAGGGTGAGGAGGGCTGATCGAGGAGTTCGCATGGGGTGGGTCCTCCTGGCGGTTGGGCCGGGTTCACACCGGCCCGGTGGTGCCTCGGATGAGGAGTCGGGTCGCCAGCTCGGCGGCCGGCGGGAGGGGAGGCGCCTTCGGCGCCCGCGGGTCGAGCGTGGTGTGCACGGTGGCGGCCGCCGCCCGCGACAGCGCGCTGACGGGCATGGCCACCGTGGTCAGGGGCGGATTGGTCATCGACGCCATCGGGATGTCGTCGAACCCGACGATGCTCAGATCACCGGGCACCCTCACGCCGCGCTCGGTGAGCCGTGACAGCACCCCGAGCGCGACCAGGTCGTTGTAGCCGAACGCGGCGGTGACCCCCGCCGCGACCACCTCGTCCGCGGCCCGGTACCCGCCGGTGAACCGCGGCTCGTACGGGCCGAGGTCCACCAGCTCGATGCCGCGTTCCGCGCAGGCCGCGCCGAGGAACCTGCGGCGCTGCCGGTTCGACCACGAGTTGGCCGGGCCGGACAGGTACGCGCACCGGCGGTGGCCGAGGGCGTGGACGTGCGCGACGGCCTGCTCCAGGCCGGGCTGGAAGTCCGGCAGGACGGCCGGGGTCCCGCGGCTGGTCCGGTAGGCGAGCACCACGCTGGTCTTGGCCGCGACGGCGCGCAGCCGCGTGCCGGACATGCGGGGGGCGCACAGGATCAGCCCGTCCACCCGCTCGACCATGGCCTCGGCCAGCCGGACCTCCGTCGCCGTGTCCTCGTCGGTGTCGGCCAGGAACACCGCGAAGTCGGTGTCGCGGAAGTACGCCTCGACGCCCTTGATGAACGGGGCGAAGAACGGGTTGGCGATGTCGGGGACGATCAGCCCGACATTGCGGGTCCGCCCGAGGACCAGCGACTGCGCCGCGCGGTTCGGCTGGTAGCCGAGGCGCTCGGCGCACTCCAGCACGCGGCGCCGGGTCTCGGCGTTCACGAGCTCCGGGGAGTTCAGCGCGCGCGAGACCGTCGAGGGCGACACCCCCGCCAGGCTCGCCACCGCCCGGATCGAGGCCCGGGTTCCGTCTGCGCTCATGGCGGAGATTATGAAAACGTTTGCGGAACAGTGTCAATGGCGGGCGGCGAAAAGCCCCCGACCGCAACGGCCTCGTGACCTGAGACCGGACCGGCCGGGGGCGGGCCCGCGCGGCTAGATCGTTGATGGGAAATGTTGGTGCTGGTCAATGGTCGTAGGCGATCAGGGAGCGTTTGACGGGTGCGTTGATCAGCCAGTTGTGCCAGATCGCGGCGTTGAGCGCCGTGATGCGCTGGCAGACGCGCGCCCAGAGCCCTTCGGTGGTGCGGGCGGCGTGGCGTTCCAGTCCCAGCTGGTTCTTCAGTGTCCAGATCACCGCCTCGATGCGCTGGCGCAGCCAGCCGGGGAACACCGCCACCGGCGGGGCGGGCTCATCGGCGCGGACGGGGCGGATCAGCACATGGCCCAGATCGGCAGCGGCCTTCTCCACCCCTGTCCCGGCGAACCCCTTGTCGCACACGATCGGGCACGGCCCGGGCGCGGGCGGCTGGACGTGCAGCAGGTGCACCGCCTGCAACCGCTCGTCCAGCTCCTTGGGGTGGGCCAGGCTGAAGGCGCACACCGCGCCCTCCGCGGTGGTGATCAGCATCAGCTTGGCGCCCCAGTAGAAGGCGTGGTGGGACTTGTCCATGCCGTAGCCGGCGATCTCGCCCAGGCCCGAGCGGTGCACGGTGGTGCGCGAGGCGCCGCAGCGCACCGGGGTGCCGTCCATCAGCCGCAGCCGCTCATGCCAGGAGGGCGTGTGGCGGACCAGCCATGCCGCCGCGGCCAGCAGCAACGGGGCCGCCTGGCGCAGATGACGGTTGTATTCAGACTGGCAGGGCAGGCGCGGGAACAGGTGTCCGATCCGGGCCGGGGCCAGGCGCAGCCAGCGGTGCTCGGCATCGCATCCCAGCAGCACCTGGGCAACGGCGACGCAGACCAGTTCGGCATCGGTCAGCAACCGGACACGGCCCCGCCGCCGTTGTCGCTGCGAAGGCAGGACGTGATCGTCCAGATGAACATAGAGTGCGGTCAGAAGGGCGTCCAAGTCAGTCTTCACACACCGACCATGGGCGCCCTTCGCCGTGCCCGCACCCGGTTCAGCAATTTCCCATCAACGATCTAGGCGGCGTTCCGGCCGGCCCGCTGCAGCGCGGGCTCATCGTGCGCGTCCTCATGCACGTACCGGCGTCCGCGCAGCAGCGACACCACCGCCGCGACCAGCGACATCGCGATCGCCAGGCTGAAGACGATGACGAGGCCGTGGTGGAACGGCTCGGAGATCAGGTGCGGGAAGTACGACCGTCCGGTCAGGGTGGCGACGTCGTCCGGCGCCAGGCCGGCGAGCACGTGGAACGGCGCGAGCAGGTTCTGGATCGGGTTGTAGCCGAGGAACGCGGCGAACAGCGTGCCGACCGGCGGCAGCTCGCCGACCTGTGCAGCGGGCCCGGCCGGGACGCCGTGCTGCGTGAGCCCCTGCGTCAGCGTCTTCGGCAGCGTGTCGGACAGCCCCGCGATCATCAGCGAGAAGAACACGCCGATCGACAGCACCATGCCCGCGTTCATGAAGGTGGCGCGCATGCCGGAGGCGACCCCGCGCTGGTCCGCCGGGACCGAGTTCATGATCGCCGTGGTGTTGGGCGCGGCGAACAGCCCCGACCCGACCCCGTTCAGGAAGATCAGCAGCGCGAACGTGGTGTACCCGAAGTCGGTCGGGATCATCAGCAGCCCCGCGAACGCCGCCGCCGACAGCACCAGCCCGCCGGACGCGAACGCGCGCGCCCCGTGCCGGTCGGACAGGTGCCCCGAGAGCGGCCCGGCCACCAGGAACCCGGCGGTGAGCGGCAGCAGGTAGATGCCCGCCCACAGCGGCGTGTCCGCGTAGTCGTAGCCGTGCAGCGGCAGCCAGATGCCCTGCAGCCAGATGATCAGCATGAACTGCATCCCGCCGCGCGAGATCGCCGCGAGCAGCCCGGCCGCGTTCCCGGCCGTGAACGCCCGGATGCGGAACAGGCCGAGCTGGAACATCGGCTGCTCGACCTTGGTCTCGATCCAGCAGAACAGCGCCAGCACGGCGATCCCGCCGATGATCCCGGCGAGCACCCACGGGTTCGTCCAGCCCATGTCGTGCCCGCCGTAGGGCTGGATGCCGTAGGTGATCGCGGCGAGCAGCCCGGTCAGCCCGACCGCGAACGTGACGTTGCCGAGCCAGTCGATCCTCGCGGTGACCGCCTTCTTCGCGGTCTCGACCAGGCTCCGGTAGGCCCAGACCGTCCCGATGATCCCGATGGGCGCGGACGCGAAGAACACCAGCCGCCAGTTGATCTCGCTGAGCAGCCCGCCCGCCACGAGCCCGATGAACGTCCCGGCGATCCCGGCGACCTGGTTGACGCCCATCGCCATCCCGCGCCGGTGCGCCGGGAACGCGTCGGTGAGGATCGCCGCCGAGTTCGCCATCAGCATGGCGCCGCCGATCCCCTGGAACACCCGCCAGCCGATCAGCCACAGCGCCCCGGCGCTTCCGTGCAGCGGATCGAGCGCCAGCACGATCGTCCCGACCGTGAACACCGCGAACCCGGCGTTGTACATCCGCACGCGCCCGAACATGTCGCCGAGCCGGCCGAGCGTGACCACCAGCACCGCGGACACGAGCATGTAGCCCATCAGGATCCACAGCAGATAGCCGACGTTGCCCGGCTCCAGCGGATTCAGCCGGATGCCCCGGAAGATCGCCGGCAGGGAAATGATCACGATCGACGAGTTGACCGTGGCCAGCAGCATGCCGAGCGTCGTGTTGCTCAGCGCGATCCACGGATAGTGCTTGGACGGCACGCCGACCCACCCCCCGTCAAGTAGTTTCCTCCGCTAACTAATCATAGGGCCCGCATTCCTCGCCAGTCCGAAAAAGGGGTCGCATCCCTCACCTCCGCGCCCGTACGTTCTCCCCCATGACAGGACGAATCGGCGTGCTGACCGGCGCGGGCATCTCCACGGACTCCGGCATCCCGGACTACCGGGGCCCGTCCGGCGTGTGGACCCGCGACCCGGAACTGGCCGCACTGTTCACGCGCAAGCACTTCACCAACGACGCCGAGGTCCGGCGCCGCTTCTGGCGCACCCTCGACCTGCACCGGGACGCCCTCCCCAACGCCGCCCACCGGGCACTGGCCGACCTGGAGAAGACGAAGGCCGTCCGGATCCTGACCCAGAACGTCGACGGCCTCCACCAGAAGGCCGGCTCGACGCCCCGCAAGGTCCTGGAACTCCACGGCACGCTCGCCACCACGTCCTGCACCCGCTGCCGCGCCACGTCGGCGACCGCCGACGTCCTGGCCCGCGGCGAGGACGACCCGGCCTGCCCGTCCTGCGGCGGCGTCCTGCAGCCCTCCATCGTGCTGTTCGGCCAGTACCTGGACTCCGACACCCTCTCCCTCGCGGGCAACATCGCCCGCGCCTCGGAGGTCTTCATCGCGATCGGCAGCTCCCTGACCGTGGACCCCGCCGCCCGCCTCTGCGCCATCGCCGCCGAGTGCGGCGCCCGCCTGATCATCGTCAACCGCGACCCGACCCCCTACGACGACCTGGCGGACGAGGTGATCCGCACCCCGATCGCCGAGGCCGTCCCCGCCCTCTGCGCGGAACTGGCCGCCGTCTAGGATCCGGCCGGTGACCGGCAAACACCACCTGCCCCTGGACGACGAGCGCCTGATCGCGTTCTTCCGCGACCGCCACATCTGCACGCTCGTCACCGTCCGCCGGGACGGCACCCCGCACGCCGTCCCGGTGGGCGCCACCCTGGACGGCACCACCGTCCGCGTGATCACCTCGTCCACCTCGGCGAAGGCCCGCCACGTCGCCCGCGCCGGCGAGGAGGGCCTCCCGGTGGCCGTCTCCCAGGTGGACGGCCGCCGCTGGGCCACCATCGAGGGCCGCGCCGTCCTGAGAACCGACCCGTCCTCCGTGGCCGACGCCGAACACCGCTACGCGGCCCGCTACAAGCCCCCGCGCCCCAACCCGAACCGAGTGGTCATAGAGATCACCGCCACAAGAGCCATGGGCAACCTCTAACAGACCAAGCACTGCACCCCGATGAAATGCGTCCGTAATCGCGGATGCAAACCGAAAATGTCACACCAACGAGAAGACCGCACCACAGCCAACGACAGCGCGCACCTGACGTCCCGCAAATGAAATCCTGAGAGGCATACACCCAAGACAATCGAATAAACACCACTACACGGCACCTGCCCTAGCCAGCACTCGACGCCAGGCCACAACGAAGCGCCGAGCACACCCCACTCGATCCGCCAAAGCGATCCCACGTACTGACCACGATCACGTTTCGTAGCCGCCACCCCCCCGAAGGGGGCGAAAGGATCCGACCAGGCATCCACTCGCAGCCGTCTACGGTGGGCGAATGAGGATGGAGATCGATGAGGTCGAGGGGTGGCTGCGGGAGCGGCTGCCGGGGCTGGCGGAGGAGTACCGGGTACCCGGAGTGGCGGTCGCCGTCGATGCCGGAGGCCGGTTGGTCGAGGCGGCGGCCGGGGTACTGAGCACCGCGACCGGGGTGGAGGCGACGGTCGACTCGGTGTTCCAGATCGGGTCGGTCACCAAGACGCTGACGGCGACGCTGGTGATGGGGCTCGTCAGCGAAGGGCTGGTGGAACTCGACGCCCCGGTGGACAGCTACATTCCCGGGTTCCGGAAGGCGACCGTCCGGCAGCTGCTGTGCCACACGGCCGGTTTCGAGGGGGACGTCTTCACCGACACGGGCAAGGGAGACGACTGCCTGGAAAGGTACGTCGAACTGCTGGCCGACGTGCCGCAGATCTTCGAGCCCGGGGAGATGTTCTCCTACAACAACGCGGGCTACAGCGTGCTCGGGCGGATCGTCGAGGTAGTGCGGGGCGAGCCGTTCGATCAGTGCATGCGGGACCACCTGTTCACGCCCCTGGGCATGACGCACGCGGCAACCGATCCGTACGAGGCGATCCTGCACCGCGCGGCAGTGGGGCACCTCGACGGGCGTCCCGCCCCGGTCTGGGCCATGGCCCGCTCGAACGCACCCGCCGGGTCGATGCTCGCCATGACCCCGCGCGACCTGCTGGCCTTCGCCCGGTCGCATCTCACCGACCACAGCCTGCGGGCCATGCGGGAGCCGCAGGTCGCCCTACCCGACATCGACTGGGGGACGGCCTGGGGCCTGGGCTGGACGCTCTACGACCTACCGGGCGGCCTGGTATTCGGCCACGACGGCAACACCATCGGGCAGTCGGCCGTCCTGCGGATCGACCCCGGCCGCGACGTGTGCGTGGCGGTCTTCACCAACGGCGGCGACCGCAAGCCGCTGATGAAGGAGATCCTGGGCAGAATCGTCGAGTCGCCCGCAGAGCCCGTCCCGAACCCCACGGCACGCCTGGACGCCGGGCGCTACACGGGCGTCTACCGGTCGAGCACAAGCGAGACCACGGTGAGCACGGACGACCAGGGACGGCTGTGGCTTGAGCAGATCCCCCTCGGCCTCGCGGTAGAACTCGGCGACAAGCCCTACCGGACGGAACTGCTCGGCTGGAGAGGAGACTCCCTACTGCCCACAGAGCCCGGCCACGGCCCCGTCGCCTTCCTGGGCGACGACGGCGAAGGCCGCGCCCGCTACCTGCACACGGGCCGAGCCGACGTCCGCGCCCACTGACGAGCACCACCATCTCCGACACCGGCCTGCCCCCATCAGCCCCACCACCTAGTGCGGTGACCACATACGTTCGCAGGGTTGGTGACACCCGGTCGGGGGGTTTGCCTGCCTCAGTCTCGATAGCGACCACATCGCTGTTGAGGGTGAGGCCATCGGGCGGCAGAGCCGGTTCCGGTTCGGGCACGGCGGCTAACTGACCAAGAAGGTCAGCGGTTGACCCCGATCGTGCGGCGAGGCAAAGGCGAGTCGACGCGGGTTTGCCGGGCGATGATGATCATGGCGTCTGCGTCCGGGACACCGGTGTCGGCGATTGCCCGGCTGGTCGCCGCAGATGAAGACACCGTCCGGGATGTGATCCACGCGTTCAACGAGCGCGGGCCGACCTGCCCGGACCCTAAGTGGGCGGGCGGCCGTCCCCGCCTGATCAGCGACGATGACATCGCCTCCATCGTCGAGACGGCCACCACGCGTCCGGTCAAGCTGGAACGTCCGTTCACGCACTGGAGCGTCCGCAAACTCGCCGATTATCTGGCGGCCGGGGCCGCTCGCACCATCGCTATCGGCCGGGAACGGCTCCGGCAGATCCTGCGCTCACGTGCAATCTCCTTCCAGCGCACCCGGACCTGGAAGGAATCGTCCGACCCGGATTCCGATGCCAAGCTGAATCGGATCGAGCACGTCACCAGCCGTTCCCCGATCGGACTTCACCTTCGACCAGTTCGGGCCGCTATCGATCCGCTCATGCCACGGGTCGGCGTGGGCGCCGCTGTCCCGGCCGGACCGGCTGCCGGCGACCTACCGGCGTACCCACGGCATCCGTTACTTCCACGGTCTTAATCCCTGGGCGATGACCAGCTGTGGGGTGTGATCCGCAGACGCAAGGGCGGCGATCACTCACTCGCCGCGCTCAAGTCGATCCGGGCCGCGCGCCCGGGGGCGCGTCCATCTACGTGGTCATGGACAACCTGTCGGCGAACAAGACCCCGGCGACCCGCACTTGGGCGAACAAGAACAAGGTCGAGTTGTGCCTGACACCGACCTACGCCTCGTGGGCGAAACCGACCGAAGCACAGTTCGGGCCCTTGCGGACCTTCGTGATGGGCGATTCGAACCATCCCGACCACACCGTGCTCGACCGCAGGCTGCACGCCTCCCTGCGGTGGCGCAACGCCAACGCCCGCCACCTCGACGTCCTGGCCACGCAACGCCGCGAACGCGTCCGCATCCGCATCTGCGTCCGCAGCGAACGACAACAACGCTGGGCCCTCCCACGCACCAAGGCAGCGTGATAGCACCGGCAAACGTTCGTGGACTTCGCATTAGCGGCCCGCGTCGTGGAACGCGTCGATGCCCTTGTGCCAGGTGGTGTCGAGATCGGCGTCAGGTGGGAAGCGTTGGTTCAGTTCGAGGATGACCATGCCGTGCGTGAAGGCCCAGATGGCCCGTGCGCGTTCGTGGTCACCGCCGGTGGCGTCGAGGAGCGGCATCGCGGCCGCCTCCTCGACGCCGGGGGTGAGCAGGTCGCGGCGCAGGGGCCGCTCGGTCATCAGCCGATAGAGGTTCGGCTGGCGGCGCGCGAAGTCGCGGTACGCGGCGGTGAGGGCGGCGATCGGGGCGTCGGATCGATGGACGGCCTGCGCGAACAGTTCAGCCTGCTCCTCGAAGCCGACCGAGATCAGCGCCGCCTCGAGTGCCTGCTTGTCGCGGAGGTGCTCGTAGATCGAGGAGGCGCGGATCCCGAGCTGGGCGGCGAGCCGACGCATCGATAGCGCATCGGGGCCCTCCTGCTCGAGGAGCTGCCGCGCGGCCTGCACGATCTCCCGGGCTCGGGGGGTGAGCCGACTCAGTGCGTGGGAAGCCATCCGTCCCGCCTTTCCAGTACGTCCTAACGGTGTTAGGGTAGCGATCCTAACGCCGTTAGGGAGAAAGGTGACGTCGATGTCCGCTCATGCCCAATCCATTCACGTCGAGACCGGCACCGGCTCCGCGCGGATCCGTGACCGCGTCGCACGGGCCCTGCTCGTCCTCGCCGCCGCCGGCGCCGTCGCCGCGGTGGCCGGCGCAGTGGGCGACGTCGCGGACGCCGGACCGGCCACACGCATGGTCGAGACCTGGCGCATGCTCGGTTTCGGTGTCTTCGCGGGCGCGTTCCTGCTGCTGGGCTACCGCCCCCGGCTCTACGCCGGGATCTGGGAGCTCGCCATCCTCAACAAGCTCGGCCTGACCCTGGCCGCTCTGTCCTTCGGCAGCGGGACCGACGGCGCCAGCGCGGCGCTGATCGCCGACGGAGCGGTCACGCTCATGCTGCTCGCCGCGTATGTGCTCAGCCGGGGCTGGACGGCCTGGTCGGCCTCAAGGGCTCAACAGGCACGGTGAGCAGCCTCGGCCGCGAGGATGGCGGCCTGCCCTCGGCTCCTCACCCGGTGGCCTTGAGGAATCGCGCCGCGATAGAGGCAGCGGCTTCGGCGCCTGTCCCTCCGCCCTCGACGCTCACGGCGAACGCCAGGTCGAACGCCAGGTCGAACGCCAGGTCGGCGCGGTAGTCGATGAATCATGCGCGGGCGGGCGGGTCGCCACCTTCCCCGAATTCCACCGTTCCGGTCTTGCCCGCCGTCCTGGACGGGAAGGCAACGTCCTCCGCGATCCCCCGGCCCCCGACCGGCGTGTCACCAACCCGACGAACGTATGTGATCACCGCACTGGCCCACTCCTCGCGAAGCTTCGCGAGAGCATCCGTCGCGCCGCCAGTCTTCACCTGGCGATATACCTACATGCCGATCGGCAAGCGACCACCTTGCACCGGACAGACCGGTGGTCGCCCGACGGAAGCCTGCGAAGCCCCTGGTCGGCGAGGGGCATGGCGTCGTGACGTGGAACGCCACCAAGACCGAAGGAGAAGAGCACACTCCATGGACAGCACTGTGTGGGGTCTTACTTCCCGGAATCGCTTCTGAAGCGGCGTCGCCGGGTCGATCAGGCCCTGGTCAGGGGGTTATCCACCTCATAGCTGCTTGGGTGATCGCCGCGGCGGGTGGCATCTCCAAGTCAGCGAAATGCACAAGCTACTGGACGCCCTGCCCCGGAAGGTGCGTGAGGGTGGCCAGATCGTCAAGGTGCGTGTGCTGGTGGCCAGCCCATGCCGAACGGGTCGAGGCGACCAGGCCACCCTGCCGAGCGCACATTAGCTGCGGCTGACCAGGATGGCCCAAGTGCTGCCAGCCGTGGGCGGCCACCCTGGTACGCACCAGCTTCGGCCAGGCCCCCCATCGAGACCGGCGGCCGGGCAGGCGAGAGCTGGTCCGAGGAGACCCAGTGACCCGAGGGGTCCTGGTGGTCGGAGCGGCCGGACTGGTTCGAGCGCGGCGCAAGACGGCCCCTGCCGCGAACCCGGCCCCCCGCCTGCGCGAGGCGAACCGGCGCGAGGGCGGGCTCCGCGCGCGGCGCGAGGCGGAGGAGCGGCCAGGCCCCCACCAGGCGACCCGAGCCGCCCGCCGAACAGCGCGACGGGCGGGCTGACCCGTCCACCAGGAGCGCAAGTCGCCCCGGCAAACGGCGCGACGGGCGGTCCAACCCGTTCGCCGTGCGTAGTAAGGCTCCGGCCGCGCCCCCTCTGCGAGGCCCGCCGCCGAGGAAGCCCGCGCTGAAGGACAAGCCTCCTGACGCGACAGAGCACCTGGACCGGGCTCTGAACCCGGTCTGCTGAGCCTCCCCCGCGTTGCCGTCGCAGCCATGGCGGCAGAGCGGGGCCAACAATTCGAAGGCAGCCGGACGAGGAGATTCGCCAGCGGACCGAGATGGTCGGGATCTTCCCTGACCGGACCGCGCTCGTCCGCCTCCTCGACACCGTGCTGATGGAACAGACAGCCGAGTGGACCGAGACCGGCCACTACATAGGCCTGAAGTACCCGGTCAGAACTCGGGCTGCACGGAGAGGACGGCACCACACCAGACCTCGAGATCGACAACCGCAAAGTCGCGTTTAACCTGCGACAACAGGCTCACACGGAGATCAACTCTTACCCCACTCCCCCCGCTGGACATGACCGCCGTGCCGCCCCCCACCCGAACCGAGGACCGGGGGACGGAAGGGGCGCAAGATTGGCGTAGTGCGGCAGGCCCCCGCCACCACGATCAGCGGCCCACCGACCTGCGACAAACCAAGCTGTGCGGTCGGCCAGAAGCAGCACCTGTTCATTGCCCTCATCCTCATCGGCCCCTCGAGGCGGTGTGCGCGCGGCTGCCGCGCCACGGCCGCCGCGACCTCCCGCCCGTCCTGCGGGCGCGGGAGCAGGGTCCCCCGAGGCGCTCACCGTCTGGCTGGGCGGGGACCTCGCGGGCGACGCGTCCCGCGAGAACGGGCAGCGCGAGGTCGGCGCACTGCGGACCGTCCAGTGTCGGCCTGCTGAGCGGTGTAGCCGCCGACGATGGCGTCCGCGCCGGGCACCGCGTCACCTCCTGACAGCGGTTGGGAGAGGGCAACCGTCTTACTGGAGGTCTCAACGTCCCGGGCCCGTCGCGTGCACACCTTTTAGTCCCAGTCTCCGCCTCCTACGCTCGGCGGCCCGTGAGCGGTGGCCGGCTCGGCGGCGTCCTCGGCTCGCGCGGGCGCGGCGGCAGGTGGCCTGTTCGTGACCACAACGGTCGCATCATGCTGGTCGCCCCCTCGTACCTTGACCATCGCGATGTCGGTGGCGGAGCTACGACGAACGCGATGGAACCCCGCACAGCGAGCCGCAGACGTGAAGTCGCCAAAGGACTGGACATCCATCAAAGATCGGACGGCTGCCAAGGAACTCTCCGCGCCTGACACCCCTTGGGCGCTACCCGCTTTGGCTCCCCTGCCGCTGGTATTAGGTCGCCGAAGCGCCGATGGATCTGCTTCAGGGTGAGGCGGTACTCGCTTTGGCTCCTCTGCCGCTGGTGTTAGGGGCCGGCGGTTTGGCGGCGGCTTCTGGGTGTGGTTGGTCGGGTGCGGCGGGGGCGTGGGTGGGCGTGGTGTGTGGTGGTGGTCCAGCGTTTGGTGGCGGGTGGTGTTTGGGGGGTGGGTGGTGGGGTGTCGGGTGGGAGGAGGCGGTAGCGGTAGCGTCCGGTCGAGTCTTTGGTGATGGCGATCTGGTGCGGGTTGGTGTGCTTGAAGCGGTTGTGCCATCCGCAGGTGAGGGCGAGTTTGTCAATGTCGGTGGGGCTGTGGCCGAGGGCCCAGCCGTTGACGTGGTCGACCTCGCACAGCGTCCCGGGTACTTCGCAGTCCTGCACCGCGCAGGTGGAGTACATGGTCTCCAGGACCTGGCGCTGTGGGGCGGTGGCGAACCGGACCCGATGGCCCAGATACAGCGGAGTGTTGCCGCCGCCGAGCAGGAGCGGAGACACCCCTGCGCTGAGCGCGATGCGGCGGGCTTGGACCGCCGGGATGGGGGTGCCGTCGGTCAGCCTTGCCGGGGTGGTGCCGCCGGTGAGGGTGTCCAGGTCGCAGATGACGGTCACCTTGGTCGCCTTGTGCCCGCCCGACAGGACCGTGGTCAGCGCTGCCGCCGTGCGTTCGGACAGGTCGCGGTGGTCGTCGGTTCCGGCGGGTTTGGCCAGCGGGCCGAGGGTGCCGTCCCAGATGGCGGCGTCTTCGGCGTTCAGCCAGCCCTTGATGTAGCGGCCGCCGTCCAGTGAGCGGGTCGAGTCGACCCACGACCGCTCATAACCACGTTGGGCATCCTCGGGTGCCTGTTCGGTGCCGTCGCGTTCGGCGATCACGTCGCGGATCCGCTTGCCGAAGCTGGCGACCTTTCCGGCGGAGAAGCCCTGCTCGACCATGCCCAGCAGGATGCTCTCGGCCGCGGGGCAGTCATCGTCGTCGAGTCGGGTGACGGCTTCGGCGATGGTGGCGGCGTAGCCGTGGGAGAGGTGGCCAGTGGTCCACCGCTCGGTCATCTCGGGAACGCGGTGGCGCTGCCGGGCCAGGGTGAGGCGTTCCTTGGCGCGGGACTCGCGCATCCCGAGGCGGGACCGCAGCCAGGAGCGGGTGGAGGGGTATCCCCACCGCTGCACTTCGCGGGACCGGTCGACCACGCCCATCAATTCCGACAATGCGGCTTCATGCAGGTCGGTGGCGGTGGCGAGGGTTTCGGTGAGTTCCATGCACGCGGCCGGTGATTCGGGGGCGGTGCGGGTGGCGAGTTCGGTGGCGATCGAGGCGGCCGCGTGTACCAGTTGGCTGGTGGACATCGACGCGGTATCGATCTCACTCGAACGCATAACTCTATGTTATCGAACAGTCACGCTATCGTACAGCCGTTCCGGAAAATAGTTTGCCCGTCTTGAAGGCTGACCGCGTTGCGGGATATTTCACCCCCTTCCGGGCACAGAAAGGGAAACCCGGTCACCTAGCCGAAGTTCTCGGGGCCGAAGGCCCCGGGGCCAGCAACCATGCACAGACCCGCAGCCGAATCACCACACCCTTGCCAGCGAGCCCAGCCGAAGTGACTCCAGCCCACAGCGACCGAAGCGTCCGCGCCGACCTGCCAGGGGTCACCGCAACCGGGCACCCACAGAAACCGCACTAATCCGGTGAAAGACCGCCGCAACCTTGAGCAACAACAGAACGCTCGCTAGCAACCCGAGACGATCTACGGTTGGCCTGGTCCAGTGGAAGATCATGCGAGCCAAGCTTGGCCAGCCGCCACTGACGCGGGGCGCGCAACCAATTCCCACAAAACGGACTGGCGCGAGGAGACCCCGCGTTAGCGCCCTCCCGGGTTCCGTACTTTCCGGGAATCCACAGCAGCAGTGAAGATCGCTGGGCTGGAGCGGACGGCCCTACCAAGCGCTGAAGCCATCCGCCATACAACCGTCCGACACCGCCAAGGCCGTTGAAGCGAGGAAGAAGCCGAGGTCACCCAACCAACCCGGAGGCAGTACCAGCAGCATCGCCCAGCACTCGATGTCGCGCTCACCTTGGGCGACCTCGACCTCCCATGAACCGTGACCATGACGAACTGGACGGCGCGACCAGACTCCCCACAGGCAAGGCATCAAAACATAGGCGCCAAGGGAAAGAAGGGGCCGTTTGAGCACTCGCAACCAGCCATCCGGCAGCAGGCATCAGAAGATGTAGTCGGCTCCGCAACCCCCACTTCTGGACAGGTTTGCAGAGAAGCCGCCTTCGATCACCCTTCCGAACGAATCGAGGCCGTTCAGACAAGCGTAAAGAGGCTCGTCAGAGCCGAGGACAACTGCTGAAGCGACATTCGGCTTTCGCGGGATGGTACTCGTGACACGCATCGGTCTCCCCTCGGAGAAAGAGAAGATGACGGTGCTCGACGATTCTTTCTTCTTCATGACGCCGTAGCCGGTGCGGCCGTCCGGGTTCATCACCGCGGATGTGATCAGGGAGTCATCCGACTGACGGAACAGGACCCGACCCGCACGGACGTCTGTCCCAGGCTCGTCAGTGTCGAGCGCGTGCACGGTGACACCCTGGACCTTGCTTTCGACAGGCCTACCCGGCTGCAGCGCCTGCCCAGGCTGAACTTCGGCTCCGGGAACAGACCCGATGTGGACGTCGCCGATGGTGTAGCCGAGCGTCCGACCGTCCTGGGCCCAGACGATCTGACCGATGACCGACGGGGTCGCCGTCGCCCAGGTGCGGCGATGGCCCGAGTCGATGTCGAGGACGGTCACGTTGGCGCGCGGCTCCGGAGGGCGCTCGCCGTCTCGTGTACACGGAGCCGTCGTGTAGGCGAGGCGGTCACCGTCCAGGCTCAGCGCCAATCCGGCAACGAGGGCCGGGACGGCGCCATGGTGAAATGGCTTGATGCTCCTCACCTTGCCGTCCGCGCCCAACTCGCCTCGATAGAACCGCGTCTCGCACGGCTTCTCCCGTGTGGCGGCGACTATGAACGAGCTTTTAGGGCCCGCGAGGATTGTCTGGGCTTCGCCGGCGGACGGAGGGCGCTCGACCGAGCCCACCAGCCGTGGTTGTCCGTCCGGCCGAAAGGCGAGCACCTCGAACCATGGCGCGGGGCCTTCACCCTGCTGGCCATCCGCCATTCGCTGCACCGTGAGCATGAAGCGCGGGCGCTGGTCGCCCGAGCGAGGCGTCGTGAAGGGGGCTTGGTCGTCCGCCAGCAATTGCACGGCGGCGATGGACATCACGACCGCTACGGCCATGGCCATCGGTGCAGCCCAGCGCCGTACTCTCCATGACAGCGGCTCCCGCCCCGGCGAATCATCCATTCCGTCCATGTCCACCATGGGATGATCATGCCGCCCACCCGTGTCGCCGCGCGGCTCATTGACGCAAATGGCCTCTCAGGACTACCCGCGCGACGTGCTCGATGGATAACCAGCCGGTTGCCTGGGAAAGACACCGCACGCAAGGTCAACCGCAAGATTGCCGGGCGGTGGCCACGGCCGCCTGGCCGAGACTGATACCGCCATCGTTGGGTGGGACGCGGTGGTGGGTCAGCACGTCGAAACCTGCGTCCGCGAGGCGCGATACAGTCCGTTCCAGGAGGAGCATGTTCTGGAACACGCCGCCGGAGAGAGCGACCAGGTCGAGGCCGGTCCTCTCGCGTATCCGGGACGCGGCGTCCACCACCAGCGCGGCGACGCCGTTGTGGAAGCGGGCGGCGATCACCGGAACGGGAACGTCCGCGCGCAGGTCGGTCACCACCGCGTTCAGTAGGTCATCCCCGGCAACGGTGAAGGCCGCCGATCCGGTGATGGCCGCCGGATATGCGGCACGTTCGGAGGGGTCGGCGCGCTGCTCCAGTTCTATTGCGGCTTGGCCTTCGTAGTTGACGCGGTCACGGACGCCGAGGACGGCGGCGACGGCGTCGAAGAGCCGTCCCATGCTGGAGGTGAGCGGTGCGTTGACGCTGCGCCGCGCCATTTCCGCCACGGTCGGCCACTCGGGGCGTCCGGCCACCGGGAGGTCTTCGGGGACGCCGTAGGCGGCCGCCATCCGCCAGGGTTCGCGGATCGCGGCGGCGCCGCCCGGCAGCGGAACCGGGTCCAAATGGCCGGCTCTTTCGAAACCGTGGAGGTCGGCGACGAGGAATTCGCCGCCCCAGAGCGTGCCGTCCGTCCCGTATCCGGTGCCGTCGAACGCGACGCCGATCACCGGGCCGTCAAGGCCGTTGTCGGCGAGGCAGGAGGCGATGTGCGCGTGGTGGTGCTGGACGGCGATGACCGGCAGATCCTGGTCGAGCGCGTATTTGGTCGACAGGTATTCGGGATGCGGGTCGTAGGCGATGAGTTCGGGGACGATGTCGAAGAGCCGCCGGAAATGCGCGATGCCCTCTTCGAAGGCGCGGAGCGTCTCGTAATTCTCCAGGTCGCCGATGTGCTGGGAAAGGAACGCCCGGCCGTCGCGGGTCAGGCAGAACGTGTTCTTCAGCTCGGCGCCGCACGCCAGGACGGAGCGCCCTTTCGCGATCGGGAGCGGCTCGGGCGTGTAGCCGCGAGACCGGCGCACCGGCAGCGTGCGTCCCCGGAAGACGCGCACCACGGAGTCATCGGTGCGGGTGTGGATGGGGCGATCGTGCAGCAGGAATCCGTCGGCGATCCCGCTGAGGCGTTCGAGCGCGTCGGCGTCCCGGTGGGCGATCGGCTCGTCCGAGATGTTCCCGCTGGTCAGCACGACCGGTTCGGTGACGAGGAGGTTGTGCAGCGGGGTGTAGGGCAGCATGAGCCCGAGGTACCGGCCGCCGGGTGCGACGGCGTCGGAGAGTGCCGCGTCCGGGCGACGGCGCGCCAGCACGATCGGGCGGCGCGGGCCGGTGAGCAGCGCCTCCTCGGCGTCGGACAGTGCGCACAGGCTCCGGGCGGCGGCCAGGTCGGGGACCATGACGGCGAACGGCTTGTCCTCGCGGTGCTTGCGGGCGCGGAGCGCGGCGACCGCACTCCCGCACGCCGCCCGCACCGCGAGGTGGTAGCCGCCGAGGCCCTTCACCGCGAGGACGGCGCCGGCAGCGAGCAGATCACGCGCAGCCTGCAGCGGGTCGCGAACAACAGGCTCCCCCCAAGTGGCATGCGGATCGCAGACGCCAGACACCCCAGAAGCGCCATACGGGCCCGACCCACAAGCGACATGGAGGTCGCGAACGACCCCACGGTGGTCGCCGGGCGTGTGCAGGATGAGGGAAGGGCCGCAGGCGGGGCAGCACGTCGGCTGGGCGTGGAACCGGCGGTCGGCCGGATCCGCGTACTCGGCGGCGCACGCCCCGCACATCGCGAAGCCGGCCATGGTGGTGTTGGGACGGTCATACGGGACGTCCTTCACGATCGTGAAGCGCGGCCCGCAGTTCGTGCAGTTGATGAACGGGTATCCGTACCGCCGGTCGCCCGGGTCGCGCATCTCGCGCAGGCAGTCGTCGCAGGTCGCGGAGTCCCAGGAGACGAGCGCCCGGCGCTCCCCCGACGCGTCGCTGCCCACGATCGTGAAGCCGGCCCGCCCGCGCACGTCCAGCCGGCGGGTGGTGAGGCGTTCGACGACCGCGAGCCGCGGCGGGCGCGTGCGCAGCCCGTCCAGGAAGCGGCCGATCTCGTCGGGTGCGCCTTCGACCTCGATGAACACGCCGCCCGCGTCGTTGCCGACGAGCCCGGACAGCCCGAGGCCGGTGGCGAGCCCGTGCACGAACGGCCGGAATCCGACGCCCTGCACGACTCCCTCGACGCGGACGCCCATCCTCACGTCCATCCGCGTCATTCTGCCGAGCCGCGCTCCAAGGCCCGGGAAAGGCGAGGCAGAGCGCGTTCTACGGCTGACCGGCGCCGGGCAGGGGACGCCGGAGCGGCGTCACGTCCGAAGGGTCATTCCGCCTCGCCCGTGTAGGCGGCGATGGTGCGGTCGGCGGCGGCGCGGGCGGCGGCCTCGTCGGCGCCGGAGGCGACGTGCGCCGTGAACCAGGACTCGCCGCTCTGCCGGGTGAACTCCTTGCCCTCGTCCGACAGGGACCAGTCGGGGCCGACCTCGTCCGGGGCGCTCTTGCCGGTCGCCAGGTGCAGGGCGAGACCGAGCAGGCCCTGGTCCCAGCCGATGCCGACGGCGCCGGGGCCGAACTGGTCCCAGATGTCGTCGCCAACGTGGGCGATGTGCTCCAGCTCGAACCGCGCCCGGCCGTCCGCCTCCGGGGTGAGGCGGACCTCGATCCAGGACGTCTGGCCGCCGTACTCCCAGGTCGCGGCGAAGCCCTTGGGCGGGTCGCAGCGCTCGATCGTCCCGCCCGCGTTGCCTTCGAGCTGGTACCGGCCGCCGAGCCGGAGGTCGCCGGAGACGGGCAGGAACCAGCGCGGGATGCGCTCGGGATTGGTGACGGCGTCCCAGAGGTCCTCGACGTCGGTGTCGTAGACCTGGCTGACCGTCGCGGTGCGCGCGGTGCCGGTCTCCAGCACCCGCTCGCCGACCGCGCGCCGGACCGCGTTGATCTGCCCCGTGACTTCGATCATGGTTCGCTCCCTGAGTCGTCGTTTCGGCGTGCGCGCCTGCCCCGCGCGATCTCGGTCGCCAGGGCGTCCAGATGCGGAGTCCAGAACCGGCGGAACCGGTCGAGCCAGGCGTCGATCTCCCGCAGCGGAGCGGCGTCGACGGCGTAGAGCCGGCGCGTCCCCTCCGCCCGCACCACCGCGAACCCGCTGTCGCGGAGCACCTTCAGGTGCTGCGAGACCGCGGGCTGGGAGATCCCGAACTCCTCCCGGACGACGGCCGTGACCTCACCGGAGGACCGCTCGCCGTCGGCGAGCAGCTCCAGGATCCGGCGCCGTACCGGGTCACCCAGAACATCGAACGCGTGCACATCCCCAAGCTACAGGCTCGACTTATATAAGCCAAGCCTTAACAAGGGATTCAGCCGCCGGCGAGGAGCCGCTCGAAGGGCACGGGGTTCTCGTAGAGGTCCTCCTTTGCCGGGGCCGGACGGGCCTGGATCAGCGCGGCGAGTTCGGCGCCGGCGCGGGCGACGCGGTCGGGCAGGCCGGTCTCGCCGCTCCCCCAGTCCTCCGACGCCGCGTAGACGGCCGTCGGGGCCACGGTCGCGCGCAGGTAGGCGAACAGCGGGCGCATCGCGTAGTCGATGGCCAGCGAATGCCGCCCCGTACCGCCGGTCGCGCCGAGCAGCACGGGCTTGCCCTCCATCGAGTCCCGCTCGACGACGTCGAAGAACGTCTTGAACAGGCCGCTGTAGGACGCGTTGAAGACGGGCGTCACGGCGATGAGGCCGTCGGCGCCCGCCACGGTCTCGACGGCCTCGCGGAACGGCCCGGACGGGAAGCCGGTGAGCGTCGCGTCGACCATGGCGTGCGCGTGGTCGCGCAGCTCGATCGTCTCGACGGCGGCGTCCGCGCCGAGCGCCTGGGCCGCGGCGGCGGCGAGGCGGTCGGCGAGCAACCGGGTCGAGGACGGCTGCCCGAGCCCGGCGGAGACGACGGCGAGGGTCGTCATCGGACCTCCTCGGTGAGGCGGGACGCGTGGGTCGGGGCGGCCGCCGGGACGTGCGCCGGGCGCAGCGCCTCGAATTCCTCGCGCAGCACCGGGACGACCTCCTCGCCCAGCATGTCGATCTGCTCCAGGACGGTCTTCAGCGGCAGCCCGGCATGGTCCATCAGGAACAGCTGGCGCTGGTAGTCGCCGAAGTGGTCGCGGAACGTCAGGGTCTTGTCGATCACCTGCTGGGGGCTTCCGACCGTCAGCGGCGTCTCGGAGGTGAACTCCTCCAGCGACGGCCCGTGCCCGTAGACGGGCGCGTTGTCGAAGTACGGGCGGAACTCGCGGACGGCGTCCTGCGAGTTCTTGCGCATGAACACCTGCCCGCCGAGGCCGACGATCGCCTGGTCGGCGGAGCCGTGCCCGTAGTGCTCGAAGCGCTGCCGGTACAGGCCGATGAGGCGCTGGAAGTGCTCGGTGGGCCAGAAGATGTGGTTGGCGAAGAAGCCGTCGCCGTAGTAGGCGGCCTGCTCGGCGATCTCGGGGCTGCGGATCGAGCCGTGCCAGACGAACGGCGGGACGCCGTCCAGCGGGCGCGGCGTCGAGGTGAACGACTGGAGCGGCGTGCGGAACTTGCCCTCCCAGTCGACGACGTCCTCGCGCCAGAGGCGGTGCAGCAGGTGGTAGTTCTCGATCGCGAGCGCGATGCCGTCGCGGATGTCCTTGCCGAACCAGGGGTAGACGGGGCCGGTGTTGCCGCGTCCCATCATCAGGTCCACCCGGCCGTCGGCGAGGTGCTGGAGCATCGCGAAGTCCTCGGCGATCTTCACCGGGTCGTTGGTGGTGATCAGCGTGGTCGCGGTGGACAGGATGAGCCGCTCGGTGCGGGCCGCGATGTAGCCGAGCATCGTCGTCGGGGAGGACGGCACGAACGGCGGGTTGTGGTGCTCGCCGGTCGCGAAGACGTCCAGGCCCGCCTCCTCGGCCTTGAGCGCGATCGCCACCATCGCCTTGATCCGCTCGGCCTCCGTCGACTCCCGGCCGGTGGTCGGGTCGGGCGTGACGTCGCCGACCGTGAAGATCCCGAACTGCATGGCGGCCTCCGAAATAGTAGAACCTTCAACTATTCTACCGGAACCGCTCGTGCAGGGCGCGTATTCCGGCCGCCGACCAGTGCCTTCCGGGGAGCGGACCAGGGCCTCCAGGGGCCAGCCCAGGGGGCATGCCAGGGCCTGCGTGCCGGGGGGTGTGGCGGGGGTGCTCCAGAGCGTCAGAGCTTCAAAGCGTCAGAGCTCCAGGCCAGAACGCCAGAGCTTCAGGCCAGACCGCCAGAGCGTCAGGCGGCGGCGTGCGCGATGTCGCGTTCGAGCGCGTCGACCAGCCAAGTGTTGATCGTCCCGGCGGTCGCGGGCTCGCCGGTGACCTCGGAGAACAGCGTCCAGTACCGGCGGAGCCGCGGGTCCTGCTCCATGGCGACGGCGGGCAGCAGGTCGCGCCGGAAGCGCCGGGTGTCGCGCTCGTCCCGGCCGGCCGCGTGCGCCGCGACGAACAGGTCGAGGGCGGGACCGGGGCAGGGCTCGGCGCCTGCGGCGACCAGCGGGGCCGCCAGCGCCGCCGCCTCGCCGAGACCGGTGATCAGGGTCGGCTCGTCCCGCACCCGGTCGGCGTTCACCCGGCCGAGGGCGCGCAACTCGCGCAGCAGCGGCCGGTCGCTCGCGACGGCGACCATCCCGGCGTAGGCGACGACCTGCCGGGGCGTCGGGTCGGCGGGCGGCTCCGGCACGCTGCGCTCCAGGAACTCGCGTACCGCCGCGTCCGGCAGCGGGACCAGGATGCGGCGGCGCCAGAACTCCAGCAGGACGTCCCGCGCGGCCGGACCGTCGTGGACGGCGGCGAGCAGGTCCAGGCGCGCCGCCCGGTCCGCCGGGGCGGCCTGCTCGACGGCGCGGAGCGAGGCGCGGCGCCAGGCGAGCGCGGCCAGCTCAGTGTCGACGGCGCGCCGCTCGGCGGTGACGGCCTCCTCCAGCGAGCGGTCCCCGGCGAGGACGGACGTGACGGCGGGCAGGCCGAGCCCGAGGGCGCGCAACCGCCGGACGAACCGGAGCCGGTCCACCGCCGCGGTGTCGAACCGCCGGTGCCCGCCCGCGCTGCGCTCCGGCTCCAGGAGCCCCTCGTCGCAGTAGAAGCGGATCGTGCGCACGGACACCCCGGTCAGCGCCGCCAGATCGCCGATCCCCAGCGATGTGTCTTCGCTCACACCAGTTGAACCTCCAGCAGGCTGGAGGTCCTACCTTACGAGCGCCAACGAGGAGACCACAGCAGAAGACCTATGGAGGGAGACGACGTGCTGGAGGCCGCACGCTTCAAGGAGGGCCTGCGCGAGCATGCCCGAGGGCTCGCAGAGGCCGCGGCGGGCGCTGACCCGTCCACGCGGGTGCCGACCTGTCCGGAGTGGACGCTGCAGGACCTGGTCGGGCACGTCGGCCAGGCGTACCTGTGGGCGACCGACCTGGTGCGGACCGGCGGCACCGACGTCATCGACAGCCTGCCCCGCACGGTGCCGGACTCCCCCGCCGCCTGGCCCGGCTGGCTGAGCGACGGGGCGGAGGCACTGATCACCGCGGTCGAGGCCAAGCCGGACGAGACCGTCGACCACCCCATGCTCGGGGCGTGGTCGACCGTCATGTGGCTGCGGCGGATGGCGAACGAGTCCGCCGTCCACCACGCCGATGCGGCGCTGGCCGCGGGGACCGCGTTCACGGTGGCGCCCGACCACGCCGCCGATGTGATCACCGAGTTTCTCGGGCTGCTGACGGCGCCGACGGCGGCCGCACACAAGCCGGAGCTGGCGGAGCTGCGCGGCACGGGCGAGACGCTGTGGCTGCGCCCGGCGGAGCCGTCCCTGCCGGGCTGGCTGATCACCCGCCAGCCGGACGGGCCCGTCTATGAGGAGGGGCCGAACTCTGAAGAGGGCGCAGGCTTCGAGGAGAGGGCGCGGGGCGCGGATGTGACCGTCGACGGGCCCGTCCAGGAGTTGCTGCTGCTGCTCGCCCGGCGGCTCGCCCAGGCCGACGCGGCCGGGCTGAAGGTGACCGGCGACGCGTCCCTGGTGGACCACTGGCTCGCCCACACGGCCATCTAGCCGGGCACTCCCGCGTCCCGGCCATGCGGGGGCCGGCCGGGATGCGGCCAGGCGGGGCATGGTCAGGAACACACGGTCAGGCGCGCGCAGTCAGGCGCGCGCAGTCAGGCGCACCGGGTCAGGCGCACCCGGTCAGGCGGGGGTGTCCGCCGTGGCGAGGACGGCCTGGATCTCCAGCCCGATGGTGATCTCGTCGCCGAGCATGACCCGGTCGCCCTGCAGCGGGACGTTGAACTCGATGCCGAAGTCGCGGCGACTGATGGCGGCCGTCGCGGTGAAGCCCGCGCGGGTGCCGCCCCACGGGTCGGCGCCGACGCCGTGGAACTCGGTCAGCAGCCGCACCGGACGGGTCACGTCCTTGATCGTCAGCTCGCCGTCCAGGTGGTAGCGGGGCGAGCGGGCGCGGCGGCCGACGGTGGCGCGCTCGATCCCGGTGCCGGTGAACATCATCACGGGGTGGCGCCGGACGTCCAGGAAGTCGGCGGAGCGGACGTGCTCGTCCCGCTCGGCGCTGCGGGTGTCGATCGAGCCCATCCGGATCTCCGCGCGGGCGGTGGAGTCCAGCGGGTCCTCGCCGATCACGACCTCGCCCCCGAAGTCGAGGAACGAGCCCCGCACGGTGGTCATCAGGTGCCGGATCGTGAAGGTGATCTCGGAGTGGACCGGATCGATGCTCCAGCGGCCGGCTTCGAGGTCGGAAACCTCGGCGCCCATGAAAATCCCCCCAAAGAGTGACAACCAGGAAAAAGTACCTCAAATCCCATCTGGTCTGAGGGGCCGCCCCGGGGGAATGCTCGGTACATGATCGGTGAACACGTCCTGGCCGGCTATGTCCCCGACGCGGGCGGCCGGGAGGCGCTGGACCTCGCGCGCGGCATCGTCGCGCTGACCGGCGGCCGGCTCAGCGTGGCGACCGTCCACCCGCCGGACCTGCCGGCCGCCGCCGGCGAGGCCCGGGCCGCGCTGGACCAGCTCGCCGACCAGCTGGACGACCAGCCCGCCGACCTGATCGTCCAGGAGGGCCGCAGCGTCGGGCGCGGGCTCACCGTGCTGGCCAGCCGGATCGGCGCCGACCTGATCGTCGTCGGCTCCCCCGAGGGCGGCGCCCGCGGCCGGATCGGCGTCGGCGCCGCCGCCGACCACCTGCTGCACTCGGCGACCGAGGCCGTGATGCTCGCCCCGTCCGGCTACGCCCCGCCGGACGAGCCGAGCCGGATCACGGTCATGTACGTCCGGCGGCCCCAGTGCGAGGAGGCCGTCATCCGCGCCGCCCAGGCCGCCGAGCGGCTGGAGGTGCCGCTCCGCCTCGTCACGCTCGCCGTCGGGGACGTGGCCGGCGACCCGCTCCGCGACGACCTGGCCCTCGCCATCCGGCTCGCCCTCGACTCGGCCGACCTGCTCCCGGAGGAGGTGACCGCCGAGCTCGCCGAGGGCGACGACGTGGCCGACGCGCTGGACGACGTGGACTGGACCGACGGCGAGCTGCTCGTGTGCGCGTCCAGCGAGGACGCCGCCGCCCACCGCGTCTTCCTGGGCGAGGTCGCACTCAAGGTGCTGCGCGCGGCGCCGTGTCCGGTCACCGTCCTCCCGCGTGGCTACTACTGAGTAGTCCGTTTTGACCGTTTATCGGGAACCGCTTGCCGCCCCTCGTTTACCTCCGCTACATTCCGTCGAGATCGGAACGTGACCATCGGAGCGGGGCACGTTCCGCCCCGGTCGGGCGCACCCTGCCCGAACGAGCGAGGCGCAGGGGAGCGAGATGGACCCGATCGGCAAGAAGCTGCTCGACATCGCCAAGACCGAACTCGGCTACACCGAGAAGGGCGACGGGTACACCAAGTTCGGCGAGTGGTACCGCAAGAACGTCGACGGCGACCACGACGAGTACTTCTCCACCGCCCCCTGGTGCGACATGTTCCTCGCCTGGGCCGCCGACAAGGCCGACGTCACCGACCAGGCCGGGCAGTTCGCCTCCACCGTCGACCACGCCCAGTGGTTCAAGAAGAACGACGCCTGGGGCCACGACCCCGAACCCGGCGCCATCGTCTTCTACGACTGGAACGGCTCCGGCGACATCGACCAGATCGACCACGTCGGCATCGTCGAGAAGGTCGACGGCCGCACCCTCCACACCATCGAGGGCAACGCCGACGGCTACAAGCTCATGCGCAAGACCCGCGACATGGACACCGTCGTCGGCTTCGGCTACCCGTCCAAGATCAAGGTCGAGGCCAAGTACACCCCCAAGCACGCCGCACCCGCCCCCACCGTCGACAAGGTCGGCGCCCCCGTCACCGCCGCCAAGACCCACGAGGCCGAGCACAGCGCCCCCGCCGAACAGCTCCCCACCCAGGACGTCGTCCTCGGCGGCATCCTCGCCTTCATCCTCTGCGGCACCGTCGCCCTCGCCGCCGGCCGCGCCGCCGCCGCCAAGGCCCCCACCACACCGCCGATCCGCGTCCGCAAGCGCGGCAAGCACCACCGCCCCTCCACCCCCGTCGCCCTCCCCGCCGACGTCACCCCCGCCGACCTCGACGCCGCCGACGCCGGCACCACCCTCATGCCCGCCCTCTCCCTCGCCGCCGCCCACGAAGCCGAGGACCGCGAGTTCTGGGGCCGCATCGCCCACCTCGAAGAGGACAAGGAACTCGACTTCTGGAACACCCTGCACGCCGACCTCACCGACTCCGAGGCCGCTCCGTACGCAAGCACTCCAGGATTCCGCTAGAGTTGTCCATGCGAGCCCGGGGGGCGACCCCCGGACCGACACGCGGACGTGGCTCAGTTGGTAGAGCATCACCTTGCCAAGGTGAGGGTCGCGGGTTCGAATCCCGTCGTCCGCTCTGAGAGGCCCCATCAGGTCTCGCTCTGGTGGAGTGGCCGAGAGGCGAGGCAACGGCCTGCAAAGCCGTGTACACGGGTTCAAATCCCGTCTCCACCTCGCAGCACGCACAAGGGCGATTAGCTCAGTGGGAGAGCGCTACCTTGACACGGTAGAGGCCACTGGTTCAATCCCAGTATCGCCCACGTCGGAGTGGGAGTGGTGTGCTCGGAGCCCTTGAGGGGCTCCTCGCCGCCACTCCTTCGTCATTTTTCCCGGGGGGCGACCCCCGGACCCCCGATGTGGGGGGCTCCGCCCCCCCACGCCCCCCTCCCGGCTCAGGTCTTTCTTTCTGTGCCGGGTGGCGCGGGGGTCTGTTTTTTTGGGGCTCCCGCCCCTTGCCCCCTTCTGGTTCAGGTTCTTTGGGGTGGTGGCGACTTGCGCGGGGTTTGGGCTTCGCCCCATGGCCCCTCGTGGCTCAGATCTTCGGCCTGTGACGCTTGGCGCGGGGTTTGGGGCTTCGCCCCTCGGCCCCTCGTGGCTCAGGTGTTCAGCTCGTGCCGCTTGGCGCGGTCTGTTTTTTTGGGGCTCCGCCCCTTGCCCCCGCGTGGCTCAAGGGCTTCAGGTCGTGACGCTTGGTGTGGGGTTTCTGCTTAAGGGCTTCGCCCCTTGGCTCCTTGTGGGCCGGGTGTTCGACGTAGTTGCTGGTTCAGGGGTGGTGGGGGGCTAGTTTGCTGGCGGCATTGTGGATTGCTTCTAGGTAGGGCTTGTCCTGGGCTTGTGTTGCTTGGGGCAGGGCGTTGAACGGGAGTAGGGCTGGGTGGGTCGGGTCTACCGTGAGCATCCAGGCTGACCAGGCGTCGTGGACGTCTTCGGCTGTTGTGGCTTTGCCCTTGGCGCGGGTCAGGACCGCGTAGATGCGGAAGAGTGCTGCCGCGTCCTCGGGGGGACGGGCCTCTGGGGGAAGGCAGTCGCGTACTAGTGCGGCTACCTCGTCTATGTAGGTCACGGCAGCACTGTTCCACTTGTTACGGGCGGACCAGGAGTGCGTTGCCCAGGGAGCGTTGGCCCGTTGCGTCGGACGGGCGGTTCACTATGCCGTCGCGGGTCACCATGACGCTGGAGCCGCCGCCGTCCAGGTTGAGGGCCTCGCGTGCGCCCAGGAGCTTCATGAGCTCGGCTGTCTGGGCAATGCCCAGTCCTTCGCTGTAGCCGTCCTGGCGGCCGTCTACGACCACCAGCATGAGGCGGCCCTGGCGGTCCATGCCGATCATTGAGCGGGGGTTGCTCCGGACGGTCCAGTTGTAGGTGAAGGTCTGGTCGGTGCCCTCGCGGATCAGGCCGTCGGCGGCGGCGTTCACCGAGATCCTGCCGTCCCGGACGAGGGTTGGGCCGACCTGGAGGATCGTCGTGTCGGGGGTCAGCGGCACGCGGCGGCCCTTGCTGTCCTCGACGCGTTCGCTCAGGTGCAGGCGGTCGCCGGGCTTCACGTGGGTGCGCAGCCAGGCTGCGCTCTGGCCGGTGGCCTGGATGGTGGAGCCCCCGGTGGGAACGTGGGCGCCGCGGGAGGTGTTCACTGCCGTCACCTTGTTGCGGGCGTCCAAGACTGCTTCTGCGCCCGTGCCGGTGGGTGGGGTGCCCCATTCGGAGGTGAACAGCACCAGTTCGCTGTCGTCGGTGCACTTCAGGTCGTGCTGTGGCTTTTCGGTCGGCTGGTCGCCGCCCACGCCGCCGCAGTTCCAGATCTCGCCCGGCAGGCGGTTCACGCCGTCGATCTCGGCGGTGGCCCGGCCGGTCCGGAGGGTCACGCGGGCCGTGTAGGCGTCCACGTCGACGCGGCGGCCGCCCTGGGTGATCTTGACTCCGCCCCTGCCCTGGGTGGCCGAGCCCAGGAGTTTTCCGTGCTTGACGTACATGCCGCCAGGGGCGCTGTTGTAGAACCACTGCCCGTTGATGCCGGCGATCGCGCCCGCGGCCAGGTCGGTCAGCTTCTCCGTGCCGTTCAGGGTCGGGCCGTGGTCGGGGCCGACCGTGCCTTGGAAGTCGCGGAAGTCGACGCGGAGGATGTGGACTTTCTGTGGGGCGCCTGGGTCGGTGCCGTCTTGGGCTG
This sequence comes from Actinomadura geliboluensis, assembly GCF_043197915.1. Lineage (NCBI taxonomy): Bacteria > Bacillati > Actinomycetota > Actinomycetes > Streptosporangiales > Thermomonosporaceae > Actinomadura > Actinomadura geliboluensis. Next base: position 777,483 of record NZ_JBICUA010000003.1, on the reverse strand, counting down.
TGTAGCGGGTGCCGCCGGCGAAGCCGGTCTTCTTGATCGTGGAGAGCGCGCTGGAGGCTTCGGCGGGAGTCTCATACCGGCCGACCCGGACGGTCCAGCCGAGGGGGCCTGCGGGGCGGTCCGCGTACGCGGGCGTGGAGACCCGTTCCAGGCGTGGCTCGAAGTTCTTCTCGCGGAGCGCGGCGGCGACTCGGTCGGCGATCGGTTTGGGGCCCAGGGCGGTGTTCGCCTTGTCGAGTGGCCCGTCGGTCGTGGGCGGTAGGTATACGTGGACCGTCCAGTAGTCGTCGGCGTCCTTGGCGCCCAGGGAGAGTGAGGTCAGCGTCACTCCCGGCGCGATGGTGGTGTTCACCGGTGCCGCGCTGAGCGGCAGGCGTTCGCCGAAGAAGGAGTGGCGGTGTTGGGGCGCTGTCGTTGTCGTTGTCGCTGCGGCGGGGGTGCTCAGGGTAAGGAGCGCGGCGGCGGTCGCTGTTAGGGCTGAGGGGGTCTTCACTTTTGTTCCTTCAATAATCGGTTTGGGCGGTGCAAGATCATTGAAGGGTGCGGAGGTTGCCGCTAGGTGTCCCCTGCGCGGCTACTGGGGCGCCAGCAAGCGGTCCATCAGGACGTGGAGGTGCTGGCGGAACGAGGCCACGGTCTCTGGGTCGTCGGATCGGCGCATGCCCACGGAGGGGCCCAGGACGCCCGAGCCCAAGAATCCGTGGACGCACCAGATCATCGTGCCGAGCAGGTAGTAGGGGTTGACGTCCGGCGGTACCGCGTCGCGGATCTTACGGGCGGCCAGGTGCAGCAGCGGCCGGGCGTAGCGGTCCTCCAGTTCGGTGATGTCGGCGGCGTCGTCGACCCAGCGGTGCGCCCACAGGGATCGGTTCGGGTGCGCCACATGGAGGTCGAGGTAGGCGTCCACGATCTGGTGGACGGCGGCGCGGCCGGGTTCGGCCTGCGACACGACCGCTTCGAGCATGGCCCGTTCGGACTCGAACGCCTGGTCCATCACCTCCAGGTAGAGCGCGCGCTTGTCGCCGACGGCCTCGACGATCGCCCCGGGGTCGGTCCCCATGGCGTCCGCGATGAGCCGGACGGATGTGCCGTCGTAGCCGAGTTCGCTGAACAGGCGGGTCGCCACGTCGACGATCCGCTGCCGCTGGATGGCGTTCGCCATCCCGTCACCGTATGCAAGTTTGAGGGCACGTTCTGCAAAGGGCGAGACAAGTCCCGATAAAGCGCCTGTCCTTTGAGGAAGCACACCGGCGATTACTGTTAGTTGTCGATTGATTGCTCAGTGTTGTAAGTTGCTACCCGGCGCGAGGAGGGCGGTGCCTCGATGGGAGATGTCAGGTGGCGCCGGTTCGTCCTGATGCTGGTCCCCTCGCTGGGCGCGTTGGGCGTGCTCGGCGTGGGGATGGCGCAGGGGACGGTGCCGGTGTCGTTCGCACTGTCGGGGCGGCGGATGCAGGTCTCCGCGGACCGGCTGTCCGGGCAGGGGTTCGGGCTGTATCCGGTCGTGGTGCGCTCGGCGGACGGCGAACGGCACCAGGTGCTGTCGCTGACGATGCGCTCAGCCGCCGTCTACGGGCTGTGCCAGTCCTCGGTCGTGGACACCCCGCTCGGGCGCTACGTCGTTCGGCTGAGCACGCGGGATCCCGCGCGGCCGTCGCAGGTGCGGGGGCTGACCATCTCGGCCCGGAGCATCGACGCCGACGTCGACTTCGGCTCCCTGGTGCTCAACAAGGACACGCGGACGCTGGGAGCCGACGGTCGTGCCGGTGACTACGGCATCGGGGCCCTGGGGTTCACGGTGGAGCATGTGAAGGTCGACTCCTGGATGGTGGCCGGCGGGACGTTCCAGGTGACGGGGCTGAAGGTCGCCATCGGGCGGGACGTCCCGACATGCTTCTGACGCGGTGGGGGCGTCTGACGCAGTGGCGGTATCTGACGCAGTGGCGGCGGGCGCGGCCGTTCGGGGCGAGCTGCCTGGTGGCGGCGGCCGGGGTGGAGATCCCGCTGGTGCCGGTTGCGGGCGTGGGGCTGGTGGTGAACAGCGGTGTGGGCGGGTACGCGGGCTTCCTCGTGGGGGTGTTCCTGATCGCGATGGGCGCGGGGCTGTGCTGGGGCGGTCCGCGCGACGTCATCGCGGTGCTGGTGGTGATGGCCGCGCTGGTCGCGTTCGTGCTGTCGAACCTGGGCGGTCTGCTGCTCGGGTCGCTGATGGCGATCGTCGGCGCGGCCTGGGGCTTCGCCTGGACACCGCCGGTCATTCGAGCATGAACCGGCGCAGCGCGATCAGCAGGTCGTCGCCGGCGTCCTCCACGACGAGATGGCCGGCGTGCGGGTAGAGGCGGACGCGGGCGCCGGGCAGGCGGGCCCGCCATTCGTGCAGGAACGCCGGGTCGAAGACCGGGTCGTGGCGTCCCCAGGCGATCAGCGCCGGGAGGTCGGCGAACCGGCCCAGGGAGTCGCCGATCCCGCACAGCAGCGGCCAGGACGGGTCGCGGGGCCCCAGCGGGATGTCCTGGACGAAGCGCTGGATCGCCAGGCGTCCGCCCGGCTGGTCGGAGGGCGCCAGGTAGGCGGCCCGGACGGCGCGCGGGAGCGGCCTGCGCACGCCGCAGGGCGGGAGGGTCGCCAGCCGGACGAACGCGTTGTGCCGCTGGAAGATGCGTGTGCCGAGGCGGTCGCCGCGCAGCACCCGGAACGGGACCCGGAGTGAGGGGCGCACCCGGGCGCCGTGCGGGTTGGGGAAGGCGGCCGTGTTGAGGACGACCAGCCGGGACACCCGTCCGGGGTGCCGCCCGGCCCAGCCCATGCCGATCGGACCGCCCCAGTCGTGCATCACCAGCGTCCAGCCGGTCGTGGGGGCGCCGCGGGCGGTGATGAGGTGGGTGGTGAGGGCGTCGAGGTCGTCGATGCGGGCCGCGAGGGTGTGGGCGTAGCGGTCGCCGACGGGCTTGTCGGACAGGCCCATGCCGATGTGGTCGGGCGCGATGCACCGGAACCGGTCGCGCAGCGCCAGCACGGGGCGGCGCCACATGTAGCTCCAGGTGGGGTTCCCGTGGACGAACAGCACCGGCGGGCCGTCGCCCTCGTCCACGTAGTGCTGGTCGAGGCCGTTCGCGCCGGGATGGGTGAACCAGTGCGAGTCGAACCGGTAGCCGGGGAAGAAGCTCACCTGACTGCTCCCAGGGGATGCTCGGCCAGGTGATCGGCGAGGCGCGCCAATCCCTGCGCGGTGCTGACGGAAGGGGTGTAGCCGAGGTCGCGGCGGGCCGCGGAGATGTCGAACCAGTGCGCCGTGGACGCCTGGTCGACCAGGAACCGGGTCAGCGGCGGTGCGGCGCGCACTCCGGGCAGGGCGAAGAGCAGTTCCAGCGCGGCGGCCGCCAGCATCGCCGGTGCGACCGGCACGCGGCGGGTGACCGGCGGGAGCCCCGCGGCCGCGAGAAGCCCGTTGATCCATTGCCCGAAGGGTGCCGGTTCGTCCTGGGTGATGAAGTAGGCGCGGCCGTTGACGGGCGAGTCGGGGGCGAGCGTGTCCAGGGCGAGGACGTGGGCGTCGGCGGCGTTGTCGATGTAGACGGTGTCGATGGTCTTGTCTCCCGCTCCGATCAGGCGCAGGCGGGAGCCCGCCGCGGCCAGGCCCGGGAGGAAGTGCGGGTCGCCCGGCCCCCAGATGAGGTGCGGGCGCAGCGCGGCGGCGGGGATCCCCCGGCCGGCGGCGCCCAGGACGAGTCCCTCGGCGGCGGCCTTGGTGCGCGGGTAGTGCGCCGGGAAGCGGCGGGCGTAGGGCAGCGACTCGTCCGCGCCCTCCAGGTCGTGTCCGTCGTGCACCACGCTGGGCGAGGACGTGTAGACGAGGCGGGCGCCCACGCGCGCGCACGCGGCCAGGACGTGCCGGGTCCCGTCCACGTTGATCTGCTCGTACTCGCGGCGGCGCCCGCCCACCCCGGCCTTGGCGGCGCAGTGCACGACCGCGTCGCACCAGTCGGCGGCGGCCAGGACCGCGTCCCGGTCGCGGATGTCGGCCAGGTGCTGGACGACGCCGAGGTCGTCCAGCTCGCGCGAACGGCGGCGCTGCAGGGCGTGGACGGTGTCGCCGCGCACCGCGAGCCGCCGGCAGACCGCCGCGCCCAGGAACCCGCCGCCCCCGGTGACCAGGACCTTCACCGGCCGCGCCCGTCCAGCTTGCGGGCGGCCCAGCGGGCCAGCTCATGGCGGCGGATCTTGCTCTGGTGGCGGGCGTCCACGGGCAGGTCACGGCGCACCAGGACGTCGTGGATCCCGGCGGCCAGTGCCCGCTCCCCCGCCGCGTCCAGCACCGCGGCGATGAGGCCGGGGCGCTCGCGGCGGCCGAGTCCGGGCACCGGTTCGACGACCAGCACCGGCCGCTGCGCCCCCTCGGGGCCGACGCCGACCAGCGCGGCCCGCCGCAGGCCGGGGACGTCGGCGAAGAGCGGTTCGACCTGCTCGGTGCACAGGTCCCCGCGGCCGGTCCGGACCCGTTCGGACTTGCGGCCCGCGAACCACAGCCGGCCCTCGGCGTCGATCCGGCCGAGGTCGCCCGTGCGGTGCCAGTCGCAGCCGCCGTCGGGGATGCGGGCCAGGGCGGTCGCGGCCGGGTCGTCCAGGTAGGGGTCGGCGACCATGGGGGCCGACACGGCGATCTCTCCGAGGGCGCCGGCCGGCACGGGCAGGTTCTCGCTCCAGCGGCGGATCGGGCCGTCGGTGACGGGGATGACGCGGACCCGGACGCCGGGCAGCGGCTCGCCAAGGCAGGTCCCCTTCCCGGCGGCGGTGGCCGCGTCGGTGCGGGCGTGCTCGCGGCTCTCGATCGCCGCGACCGGCAGGCACTCGGTGGCCCCGTACACCGACAGCAGCCGCGCCCGGTCGCGGATCACCGCGCGCATCCGCTCGCGGGTTCCGGCGGGCAGCGGTGCGCCGGCGGCCAGCACGTGCCGCAGCGGCTCCAAGATGATGCCGCGGTCGAGGCAGTGGCGGGCCAGCCGGTCCAGCAGCGCGGGCGGTGCGAACATCGCGGTCACCCCGTGGCGCAGGATGGCGGTGCTCAGGGCGGCCGGGTCGGCCCGGCCAGGATGCCGCGGGTCGGTGTCCGGGACGAGCGCGGCGGCGCCGAACGCCGTCGCGGCCAGGGCGAACGGCGCGAACGCCGACAGCATCACCGAGCCGGGCGACACGACGTCCAGCGCCGCGAGCGCGTCCAACTGCGCGGCCAGTTGCCGGTGCCGCAGCGGCACCCCCTTGGGCGGCCCGGTCGAGCCGGAGGTGTAGCCGATCAGCGCGACGTCGTCCACCTTCGGCTCCGGCCACTGCCGCGGGTCGCCGGACGCGGCGTCGCGCAGGGCGTCCATGCGGGCTCCCCAGGACAGCCACCTCGGGCCGACGGTCACCACGACGCGCGCGCTTCTGGCCCAGCCCAGCAGCAGGCGGGCGGCCTGCGCGCGCGGTATCCCGATGTACGCCTCCGGCCGGGCCCGCCGCAGGCACCGGCGGATCTCACCGAACGGCAGGCCCGGGTCCACCAGGACCGGGACGGCTCGCAGGCGGGCCAGCGCCAGGACGGCCGCCCACAACTGCGGCCCCGGCGGCACCATCACGGCCGTGCGCGTGCCCTCGCACACCCCGGCGCGGGCCAGCGCCGCCGCGGTCTCGGCGACCAGTTCCGACAGCTGCGCGAACGTCGTCGCCTCGCCGTCGGGGCAGCGGCAGGCGACCGCGTCCGGCCGCCGGTGGCGCCACCATCCGGCGCGCAGGTACAGGGGGCTGACGGCCGGGGACCGCTCCTGGATCATGATCACCACCGGGCCAGGACGATTCCGGCACTGACCCCGCTGGCCAGGCCGACGAGGGCGACGAGGTCGCCGCGCCGCACGCGGCCGGTCTCCACCGCGATGGCCAGCTGCACCGGCAGGGTGGCGGCGACCATGTTGCCGTGCTGGACGATCGTGACGACGACCTTGCCCGGCGGGATCCCGGCGTGGTCGCAGAACTTCCACAGCATGGGCAGCGACGCCTGGTGGACGCAGACGGCCGCGCAGTCGTCCCAGGTCAGGCCGAGGTCGGTGAGCGGCTTGCGGAAGAGGGCGGGGTCGATGCTCTCGAAGCCCCGCAGCAGGGCGCGGGCGTCGACCAGGAGCGGGCCGTAGTGCGGCGCCGGGGTCGCCGGATCGCTGGAGGCGTCCAGCACGCGGACGACCGCGCCCTCCCACGCGGCGGAGTGGGCGGCGGAGCGGTGCGCCAGCACGCCGGGGGCGGACCCCGCCTCCAGCAGCAGGGCGGCGCCGACGTCGCTGACGGTGTAGCCGGCCGCGACGGCGTAGAACTCCTCGACGCCGCCGACGCGCCACGGGGTGATGGCGCTGGGCAGCTCGCCGCAGCAGACGAGCACGCGCCGGTACCGGCCGCCGATGATCAGCGCGTCGGCCAGCTCGATGGCGGTCAGCACGCCGTTGCAGGCGTTGCGCACGTCGAAGACGGGGCACTGGGCGCCGAGCCGTGCCGCGACGAGGTGCGCGGTCGCGGGCTCGACGACGTCGGCCGACACTCCCGCGTAGATCAGCAGGTCGACGTCGGCGGCGGCGACGCCGGCGCCGTCCAGGAGTTTGCGGCAGGCCGCGGCGGCCAGGTCGGACGGCCCGTCCTCCGGCGCGGCGACGTGCCTGCGCCGCACCCCGCTGGCCTTGAGGATCAGGCCGCGCGGGACGTCCAGGCCCGGGTTGCGCTCGGCGAGCCGGGCCTCCAGCTCCGCGGTGGTCAGCGTGGTCTCCGGCAGGTGCGCGGCCACCGCCGCCAGCCGGGTGAACGGCGCGCCCTCGACGGTCATTCCGTCCCGCCCGTCTGCGCCGCCGCCAGCGTGTCCTGGGCCTTGTCCGGGGCCTTGTCCGGGGCCTTGTCCGGGGCCTTGTCCGGGGCCTTGTCCGAGGCCGGGTCCGGCTCCGGTGGTCGGGGGCGGGGCGGTGAGGGAGGTGGGGGCGCCGCGGCCTCGGTCGCCGACAGCCCCAGGCGGACCAGGACGATCTGGGCGATGTCGGCGATGGTTCCGCCGCTGCGCAGCAGTTCCAGGGGCGGGATGTCGATGCCGTACCGGGTCCGCACGGAGGCCATCAGTTCGCCGCCCATCAGGGAGTCCATCCCGTACTCGTCCAGCCGGCGGTCGACGGCGATCTGGTCGGCCGGGAGCAGCAGCACCTCCGAGAGCACCTGCCTGATCTCGGCGACGAGGAAGGCGAGGGCCTGCTCGCGGTCCATCGCGGCGAGCGCCTCCAGCACCCGCGTCCGGTCGGTGCCCTCCTCGTCCAGGCCGGCGGGCAGCAGCGACGCCGTCATCGGCCGCCGCAGGCCGGGCATGACCTGGCTGAGCCGGCCCCAGTCGCACCGGCCCACCATCGCCACGTCGGCCTGCTCGGCCAGCATGTCCTCGATGGCGGCGAGCGCCTCCGCCGGGCGCGTCGCCTCGCCGCCGAACACCGCCGCCAGCGTCACGCCCTGGGCGTCGCGGGCCAGCACGCCGGTCTCGCTGAGCGCCCCCAGCGCCACCGTGAGCGCGGTCCCGCCGCGCCGGCGGCGGAGGCGGGCCAGCGCCTCCAGGTACAGGTTGGCCGCCGCGTACGCCGACTGGCCGATGTTGCCGAGCGCGGAGACGGAGGAGTACATGACGAACATGTCCAGGTCGCGGTGGCGGGTGAGGTCGTCCAGCACCAGGGCCCCGGCGACCTTCGGGTGCAGGACGGCGCGGACCCGGTCGTCGGGCAGTTCGGCGAGCGGCGCGTCGTCCAGGTGCATCGCCGCGTGGACGACGCCGCGCAGCGGGCGGCCGTCGGCGTCCATGTCGCGCAGGATCCGCTCCATGGCGGCGCGGTCGGCGGCGTCCGCCGCGTAGGCGCGGGCGTCGGCGCCCAGGGCGCGCAGGTCGGCGAGCAGGCCCGGCGCCTCGGGCGTCTCGGTGCCCCGCCGGCCGACGAGGGCCAGGTGGCGGGCGCCGCGCCGGGCCAGCCAGCGGGCGGTCGCGGCGCCGAACCCGGTCAGCCCGCCGGTGACCAGGTAGGTGCCCTCGGGGTCCAGGACCGGCACCGTCCGCCGGGGCCGCACGCGGAACGGCTCGTCGTGCTCGGCGAACGAGACGACGATCTTCCCGATGTGGCGGGACGAGCCCATCAGCGCGAACGCCTCGTCCACCCGGGCGGCGGGGAAGACCGTGTGCGGCAGCGCGGTGACGCCGCCCGTCCGCACCAGGGGGTAGCAGGCGGTGATCTCCCGGGCCGCGCGCTCGGGGTCCTTCCACTGCAGGGTGCCGACGTCCACCCCGAACATCGAGATGTTGTCGCCGAACGGCCGCAGCAGCAGCGGCTTGTTCTCGAAGATGTCGCGCTTGCCCAGCTCGATGAACCGGCCGCCGTGCCGCAGCACCTCCAGGCCGCGGGTGATCGCCTCCCCTGCAAGGGAGTTGAGGACCACGTCCACGCCGCGCCCCTCCGTCAGCTCCATGACCCGGTCCGCGAAGCGGAGGCTCCGCGAGTCCAGGACGTGCTCGGCGCCCAGCGCGCGCAGCAGGTCGCGCTTGGCGGGCGAGCCGGCCGTGGCGATCACGCGGGCCCCGCAGGCGCGGGCGACCTGGAGCGCGGCCAGTCCGACGCCGCCGGCGCCGCCGTGCACCAGGACGGTCTCGCCGGTCCGCACGCGGGCGCAGTGGATGAGCGAGTGCGTCGCCGTCACGAACGCCATCGGCAGGGTGGCCGCCTGGGTGAAGGTCAGCCCATCGGGGACGGGCATCGCCATCCAGGCGGGGACGACGGCGTGGTCGCCGATGCCGACGGGGCCGGCGGTCAGCACCCGGTCGCCCGGCGCCAGGTCGGTGACACCGGCGCCGACGGCGCTGACGACCCCGGCGCACTCCAGCCCGAGTTCGTGCCATCCGTGCACCGCCTCGATGGCCTCCACCGGCAGCAGGCCCGCCGTGCGCATCACGTCGCGGTAGTTGAGCCCGGCCGCGCGGACCTCGATGGCGACCTCGCCGGCGCGGGGCTCGGCCTTGCGTTTCTGCCGCCAGTCCAGGGTGAACGTCCGCCCGGGGTCGCGGACCGCGAGTTCGCAGCCCTCCCCGATTCCGGTGGACGGGACGGTGGCGGCCGGCGCCTCCCGGAGCCGCGGGACGAAGCGGCCGCGGCGGGTCAGGAGGATCTCCTCCTCGTCGTCCGGCGCGAGCATCTCCGCCGCCAGGCGCTCGGCGTCCAGGGCGGGGTCGCCGGTCGGGCTGAGGCAGACGCGCCGGACCCGCAGGTTCGGATGCTCGTTGCCGAGCGAGCGCGCGGCGCCCCAGACGGCGGCGTCCTGCGGATGCGTCCCGGCTTCCGGCTCGGCCGCCCCCGGCCCGCCCGTCTCCGGTAGGGCACCGGAGGGGCGGGCGGCGAGCCACAGGGAGACCTCCAGGTCATGGGGCAGTTGCTCGCAGGCCAGCGCGACGGCGCGGAGTGCCGCGATCCGCTGGGTGATCCGCTCCACCTCCGCGGCCGGGTCGGGTGGGGGCGCGGCGGCGTTTCCGGCGTCGTTCTCTGGGGCGTCGGCGTCGTCCAGGAGGATGCAGAAGGCGGCCTTGCGTGCGTCGGCGGGCACCTTCAGGGCCCAGTCTCCGGGGTCGGTGCCGATGCCGGATCTGGCGACCTGGGCGCCTCGGTCCCGCAGGACGTCCTCAAGGGCGTCGGCCACGCCTTGGTCTCCCTCGGCGGCGATGATCCAGGCGTCGCCCTCCCCCGCCTGCGGCAACCGCACCGGGGTCGCGGGACGGGCCTCCCCGGTCGCTGGCTCCGGGGCCGCGGCCAGCAGGACGGAGAAGTCGCCGGGCTCGGACTCCCCGCCCTCGCCGGTGGCGTCGATGGCGGTGAACCCCGCGTCGACCAGCAGTTCCGACCACTGCTCGCGCGGCAGGAGCGGCGAGTCGGGACGCACGTCGCGGTCGGCGAAGCGCCAGAACTCCGGCAGGAGGCCGAAGACCGGCAGCAGCGCGCCCAGCCGGTGCGGTTCGGCGGCCAGCAGCAGCCCGCCGGGCGCCAGGAGGGTGCGCGCGTGGTCGAGCGCGGCGGTGACGTCCTCGGCCAGGTGCAGGACGTTCACCGCGACCACGAGGTCGAACGCGCCCTCGGCCACGTCCTGCCCGGCGGGCGCCCGGTCGATGTCCAGGGCCGCGCATTCGACGAGGTCGGACGCGGCGAACCGCTGCCGCAGCCGGGCGAGGACGGTCTCGTCCGCGTCGGTGGCCGTGTAGCGGGTGCGGTCGGCGGGCAGCACCGGCAGCAGCGCGTCGGTGGTGCCGCCGGTCCCGGCGCCGACCTCCAGGACGCGCAGCGGCCGGTCGGCGGGCCACCGCCGGACGATCCCCTCCACCACCGCGCGCACGACCCGGTTCGCTGCCGTGCACAGCGGCCCGGTGCGGTGGAACTGCTCCAGCAGGTCGGCGCCTCCCCCCGCGAGGAGGTCGGCGGCGGTCTCGCGCCCGGCGAGCAGTTCGGGCAGGTGCGTGCCGACGAGCACCGTCAGGGCGGCGTGCGCGGCGAAGGCGTTCCCGCGCCAGACGAGTTCCTCGTGCAGGGTGTCCAGGTCGGCCGGCGGGGTCGCCCAGCGGAGTTGCCGCGGACCCAGCCGTCCCAGCAGGCCGTGCCGTTCGAGCAGCGGCAGCGCCGCCTCCAGCAGCCGCCGGTGGTCCGGCGCGGGATGGGACCGGAGCAGTTCCTGCGGGTCGAACGGGCGGGCGCGACCGTCGCCGCCCGGTGCCCGCAGCGCACGGGCGACCGCGTGTGCGAACGCCTCCTCGGCCTGCTCGGCGAACCGGGGGTAGTCGAGCTCGCGCCACGCCACAAGGGCCCGGTCGGCGGTGCGGGCCGCCTCGTCGAGGAGCGCCCGCGGCTCCGCCACGGGGGTGCCGCCGTCCGCGAGGCTCCGGTCGTCAACCGCGAGGCTCGGGTGGTCGCCCGCGAGGCTCCGGTCGTCGGCGGCGCCGGGTCGGGGTGCGGCGCGCAGCACCGTCTCGTAGCGGGTCAGCCGGGTCGCGATGCCCCGGACGGCGCGCAGCCGGCAGCCGAGGATCTCGGCGCTGACGTTGCCGTCGAGGTCGGTGATGGTGATGTCCCAGCAGACCTCGTCCTCGTACCTCGAACGTTCCCGGACGTGCAGCAGGCCCTGCGGGGAGGGCCGGTCCCACAGCCGCATCGAGGCGATCGCCGCGGGCATGTAGTGCTTCCCCGCGAGCATCTCGTCCACCAGCCACACCACTCCGGCCTGGAGCGCGCTGTCCAGGACGACCGGATGCGCCTGGTAGGCGCCGTCCTCCTGCGCGTCGCACGAGTAGGAGCCGAGGATTTCCCTACCGGCGCGCCACAGGCCCGTCAGCACGCGGAAGTGCGGGCCCCACTCCATGTGGCCTTTGGCGGCGCGCGCGTAGAAGTCCGCGACGTCGACCGGCTCGCTGATGCGGGAGCGCAGCGCCTCCACGTCCACCGGCGGCGGGGCCGGGCGCAGCATGCGGCGGACCCGTCCCCGGCAGTTCTCCCGCGGCTGCCTGGTGCGGTCCTCGGCGCCGGCCACGACGACCACACCGGTCTCGGGGTACAGCGTGGTGCTCGCGCACGTCGGCTCGGTACCGGTCGCCGCCGACAGCACCAGCGCCCGGACGATGTCGACCCGGTCGACCTCCACCGTTCCGGCGGCCTCCGGCAGCCCGAGCCGCCCGGCGGCGGCCATCATCTCCAGGTAGCCGGTGGCTGGCATGACGGGGGCGCCGCCCGCCCTGTGGTCCAGCAGCCAGCCGAGCCGTCCCGGGTCGAGTTCGGCCGCCCACGAGGGGAACGGCACCGGCAGCCGCTCGCCCAGCAGCGGATGCTGGATCGCCGGGTCGCCGAACCGGCTGATCCAGGTGCCGGGGCCGCCGATCCAGTACCGCTCGCGCTGCCACGGGTAGGCGGGCAGCGGCCGCACCCGGCCGGGGCGCGGGAAGTGGCGGTCCCAGTCCAGGCGGGCGCCGGACGCGATCAGGTGCGCGACCGCCGCGCGCATGCGGGACGGGCCGGGCTCGCCGCGCCGCAGGGTCGCGGTGACGGCCGCGCGCGGCCGCGCCTTGCCGGTGACGCGGCGCAGGTAGGACCGCAGCACCGGATGCGGCCCGACCTCCACCAGCACGTCGCAGCCCTCGTCCGCCACCCGTTCGACGGCGGCGGCGAACCGGACGGGCTCGCGGACGTTCCGCCACCAGTACGCCGAGGTCAGGTCGGGTCCGTCCACGAGGCCGCCGGTCACCGTGGACAGCAGCGGGATCCGGGTGCGGTCCGGCCGCAGCCCGGCCAGCGCCTCCAGCAGGCCGTCGCGGATCGGGTCCATGGCCGAGCTGTGGAAGGGGTATTCCAGGTCGAGCATCCGGAAGAAGGCGTCGCGGGCCGCCATCTCCTCGCCGAGCGCGGCCAGGGCCTCCTCCGGGCCGGCGACGGTGACGTCCCGGTCGGTGTTGACCGCGGCGACCTCCACGCCGGGATGGTCGGCCAGCAGCCGCCGGACCGCGTCCTCCGGCAGGCCCACGGCGGCCATCCGTCCCCAGCCCCGCGCCTGCGCCTGCGCCGCGCTCCGCTCGGCGATGACCCGCGCCGCCTGCGCGGGCGACAGCGCCCCGGAGACGTAGGCGGCGGCTACCTCGCCCACGCTGTGCCCCAGCACGCAGCCCGGCCGCACGCCCGCCGCCTTCAGCATCTCCGCGAGCCCCGCCTGCACCGCGAACAGCAGGGGCTGCGCGACCTCCGTCGCCGCCAGGCACCACCGCTCGGCGGGCACGGCCAGTTCCTCCAGGACCGACCAGCCCAGCCGCGGCGCCAGCTCGGCGTCCAGCACCTCGACCGCCTCGCGGAACACCTCGTCGTCGAGCAGGTCGGCGGCCATTCCCGCCCACTGCGCACCGTTGCCCGAGAACACCAGCGCGACGCGGCCGTGCTCCACCGCTTCGCCGAACGCCGCTTCGCCGAACGCCGCTTCACCAAACGCCGCTTCGCCGAACGCCGCTTCGCCGTCGCGGTGATCGCCGTCGTCGCCCTCCTCCAGCAGATGGGTCAGGGCTTGCGCGGCGTCGGCGGGCGAGTCCGCGACGACGGCGGCGCGGTGCGGGTGGAGGCCGCGACGACGGCAGGAGGTGTAGGCGAGGTCGTAGAAGTCCTGGTCGGCGGTCGACGCGACCGCCCCGGCGGCCTGCCGGACCGCTTCGCGCAGCGCGGTCGGCGTCCGCGCCGACACCACCAGCGGCAGCGCCTCCGCGGTCGGCCCGCCCTCCCCGCCGGCTTCCTCGCCGGGCTCCTCTGACGGCGGCGGGACGGTCAGCGCGACATGGACGTTGGCGCCCCCGAACCCGAAGGAGTTGACCCCCGCCACCGGGCGGGCGGCGGCGCCGTCCAGCGGCACCGGCCGCGTCGCCACGCGCAGCCCCAGCCCGTCGAAGTCGATGGCCGGATTCAGCGTGCCGGCGTGCAGCGTCGGCGGCACCATCCGGTTCCGCAGCACCAGCATGGCCTTGAACAGACCCGGCATGCCGGACGCCGGCTCCAGGTGCCCCATGTTCGACTTCACCGACCCGATCGGCAGCGGGCCGCCGGAGCGCTCCGCGCCGAGGGCCCGGCCGAGGGACAGGCACTCGGCCGGGTCCCCCGCCTGCGTCCCGGTGCCGTGCGCCTCGACGTACACGACCTCGTCGGGCGAGACGCCGGCCTCGGTGTACACCTGCCGCAGCAGCTGCTCCTGCGCCTCCGGGCTGGGCAGCGACAGGCCGAACGTGCGGCCGTCGTTGTTGGTGCCCGCGCCCACGATCACCCCGTGCACGCGGTCGCCGTCGGCGAGCGCGTCGGCCAGCCGCTTCAGCACCACCAGGCCCCCGCCCTCGGCCCGGACGAACCCGTCGGCGTCCGCGGAGAACGCCCGGCACCGGCCGGTCGGCGACAGCATCGACGCCTGGCTGAACCCGACGAACGAGCCGGGGCTCAGCAGCAGGTGCATCCCGCCGGCCAGCACGACCCGGCTCCTGCCCTCGACGAGCGTCCGCCAGCCGCGCTCCACCGCCAGCAGCGACGACGAGCACGCGGTGTCGATGCTCATGCTGGGGCCGCGCAGGTCGAACACCTGCGACAGCCGGTTCGAGGCGATCGACAGCGTCGACCCCGACATCGTGTACGGGCCGATCCCGCACGGCTCCAGCATCTGCAGCACGCCGTAGGCGGGGTCGGAGATCCCGATGAACACGCCCGTGTCGGACCCGGCGAGGGACGCCGGGTCGATGCCGGCGTCGTCCAGCGCCTCCACGGCCGTCTCCAGCAGCAGCCGCTGCTGCGGGTCCATCGCCGCGGCCTCCTTCGGCGAGATCCCGAAGAAGGCCGCGTCGAAACCGCCCGGGTCGCCCGCCAGGAACCCGCCCGCGCGGGTGTAGCTGCGGCTCGCCCGGGGCATCCGCTCGTCGACGAACCGGTCGGCCTCGAACCGCTCCGGCGGCACCTGCCCGACCAGGTCGTCACCGCGCTCCAGCGCGGCCCACAGGCCGTCCAGGCCGGTGATACCGCCCGGCAGCCGGCACCCCACCCCGACGACCGCGACCGCGCGCCCGTCGATCCCGCCAGGCCGTTCCCCCATGCGCGCACCCTCTCGCGATTACATTCAGTAGTCGTACGGCCACTAAATGCTGCGACGGGTGCGGCGCGGCGGCAACAGACGCGGAAGCGCCGAAGCCCTACCCCCGGGGTAGCGGGGGCGTCACCGCCGGGGGCGCGTGTCAGTCGTAGGACGCGAGGGCGCGGGCGTGCAGGCCGAGGATGTGCGCGAACAGGGCGGGGGCCTGCGCGCCGGCGGCGTCGGGGAGGACGTCGGGGGTGAGCGTCCAGTCCGTGCCGACCCACGAGTCGGCGATGGCGTCCGCGCTGGACGGGAGGTTGTTGCACGCCTGCCGGAGCCGGACGGCGCGCACGGACTCGGCGGCCGGGGTGTCGGTCTCCACCAGCAGCACCGGGACGCCGGCCGAGGGGCCGTCCTCCACCAGGCGCAGCAGCCCGTGCGCGTCGTCGCCGTCGAGCGCGGCGCCGGCGTCGAGGATCACCACCAGCCGGATCGGCGGGCCGCCGCCGGGCAGGTCGTCGCCGCCGCCGATGCGGCGCAGGTCGACCAGGTCGAGCAGGCGGCGGACGCGTTCGGCCGCGCCGGTGCCGACGGCCACGCCGCCGCCGAGGAGCCGGGCGGACGTGGCCGGGTCGAAGCCCTGCAGCCAGCCCGCGCCCGACAGGCCCGGCGCGTCGACGACGTCCAGCCCGACGAGCCCCGGCGGGGCCGCCGCGAGGAACCGGGTCGCCAGCGACCAGGCGTAGGCGGTGGAGTCGCCCGGCATGGTGCCCTGGGAGATCCACACGGCGCGCCGCCACGGCAGCCGCAGGACGAGGGGGATCCGCAGGTCCGGCAGTTCGGCGGTGGACAGCCGGCCGAGCAGCACGCCGCCGGCCAGGTCGGTGCGGGGCCGCCAGGTCAGCCAGGACGGCGCGTCGAACGGCGCGACCTCCGCCTCGACGTGCGGCTCCACCCGGGCCAGCTCGTCGCGGAGCTGGGCGGCGTCGGCGCGCAGCCGCTGGTCGGCGGTGGCCATCAGCTCGTCGAAGCGGCCGCGGGGCCGCCGCCCGGCGATCTCCTCGTTGCGGACGGTCAGCGCGTGCTCGGTCGCGGCCCGGAACGCGGCCAGCGAGCGGCTCGCGTCCTCCCAGACGAGCCAGCAGCGTTCGAGGTAGTCGACCTCCGAATCGGGCGGCGGCGGAGGCGGCGGCGCCGGGGGCGGTACCGGCGGCGGTACCGGCGGCGGTACCGGCGGCGGTACCGGCGGCGGTGCGGCCGCTGACGGCGGCCGCACGGGCTGCGGCTGGACGGGCGGCGGCTGCTGGGCTTGTGCCGACTGTGCCTCTGCGGGCGGCGGGGGCCCCGGGTCGTCCACCTCGATGCCGTGCGCGGCGACCAGTTCGGCGAGGCCGCCGGCGTAGCCCTGGCCCACGGCGCGCACCTTCCATCCGCCGGCGCGGCGGTAGACCTCCAGGCCGATGATCGCCTGCTCGGGGCCGAGGCCGGAGACGGTGAACGCGGCGACCGCGGCGCCGTCGGCGCTCAGCAGCACCCGCGGCGGCTCCGCCCCGAACGACGTGCCCCCGGCGAGGCTGACCGCGACGAGCACCGCGGCGACCTCGGCGGGGACCGCGTCGAGGTCGAGGTCGACGCGCTGGCCGCCGGCGTCCGACCAGCGGACGCCCGGCGCCCGCGGGGCGTTGAAGAACACCAGGTCGGCGTCCGAGCGGACGCGCAGGTCGGGGCCGACGAGCAGGGCGCTGACGTCGACGGGCACGGCGCTGGAGACCGTCGCGGTCACCCGCCGTGCGGTCAGTGCCGCGTTGGCGCCGCGGGCGAGTTCGGTCATCGGCGTCAGGCGTGGGCCGCGATCGCCGGGAGCATGTCCTGGAACGTGCGGCCGTGGCAGGGCTCGCCGATCGCGTTCATCTTCCAGGCTCCGCCGTGCCGGTAGATGCGGGCCATGACCATCGCGGTGTGGGCGCCGCCGCCGGTCAGCGTGTACCGGGCGAGCTCGCCGCCGTCCATCTCGTTGACGAGCCGGCAGAACGCGTTCTCCACCTCGTTGAACGTCTGGCCGTTGAACGAGCTGACCGTGAACACCAGCGAGGTGACGTGCACCGGGAGGCGGTTCAGGTCGACGATGACCGACTCGTCGTCGCCGTCGCCCGCCCCGGTCAGGTTGTCGCCGGTGTGCCGGACGGAGCCGTCGTCGCTGACGAGCTTGCCGAAGTAGACGACGTCCGCGAGGTTCTGGTCGGCGAACAGGACGCAGGACGCGTCGAGGTCGATGTCCCGCTCACGGGAGCCGAAGAACCCCTTCTTCTTCACCGCGTCCCAGCCCAGGCCCATCCGGACCATGCTGAGCGCGCCGCCGGGCTTCTCCAGCGAGATCCGCTGGCCCTTCACCATCGACACCGTCACAGCCGTCGCCTCCTCGCCGTCCTGTGCCGCGCTGACCCGAGAGTGCGCCGGCCCGGACGCAAAGCCTTCCAGTCCGCCCGCCGTGTTGTCACCTCGTTCCCGGTTCCGCCCGTGAAACCGGTGGAAGGTCGCTTGTCCATTCCGCGCGCGCCGCCGCATAGT
The DNA here is from genome assembly GCF_043197915.1 of Actinomadura geliboluensis. Classification (NCBI taxonomy): domain Bacteria; kingdom Bacillati; phylum Actinomycetota; class Actinomycetes; order Streptosporangiales; family Thermomonosporaceae; genus Actinomadura; species Actinomadura geliboluensis. The sequence continues at coordinate 760,281 of NZ_JBICUA010000003.1, read as the reverse complement.
GACGTTCCACCTGCGAATTGTGATCGGGAAAAGGGTGGTTCTGGTGCGGGTCTTACCGGTGCGGGTCTTACTGCTGCGGCTCTTAGGTGTGCTGATGGGCGTGTTGGTCGCGGCGGCGGCGGTGCTCGTGGGGCCGCCGGCCTCGGCGACGGCATTGACGGAGGTCACCAGTTTCGGGACGAACCCGACCGGGTTGCGAATGCACGTGTACGTCCCCGACCGCGTCCAGGAGAAGCCTCCCGTCCTGCTGGCGATCCACTGGTGCACGGGGTCGGGGCCGGCGATGTACTCGGGCACGGAGTTCGCGCGGCTGGCCGACCAGTACGGGTTCGTCGTGGTCTACCCGTCCGCGACGCGCAGCGGGAGCTGCTTCGACGTGTCGTCGGCGCAGGCGCTGCGGCGCGACGGCGGGAGCGACCCGGTCGGGATCATGTCGATGGTCCGGTACGCGCTCCAGCGGTACGGCGGGGACGCGTCGCGCGTGTTCGTCACCGGGGTGTCGTCCGGCGCGATGATGACGAACGTGATGCTGGCGAACTACCCGGACGTGTTCGCCGCGGGCGCGGCGTTCGCGGGGGTGCCCGACGGCTGCTTCGCCACCGCCGACGGCTCCGGCTGGAACAGCGCGTGCGCCAACGGGACGGTCCTCAAGACGCCGCAGGAATGGGGCGACATCGCCCGCTCCGCCTACCCCGGCTACTCCGGAACCCGGCCGCGGGTGCAGCTGTGGCACGGCACCGCCGACGACACGCTGCGCTACCCCAACTTCGGCGAGGAGATCGACCAGTGGACGAACGTCCACGGCCTGTCGACGACGCCGACCTCGACCGACCAGCCGCAGCAGGGCTGGACCCGCACCCGCTACGGAGACAAAGTCGAGGCGTACTCCCTGCAGGGCGTCGGCCACAACCTGATGGCGTCCGGCATGGCGCAGCGGGCGATCCAGTTCTTCGGCCTCGACCAGGGCGGCACCACCGAGCCGCCCGGGGACGGCGACTGCGCCGTCTCCTACGCGGTGAACGCGTGGAACACCGGGCTCGTGGCGAGCATCACCATCACCAACACCGGGTCCGCGGCGATCAACGGCTGGACGCTCGGCTTCACGCTCCCCGCCGGGCAGACGATCACCTCCGGGTGGGGCGCCGCCTACCAGCCGACGAGCGGCGCGGTGACCGCGACGAACGTGTCCTACAACGCCGCGATCCCCGCCGGAGGATCCGTCGGGATCGGCTTCCAGGCCACCCACACCGGCGGCACCGGCGCGCCGTCCGCGTTCACGCTCAACGGCGCCGCCTGCGCCGCCTCCTGACGGTTCGCGCCCGTGCGGGGCGGCCCGCCCCCGCTCCGCACGGGCCGGACACCGGGCTGTTGACAGCGGTCCGGGCGGCCCGTACGGTTCGCTTGATTCACGGTTGCCCGAGGGAAATCCGGTGAGATGCCGGTGCGGACGCGCCACTGTATCCGGGACGACGATCCCGGGAGCCAGGTCGCTCGGGTGGCCGCGACCTCATTGTCCGGGACGCGCTAGATCCCTCATGGAGGCTCCGTGAGCACGCTCAGTGCCCGCACCATCCCCCTTCCCCGAATCGCTCCGTGGCTGCTCGCGGTGCCCGTGCTGCTGCTGATCGGCTACCTCGTCCTGATGGACAACGGCGCCGTGTCGCAGGCGGGCGGCTACCTGCACGAGCTGATGCACGACGGCCGGCACCTGCTCGCCGTGCCCTGCCACTAGGCCGCCGCATGGTACGCACCCTGCTGGTCAGGGGCCTTCTTCTGGGCCTGCTGGCCGGCCTCGTCGCGGGCGTCTTCGCCTTCGCGGCCGGTGAGCCGCGCATCGACGAGGCGATCGCACTGGAGAACGCCGCCGCCGCCCACGAGCATGTTCACGAGCACGGTGGACAAGAGCACGCTCACGAGGAAGAGGTGAGCCGCGGCACGCAGAAGGCCGGGCTGTTCCTCGCCACCGGGCTGTACGGGCTCGCCGTCGGCGGCGTGTTCGCGCTCGTCTACGCGGGGCTGCGCGGGCGGGTCGGTCCGGAGTCGGACGGCGGGCTCGCGCTCGCCGCCGCCGGAACCGGCTTCGCCGCCGTCATCCTCGTCCCGTTCCTGAAGTATCCGGCGAACCCGCCCGCGGTGGGCGATCCCGAGACCATCAACGGCCGCACCCTGCTGTACCTGGCGATGATCGGCGTCGGGCTGCTCGCGACCGCGATCGCGGTGACCACGGCGCGGCGCGTGCCCGGCGGGCCGTGGGCGCGGTGGCCGGCGGCCGTGCTCGCCTTCGTCGTCCCGGTGGCCGTCGCATCGCTGCTGCTGCCGGGGGTGGACGAGGTGCCAGACGGGTTCCCCGCCACGCTGCTGTGGGAGTTCCGCATCACCTCGCTCGGGACGCAGCTGGTGTTCTGGGCGACGTTCGGCGCGCTGTTCGGGTTGGCCTGCGACCGGGCCGCCCGTCGTCCCACCCCGGCGCCTGCTTGAACGGGGTGCCTGTTTGAACGGGGTGCCTGCTTGAACGGGGCGCCTGCCTGAATGGGGTGGCCGCCCCACGGGGTGCCTGCTCGTCCGGCACATGGCGTCGGCGGCCTGGGTGCCGCCGGTGTCGGCTGCTTCGATCTCGCGCCCCTGTCCACCACGCGGCTCGCCGCCGCTCCGCGCGGCCGGCGAGTCGCCCACGTCAACCGGAAGGTGGTTCCTTGACCGCCCTGTATCCGTTCAGCGCCGTCGTCGGCCTGGACGACCTGAAGCTGGCGCTGCTCCTCAACGCCGTCTCGCCGCGCGTCGGCGGGGTGCTGGTGCGGGGTGAGAAGGGCACCGCGAAGTCGACGATCGTGCGGGCGCTCGCGGCCCAGCTGCCCGCCGTGGACGTCGTCGCGGGCTGCCGCTTCGCGTGCGACCCGGCGGCGCCGGACCCGTCCTGCCCGGACGGCCCGCACGAGCCGGGCGGCCCGGCGGAGCGGCGGCCGTCCGCGCTGGTGGAACTGCCGGTCGGCGCGTCCGAGGACCGGCTCGCCGGGTCGCTGGACGTGGAGCGGGCGCTGACCGAGGGCGTCAAGGCGTTCGAGCCGGGGCTGCTCGCGGCGGCGCACCGGGGCGTCCTGTACGTCGACGAGGTGAACCTGCTGCACGACCACCTGGTGGACCTGCTGCTGGACGCCGCCGCGCTCGGCACCTGCTACGTGGAGCGCGAATCGCTGTCGGTCCGGCACGCGGCCCGGTTCCTGCTGGTCGGGACGATGAACCCCGAGGAGGGCGAGCTGCGGCCGCAGCTCCTCGACCGGTTCGGGCTGACGGTGGAGGTGGCCGCGTCGCGGGAGCCGCGCGAGCGGGCGGAGGTCGTCCGGCGCCGGCTGGCGTTCGACGCGGACCCGGAGGCGTTCGCGGCGCGGTGGGCCGGTGCCGAGTCCGACCTCGCCGCACGGATCGCGAAGGCCCGCGCGCGGCTCGGCGGCGTCCGGCTGCCGGACGAGCGGCTGGAGCAGATCGCGGCCGTCTGCGCGGGGTTCGAGGTGGACGGGCTGCGCGCCGACATCGTCACCGCGAACGCCGCGATGGCCCACGCGGCCTGGCGGGGCCGGGACGAGGTGTCGGAGGAGGACGTCCGCGCCGCCGCCCGGCTGTCGCTGCCGCACCGGCGCCGCCGCGACCCGTTCGACGCACCCGGCCTGGACGAGTCGCTGCTCGACGACCTCCTGGACCGCTCCTCCCCCGACGACGACCCGCCCCCGCCCGGCGGCGGCCCCCAGGATGACGGCCCGCAGGATGACGGCCCGCAGGACGACGGGCCCCGGGATGGCGGGTCGCGAGGTGACGGGTCGCGAGGTGACGGGACGCCTGGTGACGGGACGCCTGGCGACGGGGAGCCGCCAGGTGAGACCGGCTCGCCTGGCGACGACGCCTCCGCGGGCGGCGGGGGTGAGCGGGTCGTGGCGGCGGAGGCGCCGCATGCGGTGCCTCGGCTGGAGGTGCCCGGGGTCGGTGACGGTGCCGCGGGGCGGCGGTCGCGGGCGCGGACGGCGCGGGGACGGGTCACCGGGGCGCGGCGTCCGGCCGACCGGGTCCGCGATCCGCACCTGGTGGCGACGCTGCTGGCCGCCGCCCCCCACCAGCGGGAACGGGGCCGGTCGGGCTCGGGGCTCGTGCTGCGGCGGGGGGATCTGCGGGAGGCCGTGCGGGAGGGGCGCGAGGGCAACCTCGTGCTGTTCGTCGTGGACGCGAGCGGCTCGATGGCGGCGCGGCGCCGGATGACAGCGGTGAAGACGGCGGTGCTGAGCCTGCTGCTGGACGCCTACCAGCGCCGCGACAAGGTCGGGCTGATCACGTTCCGGGGCCGGACGGCGGAGGTGGTGCTGCCGCCGACGTCGTCGGTGGAGGCGGGGGCGGCGCGGCTGCGGGCGCTGCCGACGGGCGGCCGGACGCCGCTGGCGGCGGGGCTGGTCCGGGCCGCCGAGGTGCTGCGGGCGGAGCGGCTGCGCGATCCGGCGCGGCGCCCGCTGGTCGTGGTCGTCACCGACGGCCGCGCCACCGCGGGCGGCGACGTGGACCGGGCGGCCGGGCTGCTCGCCGGGACGGCGGGGATCGTCGTGGACTGCGAGGACGGCCCGGTCCGGCTCGGGCTCGCGGGCCGGCTCGCCGTGCGGATGGACGCGCGGCTCGTCCCGCTGCGGGAACTCGATGGAATCGTGCGCGAGCACAGGAAGGCGGCCTGAGATGCCCCAGGGGAAGCCCGTGTCCGTCCCCGACGACGGACTCACCACGCGGCAGCGCCGCAACCGGCCGCTGCTGATCGTCCACACCGGGCCGGGGAAGGGGAAGTCCACGGCGGCGTTCGGGATGGCGCTGCGGGCGTGGAACCAGGGCTGGCCGGTCGGGGTGTTCCAGTTCGTGAAGTCGGCGAAGTGGCGCATCGGGGAGGAGCGCGCGCTGCGGGTGCTCGGCGACAGCGGCGAGGGCGGGCCGGTCGCGTGGCACAAGATGGGCGAGGGCTGGTCGTGGATCCAGCGGCCCGGCAGCGAGGAGGACCACGCGGCCGACGCGCGGGAGGGCTGGGCGCAGATCAAGCGGGACCTCGCCGCGGAGACGTACCGTTTCTATGTGCTCGACGAATTCACCTACCCGCTCAAGTGGGGCTGGCTGGACGTGGACGACGTGGTGGAGACGCTCACCGCCCGGCCGGGCGTCCAGCATGTCGTCGTCACGGGACGGGACGCGCCGGACGCGCTGGTCGGGGCCGCCGACCTGGTGACGGAGATGGGGAAGGTCCGGCATCCGATGGACGCCGGGCAGAAGGGGCAGCGGGGCATCGAGTGGTGATCCCGCGGCTGGTGGTCGCGGCGCCGTCGTCGGGGAGCGGGAAGACGACGGTCGCGACGGGGCTCATGGCGGCGCTGCGGGCGCGGGGGCTCGCGGTGTCGCCGCACAAGGTGGGGCCCGACTACATCGACCCCGGCTACCACGCGCTGGCGGCGGGGCGGCCGGGCCGCAGCCTCGATCCGTGGCTGGTGGGCGAGGAGCGGGTGGCGCCGCTGTTCCGGCACGGCGCGGCCGGCTGCGACGTGGCCGTGGTCGAGGGGGTGATGGGCCTGTTCGACGGGCGCGGCGACACGGGGTTCGCGTCCACGGCGCATGTCGCGCGGCTGCTCGCGGCGCCGGTGGTGCTGGTCGTGGACGCGGCGCGGCAGAGCCGGTCGGTGGCGGCGCTGGTGCACGGCTTCGCGACGTTCGAGCCGGGGGTGCGGGTCGCCGGCGTCGTCCTCAACCGGGTCGGGTCGGACCGGCACGAGGAGCTGTGCCGGGGCGCGCTGGAGTCGGCGGGCGTGCCGGTGCTCGGCGCGATCCGGCGGGACGACGCCGTCGTGAACCCGTCCCGGCATCTCGGGCTGATCCCTGCGGCGGAGCGCGGGCCGGCGGCCGTGCGGGCGGTGGAGCGGCTCGGCGCGCTGGTCGAGCGGTCGTGCGATGTGGAGGCGCTGGTGCGGCTCGCGGGCACCGCTCCCCCGCTGCCGGGGCCGGTGTGGGACCCGGCCGGGGAGGTCGAGCCGGTGGCGGGGCGTCCGGTGGTGGCGGTGGCGGGCGGGCCGGCGTTCACCTTCTCTTATAGGGAGCATGTGGAGCTGCTGCGTGCGGCGGGCGCGGACGTGGCGGTGTTCGACCCGCTGCGGGACGCGGCCTTGCCGGACGGGACGGCCGCGCTCGTCATCGGCGGCGGGTTCCCCGAGGTGCACGCCGCGGAGCTGGCCGCCAACGCGCCGATGCTGGCGTCCGTGGCGGCGTTCGGCGGGCCGGTCGCCGCCGAATGCGCGGGGCTCCTCTATCTCTGCGAGGAACTCGACGGTCAGGCGATGTGCGGGCTCGTGCCGGGGCGGGCGCGGATGACGCCGCGGCTCACGCTCGGCTACCGGGAGGCGGTCGCCGTCGGGTCCTCGCTGCTGACCCGTCCGGGCGAGCGGTTCCACGGCCACGAGTTCCACCGGACGGTCCTGACCGGCGGCGGCGAACCGCTGTTCCGCTGGCGGGACGGCGGCGGGACCGGCGCGGACGGCTTCGGCAGCGACCGGATCACCGCGTCCTACCTGCACCTGCACTGGGCCGGGTGTCCGGAGGCGGCTCAGCGGCTCGTGTCGTCCTCCAGGTCTCCCTCGGTCTTGAGGTAGACCTCCTGGAGGCCCTGGAGGACCTCCGGGTCGGGGTGCTCCCACATGCCGCGCTCGGCCGCCTCCAGCAGCCGCTCGGCGATGCCGTGCAGCGCCCACGGGTTCGACTTCTCCATGAACTCGCGGTTCTCGTCGTCCAGGACGTAGGCGGCGGTGAGCCGGTCGTACATCCAGTCGGCCATGACGCCGGTGGTGGCGTCGTAGCCGAACAGGTAGTCGACGGTCGCGGCCAGCTCGAACGCGCCCTTGTAGCCGTGGCGGCGCATCGCGGCGAGCCACTGCGGGTTCACGACGCGGGCCCGGAAGACGCGGGCGGTCTCCTCCGAGAGTGTGCGGGTGCGGACGGCGTCGGGGCGGGTGCTGTCGCCGACGTAGGCTTCCGGCGCCTTCCCGGTCAGCGCCCGGACCGTGGCGATCATGCCGCCGTGGTACTGGAAGTAGTCGTCGGAGTCGGCGATGTCGTGCTCGCGGGTGTCGACGTTCTTGGCGGCGACCGCGATGCGGCGGTAGGCGCTCTCCATGTCGTCGCGGGCGGGCACGCCGTCGAGGTCGCGGCCGTAGGCGTGGCCGCCCCACACCGCGTACACCTCGGCGAGGTCGGCGTCGTCGCGCCAGTTGCGGCTGTCGATGAGCGGCAGCAGCCCCGCCCCGTACGCGCCGGGCGGCGACCCGAAGATGCGGCGGGCGGCGCGCCGCTCGTCGCCGTGCTCCTCCCGGTCGGCCCGGACGTGGGCGCGGACGTGGTTGGCGGAGTCGGGCTCGTCGAGGCCCGCGACGAGCCGGACGGCGTCGTCCAGCATGGCGAGGACGTGCGGGAACGCGTCCCGGAAGAAGCCGCTGATGCGGACGGTCACGTCGATGCGGGGCCGTCCCAGCTCGGCGAGGGGGATCGGCTCCAGGGCGGTGACGCGACGGGACGCCTCGTCCCAGGCGGGGCGGACGCCGAGCAGCGCGAGCACCTCGGCGACGTCGTCCCCGGCGGTGCGCATCGCGCTCGTCCCCCACACCGACAGGCCGACGGAGCGGGGCCATTCGCCGTGGTCGGCGCGGTAGCGGTCCAGGAGGGAGTCGGCCATCGCCTGCCCGGTCTCCCAGGCGAGGCGGCTCGGGACGGCGCGCGGGTCCACCGAGTAGAAGTTGCGGCCGGTCGGCAGGACGTTGACGAGGCCGCGCAGCGGCGACCCGCTCGGCCCGGCCGGGATGTAGCCGCCGTCGAGCGCGTGCAGGACGTGGTCGAGCTCGTCGGACGTGCGGGCCAGCCGCGGGACGATCTCGGCGGCGGCGAACTCCAGCACGCGGGCCACCAGGTCGCGGCGCTCCTCGGGGACCTGCCGGGCGGCTTCGGCGACCGCGTCCGCGGCCCAGCCGGCGTCCTCCATGGCCTGGACGAGGCCGCGGGCGGCGGTCTCGGCGGCGTCGACGGCGGCGAGGGCCTCGGTGCCGTCCTCGGTCAGGCCGAGCGCCTCGCGCAGGCCGGGCAGCGTCTCCCGTCCCGACCACATCTGCCGGGCGCGCAGCATCGCCAGCACCAGGTCGACGCGGGCCGCGCCCTCCGGCGGCTGCCCGAGGACGTGGAGGCCGTCACGGATCTGCGCGTCCTTCACCTCGCACAGCCAGCCGTCCACGTGCAGGAGGAAGTCGTCGAACTCGGTGTCGTGCGGGCGGTCGTCCAGGCCGAGGTCGTGGTCGAGCTTCGCGGCCTGGATCAGCGTCCAGATCTGGGCGCGGATCGCGGGCAGCTTCGCCGGGTCCATCGCGGCGATCGTCGCGTGCTCGTCCAGCAGCTGTTCGAGGCGGGCGATGTCGCCGTAGGTCTCGGCGCGGGCCATCGGCGGGACCAGGTGGTCGACGAGGACGGCGTGCGCGCGGCGCTTGGCCTGCGTCCCCTCCCCCGGGTCGTTGACGAGGAACGGGTAGATCAGCGGGACGTCGCCGAGCGCGGCGTCGGTGCCGCACGACGCCGACATGCCCGCGGCCTTGCCCGGCAGCCATTCCAGGTTGCCGTGCTTGCCGACGTGGACGATCGCGTGCGCGCCGAACTCGTCCGACAGCCACCGGTAGGCGGCCAGGTAGTGGTGGCTGGGCGGCAGGTCGGGGTCGTGGTAGATCGCGATGGGGTTCTGCCCGAAGCCGCGCGGCGGCTGCACCATGACGACGACGTTGCCGGCGCGCAGCGCGGCGAGGACGATGTCGCCGTCCTGGACGAACAGCTGCCCGGGCGGCGGCCCCCAGTGCAGCTCCATCTCGCCGCGCAGCTCCTCGGGGAGCGTCCGGTACCAGCGCTCGTAGGACGCGGCGGAGATGCGGACCGGGTTGCCCGCGAGCTGCTCCTCGGTGAGCCAGTCCTCGTCCTGGCCGCCGGCGGCGATGAGCGCGTGGATCAGCGCGTCGCCGTCCAGGTCGCCGGCGGAGCCGTCCGCGGAGTCGCCGACGCCGGGGAAGCCCTCGCCGAGGTCGTGGCCCGCGTCGCGGAGGCGGGCCAGCAGCCGGACGGTGCTCGCCGGGGTGTCGAGCCCGACGGCGTTCCCGACGCGCGAGTGCTTGGTCGGGTACGCCGACAGCATCACGGCGACGCGGCGCTCGGGGGGCGGAGTGTGCCGCAGGCGGCCGTGCCGGACGGCGATCCCGGCGACGCGCGCGGCCCGCTCCGGGTCGGCCCGGTACACGGTGAGGCCGTCCTCGTCGATCTCCTTGAACGAGAACGGGACGGTGATGATGCGGCCGTCGAACTCGGGGATCGCGACCTGCGACGCGGCGTCCAGCGGGGACAGCCCGTCGTCGCTCGCCTCCCAGTCGGCGCGGCTCGTGGTGAGGCACAGGCCCTGCAGGATCGGGACGTCGAGCGCGGCGAGGGCGCCGACGTCCCACGCCTCGTCGTCGCCGCCGGCCCCGGCGGTCGCGGGCTTGGACCCGCCCGCCGCGAGGACGGTCACGACCAGCACGTCCGCCCGGCGGAGGGTGTCGAGCAGCTCGGGTTCGGCGGTGCGCAGGGACGAGCAGAAGACGGGCATGGCCTGCCCGCCCGCGTCCTCGACGGCCGCGCACAGCGCCTCGGCGAACGCGGTGTTCCCGGCCATGTGGTGGGCGCGGTAGTAGAGCACGCCGACGACGGGGCCCTCGGTGGTGCGGGGCTCGCGTTCGAGCCGTCCCCACGTCGGCGTGGCGGCCGGGGGCGCGAACCCGCGCCCGGTCAGCAGCAGGGTGTCGGTGAGGAACGCGTGCAGCTCGGCGAGGTTGGCGGGCCCGCCGTGCGCGAGGTAGGCGTGGGCTTCGGCGCACACGCCGCCGGCGACCCCGCCGCGGAGCCGGGACAGCTCCATCAGCTCGGCGTCGGGGGCCTGCTCGCCGCCGAGGACGACGACCGGGCGGGGGCCGGCGAGCAGCGCGTCGAGCCCGTCCTCCCAGGCGCGCCGGCCGCCGAGCAGCCGGACCACGACGACGTCGGCGCCCTCGGTCAGGCCGGGCAGGTCGGCGGCGGTGAGCCGGGCGGGATTGCCGAGGCGGTAGGCGGCGCCGGACGCGCGGGCGCTCAGCAGATCGGTGTCGGACGTCGACAGCAGCAGCACGGTGCCAGCGGACACGGCCGTTCCTCCCCTGGGGTCCTCGCCCCGGTAGCGGGTGTCGCGACGGCAGGAGTCTCCTGGCTCCCGGATCGATGCTCGCCCCGGCCTTCCCGTCCGTGCGGACAGTGGCCTCAAGCGGGGTTCGCTCCCCGGTCACAGTGGCGGGACCGCGCCGGATTCACACCGGCTTCCTCCCATTGCCATCGCCTGGGGAGAAGAGTACGGCAGCGCGGCCCGCCCGCAAAGTGTGGTTAACATCCTCCCCGTGCCGATTGCCAGACCGCACGCCGACGCGTGCCCCGGTGCGCTGCGCACCCACGACGCCGCCGACGGACCGCTGGCGCGCGTCCGGGTGCCGGGCGGCGCGGTGTCGTCCGCGCAGCTCGGAGTGCTCGGCACCGCCGCCCGCGAGCTGGGCCGCGACGTGATCGAACTCACCTCGCGCGGCAACGCGCAGCTGCGCGGCGTCCGCGATCCGGCGGCGCTCGCGGCGCGCCTGGAGGCGGCGGGGCTGCTGCCGTCGCCGTCCCACGAGCGGGTGCGCAACATCGTCGCGTCCCCGCTCGGCGGGCGCGGCCCGCGCGGCGTGCTGGCGACGGATCCGCTGGTCACGGCCCTCGACCGGGTGCTGTGCGCGAACCCGCGGCTGGCCGGTCTGCCGGGCCGCTTCCTGTTCGCGCTGGACGACGGCACCGGCGACGCCGCCGGCCTGGACGCCGACCTGACCTACGCGCCGGACGGCCTCCACATCGCCGGGACGCGGGTCTCCCTTCCGGCCGGTGACGCGGTCGCGCTGCTGGTCGCGGCTGCGGAGGGATTCCTCGACGTCCGGGGGGACGCGTGGCGGGTGGCGGAGGTGCCGGACGGCGCGCGGCTCATCGCCGGGCGGCTCGGCGCGAGCGCGGAAGAGCCCGGCGCGCCTCCTGAGCCCCGGCCGCCGCGCGCCGGGGTCGTCCGGCAGCGGGACGGGCTCGTCGCGCTGGAGGTCGTGCCGCCGCTCGGGCGGATGTCGGGCGCGCAGGCCGAGGCGCTCGCCGGGGTCTCCGGCAGCGTGCGGATCACGCCGTGGCGGAGCGCCGTGCTGCGGGACCTGGCCTCCGGCGAGGCGGGAGAGGTCGCGGCGGTGCTGGCTGAGGCGAGGTTCGCGGTCGACGCCGCGTCGCCATGGGTCGGCGTCACCGCCTGCACGGGGAGCCCCGGTTGCGCGAAGTCGCGCGGCGATGTGCTGGGCGCGGCGCGGCGGTGGGTCGCCGGGCTGGAGCGCGCACCCGAGACGCCCGTCCACTGGACGGGATGCGAGCGGCACTGCGGGACGCCCCGCGGCCCCGTCGTGCTGAGAGCGCCTGAGTCGGCTGAGAACGGCTGAGTCGTGCTGAACATGCTTGAGGAGCAGCGGTGATGGAGTACGTCCGGGACGGCGCCGAGATCTACCGGCGGTCCTTCGCGACGATCCGCGCGGAGGCCGACCTGTCGGGCCTGCCGGACGACGTCGCGCGGGTCGCGGTGCGGATGATCCACGCCTGCGGGATGACCGACCTCGTCCGGGATCTGGGCTGGTCGCCGGGGGTGGTGGCGCGGGCGCGGGCGGCGCTGCTCGACGGCGCGCCGGTCCTGTGCGACGCGCGGATGGTCGCGTCCGGTATCACGCGCGCGCGGCTGCCGGCGGGCAACGACGTGGTGTGCGCGCTGGGCGAACCGGAGGTGCCCGCGCTGGCGGAGCGGCTCGGCACCACGCGCAGCGCGGCGGCGCTCGACCTGTGGCTGGACCGGCTGGAGGGGTCGGTCGTGGCGATCGGCAACGCGCCGACCGCGCTGTTCCGGCTGCTGGAGCTGGTGGCGGCGGGCGCGGGGCGTCCGGCGGCGGTGCTCGGGATCCCGGTCGGGTTCATCGGCGCGGCCGAGTCGAAGGAGGCGCTCGCCGCGAGCGGGCTCGACCACCTGGTGGTGCGCGGGCGGCGCGGCGGCAGCGCGATGACGGCGGCGGCGGTCAACGCCATCGCCAGTGAGGCGGAGTGATGGCGGGACGGCTGTTCGGCGTGGGCGTCGGCCCCGGCGATCCGGAGCTGGTCACGGTGAAGGCGGCGCGGCTGATCGGCGAGGCGGACGTGGTCGCCTTCCACTGCGCGCGGCACGGCCGCAGCATCGCCCGGTCGGCGGCCGAGCCCTACCTGCGGGACGGCCGGATCGAGGAGCAGCTCGTCTACCCGGTGACGACGGAGACGACCGCCCATCCGGGCGGCTACCAGGGCGCGCTCGACGAGTTCTACGCCGACTGCGCCGCCCGGCTCGCCGCGCACCTCGACGCGGGCCGGACGGTCGTGGTGCTGAGCGAGGGCGACCCGCTGTTCTACGGGTCCTACATGCACCTGCACAAGCGGCTCGCTCCGCACTACCCGGCCGAGGTGGTGCCCGGTGTGACGTCGGTGAGCGCGGCGTCGGCGGCGGCCGGGCGCCCGCTGGCGGAGCGGGAGGAGACGCTGACCGTCCTGCCGGGGACGCTGCCCGGCGACGAGCTGGCCGAGCGGCTGCGCGCGGCGGACGCGGCGGCCGTGCTCAAGCTCGGCCGGACGTTCCCCAAGGTCAGGCAGGCTTTCGAGGACGCGGGCCGGCTCGGCGACGCCTGGTACGTCGAGCGGGCGTCCACCGGCCGGCAGCGGGTCGCGCCGCTCGCCGAGGTCGACCCGGCGGACGTCCCGTACATGTCGCTCGCCCTGCTGACGAGCCCGGCGGAGCGGTCGTTCGAGGCGCCGCCCCCGGCCCGGCCGGAGGGCCCCGGCGGGGTGTGGGTGGTCGGGCTCGGCCCGGCGGGACGGGCCTGGCTCACCCCGGAGGCGCAGGACGTCCTCGCCTCCGCGACCGACCTCGTCGGCTACGGCCCCTACCTGGACCGGGTGCCGCCGAACCCGCGGCAGCGGCGGCACCCGTCCGGGAACCGGGTGGAGGCCGACCGGGCCCGGCACGCGCTGGCGCTCGCGCGGGACGGGGCGCGCGTCGCCGTCGTCTCGTCCGGCGACCCGGGCGTGTTCGCGATGGCGGCGGCGGTGCTGGAGGTCGCGGCCGACGACGCGTTCGCGGACGTGCCGGTGCAGGTCGTGCCGGGGCTGACGGCGGCGCAGGCCGTCGCGGCGCGGGCGGGCGCGCCGCTCGGCCACGACTTCTGCGTGCTGTCGCTGTCGGACATCCTCAAACCGTGGGACGCGATCGCGCGGCGGCTGTCCGCGGCGGCCGCGGCCGACCTGGTCGTGGCGCTCTACAACCCGTCGTCCAGCCGGCGCAGGCACCAGCTCCCGGCGGCGCGCGACCTGCTGCTGGAGCACCGCTCCCCCGAGACGCCGGTGGTGATCGGACGCGACGTCGGCGGCCCCGAGGAGAGCGTGGCGGTGACGACGCTCGGCAAACTCGACGCGGAGCGGGTCGACATGCGCTGCCTGGTCATCGTGGGGTCGTCCACCACGCGGGTCACTGACAAGGGCGTGGTCTACACGCCGCGCCGCTACCCCTGAGCCCAGGCGGCGGCCGCCGCCACGTCGTGGGTCGTCCGGACGCCTTCGGGGGGCGGCGGCCGGTCGACCATGACGACAGGGATGCCCGCGTCGCGGGCGGCGGTGAGCTTCGCGCGGGTCATGGCGCCGCCGCTGTCCTTGGTGACCAGCACGGTCAGGCGGTGGGCGCCGATCAGCGCGCGCTCGCCGTCCACGGTGTAGGGGCCGCGCGCGAGCAGGACCTCCACGTTGGACGGGACGGGCGGCTCCGGCGGGTCCACCGACCGGGCGAGAAACCATGCGTCGGCGCGGGCGGCGAACACCGGGATGCTGCGGCGGCCCGTGGTGAGGAACGCGCGGGCTCCGGCGGGCAGGGCCTCGGCGGCGGCCGGCAGGGACGGGACGCGGCGCCAGTCGTCGCCGTCCCCTTCCGTCCAGCCGGGGCGGCGCAGCGCGAGCAGCGGCACGCCGGTCAGCCGGGACGCCCGCGCGGCGGAGGCGCTCATCCGCTCCGCGAACGGGTGCGTGGCGTCCACGAGGCGGTCGGTCCGGTGGTCGCGGAGCCAGGCGGCGAGCCCTTCGGCACCGCCGAACCCGCCGACGTGCACCTCCCCCACCGGCAGGCGCGGGTCGGTGACGCGCCCGGCGAGGGACGACACGACATGGACGTCCGGGCGCGCGTCCGCCAGCGCGGCGGCGAGGGCGCGGGCCTCGGCGGTGCCGCCGAGGATCAGGACGCGCCGCACGCCCGGTCCCGGCCCGCGCTGTAGAGGTGGCTGTCGGGGAACGCCGACGCCGTCAGCACCCGGCCGACCACGATCACGGCGGTGCGCTTCACCCCGGCCTCCCGGACCAGCCCGGCGATGTCGGCAAGGGTGCCGCGCAGCACCAGCTCGTCCGCGCGGCTGGCGCGGGCGACGACCGCGACCGGGCAGTCCGCGCCGTAGTGCGGCCGCAGCTCGGCCGCGACCTCGTCGATGCGCTGGACGGCGAGGTGCAGCACCATCGTGGCGCCGCTCGCGCCGAGGGTCGCGAGGTCCTCGCCGGGCGGCATCGGGGTGGCGCGCACGGCGGTGCGGGTCAGGATGACGGTCTGCCCGACGCCGGGGACGGTCAGCTCCCGCCCGAGCGAGGCCGCCGCCGCCGCGAACGCCGGGACGCCGGGGACGACCTCGTACGGCACCCCCGCCGCGTCGAGCCGCCGCATCTGCTCGGCGACCGCGCTGAACACCGACGGGTCGCCGGAGTGCAGCCGGGCGACGTCCAGGCCGGCGCGGTGCGCGGCGGTCAGCTCGGCGGTGATCTCGTCGAGGGTGAGGTTCGCGGTGTCGACGCGGCGGGCGCCGGGCGGGCACGCGTCCAGCAGCTCGCGCGGCACCAGCGACCCCGCGTACAGGCACACCGGCGCCGACTCCAGCACCCGCAGGCCGCGCACGGTGATGAGGTCGGCGGCGCCGGGGCCGGCGCCGACGAAGTACACGGTCACAGGGTGTCCTTCCGGGCCGTCCAGACGGTGACGGGCATCGCGGGGCGCCAGCCGGTGAACCCGCCGAGCGGCGCGGCGCGCTCCACGCCGAGGCGGACCAGCTCCCCGCCGTGGGTGCGGCGGTACTCGGCCACCTTCACCTCCGATTCGAGGGTGACGGCGTTGGCGACGAGGCGGCCGCCGGGCTGGAGCGCGTCCCAGCAGCGGTCCAGCAGGCCGGGGGTGGTGAGGCCGCCGCCGATGAACACCGCGTCGGGTCGCGGGAGGCCGTCGAGGGCGTCCGGGGCGCGGCCCTCCACGACGCGGACGCCGGGCACGCCGAGGGCCTTGGCGTTGCGGCCGATCCGCTCCACCCGCTCGGGGCGGCTCTCGACCGCGACGGCCGCGCAGGACGGGTGCGCCCGCGCCCACTCGATCGCGACGCTGCCCGACCCGGCGCCGACGTCCCACAGCAGCTCGCCCGGCAGCGGCGCGAGCCGCGCCAGCGTCACCGCCCGGACCTCGCTCTTGGTGATCTGCCCGTCGTGCTCGTAGGCGTCGTCGGGCAGGCCCGCGACGCGGGGCAGCGGCGCCGCGTCCGGCCCGGGCACGCACTCGACGGCGACGACGGTGAGCGCGGAGGCGGCCGGGCCGCTCCAGCGGGAGGCGACGCCGTGCGCCGCCGCCTCGTCCGCGCCGCCGAGGTCGGACAGGACGGTCATGCGGCTCGGGCCGAAGCCGCGGCCGGTGAGCAGCGCCGCGACGACCCTCGGCGCCTCCCGCCCGGCGCCGAGGACGAGCACGCGGCGGCCCGGCGCGACGAGCGCGTTCAGCGTCTCGGCGGGGCGGCCGACGAAGCTGACGACGTCGGTGCGGTCCAGCGGCCAGCCGAGCCGGGCGCACGCCAGCGACGCCGACGACGGATGCGGCAGCACCCGCAGCCGTCCGGGGCCGACCAGGTCCGCGAGCGTGGAGCCGATCCCGTAGAACATGGGGTCGCCGCTCGCCAGCACGGCGACGGCGCGTCCCGCGTACCGCTCGACCAGCCCGGGAAGCGCCGGGAGCAGCGGGGACGGCCACGCGACCCGCTCGGCGCCCCCGTCCGGGACGAGCCCGAGCTGCCGGGCGCTTCCGAGCAGCACGTCCGCCTCCCGCAGCGCCGCGCGCGAGACCTCCGGGAGCCCGTCCCAGCCGTCGGCGCCGACGCCCACGACGGTGATCACACGCTGGTCCACTGGCCCCCCGGCCGCTCGGGTGAAATGCGGCGCCAAGTCTATAGCTGGCACTATTGGCCAGGTGAAGCGGCTTTTGATCATCGGCATCGGCGCGGGCGACCCGGACCACCTGACGTTCCAGGCGGCCAAGGCCATCGCCGCCGCCGACGTGTTCCTCCTCGTCGGCAAGGGCGAGGCCAAACACGACCTGGCCGGGCTGCGGCACGACCTCATCGCCGCGCACGGCCGCGCCCCGTACCGGATCGTCGAGGCCCGCGACCCCGAGCGCGACCGCACCGCAGACGGCCCCGCCTACACCGCCGCCGTCGAGGACTGGCGGTCCCGCCGCGCCCGCATCTACGCGGACTTCGTCCGGGACGAGCTGGCCGACGGGCAGACCGGCGCGCTGCTCGTCTGGGGCGACCCCGGGATCTACGACAGCACCCTCGCGGCGCTGGCGGAGGTCGACGCCGAGTTCGAGACCGAGGTGATCCCCGGCATCAGCAGCGTGTCGGCGCTGACCGCCCGGCACCGGATCGGGCTGACCCGGGTGGGCCGCCCCGTCCACCTGACGACGGGCCGCCGCCTCGCCGCCGAGGGCGCCACCGCCGACGACGTCCTCGTCCTGCTCGACGCGCACTGCTCCTTCACCGGCGCAGGCGACGACTTCCACATCTACTGGGGCGCCTACCTCGGCACGCCGGACGAAATCCTCATCTCCGGCCCGGTACGCGAGGTGGCCGACGAGATCCGCACCACCCGCGCCGAGGCCCGCGCCCGCAAGGGCTGGATCATGGACACCTACCTCCTGCGCCGCGAACCCCCCGCTCACGACTGAACCGGCAGGGCGCGCACCACACGGAGCCCATTTCCTCGCGCACCCCGTCAGCGAACTGTCCGGCTACCCGTCGTCGGCGGTGGTGCGGGGCAGGTGGGGATGCATTTTCGGCAATTCATTGATCGCCGTTACAGGCGTGCCTAGATTGGGCAGGACCACGTTCTTTCCCGTGGAAGGAGCACCGTCTTGTCTCAGCGCACCCTGCCCCCGTTCCGCGCCGACCACGTCGGCAGCCTGCTGCGTCCGCCGGAGCTGCTGGCGGCCCGGGGCGAGCACGCCGCCGGCCGCATCGACGACGCGGCGCTGGCCGCGGCCGAGGACGCCGCCATCCGCGACGTGGTCGCCATGCAGCGCGAGGCGGGGCTGCGGTCGGCGACCGACGGGGAGTTCCGCCGCACGTCGTGGCACATGGACTTCATCTACCGGCTCGGCGGGATCAGCCCGGCGGACGAGAAGATCAAGGTGCGGTTCCACGGCGACGCCGGGGACATCGAGTTCACCACGGCGGCGCTGCGGGTGCACGGCAAGGTCCGGCTGGAGGAGACGATCTTCGCCGACCACTTCGCGTTCCTGCGGGACGCCGCCGGGGACGGGGTGACGCCGAAGCTGACGATCCCGTCGCCGAACATGGTCCACTACCGGGGCGGGCCCGCCGCGATCGACCCGGCGGTCTACCCCGACGTCGAGGAGTTCTGGTCCGACCTCGCCGCCGCGTACGCCGAGCAGGTGCGGCGGCTCGGCGAACTCGGGTGCCGGTACCTGCAGCTCGACGACACCAGCCTCGCCTACCTCAACGACCCGGCGCAGCGCGCCATGATCAGCGAGCGGGGCGACGACGCCGAGCACCTGCACCTGCGCTACATCCGGCAGATCAACGCCGCGCTGGCCGGGCGCCCCGAGGGGATGAACGTCACCACGCACATGTGCCGGGGCAACTTCCGCTCCTCCTGGACGGCCGAGGGCGGCTACGACTTCGTCGCCGAGGCGCTGTTCGGGGAACTGGACGTGGACGGCTTCTTCCTGGAGTACGACGACGCGAGGTCGGGCGGGTTCGAGCCGCTGCGGTTCGTCCCGCCGGGGAAGATGGTCGTGCTCGGGCTGGTCACCACCAAGCGCGGGGAACTGGAGTCGAAGGACGACCTCAAGCGCCGCGTCGACGAGGCGGCGCGGTTCGTGCCGCTGGAGCAGATCTGCCTGTCGCCGCAGTGCGGTTTCTCCTCCACGGTCGAGGGGAACGTGCTGACCGCCGAGCAGCAGGCGGCGAAGCTGCGCCTCATCGCGGAGACCGCCGAGGAGATCTGGGGCTAGGCCGCCCGCGGTCCGCGGCGGCCGGCGCCTGACCTTTCGGTTAATGATGGGTGAAGTTATCTCCTTGAGCGCAGGTCGCGCCCGGCGCCCGGCGTAGCCTCGGTGCGGATCCCGCAGGGCCGGAGCGGGGACGGGGCTGGAGAGGAACGTCGTTGAGCGTCATCAATGTCGGGCAGGCGATCGTCCTCGGGATCGTGGAGGGCCTGACCGAGTTCCTCCCGGTGTCCTCGACCGGGCACCTGAAGATCACCGAGGGCCTGATGGGCATCCCGGTGGACGACAAGGCGGTCGTCGGCTTCACCGCCGTCATCCAGGTCGGCGCCATCGCGGCCGTGCTGGTGTACTTCTTCTCCGACATCGTCCGGATCGTGAAGGCGTGGGGCCGCGGCATCGTCGACCCGAACGCGCGGTACCACCACGACTACAAGTTCGGCTGGTGGGTCATCTTCGCCACCATCCCGGTGGTGGTCGTCGGCGTCGCCGCCAAGGACGCCATCGAGGGGCCGCTCGCCTCGCTGTGGGTGGTCGCCGGGTCGCTGCTCGGCGGGAGCGTCGTGATGTGGCTCGCCGACCGGCTCGGCCGGCACAAGCGCGGCGAGGACGACACCTCGTTCACCGACGCGATGCTGATCGGGTCGGCGCAGATCCTCGCCATGCTGTTCCCCGGCTTCTCCCGGTCCGGCGCGACGATGTCGGTCGGGCTGATGCTCGGCCTCGACCGGGTCGCCGCGACCCGGCTGTCGTTCTTCCTCGGCATCCCCGCGCTGACCGGCGCCGGCATCTACGAGCTGCCGTCCGCGCTCGGCACGTCGGTGGACGCGCTGCCGCTCGCCGTCGGCACGGTGGTGTCGTTCGTCGTCGCCTACGCGTCCATCGCCTGGCTGCTGCGCTTCGTCGCGCGGCACAGCTTCACGTCGTTCGTGGTCTACCGGATCATCATCGGGCTGCTGCTGTTCGGGCTGCTCGGCGCCGGCACGTTGAACGCCTGAGGACCGCCCCGGATGGGGAAGACTGTCACGGTCCACGGACCGATATGAAAGCGGAGCACTGACAGTCATGAACGATGCGATGTGGGCCGGGACCGTCGCCTTCGGCGGGCACGACGGCGCCGAACTGGAGGGGTACCTGGCGCGTCCGCTGAACGACGCCCCGCGCGGCGGCGTGGTGCTGATCCACCACCTGCCCGGGTACGACGCCGGGACGAAGGAGTTCGCCCGCACGTTCGCCGCGCACGGGTACGCGGCGGTCGTCCCGAACCTGTACTCGCGGGAGGGCGCCGGCGTCAGCCCGGACGACCAGGCCGCCGCCGCCCGCGCGAAGGGCGGCGTGCCGGACGAGCAGCTCGTCGGGGACGTCGCCGGCGCCGCCGCGTACCTGAACTCGCTGGAGCACGCCAACGGGCGGATCGGCGTGATCGGGCACTGCTCCGGCGGGCGGCAGGCGTTCCTCGCCGCCTGCTCGCTGGACATCGACGCCGCCGTCGACTGCTACGGCGCGTTCGTCGTCAGCGAGCCGCCGGCGGACGCCGGGCTGAAGATGACGCCGCTGCTGTCGAAGGCGCCGGACCTGTCGTGCCCGCTGCTCGGCCTGTTCGGCGAGGACGACAAGGCCCCGCCGCCGGACGAGGTCGCCGTGCTGGACGCGGAGCTCACCAAGCTGGGCAAGGAGCACGAGTTCCACACCTATCCGGGTGCCGGGCACGCGTTCTTCGCCGTCGAGCGGCCCGCGTTCCGGCCCGCCGCCGCCAAGGACGGCTGGGAGAAGATCTTCGCGTTCTTCGGCCGCCACCTGGCCGCCTGACCACCCGACCGCCTGAGAGGAGACGCCATGTGCACCTACCAGACCTTCAAGGTCGAGCTCGACGGCGCGGCGAAGGGCGCGGCCGGCTGGTTCACGCTGACCGACGGCGCCGTCTACGTCGACCACCCGTACCACGCGTGCCACGAGCACACGGTCAACATCGACTTCACCAATCCGGGCGCCGGGCCGTCGGCGCGCGTCGCGGTCGAGCTGACCGAGGAGGCGGCGCTGGCGCTGGTGGCGGCGATCCAGCAGGCGCTCGCGGCCGCCCCGCCCGGTCTCGCGTCCGGGCGGGACTCCACGGCGGCCTGACGCTCCGCGGGCGGCGCGGCCCCTGTGTCGCGCCGCGCCCCCGCCGGTCACTCCCCGGCATGGGCGCGGCGCGACTCGGCGATGTCGGATATCGACCGGGCGCGCTCCCGGAACTCATCGGTCCCCGGGAAGGATCACCTCCGCGGGGGCCGGGTCGGTGTGCAGGAGGCCGACCAGGTCGGCGCGGCGGTCGAGCACGGCGCGCTGGTCGACGTACCCCTTGTCGGTCAGCTCACCGTGGGCGAGTGAGGCCGGGTCGTCCAGGACGAGCAGCCGGACGATCCGCCGGGACGCCCCGGTCGCGCCCGCGTTCAGCCGGTGCAGCGCCGTGCCGAGCGCCGCGCGGACGTCGGCGCACGCCGCCGCCCTGGCCGGGTCCAGCCAGACCATCGCGCCGACGCCGGCGGTGTCGTGCCCGGTCAGGACGGCGTCCGAGACGAGCCCGCCGCAGGCGCCGAGCAGCGTACCCGGCGAGGACGTTGAAGTACACGGTCGGGCGCACTTCGGCAAGGTTGCGGACCGTGCGCTTCACGGCCTCCGGGCCGGGCCGCCCGTCGTCGACGTAGAGGGTGCCGCCGTGCCGGACAGGATCATCACGGGCGGCCGGACGCGCCGCGGTCCCGGTCGGCGACGAGGAGCCGGCCGGGACGCGCGGCGGCGGCGTCCCGGAAGAGGTGCACCATGCTCGCGGCAGGGGGGACGGGCGCGAGCGCGGACTCCAGGACGAGCGAGCCGTCCACGCGCCGGTCGGCGAGCGTCGTCGGTGCGGCGAACAGGTCCATCGGTCACCTCGGTTCGCGGCCGGCGTGCGGGGCGCGGGCGGCTCGGAGCCGTCCTCCGCGAAGTTATACAGTTTTTTGAAGGAGCGTCAAGAGAACGTCGAGCCTCTTTCCGGCGGGCGCGCGGCTCACCGGGTGCGGGTGGCGTCGCTGCGGTAGTCCGTGTAGGTGTACGGGTTGTCGAGGATCTTGGTCTCAGGGACGTCGGGGTTCATGCCCGCCGCCCACGCCTCCTCGCCCATCGACCCGCGCAGGTACTCCACCGTCGCCTCGACCTCGCGGTGCGCGGCGGCCAGGTCGACGCCCACCAGCCGGTGGTCGTGCTTGACCACGCGCCCGTTCACCACGACGGTGTGGACGTCCCCGCGCTGCGCCTGGAACGCGACGTGCCCGTAGGGGTTGAGGACGGGGAACGACACCGGCGAGTGGTCGTTCTTGATCAGGACGACGTCGGCCTTCTTGCCGGGTTCGAGGCTGCCGAGGTCGGCGCGGCCGAGCGTGCGGGCGCCGCCGCGGGTGGCCCAGTCCACGACCTGGTCGGCGCGCAGGCTGCAGTGGGTGACGGTGTCGCCGTTGCCGTGCGCCTCCAGGTGCATGCGGGAGCGGTCGGCGCCGAGCGTCGCGCGCATCGCGGAGAACAGGTCGCCGCTCCACCACACGCTCGTGTCCATCGACAGCGACACCGGGATGCCGTGCGAGCGCAGCGCCCAGGTGGGCGGGTAGCCCTGCCCGGCGCTCTGCTCGCTCTCCGTCGACACCGAGATGGAGCCGCCGGTGGCGGCGATGCGGTGGTAGGAGTCCGCGGACAGGGACGCGGCGTGCACGTACACCGTCTCGGGCGTCATGAACCCGTGGTCGTGCATCTGCTTGATGCCCTCGTCGCTGGTCGCGCCCCAGACGCCGGCGTGGGTGGTGACGGGGACGCCGAGGTCGCGGGCGGTCTCGAAGGCGGGCCGCTCCGGGAAAGACGGGTCGCCGAGCACGTCGAACGCGACCTGGAAGCCGAGCATGTCACCCCCGGCGAGCTCGCCCGCGAGGCCGCGGAACTCCGGCGTCGCCGTCCACTCGGCGGGCGGCGCCTGGATGTTGCCGTAGGCGAGGACGAACCGCCCGGGGACCGCGCGCAGCGCGTCCACGGCCGCGTCGGCGTGCCCGGGGGTCTGCAGGCCGTGCGACCAGTCGACGACCGTGGTGACCCCGGCATCGATCGCCTCGATCGCCGCGAGCAGGTTCCCGGCGTGCACGTCCTCGGGCCGGAACCGCTTGCCGTGCTCCAGGTAGTACCAGACGAAGTACTGGGTCAGCGTCCAGTCGGCGCCGTAGCCGCGCATCGCGGTCTGCCACATGTGCCGGTGCGTGTCGATCATCCCGGGCATGACGATGCCGCCGGACGCGTCGATCTCGGCGGTGCCGTCCGGCACCGGGAGGCCGGGGCCGACCGCGGTGATCCGGTCGCCCTCGATGAGGACGTCGGCGCCGTCCAGGACGGCGCGTCCGTCGGTCATCGGCAGCACCGTGCCGCCGCGCAGCACCAGGGGGCGCCCCGGCTCGAACTCGCTCATCATCGCTCTCCTCGTCTTGGGGCCCGAC
Source organism: Actinomadura geliboluensis (assembly GCF_043197915.1). NCBI lineage: Bacteria > Bacillati > Actinomycetota > Actinomycetes > Streptosporangiales > Thermomonosporaceae > Actinomadura > Actinomadura geliboluensis. Next base: position 737,280 of record NZ_JBICUA010000003.1, on the reverse strand, counting down.
CGCCGGGAGCTGTCACGGACCGATGTCCGCTCTACGGTCATAGCTGCTGGGAGCCACTCTCGTCACCGCTAGTCAAAGTGTCAACCACTTGACCACTCTGGATGCGGGCATGCCAGAATCAGAGAGGCGGACGACTGTCCGTTGAACGGACGAGCACGGCGTGAACGCGAGAGAGCAAGGGAGCCGGATGACTGACGACACCGCGCGCGGCGGGCCGCTCTCGGGGGTGCTGGTGGCGGACTTCTCCCGGATCCTGGCGGGGCCCTACGCCACCATGCTGCTGGCCGACCTCGGCGCGGACGTGATCAAGGTCGAGGGGCCGGGCGGCGACGACACCCGCACCTGGACGCCGCCCGCGCGCGGCGACGCGGCGACCTACTACCTCGGCGTCAACCGAGGCAAGCGCTCGATCGCGCTGGATCTCCGCGACTCCGAGGACGCCGCCGCGGCCCGCGAGCTGGCCCGCCGCGCCGACGTCCTGATCGAGAACTTCAAGCCCGGCGGCCTCGCCCGCTTCGGCCTCGACTACGCCGCGGTCCGCGCCGCCAACCCCGGCATCGTCTACAGCTCGATCACCGGGTTCGGGTCGGGCGCCGGGCGGAAGGTCCCCGGCTACGACCTGATGGTGCAGGCGATCTCCGGGCTGATGAGCCTGACCGGCGACCCGGACGGCCCGCCGTACCGGGCGGGCATCTCGGTGTTCGACGTGATGGCGGGCAACCACGCGGCGATCGGCATCCTCGCGGCGCTGCGGCACCGGGACGCGACCGGCGAGGGCCAGCTCGTCGAGGTGAACCTGCTGTCGTCGGCGCTGACCGGGCTCGTCAACCACAGCTCCGCCTACGTCGCCGGCGGCACCGTCCCGTACCGGATGGGCAACGCGCACCCGAGCGTGTTCCCCTACGAGCCGCTGCCGACCGCCGACAACGACCTGATCGTCACGGCGGCGAACGACGGCCAGTTCCGCAGGCTCTGCGTCGTGCTCGGCATCCCGGAGGTCCCCGACGACCCGCGCTTCGCGACCAACGCCGACCGGACCGCCAACCGCGCCGAGCTGCGCCCGATCCTGGTGGAGCGGCTGAAGCGGCGCGGCGCGGTCGAGTGGTTCGAGCTGCTGGTGGACGCGGGCGTGCCGAGCGGGCCGATCAACACCATCGACGGCGGCTTCGCGATGGCCGAGCGGTTCGAACTGGACCCGGTCGTGGTGGTCGGCGAGGGCGACCACGCGGTGCCGACGACCCGGCACCCGATCCGCTTCTCCCGGACGCCGGCGACCTACCGGCTCCCGCCGCCGGACCTGGACGAACACGGCGCCGAACTGCGTCAATGGCTGTCAGAGCCGCAGGGCGCGAACGGATCCGAGGGGGACGACGACCGTGGCTGACGCACCCGAGTACCCGACGGCGCTGGGCGCCTCCAGCCGGGAGACGATCACGCTGCTCGGCCACGACCTGGCGCGGGACGTGATGGGCGAGGTCGGGTTCGGCGAGCTGGCGTTCTGGTTGGCGGCGCAGCGGCGGCCCGCGTCCGGCGAGACGCGGGTCTTCGAGGCGGTCCTCGCCGCCCTCGCCGACCACGGCTTCACCCCGACCGCGATCGTCACCCGGCTGACGTACCTGTCGGCGCCCGACTCGGTGCAGGGCGCGCTCGCCGCCGGGCTGCTGGGCGGCGGGTCCCGCTTCCTCGGCGTCACCGAGGACACCGGCCGCTTCCTCCACGGCGTCCTGGCCTCGGTGGAGGGCGGCCTCCCGTCCGACGACGCCGGGTGGGACGCGCTCGCGCTGCGGACCCTGCAGGTGGAGCGGGAGGCGAAGCGGTTCGTCCCCGGCCTCGGCCACCACGTGCACAAGGACGGCGATCCGCGCACTCCCCGGCTGATGCAGATCGCCACCGAGGAGGGCCTGTTCGGCCCGCACCTGTCGCTGTTCGCCGCGATCGGCCGCGTCCACCCCGAGGTGCTCGGCAGGACGCTGCCGCTGAACGGGGCCGGCGTGTGCGGCGCCGCGCTCGCCGACCTCGGCCTGCCGCTGGAGCTGCTGCGCGGGTTCGCGCTGCTCGCCCGCACCGCCGGCCTGATCGGGCAGCTCGCCGAGGAGCTGCGCCGCCCCGTCGGCAACGAGATCTTCCTGTCGGTGGACCTCAACAACCGGTCCGTCGCCCCCGACCCCTACACCCCCGAGGACCGTCATGGCTGAACTGGTCGCTGTGATCGCTTCGACCCACCACCCCTTCTACCACCGCGCGAGCACCGCGACCGGCGAGGACCGCCCCGACTTCGCGGACGAGTGGGTCCGCAAGGTCGAGGCGTTCCGCGCGACGCTGACCAAGGCCCGCCCGGACGTCCTGGTGATGGTCGGCTCCGACCACTTCCACCAGCTGTGGCTGGACAACATGCCGCAGTTCCTCATCGGCAAGGCGCCGTTCTACGACGCCAACTGGTACAACGAGGAACGCGAGTTCGGGCTGCCGCGCATGCTGCTCAAGGGCCAGGAGGACCTGTCGGCCTACCTGCTGCGCGAGGGCATCGACGCGGGCTTCGACCTCGCGTTCTCCAACGAGCTGCGCATCGACCACTCGATCACGTGCCCGATCATCACGCTGCGCCCGCAGAACGACCTGCCGATCGTCCCGGTCTACACCAACATCTTCGCGCCGCCGCTGCCGCGGCCGAAGCGGTTCGTCCAGCTCGGGCGGACGATCCGGGAGCTGGTCGAGTCGTGGCCCGGGGATCGGCGCGTCGCGGTGATCGGCACCGGGCACCTGTCCCTGGAACTGGGCGGGCCGCGCCAGTTCGGCCCGCACGGCCCCGACCCGGACTTCGACGCGAAGGCCGTCGAATGGATCTCCTCCGGCGACATCGAGGGCTGCCTGGCGGAGGTCACCCTCGACAGCCTGCACGCGCCCGGCAACGCCACCCACGGGTTCATGGACTTCATGCTGATGATGGGCGTCGCGGGCGAGGGCCGGAAGGCCGACTACGTCGACACCTACGACCTGTTCCACACGATGGAGGCGTACTTCACCTGGTATCCAGCAGCAGGCCCGAAATGAACTCCCATTCCATCATGAGCCGCCTGGTGCAGCCGAAACAGTCGGAGAACGAAGTCGAGCGACATGCCACTCCGGCATCCACCACACGCATCTTGCTTTTTTGTAAAGTGCCGGTCATGCGGACGGCGTACAAGTGCCGGGCCTACCCCGACCCTGAGCAGGCGGCCATGTTCGGCCGCACGTTCGGCTGCGTCCGCCTGGTCTGGAACAAGACACTTGCCGAACGCCGGCGCGCCTACCGCATCGACGGCAAGCGCACCTCCTACAAGGAGACCGACGCCGCGCTGACCATGTGGAAGAAGACCGAAGAGCTGGCGTTCCCAAGCGAGGTGTCGTCGGTCCCTCTGCAGCAGGCACTGCGGCACCAGCACGCCGCGTTCGCCAACTTCTACGCCGGACGCGCTCGCCACCCGCGATTCAAGTCGCGGCACTCCCGCCAGTCCGCGCATTACACCCGCTCGGCGTTTCGGATGAAGAAGGCCGAGTTGTGGATGGCCAAGAGCACTGCGCCGCTTAAGTTCGTGTGGTCGTTCGACGATGTGGACCCGGCCACCCTCACCCCCACCATGGTGGTGATCTCGCGTGATCCGGACGGCCGCTGGTACGTGACCTTCGCTGCCGACATCGACACCCCCGAAGCCCTGCCCGCCGCCGGGCACGCCATCGGCATCGACCTGGGCGTAAAGGACTTCGCCGTCACCAGCGACGGGGACCGTGTCGCCAACCCCCGGCATCTGGAGCGCAAGGCCGCGAACCTGGCTCGGTACCAGCGGCGGATGGCCCGGAAGCAGCCCGGGTCGGTCAACCGCCGCAAGGCCAAGGAGAAGGTCGCCCGCGCCTGCCGCAAAGTCCGGAACGCCCGGCGAGACTTCCTCCACCGCACCAGCACCGACCTCATCCGCCGGGCGGACGTGATCGTGATCGAGGACCTCGCGGTCGCCAACATGGTGCGCAACCGCAGCCTTGCCCGTGCCATCTCCGACTGCGGGTGGGGAGAGTTCCGCCGCCAGTTGGAGTACAAAGCCGAGCGTGCCGGGCGCACCCTGGTCGTGATCGACCGGTGGTACCCCTCGTCCAAGACCTGCTCGGCCTGCGGCCACCTACTGGATGAGTTGAGCCTGTCGACCCGGCGCTGGACGTGTCCGGGCTGCCGCACCCGGCATGACCGGGACCACAACGCGGCCAAGAACATTCTTGCGGCTGGTCGAGTCGCAGCCGGAGGCGGCGCCTCCGGCGATGTCTGTGGAGCTGATGTCAGACGGCAGGGGTCCTCCCTTCCGCGGTCGGCCGCGAAGCAGAAACCCCTACAGCGCGAGCCGTAGGAGTCCCTCCCCGCGGGGAGGCGACGAAGTCAACTGGTATCCGAACGGAGCGGACGCGTGAGCAAGTATCTGCTGAACAAGTTCCTCTACACCGTCGACCGCGACCCCGGCCTCGTCGAGCGCTACCGGGAGGAGCCGGAGGCGACCGTGGCCTGGTGGGAGGAGGAGCAGGCCAACCGCATCATCAACTGCCACGGCGGCGAGTCGTCCACCTGGCTTCGGTTCGAGGACGACGAGCGGGCGGCCCTCGCCGGGCACGACTACCCCAAGCTGTTCGAGCTGGGCGCGCACCCGTTCCTGACGCTGACGCTGTTCATCGCGATGTTCGAGCGCGACCACGCCGAGCCGCTCGGCTTCCAGCTGGAGTACGCGCGGCGGCTCGGGCACTTCGCCCTCCCCTACCCCGACATCGCGACCTGAGCCGATGCGCGCCGCGGAGATCAGGGAGCCCGGCCGCCCGCCCGTCGTGGCGGACCGGACGCCTCCCGTGCCGGGGGGCGGCGAGGTCCTGGTGGACGTCCTCGCCGCGCCCATCACGCCGCTCGACCTGCTGTGCGCGAGCGGGACGTCCTACTTCGGGACGCCCGCGACACCGTACGTGCCGGGCGTCCAGGGCGTCGGGACGTACGGGGGCCGGACGGTCTGGTTCCCGTCCCCGGCCGGGATGGCGCCGGGCGACGGCAGCATGGCCGAGGTCGCGGCCGTCCCGGCGGCGTCGCTCGTCGAGCTGCCGGACGGTGCCGACCCCGTGCGGCTGGCGGCGCTCGGGCTGTCGGCCGTCGCCGCGCACATGGCGCTGACCTGGCGCGGCGAGCTCGCCGCCGGTGAGCAGGTCATCGTGCTCGGCGCGGGCGGGGTCGTCGGCCAGGCCGCCGTGCAGCTCGCGCGGGCGGCGGGCGCGCGGCGGGTCGTCGCCGGCGCCCGGTCGCCGGACGCCCGGGCGCGGGCGGCGGCGGCCGGCGCGGACGCGGTCGTCGTCCTCGACACCGCCGACGTCGCCGAGCTGGCCCGGCGGTTCGCGGACGCCGCCGACGGACCGGTGGACCTGGTCCTCGATCCGCTGTTCGGCGCCCCGGCGGCGGCAGCGGCGCGGACGCTGCGCCCCGGCGGGCGGCTCGTCAACCTCGGGGGCTCGGCGGGCGAGACGTGCCCGATCGACTCCGCCACCCTGCGCGGGAGGTCGCTGCGGCTGCTCGGCTACACCAACAACGAGCTGTCGGCGGAGCAGCGGGCGGCGTCGATCGCGTTCGTCGCGGAGCGGGCCGCGTCCGGGAGCCTGGCGGTGGCCCACGAGACCGCGCCCCTGGAGGACGCGGCGGACGCGTGGCGGCGCCAGGGCGACGGGACGGCGGCGGGGCGGATCGTCCTCACCCCGCGGTGACCTGGGGGACGGTCTCCAGCCGGGCGAAGTCGGCGCTGATCTCCCCCGCCGTGTGCAGCAGCAGCGGCAGGTGCTCCTCCAGCAGCTGCTCGACGGGCGTCTCGGCGGCGTGGGTGTTGACGTTGATGCCCGCGATGACCTTGCCCGAGCCGTCCCGCAGCGGCGCCGCGACCGAGCGGATGCCGCGGGCGAGCTGCTCGTCGGTCAGCGCCCAGCCGCGCGCCCGCACCTCGCGCAGCTCCGCGTCCCGCTCGGCCTTGGTGAGCTGGACGCGCGGCTCCAGCCCGGAGCGGGTCGGCTCGGCGAGGATCCGGTCGACCTCGGCGGGGTCGAGCGCGGCGAGCTGCACCTTGCCGAGCGAGGTCTGCAGCGCGGGGAACCGGGTGCCGATCTGCACCGCCAGCGCGACGATCTTCGGGACGGCGACGCGCGCGACGTAGACGATGTCGGACCCGTCGAGCTGCGCGATCGAGCACGACTCGTTCGTCCGGGCGACGAGCCGCTCCATGTGCGGGCGCGCCACGTCCCACAGGCCCATGGACCGGACGTAGGCGACGCCGAGGTCGAGCACGCGCGGGGTGAGCGCGTAGCCGCCCTCGCCCGCCCGGACGTAGCCGAGCTCCTGCAGCGTGAGCAGCACGCGGCGGGCGGTCGGCCGGGCGAGCCCGGCGGCCTCGGCGACCTGCGCGAGGGTCATCACCGGCCGCCGCGCCTCGAACGCGGTGATGACGTCCAGGCCCCGGGCCAGCGCCTCGATGAAATCCGGTCCGGTGCCTTCCCGTGGCATCGATCATCCCCTCGCCGGCCGTCTCAGATCACTCGGCTGTCCATCATACGGACACATGACCGGAGGTCCGCGACCCGCCCCTGTCGGGGCGTGCCGCGGACCCGGGCGGCGGAGGGTGCGGCCGGGCGGCGGGAGCGGACGCAGAGCGGACAGCCCGGCCCGGCGGGGCCGCGCTAGGGCGATGGTGCTACGGGTGGAAGCGGAAGATGCCCTGGAGGACGCAGGCGGGCTTGTCGGCGTTCTCGATCTCCACGACGAGGTCGGCGGTGACCTGGACGCCGCCGGCGACGTCCGCCACGTCCGCGAGGGTTCCGGAGAGGCGGATGCGGGAGCCGGCCGGGACGGGGGCCGGGAAGCGCACCTTGTTCAGCCCGTAGTTGATCTTCGTGGTGACGCCGGTGACGTCGAGCAGCTCCGTCCACAGCGGGATGACCAGCGACAGCGTCAGGTAGCCGTGCGCGACCGGGCCGCCGAACGGGCCGTCCTTGGCGCGCTCGGGGTCGACGTGGATCCACTGGTGGTCGTCGGTGGCGTCGGCGAAGGTGTCGATGCGGGACTGGTCCACCTCCAGCCAGCGGCTGGTGCCGAGCGAGCCGCCCGCCAGGCTCTTCAGGTCCGCGTACGCGACGGTCGTGCTCATGCCTCCTCCTCGCCCGCCGGAGCCAGGCCGAGGGCCCGCACGGCGTTGTCCTTCAGGATCTTGGGGCGGACGTGCGGCTTGATCTCCAGCTCCGCGAAGTCGCGCCGCCACCGGTCCGGGGTGATGACCGGGTAGTCGGAACCGAACAGGACCTTGTCCTGCAGCAGCCCGTTGGCGTACCGGACGAGTTGCGGCGGGAAGTACTTCGGCGACCAGCCTGACAGGTCGATGTAGACGTTCGGCTTGTGCGTGGCGACGGCGAGCGCCTCGTCCTGCCAGGGGAACGACGGGTGCGCCATGATGATCGTCAGTTCGGGGAGGTCGACGGCGACGCCGTCCAGCAGCATCGGGTTGGACAGGCCGAGCCGGATGCCTCCGCCGCCCGGCATCCCGGCGCCGATCCCGGTCTGCCCGGTGTGGAACAGGGCCGGGACGCCGTGCTCGGCGGCGACCTCCAGCAGCGGGTACGCGCTGCGGTCGTCGGGTGCGAAGCCCTGCAGCGACGGGTGGAACTTGATGCCGCGGACGCCGCGCTCCTCGATCAGCCGGCGGAACGTCCGGGCGCCGGCGCGCCCCTTGGCCGGGTCGATGCTCGCGAACGGGATGAGCACGTCGGGGTGTTCGGCGGCGCGGTCGGCGATCTCCTCGCTGGAGATGGCGGGGTGCCCGGTGGCGTTCTCCGTGTCGACGGTGAACACGACGGCCGCCGTGCGCCGCTCGCGGTAGTAGGCGGCGATCTCGTCGATCGTGGGCGTGCGGTTCTGGCCGGCGCCGAAGTACTTCGCCGACGCCTCCATGAACTCCTCTGGCAGCGACAGGTGGCCGTGCCCGTCGGACTCGACGTGGACGTGGACGTCGATCGCCTCCAGCGCGGCCAGGTCGAGGCCGCTCACGCGGCGCCCTCCGGGGCCGCGGGAAGGTTCTCCCCGACACTCTGCTCGTGCTCGGCGAAGACCGCCGGCCAGACCCCGGCGATGTCGGCCGCGGCCCAGCCGCCGTCCCGGTAGGCGGCGACGGCCTGGGTCGGGTGCGTCCAGAGCGAGAGCCGGTCGCCGCCGATCCCGATGGCCTGCCCGGTGATGCCGGACGCGGCGTCCGAGGCGAGGAAGGCGACCAGCCCGGCGGCGTCCTCGGGGGTGCCGAAGGCCAGCGCGCGGCGCGCGAACGGCGGCATGGCGCGGCCCTCCCGCATCGCCGCCACATAGGGCGCGAGCGCGGGGATCGTCTCGGTCATCGCGGTGGCCGCGACGGGCACGACCGCGTTGACGGTGACGTTCGCGCGGGCCAGCTCCATCGCCCAGGTCCGGACGAACCCGACGATCCCGGCCTTGGCCGCGGAGTAGTTCGTCTGGCCGAAGTTGCCGCGCTGCCCGGCCGGCGAGCCGACCAGGATGAGCCGGCCGCCCTCGCCCTGCTCGCGGAACCGGACCGCCGCCGCGCGGGCGCAGGTGAACGTGCCCTTCAGATGCACCCGGACGACGGTGTCGAAGTCGTCGTCGGTCATCTTCCACAGCACCCGGTCGCGCAGGACGCCGGCGTTGGTCACCATCACGTCGAGCCGGCCGAACTCCGCCACGGCCCGCGCGACCAGCGCGTCGGCGGCCTCGGCGGGGCCGACCGCGGCGGGGTGCGCGACGGCCCGCCCGCCCGCGGCGGCGATCCGCGCCGCGGCCGCCTCGGCGGCGCCGGCGTCCGCGTCGTTGACGACGACGGCCGCGCCGGCGCGGGCGAGTTCGCCGGCGTAGGCGAGGCCGAGGCCCCGGCCGGCTCCGGTGACCACCGCCACCTTCCCGTTCAGCTCCATTGCCACCCTTCCGATCCGCGTTGTGCCCTAGAAGCTAGATTCATTGCTGTCGCTCGTCAAGATTTGTTCGAATAAAGTGGGACGCGGCCGGAGACCGGGGGCGGCATGGTGGGATGTCCAGCGACGGCGCCGTCCCACCGATGGCGGCGTCCACCGATGGCGGCGAACGGCGACGACGGAGGGACGGGGCATGACCGGCGAGCAGGACGACGCGTCCGCGAGCGCACGGCCGCGCCGGCGCGCCCCGCAGCAGCTGCTGTTCAGCTTCCTCGGCTCGCTCGTCCTCGACCGCGGCCTCCCGCCGATCAGCTCCCGGGTCTTCCTGCACCTGCTGGAGGACCTCGGCGTCGCGGAGGCGGCCGGCCGCGCCACGCTCGCGCGGATGACCCGCAAGGGGCAGCTCGCCCGCGTCCGGGAGGGCCGCACCGCGCGGTTCTCGCTCACCCCGTGGGCCGAGGAGCTGCTCCGCGAGGCCACCCCCCGGGTCCGCTCGGCGGAGCCGTTCGCCCACCCCGGCGGCGAGTGGACGCTGCTCAGCTACTCCATGCCGGAGAGCCGCCGCGACCTGCGCCACCAGATCCGGGCCCGGCTGATCTGGGCCGGCTTCGGCGGGCTGCGCGACGGGCTGTGGATCGCGCCCGGCCGGGTCGACATCGGCGCGATCTTCGCCGGCCCTGCGTTCGCGGGGCTGGCGGAGTTGGCCGACGCGTTCTACTCCGTCCCGGTGGAGGGCACCGACGTGCCGCGGCTGTTGCGCCGCGCCTGGGACGTCCCGGCGATCCGCGCCGAGCACGAGTCGTTCATCGCGACCTGGACGCCGGACCGGGAGCGGCGCGGCAGCCCGCTCAGCCGGCTCACCCTGCTCGGCGCCGACTGGCTGCAGCTGCTGCGCACCGACCCGGGCCTGCCCGCCGAGCACCTGCCCGCCGACTGGCCGGCGCCCGCGTCCACCGCCCTGTACCGGGAGCGGTTCGCCGCCCTCGAACCCGACGCCGCCGACCAGCTCCGCACCCTGCTCGCCGCCGACGCCGGCCGCCGCTGACCGGCCGGGCGGCGGTGCGTACCGCTTGCCGTGCCACCCCGAATCCGGGCTGAGGATTTCCGCGCGGCCATTTAAGGAATGGCCGAAAATGCGGCCGCCGGACGAGTCCGCACGGTGATCTGGCGGCCCGGCGCGGCGCCCCGTACGTTGGCTGCGTCGGTCATTCGGGAGCCGCCCGCGGGTGCGCTCCGACGCGTCCGTGGAGAGGGCAGCAATGGAGAATCCGCTCGTCATCGATCCGTCCGGCGGCGACGTCCAGGGAGAGGCCGCGAAACTGCGGGCGCGCGGCCCGGTGACGCTCGTGGAACTGCCCGGCGGCGTCGTCGCGTGGGCGGTCACCGGCCAGGAGCAGCTGAAACGCCTGCTGGCCGATCCGCGGGTGTCGAAGGACCCGAATCTGCACTGGACGAAGTACATCGACGGCGAGATCGCCGAGGACTGGCCGCTGCGCCTGTGGGTGTCGGTGCGCAACATGTTCACCGCCTACGGCGAGGACCACCGCCGGCTGCGCGCCATCATCTCCCGGGCGTTCACGCCGCGCCGCACCGAGGCGCTCCGGCCCGACGTCGAGCGGATCACCGCCGGCCTGCTGGACGGGCTCGCCGCCGCCCCCGGCGGGCGCGCCGACCTGCGCGAGGCGTTCGCCTACCCGCTGCCGATCGAGGTGATCTGCCGGCTGTTCGGCGTCCCGGAGGAGACGCGGCCGAGCCTGCGCCGGTGCGTGGACGGCATCTTCAACACCGCGCTGACGGCGGAGGAGGCCATCGCCAACCAGACCGAGATGTACGGCATCCTGCAGGACTTCGTCGCGTTCCGGCGCCGCGAGCCCGCCGACGACCTGGCCGGCGTGCTGATCTCCTCCCGCGACGAGGACGGGTCGCGGCTCAGCGAGGAGGAGCTGGTCGACACGCTGATCCTGATGATCTCCGCCGGGCACGAGACCACGGTGAACCTGCTGGACCAGGCGATCACCGCGCTGCTGACGCATCCGGAGCAGCTCGCGCTCGTCCGGTCCGGGGCGGTGCCGTGGACGGAGGTGATCGAGGAGGCGCTGCGCTGGCAGGCGCCCGTGGCGAACCTGCCGCTGCGCTACGCCGTCGAGGACATCGACGTCGACGGCGTCACGATCGGCAAGGGCGAGGCGATCCTCGCCGCCTACGCGGCGGCCGGGCGCGACCTTTCCCTGCACGGCGACAGCGCCGACGCCTTCGACATCACCCGGGCCGTCAAGGAGCACATCTCCTTCGGCCACGGCGTGCACTTCTGCGTGGGCTCGCCTCTCGCGTGGATGGAGGCCGAGGTCGCCCTTCCGGCGCTTTTCGCCCGCTTCCCGGATATGGAGCTCGCCGTCGATCCGGGCGAGCTGCGGCCGGTCGAGTCGTTCATCTCCAACGGGCACCGGTCGCTGCCGGTCAGGCTGAATTCCTGAGCTTTCGCCGCGCTTTTCCCCGGCCTGCTCGCGAGACCGGGGAAAAGCAGACCGAGGAAAAGCGCGGGGCGGCCCGCGGATGCGTCAGCCGGCGTCGCGGCGCGCCTTGGCCCGGCGCTTGCCCTCGTGCATCGCCTGGACCCGCGCGATCGGGATCGTGTGCCCCTCCTCGACCAGGTCGGCGGGGAGGGACTGCGGCGCCGGCAGCAGCTCCGACCACGGGTCGCGGTCGCCGAGGACGCCGAGCGCGGTCCTGATCGTGAAGTCGGCCGGGGCGACGCCGTCGAGGTCGTCCCACGCGACGGGGAACGAGACGGGCGCGCCGGGGCGGATGCGGGGGCTGTAGGCGGCGGCGACGGTCGCGCCGCCCGCGCGGGTCGAGTCGAGGAACACCTTGCCGCCGCGGTCCTCGCGGATGAACGCGGTCGTCGCGAGCTCCGGGTCGAGCCGCTCGGCGCGGGCGCCGAGCGCGCGGGTGGCGGCGGCGACGTCCTCGACCTCGGCCGTGCCGTCCAGCGGGACGAACACGTGCACGCCCTTCGCGCCGCTGGTCTTCACCGCGCCCGCCAGCCCGCAGTCGTCCAGCGCCCGCCGGACCAGATGCGCGGCCTGCACCGCCGCGCCGAACGCGTCGGTGCCCGGCGGGTCGATGTCGATCACGAGGTGGGTGGGGCGGTGCGGCGCGTCCGCGCGGAACAGCGGCGGGTGGTACTCGACGGCGCGCTGGTTGGCGAACCACAGCAGGGTGCGGCGGTCGTCGCACAGCGCGTACGACACCTCGCGCCGCGACGTCTCCGCCCACACCGTCACGGTCCGCACCCAGGACGGGGTGTACTTCGGGACGTTCTTCTGCATGAACGGCTTCTGGCCGCGCAGCACGCGGATCACCGACAGCGGACGCCCGGCCAGCTGCGGCACGAGGCGCCCGGCGACGGCGTCCAGGTAGTCGACCAGGTCGCGCTTGGTCGCGTCGGCCCCCTCGAACAGGGGCTGGTCGAGGTTCGTCAGCCGGACCCCGTCACGCTCCTCATCGGCGCTCACCCCACCACCATCGCACGCCCGTCCGACAAACCCGCTCAGGCCACGGGGACGAGGGACGCGCTCACGCGGGGCACGTGCCCGGCGGCGCAGGTGTGGGACGCGATGTCGGCGCCGACGCCGAGCGCGGTGGGGACGAGCCGGTTGGTGCGGAAGGCGATGCCGGGGTCGCGCAGCATCGGGTTCGCGCCCGGGATCACCTCGGCGAGCAGCACGAACGTCGGGTCGATGACCTTGGTGACGCCGTCCTCGTCCTCGACCTCCACCCAGGCGTGCACGAGGTCCGGCAGGCCGACGACCCAGCCGATCCGCGTCGTCGCGGGGATGCCCTCCTCCCGGCACAGCCGGGCGATGTAGCGGCTGGCCGAGCCGCAGCTGGCGAACCCGCGCGGCACGAGGGACTCATCGTCGCGCATGGCCTCGGGGAGGCGCAGCCAGCGCAGCTCCGCGCCCATGAACTCGCGCAGGATCGCGCGGAGCGCGGGCGAGCGCAGCACCGGGCAGTCGCCGACCGTCCGCAGGACGGCGGAGAGGGTGAGCGCGGGGCCGGACGCGCGGGCGGTCGCCGCCGTCCCGGCGTGCTCGTTGCGCGCCGCGCCGGCCGGGTGCGCGCGGACGTGGCGGACCCGCCCGCCGTAGGCGCCGGTCCGCGGCCGGGCGAGGGTGTTGCGGGCGCCGGGGCGGCAGCCGTCCGGGGAGCCGCAGGCGACGCGCAGCTCGAACCGGGAGACGCGCGGCGCGATGAGGTCCTCGCAGGACGCGCGGGTCCAGCGCAGCGCGGAGGCGACGGTCCGCTCGATCCCGGTGCGGCCGGAGCCGGAGTAGAGGGCGATGTTGAAGATGTCCCGGGAGTCGAAGCGCTCCCGGCCGCGTTCGCCGGTGGCCGGGAGGCCGTGCCGGACGAGGTCGGTCAGGGTGGCGTCGGGGCAGGCGAGCATCGCGGCGGCGTCGGCGCGGCCGGTGTCGGGGCGGTGGTGCTCGGGCGGGATGACGAGGAGGCCGTCCAGGGTGCGCAGCAGCGGGTGAGCGGTGGCCCGGCCCATGTCAGCGCTTCACGAACCGGTAGTCGGACGGGTCGAGGGTGCGGGTCCGGCGGCGGTAGGCGAGCATCGATCCGGGCCAGTTGCTGGCGTTGCGGCGACCGTCGCGCAGGTACCAGCTGGTGCAGCCGCCGGCGTTCCAGACCGTCCCGTCCAGGCGGCGCTGGAGACGTTCGTCGAACTCGGAGAGCACGCCCTCGCGGACGTCCATGTAGAGCACCTCCGGGTCGCGCAGGGCGCGGACGGCCTGCACGATATAGGCGATCTGGCTCTCCAGCATGTGTACCACTGACCCGGAGCCCACGTTGGTGTTGGGCCCGTACATCAGGAAGAAGTTCGGGAAACCGGCGACGGTCAGGCCGAGGTAGGCGCGCGGGCCGTCCTGCCAGGCGTCGTCCAGCGCGCGTCCGTCCAGGCCGGTGACGCGCATGGGTGCGACGAAGTCGTGCGACCGGAAGCCCGTGCCCATGATGATGGTGTCGACCTGGTGGGCGGTGCCGTCCGCGGTGACGACCGCGTCGGGCGTGACCTTCACGATGGGGCTGGTGACGACGTCGACGTGCGGCAGGTTGAGCGTCCGGTAGTAGTCGCTGGAGACCAGGACGCGCTTGCAGCCGAGTTCGTAGCCGGGCGTGAGGTCGCGGCGGGTCCGCTTGTCGCGCACCGCCCACCGGGTGGTGCGGCACAGCGCCCGGATGTGCGCGGACAGCACCCGGCGGCCGCGCGGGGAGATCAGCATCGGGTTGAGCAGGGCCTCGAACCAGAGGAACACCCCGAGCCTGGACAGCCGCTGGAGGACGGGGAGCCGGCGGTTGAGCCGGGAGCGGAGGCGGGGGTAGCGGCGGTCCCACTTCCAGCCGACCCACTGCGGCTCCCGCTGGAAGACGGTGAGCTTCGCGGCGTCCGGCGCGATCCGCGGGACGAACTGGACGGCGCTCGCCCCGTTGCCGATGACGGCGATCCGCCGTCCGGCGAGGTCGTGGCCGTGGTCCCAGCGCGCGGAGTGGAACGCGGTGCCGGCGAACGTCCCCAGGCCGGGGATGTCGGGCAGGGCCGGGCGGCTGAGCTGGCCGCACGCCGAGACCAGGACGTCCGCCGCGAACTCCTCGCCGGCGGCCGTCCGGATGGTCCAGCGCCCGGTCGCGGCGTCGAAGTCGGCGCCGGTGACCTCCGTCCCGAACCGGACGTGCTCGGTGACGCCGTACTTGCGCGCGCAGTCCCGCAGGTAGTCGAGGATCTCCGGCTGCGGCGCGAACCGGCGCGACCAGTCGTGCTTCGGCTCGAAGGAGTAGGAGTACAGGTGCGAGGGGGCGTCGCAGGCGGCGCCGGGGTAGGTGTTCTCCCGCCATACGCCGCCGAGGCCGTCCGCCCGCTCGAACACGGTCAGCTCGGTGCACCCGGTGCGTTTCAGCGCGATGGCCAGCCCCAGCCCGCTGAACCCGCTTCCGACGATCGCGACAGACGGCCCGCTCATGCCAACGTCCCTTCACCGCCACCGCCCGCCAGCCTAACCGCTAATTGGCGCCTCGCCAATAGACGTCCGGACGGCGTCCGGCAAGCTGCGGAACGGGGGCCGGACGCGCGGTCAGCGCGGGCGCCAGGGCGACTCCGGGGAGGTCGGACGGGGGTCGGCGGCCACCTGGAGCGCGTAGGTCGGGGACGCGGCGGCCTCGACGGGGCCCAGGTAGCCGTGGCCGGTCAGATGGCACCAGGCGGGCAGGTCGATGGGGGCGGCCGGGTCGCTGGCGATCAGGTGCACGACCGTCCCGGGCGCGAGGCCGGCGAGGTGCCCGCGCAGCTCCAGCAGCAGGCGCACGCAGGACCGGTCGCCGCCGTCGATGACCACTGGGTCCGCGCTCATTCCCACACCCCCGGTTCTAGCAGGCCGCAGGGTGAAATATATGGGTTCGCCCCCACCGGGCCGCCGGTGGGAGGCCGGGCGTGAACTCTCAGCGCCCGGTTCGCATCCGGTAAGGGAAACTTCAGGAAGGACGACCAGACTGGCGGGAGGCACGCCGATCGTCCGGATGCGCCCCGCCGCGCACCCGCCTCCGCCCCGGAGCGCGCGGGACGCCCGAACCCCGCTGGGGACGGGCTTCCGGGCTCCTTCAGATGCGACAAACCAGGACGAATCTCAAGTGAACGAGTTCGCCGCCGATATGGGCGAGGGAGGTCCTAGACTTGAACCTTTCTTTCAGGTTCCGTCCAGGATCGGGGCTTACAGTCGCAGTGAAGTACCCCCCGTTGTCATCCAGGTGAGGAAACCGATTTGGGGCGGACCATGGAGCTCGGAGTGGCACGTGTGGAGATCACGGACACCTGCGGGACGCTGACGTTCCCGGACGAGGTCGACCTGAGCAACGGCGAGGCGATCCTCGAGCAGGCCGTGCGGCTCCTCGACTCCGGGACGCCCGCCCTCATCATCGATCTCAGCGGCTGCACGTTCTGCGACTCCAACGGGCTCAACGTCATCACCCGCTCGCAGATGCGGGCGAGTGAGCTGGGCGTCCCCATGTGGGTGGTGCTGCCGGCGCGCGGGCTCGTCCGCCGGGTGTCGGACGTGGCCGGGCTGCAGCGCCGCGTCGCGATCGCGCCGGACGTGGCGACCGCGCGGGAGGCGCTCGCCGCGCACCGCTAGCCGCCCCGCCGGCCGGCCTCACCGGCCGCCGCTAGCGCTCGAGGACGCGGTCGATCCAGGTGTCGGCGGTGCCGAGCAGGAGGCGGCCCGCGCCGAGGACGCTGGCGTCGCGGCCGGCGCGCGAGGTGGCGATCTCCAGGTTGCGGGTGGCGAGCGGCAGGCAGCGCTCGTAGATGACGCCCCGGATGGTGGCGACGAGGGGTTCGGCGTTCGACAGGCTGCCGCCGATGACGAGCGCGTCGGGGTTGAAGAAGTTCACGAGCGCCGTCAGCACGTCGCCGATGAGCCGGCCGGCGGTGCGGACGGCGCTGGTCGCCTGCGGGACGCCGTCGGCGACGAGGTCCACGATCTCCGACGGGTGCTCGACGGCGATGCCCTGCGCGGTGAGGGCCGCGGCGAGCGCCGCGCCGCTGGCGTGGGCCTCCAGGCAGTCGGGGTGACCGCAGGAGCAGTCGACCGTCGCCTCCGACAGGATCCGCACGTGGCTGATGTCGCCCGCGGCGCCGCGGCCCCGGTGCAGCCGGCCGTCCACGATGACGCCGCAGCCGATGCCGCTGCCCAGCTTGATGACCATGAGGTTGTCGAGGGACGGCCAGGACCGGCGGTGCTCGCCGACCGCCATGAGGTTGGCGTCGTTCTCGACCAGGACGGGCACCCCGGTCTGCCCGGCGACGTGGTCGCGGACGGGGAAGTCGTTCCAGCCGGGCATCCGGGACGGCGAGACGACCTGGCCGGTCGCGGGGTCGACGGGGCCGGGCAGCCCGATGCCGATGCCGCGGACCGGGACGTCCGCCAGCCCGTGCTCGCGGGCCAGCGCGCGCAGGCTCCGCACCACCAGGGTCAGTGTGGCCTCGGGCCCGGCGGCGATGTCGCAGCGCAGGTCGGACACCGCGAGCGGCGTCCCGGCGAGGTCGGCGGCGGCGAGCCGGGCGTGGTGCGCGCCGAGGTCGGCGACGAGCAGGACGCCCGCCTCCCGGGCCAGCCGGAGGCGGCGGGGCCGCCGGCCCCCGCGCGAGGCCCCGGCGCCCTCCTCGGCGAACAGGCCGGCCGCGATGAGCTGCTCGACCCGCAGCGAGACGCTGGAGGCGGCGAGCCCGGACAGCCGGGCGAGCTCGGCCCGCGACTCCGCCCGGCCGGTCGCCACCAGCCGCACGAGCGCCGCCGGTCCGTCGTCCCCTCTGTTACGCACCCCAGATAGATAGCATGCGCGAACTTGGTACAGCAACGTGTTGACTTACGTCGATTTTTACATCTATCGTCGCGCTTGGCTTCGATATCGAAGGAAGTTGGATCGTAGGTGACCGAATGATCGAGGTGCGCGGGCTCAGCAAGCGCTTCGGCGGCCACACCGCGCTGCGCGACGTCGATCTCGACGTCGCGCGCGGCGAGGTGGTCGTGGTGATCGGCCCGTCCGGGTCGGGCAAGTCCACGCTCTGCCGGTGCCTGAACCGGCTGGAGACGCCGGACGAGGGCGTGATCCGCATCGACGGCGAGGAGCTGCCCGCCGAGGGGCGCGCCCTCGCCCGCCTGCGCGCGGACGTCGGCATGGTGTTCCAGTCGTTCAACCTGTTCCAGCACAAGACCGTCCTGCAGAACATGACGCTCGCGCCCACGCGGGTGCGCGGGCTGTCGCGCGCCGAGGCCGAGCGGCGCGGCCGCGAACTGCTCGACCGGGTCGGCATCGGCGAGCAGGCGGACAAGCTGCCCGCGCAGCTGTCCGGCGGCCAGCAGCAGCGCGCCGCGATCGCCCGCGCGCTCGCGATGCGGCCGAAGGCGATGCTGTTCGACGAGCCGACCTCCGCGCTCGACCCCGAGATGGTCGGCGAGGTCCTCGACGTGATGACGGGCCTCGCCCGCGACGGCATGACGATGGTCGTCGTCACCCACGAGATGGGGTTCGCGCGCAAGGTCGCCGACCGCGTCGTGTTCATGGCGGACGGCGAGGTCGTCGAGTCCGGCACCCCGGCCGCCTTCTTCGACTCCCCCGCCACCGACCGGGCCCGGGACTTCCTGGCCAAGGTCCTCAGCCACTAGTGGCACCCCCGGCGCGCCGCCCATGGCGCGCCACCCGAGAAAGGTTGATGATCATGGTGCGTTCCTCTGCGGGGCTGCGGCGGGCGGCGGTGGCCGCGGTCGCCGCGCTGTCGCTGACGGGCCTCGCGGCCTGCTCCGGCGGCGACTCCGACTCGGCCGTGCCCGGCGCCGGCGGCGGCAAGACCGACGACCTGCTCGCCTCCGCCCCGGTCGCCGCCGACATCCCGGCCGGCTCCACCATGGAGAAGATCAAGCAGCGCGGGGAGCTGGTCGTGGGCGGCTCGCTGGACGCGCCGCTGCTGTCCCAGCAGAACCCGGCGACCAAGAAGGTCGAGGGGCTGGACGCCGACTTCGGCCGGCTGCTCGCCAAGTACATCATCGGCAAGCCCAACGTGAAGATCGTCAACTCGGCGTCGGAGACGCGCGAGGCGCTGCTGTCCAACGGCACCGTGGACGTGGTCTTCCAGACCTACAGCATCACGCCGGAGCGCGCGAAGCAGGTCGCGTTCGCCGGGCCGTACTACAGCTCCGGCCTCGTCATCGCCACCAAGAAGGACGAGACGGGCATCAAGACCCCGGCCGACCTGAAGGGCAAGACGGTCATCGCGGGCGCCAACACCCCGGCGATCCCGGCGATCAAGAAGGCCGCCCCGGACGCGAAGATCGTCACGTTCGGCAGCGACCCCGAGTGCGTCCAGGCGCTCAAGCAGGGCCGCGGCGACGCCTACGTCCAGGACCAGGCCGTGCTGCTCGCCACCGCGAAGCAGGACCCGAGCGTCCAGATCCAGGGCGAGCCGTTCACCGAGGACCCGTACGGCATCGGCCTCAAGCACGGCGACGCCCAGATGAAGCAGTTCGTCAACGACTGGCTCAAGAAGATCCAGGAGTCCGGGCTGTGGGCGAAGGTCTGGAAGAACTCGATCGGGACGGTCGTCCAGGGTGACGCCCCGCAGCCGCCCGCGATCGGCTCCGCGCCGGGCTCGGAGTAACCCCTCCTCCCATGGACGTCATCACCGACCACCTCGGGGAGTTCGGCGACGGGCTGCTGCTGACCGTCGAGCTGACGCTGCTGGCGCTCGCCGGCGCGCTCGCCGCCGGCGTCCTCGTCGCCGCGATGCGGGTGAGCCCGGTGCGGGTGCTCCGCGCCGCGGGGATGGCCTACGTCGAGCTCCTGCAGAACATCCCGCTGCTGGTCTGGCTGGTCATCGCCGTGTTCGGGCTCCCCGAGATCGGGGTGATCGCCGGGCTGTTCACCACCTCGGTCGTCGTCATCGCCCTCTACCAGGGGGCGTACATGGCCGAGGCGATCCGGTCCGGGATCAACGCGGTGCCGGCCGGGCAGGGCGAGGCCGCCCGCGCGCTCGGGCTGACGTTCGTGCAGTCGCTGCGGCTGGTCGTCCTCCCGCAGGCGCTGCGGACGGTCGTCCAGCCGCTCGGCAACATCGCGATCATGACGCTGATGAACACCGCGCTCGCGGCGGCGGTCGGCGTGGTGGAGCTGACCGCGGCCGCGAACCGGGTGAACCTCGCCGAGGCGCAGCCGATCTGGATCTTCGTGACGGCGGGCCTGGGCTACATGGCGCTGTCGGGGGTCTTCGGGCTGGTCACCGGCGGCCTCGAACGGAAGCTGGCGATCCTGCGATGAAGAAGACCGCGGACACCGGGAACTCCGCGCGGCTGCTGTTCGACGAGCCGGGGCCGCGCGCCCGCCGCCGCATCCGGATCACCACCGCGCTGACGCTGCTGGGCGGCGCCGTCCTGGTCGCGCTCGCGCTGCGGCAGTTCGCCGACAACGGCCAGCTCGCCGCCGACCGGTGGCGCCCGTACGGGACATGGGTCATGTGGCGGTACCTCCTCGAGGGACTGCGCTCCACCCTGTACGCGGCGGCCGTGTCGATCGCGCTGGCCATGGCGGCGGGCATCCTGCTCGCGCTCGGCCGGGTCTCGCCGTCGCGGTGGCTGCGCGTCCCGTCCGCCGCCTACGTCGAGATCGTGCGGACGATCCCGGCGCTGCTGCTGGTCTACATCGTGCTGTTCGCGCTGCCGAAGTACGGCGTCGACCTGCCGCTGTTCTGGAAGCTCGTCGTGCCGCTGTCGGTGTCCAACGCCGCCGCGTTCGCGGAGATCTTCCGGGCCGGGATCCGGTCGGTGGAGCGCGGCCAGCTGGAGGCGGGCCTCGCGCTCGGCCTGACCCGCGGCCGGGCGATGCGGCTGATCGTGCTGCCGCAGGCGGCGCGGCGGGTGCTGCCGTCGCTGGTCAGCCAGTCCGCCGGGCTGCTGAAGGACACCTCGCTCGGGTACGTCGTCAGCTACGCCGAACTGCTCTACAGCGGCAAGGTCCTCGCGAACTACAACCACCTGCTCATCCAGACCTACCTGGTGATCGCGCTGATCTACCTGGTGATCAACGCGTCGCTGGCCAAGCTCGCGCGGACGCTGGAGGCGCGGCAGCGCCACCGCCCGTCCCGCGCCGGCCGGGCCCCCGTCCGGGAGACCGTCCCGGCGGCGCAACCGTAACGAAGGAAGTCATGTACGAAGTGCTGGCCGAGGTCGTCCGGAACGGCTTCGTGGAGAGCCGCCACTACGGCAGCGTCGCGGGGCTCGCCCCCGACGGCTCGCTCGCCTACGCGCGCGGCGTCCCGGACGAGACCGTCCTGCCGCGCTCCACCACGAAGCCGTTCCAGGCGCTCGCCTGCCTGCGGGCCGGCGCACCCCTCGCCGGGGAGCGCCTCGCGATCGCGGCGGGCAGCCACACCGGCGAGGACTTCCACGTCAAGACGGTCGAGGCGATGCTCGCGGACGCCGGCCTCGGCGTGGACGCCCTGCGGTGCCCGCCGTCCTGGCCGGAGGACGAGCCGGCGAAGGCGGCGCTCATCCGGGCCGGCGAGGGCGAGTCGCGGGTGCGGATGAACTGCTCCGGCAAGCACGCCGCCATGCTCGCCGCGTGCGCCGCGAACGGCTGGCCGGTCGACGCCTACCTCGACCCGTCGCACCCGCTGCAGCTGATGGTGCGGCAGGCCATGGCGGACGCGTCCGGCGAGGAGCCGGCGCCCGTCGCGATCGACGGCTGCGGCGCGCCGCTGTTCGGGCTGACCCTGGCCGGCCTGGCCCGCGCCGCGCGCTCGCTCGTGCTGTCCGAAGGCTCCCGCCCGGTCGCGGACGCGATGCGCGCCCACCCCGAGTACGTCGGCGGGACGGGGCACGCCAACACCGAGTTCATGCGGGCGCTGCCCGGCACCGTCGCCAAGGGCGGCGCCGAGGGCGTGTTCATCGCCGCGACCGCCGACGGCCGCGCCGTCGCGGTGAAGGTCATCGACGGCAGCCCCCGCGCCACCACCGCCATCGCGCTGCGCGCGCTCGCCGCGCTCGGTGCCGACACCAGCCCGGCCGACCCGCTCGGCGCCGTCCCGGTCCTCGGCGGCGGGCGCCCGGTCGGCGAGATCCGCACCACCGAAATCCGCACCACCGGGGAAGGACGTTCGTGAGCCTCACCTACGAGATCTGCATCGACAGCGTCGCCGGCGCCATCGCCGCCGAGCAGGCGGGCGCGCACCGCGTCGAGCTGTGCGCGGCGCTGTTCGAGGGAGGGCTCACCCCGACCCTGGGCACGGTCCGCGCCGCGCTCGCGGCCGTGTCGTCGATCAAGGTGCACGTCATCATCCGCCCGCGCGGCGGCGACTTCATCTTCGACGAGCACGAGGTCGCGGCGATGGAGCACGACACGGCCCTCGTCCGGGAGGCCGGCGCGGACGGCATCGTGATCGGCGCGCTGACCCCGGAGGGGAGGATCGACCGGCCGGTGGCGGAGCGGCTCATCGCGGCGGCGGGCGGCCTGCCCGTCACCTTCCACCGCGCGTTCGACATGGCCGCCGACCCGTTCGCCGCGCTGGAGGAGCTCATCGACCTGGGCGTCGCCCGCGTCCTCACCTCCGGGCAGGACGTGAGCGTGCTGGAGGGCGCGCCGCTCATCGCCGAGCTGGTCGAGCGCGCCGGCGACCGCATCATCGTGATGCCGGGCGGCGGCGTCACGGACCGCAACGTCGCGCGGGTCGTCGCGGCGACCGGCGCCCGCGAGATCCACTTCGCCGCGCTCAGCGAGGAGCCGAGCCCGGCCGTGCACCGCAACCCGTACCCGTTCATGGGCGGGGAGTTGCGGCAGCCGGAGTACCGGCGGCTCGTCACCACCGGCGCCGGCGTCGCCTCGGTCATCCGCGCCGCCGGCTGACGTCCCGGCCGGGCCGCGCGCGGCCCGCTCCCCCCGGCACGGCAGTTCTTTGCATGATCTTGTCGCGCCGGGGATGGCCGGAGGTTGCGGACGGGGCATGGATGTCTGCGACCGGCGCCGGAGGGACGGCGCCGAGAGCGGGAGCGGGCACATGCAGGTGAAGCTGGAGGCCGAACTCGGGCGCATTCCGATTCTGGACGTGTCGCCGGTGGTGGGCTGCGGCCGGTGGCCGGCGAAGGCCGTGGTTGGCGAGACGGTCGAGGTGTCGGCGACGGTGTTCCGGGAGGGGCACGAGCGGCTGGGCGCGGCGGTGGTGCTGCGCACGCCGGACGGCGAGGAGCTGCCCGGTGAGCGGATGGCCGAGGTCGGCGCGGGGCTGGACCGGTGGTCGGCGCTGGTGACGCCGACGGAGCTGGGGTCGTGGTCGTTCCGGGTGGAGGCGTGGGGCGACCCGATCGCGCACTGGTGGCACGACGCGCAGATCAAGGTGCCCCGCGGCCAGGACGTCGAGCTCATGCTCACCGAGGGCGCGGCGCTGTTCACCCGCGCCGCGCGCGAGGTCCCCGCTAAGGACAGGCGCGTCCTGACCCGGCTCACGCGCCTGCTGGTGGACGAGGACGTGGACGCGCTCGAACGTCTCGCCGCCGCGGGGGAACCGACCGTGCTGGACGTGGTGCGGCGCCACCCGCTGCGGGATCTGTTGACGGTGTCGGACTGGTACCCCCTGGTCGTCCACCGCCAACGCGCCCTCTACGGAGCCTGGTACGAGTTCTTCCCCCGCTCCGAAGGCGCGACCTTCGACCCGATGGGACGCCGCGGCCCGACCTCCGGGACGTTCCGCACCGCGATGAAACGGCTCCCCGCGATCGCCGACATGGGCTTCGACGTCGTCTACCTCCCACCGATCCACCCGATCGGGACCACATTCCGCAAAGGCCCCAACAACACCCTGGACGCCGGCCCCTACGACCCCGGCTCCCCCTGGGCGATCGGGTCACCCGACGGCGGCCACGACGCCGTCCACCCCGACCTGGGAACACTGGCCGACTTCGACGCCTTCGTCGCCTACGCCGGCGACCACGGCCTCGAAGTCGCCCTCGACCTGGCGCTGCAGTGCTCCCCCGACCACCCCTGGGTCCGCCAGCACCCCGAATGGTTCACCCACCGCGCCGACGGCACCATCGCCTACGCCGAGAACCCGCCCAAGAAATACCAGGACATCTACCCCCTGGACTTCGACACCGACCCCGACGGCCTCTACACCGAAGTCAAACGCGTCCTGCACCACTGGATGGACCACGGCGTCCGCATCTTCCGCGTCGACAACCCCCACACCAAACCCGCCGCGTTCTGGGAACGGCTCCTGGCCGACATCCACACCACCGACCCCGACGTGCTGTTCCTCGCCGAAGCCTTCACCCGCCCCGCCATGATGCACACCCTCGCCAAAATCGGGTTCCACCAGTCCTACACCTACTTCACCTGGCGCAACGCCGCCGACGAACTCACCGCCTACCTCCAAGAACTCACCGGCCCCGCCGCCGCCTACATGCGCCCCAACCTGTTCACCAACACCCCCGACATCCTCAACGAATACCTCCAGCACGGCGGCCGCCCCGCCTTCGAAATCCGCGCCGTCCTCGCCGCCCTGCTGTCCCCCACCTGGGGCATCTACGCCGGCTACGAACTCTGCGAGAACACCCCCGTCCGCCCCGGCAGCGAGGAATACCGCGATTCGGAGAAATACCAGTACCGCCCCCGCGACTGGGAAGCCGCCGACCGCACCGCCACCACCATCGCCCCCCTCATCACCCGCCTCAACACCCTCCGCAACACCCACCCCGCCCTCCAGCAACTCCGCAACCTCCACTTCCACCACATCGACCAACCCGAACTCCTCGCCTTCTCCAAACGCCACCTCGACGACGTCATCCTCACCATCGTCAACCTCAACCCCCACCAACCCCGCGAAGCCACCGTCCACCTCGACCTGCCCGCCCTCGGCCTCCCCGACGACCCCCACCACACCCACACCGTCACCGACCAACTCGACGGCGCCACCTACACCTGGACCAAATCCAACTACGTGCGGCTCGACCCGCGCGAGAAGCCCGCACACATCCTGACGTTCCAGCGGAACGGCGGACGTGTGCGGGCCAGTGGGAGCCGGTCGGACGGGAGCATGGCCGGGGCGGACGGGACGACCGCGAGGTCGCGCCGGAGTTCGCCGCGGCCCGAATCGTCCCGGCCGTCCCGGAGCCGGCGCCGGACGGGCGGCAGCTGAGCCGTCAGGCCGGCCCGGCGCCGCCGAGCAGGCGGTCCTCGATGGAGCGGCAGCCGGTGAACACCGAGCCGAGCCCCTCCCGGTCGATGATCTCGCGGAGCCGGGCCGGCAGCGCGGGCAGCGCCAGGCAGCCGCCCTCGGCGGCGACGCGCCAGCGGATGCCGAGCAGGATCGGCAGCGGGTCGCAGCGGATGCCGAGACGCTCGTGCATCCGCACCATGAGGTGCCGCAGGTTGCCCTCGACCAGCGTCGTCAGCGTCTCCCCGAGCCGGGGCACCGTCACCTCGTCCAGCACGCCGGACAGGTGGACGACCGTGTGGTCGCCGTCCCCGGCCTCCGTCGTGGTGATCATCAGCTCGGACGGCGCGGGCGGCGTCGGCGTCAGCCCGGCGTCCCCCGGATGCAGCGCGCGGATGGCGTCGAGCACGTGCGTGGTGTCGACGTCGCCCGCCGGCGCGGGCGGGACGGGCGCGCCGGTCGCCGACGCGACGTCCGGGAACACCGGGACGAGCTGCGCCAGCCCGGTGAGGTGCAGCGCCCGCCGCACGTGCGCGGACAGGGCGGGCACCACGGCCCGCAGCGGGCAGCCGAGCAGCTGCGCGCGCGTCTCGGCGCGGGCCAGCAGGACCAGCCCGGCCGCGTCCAGCAGCACGGTGTCGCCGAAGTCGACGACGACCCCCGTACGCCGCCGCCCGTGCGCCCGGCCGCCGGCGGCCATGGACAGGGCCCTGCTCACCCCCTCCCGGACGCCCGCGTAGTTCTGCCAGCTGATCTGCGCGGGCAGGCTGAGCACGATGAACCCTCGCCGGGTGTCGATGCCCAGGCCCGGCACGGTCGTGTCCTTCATGCGTCACATCCCGATCGGGGTTCTGGCGGCCGCGGGCGCGGGCCGGTGCGGGGCGGTCAGGGAGGAGCCGGGCGGTCTGGACACCGTCCGGCCGTCCGGATAGGGCGGCCGGCCGCCCCGCACGACACCGGTCAGCCGGGACGCGGCGAGGCGTTCGATGGTCCCTTCCTCGGGCCGCACCCCGAGATGGGTGCAGCAGCACCACAGGTCGTCGACGCAGCGGCGCACGTTCTCAGCCGGGATGTCGGCGAAGCGAACGCGCAGCCGCGCCACGAGCGAATCGCGTGTCGGTACGACCGATGGCGACTTCTCCCAGCGCTCCACTGTCCCTCCGATCGCTTTGGACGGAAAACCGTCCGAACGGATCAGAACCCGCCGGTGGGGGCGGGTTCTGAGCTTGGAAACGACCTACCCGGGGCCTGCGACAGAAAAAGCGACGAACCTAAAAACACGGACATGACACAACCGTCGCGCGGCAAGTGTTCGACAGCCGGGCGATCCGCCCCGAACGGTGCCTCCGCGCGTCCGGCGGACGGGCCGGCGGGCAACCGAAACCGCCGCATCGGTCACGCTCCGTACGGAATCTTTTACGGATGGTTGCCTGTCCTGAACGTCCCCCGCGCCGGTGGCGGGCATTGCTGATCTAGATGTCTCCAACACACCCGGGGTGACCCATGCACGGCCAGCCGAACGATTCCGCCCGCAGCACGTCCGACCAGGTCACCGCCCCAGAGGTGGACACGGGACCCGGCGCGGGCGGCGGTCCGCGCACCGCCGGAGAGGCCGGCCGCGCCCGGCCGGCCGGCGGGATCGCGGGGGGATCGGCGCCAGCCGCGGGGGCGGTCCCCGACCCGTTCGACGAGAGCACGCCGCGCACGCCCCACTGGTTCAAGACGGCGGTGTTCTACGAGGTGTCGGTGCGGGGATTCGCCGATTCCAACAATGACGGCTACGGCGATCTGCGCGGCCTGATCTCCAAACTCGACCATCTGCAATGGCTCGGCATCGACTGCCTGTGGCTGCTGCCCATCTACCAGTCACCGCTCAAGGACGGCGGCTACGACATCGCGAACTACACCAGCATCCTGCCGGACTTCGGAGAACTCGGCGATTTCGTCGAGCTCATCGAGCAGGCCCATGCGCGCGGTATCCGGGTGATCGCGGACCTGGTGATGAACCACACCTCCGACCAGCACCCCTGGTTCCAGGCGTCCCGCACCGACCCCGACGGACCCTTCGGGGACTTCTACATGTGGGCCGACGACGACACCGGCTACCCCGACGCCCGCATCATCTTCGTCGACACCGAGTCCTCCAACTGGACCTACGACCCCGTCCGCGGCCAGTACTACTGGCACCGCTTCTTCTCCCACCAGCCCGACCTCAACTACGACAACCCCGACGTCCAGGACGCCATGCTGGAGAACCTGCGCTTCTGGCTCGACCTGGGCATCGACGGCTTCCGCCTGGACGCCGTCCCCTACCTGTACGCCCGCGAGGGCACCAACTGCGAGAACCTCCCCGAAACCCACGCCTACCTCAAACGCGTCCGCGCCGAAGTCGACCGCCTCTACCCCGACCGCGTCCTGCTCGCCGAAGCCAACCAATGGCCCGCCGACGTCGTGGAGTACTTCGGCGACCCCGCCGCCGGCGGCGACGAATGCCACATGGCCTTCCACTTCCCCGTCATGCCCCGCATCTTCATGGCCGTCCGCCGCGAACAGCGCTACCCCATCTCCGAGATCATGGCCCAGACCCCCAAGATCCCCGAATCCTGCCAATGGGGAATCTTCCTGCGCAACCACGACGAACTCACCCTGGAGATGGTCACCGACGAAGAACGCGACTACATGTACACCGAATACGCCAAAGACCCCCGCATGAAAGCCAACATCGGCATCCGCCGCCGCCTGGCCCCCCTCCTGGACAACGACCGCAACCAACTCGAACTCTTCACCGCCCTCCTGCTCTCCCTCCCCGGCTCCCCCGTCCTGTACTACGGCGACGAGATCGGCATGGGCGACAACATCTGGCTCGGCGACCGCGACGCCGTCCGCACCCCCATGCAATGGACCCCCGACCGCAACGCCGGCTTCTCCCACTGCGACCCCGCCCGCCTCTACCTGCCCGTCATCATGGACCCCATCTACGGCTACCAGGCCGTCAACGTCGAAGCACAGGCCAACAACCCCGGCTCACTGCTGCACTGGACCCGCAAAATGATCGAGATCCGGCAGCGCCACCCCGTCTTCGGCGTCGGCTCCTACGTCGAACTCTCCGCCTCCAACCCCTCCGTCCTCGCCTTCACCCGCGAGATCACCGAGGACGAGAGCCCGTGGGGCGAGATGGACACCGTCCTGTGCGTCAGCAACCTGTCCCGCTTCCCGCAGCCGGTCGAACTGGACATGCGGCGCTTCGAGGGCTACTCCCCCGTCGAGTGCATGGGCGGCGTCCAGTTCCCCGCCATCGGGGAGCTCCCGTACCTGCTGACGCTCCCGGGGCACGGCTTCTACTGGTTCCAGCTGCTCCCACCGGACGACGCCGGCCGGGACCGGATCGTGGGCGCGGGAAGGACCGTCTGACATGCTGCCACCCCGAGCGGAGCTGACCCGGGACCTCGCGGAGTGGCTGCCCCGGCAGCGCTGGTTCGGCGGCAAGGACGGCCCCATCGACGAGCTGTCCATCGGCACCGCCACCGAACTGCGCACCGGCGACCCCGCCCTGCACCACCTCGTCCTCGACGTCCGCCAGAACGGCACCACCGACCACTACCAGCTCCTCCTCGGCGTCCGCCGCGAACTCCCCGACCGGCTCCGCCACGTGGAGATCGGGCGGGACGCGGGCGGCGCGGGCGGCGCAGGCGGCACGAGGGCGCGCACGTACGACGCCGCCCACGACCCGGACCTGACCCGGACGCTGCTGGCCGCGCTGGCGGACGGGGCGTCGATCGGGCCGCTGCGCTTCCACCACGCCGGCGGCGCCCGCATCCGGACGGACCTGGCGAGCCTGCCCATCACCGCCGAGCAGAGCAACACCTCGCTGCTGTTCGGGGACGCCTACATCTGCAAGCTGTTCCGCCGGCTCAGCCAGGGCGTGAACCTCGACCTGGAGGTCAACCTCGCGCTCACCCGCCAGGGCTGCGCGCACGTCCCGGCGGTGCACGGCTGGATCGAACTGGACGCCGGCGAGGCCGGCGAGGAGCCGGTCACGCTCGCGCTGCTGTCGGACTACCTGCACACCGGCGCGGACGGCTGGAGCCTGGCGATCGCGAGCGTCCGCGACTGGTTCGCCTACCCGCTGCCGTCCGGCGATGAGTGGGCGGAGCTGGACGCCGCCGTCGCGGGCGGCGACTTCGCGGCCGAGGCCGAGCGGCTCGGCGCGGCCACGGCGCAGGTGCACCGGGCGCTCGCCGACGCGTTCGGCGTGACGACCGTCCCGGCCGCCGAGGTGCGCGCGTTGGCCGCCCGGATGAACGCCGAGCTGACCGCCACCTGCCGGGCGGTGCCCGGCCTCGCGCCGCACGCCAAGGCGCTCACCGGGGCGTTCCTGGACCTGGCCGCGCGGGCGGCGCCGCTGGCCGTCCAGCGCGTGCACGGCGACTACCACCTCGGCCAGGTGCTGCGCACCGAGTCGGGCTGGGCGCTGCTGGACTTCGAGGGCGAGCCGGCCCGCACGCAGAGCGAGCGGCGGGCCCTCGCGCACCCGCTGCGCGACGTCGCCGGGATGCTGCGCTCGTTCGAGTACGCGGCGCGGTTCCTCATCACCAAGGCCGGCACGGTGCCGACCGAGTCGGGGCCGCACCTGGAGACCCGGGCGCACGCGTGGGCGGCGCGCAACCGCGCCGCGTTCTGCCGCGGCTACGCGGCGGCGGGCGGCGCCGACCCGGCCGCGCATTCGGTGCTGATGCACGCGTTCGAATTCGAGAAGGCCGTCTACGAGGTGCGCTATGAGGCGCGGAACCGGCCGGCCTGGCTGCCCGTTCCGCTGACCTCGCTCGCCCATCTGACCGCTTGATCAAAGACACTGAAGAACGCAGCTAATTCCGCACCATGATCATGTAAAATCGGCCGGTTCGCTCAATTCCCCGGCGATCAACGGGTACCCGAACTCTCGGCAGGATGGTGATCACCTGCCGACGCGATACCCGGCAATGGGGAACGGAGAGAACAGCGATGTCCATCGCACGCCATTCACATCATGACGCGGCCGGAAGCGGAGCATTCGGCGGCCATACCGGCGGCACCCGGCCGGCGGCCGGCCGAAAACGGGGGACGCTCCGGGCGGCCGTCGTCGCGACGGTGACCGGAGCCGCGCTGGCGGTACCGCTGAGCGCGCCCGCGCCGGCGGCGATCAACCCGGCGGTGCTGCGGAGCCTGCACCTGGACTCCGCCACGCTGGCGAAGGTGAAGGCGTACGACCGGTACCGGACGCGCGTGGCGTCCCAGCGGTCCAAGGCCGGGAAGGCGCTCCGGTTCGCCCGCAAGCAGATCGGCAAGCCCTACCGGTGGGGCGCCGACGGGCCCGGCGGCTATGACTGCTCCGGCCTCGCGATGGCGGCGTGGCGCAAGGCGGGCGTGAAGATCCCGCGCGTCACCTACGCCCAGTACCGCCAGGTCGACCGCAAGGTGAAGTACGGCGACCTCGAGCCGGGCGACCTCGTCTTCTTCCACGGCCGCAGCCATGTCGGCCTCTTCGTCGGACGCGGCAGGTTCCTGCACGCGCCGCACTCCGGCGCGCGGGTCCGCATCGACAAGATCGGCAAGCGGCGCAAGGGGCAGTTCGCCGGCGCGGTCCGGCCGGGCGCCCCGGCCTACAAGGAGTTCCCGGCCTCGGTGCGGGAGCTGGTCGAGAAGATCGACCGGATGAGCGCGGAGAAGCGCGCGGATCAGCCGCCAGATAAGGGGCGGACCCCCCAAATTCCGCCACCATCCGACACAGTTCCTAATTCACCCAAGAATCCCCCGCTCACCGCCCCCGGACACATCCCGGCGGACAAGGCCGCTCCACCCGGCCGCCCCGCACAGAAGCCGGACGATCCCGCGGCACAGGCTCCGCGAAGCGACACACCGTCGGACAAGACAAAGCCTGAACCGAGGCCGCGCATACAACCGGCCTCCACCGCGCCCGCAAAGCGGCACCCCTTCTACCAGCACCGCGTCTGGGCGAAGTACACGGGTCCCTACGACTACCTGCCGGCCGTGTCCGGCAGACAGCTCTGACCGAACGCACGACCGGCACCGCCGCAGCGGACGCCGCGGCGGCGGTGCCGGACCTGAAGCGGCCCCTCCGGAAGGCGACGGGGCCGCCCTCCTCGCCCAGCGCGGGACGCGGCCCGATGTAGCGCCGCAAGAGCAGGTCGAACGCGACCGCCGCGCCGTACTCGGCGGCGAGATCCGCGAACCCTGCCCCACTCCCGCCAGCCGGGACGATGTCACCCGCGCTCACGCCGGGGTCTCCGCTCATGCCGTCACCTGCTCGACGCAGGTGACGTTGCCATTCCCCCATCTCGTTCACAGGCTCGGCCGGACCATCGTGCGGTCCGGCGAACGCGGCAGATCATGCTAAGTTGCACTGAAAACCGTTTTCATTCTCGGGAGCCTCTCATGACCTCTCTCCTGCGTGCCCGCGTCACCGGGGCGGGCGCCCTCCTCACCGTCTCGGCGCTGCTGGCGGCCGGCTGCGGATCGTCGCCGGACGCCGGGGCGACCGAGGAGAAGGACGCCGCGGTGCCCGTCGTGGCCTCGACGAACGTCTACGGCGACATCGCCCGGCAGATCGGCGGCGACAAGGTGTCGGTGACGTCGTTCATCACCGACCCCGCGCAGGACCCGCACTCGTTCGAGGCCGGGACGCGCACCCGGCTCGCCCTGTCCAAGGCCGGGGTCGTCATCGAGAACGGCGGCGGCTACGACGACTTCATGGACACGCTGCTCAAGGGCGCGGCGTCCAAGGCCACCGTGCTCAACGCCGTGGAGGTCTCCGGGCGGACCGCGCCGGCGGGCGAGGAGCTGAACGAGCACGTCTGGTACGACCTGCCGTCCGTCGGCCGGCTCGCCGACCGGCTCTCCGCCGCGCTCGCCAAGGCCGACCCGGACGGCGCGAAGACGTACACCGCGAACGCCGGCGCCTTCAAGGCCAAGCTGAAGACGCTCGAAGAGAAGGTGGCCGCGCTCAAGGCCGCGCACGCGGGCGACGGCGTCGCCATCACCGAGCCCGTCCCCGTCTACCTGCTGGAGGCGGCCGGGCTGGAGAACCGGACGCCCGAGGAGTTCAGCGAGGCGGTCGAGGAGGAGGGCGACGTCCCGCCCCGCGCCATGCGCGACATCCTCGCGCTGCTCACCGGCAAGAAGGTGAAGGCGCTCGTCTACAACTCCCAGACCAGCGGGCCGCAGACCGAGCAGGTCGAGAAGACCACCGAGGAGAGCGGCGTGCCCGTCGTGCCGGTCACCGAGACGCTGCCCGAGGGCACCGACTACATCACCTGGATGGACGGCAACATCGCCGCGCTGGGGAAGGCGCTGTCGTGATCGCCATGCGCGGCGCCGCCCTCTCCTACGGGGAGCGGACGGTGTGGAAGGGACTGGACCTCGACGTGGCGGAGGGCGAGTTCCTCGTCGTCCTCGGGCACAACGGGTCGGGCAAGACCAGCCTGCTGCGGGTGCTGCTCGGGCTGCAGCGGCTGACGGCGGGGACGGTCACCGTGCGGGGCCGCCCGCCGCGCCGGGGCAGCGACCTCGTCGGCTACGTCCCGCAGCACCGGGCCGTCCCGCCGCACACCCCGCTGCGGGCCCGCGACCTGGTGCGGTTCGGCATCGACGGGCACACGTGGGGGCCCCGGCGCCGCCCCCGGGAGACGCGCCGCCGGGTCGAGGACGCCCTGCGCGACGTGGGCGCCGCGGCCTACGCGGACGTCCCGCTCGACCTGCTGTCGGGCGGCGAGCTGCAGCGGGTCCGGATCGCGCAGGCGCTGGCGACCGGCCCGCGCATCCTGCTGTGCGACGAGCCCCTCGCGTCGCTGGACGCCGAGCACCAGCGGATCGTCGCCGAGCTGGTCGAGCGGCGGCGGCGCGAGCACGGCACGGCGGTCGTGTTCGTCACGCACGAGGTCGAGCCCGTCGCGCCGTTCGCCGACCGGGTGCTGGAGCTGGGTGAGGCGGCGTGAGCTGGCACGAGATCTGGCACGAGATCTTCAACTTCGAGGACTACGGGGCGCTGCTCGGGCTCGTCCGCAACTCGCTCATCGCGGGCGCCGTGCTCGGGCTCGTCGGCGGGCTCGCCGGGACGTTCGTCATCATGCGCGACCTCCCGTTCGCCGTGCACGGCATCAGCGAGCTGTCGTTCGCGGGGGCGGCGGGCGCGCTGCTGCTCGGCCTCAGTGTCGCGGGCGGCTCGGTCGTCGGCGCGCTGGCCGCGGCCGCGCTGATCGGGCTGCTCGGCGCGAAGGCGCGCGACCGCGGCTCGGTCATCGGCGTGCTGATGCCGTTCGGGCTGGGGCTCGGCGTGCTCTTCCTCTCCTTGTACAAGGGCCGGTCGGCCAACAAGTTCGGCCTGCTCACCGGGCAGATCGTCGCGATCGACACGCCGCACCTGTCGTGGCTGCTCGGCACGTCGGCGGTGGTGCTGGTGTGCCTCGCCCTCATGTGGCGGCCGCTGGCGTTCGCCAGCCTCGATCCGGACGTGGCGGCGGCGCGGGGCGTCCCGGTGCGGGCGCTCGCGCTGGCGTTCACGCTCGTGCTCGGGCTCGCGGTCGCGGTGTCCGTGCAGGTGGTCGGGGCGCTGCTGGTGCTCGCGCTGCTCTGCACCCCGGCCGCGGCGGCGGTGCGGGTCACCGCGTCCCCGGTGCTCGTGCCGGTCCTGAGCAC
Organism: Actinomadura geliboluensis; assembly: GCF_043197915.1. NCBI lineage: Bacteria > Bacillati > Actinomycetota > Actinomycetes > Streptosporangiales > Thermomonosporaceae > Actinomadura > Actinomadura geliboluensis. The sequence continues at coordinate 703,856 of NZ_JBICUA010000003.1, read as the reverse complement.
GGTGTTCGCGACCGTGTCGGTAGTGGGCGGGATCCTGCTGTCGATCGGCTCCAGCATCCCCGTCAGCCCGTACGTGACGACGATCTCGTTCGCGCTGTACGCGGTCTGCCGCGCGGCCGGGGCGGTCCGCGCGCGGCGCGGCTGGACGGCGCGGCGCGCCGCGCCCCGCCCGGACGCGGTGCCCGCCTAATCGTTCCCACCTGATCGTTCCCACAGGAACTCTTGGTGCCCGCCCGGCGCCGCGCGCCGGACGGGCACCGCGCCGCGTCCGACGTTCCGGACATGCCGGATCGGTGATCACCGGGTCGTTGCGATTCGCTTACCCGCCCGTGGGCATCGCCGCAGGTCGCAAGGGCATCAACAAGACTCTTGCGACTTTCGGGGCGATTGGGAGGGACGCGATGTGGGACTTCGCGGGCCGTGACACCGCTATCGACCTGGGCAGCGACACCGTGCGCATGCACGTGCGGGACCGCGGCGTGGTGTGCCGCGAGCCGTCCGTGCTCGCCCGGTCCCGGGACACCGGGCACATCCTCGCGCTGGGACGGCCCGCGCGGGAGATGGCCGGGCGCAACCCCGACGTCACGCTCGTCCGGCCGATCCGGGCGGGCGCGCCGACCGAGACCGACGAGGCCGAGTACCTGATGCGGCACCTCGTCCGCCGGCACCACCGCCGCCACTACACCGCCCGCCCCCGGCTCGTCGTCACGGTGCCGAGCGGGATGACCTCCGTGCACTACCGGGCCCTGCAGTTCTCCGCCTACCAGGCCGGCGCGCGGCGCCTCACGCTCGTGCCGACGCCCATCGCCGCCGCGATCGGGATGGGCATGACCTCGTCCACGCGGCCCGAGATCGCCGTCATCGCCTGCGTCGGCGCGGACGTCACCGACACCGGCGTCATCGCCTTCGGCGGCCTCGTCACCTCGCACACCGCCCGCGTCGGCGGCTCCTCGCTGGACCGCGCGATCGTCGCGATGGTCCGGCGCGAGCACGGCGTGGCGCTGTCGGAGTCCGCCGCCGAGCGGGCGAAGCTGGAGGTCGGGGCGGTGCCGCCGCTCGGCCGCCGGCCGGTCCGCCAGACGGTCGTGACCGGCCGCGACATCACCACCGGGATGCCGCGCGAGGTCGTCCTCACCACGCTGGACATCGGCCGCGCGATCAGCGGGCCGGTGACGGAGATCGTGGACGCGATCCGGGCCGGCCTCACCGGCTGCTCCCCCGAGATCTCCGGCGACCTGGTGAGCGTCGGCATCACGCTCACCGGCGGCTGCGCGCGGCTGCCCGGCCTGGAGCGGATGATCCGGGAGCGGACCGGGCTGGAGGCGCGGCTCGGCGACGACACCGGCGACGCGGCGGTGCTCGGCGCCGGGGAGGTGCTGCGCTCGGCCGGCAGCGGCGAGCCGTCGGCGCGCAAGTCCTCGCCGCGCCCGCACGTGCTCACCACGCTGCCCGAGTACTGACGGGGGCCGCCCGAGTACCGACGGGGCCGCCCGCGTAACGACCGGCGGGCGCGTCGCCCAGGCCGGCGCCCGGTTAGACTGCGCCGACATGAGCGACGCGCCCGGCCTCGACGGCCCCGGAAGCCCCCGCCTGCAGGAGGTCTCGGACGGGATCTTCGCCTACGTCCAGCCCGACGGCACCTGGTGGATCAACAACACCGGCTTCCTCGCCGGGGCGCGCGGGGTCGTCAGCGTCGACTCGTGCTCGACCGAGCGCCGCACCCGCGCCTACCTGGAGGCGATCCGGTCGGTGTCGGACCGGCCCGTCCGGACGCTGGTCAACACCCACCACCACGGCGACCACACGTTCGGCAACTACCTGTTCGCAGGCGCGACCCTCGTCGGCCACGAGCGGACGCGGGAGGGCGCGCTCGCCTGGGGCAAGCCGTTCGACGAGCCGTTCTGGACGAAGGTCGACTGGGGCGACGTCGAGATCGAGCCGCCGTTCCTCACCTACACCGACGGCGTGACGCTGTGGGTGGACGACCTGCGCTGCGAGGTCCGGCACGTGGGGACGCCCGCGCACACCACCAACGACTCCATCGTCTGGATCCCGGACCGCCGCGTCCTGTTCTGCGGCGACCTGCTGTTCAACGGCGGCACCCCGTTCCTGATGCAGGGGTCGGTCGCGGGCGCGATCCGGGTGCTGGAGGAGGTCGTCGCCCCGCTCGGCGCGGAGACGATCGTCCCCGGGCACGGCCCGGTCGGCGGCCCCGAGCTGATCGACCGCGTCGTCGCCTACGCGCGGTTCGTGCAGGCGACGGCCGCCGCGGCGAAGCCGGCCGGGCTGTCGCCGCTGGAGGCCGCGCGGGAGGCCGACCTCGGCCCGTTCGCGGAGCTGACCGACGCCGAGCGGCTCGTCGGCAACCTGCACCGCGCCTACGCCGAGCTGGACGGCCTCGAACCGGGCGGCGAGATCGACCTGGCCGCCGCCCTCGGCGACATGATCACCTACAACGGCGGCCGCCCCCTCACCTGCCGCGCCTGACCCGGTCGCGCCCGTCCCGGCGGGGCCGCCGCGGGACGAGCCGCCGCAGGAGGCGCGGCAGCCGGACCGCGCCCGGCGGCGCGGGCACGTCGTACCGGACGGCGCCGCCCCGCACCGCCGCCCGCGCCTCGGCCGCGTCCACGCCGGCGAACACCAGCACGTCCACGGCCGCCATGCGCAGCGCGGCGGCCGCGTCCCGGCCCGAGGCGACGCTCTCCAGGTCCGGGTCGCCGGCCCGCGCCGCCAGCGCGACCGCCCCGTCGGCGGCGCGGCGGCGGACGGCGTGGCCGCCGGGGTCGGCGGCCAGGTCGCGCAGGATCGCGGCGAGGTCCGCGACGGCCGGGACGAGCGCGCGGCGCTGCTCCGGGCCGGCCGTGAGCGCGGTGCGCGCCACCAGGACGGCGCTCCCGCCGAGCAGGTCGAGCCGGGCGGCGGCCGCGCTCTCCCGCACCGTCGCCGAGCGCCGCGTCCGCCACACCAGCGAGTACCGCGGCACGGACGTGCTGGCCTCGGCCATGCGGGCGAGGTCGGCGAGCCGGTCGCGCTGCTCCCGCAGCCGGGACAGCGCCTCCTCGCGCAGCGGGTCGTCGTCCTCGCGCAGCGCCCGGACGGCCCGGTCGAGCCCGTCGGCCATGCCCTCCAGGGCGGCGCTCTCGGCGCGCCGCAGCAGCGCGAGGGGCTCCGGGGTGAACAGCAGCTGGCTGAACACGAGCGCGACACCCGCGCCGATCAGCGCGTCCACGATCCGGAACGGGCCCGCCTGCCCGCCCGCGGCGGTGACGGTGAGGATCGCGGACGCGGCGGACTGCGCGACCACCAGCCCGGACTCGGTGACCGCGCGGGCCAGCACCATCGAGCCGAACACGGCGAGGGCCAGGGTGCCGTAGCCGCCGCCGAGCGCGAGCACGGTCAGCTCGCCGAAGCCGATGCCCATCACCACGCCGGCCAGCAGCTGCACGGCGTTCACCCCGCGCCGGCCGCGCGCGGTGTTCAGCGCGACGACCGCGGCGATCGGCGCGAAGAACGGGTCGCCGTGCGGGCCGAACAGTTTCGCGATGACCCAGGCGAGGGTGGCGGCGGCGGTCTGCTGCGCGATCGGCCACGCCCCGGACCGCACCCGCCGCCAGGCGCCCGCGCAGCCCGCCCGCAGCCGCGCCCGGCCCGGCCTCATCCAGGGACGGCGCCGTCCCGCCGGCGGCCGAAGCGGCGCAGCAGGTCGGCGTCCACCTCGGCGAACTCGCGCCCCCGCGTCTCCGGGACGAACCGCGCCGTGAACAGCAGCCCCGCCAGCGAGATCGCCGCGAAGATCCAGAACGTCTCGCCCTCGCCGAGCGCCTTGGCGACGGGCAGGAACACCAGGCTCACCACGAAGTTCGAGGCCCAGTTCACCGAGGTGGACGCGCCGGAGCCGGTCGCGCGGGCGGGCCCGGGGAAGATCTCGCCGATGATCGCCCAGAAGACGGGTCCCATCCCGACGGCGAACCCGGCGATGTAGAGGACCATGAACACCAGCGACGGCCCGGACGGCCAGCCGGCCACGAACGCCAGCCCGAGCAGCACCATCGTGACCGTCATCGCCCCGAGCGAGAACAGCAGCAGGGCCCGGCGGCCGGCCCGCTCGATGAGCCGGATCGCCACCACCGTCATCAGCAGGTTGATGACGCCGATGGCGATGGAGTAGTAGATCGAGTTGGCGGCGCTGAGCCCGGTCCGCTCGATGATCGTCGGGGCGTAGTAGATGATCGTGTTGATCCCGCCGAACTGCTGGACGGCGGCGAGCACGACGCCGACGGTCAGCGCGGGACGGACCCGGGCCGACAGCAGGGTGCGCCACCCCGGGCGCCCGCCGCCGTCGCGGGCCTGCTGCCGCGCCGCCGCGAGGCGCCGTTCGATGAGCCGGTCGGCGGTGTCCTCGTCGGTGACCGAGGCGATCAGCCGACGGGCCCGCGCCCGGCCGTGGCGGCCGCCGGCGGCGAGCAGCCACGCCGGGGACTCCGGGAGCCACCAGAGCGCCGCGGCGACCATCACCAGGGCGGGCACGGCGCCGCAGGCGATCATCGCGCGCCAGTCGCCGGGGCCGGCGAACGCGACGTTGACCATGTAGGCGACGAGGATGCCGACCGTGATGAGCAGCTGGTTCAGGGTCAGCAGGCTGCCCCGGATCGCGGGCGGCGCGATCTCGGAGAGGTAGACCGGGACGGTCGCGGAGGCCGCGCCGACGGCCAGCCCGAGGATCAGCCGGCCGCCGAGCAGCATCGGCAGCCCGGTCGACAGGGCGGCGACCGCCGTTCCGGCGAGGAAGACGAGCCCTTCGGCGCCGAGCGCCCGGCGCCGGCCGATCCGGTCGGCGAGGCGGCCGGAGAGCAGCGCGCCGATCATGGCGCCGAGCACGAGGATGCTGACGACGCTGCCCTGCTCGAAGGAGTTCAGGGAGAAGTCGGTCCGGATGAACAGCAGCGCCCCGGAGATCACGCCGGTGTCGAAGCCGAACAGGAAGCCCCCGACGGCGATCAGGACCGCCCATCTCCAGATCCTGCGCAGCCCTTCGGGCGTGACCTCGTCGAGCGGGCCCTCGTGCACCCGCGCCCGCGAAAAACCCTGCATGATCGCCCCCCACCGCGCATTACCCAGCGTCCCCGCATCGATACACGCGGTGGCGGGGCGATCAGCGGAGTTCGGCGGTCGTCAGCAGGCGGACGTGGGCGGCGGCCCACGCGCGGACGGTGCGGTGCGGGTCGTCGGCGGTGAGCGCCGCGGCGAGGTCCGCGACGGACGCGGCGGCGGCGCGGAGCCCGGCGCGGTCCAGCTCCCGCCCGGTGCGGGCGATTCGCTCCCGCAGGCCGGGCGTGGTGTGCAGGAGCCCGCGGTGCGCGGCCTCGGCGGAGGCGTCGAGGGCCTCCGCCAAGGCGTGCGTCAGCGGGTCGCGGGCGGCGGCGGCCGGCGCGTCGAGCGCCGCGGTGCCGTCGCCGGGCATCAGGTCGGGGACGACGGCGCCGTCCGCGGTCATGACGGCGAACGGGTCGATGACGATGCCGCCGCGGTCCCTGCGGACGGCGCCGGTCACCAGCCGGGGGCCGCCCTCCAGCGCGGCGGCGAGCGCGTCGAGCGCGGCGGGGCGGTGCGGGCTGTAGTCGGCGGACACGACGGCGGCGGTCCCGGCCGCGTCCGCGACCACGGCCTCCAGGCGCTGCGCGCCGGGGTGGTAGCCGATGTCGCGGACCTCGGCGACCGCGACGGCGCGGACCAGTTCCGCCGCGACGCGGGGGCGGACGAGGCGGGGCGGCAGCGCGTCCAGCGCGCGGGCCTCGGCCGCGAGGTCGCGGACGAGCAGCGCGGCGGGCAGGCTCTCCCAGGCGTCGCCGAGCGGCGTGACCGTGGTCTTCGCGATCCGGCCGGCGGTGACGCGGACGACCCGGCCGGCGCTGCGGGACGCGCTCTCCGACACGACGTTCGAGGCGGCGAGCGAGCGCAGCGGCACCCCGAGGATGCGGCGCCCGGCGAGGTCGGCGCCGGTGAGGCGCTCGCCGTCCGGGACGTCCCAGCGGCGTTTCAGGACGAGCGCCACGCCGGTTCCGGCGTGCGCGAGGTAGATGTCGGCGGTGCGGTGCGCGCCGGTCCCCGCGACGCGGCAGCCGAGCCCGACGAGCCGGACGCGGCGCAGCGGGGTCTCGGCGCGCTCGTCGGTGCCGAGCGCCTGGGTGCGGTCCGGTCCGGTGGCGGCGCGGTGCCGGGCGTGGACCTCGGCGAGCAGTTCCGCGACCCGCGCGGGGTCGTGGTCGGCCCGACGCTCGTGGTGGGCGGTGAGCTGGGCGGCCAGGTCCTCCAGCGCGGCGGCGGGCCAATGCATGCCGCGTGCCGCCAGGTCGGCGGCGGTGCGGCCGAGTGCGGCGGCCGGCACCGGGCCCGCGTTCGCGGCGCCTTCCAGCAGGAGCTGGCCGGCGAGGTCGAGGGCGGCGTCGAGCGCGGCGCCGCCGTCGCCGCGCGCCGCGCCCGGCGCGCCGCCCACGTCGAGACGGACCTCGGCGCCGGTGAGGCCGCGCTCGTCGGCGGCGCGGAACGCCCAGGCGGCGAGCACGGTGACCTCGCCGCGCACCGCCGCGACGGCGTCGGTGTCGACGTAGCCGAGCTCGCCCGGCACGAGGAACCGGACGGTGCAGGACGGCAGCTCGGCATGGGCCACCGGGTCCTGCGCGGTGGGGCGGCGGAGCCTCGCCGAGTACCCGGCGCGGAAGGCGCGGCGGGCCGCGGTGAGGGCGCGCTGCCCGAGGACGCGGGCGAGCGCGTCGTCGTCGAACGTCCCGGGCGACCAGGACGCGTCCGCCCGCTCGGGCTCGGCGCCGGCGGGTTCGGCACCCGGCCCGGCGTCCGCGGTCCGCTGGTAGGCGAGGACCAGGCAGATCCGGTGGCGGCACGTCCCGGTGGCGGCGCACGAGCAGGTCGCGGCCTCCAGCCCGGCACCGGCGGGCAGGGACGTCTTGGTGCCGTCCGGGAAGGCGCCGTCGACGCCGCCGTCCGGGGACACGGCGATCTCGGGGCCGTTCCCGGCGTCCAGGTCCTTCGCGGCGCGCTTGACGAGCCCCCGGTTGGCGAGGGCGGCGAGCGCGTCGGGGGTGAGCGCGAGCAGGTCGGCGCGGAGCACGGGGCGGGTCACCGGCCGATCCGCTCGGCGACGAACTCGGCGAGCCGGCCGGGCGTCATGGCGCCGACGTGCGCGCCCTCGGCGGCGAGCCGGCCCGCCATCGCGCGGTCGTAGTCGGGGTTCGCGTCCTCGTCGAGCGCGGCGAGCCCGAGCACGTGCGTCCCCTGCCGGACGAGCCCGCGGACCTCCCGGACGAGCCGGTGCGGGTCGCCGCCCTCGTAGAAGTCGGTGACGAGCGCGACGATCGCGCGGCGCGGGTTCTCCACCAGCCCGGCGCCGTACCCGACGGCCCGCGCGATGTCGGTGCCGCCGCCGAGCTGCACCTTCATCAGCAGCTCGACCGGGTCGGTGACGTCGGCGGTGAGGTCGACCACGGAGGTGTCGAACGCGACCAGGTGCGTCTTCAGGCCGGGCAGCCCCCACAGGCACGCGGCGGTGACGGCGGAGTGCACGACGGACCCGGCCATCGACCCGGACTGGTCGACGAGCAGGATCAGCTGCCACTGCTCGACGTGCCGCCGCGTCCGGGACACGAACCGCGGGTTCTCGATGTAGAGGCGGCGCTCGTCCGGCCGGTAGTGCGCCAGGTTCGCGCGGATCGTCCCGTGGAAGTCGAAGTTGCGGGAGTTCTTGATGCGGCTCGGGCGCCGCGACCGGGTGCCGTGGAACGCCTGCCGGACCTCGGTGGCGAGCCGCTCCATCAGCTGCCGGACGACGGCCTCCACGATCCGCCGGGCCAGCGCCAGCACCTCGGCGTTCATCAGGTGCTTGGTGCGCAGGACGGCGCGCAGCAGCGTCGCGTCCGGCTCGATGCGCTCCAGCACCTCGGGGTTCGTGACGATCTCGTGGATCTCGTACCGCTCGACGGCGTCGCGTTCGAGCCGCTCGATCGTCTCCTTGGGGAACAGCCGGTGCACGGCGTCCAGCCAGTCGACGGTGGTGAGCTGGGAGGGCCCGTCGCCGCCGGCGCGGTCGCCGCCCGGCCTGCCCGTCCCGCCGCCGCCCCCGCGCCGCACGCCCCGCCGGCCGAGGTCGGGGTCGCGGCCGTAGAGCCAGTCGAGGGCGGCGTCCCGTTCGGCGGCCGCGCCGGACAGCGCCCCCGTGCATCCCTCGGCGGGGGCGCCGAGGACGAGCCGCCAGCGTTCCAGATCGGGCGGGATCACGATTCTCCTTCAAGAAGTCCGGCGGCCGCCAAGGCACGGTCCACGCGCTCTTCGAGGGCGCGGGCCTCGGCGATGAGGAGCGGGTCGTCCGGTGCGCGCAGCAGGGTGCGGGCCGGAGCGTTGAGGCCGCGCCGCTCCAGCAGGCCCTCGGCGATCGCCTCGCGCTCGCGCGGCGGGAAGAACCCGAACGCCTGCCGCAGGGCGGGCAGCGCCACCTGGAAGTCGCCGTCGGTGAGGTCGCCGAGCAGTTCGTCGAGGACGCCGAGGACGGTCCCGTCCGGGTCGAGCACCTCCTGCCGGGCCAGGGCGAACAGCCCGGCGAGCCAGTCGCCGAGCACGTCGGGGCCGGCGGCGCCGCGCACGGCGCGGGCCGGGTCGGCGGTGTCGCCGAGCGCCCGGCCGAGCCCGAACGCGGCGCCGCGCAGATCGGGCGGGACGTCGGGCCCGGCGGCGACGCGGCGGGCGACGCCGAGCGCGGCGTCGCGGTCCAGGCCGAGCGTCCCGGCGGCGTGCAGCAGCGCGTCGCGGACCGCGGCGACGGCGCGCAGCCGGTCGAGGTCGGCGGGCGCGGGCCCGCCGCGGATCCCCTCGGCGAGCCACAGGATCCGGGCGGCGCACTCCTCGACGACCGTCCCGAACAGCGGGCTCCGGGCCGTGCCGAGGACCCGGTCGTGCCGCCACAGCCCGAGGACCGTGCCGAGCGCGGCGCCGAGCCCGGCGAGATCGGACGAGCCGGCGATCCCGGCCGCGATCGCCTCGGCGATCCGGTCGGAGCGGTCGGCGCAGCCGCACAGCGCCGCGTCGAACAGCGCGGCGGCGAGCCGCTCCATGTCGGCGCCGGCGGCGTGCACGCGCTCGTCCAGGACGGCGCCCGCCGCGTCGGCGAGCGTCGGCCCGTAGGCGCCGGCCTCGATCAGCGCGGAGCGGCGGTGCCCGGCGGGGTCGGCGGCGGTCAGCTCCCACCGCTCCTCCAGCACCGGGTCGGCGCCCGTCTCGGGACCCGACTCGCGACGCGCGCCGGGGACGCCCAGCACCCGCAGGCGGTGCAGGGCGCGGCTGCGCTCCAGCCCGCGCGGCGACGCCAGCTTCAGGACGACCTGCCCGTCCCGGTCGAGGCCGAGGCGCTCCAGTTCGGCCTCGGCGTCGTGGACGAGCGGCGGCGCGGGCGTCCCGGGGTGCAGCCGCCCGGTGCGGTCCCCGCTCAGCGCGGCGACCATCTCCACCACGGCCGGGTGGGCGCCGGGCGAGAGCGGGCCCCGCGACGTCCACGGCAGCCGCTGGTCGAGGTCGTCGTTCACCAGCGCGGACACCAGGCCGTCCAGCAGGTCGGTGCGGGCGGGGGCGCGGTGGCCGCGCAGCCGGGTGAGGCCGTCGGTGAGGGTGCGGGCGGCGATCAGGTCGGCGGTCGACACGACCTGCCCGCGCCCGCGCAGCCGCGTCGCGACGCGCTCGATGAGCGCGCCCGCCGCCGCGCCGGGGCCGTCCTCCCAGAGCCGCTGGTAGTACTCGGGCGACGGCATGCCCGACTGGTAGCCGGTGAAGGCGTCCAGGCGCTTGAACGAGTACGGGACGAGGAAGCCGCCGCCGATCGCGCCCTCGGGCGGCTCCGGCACGTCCGGCCACCCGGTGGAGCCGGCCGCGGTGAGCGCTTCGAGGGCGGGCTTGTGGAACCCGCCGGTGACCACGACGACGGGACGGTCGCCGGCGTCGGCCACGGCCGCCCGCACCCATGCCGCCATGTACGCCTCGCGGGCCGTGTCGTCCGGCCCGGCCTCCGCCTCGCCGCGCAGCAGCGCGAAGTACGCGTCGAGCCGCTCCCCGACGCCCTCGGGATCGATCTCGAAGAGGTGGTCCCAGAGGATGTCGGTGTTGTCGACGGCGAACTCGCGGCAGAGCCGCTCGGTGACCTCGGCGTAGCGGCGCTCGGCGTCGGCGTACCGGTTGCTGCGCTCGGCGAACGCGGGATGCCACGCGGGCAGGTCGATGAACCGCAGCTCGGCGCCGGCGGCGCGGCCCTCGTGGAGCGCGACCCATTCCGGCGAGTACCCGCAGAACGGCGACCAGGAGGCGTGCACCCGCTCGGCGTCCCGGTAGTAGCTGAAGACCGCGACGGGCGGGGTGTGGCCGAGCAGCAGCTCGTCCATCCGCGGGCCGAAGTCGGCGGGCCCCTCGACCAGCACGTACGCGGGCCGCAGCCGCCGGATCGCGTCCCGGACGAGCCGCGCGCACGCCGGGCTGTGGTGCCGGACCCCGAGGAACGTGGCGGCCATCAGCCGGGCAGCAGGTGCCGGGCGGCGTGCAGCGCCTTCCACTGCGCGCCGTCGCGCCGGGCCGCCTGCTGCTCCAGGTAGCGGCGCAGCCGGGTGAGGTCGTCGGGGCTGTCCTTGGCGGCGGTGCCGGCGAGGCACTCGACGATGTCGGCGGCGGTGCCGGGCTCGCCGCGCAGGAACCAGCCCCGCACGCCGATCTGGTGCGCGACCGACACGGCCTCGGCGGTGCTCATCACCGCCGACAGCCGGTCCATGGCCCGGCCGTCCTCGGTGGCGGCGCCGCGCAGCTCCCGGAACGCGGTGACGAGGACCTCCAGGACGTCGCGGCGCGGCGGCGCCTCGACGCCGCTGTGCTCCAGCAGCCGCCGCGCCTCCTGCTCGACCAGGTCCAGCTCGGTGCCGAAGTCGGCGATCGGGAACACGGTCTCGAAGTTGAACCGCCGCTTGAGCGCCGCGCTCATCTCGTTGACGCCCCGGTCGCGGGTGTTGGCGGTCGCGATGACGTTGAAGCCGTCCCGCGCGAACACCATCGCGTCCGCACCGGTCAGTTCGGGGATGGCGAGGACGCGGTCCGACAGCGGGGACAGCAGCGCGTCCTGCACCTCCAGCGGGCAGCGGGTGATCTCCTCGAACCGGACGACCTTGCCCTCGGCCATGCCGGTGAGCAGCGGCGCCGGCACCAGCGACCGCGTGGACGGCCCCTCCGCGACGAGCAGCGCGTAGTTCCACGAGTACTTGATCTGGTCCTCGGTGGTGGCCGCGCCGCCCTGGATCGTCAGCGTGGACGTCCCGCTGACGGCCGCCGCGATCAGCTCCGACAGCAGCGACTTCGCCGTGCCGGGCTCCCCGACCAGCATCAGCCCGCGGCTCGTCGCGAGGGTGACGAGCGCGCGGTCGATGAGGGCGGTGTCGCCGACGAACTTGCGGCCGATGCCGAGCGCCTCGTCCCCGGTGATGAACCGCCGCGCCGCCGTCAGGCTCAGCGCCCAGCCGGGCGGGCGGGGGCCGGTGTCGTCCTCCCGGAGCCGGTCGAGCTCCCCGGCGAACCGGACCTCGGCCGGGGGCCGCTGGTAGTCGGTCTTGTCGTCGCTCATGCTTGCGCGGCCTCCGCGAGAGTGGTCAGGTCGGCGAGGATCTCGGACGCGGTGACGGCGTCCAGCTCGCCGAAGGTGAGAGGGGTCCCCTTGCTGGGCCAGAAGTCGCCGGGCCGCGTCGCGAACCATACGTAGTCGATGATCTGGTGGTCGCCGGTGGCGTCCACGGCGCCGACCGAGATGCCGGGATCGAGGTCGATCACCACGTACCGGTCGCCGGCGACGCGGCGGGAGATCCACCGCTCGCCGCCCGCGTCCTGCGGCTCGCCGCGCTCCCAGCCGAGCTTGACGAGGCCGAGGACCTTCCCGAACGGGACCTTCAGGCCCTCGAACCGCTCCAGCCGGCCGCTCTCCCGCTCGGCCTCGGTCAGGACGTGCACGGGCCGTCCGAGCTGCGGGAACGGCTGCAGGATCTCGTAGTCGGCGAACACCTCGGCCCACGCCTCGATGTCCGTGCCGGGGCGCGCCGGATGCATGAGCCCCACCTGCGCCGACGCGGGGAGGTCGAACGCGTCGTCTTCGGCGTCGGCGAACGTGCCGTCCTCGGCGACGCGGAACGCGGTCGCTGCGGCGGCGTCCCCTTCCCCGCCGGATTCAGCGCCGTAGGCGACCCACAGCAGGCGGCGGGCGATGTGCCGGACGAGCGGGTGCCGGACGATGAACGCACTGAAGTCGTCCGGGGCCCAGCGACGCTGCGTCACCATCGCCCGCTCCAGGCGGCGGATCTGGTCGGCGGCGGCGGTCCGCACGTCCTTCTTGAGGTCGGTGAACGCCTTGTAGGCGGCGGGCGCGAGCTCGGGGTCGTCCTTGGCGCCGGGTTTCGGGAGGGCCTTGCGGCGCTTGCCGTCCTCGTCGGTGACGAACGGCTTGAGCTGCTCGTCGAACCCGACGGTGAAGCGGCGCGGCCCGTAGTCGAGGACCATGCCGCCGTCGGCGTCGAGCCCGAAGCCGGGGACGAGCCGGTCGCCGAGCTCCTCGGTGGTGAGGCCGAGCCGGTCGGCGACCTGCCGGATCCGCGCCTGCGCCTCCACCTGCAGGCCCTTGAACTTCACCTTCTGCGCGATGCCGTGCAGGTGCATCAGCGCGACGTCCGTCCCGATCTCGCCGAGGACGCCGAGGCCGGTGACGGCGTTCTTGTGCCCGCCCTCGCCCGGCCACGCGCGGATGACCGGGGTCAGCCGCCGGACGGTCCCGTCGTCGCCGGTGCGGCCGAGCTGCCGCAGCGCCCACCCGTCCCTGGACGGCTTGCCCGCGTCGAGCCACTGCTGGAACAGCGCCCACCCGAACTCGGCCACCGAGCCCGGCTCGCACGCCGCCGCCAACTGGTCCATCCCGTGCGGGGCGTCCAGGGTGAGCAGTTCGATGAGGGCGCGGACGGCGTCCAGGGGCAGGGCGCGGTCGCGTCCGCGCAGCAGGACCTGCGGGAGCGGCGCCGGGTCCACCCAGGTGCCGGTCTTCACCGGCTGGGCGAGGCCGGTCTCGGTCGGGGCCAGGGACAGCAGCTCCTCGACCGCGTCCGCCGCCTCGTCGCCGTGGGCCGCGCGGGCGGCGTCCACGACGGCGGGCAGGCCGTGCGCGGCGAGGATGTGGCGCAGGGCGGTCTCGGCGCCGCGCCAGTCCTTGGCCTTCGCGGCGAGCGCCGCCGGGACGAGCAGCGGGACGGCGGCGAGCCCGTGCCGGTCGAACCACCGGCGGGCGGGCGGCAGCCGGTTGCCGCGCTTGACCAGGCCCTCCGCCATCAGCAGCGCGACGTCCGCGTCCAGGTACGGCATCAGCGGGTCGGCGCAGGTCTCCGGGTTCGGCCGGGCCGTGCGGAGCGCGGCGGGCAGCGCGTCCAGTTCGTAGCGGGCCGCGAGCGGCCGCATCCACACGTGGGCGAACCGGCGGATCAGCCCTTCGTAGCCGGGAAGCAGCGGGCGGACCACGTCCTCGGGGCCGTAGCACATCAGCTGCAGCGGTGCGATCTTGTGGTCGCCCGCCTCGTAGCCCTCGGCTATGGCCTCCCAGTCGGGGTCGTCGGGCCTCCCGACGTGCCGCTCCAGGTCCGTCTCCAGCCATTCCCGCCGTTCGCCGTCGCGCCAGGCGAGCCGCGGCGCGGGCGGCGTCAGGCCGGTCAGGACGGGCCGCCGGGGGGCGCGCCACGGCGGGGCGGCGAGCACGGCGGGCAGCTCGTCCGGCGCGGCGTCGGGGACGCGCGCCGACGCGGCGGTGACGCGCTCGACGGCCGCGGCGACGTCGTCCGGAAGGCCGGGCAGCACGGCGGCGACCAGCTCGGCGTGGGCCGCGGCGTGGCCCGCGAGCAGGTCGTCGGCGCCCGCCCGCGCCAGCAGGCGCAGCGCCCGCACCGGGAACCGCCGGGCGGCTTCGATGACCGCCACGCGCGCGTGCTTGCGGTCGAGCCGGTCGAGCAGCGCCTGGAACGCCTCGTCGGTCGGCAGGACGGCGATCGCCTCGAAGATGCGCCTGCGATCGGCGGAATCGAGGTTTGCGGTGGCGGCCTCCTGGAGGAGGAACGGAAGCACGTCCGGGCCGATCCCGTCCAGCATCGTGGCCAGCAGGGCACGGCTCGGGTCTCCCCAGTAGAACCCGGGCGTCGTCGCGAGTTGCGAGGCCCTGCCGAAGGTCAGCAGCGCGAGCCGCTGCGACGACCCGCTCCACGGCCCGAGGTCGCCGGGATCGGCGCAGCACTCCTCCACCCAGTCCTGCCGGTCGGGAACCATGTACGAGACGATCCACCGCACCGCCCGCGTCGAGCGGTACGCGGCCAGCCGGTCGACCGCACGCGCGTGCTCATCGTCGTCGGCGGCGGCCAGCAGCCCCCGGACGCGCCGCAGATCGTCCGTCAGCATGGTCCCGAGGTCGGCATCCCCCTCTCGCCGGACGGCACCGACTCGTGAACCGCGCCACGGCCCGTCACCCTCGCGGACCGCCCTCGTCCGGATCAGCTCGACCAGCGCGCATGCCGCGAAGGCGAGCCCGTGCTCGGTGATCCAGGCGTCGGTGAACGCCCGGTGCACCTCCTCCTTCCGGACCTGCCCGCCGACTCCCGTGACGGTGACGGCGGCGATGGCGCCGGCGCCGGCCGGGTCCTCCTCGCCGTCCAGGTGCCGCCGCGCCGCCTCGGCGAGCGCCGCCTCCCCGGCCCCTCCTTCGAGCAGCGCCTCGACTGCCCCGCCGGTCTTCTCGACAAGACTCCGCACCGCGCCGGGTGCCGCCGGGTCGACCTTGATCTTCGGACCGGGGGCGCCGCCGCGGCGGGCGTGCAGGGCCCGCCGCCACACGTCGGGGATGGTCAGGACGTCCTCGCCGGGGGGCTGATCTTCCATGGCGCCCAACGGTAGAGGAGCGGGCCGACAGATCCGTAGGATTCCCCCATGACCGAGGCGACCTGGCGGCCCGGCGATGTCGTGCTCGATCTCTACGAGGTGCGCGACGTGGTCGCCACCGGCGGCATGGGCCTGGTCTACCGGGTGCGGCACCGCGGCTGGGACGCCGAGCTCGCGATGAAGGTGCCCCGTCCCGAGCTGGTCGGCTCGGAGGACGCGCTGCGGGGCTTCGAGGACGAGGCCGAGACGTGGGTCGGGCTCGGCCTGCACCCGCACATCGTGAACTGCGCCTACGTGCGCCGGCTCGGCCCGCTGCCGGGCGTGTTCGCCGAGTGGGTCGGCGGCGGCAGCCTCGCCGACGCGATCAAGGACGGGCGGCTGCGCGACCCGGACCCCCGCCGCACCACGGGCCGGTTCGTCGACGTCGCGATCCAGTTCGCCTGGGGGCTGGACCACGCGCACCGCAACGGGCTCGTCCACCAGGACGTGAAGCCCGCGAACGTGATGCTCACCCCGGACGGGACGGTCAAGGTCACCGACTTCGGGCTGGCGAAGGCGCGGGTCCGGGCGGGCGAGGACGGCGTCCCGCGCCCCGACGCCGACCCCCTGGTCAGCTTCGCGGGCCTGACCCCGGCGTACTGCTCCCCCGAGCAGGCGCGGGCGGCGGAGGGCGACCGGGCGCCGCTGACCCGCGCGACGGACGTGTGGTCGTGGGCGCTCAGCGTGCTGGCGATGTTCACCGGCGGCCCGCCGGTGTGGTCCGGCGCGGACGGCGGCCGGGCGTTCGAGGAGTTCGCCGTGCGGGCGGCCGGCGTCCTGCCGCCCGGCCTCGCGGACCTGCTGCGCGCGTGCTTCCGGCCGGACCCGTCGTCGCGCCCGGACCGGATGGACGAGCTGGCCGAGGCGCTCGCCACCGTGTACGCGCAGGTCACCGGCACCCCCTACCCCCGGGAGCGGCCCGCGCCCGCGACGCTGCTCGCGGACGGGCTGTCGAACCAGGCGCTGTCCATGCTCGACCTCGGCCACCCGGACGAGGCGGAGGCGCTGTGGGAGCGGGCGGTCCAGGCCGACCCGCACCATCCGCACGCCGTCTTCAACCGGGGTCTGCGCCTGTGGCGCACCGGGCGGATGACGGACGCGCAGCTTATCGGCGAGTTGGAGCAGGTCCGCGCGACGCACGAGGACGACTGGATCGGCGATCACCTGCTCGGCCTCGTCCATCTGGAGCGCGGCGCCGCGGCCGAGGCGGTGGCGCTGCTGGAGGCCGCCGCCCGGCGGGCGCCGGACGCCCCCGAACCGGCCGCGGCGCTGGCGAGCGCCCGGCGGCTGCCCGCCGCGCCGCCGCCCGCCGTCCTGGAGGGCCACGCCAACCCGGTCAGCGCGGTCGCGCTCGCCGCCGGCGCCGGGCTCGCGGTGAGCGGCGGCCGGGACGCCTCGAACCCGCCCCCGCCCGGCGCGGAGGGCGGCACCGTGCGGATCTGGGACCTGGCGGCCGGACGCTGCGTCCACGTGCTGGCCGCGCATTCCGCCGGGCTCGCGGGCGGGGTGAGCGCGGTCGCGCTGAGCCCCTGCGGCCGGTTCGCGGCCTCCGGTGGCGCGGACGGCGCCGTGCTCGTCTGGGACGTCCGGTCCGGGCTCCTGCTGCACCGCCTCGAAGACCATGCCGGGCGGGTCGACTCGCTCGCGTTCGCCGCGGACGGCTCGCTCCTGGTGACGGCCACCGAAGGCGGGGCCGTCCGGCTCTGGGACACCGGCGACGGCCACTGCGTCCGCACCCTGCAGCAGGAACAGGACCTCCCGCGCGCGCTCGGCGGAGCGGTCGCGATGACCGGTGACGGGCATGTCGTCAGGTGGGAGCCCACCACCATGCGCCTGCGAGTGTGGGACGCGGCCAAGGGCATGCTCGTCCG
Organism: Actinomadura geliboluensis; assembly: GCF_043197915.1. Classification (NCBI taxonomy): domain Bacteria; kingdom Bacillati; phylum Actinomycetota; class Actinomycetes; order Streptosporangiales; family Thermomonosporaceae; genus Actinomadura; species Actinomadura geliboluensis. Next base: position 686,967 of record NZ_JBICUA010000003.1, on the reverse strand, counting down.
GACGACGTCGCTCCCCCGGGCCCGGGTCGCGCTCAGCGCGGGAGGACGCGCCGCGCTCGCCGCGACCGAGACGGAACTGCGCGTCTGGGACACCGTGGCGGGCCGTCCGCTGCGCGCCCTGGAGCAGCGTGTGAACCCCGACACCCGGTTCGCCGTGAGCGGCGACGGCGCGCGGGCCCTGTCGACCGGCCCGGACGGCCTGCATCTGTGGGACCTCGGCGAAGAACGCGGCGTCCGCACCCTGCCGGGCCGAGGCGCCCTCGGCGGAAGCGTGGCGCTGAGCGACGACGGCCGGTACGCGCTCACCGCACCGGGCGCTCCGGCCGTCCACGCGTGGCACCTGGCAGATCCCGGGCCGCGCGCTCCCTGGAGCCACGCGCGCCCGCGCACGGCGGCGGAACTGGCCCGCGAGGCCGACACGGCGGGCCTCGCGCTCTCCCGCGCCCGCAGGCACGCGGACGCCGGGGACTGGGCGCGGGCCGGGGCGGAACTGCGCGCCGCCCGGAACGTCCCCGGCCACGAGCGGAGCCGCGACCTGCTCCGCCTGTGGCGCGAGGCCGGGCGGCACGGCCGCCGGACGGACCTGCTGGGCGCCTGGCAAGGGCCCGAACTGCCCGGAACCGAACGCAGGTCGGTGAGCGCGAGCGCACTGAGCGCCGGCGGCGTCCTCGCGGTGACGTTCGGCGGCTGGCCGATCGTGTGGCTCGTGGACACCGCGTCCGGGGAGCACCTGCACACGCTCCAGGTGAGCGGCATGTCCGTCGCGTGCGTCGCCTTCACCCCTGACGGCCACCGGCTGCTGACCGGGGCGAGCGACGGGAAGGTCCGCGTGTGGGAGGTGGCGTCCGGCGAGTGCGTGCGCGTCCTCAGCGGCCACAAGGCAGACGTCAGGTCGCTGGCGGTGAGCCCGGACGGGCGGCTCGCCGCGTCCGGCGACGAAGACGGCACCGTCCGCGTCTGGGATCTCGCCAAGGGCAGGCGCAGGCACGTCCTCAAGGGCCACAGCGGAGTCGTCCTCTCCCTGCACTTCGGCCCCGACGCCGAGACCCTCCTGGCGTGGGACATGCGCCGCGTGGTGACGCACTGGCAGCTCCAAGGGCGGCGGTCGCGCGTCCTGCCGGGCCAGTCGCCGGCCGCGATGAGCGGCGACGGCCGCACGGTCGTGACGTGCGGGCACACGGTGGGCACCCTCTGGATCTCGGACGGGACGACCGGCGAAGGCACCGGCTACATCCGGGGCCCGGCGGAGGAACTCACGTCCATCCACGTGGACGCCTCCGGCTCCCTCGCCGCCACCGTCGGCCCTGACAGCGCGCTGCGCGTCTGGGACCTGCGCGCCGAACGCCTCCTGCACCGCCTGCCGGCGCCGGTCACCTGCCTGGCGCGGAGCACCGACGACCGGTTCGCGGTCTCCGGCGGGCCCGACGGGAACCTGCGCGTCTGGGACGTCCCGTCCGGACGCTGCCTGCACACCCTCAAGGCCCACACGGCCGCGGTCACCTGGGTCGGCCTCACCGCCGACGCCCACCTCGCGGTGTCCCGCGACCGGGACCATGTGCTGCGGGCCTGGGAACTCGACTGGGACCACACGTTCGACGACGGACCACACGTTCGATGACGGAAGGGCACCCCCATGATCCTCGCCTGCTCCGGCTGGGCCTGCACGCGCCTCATCTCGGTGTCGAAGGTGCCGGGCGGCAACCCGGTCGCCCGCAACGACCCCGAGGGCTTCGCCATCGAGTTCATGATCTGCGGCGACTGCGGCAAGAACTTCTGCGACCGCTGCCACGCCCCGGGCTCGGTCTTCCGCGCGCCCCGCTGCGCACACTGCGGCGGGAAGCTCGTCCCGGGCCGCAGGCTGGAGCAGCTCAGCGGCCGCCCCCGCCCCGCCGAGGTCGAGCACCACGACCGGGCGGTCAGCGCGATCGGGTCCGGCCGGTTCGAGGACGCATTGCGCGACCTTGACGAGGCCATCCGCCTCCGCCCCGCGTACGCGACCGCGCACCACTGGCGCGGCATCGCCCTCACCGACTCAGGGCGTCCGGCCGAGGCGCTCGCCGCGTTCGAGGAGGCGATCCGGCTCAACCCGTCCGACGTGCCGTCCCGCTTCGAGAAGGCCCGCGCCCTCTCCCTCCTGGAACGCGACGCCGAGGCGCTCGCCGCGTACGAGGAGACCGTCGCCGTCGAGCCCCGCTACCCCGCGCCGCAGGTCAACCGGGCGGTCCTGCTCATGGACGCCGGCCGCGACGCGGAGGCCCTCGCCGTCATCGACCAGGCCATCGCCCTGCTCACCTCCGGAACCGCCGTGGGCGCCGGCCAGTACGACCTCGCGAGCGCGCACAGCGTCAAGGGCGCGGCGCTGGTCAAGCTGGACCGCTGCGAGGAGGCCCTGCCCGTCATCGACTACGCCATCGACAACGGCCCCGACTCCTGGAACGACCACTACAACAAGTCGGTCGCCCTCGAAGCCCTCGGCCGCATCGAGGAGTCCGAGATCGCGCGGAGCATCGCCGACTCCCTCCGCGACGCCTAGGGGCGTCCCACGGGGAGCCGTCCCCGGCCCCGCGCGGCCGTCCGTCCAGGTCAGGCGTTCCGCAGGATGTCGCGGAGCCGGGCGGCGTAGGCGCGCGGGTGGGTGGTGTTGCCGTTGTGGCCGCCGGGGAGTTCGGCGATCCCGGTGCCGAGCAGGGCGGCCAGTTCCTCGGCGCAGCGGTAGTCGAAGACGGTGCGCGGGGTGGTGCGGCCCGCGGCGGGGATGATGCGCGTCGGGGTGCCCGCCAGCTCCGCGACCGGGAGGGAGTCGTCGACGACGGCGGTGAAGTCGTGCTCGATGAAGAACCCGAAGTTGGCGATGCGCCGCGGGGTCATGGGCTGGGGAGTCAGGCCGGGTTCGGCGCCCGGGGCGGCGGGGTCGATGCCCAGCACCTCGGCGATCGTCCTCAGCGCGGGGCCCAGGCCGTCTCGGCGGTAGAGCCGCTGGATGCAGGCCAGTTCCGCTTCGTGGTGCGCGCGTTCGGCGGCGGGCAGCAGGCGCGGCGCGACCGGCTCGTGCGCGATGAGCGTGCCGACCTGGCCGGGGTGGCGGACGGCCAGGTGCAGGCCGATGACGGCGCCCAGGCTGCAGCCGAGCATCGCCGCGGGCTCGTCGGTGAGCGCCGCGAGCAGGTGGTGCACGTCGTCGGCGTGCTCGGCCAGCGTCACTCCCCGGCCGGGGTCGTCCGGAGTACTGCGCGATAGGCCGCGCCGGTCGTAGGTGATGACGGTGTAGTCGGCGGTGAGCCGGTCGACCAGATCGGTGCTGCGTCCGGCGTCGCCTTCGCCGCTCTGGGAGATCAGCAGCACCGGGCCGGTGCCGCGCACCTCGTAGTAGAGGGTCGCGTCCTGGACGGGCAGATGGCCTGCCCTCGCGGTGCTCACAGCGGTCATCTCGGGTTCCCTTCTCACCGGCGGCTCCGGGCGCCGCCGTCGTGGATCATCGTAAAGCATCAAACTTGATACATCAAGTCTGATACATCTTTCCTGATGTATCTTGGCGGGGTGAACGGAGTCGAGCTGTTCCTGCTGGGCCGCACGCTGATGAAGATCGGCGAGGAGGCGCTGCCCACCGAGGGGCTGGGCGACCAGCCGACCGGCGTCCGGACCGTGCTGATCGTGGTCAGCGACGTGCGCGCGCACCCCGGCGGCGCGATCGGCGAGATCGCCGCCCGCACCGGCCTCCCGCAGAGCGCGGTGTCGGCCGCGGTGGCCCGCCTCCGCGAGGCCGGCGCCGTGGTCGCCGAACCCGACGCCCGGGACCGCCGCCGGCTCCTCATCCGGCCCGCGCCCGGCGTCTCCGACCGGGTGGAGCAGGTCCGCGCGACCTCCATCGACGCCGCGCTGGCCAAAGCCCTGGGCACCACCGACTCCGAGCGGATCGCCCAGGTCGGCGCCCTCCTGGAGCAGCTCGCCGAGCACCTGACCCCGCAGACGCTCACCCGCCTCCGCGACTGACCGCCGGCAGGGTTCACTCCGTCCACCCTTCCTCCGCCGCCAGGGGCGGGGCCGCAGCCCAGTGGTGGAAACGGACCGGCGTACCGTGGTTCACGGTCCGTGCACGGACGATGGGCCGAGGGCTTGAGGAGGCGCGGGTGACGATCGGGGACGGGACGCTGGCGGTGGGGGCCGGGCGGCCGGAGGCGGAGAACTTCGCGCCGGGGCTGCCGGGGCCGGTGTTCGCGGCGCATTACCACCTGGCCGGGGAGACGGGCGGGCCCTACACGTACGGGCGCGACTCCAATCCGACGTGGACGCTGCTGGAACGGGCGATCGGCGAACTCGAAGGCGGCGCCGAGGTCGTGTCGTTCTCATCGGGAATGGCCGCCGTGGCGGCCGTGCTGCTGTCGCAGGCGCGCGCGGGCGATGTCGTCGTCCTGCCCAATGACTGCTACATGGCGACGCGCGAGTTGAAAGAGCGGCTGGAGTCGTACGGGGCGGTCGTGCGAATGGCGCCCACCGGCGGGGACGCGCAGATCGCACTGCTGGACGGAGCGCGGCTGGTATGGCTGGAGACGCCGTCCAATCCGCGGTTGGACGTGTGCGATATCGCGCGGATCGCCGAGGCCGCGCACGCGGCGGGCGCGCTGGTGGCGGTGGACAATACCCTGGCCACGCCGCTGGGCCAGCGGCCTTTGGAGCTGGGCGCCGATTTCTCCGTCGCCAGTGACACCAAGGCGTTGAGCGGGCACGGTGATCTGCTGCTCGGGCATGTCGCGACGCGGAATCCGGAATTGGCCGAGGGCGTCCGGCTGTGGCGGAAGACGGTGGGCGCCATTCCCGGGCCGATGGAGGCGTGGCTGGCGCACCGGTCGCTCGCCACGCTGGAGCTGCGGCTGGAGCGGCAGGCCGCCAACGCGATGGCGCTGGCGGAGGCGCTGCGGGGGCGGGTCGCCGGGCTCCGGTATCCGGGGCTGCCGGACGATCCGTCGCACGAGGTCGCGGCCCGGCAGATGCGCCGGTTCGGGTGCGTGGTGTCGTTCACGCTGCCCGGCGAGGCCGCGGCCGAACGGTTCCTGGGGTCGTTGCGGCTGGTCATGCAGGCCACCAGTTTCGGCAGCGTACACAGTTCCGCGGAACGGCGCGGGCGCTGGGGCGGCGACGCCGTGGAGCCGGGGTTCGTCCGTTTCTCGGTCGGCGTCGAGAACACCGAGGATCTCGTGGCGGACGTTCTCCAGGCGCTGGAGAAAACGGTGTGAATGAACCAGGCGGGCCGCTGTAACGTGGCCCGCCATGAGCGACGCGCGTGCACTTCTGGAAAGCGGCGACATCGCCGGACTGATCCGGCACCTGCGGTTCAACGCCGACGGCATGGAACTGCGCGAGATCGCGCGGCTCATGGAGGGCGCGGCCGAGCTGTCCGGATTCGACGACCTGCGGGACGCCGCGCGGGCGATGGCCCGCGAGCAGGGGCCGCAGCAGCTCTACGACTTCGGTTACGCGTGCATCGAGCGCGGAATTCCCTTCCTCGCGATCCCCCCGCTGCGGCGCGCGGTGGAGCTGCTGCCCGGCGAGCCCGTGCTGGTCATGGAGCTCGCTGCCGCGCTGGAGCGGGAGAACCGGCACGCCGAGGCGGTCGCCGTGCTGGAGCCCCGGGTGGATTCGCTCGATCCGTGGCCCGCGCGGTACCTGCTCGCCTACAACGCGCTGTTCTCCGGGGACGTCGACCGGGCCGGGCGGGAGGCGGGGCGGCTGCCCGCGCCCGAGGACGAGCAGTGGCTGCCCGCCCGCGACCGGCTCGCCCGGATGATCGCGCGGGCGGCGGCGGTGCGGGCCGTCGCCCCGCTGGACGCACGGGACCTGCGCGGCTGGCATTTCGCGCTCACCGGGAGCCTCCTCGCCACGATCTCGCCGTACGGGTTCGAGGACGGCATGACGGGCCGGTTCGCCTACATGTCCGACGGTTTCGGGATGTGCCGGCGGAGCCTCGACCGGCTGCGGCTGGTCCTGGACGCGGCGGGCCGGCGGCCGGCGTCGGTCGGGCTGCTCCCCGACCGGTCGAGCACGATCCTGGGGCTGGCGGCGGCGCGGCTGTTCGGGCTGCCCGCCGAGCCGTTCGCGCCCGGCCGCCCCGATGCGCTCGTCGTCGCCTACGACCTGAACGAGACCGAGGTCGAGGGGCTGCGGGAGCGGGCCGAGGGGCAGGTGCTGTTCGAGCACGCGTCCTGCTGGACCGACCCGCCGGTGGTGAGCGCCGACGTCACCGGGTTCCTGCACCAGGTCGTGAAGTCGCCGTGGGGCGAGCGGCTGCGCATGACGCCGGGCGGTGAGCCCGAGACCGTGCCGCCGGACGAGCGCCCCGTGGAGGAGCTGGCCGCCGAGATCGTCCAGGCGGCCCCGGAGGCGGTCGACGAGGACGGCGCGCCGCCGGACCCCGACGCGGTGCTCGCCCGGCTGGCCGGCGCCGTCCGCGGCCACTGGCTGGCCGGGCCGAGGGACGCGGTGCGCTCCCCCGGCCCGGTGCCGAGCAGCCGCTTCGCCTAGTCAGCCGCTTCGCCTAGGCCGTCAGGGACGTGAGGTCGGCGAGGAGTTCGGAGACGAAGACCGGGTCGAGGTCCGCGAAGCCGTTCTCGATGACGCGGGACGGCGCGTAGTCGCCCGCCCACTTCCCGATCCAGACGTGCTCGATCGTCTGCTCGGGGTTCAGGTCGGTGTAGCCGACGGCGATGCCGGGCCTCAGGTCGAGCACCACGGCCGCGTTCGGGGCGAGCGTCCAGGACATCCAGCGCTCGATGCCGTTGTCCTGCGGCGCGCCCCGGCTCCACGCGGTCCGGGTGAGGCCGAGGAGCCTGCCGGTCGGGACGGTCAGGCCCTCGAACCGGGCGAGCCGGCCGTCCGCGCCCTCCCCCTCGGCGAGGGTGTGGACGGGCCGTCCGAGCTGCGGGAACGGCTGCAGGATCTCGTAGTCGCCGAACACCTCCGCCCACGCGTCCAGGGTGTCGCCCAGCTCCAGCGGATGCGCGATCTGGACCGCCGCCGACTCCGGCAGTTCCACCGCGTCGTCGTTCAGGTCGGCGAACGTCAGGTCCTCGGCGACGCGGAAGGCCCGGTCGCCGCTGAGCCAGACGAGGCGCCGCGCGAGATGCCTCATCAGCGGGTGGCCGACGACGTACTCGCCGAACTCGGCGGCCGTCCACTCCCGGCCCATGACCATGGCCGTCTCCAGCCGGGCGACCTGGACGGACGCCACGGCGCGCAGCTCCTTCTTCAGCTCCGCGAACCGCTTGTAGGCGGCGGGCGCCAGGTCGGGGTCGTCCTTGGCGCCCGGCTTGGGCAGCGACTTGCGGGCCTTGCCGTTCTCGTCCGCGATGACGGGCTTGAGCTGCTCGTCGAACCCGACGGTGAACCGGCGCAGCCCGTAGTCGAGGGTGAGGCCGCCGCCGTCCAGGCCGAAGCTCGGGACGAGGCGGTCGGCGAGCTGGTCGCCGGTCAGGCCGCGCTGCTTCGCCGCGAACGCCAGCCGGCGCCGCGCCTCCTCCTTCAGCCCCTTGTACTTCACCTTCTGCGCGATGCCGTCGAGCTGCGTGAGCGCGGCGTCGCCGCCGATCTCGACGAGGACGCCGAGCCCGTGCACGGCCCGGCCGTGCCCGCCGGGCTGGCCCGGCCACTTCTTGATGAGCGGGGTGAGGCGGCGCACGGTCTCGTCGTCGCCGAACCGTCCGAGCAGGGACAGCACGAACCCGCTGCGGCCGGGGAAGCGGGCCGCCTCCCACGCCTCGAACAGCGCCCACGAGAACGCGGTGAGCGCCTCCGGCTCGCACACCTCGGCGGCGCCGTCCACGACCGGGGCGACGTCGATGCCCCGGCCGTCCGGCACGGTCATCGCGAGCAGGAGCGTGCGGAGCGCCTCGGGCGGCAGTTCCCCACCGCCCTTCAGCGCCGGGGCGGGCAGCGCGCCCAGGTCGAGCCAGGCGGGAAGCGGCGGCGGCTTGTACGGGGGCTGGGCGGGCGCGGCGGCGGGCGGTGCGGCGGCCAGGAGCGCGGCGACCGCCTCGGCGGCCTCGTCGCCGTGGACGCGGGCGGCCTCGGCGACGTCGCCCTTGATGGTCCGCAGCGCTTTTACCGCGTTGCGGCGCGGGCCGACGCGCTTGCCGAGCGCGTCCGGCACCAGGTAGGGGACGGCGTCCAGGCCGTGCCGGGCGAACCAGTCGGCGGCGAGGTGCTGCACCGACTTGAGCCGGTACAGCCAGTCCGCCACCAGGCGGGCCACGTCGGCGGACAGGAACGGCTCCAGCACCGGGCCCGTCCCGTACGGGTTCTGCTTGGCGAGCCGGAACGACACGTCCCAGGCGTCGGTCTCGAAGCGCGCGACGATCGGCCGGAGCGAGTGGGCGAAGTCCCACGTCACCTCCGGCTGCCAGCCGGCCAGCAGCGGGCGGGCCAGATGCTCGGGCGCCGCCGCGAGGAACCCGGCCCGGGTGGGCTCGTAGCCCATCCGGCCGTCCCGGAACTTCTCGGCGGCCTCCTCCCATTCGCCGTCCCGCCAGGACCCGTAGGGCTCCCTCGCCGCCCATTCCTCGCGTTCGCCCGGCGCCCAGCGGATCGCGCGGCCGCCCGGCGGTTCGAGGCCCGCGACGAGCACCGGCTCGTCGCCCGGCGGGGTCGCGGCGGACTTGCGCGCCGCCCACGGCGGTTCCAGCAGCGCCTTCGGCAGTTCCATGGCTCTCTCTCGGGTCGGCAGGTCGGGCTAAGCGGGTCAGGAGGTCAGGAGGTGAGGGTCGCGAGGTCGGCGAGGATCTCCGACGCGGTCGCCGGGTCGAGGTCGGCGAACGTCCCCGTCGGGTTCTCGGTGCTGAGCCAGAACTGCTCGGGACGGGCGGCCAGGCCGACCGTCACCAGCGTCTGGTCGGGGAACTCGTCGGGGATCCCGACGGCGATGCCGGGGTCGAGGGCGATCGTGAGGTACCGTCCGCCGGGGAGCCGCCGGGAGATCCAGCACTCGACGCCCGCGTCCTGCGGCTCGCCGCGCTGCCAGCCGCGCGACGTCAGGCCGAGGAGCTTGCCGAACGGCACCGTCCGGCCCTCGAACTCCGCCAGCCTGCCGGACGCGCGCTGCTCGTCCGCCAGCCGGTGGACGGGCCGTCCGAGCTGCGGGAACGGCTGCAGGATCTCGTAGTCGGCGAACACCTCGGCCCACGGCTCGACGTCGAGGTCGACGGGGTGCGCGATGCCGACGGACGCCGAGTCGGCGAGGGTGAGGACGTCGTCGTCCACGTCGGCGAACGTGCCGTCCTCGGCGACGCGGAACGCGGTCGTCTTGCCGCCGTCCCCGTCGCCGTCCCCGGCCCCGTCGAAGGCGAGCCAGACCAGGCGCCGGACGATGTGCCGGACGAGCGGGTGCCCGGCCAGCAGCTCGGTGAACTCGGCCACCGGCCAGCGGCGGCGCGTCACCATGCACGCTTCGAGGCGGCGGATCTGGTCGGTGGCGGCGGTCCGCACGTCCTTCTTGAGCGTGGAGAACGCCTTGTAGGCGGCGGGCGCGAGCTCGGGGTCGTCCTTGGCGCCCGGCTTGGGGAGGGCCTTGCGGCGCTTGCCGTCCTCGTCCATGACGAAGGGCTTGAGCTGCTCGTCGAACCCGACGGTGAAGCGGCGCGGACCGTAGTCGAGGACCATGCCGCCGTCGGCGTCGAGCCCGAAGTCGGGGACGAGCCGGTCGGCGAGCTGCTCGGAGGTCAGGCCGAGCCCGGCGGCGACCTCCTCGATCTTCTCCTGCGCCCTGCCCTTCAGGCCCTTGAACTTCACGCGCTGCGCGATGCCGTGCAGGTGCATCAGGGCGACGTCGGTGCCGATGGCGGCGAGCACGTCGAGGCCGGTGACGGCCTTGGCGTGGCCGCCGCCGCCCGGCCAGGCCCGGATCAGCGGGGTCAGGCCGCGGACCGTGGTGTCGTCGCCGGTCAGGCCGAGCTGCGTCAGCGCCCACCCGTCCTTGGGCGGCGCCCCCTGCGCCTCCCACGCGCGGAACAGCGCCCAGCCGAACCCGGCGAGCGACTCGGGGTCGCACAGCTCGCGGACGGCGCCCACCCCCGCGTACTCCGCGCCGGGCTTGGACATGGCGAGCATCGTGACCACGTGCTGGGCGGCGGCGGCCGGGAGGGCGTGCGCGCGGTCGCGGAGGAGGAGCTGCGGGAGCAGGCGCGCGTCGGCCCACCCGCCGGTGGCCGGCATCTTCGCGGGCAGGACGTCGAGCGGATCGGCGGACAGCAGCGCCTCGACCGCCCCGGCGGCCTTGTCGCCGTGGACGCGGGCCGCCGCCACGACGCCCTCGGCCCCGTGCCGCTCGGCGATGGCGCGCAGCGCGCCCTCGGCGGCGCGGCGGGCGGCGCCGGCCTTGCCGAGCGCGTCCGGCAGCAGCGCGGGGACGGCCGCGTGACCGTGCCGGCCGAACCAGGCGCGCGCCGTCTTCCCGGCCTGCTTGAGCCGGGCGAGCCAGTCGGCCATCAGGCGCGCGACGTCGTCGCTCAGGTAGGGCAGCAGGATGTGGCCGCAGTGCGTCGGGTCCAGCCGCGCCAGGCGGACGGCGCCGTCGAGCGCGTCCAGTTCGTAGCGGGCCACGATGACGGGGCCCGCCTCGTCCATCCCCCATGCCTCGGTCGGATGCCAGTCGGCGAGCCGCGGGCGCACCAGTTCATCGGGCGCCTCCACGAGGAACGTGATCTCCTGGAAGGCGGGCAGCTCCCCCTTCTGGAACTTCGCGGCCTGGACGTTCCAGTCCAGGCGCTTGGCCCAGCGCCAGCGGTGGTGCAGGTCGGCATCCCAGGCGTCGCGCTCCCCCGGCTCCCAGGCGATCGAGCGCGTGCCGGGCGACGGCACGTCCTTGATGACGACGGGCTTGGCCTTCGTCCGTGGACGGGTCCACGGCGGGGCGGTGAGCAGCGGCGGCAGCGCCTCGGGCGCCGCCTCCGGAACCCGGGCGCCGGTGTCGCGGAGTCGCTCGATCGCCGCCCGGGACTCCTCGGGCAGCTCCGGCAGCATCTCCTCCAGCAGTTCCGGGTGGGTGAGGACGTGCTGCCGCAGGACCGTTTCCACTTCCGGCTTCCCGGCCGACGCCGCCAGCAACCGCATCGCCCGCGCGGGGAACGACCCGGCGGCGGCCAGCAGCACGGGCGGGACGTGGCGGTCGCCGACCCGGTCGACCAGGGCCTGGAACGCCCCGTCGACGGGCAGCACGGCGAGGACGCCCAGGATGGTCCGCTTGGCGTCGGTCCCGAGGTACTCGCCGTCCAACGCGCCCGTCAGCAGCGGTACGGCGCCGGCGGGCCCGGTGCCGTCGACGAGGGTCGCGAGGATGCTCAGGGCGCGGTCGCGGTAGCCGAGCGGGAGGCGGTCGGCGTCGACCTGCTGCGGGTCACCGAGCGAGCAGAACAGCATCCAGCGCAGGTCGTGGTGGACGGGGATGGCCTCGATCTCGGGGTCCGCGCACACCTCGTCCACCCAGTCCCGCCGGGTCGGCACCAGGTAGGAGACGACGAGCCGCTGCCGGGACGTCCGCCGGCGGGCCGCCAGCGACTCGACCGCCTCGGCGTAGACGTCGTCGTCGGCGGCGGCCAGCAGCGCGCGCAGATGCCGGGCCTCCGCCTCCCGCGCCCACCAGCCGCCGATGTAGTCGGAGGCCGTCGAGTCGCGGACGCCCGCCCATGTCCGCTGGATCCCGGCCTGGACGTAGTCGGCCGTGATCGCAGGCTGTTCCGCGTAGGCGCAGGCGGCGAACGGCAGGCCGTGCTCGGCGGCCCAGGCGTCCAGGAGCGGGGACTTGCCGCCGAGTTCGACCAGCCCGCCCTCGGACACCGCGACGGCGGCGGCCACCGCCGCGCCGAGCGGGTCGGGCGCGCCGCCCAGGTAGGCGCGGGCGTGCTCGGCCAGCGCGGGCGTCGTGCCGGGCAGGGCCAGGATCTCCTCGACGCGGCCGCGCGCGGCGTCCAGCAGCGCCCGCGCCTTGCGGCGCGCGGCGTCGTCGGACCGCACCGCCGGGCGGCGCGGGGACCGGTCGCGGCGCGGATGGATCAGCCCTCGCCACGCGGCCGGCGTCTCCCAGGTGTTCTCGTCGGCCGTCCTCGGCCCCGTCGTGCTCATGGCGCCACACGTTAAGGGAGAACACCGACAAAGCGATCAGGAAACCGGTCAGCACCCGGCGCGCATGTCCGCCTCGACGGCGTCGGCGGCCTTGCGGGCGGCGACCAGCACCGGATCCCAGACGGGCGCGAACGGCGGCGCGTAGCCGAGGTCGAGACCGGTCATCTCCTCGACCGTCATCCGGTTCCACAGCGCGATGGCGAGGCCGTCGATGCGCTTGGCGGCGTTCTCCCGCCCGACGATCTGCGCGCCGAGCAGCCGGCCCGACCGGCGCTCGGCGACCAGCTTCGTCTTCATCTCGGTGGCGCCCGGGTGGTAGCCGGCGCGGGTCGTGGACTCGACGGTCGCGGTCACCGCCGCGAACCCGGCGGCGGCCGCCTCCCGCTCGTTCAGCCCGGTCCGCGCCACCTCCCAGTCGCAGATCTTGGACACGGCCGTGCCGAGGACGCCGGGGAAGGTGGCGTAGCCGCCGCCGAGGTTGATGCCGGCGACCCGGCCCTGCTTGTTGGCGTGCGTGCCGAGCGGGATCGCGGCGGGACCACCGGACACCAGGTGGCGGCTCTCGACGCAGTCGCCCGCCGCCCACACCCGTTCGGTCCGGGTCCGCATCCGCCGGTCGGTGACGACGCCGCCGGTCGGGCCGGTCTCGATCCCCGCCGCGCGGGCGAGCCCCGTCTCCGGCTTCACGCCGAGGCCGAGGACGACGAGGTCCGCCGGGAGCGTGCGGCTCCCGGTGCGGACGGCGGTGACGTACCCGTCCGGCCCGGTGTCGAAGCCCTCGACCGGCTCCCCCAGGTACAGCTTCACGCCGAGGCCGCGCATCGCGTCCGCGACGGTCGCGCCCATGTCCGGGTCGAGCGTCCCCATGGGCTGCTCCGCGGCGTCCACCAGGGACACCTCCAGGCCGCGCATCACCATCGCCTCGGCCATCTCCAGGCCGACGTAGCCGCCGCCGACCACGACGGCGCGGCGCGCCTCGCGCTCTTCGAGGGCCTCGACGATCGCGACCCCGTCGTCCAGGATCTGGACGCCGTGCACGCCCTTCGCGTCCACGCCCGGCAGCGGCGGCCGGACGGGCACCGCGCCCGTCGCGATCATCAGGTCGTCGTAGGACTCCCAGCGCTCGCCGCCGCCGTCGACGTCGCGGAGCCGGACCCGGCCGCCGTCCGGGTCGATCTCCACCGCCTCGGTGCGCATCCGCAGGTCGATGCCGCGCTCGGCGAACTCGGCGGGGGTGCGGGCGATGAGCTGGTCCAGGTCGCCGACCACGCCGCCGACGAAGTACGGGATCCCGCACGCCGAGTAGGACGCGTAGTGGCCCCGCTCGACAGCGATGATCTCCAGTTCGTCCGGGCCGCGCCGCCGGCGGGCCTGGGACGCGGCGCTCATCCCGGCGGCGTCGCCCCCGATGACGAGCAGGCGTGCACGTGCGGCCATGCCGGTTCCTCCCAGAAGATCGCGTTCATCACCGACCATAGACGCGGCGGGCGTTGCCCGACGCGACCAGCCCCGCGACGCGTTCGGCGTCCGCCGCCGCCCACGCGCCGTCCTCCACCCCGCCCGCGAGGAACCCGGCGAGGCCGCGCCGGAACAGCAGCGCGCCCAGGTGGTACAGCTCGGCGAGCCCGAACGCGTCCGAGGAGTACAGCACCTTCCCGAACGGCGCCAGCTCCAGCAGCTCGGCGATCAGCGCGGGCGAGCGGTGCCCGAGGTTGTGGGTCGCGAGCCCCGCGTCGACGTAGACGTTCGGGAGCACCTGGGCGAGGTAGCCCGCGTGCCGGTGGAACGGGTAGTTGTGCAGCAGCATCGCGGGGACGGGGTCCATGGCGCGCAGCAGCCCGATCAGCAGCAGCGGGTCGCCGCGGCGCAGGTCGGCGTCCGCGTCCCCGTACCCGACGTGGAACTGGACGGGCAGCCCGGCGTCGACCGCGCACCAGACGAGGAACCGGTGCAGGGCCTCGTCGCACACGCGCGGCGCCGTCCCGGCCGCCTCCGCCGCGCGCATCAGCCGCCCGGCCGCCTCCGCCGCCTCCGCGTCGGACGGCCGCTCCCCGGACAGCTCCAGCCCGGCCCGGTAGGCGGCGATCGACTTCGCGCCGGCGGGGCCGCCCGCGTCGATGCGGGCGTCGAGCCGGGCGCGCACCTCGTCGGCGAACCGCGCGGCCTCCACCCCGTCCGCCGCGACCTGCTCGGCGACGGTCTCCAGCCGGACGATCTCGTGGGCGGCGGCCCCGGCGAGCCGGCCGAGTTCCGGCGGGTCGAGGATCGCCTCCGGGCTGTAGCCGGTGTCGACGTACAGCGCGTCCAGGCCGGCTGCGGCGAGGAACCGCCGGTTGACCTCGGCGGCGCCGAGCTCGGCCCGCCGGGCGAGGTAGTCGCCCGGCTCGGCGTGCGCGTCCAGGTCCAGGACGGGCGGGCACCAGCGCCGCAGCGCGAACCCCACCTGCGTGTCGAACATGCTCACGCCGGGCGGTCCCGACGTCTCCGCCTCGGTGAGCGACTCCTCGAACTCCGTCCGGTCGAGGTCGCGGCCGAGGACGCCGTGGCAGTGGTGGTCGACCAGCGGCAGCGACTCCAGGTACTCCAGCACGGCGCCCGCCTCCCTGAAACAAGCCGGTGTTCTCCCTACGATGCCCTTACGGGCCCTTACAGGCCGTGCCCGCCTCCTCCGCCGCCACTCCGACCGGGAGCCAGCACCGTGGAACAGACCTCCGAGACCGCGCCCGGCGACCCGGGCCCCGACGCGTACGCGCTCGACGGGCGCGAACGGGCGCGGCTCGGCGGGCGGGCCGCCGAGGCCGCCCGCCGGCTGTCCGGGCAGGGCATCGCGGCGGTCGCGCTGACCTGGGTGGACGTCAGCGGCATCACCCGCACCAAGACCGTCCCGGTGGGTCGGCTGGAGCACGCCGCCGCGTGGGGCGTCGGGATGTCGCCGGTGTTCGACGTGTTCCTGCTGGACGACTCGATCGTCTCCGGCCGGTACATCGGCGGGCCCACCGGCGACCTGCGGCTGCATCCCGTCCTGGAGCGGCTCGTGCCGATGGCGGCGCTGCCCGGCTGGGCGCACGCGCCCGCGCTCCGGTACGCGCAGGACGGCACCCCGCACCCGCTGGACGCGCGGGCCCTGCTGCGCCGCGAGACCGACCGGCTCGCCGCGCGGGGCTGGTCGGTGAAGGCCGCGTTCGAGATCGAGTGGGCGGTGTCGAAGGGCGAGGGGGACGCGTTCGTCCCCGCGTGCAAGGGCCCGGCCTACGGCATGACGCGGGTCACCGAGCTGGCCGGATACCTGCGGGACGTCCTGCACGCGCTGAAGGAGACCGGCATCACCGTCGTGCAGCTGCACCCCGAGTACGCGGCCGGGCAGTACGAGGTCTCGGTGGCAGCCGAGGACCCGCTCGGCGCTGCCGACACCGCCGTGCTCGTCCGGGAGACGGTCCGGGCCGTCTCGATGGAGCACGGGCTGGCCGCGTCGTTCTCCCCCAAGGTCGACGCCGACTCGGTCGGCAACGGCTGCCACGTGCATCTCAGCCTGTGGCGCCGGGACGGGTCGGACGGCCCCGCGAACGCGATGGCGGGCGGCTCCGGCCCGTACGGGATGACGGCCGCCGGGGAGTCGTTCGCGGCGGGGATCCTGCACCGGCTCCCGGCGCTGCTGGCGGTCGGGGCGCCGACGGTGGCGAGCTACCTGCGGCTGATCCCGTCGCACTGGGCGAGCGCTTTCGCTTGCTGGGGGCTGGAGAACCGGGAGGCGGCGCTGCGGTTCATCACCGGCGCCGACGGCGAGCGGGCGACGGCCGCGAACCTGGAGGTCAAGTGCCTGGACGCCGCCGCGAACCCGTACCTGCTGCTGGCGGCGCTGCTCGCGGCGGGGCGGGACGGCCTCGGCGCCGACCGGCGGCTGCCCGAGCCGGTGCAGACCGACCCCGCGGGCTTGTCGGAGGAGGAGCGCGCGGCCCGGGGCATCACGCCGCTGCCGGCCTCCCTCGCGGCGGCGGTCGCGGCGTTCGAGGCGGACGCCGCGCTGCGGGACGCGCTCGGCGAGGCGGTCGTCGACACGGTCGCGACCGTCCGGCGCGGGGAGATCGACCTGCTGGACGGCGCGACCCCGGAGGAGATCGCCGCCGCCACCCGCTGGCGCCACTGAGGGAGGTGCGGTGCGGTCAGAGGCGGTCCGGTTAGAAGCAGGCCGGTCAGAGGCGGTCCGGCGCCGCGCCGTCTGCGCGGCCGGCGGCCACGACGGGGCCCGCGTCGAACCGCTGCACGCGCATCTGCAGCCGGCCGCACGCGCAGCGGGTGTAGGTCACCACGCCCTCGGAGGTCAGGTGCCGCGACAGCACCTCGTACACATCGGACTCGGGCCAGCCACAGCGCGGGCATTCCACGGCGCATCCCCAGGGACGTCTGTAAGGGTTGTATCCAAGATAACATTTACAGACGTCAGGGTGAACCGGAGGCAGGGGTAATGGGCGTCACGGGCTACAAGAGCCACGGGGTATCGGCGGCCGCCGCGCTGGTCAACGCCGTGACCAGCGCGGGCGGGGACGCCTCGGCGGACGCGCTGCGCCGCATCCTGCGCGAGAACGAGTTCTTCTGGCGCGAGTTCGAGGACGCCGACGCCGAGGACTTCCGCGCCTGGGGCCGCATCCTGCGGCCGTTCTTCGAGGCCGAGCGGCTGCAGGACGCGACGGCGCTGCTCAACCGGCTGATGCTGGAGATCCCCATGCACCCGCACCTGTCCGACCACGAGCCGCACGGCCTGCACATGCACTACGCGCCGCCCTCGTCCCGGCTCACCCACCGGTTCCGGGCGACCACGCTGATGAACCTCGCCGAGCTGATCGTCGAGCACGGCCTCGGCCGCACCGGGGTCTGCGCCGCCGACGGCTGCGACCGGGTGTACGCCGACACGTCCCGCGCGGGGCGGCGCCGGTTCTGCTCGGAGGCGTGCGCGAACCGGACGAACGTCGCCGCGTTCCGGGCCCGCCGGCGGACGTGATCTGACCCGCATTCTGGGACTTTGCCGCAATATTGCCAGCGTGCGGGAAGGACTCCCGGCATGTCGCTCCCGTTCCTGCGCCGCCGCTCCCGTGCGGGCGACCGCGCGTCCGGTGACGGCCGCCGCGCCCGCCGCCCGCCGCTCCGCGTCGCGACGGAGGTGCAGTCCACCGCCTACAAGATCGCCCGGCTGACGCTCACCGCCGTGCTGGCGTTCGTGCTGGCCACGGCCGTGCTGCCGGCGGGCGGGCCGCAGCCGCTGCTGTCCCCGCTGACCGCGCTGCTCGTCGTGCAGTTCTCCGTCGTCGGGACGATCAAGGCGAGCATCCTGCGGGTCGCCGCGGTCACCTCCGGGGTGCTGGTCGCGGTGATGGCCGCGAGCACCATCGGGTTCTCCTGGTGGACGCTCGGCCTCACCATCCTCGCCGCGCTGGTCATCGGGCACGTCCTGCGGCTCGGCGAGCACGTGCTGGAGGTGCCGATCTCCGCGATGCTGATCTTCGCGCTGGGCGCGGCCAGCGAGGCGGGCGCGGCCGAGCGGGTGCTGGAGACGCTGATCGGCGCCGCCACCGGGCTGGCCGCGACGCTGCTGGTCCCCTCGGTGCGGGTCCGCCCGGCGGAGGAGGCCGTCGAGGACATCTCGGGCAAGCTGCGGACGCTGATCGAGGAGATCGCCGAGGGGCTGCGCGGCGACCGGACCGCGGGCGAGGCCGCCCGCTGGCAGGAGGAGGCCGAGCGGCTCGCCCGCGGGATCGGCCGGACCGACCGCGACCTCGGCGCCGCCGAGGAGAGCGTCCGGCTCAACCCGCGGGCGCGGCGGCTCGTGGACGCCGGCGTCGCGCTGCGCAACGCCATGGAGACCATGGAGCACTGCATGCTCTCGCTGCGCGGGCTGACCCGGTCGCTGGCCGACGACGAGCGGTTCGGCGAGCGGGGCCGGCTGATGACCGACCCGCTGCTGCGCCGCGAACTCGGCGACGCCCTCGCCGGGATCGCCGCGAGCATCGCCGCCTACGGCCGCCTCGCCCGCTCCGACCTCGCCCGCGACGCCCGCCCGTTCTACGCCGAGCACGATCTGGAGGTGCGGGTGGACGTGGCCCGCGAGCGCCGCGCCCGGCTCCGCCGGGAGCTGCACGGGCGGGCCGCGGCCGGGGACCTGTGGCCGCTGTACGGGGAGGTGTCGATGGACGTCGACCGCCTCATCGAGAACCTGCGCGTCGAGCACCGGGCCCGCGCCCGGGAGCACTGGCGGCGGCACCGCGGCGCGGAGCGGCACCTGCCCGCCCGGCCGGTCCAGGTCGTCCAGCAGGCCGGGCACCAGCTGCGCCGGGCCGCCGGGTCCGCCGTCCAGGCCGCCGAGCGCACCGCCCGCCACCCCGGCGACAAGCGCTCACACGACGGGCGCTGACACGACTGGTCTCAGATACAGACCGGCGCTGTGACGGCGAAGGCCCGCCCCTGGCCGGGGCGGGCCTTCGTGTGCGGCGGTGTCAGCGGAAGGTCGGCTCCAGGACGTCGACGCCGCGCGTGTTGTCGGCGACGTAGACGTACTTGCCGTGCCAGTAGGGCTGCCAGGACGCGGCGTCCGCCGGCCGGTAGTAGGCGACCTGCCGGGGGTTCGTCGGGTCGCGGACGTCCAGGAACCGCGTGCCCTGCGAGTAGAACGACTGGACGATCACGCCGTCGCGGACGTCGAAGTAGTGGGCGGAGCAGTCCGTGCTGGTGGGGTCGCTGCCCTCCTTGCCCGCGACGCCCCATGTTCCGACGGTGTGCAGGCGGAACTTGTTCTCCGGCGTGGACCGCCAGCCCTCACCGCCGTAGGAGCCCTCCAGCGACGCGATGACGAGCAGCCCGTCGTTGGCGCAGCCGTCGTTGAACGTCTCCTCGGTGATGTACAGCAGCTTGCCGTTGCCCCACCTGCGCGGGTCGGCGGCCTGGTTCCGCGTGCCGCCCACTGCCCGGTAGCTGTTGTGCATGAAGGTGGAATTGGTGGTGGCCTCGTCGAGGCCTCCGCCCGCGAACGGGACGGGGTCGACGGCCGTGGCCTTCCGCCACTTCTTCGCCACCGGGTCGTAGTGGCGGCCGGTGGTGTAGTACCCGCGCACGCCGCCGCGCCCGGACGCCCACGCGACCCCGTTGGAGTCGACCTGGATGTCGTGGGTGTAGTCGGTCTTGCCGTCGTTGCGGCCGGTGTCGATCGGGTCCTTGTGGACCTTCGGCTTGGCCGGGTTGCGGACGTCGGTCACCCAGACCGGGCGGCCGCCCCAGTCGGCGGGCATCCAGTCGGCCTTGGCGGGACCGCCCGTCCACAGGTACTTGCAGTCGTTCACGCACGTCGTGGTGTGCCCGGCCGGGACCTTGACGTAGGTGATCTGGCGCAGGCTCTCCGGCTTGGACGCGTCCACGACGTAGATGCCCGACTCGCCGGTCCGGGTGTTGCCGCCGAACGCGCGCGGGTCCCGGGACAGGTAGATGATCTTGCGCTTGGGGTCGAAGTCGGTGTCCTCGGTCTCCCACATGCCGGGCATGTTCAGCTGCCCGACCAGCTTGGGGACCTTGGGGTCGGCGGTGATGTCGTAGGCCTTCAGCCCGAAGTCGCCGGTCGCGTACATGATCGTGCGCTTGTGCCGGCCGTGGCCGTAGTCCATGAACATCAGGGAGATGGCGCCCTTGGCGTCGGTCACGCCGCCGACGCGCCGCACGCCCTTGACCGCCTCGGACTTCTCGGTCGCCGCGGCGTCCGCCCGGTGGAAGTGCCCGGCGTGGCCGCCGGTCCCCTCCGCCTGGGCGGCCTGCCCCGCGGCCTGGGTGGTCTGGTTCTCGGGCTCGGGCGGGCATGCCCAGGCGCTGCCGGCCAGCAGCGCCACGGACGCCGCGACCGCCACGCCGCCCTGGATCAGGCGCCCGGCGGGGATGGATGTGCGGGGGAGCATCGCGCCTCCACGGAAGAGGATCATCGCAAGCGCCAGTGTGACCGCGGCCACGTGCTTGATCAACAGGCGGCCGGTCACGAAATGGACTCAGGACCGTAAGGACTGGTGGGACCTGTCCGGCTGCTCTACGCTCGCGGCGTCGGCCGGCTCCGGCTCCCAGGAGAGGCATGAAGAGTTCCACGCGTACCGCGGCCCTGGTCACCGGGGCGGTGGTGGTGCTGCTGGCCCCCGTCGCGGCCCTGCGGGCGTGGAGCGAGCCCGCCGACCCGCGGATCTCGGTGGGCGCCGCCGCCCCGGCGACGCTGCTGCCGGGCGACGTCCGCGACACGTCCGGTCGCATGATCGCGAACGCGGTGTGGACGGGCCTCGTCTCCTACGACCCGGAGACCGGCGCGCCCGCGAGCGCCGCCGCCGCGTCGGTCACCAGCCCGGACCGGCGGGTGTGGACGGTCCGGCTGCGGCCCGGCGCGACGTTCCAGGACGGCTCGCCCGTCACGTCCCGCTCGTTCACCGGCGCCTGGACGGCCGCCCTGCGCGAGGGCTGGGCGGGCGCGCGCCTGTTCACCGACGTCGCGCACGTCAAGGGCGCCCGGCGGGGCGCGGAGAGCATGGCCGGGCTCAAGGTGAAGGACGACCTGGCCTTCGAGGTGACGCTCGACCGTCCGCTGAGCGGATTCCCCGCCCTCCTCGGCGACCCCGCGTTCTTCCCGCTCCCCGACAGCGTCCTCACATCGCGCGACTGGGCGTCCTATGGTCGGAGACCGGTCGGGAACGGCCCGTTCACGGTGGCGTCGCGGAGCGCGCGGGAGATCGTCCTGCGGCCCCGGTCGGGCAAGGGCCGCTCGGTGGCCGTGAAAGTGATGCCGGACGCGAAGGCGCAGTACAGCGCCACGGCCACGGGCGAGTTGGACGTCGCCACGCAGGTGCCGCCCGACCGGCACGAGTCGATGGAGGCCGACTTCGGGAAGCGGCACCGCGCCGTCCCCGGCCGGGACGTGACGTACCTGGCTTTCCCGGCGTGGGCGGAGCGGCTGGCGTCCCCCACGGTCCGGTCGGCGCTGTCGATGGCGATCGACCGGTCCGCGGTGACCGAGGGGGCGCTCGGGCACCAGTACTCCCCGGCCGACTCCCTCATGGCGCCGGGCATCCTCCCCGGCCGCCGCGAGGGGCAGTGCCGGCTGTGCGTGCACGACTCGAAGGCCGCGGTCGCCGCGCTCTCCGACGCGGGCGGGCTGACGGGGCCGCTGAACATCTGGTACGAGGCGGACCGGGGCGACGACGCCTGGGTCAAAGCGGTCGCCGACCAGCTCCGCAAGGAACTCGAGCTCGACGCGCGCCCCCGCCCGGTCACCGGCCTCCGCGAGGCCGTGGCCGGCCGCGAGGTGGACGGCCCGTTCGTCGTCCACACCACGGCCGCCTACCCCGCGCCCGTCGCCGCGCTCACCCCGCTGCTGGCCGCCGGGACCGGGTTCGACGACGCCTACACGACCGGCCTCGTCGCCGACGCCGAGAAGGCCGCCACCGCCGACGACGGCGTGATCCCCGCGCGCCTCGCGGAGAGCGCGATGCTGCGGGACATGCCCGCGATGCCGCTGTGGTCCGCCCACGATCACCTGGTCTGGTCGGAGCGGGTGCGCGGCGTGACCGCGGGCGCCTTCACCGGCCTGCGCCTCGACCGGCTGGCGCTCAGGAGGTAGAGGGCCGGAAGCGCGCCGGCCAGGGCCAGCGCCGCCGCGGTGAGCAGCATCCCGCCGGTCCCGGCCAGGCCGTAGGGGACGCCGAGGACCGCGACGCCCACCGCGATGCCGAGCTGCTTGGCGGTGTTCGTGATCCCGGCGGCGACGCCCGCGCGCTCGGCCGGGGCCGCCTCCAGGGCGACCTGGCTGGACACCAGGTTGCCGATCGCCGCGAGCCCGCCGAGGGCGAATCCCGGCACCATCGCGGGCCACGAGCCCGTCCGGTACGTCGCGGCGAGCAGCAGCGTCGACAGCACGGTCAGCAGCGGCCCGGCCGCCACGAGCGCGGCGGACGGGACGCGGTGCGCGACCCGCGCGAGCAGCAGCGGCGCGGCCAGCGCCGGCGCGCTGTAGGTGAGGAACCAGAGGCCCGCCTGCGCCGGCGGGGTGCCCATCGGGCCCTGCACGTAGAGCGAGAAGTAGGCCAGGGACCCGGTGCCGGCGGCGTGCGAGAACAGCGCGGCGGACGCGTTCGCCGTGTACAGGCCGTCCCGCAGCAGCGACAGGTCGATCATGGGTTCGGGGACGCGTCGCCGCGCGAGGACGGTGAGCGCGGCGGCGCCCGCCGCCGCCGGGACCAGGACGCCGGGCGCGTGCCAGCCCAGCCGGGGGATCTCGATGAGCGCCCACAGCAGCCCGCCGAGGCCCGCCGTCAGGAGCACGGCGGCGGCCGGGTCGAGCGGGCGGGGCCGCGGGTCCCGCGACTCGGGCACGGTCAGGGCGGCGACGGCGAACGCGGCGACGCCGACCGGCACGTTGAGGAAGAAGATCGCCCGCCAGCCGAGCAGCCCGGTGAGCGCGCCGCCGACCAGCGGGCCTGTCGCGATGGCGGCGCCCGCCGCGGCGGCGTACACCCCGAGCGCGCGGTTGCGGCCCCGGCCCGCCGGATACGCCGCCGCGAGCAGCGGCGACGCCGTCCCGTAGAGCACGGCCGCGCCGATCCCCTGCACGGCGCGGAAGGCGTCCAGCACGGGCGCCGACGGCGCGAGCCCGCAGGCCAGGGACGCGCCCGTGAAGGCGGCGAGCCCGCCGAGCAGCATGCGGCGGCGGCCCAGCCGGTCGGCCAGCGCGCCCGCCGTCAGCAGCAGCCCGGCGAGCGCGAGCGCGTAGGCGTCGACCGCCCACTGCACCTCCGCGAGGCCGGCGCCGAGGCCGCGGCGCATGTCGGGGAGCGCGATGTTCACCCCGACGAGGTCGAGGACGAGCAGGTACCCGGCGGCCGAGGCGACCGCGAGGGTCCAGGCCGGGCGCCGGCGAGGGGGCTGGCGAGGGGGCATGGGTCCGGACCTCTCGTTAATATACGGTGTAGATATACGGCGTATATTAACCGCTAGACTGCCGGTCATGAAGACCCCCGCGCCGCGCGGTCGCGGCACCCGCGGCCTCACCCGCGAGGAGGTGCTGGACGCGACCCTGGAACTCGCCGAGGAGCGCGGCCTCGACGCGGTGAGCATGCGCGGCGTCGCCGACCGGCTCGGCGTGACGCCGATGGCGCTCTACCGGTACGTCGGCGACAAGCAGGGCCTCCTGGACGGCCTGGTCGAGCGCCTCATCCGGGAACTGCCGGACGACGACCCCGCGCTGCCCTGGCAGGACCGGCTCCGCGCGTTCGGCGCCGGGGTGCGCGAGGTCGCGCGGCGCCATCCGGCGGTGTTCCTGCTGCTGTTCACGCGGCCGACCGTGACCGGGGAGGCCCGGCGGGCCCGCGACGCGGTGCAGGCGATGCTGCGCAGCGCCGGGGTGCCGGACGACGTCGTCCCGCCGCTGCAGCGGCTGCTGGACACGATCGGGCTGGGGCTCGCGGCGTCCGAGGCCAACGGCCGGTTCACCGGCACCGCCGAGGACGTCGACCGGGTCTACGACCTCGCGGAGGACCTGCTCATCGCGGCCGTCGAGCGCTACGCGCGGCAGTGATGTGCGTCTCCGCGCGGGTACCGGCTTTCGGAGCCGCCGCCGAGATCCTTATGCTTCCAGCATGCAGCAGGAGGACGAACCCGGCCGGGTGACCCTGGCCCAAGTGGCCGATCAGGCCGGAGTCTCCATTTCGACAGTTTCGAAAGTGCTCAACGGCCGCGAGGACGTCGCCCGCAAGACCCGCCTCCGGGTGGAGCGCCTGCTGGAGCACCACGGCTACCGGCGCGGCTCCCGGTCGGGCCCCGACGCGCCGCTCATCGAGATCGTCCTCCACGAGATCGAGAGCCTGTGGACCATGGAGCTGATCCGCGGGGTGGAGAGCGTCGCCAAGGCCAACGGCGCGAGCCTGGTGCTGACCGAGAGCGGCACCCGGCACTCCCCCGGCCCCGAGTGGATCAGCGGGGTGCTGCGCCGCCGCCCGCTCGGCGTCGTGCTGCTGTTCTCCAGCATGCCGCCGGAGTACAAGAAGCGGCTGCGGTCCCGCTCGATCCCGTTCGTCATCATCGACCCCGCCGGGGACCCCGAGCCCGACGTCCCGTCGGTCGGCTCGGCCAACTGGTCCGGCGGCCTCGCGGCGACCCGGCACCTCATCGACCAGGGGCACCGGCGCATCGCGATCATCACCGGGCCGGCGGACATGCTGTGCTCGGTCGCGCGGCTGGACGGCTTCCGCTCCGCGATGAGCATGGCCGGGCTGGACGTCGAGCCGTCGTACGTCTCCTACGGCGACTTCCACGTGGACGGCGGCTTCGAGCGGGCGATGGAGCTGCTCGGCCGGCCCGACCGGCCGACCGCGATCTTCGCCGGCAGCGACCTGCAGGCGCTCGGCGTGCTGGAGGCCGCGCGGGTGCACGGACTGCGCGTCCCGGACGACCTGTCGGTGGTCGGGTACGACGACGTCGCGGTGGCGCCCTGGGCGAGCCCAGCGCTCACGACCGTCCACCAGCCGCTGCGGCAGATGGCGGAGTCCGCCGCGCAGATCATCCTCGGCATCCGCAACGGGGAGCCGGTCGCGACGCGGCTGGAGCTGTCGACCAGCCTCGTCGTCCGCAAGAGCACCGCGCCGCCGCCTCCCGAGCAGGGCTGACGGCGGCGCACCTCCCCACGGCCAGGGCCGGGTCCACGGGAAGGTGCCCCGAAAGATGTCAATATCTCGACAGGAACTTTCGCTCGCGAGTTTCTTCCAAGGTCTCAATCATTCCTTGTGAAATGGGGACTTACCGTCGAAACACTGCGAGAAGCTCCGGATGCGCTGTGAAGTTTGTAGACCGGTCTGTCTAGTCTGTCGGGCATGGCACCGCGCGGAGAGACGAGAGAGCGGGTCCTGCGGACGGCCGCGGACCTGTTCCAGCGGCAGGGGTACCACGGCACCGGGGTGAATCAGGTGCTCGCGGAGAGCGGCGCGCCGAAGGGCTCGCTGTACTTCCACTTCCCGGACGGCAAGGAGCAACTCGCGGCCGAGTCGGTGGCGCTGTCCGGCCGGACGGTCGCCGAGGCGCTCACCGCGGCCGTCCTCGCCGCGCCCGACGGGCGGGCCGGCCTCGCGGCCATCGGCGAGCACTTCGCCCGGAGCCTTCTGGAGTCGGACTTCGGCAAGGGCTGCCCCATCGCGACCGTGGCCCTGGAGACGGCCGGCGCGAGCGAGGCCCTCCGCGCCGCCTGCGACACCGCCTACGGGGAATGGCTGGACGGCCTCCGCGCCGCGCTGCGCGGCTGGGGGGTGCCGGAGGAGCGGGTCGGCCCGCTGGCCGCGCTGGTCCTGTCGTCCCTGCAGGGCGCCATCATGCTCGCCCGCGTCCAGCGGGACGTGACCGTCGTCCACCAGGTCACCCGCCAGCTCGCCGACCATCTGTGAGGAGTCCCATGCGCGTTCACCACCTCGACTGCGCCCCCATGCGGGAGATCGAGCCCGCCGACGGGCCGGAGAGCCCGCTGCGGCCGGCGCGGGCCGCCGGTCACGTGCTGCTGGTCGAGACGGACTCGTCCGGCCTGCTCCTCGTGGACGCCGGGATCGGCCTCGGCGACATCGAGCGCCCGTCCGAGCGGCTGCTCGACGACTGGGTGGAGATGGCCGGGCCGACGCTGGACCCGGCCGCGACCGCCGTCCGGCAGGTCGAGGCGCTCGGGTACTCCCCTGCCGACGTCCGGCACATCGTCCCGACGCATCTGCACCGCGACCACGCGGGCGGGCTGAGCGACTTCCCGGACGCGGCCGTGCACGTCTTCGAGGCGGAGCGGGCGGACGGCGGCAAGACCCCGGCGCAACTCGCCCACGGCCCGGAATGGGTGGCCTACGCGGACGGCGAGGGCGAGACCTGGCACGGGTTCGACGGCGTCCGGGCCCTGGACGGCGTGGCCGGGGAGATCCTGCTCGTCCCGATCGGCGGGCACACGCCGGGGCACGCGGGCGTCGCGGTGCGGGACGGGGACCGCTGGCTCCTGCACGCCGGGGACGCGTACATGTACCACGGGGAGGTCGACCGCCCCGAGCCGGTGACGCATCCGCTGATGGAGCTCGTCCAGGCGGGCGGCGAGGTGGACCGGGAGCTGCGGCTCGCGAACGTCGCCCGGCTGCGGGAGCTGGCGCGCGGCGGCGAGGTCGAGGTGTTCTGCGCCCACGACCCCTGGGAGCTGGCCCGCTACCGCTGAGCCGGCCACCACTGGGACGGGCCCTATCGCTGGGACAGCCGGTGGGCGAGGGCGGTGTGGCGGCGGCCCGCGCCCGCGGTGCGGACGGCGGCGGCGAGGGCGCGCCGCGAGCCGACCAGCACCACCAGCTTCTTCGCCCGGGTGATGCCGGTGTAGAGCAGGTTGCGGCGCAGCATCATCCACGCGCCGGTGGTGAGCGGGACGACGACCGCCGGGTACTCGCTGCCCTGCGAGCGGTGGATCGTGATCGCGTAGGCGTGGGCCAGCTCGTCCAGCTCGTCGAAGGCGTAGCCGATGCTCTCGTCCTCGTCAGTGAGGACGGTGAGCGACTGCTCCTCCAGGTCGACCTTCGTGACGACGCCGACCGTGCCGTTGAAGACGCCCGCCTCGCCCTTGTCGTAGTTGTTGCGGAGCTGGGTGACCTTGTCGCCGACGCGGAAGACGCGGCCGCCGTAGCGGCGCTCGGGGCGGGCGTCGTCGTGCGGGGTCAGCGCCTCCTGCAGGAGCGAGTTCAGCGAGCCCGCCCCGGCGGTGCCCCGGTGCATGGGCGCGAGGACCTGGACGTCGCGCCGCGGGTCGAGCCCGAACTTGCGCGGGATGCGGTTGGCGACGACGTCCACGGTCAGCTCGGCGGCCTCGTCCTGCTCCTCGCACGGGAACAGGAAGAAGTCGGCGTAGCCGCGGGTGTGCGGGTGCTCGCCGGCGTTGACGCGGTGCGCGTTGACGACGATGCCGGACTCCTGCGCCTGCCGGAAGATCTTCGTGAGCCGGACGCGCGGGATCACCTCGGCGCCGAGCAGGTCGGCGAGGACCTCGCCCGCGCCGACGGACGGGAGCTGGTCGACGTCCCCGACGAGCAGCAGGTGCGCGCCGCGCGGGATCGCCTTCACCAGCTTGTTCGCCAGGACGAGGTCGACCATGGAGCTCTCGTCGACCACGACGAGGTCGGCGTCGAGCGGGGTGTCCTGGTCGTACTTGGGGTCGCCGCCCGGCTGGAGCTGGAGCAGCCGGTGGACGGTGGCGGCCTCGTGCCCGGTCAGCTCGGCGAGCCGCTTGGCGGCCCGCCCGGTCGGCGCCACCAGGACGATCTTGGCATGCTTCGCGGCGGCCAGCTCCACGACCGAGCGGACGGTGAAGCTCTTGCCGCAGCCGGGGCCGCCGGTCAGCACCGACACCTTGGACGTCAGCGCGAGCTTGACGGCCTCCTCCTGCTCGGCGGCGAGCGCCTGGCCGGTGCGCTTCCGCAGCCACGGGAGGGCCTTGCCCCAGTCGACGTCGGCGAACGCCTTCAGCCGGTCGGTGGGCGCGTCGAGCAGGTCGAGGAGGCCGCGGGCGAGCGAGCGCTCGGCCCGGTGGAACGGCACGAGGTAGACGGCGGGGATGGTGGCGGCGTCGTCGCCGTCCCCCGGGATCGGCTCCCGGACGACGCCCTCGTCGCGGGCCAGCTCGTCCAGCGCCGGGACGATCAGCTCCTTCGGCACGCCGAGGATCTTCTCCGCCGCGGTGACGAGGTTCGGCTCGGGCAGGAAGCAGTGCCCGTCGTCGGCGGCCTCCGACAGCGTGTACTGGAGGCCCGCCTTGATGCGCTCGGGGCTGTCGTGCGGGATGCCGACGGCCTGCGCGATCGTGTCGGCCGTCTTGAACCCGATCCCCCACACGTCGGAGGCGAGCTGGTACGGCCGCTTGCGCACGGTGTCGATCGACTGGTCGCCGTACTGCTTGTAGATGCGGACGGCGAGGGACGTGGAGACGCCGACGCCCTGCAGGAAGACCATCACCTCCTTGATGGCCTTCTGCTCCTCCCACGCGTCCCCGATCCGCTTGCTGCGCTTCGGGCCGAGGCCGCGGACCTCCACGAGCCGCTTCGGCTCCTCCTCGATGACGCGGAGGATGTCGGTACCGAAGTGCTCGACCATCCGGTCGGCCATCACCGGCCCGATCCCCTTGATCATGCCGGAGCCGAGGTAGCGGCGGATGCCCTGGATCGTCGCCGGCAGCACGGTCGTGTACGAGTCGACCTCGAACTGCTTGCCGTACTTGGGATGCGAGCGCCACCGGCCCGTCAGCCGCAGGCTCTCCCCCACCTGCGCGCCGAGCAGCGCGCCGACCACGGTGAGCAGGTCGCTCCCGCTCTTGGCGGTCGCGACGCGCGCGACGGTGTACCCGGTGTCCTCGTTGGCGTAGGTGATCCGTTCCAAGACCGCGTCAAGCTCCGCCGGTCGCGGCGCGGCGCTGGGGTCGGGGCTCGGGGAGGTCGGCACGATCTCCATGATGGACGATCCGGCCGGCGGGATGGCCGGATCCGGCAGGCGCGCTGGATCTCCGCATGATCGGGACGTACGTTCCGGGCGCACCCGTACCGCACCTTCAGCAGGCGTACTGGGAGGTAACGCTGGTGTTCCGCTCCCGAACCCGGGCACTGGCGGCGCTGAGCGCCCCCGCCCTCGCACTCACCATGGCCGCCGTCCCCGCCGCGGCCTCGTCCCCCGCCCCGCCCGGCTCGATCGCGGGCTTCACCGACGCGCACGCGACGTGGCAGCGGCAGTACGAGCGGCTGTTCGGCGCCGTGCCGTCCGCGCGGACCGCCCGCGCCCTGGACGCCGAACTGGCGCGCGAACCGGGGCTGACCACGACGACCGGCGACTGGCACCGCGTCCAGCGGATCGTCCGGCATTTCCGGTCGTACGGGCTGAAACCCGAGATCCGGACGTACTACGCGTACCTGTCGATGCCGCAGCGCGTGAAGATCGACATGACCGCGCCCCGGCACCGGGCGCTGCCGGTCAAGGAGAAGAAGCGGCCCTGGCAGGAGTACTACGACCAGGTCATCCCCGGGCACAACGGCTTCTCGCCGTCCGGGGACGTCCGGGGCGAGGTCGTGTACGCCAACTACGGGCGGCCGGAGGACTTCGACCTCCTCGCGAAGAACGGCGTCTCGGTCAAGGGCAAGATCGTCCTCGTCCGGTACGGGGCGGTGTTCCGCGGGATCAAGCCGCGCGAGGCCGCCAAGCGCGGCGCCGAGGGCGTGCTCATCTACTCCGACCCCGCCGACGACGGCTACGCGAAGGGCGCGGTGTACCCGGACGGGCCGTGGCGCGCCCCGGACGGCATCCAGCGCGGCAGCATCGCGCAGATCCAGCTCGCCGCCGGCGACCCGCAGACCCCCCGGCTGGGCCTCGGTGAAGGGGGCGCACCGCGTCCCGCCGTCGCAGGCCCCGATGCTGAAGGGGCTCATCCCGACCGCGCCGATCTCCTACGGCGCCGCCGAGCCGCTGCTGCGCGCGCTCAAGGGCGAGCAGGCCCCGAAGGACTGGCAGGGCGGCCTGCCGTTCCCCTACCGGCTCGGGCCGGGCGGCACGAAGGTCCACCTCGATCTGCGGAACGAGTACCAGGTGCGTCCGCTGTGGGACGTCACCGTGCGCATCCCCGGCAGCGAGCACCCCGAGCAGGAGGTCATCCTCGGCGCGCACCACGACGCGTGGACGTACGGCAGCAGCGACAACCTGTCCGCCACGGAGAACGTGCTCCAGGTGGGGCGCGCTCTGGGCAGGCTCCTCAAGGAGGGCTGGCGGCCCAAGCGCACCGTCGTCCTGGCCACCTGGGACGGTGAGGAGTACGGGCTCTTCGGCTCCACCGAGTACGCCGAGCAGCGGGCGGGGCAGCTCCGCAACGCCGTCGCCTACGTGAACATGGACGGCGCCGCGGGCTCCCACTTCGGCGCGTCGGCGACACCGGCGCTGGACCAGTCGGTCATCGACGCGTCCAAGGAGGTGTCCTGGCCCGGCACGGACGGGACGCTGTACGAGGCGTGGAAGGCGCAGAACGACGGGAAGACGCCGATCGACCGCATCGGCGGCGGCTCGGACTTCCAGGCGTTCTTCCAGCGGTACGGCGTGCCCGCGATGGACGTCGGCGCCGCGTCGCCGGGCAGCGCCGGGAACTACCACTGCGCGTGCGACGACTACTACTGGATGTCGCACTTCGGCGACCCGACCTGGGAGTACCACGCCGCCATGTCGCGGCTGGCCGGCATCGCGACGCTGCGGCTCGCGAACGCCGACGTCGTCCCGATGGGCTACCGACCGTACGCGGCGGAGACGGTGCGGTACCTGGAGGCGTTCGCCGCCGAGCAGCGCGAGCGGCTCGGGTCCGTCGCCGTGGACGTCTCCCGCGACATCGCGCAGGCCAAGGCGTGGCAGCGCGCCGCCGAGGCGCTGCAGGCGCGCGCGGGCGAGGCGCTCCGCGCGGGCGACGCCACCGCGTTCCGCCGCCTCAACGCCAAGATCATGCAGACCGAGCGGGACCTGCTGACGGCGGCGGGGCTTCCGGGCCGCCCCTGGTACCGGCACCAGATCTACGCGCCGGGCATCGACACCGGGTACGCCACGCAGCGGCTCCCCGCGCTCAACGACGCCCTGTTCGTCGACCGCGACGTCCGCACCGCCAAGGCGTACGAGGCGCGGCTGTACGAGAGCCTGCGCGCCGCCACCCGCACCCTCACGCCCTGAACCGGGCGGGGGTGGTGCCCGCCGACACCTCCAGCACGCCCGTCTCGGTGACCAGCGCGGTCACGAGGCGGGCGGGGGTGACGTCGAACGCGGGGTTGAAGGCGTCCACGCCCTCGGGGGCGGTGCGTACTCCGCCCCAGGCCAGCACCTCGTCGGCGGGGCGATCCTCGATCGGGATCCCGGTGCCGTCCGGGAGCGCCGGGTCGACGGTGCTCCACGGGGCGGCGACGACGAGCGGGATCCCGGCCTCCCGGCAGGCGAGCGCCACGCCCACCGAGCCGATCTTGTTGGCGGTGTCGCCGTTGGCGGCGATCCGGTCGGCGCCGATGACGGCGACGTCGACCAGTCCGCGCAGGATCGTGCTCGGCGCGGCCCCGTCCGCCTGGACGACGCACGGGATGCCGGCCCGGTCGAGCTCCCACGCGGTGAGCCGCGCGCCCTGCAGCAGCGGGCGGGTCTCGTCGGCGTAGACCATCTCGACGCGGCCGCGCTCGTGCAGGTTCCGGACCACGCCGAGCGCCGTCCCCCACCCGGCGGTGGCGAGCGCGCCCGCGTTGCAGTGCGTGAGGACGCGCAGGGGCCGGTCGCCGACCCGGCGCAGGATCCAGTCGGCGCCGAACGCGCCGATCGCGCGGTTGCCGCGCACGTCCTCGTCCAGCAGCGCCTGCGCCTCGGCCGCCACCGCGTCGGCGCCCTTGGCGACGAACGGCAGCACGCGGTCGACCCCCGCCGCGAGGTTGACCGCCGTCGGCCGGGCCTCGCGCACCTCCGCGATCGCGGCGTCGCGGGCGGCGTCGTCCCATCCCTCGCGGGCCGCCTGGAGGACGGCGACGGCGACGCCGAACGCACCCGCGACGCCCAGCGCGGGCGCGCCGCGCACGACCAGCCGGCGGATCGCGTCCACGAGCGTCCCGACGTCGCGGGCCACGACGTACTCCACCCGCCCGGGCAGGACGGTCTGGTCCAGCAGGCGCAGCCCGTCGCCGGTCCACTCCAGGGTTCGCACGTCGTTCGTCATACCGCCCATGATGCCCGCAAAATACCGCGAACCCTGACGCCACCGGGCTTTCCGCCCTCCGCGACTCCACTGCGTGACCTGCGATAACTTGACAGAGGTCGAACTTGTGTTCGAAATTGTGCGGGGACGGATGTGAGAGGAGGGCGACGGTGGCGGAGGCCGCGCTGCGGGACCTGTCGGCGGTGCTGGAGACGGCGCGCCCTCCCGCGCGGCACGGCGCCGAGACGGTGCCCGTGCTGCCCGCGCTGCGGCCCGTGCTGCCCGGCGGCGGGCTGCGGCCCGGCTCGGTCGTCGGGCTCGGCGGGTCCGGCGCCGCGTCCCTCGGCCTCGCGCTCGTCGCCGGCGTCTCCCGGCACGGCGGCGCGGACGGCGCCGGCGGCTGGTGCGGCGTCGTCGGCGTCCCCGACTTCGGCGTCCTCGCCGCCGCCGGGATGGGCGCCGCGCCCGAGCGGCTGCTGCTCGCCGACGACCCGGGCGACCGCTGGCCCGACGTGGTCGCCGCGCTGGCCGAGGCCGTCGACCTGGTGCTGCTGCGCCCGCCCGAGCGGCCGGGCGCCGCCGCCGTCCGGCGGCTGTCGGCGCTGGCCCGCAGGCACGGCTGCGTGCTGGCGCTGACCGGCCCGTTCGCCGGCGACTGGGCGGGCGTCCGGCTCCGCCTCCGGCTGGACGACGCGGCCTGGGAGGGCCTCGGCGACGGCCACGGCCGGCTGACCGGCCGCCGCGTCCGGGTCACCGCCGAAGGCCGCGACGCGCCAGGCGCCGGCCGCAGCGCCCGCCTCTGGCTCCCCGCCCCCGACGGCACGGTCACGCCGGACGAGACCGCCCGGCCGCCGCTCGAACTCGTCCCCGGCGCCGTTTCGGCGGGCGCGCGGGTCCACACGCCCCGGCCGCTGCCACCGCGTTCGCCGAGGGCGGCGGCCGGCGGCGCGCAGGAACCGGTGGGCGCCGGCGCGGCCGCGCGCGGCCCCGGAGAGGGGGCCGCGTGACGCGGGTGCTGGTGGTGTGGTGCCCCGACTGGCCGCTCACCGCGGTCGGGATCGAGGCGGCCACGGCCGGCGCGGTCGTGGTCCAGGGGCGCGTGGCCGCGTGCTCGGCGGCGGCGCGCGCCGAGGGGGTGCGGCGCGGGCAGCGGCTCCGGGACGCGCAGCGCCGCTGCCCCGAGCTGGTCGTCCGCGAGCGCGACACCGACGCCGAGGGGCGGCGGTTCGAGGAGGTCGTGGCGGCCGTCGCGGAGCTGGCGCCGCGCGTGGAGGTGGTGCGGCCGGGGCTGTGCGCGATCGCGGCGCGGGGCCCGGCGCGCTTCTACGGCGGCGAGGAGGCGCTGCGCGTCCTCGTGCAGGACACGGTCGTCGAGGCCGGGCACGACTGCGGCTCCGGCGTCGCGGACGGGCTGTTCGCGGCCGAACTGGCGGCGCGCGCCGGGGAGGGCGGCGTCGTGGTGCCGGACGGCGGCGCGGCGGCGTTCCTCGCCCCCTACCCGCTGTCCGTGCTGGACCGTCCCGAGCTGGCCGACCTGCTGCGCCGGCTCGGGATCCGGACGCTCGGCGACTTCGCGGCGCTGCCGTCCGGGCACGTCGCGGGCCGGTTCGGGGCGGACGGGGCGCTCGCGCACCGGCTGGCGCGCGGCGAGGAGCCGCGCCCGCTCGCGCCCGCCCACGCCTTGGCCGACCTGTCGGTGCGGGCGGGGTTCGACCCGCCCGCCGAGCGCGCCGAGCAGGTGGTGTTCGCGGCCAAGCGGCTCGCGGGCGACCTGCACGCCGGGCTCGCGGCGGGCGGGCTGGCGTGCGTCCGGCTGGAGGTCGCGGTCGGGTTCGCGGACGGCGACGTGCAGCGGCGGCTGTGGCGGCACGACGGCCTGTCGGCGCTGGCCGTCGCCGAGCGGGTGCGGTGGCAGCTCTCGGCCTGGCAGGGCGGCTCCGCCGACGCCGTGTGGGGCGGCGTGACGTGGGTCGAGCTGGCCCCCGACCAGATCGTCCCGGACGAGGGCCGCCAGGAGTCGCTGTGGGGCCGGACGGCCGTGACCGAGCGGATCACGCGTGCCGCCGACCGCGTCCAGGCGCTGCTCGGCCACCACGGGATCACCCGGCCGGTGCTCGCGGGCGGCCGGGGGCCGGGCGAGCGGGTCGTGCGGGTACCGGTCGGTGACCTGCCTCCGCAGGGGGCGCCCGGCGGGCCGTGGCCGGGACGCGTGACGGGCCCCGCGCCGGCGGTCGTCCCCGCGGCGCCGCCCTCGGCGGAGCTGGTCGACGCGTCCGGCGGGCCGGTGGTGGTGTCGGCGCGGTGCGAGGTCTCCGCGCCGCCGGCGGCGCTGGTGTTCCGGGGGCAGCGCTCCGCCGTCACCGGGTGGACGGGCCCGTGGCCCGCCGACGAGCACTGGTGGGATCCCGGTGCCGCCCGCCGCCGGGCCAGGTTCCAGGTCACCACCGACGACGGCACCGCGTACCTGCTCGCCGTCGAGGGCGGCCGCTGGCACATCGAGGCCGTCTATGACTAGGCACCGCACATGACCGGCTGGCACAACCCCCCGATCCCGTGGCGGGAGTTCGAGGAGCGGCTGTCGTGGCGGCCCGGCACGGCCGAGCCGCCGGCGGAGGAGGTCCCGGCGGCTCCGGAGGTTCCGCGGCGCGCCGAGGCGGAGGTGCCCTGGGCGGAGCTGCACGTCCACTCGTCGTTCAGCTTCCTGGACGGCGCCAGCGACCCCGCCTCGCTCGTCGCGGAGGCGGCGCGGCTCGGCGTGGAGGCGATGGCGGTCACCGACCACGACGGCATGTACGGGGCGGTGCAGTTCGCGCAGGCCGCGCAGGACGCCGGGATCGGCACGGTGTTCGGCGCGGAGCTGAGCCTCGGCCTGCCGGGGCCGCAGACCGGGGAGCCCGACCCGGCCGGCCGGCACCTGCTCGTCCTCGCGCGCGGCGCCGCCGGCTACGCGCGGCTCTGCTCGGCGATCACGTCGGCGCAGCTCGCGGGCGGCCGCAAGGGCCGTCCCGTCTACGACCCGGACGCCCTCGCCGGGGCGCACGGCGGCCACTGGGCGGTGCTGACCGGGTGCCGGAAGGGCCCGGTCCCGGCGGCGCTGGAGGCGGGCGGCCCCGGCGCGGCCGAGCGGGAGCTGCGGAACCTGATCGGCATGTTCGGCCGGGAGAACGTGTTCGTCGAGCTGATCGACCACGACCAGCCCGACGACGACCTCCGCAACGACGCGCTGTTCGCGCTCGCCGGCCGCGTCGGCGTGGACGTCGTCGCGTCCAACAACGTGCACTTCGCCGCGCCGGGCGCGGACGCGCGGCTGGCGCAGGCGCTCGCCGCCGTCCGGGCCCGCCGCAGCCTGGACGACATGGCCGGCTGGCTGCCCGCGGCGGGCACCGCGCACCTGCGGTCCGGCGCGGAGATGGCGCGGCGGCTCGCGCGGTTCCCCGGCGTCCGGGAGCGGACGGTCGCGCTGGCCCGCGAGTGCCGGTTCGGCTTCGAGGTGATGGCGCCCCGGCTGCCGGACTGGCCCGTCCCGGACGGGCACACCGAGGCGAGCTGGCTGCGGCACCTGGTGGCGGAGGGCGCGGTCCGGCGGTACGGGCCGCCCGAGCGGGAGCGGCAGCCGGGCGCGTACGCGCAGATCGCCAAGGAGCTGGACGTCATCGAGCAGCTCGGCTTCCCCGGCTACTTCCTGATCGTGCACGACATCGTGGAGTTCTGCCGGAGCAGGGGCATCCTGTGCCAGGGGCGCGGGTCGGCGGCGAACTCGGCGGTCTGCTACGCGCTCGGCATCACTGGCGTGGACGCCGTCCGGCACGGCCTGCTGTTCGAGCGGTTCCTGTCCCCCGGGCGCGACGGCCCGCCCGACATCGACCTCGACATCGAGCACCGCCGCCGCGAGGAGGCCATCCAGTACGTCTACGGCAAGTACGGGCGCGAGTGCACGGCGCAGGTCGCGAACGTCATCAGCTACCGGCCGCGCATGGCGGTGCGGGACGCGGCCCGCGCGCTCGGGCACTCCCCCGGCCGGCAGGACGCCTGGTCGAAGGGCATCGACCCGCGCGACCCGGTCGGCTCCGAGAACGACGTCCCGGCGCCGGTCATGGAGCTGGCGGGCCGGATGCTGGCGCTGCCGCGCCACCTCGGCATCCACTCCGGCGGCATGGTCATCGCGGACCGGCCGGTCGGGGAGATCTGCCCCATCGAGTGGGCGGCGATGGAGGGCCGCAGCGTCCTGCAGTGGGACAAGGACGACTGCGCGGCGGCCGGGCTCGTGAAGTTCGACCTGCTCGGCCTCGGGATGCTCGCCGCGCTGCACGACTGCTTCGACCTGGTGGAGGAGCACCACGGGCGCCGCTACGACCTGCAGTCCGTCCCGCCGGAGGACCCCCTGGTCTACGACATGCTGTGCGACGCCGACACGGTCGGGGTGTTCCAGGTGGAGTCGCGGGCGCAGATGGCGACGCTGCCGCGGCTGCGGCCCCGCGAGTTCTACGACCTGGTCGTGGAGGTGGCGCTGATCCGGCCGGGGCCGATCCAGGGCGGGTCCGTCCACCCGTACCTGCGGCGCCGGAAGGGCCTGGAGCCGGCCGAGTGCCCGCACCCGCTGATGGAGCCGGCGCTCGGCCGGACGCTCGGCGTGCCGCTGTTCCAGGAGCAGATGATGCAGCTCGCCGTCGACTGCGCCGGGTTCACCCCGGCCGAGTCCGACCAGCTCCGGCAGGCGATGGGCGCCAAGCGCGCCCCCGAGCGGGTGGAGCGGCTGCGGCGCCGGCTGCTGGACGGGATGGCCGAGCGCGGCATCCCGGCCGGGATCGCCGAGAGCGTCTACGAGAAGATCCTCGGCTTCACCGGGTTCGGGTTCCCCGAGTCGCACGCGCAGAGCTTCGCGCACCTGGTGTACGCGAGCGCCTGGCTGAAGCGGCACCACCCGGCCGCGTTCACCGCCGCGCTGGTGCGGAACCAGCCGATGGGGTTCTACAGCCCGCAGAGCCTCATCGCCGACGCCAGGCACCACGGGGTCGTGGTCCGGGGCGTGGACGTCAACGCCAGCGCCGTCCACCCGACGCTGGAGGAGCCCGTGGAGGTCGACTCCGACCATCCGCACGCGCCGGGCGAGCCGCAGCCGGCGATCCGGCTCGGCCTGTACGGGGTCCGGAACCTGGGCGAGGACGCGGCGGAGGCCATCGCGGCAGGGCGCCCCTACACGAGCATGGAGGACCTCGCCCGGCGGGTGCCGCTGTCGGCCGGGGCGCTGGAGGCGCTCGCCACGGCGGGTGCCTTCGACGGGCTCGGCCTGTCGCGGCGGGAGGCGCTGTGGGCCGCCGGGGCGCTGGCCGGTTCCGGTCCCGGGCGGCTGGAGGGCGTGACGCCGGGCGCGGCGGCGCCCGCGCTGCCCGCGATGACGCCGATCGAGGAGACCCTCGCCGACCTGTGGGCGACCGGGGTGTCCCGCGTGCACCCGGTCGCGCACGTCCGGGAGGCCCTGGACGAGCTCGGCGCCCTCCCGGCGGCGCGGCTGGCCGGGACGCCCGGCGAGACCAACGTCGTCGTCGCCGGGCTCGTCACCCACCGGCAGCGCCCGCCGACCGCGGGCGGCATCGTGTTCATGACGCTGGAGGACGAGACCGGCATCATCAACGTGGTGTGCCCGCCGCCGGTGTTCGAGCGGTACCGGGGCCTCGCGGTCGACGCGCAGGCGCTGCTGGTCGGCGGGCGGCTGGAGCGCGCCGACGGGGTCGTGAACATCCGCGCGACCCGGCTGCGCCGGCTGCCCGTGCCCGGCCGGGTCAAGGCGCGCAACTTCCACTGAGCCGCGGCCGGCGGCAGGACGCTAGAACCTCGGGCCGCCCTCTGTCATCGTATGGAAGCGTCGGGGCCGCGTGCCGCCGTGGGGCGGCCGCCAAGACGCGGCTCGCGGGGAAAAGGTGATCTCCATGGACGGGCCGAAGGCGCCCTCCCTTCGCGAGCTGCGGCCGGACGACCCCACCCGGATCGGCCGGTACCGGATCGAGGCCAAGATCGGCGAGGGCGGCATGGGCGCCGTCTACCTCGGCCGCGACGAGGCGGGCCGCGCCGTCGCGGTGAAGGTGGTGCGCGCGGAGCTGGCCGGCGACCGGACGTTCCTCGCCCGCTTCCACGACGAGGCCGCCAACGCGCAGCGGGTCGCCTCGTTCTGCACCGCGCAGGTCCTGGAGCACGGCGAGGACCTCGGCCTCGCCTACCTGGTCACCGAGTACATCGACGGGCCGTCGCTGCTGGAGCACGTCGCCGAGAAGGGCGCGCTGTCGCCGGGGATGCTGCACGGCGTCGCGGTCGGCGTCGCCGCCGCGCTCGTCGCGATCCACAGCGCGGGGCTGGTGCACCGCGACCTGAAGCCGAGCAACGTGCTGCTGTCCATCTCCGGCCCCCGCGTGATCGACTTCGGGATCGCGCGGGCGCTGGACATGGCGTCCGCCCACACCCGGACCGGGCAGGTCGTCGGCACGCCCGGCTGGATCGCGCCCGAGCAGATCACGACGCAGCAGGTCACCCCGGCGGTGGACGTGTTCGCGTGGGGCTGCCTCGTCGCCTACGCGGCGAGCGGCCGCAACCCGTTCGGGCAGGGCTCGTTCCAGCTCCTCGCGGCCCGCGCCGTGCACGCCGACCCCGAGGTCGGCGACCTGCCGCCGGCGCTCGCCGGGCTCGTCCGGGCGGCGCTGGCCAAGGACCCGGGCGCCCGGCCGACGGCGCGCGACCTGCTGCTCGCGCTGGTCGGCGGCGCCGGCGAGGCCGCCGTGACGACGGAGCTGGGCGAGTCGTGGACGCCCCCGGCCGCCGGGAACCCCGGCTCCACCTCGCGCGACGCCCCCGCCTCCGCCCCCGCGCCTGCTCCCGTCCCCGCTCCCCCGCCGCCCGTTCCGCATCAGCCCGTTCCGCAGCAGCCCGTGCCGGAGCAGCCCGTGCCGGAGCCGCGCACCGCACGCGAGTACGAGGTGCCGCCGCCCGTCCTGCCCACGACCGTGGCGCCGAGCGGCGGCCCCGCGCGCTCCAGGCGGCGTCCCGTGCTCGTCGCCTCCACCACGGCGGGCGTGCTGCTCGCCGCGGTCGTGGCGGGCGGCGTCTACTACCTGACCCGGCCGTCCGGCGGCACGGGCGGGACGGAGGCGGCGGCGTTCCCGAAGGGGCCGATGCTGGTCCGCATCGACACCGAACCGGGCTGGCCGAAGACGTGCCACGGCGACATCGGGCTGTTCACGCCCGGCGACGGGTCCGTGCGGGCGCTCGTCAAGGACCCGAGCTGCGACATCCTGCCCGAGCGGTCACCGGACGGGAAGCGCGTCGCGTTCACCCGGATGAACGCCCGCGGCGGCGAGGCATGGGTGATGAACGCCGACGGGTCCGGCGCCCGCAAGGTTGCCGGGATCGTGCGCGGCACCCGGGTGACGTGGTCGCCGGACGGCACCCGCCTGGCCTACATGGGCGAGCGGGACGGCGTCCGGCAGATCTTCGCGATCGCGCTGGAGGGCGGCGCGGTCGCCCAGCTGACCACCGACGACTCGGCGAAGGACGACCCGATGTGGTCGTCCACGAACCGGATCGTGTTCTGGAGCAAGCGCGACGGCGGCGCGGAGCAGCTCTACACCATGGACGCGGACCGTCCAGGCGGCTCCTGGACGCGGCTGACCACCGACGGGGTGCGCGCGGTGGACCCGGAATGGTCCCCCGACGGCTCCAAGATCGCCTACGTGCGGGGCCCGGGGGCCGGGAGCGACATCTGGGTGATGAACGCCGACGGGTCCGGCGCGCACGCGCTGACGTCCGGGACCGTCCGCGACATGGACCCGGCGTGGTCCCGCGACGGCCGCTGGCTCTGCTACGTGCGCGGCGCCGTCAGCGACCCGGTGATCCACGCGGTGCGCGCCGACGGCACCGGCGACCGCGTCCTCACCCCCGCGGGCCGCGTCCTCGGCCACCCGAACTGGTAGCCGGCCGGCTCAGCCGGTGATCATGTCGAGCCGGCGCAGGATGACGCCCTCGCGCAGCGCCCACGGGCAGATCTCCAGCTCGGCCAGCCCGAACAGGTCCATCGCGGCGTCCGCGACGACCGCGCCCGCGAGCAGCTGCTCGGCGCGGCTCTCCGACACGCCGGGCAGCTCGGCGCGCTCGGCGGACGGCATCGGCGCGAGCTTCTCCGCCCAGTCGGTCACGTCGGCGTCCGCCAGGGTGCGGCGCTGGAAGGGCCCGTCGGCGGACGGCGCGGCCCCGGCGATCCGGGCGAGCTGCTTGAACGTCTTGGACGTGGCCACCGCGTGGTCGGCGGGCCCGTACCGGGCGACGTCGCCGACCCGCCGGGCGATCTCCGCCCGCACGTGCCGGCGCAGCTCCCGGATCTCCTCGGCGGGCGGCGGGTCCGCGGTGAACCGGTCGCGGGTGAGCCGGCCCGCGCCGAGCGGCAGCGAGATCGCCACGTCCGGCTCCTCGTCGATGCCGGACGCGATCTCCAGCGAGCCGCCGCCGATGTCCACCACCAGCAGCCGCCCCGACGACCAGCCGAACCAGCGCCGGACGGCGAGGAACGTCAGCCGCGCCTCCTCCTCGCCGGACAGCGCGCGGATGTCGATCTCCCGGCCGGCCCGGATGCGGGCCAGCACGTCCTCGCCGTTGGCGGCGTCGCGGACGGCGGAGGTCGCGAACGCCACCAGGTCCTCGACGCCCTTGTCCTCGGCGACCCGCAGCGCCTCGTCGACGAAGTCGCGCAGCAGCGCCTCGCCCTCCTCCGACAGGCGGTCGGCGTCGTCCAGATGGGCGGCGAGCCGCAGTTCGGCCTTGTGGGAGTACGCGGGCAGGGGCCGCGCCCCCCGGTGGGCGTCGACCACCAGCAGGTGCACGGTGTTCGATCCCACGTCCAGCACGCCGAGTCGCATGGCTGCGACGCTACCGGACGGGCCGGGGCCGGTCCGGTGCCGGGAGCGGCTACGGTGTCGGGCATGGAAGCGGGATCTCGGCGCAGATGGCGGGTACCTCCTGGTCACGTGGCGGTGAAGTGCGCCGCCGCGGCGGCCGTCACGGCGCTCATCGTCCTCTACAGCCATGACCCGCAGTTCCTGTTCCTCGCGGCCGCCGCGGCGATCGGGCTGAACGGGCTCGCGCTGCGCGACCTGGTCGCGCCGGTCCGGCTCGCCGCCGACGGGGACGGCCTGACCGTCGTCACCGGCTACGCGGGGCACCGCCACATCCGGTGGGACGAGGTCACCGCGATCCGGGTCGACGAGCGGCGCCGGCTGCTGCTGCACACCCGGATGCTGGAGATCGAGACCGCCGACGACCTGCACCTGCTCAGCGCGTTCGACCTCGGCTCCGACGTCCACGACGTCGCCGACGAGCTGTACCGGCTGCGGGCCCGCACGAGCCGCTAGGGCGCGGGCAGCTCCGCCGGGGTCGGGAAGGAGCTCTGCGCGCCGCGCCGGCGGACGGCGGCGGCGCCCGCGCGGGCCGCGTACCGGGCGGCGTCGCGCAGCGCGTCGCCCCTCGCGAGGCGCAGGCAGAGCGCGGCGGTGAAGGCGTCGCCGGCGCCGGTGGTGTCGACGGCGTCGGCCGCCGGCGCCGGGATCGCGGTGACGCCGTCGCCGTCGGCGACCACGGCGCCGTCCGCGCCGAGCGTGACGACGGCCGAGCGCGGCCCGGAGCGGGCGAGCGCGGCGGCGGCGTCCCGGGGGTCGCCGGGGTCGCCGTCGAGCAGGTACGCGGCCTCGTGCTCGTTGACGACGAGCGGGTCGCAGCGGGCGAGCAGCCCGCCGGGGACGGGCGCGGGCGGCGACAGGTTGAGCACGACGCGCCCGCCGGCGTCGGCGGCGACGCCGGCGGCGGCCTCCACGGCGGGCAGCGGCACCTCCAGCTGGAACGACACGACGGACGCGGCGGCGATCAGATCGCGGGCGGCGGCGACGTCGGCGGGCCCGAGCCTGGCGTTGGCGCCGGGCGAGACGATGATGCTGTTGTCTCCGTCCGGCCCGACGGTGATCAGCGCGACGCCGGTCGGCACTCCGGGCGTGGTCGCCAGGTGGTCCAGGCCCACGCCGGCCTGGGCGAGCGCGCCGCGCAGCAGTGCGCCGTGCCCGTCGTCGCCGACCCGCCCGACGAGCGCGGCCCGGCCGCCGAGCCGCGCCGCCGCGACCGCCTGGTTGGCGCCCTTGCCGCCCGGATGGACGGCGAGGTCGGAGCCGAGGACGGTCTCCCCCGGCGCGGGCCGCCGGTCGACGCCGACCACGAGGTCCGCGTTGACCGATCCGACGACGACGACGTCCCAGCGCTCATCCACGGGACAATGCCCTACACGCGCGGCGGCGGCCCGCGCAACCCCCGGCCGCCCCGCTCAGCGGCCGCACGGGCGCAGTTCGGCGAGGTCGACGACCTCGGCGAGCTCGTCGACCGACGGGTAGTAGCCGCGGCCGACCAGCTCGCCGCCGCGCGTCACCAGGAACGCGCTCTCCCCGTGTACGCCCGCGTACTCCGCCAGCACCCGGTGCGCGCCCGTCAGCGGCACCGCCGTGACGCGCAGCCCGCCGGGACCCGTCCAGCTCCCCCGCTCGTCCCCCATGCACGGAACGTTACGCTCCGTGACGATCCGTGACGGATACCGGGGTCGCGGTGGGGCGGGCGGCGCCGGGGTCAGGCCGACTCGAAGGTCGCCGGGTCGGGGCCGACGCGGATGCCCTTGTCCAGTTCGCCGATCGCGCTCAGGTCGTCGGGGG
The DNA here is from genome assembly GCF_043197915.1 of Actinomadura geliboluensis. Taxonomy (NCBI): domain Bacteria; kingdom Bacillati; phylum Actinomycetota; class Actinomycetes; order Streptosporangiales; family Thermomonosporaceae; genus Actinomadura; species Actinomadura geliboluensis. Next base: position 644,409 of record NZ_JBICUA010000003.1, on the reverse strand, counting down.
TCAGCTCGAACCCGAACACGTCGATGTTCTCGGCGATCCGGGACGGCGTGACCGACTTGGGGATGACGATGTCGCCGATGTCGAGGTGCCAGCGCAGCACGATCTGCGCCGGGGTGCGGCCGTGGGCCTCGGCGATGCGGGCGAGCGCCGGGTCGTCCAGCAGGCCGTGGCCCTGCCCGAGCGGCGCCCACGCCTCGGTGTGGATACCGTGGTCGCGGTGGAACGCGCGCAACCCGTCCTGCTGGAAGTACGGGTGCAGCTCGATCTGGTTGACCGCCGGGACGACGTCGGCCTCGTCGATGACCCGTCGCAGCGCCTCCACGGTGAAGTTGGACACCCCGATCGAGCGGACCCGCCCGTCGGCCTTGAGCTTCTCCAGCGCCCGCCAGGTCTCCAGGTACAACCCGCGGCCCGGCATGGGCCAGTGGATCAGGTAGAGGTCCAGCCGGTCCAGGCCGAGGCGGGACAGGCTCGCCTCGCAGGCGCGCAGGGCGTTGTCGTGGCCCTGCTCGCTGTTCCACAGCTTGGTCGTCACGAACAGCTCGTCGCGGGGCAGGCCCGAGGCGTGCAGCGCGCGCCCGACGCCCTCCTCGTTCCCGTAGGCGCTCGCCGTGTCGATGCTGCGGTAGCCGTTCTCCAGCGCCGTCGCGACCGCCCGCTCGGCCTCGTCGTCGCCGACCTGGAACACCCCGAAGCCGAGCTGCGGCATCGCGGCCCCGTCGATGAGGTCGACCTTCGGTACCGTCACGGTGACCGTCCCCCCTCGCTGATGGTGTGCGCCGAGCCGATCGTGCCCACGAGACCGGCCGCCGAACATCACCCCCCGCCCCGCTCCCGCCAGTCGCTCTGGTCGCGGACGATGCGCTGGAAGGCGTCCTTGAAGGCGCTGAACGCCGCGTCGCCGAGGGCGCGCCGGTGCCGGTCCTCGATGTCGGCGAGGATGGCGCGGGCCTTGGCGATCTCGTCGAGGCCGTGCTCGGTGGGCACGATCCGCTTCGCGCGCCGGTCGGCCGGGTCGGGTTCGCGGCGGACGTAGCCGAGCGCGGTCAGCTCGTCCACGATCGTGCCGACGATCTGCTTGTGCTGGCCCGACCGGGCCGCCAGCTCGGTGGCGCGCATCCCCTCGGCGTCGAGGAAGGCGAGCACGGTGCCGTGCCGGGGCCGGACGTCCGGGTGGCCCTGCTCGGCCAGCCGCTGGAACAGCTCGTCCTGCAGGACCCGCATCAGCCGTCCCGCGAGCATGCCCAGGTCGGGCGCCCGGCGCCCGGCGTTCTCCTCACTTTTAGTCACTATGCCTGACTATCAACTTTCCTGACCGCGAGCAAGCCGGCGGCCCCGGCCCGGTCGGCGGGCGCGGCCCGGTCAGCGGGCGCGGACCACCGCCTCCCCGTAGGGGACGAGGCGGACCGGGCCGATCAGCCCGTAGTTCTGGCGGGACGCGCCGCCGTACACGCCGGGGTCGGCGACGCGGAGCCGGTTGTTCAGCGTCGTGGCGACCTCCACCTCGATCGTGTTGGCGCCGCGCCGCAGGTACGGGCCGACGTCCACGGACGGGTAGAGCACGGAGACCGGCGGGAGGCGGCGGCCGTTGACCGTGACCCGGCAGGTGTCGAAGACCTCGCCGAGGTCCAGCACCGCGCCGCCGCCGCTCCAGGTGACCGTGGCGGCGTAGGTGCCGATGCCGGAGACGTCCGCGAGTTCGGAGATGTCCGGCCACGGCTTCAGCGCGTCGAGCGCCAGGTCGTGGTGCTTCACCCCGACCGGGGTCATGTCCTCGACGCGCAGCCGCCAGGACGTGAGGGTGACCGGCGCGGGCACGGCGCCGATCGCCGTCCGGACCGTGCGGCCCCCGGGCAGGGTCGTGGCGTAGGTGCCGGCGGCGGTGGCGCGGGCGACCAGGCGCTGCCCGTCGACCCGCAGCTCCGCCTCGGACGCCGTGGCGGACGGGGCGTGCCCGCCGCGCGCCAGCATGATCACGGTGGCCTCGGACGGCTGGAGCGCCACCCGGAGGGTGACGGTGTCGCCGTCCTCGCGGTACACGGCGATCCGCTCGGTCTCGCCCGTCCACAGGTCCAGCCGGTACGGGACGGCCTTGCGGTCCGAGCGGGTGAAGGTGACCTCGTGGTCGATCGCGGCCACGGGCGGCTTCACCGTCTCGGCGTGCTTGCCGTTGCACAGGTAGAAGTAGTCGGTGCGGCCGTCCCGGCGGTGGGCGGTGAGCAGCGTGGACGCCTGCGCGTACCTGACGGTGGGGCGCAGGCCGAGGTCGTCCAGCGCGGCGGGGACGTCCGCCTCTTCGGTGACGTTGCGGACGCGCGGCTGGGCGAGCAGTTCCTCGACGACGGCGCGCAGCCGCTCGTTCTCGCCGTCGCGGGCCAGGCCGGGGACGGTCGGCGCCGACCAGTCGCCGAGGAACACCAGCGGGAGGCCGGCCTTCGTCAGCTTGAGCATGGTGCGGGCCGTGCCGAGCGGCAGCGTGCACTCCTTGCCGGAGTACCGGTCGCCCTCGACGAACAGCACCTTGTAGGCGGGGCCGTCGGGCGCGAGCCGCCCGCCGGACACGGTCGCGGACGGGAGGTCGAGCAGCGGCGCGCTGATGAGCTGGTGCGTCCAGCCCAGCGGGACGCCGTCCTTGGTGAACCATCCGGCCCCGATGCCGGTCTTGGTGTAGCCCTTCTGCCGGAACACGGCGACGTCGATGCGGCTCTTGCCGGCCTGCATGGTCTGGTGGATGCGCGACATGTACCCGGCGATGTCGGGGACGTGCCGCCACGTCGGCTGGCGCGGCCCCCACGACTCGGAGAACCCGATGCCTCCGCTGTAGGGGGTGAACCCGGCGAACCCGGGCCAGGCCGCGCCCGGTGCGGTCGCGTAGGAGAAGCCGTGCAGGACGGTCTGGTTCAGCCCTGCCGCGTAGGCGCCGCCCATGGTGCGCAGCAGCTTGTCCCAGGTGGTGTTGTAGGCGCCGCCCTGGTAGGCCCCTGCCTCGCAGGAGAGGACCTTCCGTCCGCCCATGTCACGGCCACCGGCGAGGGCGCGGTAGTCGTCGAGGTTCTTGAACCCGAGCGACTCGCCTTCGGGGACGTCCAGGATCGCGGCCGTGTGGATCGCGTCCGTCTCCAGCCCGTAGGGCTGCGCCCGGTACTCCAGGCCGATCGAGTGCGCCCACTTGGCGAGCGCCTCGAAGTGGTACTCGTTGAACAGGTCGGAGACCGTCAGCCAGAAGTCGTGCCGCACGTGGGACGTGGTCGCCGCGTCGTAGGCGAACATGGTGTTCTCCTTGAGGCGGACGATGACCGGCAGGTACGGCATCAGGTCGTAGCCGCGCCGCCGCCGGAACTCGGCGGGCAGGTCCGGCGTCCAGTTGAGCGCGTGCGTCTCCAGCTCGATCGAGTCCTCGAACAGCGTCGCGCCCGCCCGCTTGATCAGCTTGCGGATGTCGCGGGTGAGCAGCCGCGCCTCCCAGAACGCGGTGACGGCGCGGGTGCCGGCCCGGCTGAAGTGGTCGACGACGCAGGCGTCCGGCGCCGAGTGCGGGCCGGACTCGGGGCGCTGCCCGCTGCCGCGCCGCCAGTAGGCGAACAGCAGCCAGTCGCCGCCGGCCGGGGCCGTCCAGGTGATCCGCTCCCCCGCGACCCGCCCGGTCAGGTCGGTGAAGGACGCCGGGTCGAGGCCGGTCTCCTTGCGGGTGGCGTTCGCCGGGTCGGTCCTGACGGCGTGCACGGCGACGAGGTGCCGCTTCGTGACGCCGTCCTCCGGCGCGGCGACCGGTTCGGGGAGCGGGCCGTCGTGGGTGGCGCCGCCCGCGACGGCGGCCGTCCCGTAGGCGAGCTCCTGCACGGCGGCCTCGTCGTCCGGCGTGATCGTCGGGACGGCGGCGGGCCAGGCGGGGCCGATCGTGAGGTCCACGGTGACGCCGCGCCGGGCCGCCTGGTCGAGGGCGGCCTCGACGCCGGCGTTCCAGGCGGGGGTGCCCCAGCCGTGGCCCGCCGGGTCCAGCACGGACTTGTCGCGGATGCTGTGGTGCACGGCGACGATCTCCGCGCCGCCGAACCCGGCCGCGGCGATCTGGTCGATCTCGCGCCGGATCTCGGCGGGGTCGACCAGCCCGTCCGGCCACCACCAGCGGAACCGCGGCCGTACCGCGGCGCCGGGCCGGGCGAACCCGCCCGCCCCCGGTCCGGCCGCCGGGCGCGGCGCGGCCTGCGCGGCCGGCGCGCCCCCGAGGACGGGGGCCGCGCCCGCCGCGACGGCGGCGGCGGTGCCGAGCTGCAGCGCGCGCCTGCGCGAGATCCCCTGTCCGTTGCGGTCGTTCACTTACTTCCTCCTGATGAGTGTCGTGCGGCCGGAGCCGACCGGGCCGATGGTGAGGAGCCGGCCGGTGGCGTCGCGGCCCGTGGCGCGGGGGGCGCGGGCGTGGGGTCCGGTGACGTGGAAGGCGCGCGGGTCATCGTCGCCGAGCTCGACGACGACGCGGGCGGTGGTGTTGGGCGGCACGTCCACGTCGAGGCGGTACCGCCGCTCCCGGTCGAGGGCGACGGAGACGGGGCCGCGGATCGTGGGGACGCGCCCGGAGATCCGGGCCAGGCCGCCGGGGCGGGGCCGGACCTCGATCTCGGCGGCGCCCGGCGCGGTGATCCGCACGCCGAGGACGTGGCGCGGGATCGCGTTCGCCGGCGCCGAGCCCCAGGCGTGGGAGAACGTCATGTTCGGCTTCAGGGACGGGTCCCACGCCTCGGCGACGATGGTGGCGCCGAGGTCGTCCATCATGTGCAGCCAGGAGCTGAGGCCCTTGGCGGTCATGAGGCCGATCGCGGCGTCGGCCTGCCCGGTGGCGAACAGGGCGTCCAGCAGGAACTGGGCGCCGTAGACGCTGACCTTCATGCCGCCGTCGGCCAGGGTCTTGCCCAGGGCGCGGACGACGGGGTCGGGCACCGTGCCGGGTCCCGCGACGCCGAGCGCGACCGGGAACGCGGTGGCGTGCTGCGCGCTGTGGGCGGTGCCGATGCCGTCGGTGAAGCGTCCGGCGGACGCGTCGAGGAGCTTCTCGCGCATCGCCGCCGCCAGCCTGTCGGCGTGCCCCTGCCACGTCGTCGCGTCGGCGGCCTTGCCGAGGACGGCGGCGATCTTCGCCATGGCGGCGAACGCGGCGTACTGGCAGGCGTTCACGACGGTGTTGACGTCGGTGAACACGTACCCGTCCCGGTTGGAGGCCGGCCAGTCGACCAGGTCGCCGAGGTCGCGGCTGGACGACCCGGGGTCCTTGTGGACGAGACCGTCCGCGCCGAGGTAGGCGGTGAGGTGCTTGGCGGCGAAGAGGGCGTAGTCGGCGGCGAGCTGCTCGGGGTCGCCGGTGTGAAGGTAGTCCTCCCAGGCCGACATGACGTTCATCAGCCGGTACTCGGTCGGCCAGGTGTGGTTGCGCGCCAGGTACGCGTCGGACGCGCGGGCCAGCGCGAACGACCGCTGCACCGCGTACTCGGACGCCTGGTTGATGAGCGCGTCGCCCTCGTAGGGCCCGCGCTCGCGCGTCGGGGTGTCGACGTAGAGGTCGCCGCGCGTCGCCTCGATCGAGTACCGGCACATCTCGTACACGCGGTCGAGGTCGCGGCTGGAGCTGGAGAACGCGGCGTCGGAGTCGCGCCAGGCCGCCCGCCAGGCGCGGCCCGTGACCGCGCCGGCGAGGTCGAGGTCGTCGTCGCAGACGAGCTGCGCGTAGCGGAAGCCCCGGTAGCCCCAGTGCTCGATGGCCTGGCGGCCGTCGCGGAGGGTCCAGGTCTCCCGGTAGGTGACGCCGGCGCGCAGCGCGTACCGGACCGTCCCGTCGCCGTTCAGCTCCTCGCCGAGCCGGACCTCGACGGTCTGCCCGGCCCTGCCGCGCACCTCCAGCCGCAGGCCGCCCGCGATCTCCCGGCCGAGGTCGACCAGCCAGGTGCCGGGCGCGGTCCTGCGCACGGACGCGGGCCGGACATCGTGCAGCCCGACCGGTTCGACCAGGGCGGGCCGCAGGTCGGCGATGGCGGGCTTGACCAGCGCCGGGTCCCAGCCGGAGTCGTCGAAGCCGGGGCTCGTCCAGCCGGCCGGCTCGTGCCGCATGTCCCAGTACTCCTGGCGGCCGATGTAGTAGCCGGTGCCGATCGTCCCGGCGTCGGGCAGCAGCCCCGCCTGGCGGCGCGCCTTCCAGTCGCCGCCGCTGCCGTGCACCGACGCCGTCCCGTCGGCGTAGGTGACGACGAGTTGCGCCAGGAACCGCTTGTCCTGGGTGGTGAAGGCGAGCGCTGCGAGCGCGTTGCGCCGTCCCGGCCGCAGCGCGCGCGTCACGTCGAACGAGTGGTAGCGCGGCTCGCCCGCACCGCTGGGCATGGACGCGAAGCCCGCCACCTCGCCGTTCACCCACACCTTCGCCGGGTACTGGCGGATCGGCGTGGGCGACTGGGCGGCGACGTGCAGCACGGCGGCGGCGATCGGCTTGGCGTGCGGGGTGAACTCGGTGCGGAGCAGCGCCCAGTCGTCGTCGGGCGATCCCGCCGAGGACAGCGTCGACTGGCCCTTGGCGAGGGTCAGCGCGCCGTCCGCGACCGTCCCGGCGCCGAACGTGCCCCGGCCCTCGGTGAAGTCCTCGTCGATGACCGCCTTGCCGCCGGGTGCGGTGAAGGTGACGCGGTCCCACACGTTCGCCTCGGTGGAGCCGTTGCGCATCCCGACGGTGCCCGTCCGGTACGTGGCGTCGGTGGTGGTGTCGACCTCGGCGCCGTCGAGGGACGTCCGGAACGTGTCGCCCGCCATCTCGACGGCCACCTCGTACCAGCGGCCCGTCTCGACGGGGACCGCGAGCCGCTTCTCCTCCAGCACCCGGTAGGAGCCGTCGACGCACACGTGCTTCTTCAGCACGCCGGGCGTTCCGGCGCGCAGCTGCCACAGGTAGTTCGCGCTCGTCCCGGACGCCCGGAACCACAGGCTCGCGGCGACGGAGGTGATCTGCACCCGGGCGGTGAGGACGCCGTCGCCGGGCGCCTGCGCGGCCGGTGCCCAGACCGGGTCGGCGGTCCACTCGTCCACGCCCGTGGCCAGCAGCGCGGGCTCGGACCAGCGGGACGCCCGGGGGCCGTCGAACGTCCGGACGCGCCACCAGTACGCGGTCTGCGGCGCCAGCGGCGGACCGGCGTAGGGCACGGCCACGGACGCGGCGGACGCGACGCGGCCGCTGTCCCAGTGGCGCGGCCCCTGCTCCAGCCGGGCCGGAGTGGTGGCGAACTGGGCCTGGTAGTGGGTCTGCTTCGTGCCGGGGCCGAGGTCGGCGACCTGCCAGCTCAGCCGGGGCTTCGCCGCCGTGACGCCGAGCCCGTCCGGCAGCAGCGACGTCAGCAGCCCGGACGGCGTGCGGGCCGCCCGCGGCGCCGCCGCTGCCGTGCCGGCCGAGCCGAGGACGACGGCGCCCGCCGCGCCGGCCGCCGTTGCCCCGAGGAAGTGCCGTCTGCTCATCCCGCTCATGAGGTGCGCCCTTCGAACGTCCAGTCGCCGGAGCCGATCTCGAAGACGGCGCGGCCGTTCTCCACGCCGATCCAGCGTGCGTCCCGGGGTGCCGTGGGCCTGGCGGCCCCGGCGGGCACCGGGATCTCCACGCGCGCACTGGTGCCGGGCGGGACGGTGACGTCCAGGCGGAGCTTCCTGCCGGTGCGGCGCCAGGACGCCGCGGCATGCCCGCGCGGTGTCTCATAGGTGGCGGCGGCGCGCGTCACGTCGCCGACGACGGCCGGCCGGACGAGCAGCGTCTCGAACGCGATCGAGTCGTCGGTCTGGCCGAGGCCGGCGAGCCCCGCGTGGAACCACTCGTCGATGGCGCCGAGCATGAAGTGGTTCTGGGAGTTCCCAGAGGTGGGCCCGTCCCAGTTCTCGGTCAGCGAGGTGGCGCCGTGCACGACCTGGTAGCCGTAGCTCGGGTTGCCGGTCTGCGTCGCGAACGCGTGGATGACGTCGTCGCGTCCGGCCGCCGACAGGACGTGGAACACCGACGGCAGCGCGATCTCGCCGACGGTGAGGTGGTAGCCCTTCGCCTCGATGCCGTTCACCAGGTGGGCGAGGACGGCGTCCTTCTTGCCGTCGGGGACGACGCCCATGTCGAGGGCGAGCGCGTCGCATGCCTGGCTGCCGGAGCCGTAGGTGTCGCTGGTCGCGTACTTGGCGTTGAACGCCGACCCGATCTGCCCCGCGAGGGCCTCGTACTCGGCCGCGTCGGCGTCCTTGCCGATGACCTTCGCGATGCGGGCGAGGGCGGACACGGCGCGGTGGTAGCCGAACGTGGCGGTCACGCCCTTGGGCGTGCTGTTGTCGAAGGTGATCCAGTCGCCCAGGCCGTAGTCGAGCAGGTGCCCGTCCGCCTTGCCGGACAGGTAGTCGACGTAGCGCACCATGTTCGGGTAGTAGGTGCGGAGCGTCGCCGTGTCCCCGTAGGCGCGGTACATCTGCCAGGGCGCGAAGACGATGACGTTGCCCCAGTTGGGGTCGTCCCTGAACCCGCCGGAGAACACCGTGAACTCGGGCGCGATGTCGGGGACGAGGCCGTCCGCCGTCTGCGCCTCGGCGATGTCGCGGACGATCGCACCGTAGTAGGCGGCGACGTCGTAGTTGCGGGCGACGGCGGGGAACACCAGGTTGGCCTGCTCCAGCCAGCCGAGCTTCTCCCGGTGCGGGCAGTCGGTGAGGACGGAGTACATGTTGCTCTGCACCGCCCGGTCGATGATCCGGTGGATGTCGTTGAGGAGGCCGTGCGAGCTGGTGAACGAGCCCGCGCCCGCGTTGCCCGCGCGCAGCACGATCCCGGTGACCGTGCCCTCGTCCGGCGCGGACGGCAGCCCTTCGAGCTGCAGGTAGCGGAAGCCGTGGTAGACGAACCGCGGATGCCATGTCTCGGTGCCCTCGCCGGACAGGGTGTAGGTGTCCCAGATGGGCGAGCCGGTGGTGTGCTGGCTGACGGTCCCGTCGGCGTTGAGCAGCTCGCCGGGGCGCATGGTGACCTTCGTCCCGGCCGGTCCGCTGACGCGCAGCTTCGGCCACCCCGCGAAGTTGGTGCCGAGGTCGACGACGTAGACGCCGTCCTTCGGCTGCGTGATCTTCGTGGTGCGGAAGGTGCCGACCGGGACGATCGGCGGCGCGGTGCGGGCGGCGAGCCGGGCCGTGGGCGCGGCGACCCGCACCGCGGCCGACCAGTCGCTCGGGGTGCGGCGCGCGTCGTGGTCCTCGCCTCCGTACCAGTTCGTGAAGGTCGTCGCGCCGAGGGCGGTCCGCCAGGACGTGCCGGACGCGATGACCTCGCGCGACCCGTCGGTGTAGGTGATCTCCAGCTGGCCGAGGAACGCGGGCTTGCCGTCCGACCGGGTGAGCTTCTCGTAGCGGCCGGGCGTGGGCGGGACGTGCGCCATGCCGGTGCCGAGCTCCACCTGCACGCGGTTGCCGCCGCGGTGGAGCAGCCTCGTCACGTCGTAGGTGGAGTAGACGATCCGCTCCTTGTACGCGCTGTACGGCGGTTCGAGGACGGCGTCGCTGACGGGCCGCCCGTTCACCGTGATGTCCAGGACGCCGAGGGCCGTCGCGTAGAGGCGTGCCGAGCGGACACGCTTGCCGACCGTGAACTCGCGCCTGAAGACGGGGAGCGCCTCGGGCTGCCGGTGCAGCGGCGGCGGCGCCTCCTGCCCCTCCACCGCGGCGGCCGTGTCGAACGCCGTGCCGTCGCCGGAGGTCCGGACGGTGAAGTCCTCCGGGAAGTTGGCCGTCCTCCCGTCGTCGGTCGTCACGTCGGTGCGCGGGTAGAGCAGGACGCGGTCGAACGCCTTCTCCTCGCCGAGGTCGAGCTGGATCCAGACGGGCTCGGCGAGGTCCTGCTCACGCCGCTCCATGCTCGTGTAGCCGAAGGGGGCGGTGTCGCTGGTGAGCGAGCCGTCCGTGACGGCCTTCGGCTCCCACTGGCCGCCGACCGTGTAGCTCTCGGACGCGGTCACGGCCGCCCCGGCCGCCAGGTTCGCGCCGGACGCCCCGTCCAGCACCTGGATCTCGGCGAGCTGGAGCCGCGACACCTTGTACGGCCAGCCCTCCTTGATCGGCAGGCCGAGCCGCGTCACGTCCAGCCGGACGTAGCGGGCCGTCCGCGCCGGGAACGTGATCACCGCGGGCGACGGCTCGGGGTCGGCGGACCATGCCGCGTTCCCGATCCACTGGGCCGTCCAGTCCGCGGCGGCGAGCAGGCCCATCTCGAAGTGGGACGGCTCGCTCCACGCGGACGCGCGGCCGTCCCCGTCCCACACCCGGACCTGCCAGATCGCCCGCTCGCGGGACTTCAGCGCCCGTCCGGCGTAGACGGCCGACACGGCGGGGCCGCCGACCTTGCCCGAGTCCCACAGGTCGGGGCGGGCGAGGCGGTCCCGCGAGGTGGCGACCCGCACCTGGTACGCCGACTGGGCGGCGTTGCGCGGCCCGGCGGCGAACCGCCAGCTCAGCGTGGGCCGCTCGGCGTCGATCCCGAGCGGCGACGGCAGGTGGCCGACCTGCAGATCGGCGGGGCGCAGCGTCCGGGCCCTCCCCGGGGCCGGCGCCGCCGACGCGGGCAGAGCGACCGCGCCGCCCGCCGTGACCGCCGCCGTGGCGACGCCGCCCGCCTGCACGAACCTTCTTCTGGACAACTCGTTCATCTGAGGCTCCTCAGCCGTCGTTCGAACGGGGGGTGGGGTGACTGGAGCGGGAATTTGGTAAGAGGTATTGACCGTCAAGATTCGTGACTATATGGTGGGACGCACGGAACGCACCAACGCCTCGAAGGGACCCACGCCATGGGCAGCGAGATCGACACCTACGCCGCGACCAAGCTCGACCCCAAGTACGCCGAGATCCTCGCGAAGCTGCGGGCGCTGATGGCCGAGGAGGCGCCGGACGCCGCCGAGTGCCTCACCTACGGCTCCCCCGCCTGGCGCGGGACGAAGGTCCTCGCGGTGATCAGCCAGAGCAAGACCCACCTGACCTTCGCCTTCGAGCGCGGCGCCGAGTTCGAGGACGCGCACGGGCTGCTGCAGGGCGTCGGGAAGAAGACCCGCCACGTCAAGATCAAGACGCTCGACGGCATCGACGAGAAGGCGCTGCGCGACTACATCGGCCAGGCCGTCCGGCTGGACCGGGCCTGACGCGGGCCTTCCTCCCGGCTGCTCGCTCATCCCGGCGCCTCAGCGGTGGTCCGAGTGGGTGGTCCGAGTGTCCGGGCGGGGGCCTGCGGGGCGTGCCCGGCGCCGACGGCGGCCTGCGCCGCACCGGTCGGCGCGGTCGGTCGAAAGGTCGTAGAGCGGAGAGGCGTGGTGCGAAAGGTCGTGGAGCGGGACGTCGGGGAACCGGTCATGGCGTCCTCTCTGAACTGCGCGGGGGTGGGCGAGGGGGCGTCGTCCGCTTCCGGGCATGCCGAGCGGGACCCGCGGCCGGCCGGGGCCGGTCGCGGGCCTGCGCCCGTCATCGCCGTGGGGCGGATCCCCCGATCACGCCGTCAGAGGTGGTCGGTCAGGGATTCACATGGACGAGTTCGATCTCCAGGAGGTCGGCGAGCGCCGCCAGGTCGGCGACCATGTGGCCGGTGCCGAGGGCCCAGTGGTGGGAGATGCCGGAGGCGGACCACGCGTCGGTCCACTCGCCGGGGTCGCAGCCGAAGTCGACGCGGGACGTGGTGTTGCCGATCTGCAGCAGCGGCCCGTCCACGGTCTCGCCCTCGGACGCGACGAGCGCGAACCGGCCGTCGCGGCGCTGCACGATCCCGAACGCGGTGACGGGCCCGTGCTTGACGTCGAACTCCACCGACACGCCGTAGCCGCGCTTGCCGTGGTAGACGCCGAGGCCGCGCAGCAGCGGCCGGCGGGCGCTGATCGCCAGGTGCGCGGGCCCGTCGTGGCCCATCTCGACGTGGCCGCGGTGGAAGTCCAGCGCCTGCAGCTCGGTGAACGAGCCGCCCGCGCCGAGCCGGTCGGCGATCAGCATGGCGAGGGACGTGCGCAGCTCGTACTCCCCCGCCGCCGGGACGCCGCGCGCGGTGAGCAGCGACGCGCCGAGGATCATCCCGGCGCCGAGCCGCTCGTGGATCTCGCCGTCCAGGCCCCGGTGGTAGTAGGCGAGGCTGTCCAGCTCGAAGTCGGCGGTGAGCCGGTCGAGCCCGACCGCGACGCGGGCCGCCCACGTCAGGTCCTCGTCGTTGACGGACGCGTCCAGCTCGAAGACCTTCTCCGCCTCGGCCTTCTTCGCCGCGGTCTCGGCGTCGGTGACCTTCCCCACCCGCACCCGCAGGTCGTCGAACTCCAGCACCTCGACGTGCCCGCCGAAGTTGGCGCTGACGAGCGTCAGGTCGGTGGAGACGTCCAGCATCCCCGGGTACAGGTGGCCCATCAGGCCGTGCCGGCCGCGGCGCAGCGCCGCGCGGACCCCGGCGGCCCGCACCCAGCGGCCGATCTTCGCCCAGGCCCGCTCGTCCTCCAGGTACCCGGACACGGAGCGGAACGGGACGCCGCAGCGCTCGAACGCGTTCGCCATCTCCGGCAGCGGGCAGGCGCCGCAGTAGGCGAGCCACTGGCCGGTGTCGAACGTGGCGTGGTCCATCGACTCGGTCGGCTGCAGGTTGATCAGCAGCACCGGCGCGTCCGCCCGCTGCGCGACCGGGACCAGCATGGACGCGGTCATGTAGGTGGTGAGGAAGCCGACGATGATGTCGCAGCCGGCCGCGCGGAGCCGCTCGGCCGCCGCCGCGCCCTCCTGCGCGTCGGAGATGAAGCCGACGTCGACGACCTCCGCGCCGAGCCCGCGCATCCGCTCCGAGACGCGCTCGGCGGACCGCTTCAGCTGCGGCAGCAGGTCGGGGAACTGCGGCCAGTAGGCGCCGAGCCCCCCGGCGACGAGGCCGACCTTGACGGGCGGCGGCGCTGTGATGTCTGCCATTCCTCTCCTTTTCTCGGACTAACGGGCCGTGAGAATGTGGCGCCCGGCGGACGCTCCGTCCACGTAGACGTACCTGCCGTCGCTGGACACGCCGCGCGCGGTGGCCTTGCCCCCGGCCCAGACCGTCCGGCCGTCGAAGGTGACGCGGCGGGTGGACGGGCCGACCGGGACGGCGAGGCGGCCCTCGGTGCCGCGCGGCGCGGTGACCTTGAGCTGGAAGCCGTTGCCGGTCCTGCGCCAGGACGCGGCGATGTCGCCGTGCGGGGTCGGCACGGTGCCCTCGGCCCATGCCAGGTCCCCGGTGAACGGCACCACGGCCCAGGACGCGTACCCGGGGGCGGCGGGCCGCACGCCGAGGACCTTCGTGCTGAGCGTGACGGTCGGCTGCGCCGCCCAGCCGTGCGCGAGGCTGGAGAACTGCTTCAGGTTGGGGGTGCCGTCCGGCTGCATGTGCTCCCAGAACGTCGACCCCGGGTCCTGCCGGAGCTGGTGGCCCCAGTAGTTGCGGATCAGCTCCAGGCCGGACGCGTCGCCGGTCTCCAGGCGCGCGTCGGCTTCGAACCCGCTCGGCAGCGGCGCGTAGAACGGCGGGAGGCTCGGGTTGGGGGTGGACTGCGAGACCGTCAGCGATCCGATGTCCGTCCAGTTGTTGGCGCGCAGGTAGGCCAGTGCCCGCTCGGCGCGGTCGCCGCCGGCGATTCCGGTGAGGACGGCGGTGACGTTGCCGTCCTGCGGGTAGGCGCCGGGGATCTCGCGGGACAGCCGGTAGGCCCCGGCCTTCTCGTCCCACAGCTGGTCGTTGACGGCCTTCTTCACCTCGGCGGACCGGGCGGCGTAGGTCCGGGCGGCGGACGCGTCGCCGCGCGCCTTCGCCATCGCCGCCATCTGCCGCAGGTTGCGGGCGTAGAGGGCGTTGACGTAGGTCTCGTGGCCGCAGTTGGAGTAGCCGTAGTGGCCGCAGGAGCCGGACTCCTGGAAGGCGATCAGGCCCTTGTCGTCGCCGGCGCGCACCGATTCCAGCCAGGCGGTCGCCTTGGTGAGCTGCGGCCACCACTTGTCGAGGTAGGCGCGGTCGCCGGTGTACCACCAGTGGTCGTACATGTTGGTCACGAACCAGGTCACGTACTCGCCGTAGGTGCGCAGCTCGTTCTGGTTGTGCTGGCCGACGAGGCTGGCGGCGGGCACGTAGCCGTCCGGGAGCTGCTGGGCGGCGAGCGACGACAGCGAGTTGTCGACCGCGCCCATGTCGTAGGTGCTGACGTAGGCGACGGGCGCCTGGACGGCGAGGTCGCCCTGCCAGACGATCCGGTCGCGCTTGCCGCCGTCGTAGATGACGGAGGTGTTCGGGTCGGCGTGCGGGACGGGTGCGTCGGCGTGATCGCCCTCGCCCGGCGCGTACGGCCACTTCTTCGCCGTGTTCGGCGCGCCGGTGTTGATCTGCACGGTGTAGGCGCCCGCGTACCAGACCTTGTTGAGCAGGTCGTCGCTGGAGAGGAAGTGGCCGCGGTAGCCGTCCAGGTCGCGCTGGTCGGGCGCGGCGGTGAAGTCCAGCGAGACGGCGTCGATGTCGACGCTGCCGGGGCCGTCGAGGAAGAGGGTCGCGTAGCGGAACCCGCCGCGCAGCGCCCCGTCGCGGACGGTGCCGGGCAGCGCGACGCCGTCCAGCGGGAGGGCGTGGCTGTCGGTGTCCTCGGTGTAGGGCTGGCCGGGGAAGCCGTTCCAGATGTTGGCGGTGTCGCAGCCGGGCGCGATCTTGCCCTGCCCGCCGTTGGCGTCGGGGGCCAGCGCCATGTACTGCACCGATTCGGAGAAGCAGGCGCGCAGCTTCGGGTTCCCGGTCGCGCCCTTCACGCGGACCTTCAGGTGCCCGGCGACCTCTTTGCCGAAGTCGACGATCAGCAGCGGGGAGCCCGCCCGGTCGGCGGCACCGGTGAGCCGGACGGACGCCCCGCCCTTCTTCAGCGCGCCCTCCGGGGAGCCTTCGATGCCGCCCTGTCGCGGGTCGGCTTTGAACACCTTGACGGGCTTGACGTCGCGGCCGGCCGGGGCGAGGACGTAGGGCCGCCACTGACCGGGCCGCGGGGTGTAGGAGTCGTCCTGCCAGGGGCCCTTCGGGTGCGGCGCGGCGACGGCGGGGAGCGCGAGCGAGGCGGTGCTGGTGATCGTGAGGGCGGCGGCCACGGCGGCGCGGACGAGGGAACGGCGGACGGTCTTGGGGGGAACCATCATCACTCCAGGTCAGCGGGAGGCGGTCAGGATGGACGTGCCGGTCAGTCCGGGGACTTGCACGAGACCGTCGCGGACGGTGACGCCCGGCTTCACCGAGCGCCCGTCCCGCCACACGACCTTTCCGTTGACGCGGACTTCGGCGGCGCCCTGCGCGGGGACCCCGGCGGTGGCGGTGGAGCCGGAGGGCGCGGCGACGCGGAGCGTGAACGTCCCGCCGTGCCGCTTCCACGCGGCGGTGATGTCGCCGCGCGGTGTCGGGACGCGTCCCTCGGCCCAGCGCAGGCCGTTCACCGGGTGCGGCAGGACGGTGAACGTGCCGAAGCCGCCCGACGTCGGGGCGACGCCGAGGACCTGGTTGGTCAGGAACGACGTCGGCGCGGCGGCCCACCCGTGCGACAGGCTCGTGTAGGAGCCGAGTTGCGGCGCGCCCGCCGGGCTGACGTTCTCCCAGAGCGTGCCGGGCTGCGCCTTGCCGAGCATCGGGTACCAGGTGCGGCGCAGCAGCGACATCGCGCCCGCCATGTCCTGCTCGGCGGAGTGCGCGAGCAGCGACTGGGAGGACACGAACGGGCTGATGTACTGCGGGACGACGCCGCCGGGCTTGTCGACGGTCAGGTCGCCGTGCGGGTTGGCGAGGCCGTCGCCGAAGAACTTCAGCACCGCCTGGGCGCGGTCGCCGGTGGCGACGCCCGCCACGACGGCCATGGCGTTGCCGTCCTGCGGGTGGTTGCCGTCGGACTTGCTGACCTTGTAGGCGCCGGCGGCCGGGTCCCACAGGTGGTCGTTGATCGCCTTGGCGGTGCGGGCCGCGTGCTCGCGGTAGGTCTTGGCGAGCTCGGGCTCGCCCTTGGCCTCGGCGGCCCGCGCCGCCTGCCCGAGCACCTTGACGTACAGGGACGAGACGTACGTGCCGCCGGCGTCGTTGCCGTAGCCCCAGGTCCCGCCCGCGCCCTTCATGGTGAGGAGCCCGTCGTCGCCGGCGTTCGACTCCAGCCACGCGACGTTCCTCTTCATCGCGCCGTACCACGTGGTGAGGAAGTCGCCGTCGCCGGTGTACAGGTAGTGCGTCCAGTAGTTGTCGACCCACCAGGCCGCGTACTCGCCCCAGTTCATGTTGTAGCCGAACTCTTCGGTGAGGTAGAGCCCGGGGATCTGGCCGTTGGCCGCCTGCCCCTTCGCCATGAACGCGACGGCGTTGGCGGACGGCGCCGACTGCCCGGTGGTCAGGTACGACACCGCGTCCGCGACGGCGTTGTCGCCGCCCCAGATCATCCGGTCGCGCTTGGCGCCGTCGCTGATGATGCTGTCGCCGTCGCCGACGATCGCGTCGTTGCGGACCGGCCCCTCCTTGCCGGGGTAGGGGCGCCCGGTCGTCGGGTCGATCGTCGCCATCTGCACGGTGTAGGCGCCCGCGTACCAGAGCCGGTTCAGGGTGTCGTCGCTGGACAGGAACGCGCCCTTGTAGCCGTCCAGGTCGGGGTTGGCGGGGTCGGCGGTGAACTTGAGCCGCAGGTCGGACAGCTTCACCTCGCCGGGGCCGTCCAGGAAGACCATGAGGTAGCGGAACCCGCCCCGGATCACCGGGTCGGTCATGGCGGTGCGGCCGGCCTCGGTGTCGAGGTAGTGGGTCTCGGTGGCGAGGCCGACCGGGTCCTGGCTGTAGTCGGACGCGGTGGTGAGGTACTGCGCGCTCTCGCTGAACGCCAGGCCAAGCCTGGGGGTGCCCTTGCGGACGTCGGCCGTGACCTGGATCTGCCCGCCGACCTCCTTGCCGAAGTCGTAGATGACGTAGGGGCGGCCGTACTCGTTGGAGGTGAGCGTGGTGCCGCCCTGGCGGAACGCGCCGGACGGGTTCTGGACCGTCCCGCCGTAGGGAGCCGCCGGGGCGCGGCCGCCCTGCTGCAGCGTCCAGACGGCGTGGATGCGGGCGCCCGGCCCGGGGTTCGCGGTGTTGCGGAAGGTCACCCTGATGTCACCGGCGGAGCGGACGAGTCTCGCCGGGACCGCGACGTCGTAGTGGACGAGGCCCGCCTTGTCGCCGCTCCACACGCCGGCCTGCGCCGGGTCGGGCTTGCGCTCGTGGACGACCTCGCCGTTCACCAGCACCTCGTAGTGGGCGGTGGCGCTGCCCGCCTCCTCCACCCGGAGGGTGACGGGGCCGTGCCCAGGCGCGACGCGCATGCGGTAGCCGAAGCCGGCCCCCGCCTCGCCGCCCGTCTGGCGGGTCATGACGCCGTCGGCCTTGGCGGTTGTGGACGCTCCGGCGTCCAGGTCGTGCCCTTCCTTCTCCGATGTCTCGGACGCGGCGGTCACGTGGTCGGCGTTCAGCCCGTAGGACTCGGCGGCCTTCACCGGGCGGACCGTCCGGCCGGAGGGGGCGAGGATGTAGCGGTCGGCGCTGGACAGGGACGGCAGTCCCAGCGGGTCGCGGGGCGCCGCCGCGGCGGCACCGGACGGGACCGCGACGAGGGCGGCGGCCCCCAGGCTCAGGGAAGTGATGACGGATACGCGGGATCGGGCGAACCTTTTCGCTGGTGACATCGTTATCCTTCCGGGTTCCTCTTGGTAGAGCGGGCCCGACGGGACGGCCGGTGGCTCGGACGGGTGGTACCGCCGCGGTGGTGACAGCACCGCGGCGGTGTGGTCCGGGCCATCGGCCGGCCCTTTGCGGCGGTGATCAGCGCAGGAAGGCGGCGGCGACGCCGGCGTCCACGGGGATGTGCAGTCCGGTGGTGTGGGTCAGGTCCCCGCCGGTGAGGGCGAAGACGGCGGCGGCGACGTGCTCGGGCAGCACCTCGCGCTTGAGCAGCGTCCGCTGGGCGTAGAACTCGCCGAGCTTCTCCTCCTCCACTCCGTAGACGGCGGCGCGCTTGGCGCCCCAGCCGCCGGCGAAGATGCCGGAGCCGCGCACCACCCCGTCGGGGTTGACGCCGTTGACGCGGATGCCGTGCTCGCCGAGCTCGGCGGCCAGCAGCCGCACCTGGTGCGCCTGGTCGGCCTTGGTGGCGCCGTAGGCGATGTTGTTCGGCCCGGCGAACACGCCGTTCTTGGACGCGATGTAGACGATGTCGCCGCCCATGCCCTGCTCGACCATCACGCGGGCGGTCTCGCGGGACATCAGGAACGAGCCGCGCGCCATGACGTCGTGCTGCAGGTCCCAGTCGGCGGCGGTCGTGTCCAGCAGCGGCTTGGAGATCGACAGGCCCGCGTTGTTGACGACGAGGTCCACCCCGCCGAACGCCAGGACCGCGGCGCGGACGGCGGCGGCGATCTCGTCCTCGGAGGTCACGTCGACCGCGGCGGCGATGGCGGCGTCCGACGCGTGCAGGGCGCCGGCGCCGAGCTCCGCCGCGACCTTCTCGGCGGCGGCGAGGTCCCGGTCGGCGACGACGACGCAGGCGCCCTCGGCGGCGAGCCGGCGGGCGGTGGCGGCGCCGATGCCCGAGCCGCCGCCGGTGACGACCGCGACGCGGGTGGCGAGCGGCTTCGGCTTCGGCATCCGGCGGAGCTTGGCCTCCTCCAGCTCCCAGTACTCGATGCGGAACTTCTCCGCCTCGTCGATCGGCGCGTACGACGACAGCGCCTCCGCGCCCCGCATCACGTTGATCGCGTTGACGTAGAATTCGCCGGCGACCCGCGCGGTCTGCTTGTTCGCGCCGAAGGAGAACATCCCGACGCCGGGCACCAGCACGATCGCCGGGTCCGCGCCGCGCATCGCCGGGGAGCCGGCGGTGGCGTGCCGCGCGTAGTACGCCGCGTACTCCTCGCGGTAGGCGGCGTGCAGCTCCCTCAGCCGGGCCTTGGCCTCGTCGAGCGGGGCGTCCGGCGGCAGGTCCAGGACCATCGGCGCGACCTTGGTGCGCAGGAAGTGGTCCGGGCAGGACGTGCCGAGCGCCGCGAGCCGCGGGTGCTCGGCGCGGGAGACGAAGTCGAGGACGGCCTCGCTGTCGGTGTAGTGCCCGACCTGCGGCCGGTCCGTGGACGCCAGGCCGCGGATCAGCGGGAACAGCGCGGCGGCGCGCGCGTGCCGCTCGTCCTCCGGCAGCGTCGGGTGGATCACCTCGCCGAACGGGTCGGCCTTGCCGTGCTCGGCGATGTACGCCTCGGCGGTGCGGATGATGTCGAGCGAGTTGGCCTTGCACTCCTCGCTCGTGTCGCCCCACGCGGTGATGCCGTGCCCGCCGAGGATCACCCCGATCGCCCGCGGGTTGGCGCGCTTGATCTCGGCGATGTCCAGGCCCAGCTGGAAGCCGGGCCGCCGCCACGGCACCCACGCCACCCGGTCGCCGAAGATCCGCCGGGTCAGCTCCTCCCCGTCGGCGGCGGTCGCGATCGCGATGCCGGAGTCGGGGTGCAGGTGGTCGACGTGCGCGGCCTCGACGAGGCCGTGCATGGCGGTGTCGATGGACGGCGCCGCGCCGCCCTTGCCGTGCAGGCAGTAGTCGAACGCGGCGACCATCTCGTCCTCGCGCTCGACGCCCGGGTAGACGTCCACGAGGGCGCGCATCCGGTCCAGCCGCAGCACGGCCAGGCCCTTCTCGGTGAGGGTGCCGAGGTCGCCGCCGGAGCCCTTCACCCACATCAGCTCGACGTCGCGGGCCGTCACCGGGTCGGTGACCGTGCCCTTCGCGGACGCGTTGCCGCCCGCGTAGTTGGTGTTGCGGGGATCCGCGCCGAGGGTGTTGGCGCGGTCCAGCAGCTGCTCCACCTCGGGCGGGGTGGAAGTCATCGGTTCGGTCTCCTTCACCTGTTCAGGCGCCCCAGCCGGCGGCGTGGCCGTCCTTGCGCTCGGCGACGACGCGCTCGTAGTAGCCGGACGCCTTGTAGGCGGCGACCGGGTCCGGGTGCAGGCCCATCTCCTCGCGCAGCTCGGCGAGCAGCGGGCGGACGTCGGTGTTGTAGGCGTCCATGAACACCGCGTTCGCCTCGAGGACGTCACCGGCCTCCTGCGCGGCGCGCAGCGCGCCGGCGTCCACCAGCAGCGCCTTCGCGGTGGCCTCCTGCACGTTCATCACCGAGCGGATCTGGCCCTGGATCTTCGGCTCGATGTTGTGGCACTGGTCGAGCATGAACGCCACGCCGGTCCCCCCACGCTCTTGCCGGGGGGTGTGGGGGGTCGCCCCCCCACCGGTGTACGCGTCGTAGCCGCCGCCGCGCACCACCTCGTACATGATCCGGAACAGCTGGAACGGGTCGGCGGCGCCCACCATCAGGTCGTCGTCGGCGTAGAAGCGCGAGTTGAAGTCGAACCCGCCGAGCTTCCCCTCGCGCAGCAGGAACGCCACGATGAACTCGATGTTGGTGCCGGGCGCGTGGTGCCCGGTGTCCACCACGACCTGCGCCTTCGGGCCGAGCTTCACGCAGTGCGCGTAGGAGGCGCCCCAGTCCGGCAGGTCGGTCATGTAGAACGCCGGCTCGAACAGCTTGTACTCCAGCAGGAACCGCTGGTCGTCGCCGAGCCGCTCGTACACGGCGGCCAGGGCCTCGGCCATCCGGTCCTGGCGGGCGCGGATGTCGTCCTGCCCCGGGTAGTTGGTGCCGTCGGAGAACCACAGCTTCAGGTCGCGCGACCCGGTCTGGTCCATGATGTCGACCGCTTCGAGCAGGTGGTCGAGGGCCTTGCGGCGGACGGCCGGGTCGGGGTTGGTGACGCTGCCGAGCATGTAGTCGTCGTCCTGGAACACGTTGGTGTTCACCGCGCCGATCCGCACGCCGCGCTCCTCGGCGTGCGCGGCCAGCGCGGCGTAGTCGTCCACCCTGTCCCAGGGGATGTGGACGGCCACGCTGGGCGCGACGCCGGTGAACCGGTGCACCTGCGCGGCGTCGTCGATCTTCTCCTGCGGGGTGCGCGGCACGCCCCGCTGGGCGAAGACCTTGAACCGGGTCCCCGAGTTCCCGTACGCCCACGAGGGAGTCTCGATCTGCTGGCGGCGCAAGGCGTCCTTCACCGCGCGGGTGTCTGTCACGAGTTACCTCTCAATCCAGGTGGAAGACCTCGGTCAGCGGCCGCATGCCCTCATCGGGGCGGCCGTCGAGGTCCTCGAAGTACTGCGCCATCTCCGCCTGCCACCGGGCGTTCACCTCGGTGCGGGCCATCGCCTCCTGGGCGGCCTCGAAGTCGTCGGTCTCCAGGTAGCCGACGAGGAGGCCGTCCTCCCGCAGGAACAGCGAGTAGTTGTGCCAGCCGGAATCGCGCAGGGCGGTGAGCATGTCGGGCCAGACCGCCTGGTGGCGCAGCTTGTACTCCTCCAGGCGGTCCTGCCTGACCTTCAGCAGGAAGCAGACGCGCTTCGTGCGTTCGGACATGCGATCAGAAGTGGTACTGGTCGATGTTCTTCGCGTCGAACACCGTGGGCGGGCCGAGGATCACCTCGCCGTTGGCGCCGATCGTGCGCTCGCCGAGCTTGCCGGCCGTGAACTTCTCGCCCTGCGCGCCGGTGATCTGGCCGGACGCCAGCGCCGCCGCCGCGTAGGAGGACAGGTAGCCGAGGTTCTTGGGGTCCCAGAGCTCGAACTCCTTGACCGTGCCGTCCTTGACGAACTTGCGCATCTGGTCGGGGGTGCCGAGGCCGGTCAGCGCGACCTTGCCCTTGTACTTGGAGCCGGAGATGTAGCGGGCCGCGGCGGCGATGCCGACCGTGGTCGGCGAGATGATGCCCTTGAGGTTCGGGTACGCCTGCAGCAGGCCCTGGGTCTGCTGGAACGACTTCTGGTCGTCGTCGTCGCCGTAGGCGATCTTGACGAGCTTCATCTTGGCGTACTCGGGCTTCTTCAGCTCGTCCTGCATGAACTTGATCCAGGTGTTCTGGTTCGTGGCGTTCGCCGTCGCCGACAGGATCGCGATCTCGCCCTCGTGGCCGATCTGCTCGGCGAGCAGCTTGACCTCGCTGCGGCCGATCTCCTCCGAGCTCGCCTGGTTGATGAACACGTCCCGGCACTCGGGGTTGGTGTCGGAGTCGTAGGCGACGATCTTGATGTTCTTGGCCATCGCCTGCTTGAGCGGGCCGCACACCGCGTTCTCGTCGTTGGCGGCGATCAGGATCGCGTCGTGCCGCTGCTGGACGAGCGTGTTGATGTAGGAGACCTGGGAGGACGCGGACGCGTCGGACGGGCCGACCTCCTTGGCCTCGCCGCCGAACTCCTTGGCCGCCTCGATGCCGGCCTTGTCGACGATCGTCTCGTACGGGTTGTTGACCTGCTTGGGCAGGAACGCCAGCTTCAGGCCCTTCTTCAGGGGCGCGTTCGGGTTCGCGGTGGCGTTGCCGCCGGCCGCCTTGGCGTCCCCGGAGTCGGAGTCGTTCTTGGTGGTGCCGCCACAGGCGGCCATGCTGAGGGCCAGGACGCTCGCCGTGGCGACGGCCGCCAGCCGGCGCGGGACGCGCGGACGAATGGTCATCACGATGCCTTTCGGGGGTGCGGTGGGACGCGGCGGGGGGACGTGTCTCATGGGGGTCAGGGGGCGGCGGCGGGAGCCGCGGGTCGCGCGCCCCGCCGCCTGCCTTGGGCCTCGCGGACCACGGCGATCAGCCGCGGCGTGAGGACGCTGATGATGAGCAGCAGCCCGGTGACGATCGACTGGACCTCGGTGGGGACGTCGTTGAGCATCAGCAGGTTGCGGAGCAGGCCGATGAGCAGCACGGCGGCGATGACGCCGCCGAGGGTGCCCTTGCCGCCGTCGAAGTCGATGCCGCCGAGCAGCACCGCCGCGATGACGGTGAGCTCCAGGCCGAGCCCGTTGTCGGCGCGGGCGCTGCCGTAGCGGAGCGTGTAGACGATGCCGGCGAACCCGGCGACCAGCCCGGACACCACGAACAGCAGCAGCTTGATGCGCTTGACGCGGATGCCGGCGAAGTAGGCGGCGTCCTCCTGCGCGCCGATCGCGAACAGCGACCGCCCGATGCCGGTCGCGTGCAGGACGACGCCGGTGATGACGGCGAGCACGACGAACAGCGCGATCGGGTACGGGATCGGCGTGCCCGGGATCGAGGACGTCGCCAGGTCGGTGTACGCGGTCGGGAACTCGGAGATGGCGCCGGTGCCGAGCGTGACGTAGGCGAGGCCCCGGTAGAGGGTCATCGTGCCGATCGTCACGGCGAGGGACGGCAGCCCGAGCTTCGTCACCAGCAGCCCGTTGACGAGGCCGCAGACCAGGCCGACGGCGAGCACGATCGGGATGATCGTCTCGATGGCCATGCCGCCGTCCCACATCTTGCCGGTGAGCGCGCTGCACAGGCCGAGGATCGAGGCGACCGACAGGTCCACCTGCCCGCACACGACCAGCAGCGTCATCGGCAGCGCGATCAGCGCGATCTCCGACAGGTCGTCCAGCGCGAACGACAGATTGTCGTTGTTCGCGAAGTCGGGCGAGAACCCGGCGCCGCTCGCGAACACCAGGACCAGCAGGGCGGTGACGGCGGTCTCCCACCGCACCAGCCCTCCGAGGCGGCTCATGACCGTCCCTCCTTCTCCGCCGGGGCGGCCGCGGCCGGCTCGGCCGGGGCGGCGACGTCGCGGTGCGCGGACGATTCCAGCGACCGCTGTTTCAGCGCCCGGGTGACGCGCAGCGCCAGCAGCCGGTCGACGCTGATGGCCAGCAGCAGCAGGACGCCGGTGATCGCGTCCTGCCAGAACGAGTTGACCTTGAGCACCACCAGCACGCTGCCGATGGTGGTGAGCAGCAGCCCGCCGAGCGCCGCGCCCCACACGGTGCCGACGCCGCCGGTGATGGCGACGCCGCCGACGACGACCGCGGCGACGACCTTCAGCTCCCAGCCGTTCGCGGCGTCCGCGACGACGGTGCCGAAGCGGGCGAGCCACAGCACCCCGGCGAGGCCGGCGAGCGCGCCGCTGACGAGGTAGGCGGTGAGGACGCGGCGGCGGATCGGCACGCCGGCCAGGCGCGCGGCCTCCGGGCTGGACCCGATCGCGTAGAACTCGCGGCCGGAGGAGTAGGACCGCAGGTAGTACCCGGCCGCCAGCATCACCGCGACGGTGATGATCGGCAGGTAGGGGATGCCGAGGATCCCGTCGTTGCCGAGGCTCAGCACCGAGGCGGGCAGGTCGGCGGCGCCGATCTGCTCGCCGTGTGCGATGCGGTAGTCCAGGCCCTGGATCACGTACAGGGTGCCGAGGGTGACGACGAGGGACGGGACCCGCAGGAAGCTGACGAGCAGGCCGTTGACCAGCCCGCAGACCAGCCCGATCGCGACGCCGAACACCAGGACGAGCACGACGTGGCGGTCGCCGCCGGCGGCGAACTTGCCGGCGCTGAACGCGACGAGCCCCACCAGGGAGCCGACCGACAGGTCGATGTTGCGGGTGACGACGACGAGCGTCTGCCCGACGGCGAGCAGCACCAGGATGGAGGCGTTGAGGAAGATGTCCTTGACGCCCTGCCCGGACAGGAACCGCGGGTTCGCGATCGTCGTCGCGACGACGAGCACGACGAGGGCGCCGAGGATGCTCATCTCGCGGGCGCGCAGCACCAGCTCGACCAGCCGCCGGCCGCCGCCGGCGGAGCCGCCCGCCCCGCCCGGCCGCGCCGGACTCTCCGTGAGCACGGTCATCAGGCCGCCTTCCCCGTCCCCGCACGCCCGGTCGCGGCGGCCATCACGTTCTCCTCGGTCGCGTCCGCGCGGGCGATCTCGGCGGTGAGCCGGCCCTCGTGCATGACGAGGATCCGGTCGGCCATGCCGAGCACCTCCGGCAGGTCGGAGGAGATCATCAGCACCGCGAGGTCCTGCGCGGCCAGCTCCGACAGCAGCCGGTGCACCTCGGCCTTGGTGCCGACGTCGATGCCGCGGGTCGGCTCGTCCACGATCAGCACGGCGGGCTCGGTGGCGAGCCACTTGGCGAGCACGACTTTCTGCTGGTTGCCGCCGGACAGGACGCCGACGGAGTCGCTGAGGCGGGCGTACTTGAGCTGGAGCCGCAGCGCCCAGTCGGCGGCGCGGTCCCGCTCGACCCGGCGGGAGATGAGCCCGCCGCGCCCGGTGGCGCGGCGCAGCGTCTTCAGCTGGGTGAGGCCCATGTTCCGCTCGATGGACATGTCCATGACGAGGCCCTGCTGGCGGCGGTCCTCGGGGACGAGCGCGAGCCCCGCCGACATCGCGGCGGTGGGGCTGCCGGCCGGCAGCGCGCGGCCCGCGACCTCGACGGCGCCGGCGTCCCAGCGGTCCACCCCGAAGATCGCGCGGGCGACCTCGCTGCGGCCGGCGCCGACCAGCCCGGCCAGCGCGACGATCTCGCCGCGGCGGACCTCGAAGGAGACGTCGGTGAAGGCGCCCTCGCGGGTGAGGCGGCGCACCGTCAGCGCGACCTCGCCGGGGGTCACGTCCTGCTTGGGGTAGAGCGCGTCGAGGTCGCGGCCGACCATCCGGCGGACGAGGTCGTCGGGGGTGAGGTCGGCGACCATGTCGGTGCCGACGTAAGCGCCGTCGCGCAGCGTGGTGACGCGCTGGCACAGCTCGAAGATCTCCTCGAGCCGGTGCGAGATGAACAGCACCGCGCAGCCCTGCTCGCGCAGCGTGCGGGTCACCGCGAACAGGCGGGCGACCTCCTGGCCGGTGAGCGCGGCGGTGGGCTCGTCCATGATGAGCACGCGCGCGTCCCGGGAGATGGCCTTGGCGATCTCGACGACCTGCTGGTCGGCGATCGACAGGCCGCGGGCGGGCTGCTGCGGGTCCAGCGCGACGCCGAGCCGCTCGAACAGCTGCGCCGTCCGCGCGTGCATGGCGCGGCGGTCGATGCGGCCGAGCGCGGCGCGCGGCTGGCGGCCCATGAAGATGTTCTCGGCGACCGACAGGTCGGGGAACAGCGTGGGCTCCTGGTAGATGACGGCGACGCCCGCGGCCTGCGCGTCGGCGGGGCCGTGGAAGGCCGCCGGCTCCCCGTCCACCCGCACCTCGCCCGCGTCGGGGCGGTGCACTCCTGCGAACGTTTTTACGACCGTGGACTTGCCGGCGCCGTTCTCGCCGGCGAGCGCGTGCACCTCGCCCGCGTGCAGCTCCAGCGTGACGCCCTGCAGGGCGCGCACGGCGCCGAACGATTTGCTGACGTTGACCAGGGCCAATGTCGGCGGTGCCGACCGGCCGGGTGCACTCATGTCGGCCCTCCTCGCGGGGGACGTCGGTTTCCGGGGGATGAAAAACGTTTTAACGTGATGTTGCGGAGGACGCTAGATGTGAGCCGGGACACCCGTCAAGAGGGAAGCT
The DNA here is from genome assembly GCF_043197915.1 of Actinomadura geliboluensis. NCBI lineage: Bacteria > Bacillati > Actinomycetota > Actinomycetes > Streptosporangiales > Thermomonosporaceae > Actinomadura > Actinomadura geliboluensis. The sequence continues at coordinate 618,016 of NZ_JBICUA010000003.1, read as the reverse complement.
TGCGGCCGACCCCCTCCGAGGCTGCGAAAACCCCGTCCGGGCAAGGGTCCGCACGTTTTTCGAAGTCACCTCCGGCCGGGACCGGCCAGCGAGGTTTGCCCGTCCACCGGGCCCGATCCGGGGTTGACACGTTTTAATGACATGTCCCAGAGTGAGCGGCGACACAGGCGGCGGACCGGACCGGGGGCACACGGATTGAGCACAGACGACACCGGCCGTCCCGAGCCGCTGAGCAGGACGGTCGGCATCAAGCAGGTCGCGGCGCGCGCCGGGGTCTCCCCGGGCACCGTGTCCAACGTGCTCAACCGGCCCGAGCGGGTGGCCGCGGCGACCCGCGCCCGGGTCGAGCAGGCGATCCGCGAGCTCGGCTTCGTCCGCAACGGCTCGGCGTCCACGCTGCGCGCCGGGCACAGCAGCACGATCGGGCTGATGGTCCTCGACCTCGCCAACCCGTTCTTCACCGACGTGGCGCGCGGCGTGGAGGAGGCCGCCAGCGAGCGCGGCTACGCGGTCATCCTGTCCTCCTCGGGCGAGTCGGACGAGCGGGAGCAGCGCAACCTGCGGGTGTTCGCCGAGCAGCGGGTCCGCGGCGTGCTGCTGACCCCGGTCGGCGACGACGGCGAGACCGCCGACCGGCTGCGCGACCGCGGCGTCCCGGTGGTGCTGCTCGACCACCCGACCCCGCGCGCCAACCAGTGCTCGGTCGCCGTCGACGACGTCGCGGGCGGGGAGCTGGCCGCCGGCGAGCTGCTGGACGCCGGCGCCCGCACGCTGGCGTTCGTCACCGGGCCGACGGTGCTGCGCCAGTGCGCCGACCGCCGCAAGGGCGCGCTGCGGGCGCTGCGCGCCGCCGGGCTCGGCCGCGACGCGCTGCGCGAGGTCGCGGTCGGCGCGATGAACGCGCGGGGCGGGCAGGAGGCGGCGCGGCGGCTGCTGGAGGCGGGCCCGCCGCTGCCGGACGCGATCTTCTGCGCCAACGACCTGCTCGCGCTCGGCGTGCTGCGTGTGCTGCTGCAGGCCGGGATCAAGGTGCCGGGTGACGTGGCGCTGATCGGGTACGACGACATCGAGTTCTCGGCCGCGGCCGCCGTCCCGCTCAGCTCGGTGCGGCAGCCCACCTACCAGCTCGGCCGCATCGCGACCGAGCTGCTGCTGGAGGAGTGCGACGAGTCGGGCGGGCACGCCCACCAGCAGGTCATGTTCCAGCCCGAGCTGGTGGTCCGCGAGTCCAGCCGGTCGGCCCTTGGAGGCTCCCCGTGAAAGTCGCGCTGTTCCTCACCTGCGTCAACGACACGATGTTCCCGGGGACCGGTAAGGCGATGGTGCGGCTGCTGCGGCGCCTCGGCCACGACGTCGAGTTCCCCGAGTCGCAGACGTGCTGCGGGCAGATGCACCTCAACACCGGGTACCGGCGGCAGGCGCTGCCGCTGGTGAAGGGGTTCGCCGAGACCTTCGAGCCCTACGACGCGGTCGTGACGCCGTCGGCGTCGTGCGGCGCGATGATCCGCGACTGGCATCCGCGGCTCGCGCCCCGCACGGCCGGGGTCGCCTCGCGGGTGTACGAGCTGTCGGAGTTCCTGGTGGACGTCCTCGGCGTCACCGACGTCGGCGCCTACTTCCCGCACCGCGTCACCTACCACCCGACGTGCCACTCCCTGCGGATGCTGCACGTCGGCGACCGCCCGCTGCGGCTGCTGCGCAAGGTGCGCGGCATCGACCTGGTCGACCTGCCGGACGCCGCCGAGTGCTGCGGGTTCGGCGGGACGTTCGCGCTGAAGAACGCCGAGGTGTCGGCGGCGATGTGCGCCGACAAGGTCACCGCCGTGCGGGAGACGAGGGCCGAGGCGCTGTGCGCGGCCGACAACTCCTGCCTGATGCACATCGGCGGGGCGCTCACCCGCACCCGCGCCGGGGTGCGGACGGTGCACCTCGCCGAGATCCTCGCGTCCACCGAGGAGGACCCGTCATGAGCTCGTCCGCCATGCCCACCTACGTCGGAATGCCGTCGTTCCCCGACGCCGCCCGCCGGGCGGTGGCCGACGCGCGGCTGCGCGGCAACCTCGCGCACGCGACCACCACGATCCGGGAGCGGCGCGCCGGCGCCGTCGCGGAACTGGCCGACTGGCCCGCGCTGCGCGAGGCGGGCAAGCAGATCAAGGACCACGTCCTGGCGAACCTCGGCCACTACCTGCCGCTGCTGGAGGAGAAGGTCACCGCGGCCGGCGGCACCGTGCACTGGGCGCGCGACGCCGCCGAGGCCAACCGGATCGTCGCCGACCTCGTGAAGGCGACCGGCGAGACCGAGGTCGTCAAGGTCAAGTCGATGGCGACGCAGGAGATCGGCCTCAACGAGTTCCTCGCCGAGGAGGGCATCACCGCCTACGAGACCGACCTCGCCGAGCTGATCGTGCAGCTCGGCGACGACCGGCCGTCGCACATCCTCGTCCCGGCCATCCACCGGAACCGGTCCGACATCCGCGACATCTTCCTGCGCGCGATGGAGGACGCGCCCGCCGGCCTGACCGACTCCCCCGCCGCGCTCGCGGAGGCGGCGCGGCGGCACCTGCGCGCGAAGTTCCTGTCGGCGAAGGTCGGGGTGTCGGGCGTGAACTTCGCGGTCGCCGACACCGGCACCCTCGTCGTGCTGGAGTCGGAGGGCAACGGGCGGATGTGCCTGACGCTCCCCGAGACGCTGATCTCGGTGATGGGCGTGGAGAAGATCGTGCCGAGCTGGCAGGACCTGGAGGTGTTCCTGCAGCTGCTGCCGCGCTCGTCCACGGCCGAGCGGATGAACCCCTACACCTCCACCTGGACGGGCGTGGCGCCCGGCGACGGCCCGCGCGACTTCCACCTCGTCCTGCTGGACAACGGCCGCACCGACACCCTCGCCGACGAGGTGGGCCGGCAGGCGCTGCGCTGCATCCGCTGCTCGGCGTGCCTGAACGTGTGCCCGGTCTACCAGCGCGCGGGCGGCCACGCCTACGGGTCGCCGTACCCGGGGCCGATCGGCGCGATCCTGTCCCCGCAGATCCGCGGCATCGGCTCGGACGTGGACGCGTCCCTGCCGTACGCGTCGTCGCTGTGCGGCGCGTGCTTCGAGGCGTGCCCGGTCGCGATCGACATCCCGGAGGTGCTGGTGCACCTGCGGGCCCGCGCCGTGGAGAAGGGCCCGCGCCATCCGCTGGAGCGGGTGGCGATGACGGCGGCCGGGTGGACGCTGCGCTCCCCCACCCGGCTCGGGCTCGCGCAGCGCGCCGCGTCGGCGAGCCGCAGGGTCGTGGCGCGCGGCGGCCGGATCCGGCGGCTGCCGGGGCCGCTGAACGCCTGGACCGAGACGCGGGACGCGCCCGCGCCGCCGCCGGAGTCGTTCCGCGCCTGGTGGGCCCGGACCGACGGCGGCCGCACGGAGGAGGACGAGTGAACGCGCGCGAGGAGATCCTGCGCCGCATCGAGGGGATCACGCCCACCCGGCCGGCCGCCGAGGTCGCGGCGTCCTACGCCCGGATCGACCGCGGCTACCTGCGCCGCCACCACGAGGACGGCGTCCTCGACCTGTTCGCCGAGCGCGTCGCCGACTACCGCGCGACGGTGCTGCGGGCGCCGGCGTCCGAGGCCGCCGCGGTGGTCGCGGAGCGGCTCGCGGCACGGCCCGGCTCCTACGGCGCTCCCGCCGACCTGCCCGCCGAGTGGACGTCGGAGGTGGCGGCGCCGCTGGTCCGCGACTTCTCCGTCGCGTCCCTGGACGGGCTCGCGGGCGCGGTCACGGGCTGCGCCGCCGCGATCGCCGAGACCGGCACGATCGTCCTGGACCACGGCGCGGGGCAGGGGCCGCGCGCCTTGTCGCTCGTGCCCGACTACCACCTGATCGTCGTCCGCGCCGAGCAGGTCGCCCCGGACGTGCCGGAGGCGCTCGAACGGCTCGACCCGTCCCGCCCGCTGACGTTCGTGTCGGGGCCGTCGGCGACGAGCGACATCGAGCTGTCCCGGGTCGAGGGCGTGCACGGGCCCCGCACGCTGGAGGTACTGGTCATCACATGAGCGAGGAGACTTTCGCGGCCGTCGACCTCGGCGCGTCGAGCGGCCGGGTGATGGCCGGGCGCGTCGGGCCCGGCGTGCTGGACCTGGCGGAGGTCCGCCGCTTCCCGAACCGGCCGGTCCGCGCCGGCGGCACCCTGTACTGGGACATCCTCGGCCTGTACGGCAACGTCCTGGACGGGCTGCGCGCCGCGCCCGCCGGGCTCGCGTCGGTCGGCATCGACTCGTGGGCGGTCGACTACGGCCTGCTCGACGCGGAGGGGCGGCTGCTCGGCAACCCCGTCCACTACCGCGACGCCCGCACCGACGGCGTGATGGACCGGGTCCGCGCCGACCTCGGCGACGACCTGCTGTACCGGACGTCCGGGCTGCAGTTCCTGCCGTTCAACACGATCTACCAGCTTGCGGCCGACGACCTGTCGCGGGCGGCCACGCTGCTGCTCGTCCCGGACCTGCTGGCCTACTGGCTGACGGGCGAGACCGGCGCCGAGCGCACCAACGCCTCCACGACGGGGCTGCTGGACGTCCGCGACGGCACCTGGTCGCAGGACCTGCTGGACCGGCTCGACCTGCCCGCGAAGATCCTCCCGCCGCTGCGCGACCCCGGCGAGGCCATCGGGACGCTCCGCCCGGACGTGGTGGCCGAGACCGGCCACGCCGGCCTCCAGGTCACGGCCGTCGGCTCGCACGACACCGCGTCCGCGGTCGCCGCCGTGCCCGCCGCGACCGGCCGGTTCGGCTACATCTCCTGCGGCACCTGGTCCCTGGTCGGCGTCGAGCTGGACGCGCCCGTCCTGTCCGAGGAGAGCCGCGCCGCGAACTTCACCAACGAGGGCGGCGTCGACGGGACCGTCCGCTACCTGCGCAACGTGATGGGCCTGTGGCTGCTGCAGGAGTCGCTGCGGACCTGGGGGAACCCGGACCTGCCCGCCCTGCTCGCGGAGGCGGCGCGGCTGCCGGGGCTGCGCTCCCTCATCGACCCCGACGACCCGGAGTTCCTGCCGCCCGGCGACATGCCCGCCCGCATCGCGGCGCACTGCCGGCGCCGCGGGTTCCCCGTCCCGGAGACGCGCGCCGAGACCGTCCGCTGCGTCATGGACAGCCTCGCCCTCGCGCACCGCGCCACGCTGCGCGCGGCGGCCCGGCTGTCGGGGCGCGAGATCGAGGTCGTGCACCTGGTCGGCGGCGGCAGCCGCAACGACCTGCTGTGCCGGCTGACCGCCGACGCCAGCGGCCTGCCGGTGGTGGCGGGGCCGGTCGAGGCGACCGCCCTCGGCAACGTCCTGGCGCAGGCCCGTGCCCGCGGAGTGGTCGGTGACCTGGCCGAAGCCCGCGCGCTGGTCGCCGCCACGCAGGACCTCCGCCGCTACGCCCCGTCCGGCGACGAGACCCGCTGGCGGGAGGCCGCCGTCCGCCTCGGCCTGGAGTCCTGACCCGCCCGGGGCGATGTCACGGTCACGGGACGGTTTACCCACCCGAGGTTGACATGGGGCCCGCAAGGGACGTTCATAGCTATGTACATACGGCACGAAGGAGGCCGGCCCGAGCGGGTAAGACGCAGGCCGGGGCGTGTTGTCCCACCTTATTGACGTTTTACCCGATAGGGTGAATCCCGCCAATTCTCAGGACCGCAACAAAGAAGCATCGTCACGGCGTATCGGCCGCCTGTCGCTGTTGGGGTGTGGACATGGAGGGTCGTGCGGCCCGCGACGCCGGGGGCTCCGGCAACGCTCCGCTCGTGGGGCGACGGGACGCGCTGCGGGAGATCGACCGCGCGCTCGACGCGGCCGAGGGCGGCTACGGCTTCGTCGCGCTGGTGGGCGAGCCCGGCGCCGGCAAGACCCGGCTGCTGAACGAGCTGGCCGACGGCGCGATCGCCCGCAAGCTGCCCTTCGCGGCCGGCCGCGCGGCCGAGTTCGAGCAGGAGATGCCGTTCGGCGCCGTGGTCGACGCGCTCGACGACCGCCTCGAGGAGCACTCCCTCGACCTGCCGCCCGCCGCGCTGCGGCTGCTCGGCACCGTGTTCCCCGCGCTCGCCGACCTGTCCGGCGACCCGCCCGCCGCCTCCCCCGAGTCGCACGTGGCGCGGTACCAGCTGCACCGCACGGTCCGGCACCTGCTGGAGGCGCTGGCCGAGCCGTCCGGGCTGGTCCTGATCCTGGACGACCTGCACTGGGCCGACGACGCGACCATCGAACTGCTCGACCACCTCGTCCGGCACCCGCCGCGCGCCCGGGTGCTGGTCGCGGTCGCCTACCGGCCCGCGCAGGCGTCGCCGCGGCTGGCGGCGCTGGTGGACGCGGCCGGCCCGCAGGGCGCGCGGGTCGCGGTCTCGCCGCTCACCCAGAGCGAGGTCCGCGAGTTCCTCGGCCCGGACGTCGGCCACGCCCGGTGCGAGGCGCTGTTCAAGGCCAGCGGCGGCAACCCGTTCTACCTGGAGGCCCTGGCCAAGATGGCCGACGGGGCCGCGCCCGCGGCCGGCGGCGGCCTCGACCGGCACTGGGAGAAGGGCGTCGCGAACCTGACCGAGGTGCCGCCGGCGGTGCGGGCGGCGCTGCAGGTCGAGCTGAGCGCGCTGCCGCCGCAGGCGCTGCTGATGGCGCGCGGCGCCGCGGTCGCCGCGGACGTGTTCGAGCCCGCGCTCGCGGCGGTCGCCGCGGAGATGGAGCAGCACGCCGCGCTCACCGCCCTGGACGTGCTGACCGGCCACGACGTGGTGCGGGCCGCGCCGGGCGGCCGGTTCCGGTTCCGCCACCCCCTCGTCCGGCACGTCGCCTACGCCTCGACGGCCGCGGGCTGGCGGATCGCCGCGCACTCGCGGGTGTCGGAGCGGCTGGCCGAGCTCGGCGCCCCGGCGGCCGTGCGCGCCCACCACGTGGTGCGGTCCGCGCGGTTCGGCGACGCCGCGGCGATCTGGACGCTGGTGGAGGCCGCCCGCGCCGTCGGGCGGCAGGCGCCCGCCACCGCCGCGTACTGGCTGCAGGCCGCGCTCGACCTGATGCCCGGCGCCGCCGACGAGTCCTACCCCGACCGGGTGGAGCTGCTGGTCGAGCTGGCCCAGGTGCAGGCCCTCAGCGGCCACGCCGAGGAGGGCCGGGAGGCCGCGCGCACCCTGCTCGGGCTGCTGCCGCCCGACGACACCGTCCGCCGCGCCCGCACCGTGCACATGTGCGCGATCATGGAGCGGCAGCTCGGCCGCATCCACGAGGCCCGCGCCCTGGTGCTGGACGAGCTGCGCCGCATCACCGACCGGCAGACCCCCGAGGCGGTGCTGCTGCGCATCCGGCTCGTCGCCGACCGGATCCAGCGCATCGACACCCGCGGCTCGCACGCCATCCTGGAGACCATCCCCGAGACCGCCCCCGGCTGGGGTCCCGGCCTCACGGCGGCGGTCGCGGCGATGCGCCCGATGGTCGCCTACGGGCGCGGCGAGGTCGGCGAGGCGATCGCCTACGCGCAGACCGCCGACCAGCTGTTCTCCGCCGCGTCCGACAACGAGTTCACCGACTGCCTGGACTGCTTCGCCTGGCTGGTGTTCGCCGAGTCGTTCCTCGGCATGTACGACGAGGCGCTGCGGCACGCCGAGCGGCTGGTGTCGATCACCCGCACGACCGGGCAGACGTTCGTGCTCGGCTACATGCTGTCGGGCCAGTCCCGCATCCTCGCCCAGCTGGGCCGGCTGGAGGAGGCCGCCGCCGTCGCCGACGAGGCCACCGCGGTCGGCCGCGACCTGCGCTCGCAGGAGGTGCTGGCCTACGGGCTGATCCAGCAGTGCCTGACCGCGTCCTGGACGGGCGACCACGAGCGGGCGCTGCGGGCCGGGGACGAGGCCGTCGCCAACGACACCGGCTCGGGCGAGTGGTGGACGCACATGGCGCACGTCGCCCGCGCCCTCGCGGTGATCAACGAGGGCCGGCTGGAGGAGGGCGCGACCGCGCTGATCGCCGCGTGCGGGGACGGCACCGCCGGCCTGGACTTCAGCACCCTGCTGATCTGCGCGGAGGCGCTGGCCGCCGTCCGCGCCGCGCAGGACGACGCCGCCGACGCCGCGAAGTGGGCCGACATCGCCGAGGCGATCACCGACCCGCTGCTGTCCGGCGACACCGGCCTGGCCCGGCTCACCCGCGCGCACGCGCTGCGCGCCGCCGACCCCGCCGCGTCCGCCGCGCTGGCCGCGGAGGCCGCCGACCTGCTCGCCAAGGCCGGGCGGCGGCCGGAGGCGGGCCGCGCCGAACTGGCCGCCGGGCTCGCGCACGCCGCCGCCGGCGACCGCTCCCGCGCCCGCGACCGGCTGCGCGCCGCCGCCGAGGTCTTCGAGGCGTGCGGGATGAAGGGGCTGCTGGCGCAGGTCGCCCGCGAGCAGCGCCGGCTCGGCGTCCGGGTCCCCGCCGCCGGGTCCGCCGCCGGCAAGGGCGCCAAGGGCCGCAAGGACCTGCCGTTCGGGCTGTCCCCGCGCGAGCACGAGATCGCGCTGCTGGTCGCCGAGGGCAACAGCAACCAGCAGATCGCCGAGCGGCTCTACCTCAGCGTCCGGACGGTCGAGACCCATCTGTCCCGCGTCTTCGCCAAGATCGGCGTGTCCTCGCGGGTGGGCGTCGCGACCGCGATGAACCGTTCCGAGTAGATCAGACTCTTAGTTCACGTACGTCCCGTACGTCCAGCGGGTGAGCACGCACCCGTAAGTACGGGTTCTCCACGATGCCGCGCCGATATCCGCGTTTGGCAGGGTTGGAGCGTCAGGAAGCGGAGGAGAAGGACATGGATCAGCAGCGGATCGCGCGCTTCACGCACGCGGGCGTCGCCGACGCCGAGGTGTCCGTGCACCCCTTCGCGACCGGCGACGGCCTCGGCCTGAACCTGACCCGGTTCCGCCGGAACGACTGCGACGACGTCGTCCTGCTGGTGCACGGGCTGACGACCTCCAGCGACATGTTCATCATGCCGGAGCACGCCAACCTGGTGAACCACCTGCACGACGCCGGGTTCGGCGACGTGTGGGCGCTGGACTTCCGGATCAGCGGCCGGTTCCCCTACAACTCCGAGACCGCGCGCCACAACCTCGACGTCATCGCGCTCCACGACCACCCGGCGGCGCTCGCCGAACTGCGGCGGCACATCGGGGACCGCCGGGTCCACGTGATCTCCCACTGCGTCGGCGCGATCTCGTTCTCGATGGCGCTGTTCGCCGGCACCGTCACCGGCGTCACCAGCCTGGTCTGCAACAGCGTCTCCCTCACGCCGCGCACGCCGCGCTGGTCGAGGATCAAGCTCGGCTACGGCCCGGCCCTGATGGAGTACGTGCTCGGGCCCTGCCACCTGGACCCGAGGTACGGGAACGCTCCAGTGCTCACGCGCGGCTGGATGCTCGCCAAGGCCGTCGCGCCGTTCCACCGCGACTGCGACGAGCCCGCCTGCCACATGCTCAGCTTCATGTGGGGCGGCGGCAAGCCGATCTACACGCACGAGAAGATGTCGCCGGTCACGCACGGCCGGCTGCCCGACCTGTTCGGGGCCTGCAACGTCAACTACTACCGGCACCTGCACGCGATGGTGAAGGCCGGCCGCGCGATCAAGCACCGCCCGCGCGACCCCCGCCTCGCGGCCCTGCCGGACGACTACCTGTCGCGCGCCGCCACGGTCACGACGCCGATCCTGTTCCTCACCGGAGACCGCAACCACGTGTTCACCGACTCCAACATCGTCTGCCACCGGACGCTCGAGAAGTCCGCGCCCGGCCTGCACGAGCTGGCCGTCCTGCCCGGCTACGGCCACCAGGACCCGTTCATGGGCGCCGCCTCCGACACCGAGGTGTTCCCGCAGGTCGTCGACTTCCTCAAGCGGAAGGCGGGCTGAGGGATGAGCGGAGCGGAGCACGCCGACGCCGTCGTGGTCGGGTCCGGGTTCGGCGGGTCCGTCGCGGCGTACCGGCTGGCGGAGGCCGGGCAGTCGGTCGTCCTGCTGGAGCGCGGGCAGCCGTACCCGCCGGGGAGCTTCCCCCGCTCGCCCGCCGAGATGGGCCGCGCGTTCTGGGACCCGGCCGCGGGCCTGTACGGGATGTTCGACGTCTGGAGCTTCAAGGGCTGCGACTCGGTGGTGTCGTCCGGGCTCGGCGGCGGGTCGCTGATCTACGCGAACGTGCTGCTGCGCAAGGACGAGCGCTGGTTCGTCACCGACCTGCCCGGCGGCGGCCACCATCCGTGGCCGGTCACCCGCGCCGACCTCGACCCGCACTACGACGCGGTCGAGGCGATGCTCGGCGCGACGCCGTACCCGCTGGAGCAGGTCCCGTTCGACGACACCCCGAAGACGCACGCCATGCAGGACGCGGCGGCCGAGCTCGGCCTGCAGATCACGCTGCCGCCGCTCGCGGTCAGCTTCGCGGCCCGGCCCGGCGGCACGCCGGGGCTGAGCCTGCCGATCGCCGACGCCGGCTACGGCAACATCCACGGCGCCGGGCGGCGGACGTGCAAGCTGTGCGGCGAGTGCGACATCGGCTGCAACGAGGGCGCCAAGAACAGCCTCGACCACACCTACCTGTCGGCGGCGGCGCACCACGGCGCCGACATCCGCACCTCCCGCGAGGTGAAGGCGATCCGGCCGCGCGACGGCGGCGGGTACGAGGTCGACTACGTCCACCACGCCGACCTGGCGGCGAAGAAGAGCCGCCCGCCCGTCCAGACGATCACCTGCGACCGGCTGGTCCTCGGCGCCGGCACCTACGGCACGGCGTTCCTGCTGCTGAAGTCGCGGGACGCCTTCCCGGGCCTGTCGGAGGCGCTCGGCACCCGGTTCAGCGGCAACGGCGACCTGCTGACGTTCCTGCTGCGCGCCAAGGACCGCAACCGGGTCCGGCCGCTGAACGCCAGCCGCGGGCCGGTGATCACCACCGCGATCCGGCTGCCGGACGAGCTGGACGGCGTGCCCGGCGCGGGCCGCGGCGCCTACATCGAGGACGGCGGCTACCCGGGGTTCACCGACTGGATCGTCGACAGCCTCGACCTCGGCAACGACTTCGAGCGGGCCGTGAAGTTCCTGTGGAACCGGTTCACCGAGTTCTTCAAGGACGCGCCGGACACGAACCTGTCCAAGGAGCTGTCCGACCTGATCGGCGACGGCGCCCTGACGGTCAGTTCGCTGCCGCTGCTCGGCATGGGCCGCGACACCGCGGACGGGCGGCTGCACCTGAGGGGCGGCCGGCTCGCCGCCGACTGGACGGCCGAGACCAGCGAGGCGCTGTTCAACCGCGTCCGCAAGACGATGCGGGGGATCGCGGACGTGCTCGGCGCCGACTACGCCGACAATCCGATGTGGTTCCGCAAGCGCATCATCACCGTCCATCCGCTGGGCGGCGCCCCGATGGGGGGCCACCCGGGCGAAGGCGTCTGCGACGCCTTCGGCGAGGTGTTCGGGTTCCCGGGCCTCTACATCGCCGACGGGGCGGCGATGCCGGGACCGGTGGGCCCGAACCCCTCGCTCACGATCGCCGCGCACGCCGACCGGATGGCGACGCGGCTGCTCGACGGGGCGTCCGCACAGCGTCGTGCGGCGGCACCGACCGCCACCGTCCCGTCTGCCACGGGGGCCGAGCCGGCCGGGGGAGCCGGCTCGCTGGACGGGGCGGGGAACGGCTCGGCGTACGGCCCGGGGCGGGGGGAGTGGGGGGTCGCCCCCCCACAGGGAACCCGCCCGGTCTCGGGGGACCACGGCGGCACACGGGGACCGTCCACCGTGGTCGCGGGCCGTACGTCGCTGTCGTTCACCGAGGAGATGAAGGGGTTCGTCACCTACGGGGAGACCGACGCGCGGATCGGCGAGCTGGCGGAGGGGCGCATGCCCCTGTCGTTCCGGCTGACGATCACCGCGGCGGACACCGACCGGTTCCTCGCCGACCCCGAGCACGAGGCGAAGGCCGAGGGGTGGGTGGACGCCGGCGGGCACGGGGGCCGCTGCCCGGTCGAGCGGGGCACGTTCAACCTGTTCGTCGCGGACGGCCCGGACGACCGGCGGCTGATGAAGTACCGGCTGTTCTACACCGACGGTGCGGACCGGCCGCGCACGCTGAGCGGGTTCAAGGACGTCCTGCACGGTCCGCCGACGCGGATCTGGCCGGACACCTCCACGCTCTACGTGCGGCTGCTGGACGGCCACGTCGGCGCGGACGAGGAGGACGGCGCGGACGTCGTCGCGGCGGGGGTGCTGCACATCCGGCTGACGGACTTCGCGCGGCAGCTCACGACGTTCCGCACGGCCGGCCCGGACGGGGCGGGCAAGCTGCTCGACTTCGGCCGGTTCTTCGCCGGGGAGCTGTGGGAGGTGTACGGCCCGGATCCGGTCTGACCGGATCCGAAACGGGGGGCCAGGTTCGTGCAGGCCGAGGGAACTGCGGGGTGCTCTCGGCCTGCACCTTTTCGCCGGAGGCCGCGCGGGGGGTCGCGCGGTCTCCGGCCCATTCGTGCGCGGGCCGGCCCACGGCGGGTCAGATCGCGGCGGGTCAGATCGCGGCGGGTCAGATCGCGGCGCGGCGGGCGGGGCAGTCGGCCGGGCAGTGCTCCAGGTGCGCGGGCAGCCAGCGGGTGAACGCCTTCAGCATGAGCCGCAGCAGCGGCGCGATCAGCGGGCGGGTGCCGGGGACCAGCGGCTCGAAGACCGCCTCCCAGCGGATGGCGGTGCCGCCGTCGCGGGCCTCCAGGTGCACGTCGGAGCGGTAGCGGCGCAGCGGCAGCCCGGCCAGGGCGATGTAGCCGAAGTGCGTGTACGGCTCGTAGGCGACGGTCTGCTCGCTGGCGGGCCAGATCTTCTTGACCGTCCCGACGCCGTAGGTGGTGGTGTCGCCCTTGCGCGTCTGCTTGGCGGGCGTGGGGAACCGGCCCCAGGCGCCCCACGCCTCGGGGACGGCCAGGTGCCGGAACACCTCTTCGGGGGCGGCGCTGGTGGTGGCGGTGGCCTGGATCATCACCGCACCGTAGCCACCCGCGCTCCGCCCGCACAAGGCCGCCCCGGCCGCGCCCGCGACCGGCCGGGGCCGCCCGTTCAGACCCGCCTGTTCAAACCTGCCCGTTCAGACCGGCCCGTTCAGACCTGCCCGTTCAGACCTGCCGGGTCAGACCTGCCCGTACAGCCGTTCGACGTGGAGGCGGACGACGAGCCGGCGGTCCTCGACCATGGCGCGCCGGTAGTCGTCCCAGTCGGGGTGCTCCTCGCCGCGGACGTCGCGGTACACCTCGATGAGCTCCTCCACCGCCGCGTCGTGCGGGTCGGCGGCGCCGGCGGACAGCTCGGCGGTGCCCTCGGCGACGACCCAGGACCAGCCGTCGGGGGCGCTCACGTGCAGGCTGGCGCGCGGGTCGCGGGCCAGGTTGCGGGCCTTGGCGCGGTCGGCGGTGACCGAGACGCGGACGAGCCGGCGGGCCTCGTCGAAGTGGTAGTTGACGTTGGACAGCTGCGGCCGCCCGTCCCGCTTCAGCGTGGCCAGCACGCCGAGGTCGCGCTCGGTGAGCAGCTTCGCCAGCGCCGCGTCGTCCGCCATCGTCCGCCTCCTGGATGAGATCCGTTTCCGGGGTCAACCCCCGGCCGCCCCGTTCCCTTCCCGGTTACCGCGCCGCGAGCCGCGGGAGGGTCAGGACGCGCCCCTCGGGCGCCTCGGGGGCGGGCCGGGAGGCCGGCCCGCCCCGCGCTCCGGCGGTGCCCGGGGCCCGGCCGGCGGCGCGGCCGGTGTGGATGTGGCCGCGGAACACCGCGCCCTTCGCCGCCACCTTGACCGCCTGGAACTCCTGCGGCGGCAGCGTGCAGAACCCGGTGCGGACGACGTCGTCGAACAGCGAGTCCGACACGACGTAGGCCAGGTCGCGGCCGGTGTCGCCGGACAGCAGCCGGCGCAGCGGCGTCGCGTCCAGCAGCCGCTGGACGGTGATGGGCGCGTCGCCGGCGGGCCCGAACGGCCCGGCGGTCAGCGTGCCGTGGTGCAGGGCCAGCCGCACCCGCAGCGGGTACCGGCCCCCGCCGGCCCCGCCGACGCCGTCGTTGACCTCGCGCAGCGCCTCGTCCAGCAGGATCACGAAGTCGCCGGCCACCGGCGCGGGGTCGGTCCCCTCCGGCAGCGTGGCGAGCTCGCCGTCCCCGCCGACCTGCTTGTCCCAGCGGGCGCGGTCGAGGCCGACGCCGCGCGCGGCGCGGTCGAGCGCGTCCGACAGCTGCCGCTGCGCGCGCAGCTGCTCGCGCGCGTCGCGCCTGCTGTAGCCCTGGATGTCCACCGCCACCAGCAGGCGGTAGCTGAGCTGCGCGTCCCCGTTTCCTTCCACTGTGCCGATCCCGCCCCTCGGTCTCTTCTGGGCAAATGGGCCCGATGCCCGCATTCGCTCCAAGCGTGGAGTGAGCGTTGCCCGCGTCCGGCGGCCGGATCGTGTCGCCGTCCCTTACGCCCCCTTGGACGCGCGCCGATGATCGTCGGCACCGAAAGGTAAGGAGAACATCGCGAACAAGTAAGGGACGTTCCGGAAAATCCGGGGTGAACCGGGCCCAGGTTGAACCGGGCGGCGCCGGGATCGCGTACTGCCTCCCAGCGTGACACCCGACGCACGGTCACCGCGCCGTCCCGCCCCCGCACCCGCCCGGAGACCCCGATGGCCCACAGATCGCCGGCCGCCTCGGCCACCCGCGAACGCCCGCCCGGACCGTGGAGCTGGTTCCGCGGCCCGCAGCCCGCGGGCGGCGTGGACGACCAGGTGATCGTGACCGAGCTGTACCGCGTCTACGGGCGCCCGCTGCTGTCGTTCGTGCTGCGCCTGACCGGCGGCGACCGGCACTGGGCCGAGGACGTGGTGCAGGAGACCATGATCCGCGCGTGGCGCAGCGCGCACCAGCTCGACGAGAACGCGGCCTCGCTGCTGCCGTGGCTCGCGACGGTCGCGCGCCGGATCGTCATCGACGACCAGCGCCGCAAGAACGCACGGCCGCAGGAGGCGGGCGAGGGCCCGCTGGAGAACATGCGCGTGCCCGACGGGTTGGAGGATCTGCTGCGCTCCGTCGTCGTGTCCGAGGCCCTCCTCGCGCTGTCCCCCGCCCACCGCGAGGTCCTCAACGAGACCTTCTTCCGGGACCGGTCGGTCAACGAGGCCGCCAAGCACCTCGGCATCCCCGTGGGCACCGTGAAGTCCCGCGTCTACTACGCGCTCAGGGCGCTGCGCGTCGCACTGGAGGAGAGGGGCGTGACGCCTTGACCGCGGACATGCTGCACATCGACGTCGGCGCCTACGCCCTCGGCCTGCTGGAGGAGCCCGACCGCCGCGCGTTCGAGGCGCACCTGGCGTCCTGCGCGTCCTGCCACGAGGAGCTCGGCACGCTGCGCGGGGTCGCGCGGACGCTGGACGGGATCGGCCCGATCGCCGAGCCGGCGGGCGCGCCGCCCGTCCCGCCGGAGCCCGCCGTGGTCGCCGACCTGATGCGGCACCGGACCGCGCGGCAGCGCCGGCACCGGGCGGCGCGCGCGCTGGCCGCGGCCGCCGCCGGGGTGGTGCTGCTCGGCGGGGCGCTCGGCACCGGTTTCACGCTCGGCGCCGACCGCGAACCGCCCCCGGCCCGGCAGGACGACGGGACGGCGGCGCTGCTGCGCGACGGGCACCGGACGTCGGCCACCGACGCGGGCACCGGCGTCACCGGGACGGTCGCCACGCAGGAGAAGGCGTGGGGCAGCCGGATCGCGATGCGGCTCGGCAAGGTCCGCGGCCCGCTGGAGTGCGAGCTGGTCGCGGTGGACCGGCGCGGCGAGGCGCACACGGTCGTCGGCTGGTCCGTCCCCGCCAAGGGCTACGGGCTGCCCGGGTCGCCGCAGCCGGCGCTGGCGCTGCAGGGCGGGACGGCGCTGCGGCCCGAGGAGATCAGCCGGTTCGAGGTCCGCACGATCGGCACGGGGCGCACGCTGCTCACCGTCCCCGCGTAGCGCGGCGCGGGGCACACTCCGGACGGGCCGCTCCCCCGCGTCTCATAGGCTGGCGGGGTGAGTGCGAGCCGGTCTTCGACAGGCCCCGAGCTGATGCTGCCGGGGCTCCGCGAGGTGTACGCGGCCTACGTCCGGGAGGCGGACGCCCTCCCGGCGCTGCCCGGCCCGCTGCAGGCGGAGGTGTGGGCGTCGGCGCAGCTCGGCGCGCTGGAGGCCGCGGCCCCGCACGTACAGGGGCGGCGCGCCGCGCTCGGCGACCTGATCGGCTGCCTGCGGGCGGCGGCGACGCCGGGCGCGCGGGCGTTCCTGGCCGCGATCGCCGCGATCGGCCCGGCGGAGGGCCGCAAGGCCGCGGGGCGCGCGGCCGCCGCGCTCGGCACGGTCCCGGCGGCGCCCTGGGAGGGGTCGCTCGGCGCCGTCGTGCCGGGCCAGGCGTGGCTGATCCAGGAGGGGCCGCTGGACGGCGACCGCCTGGTCTGCGAGTTCCGCTACGAGGGCGCCGGCACCGCCGGGATGCACGCCGTGGCCGTCCGGCTGTCCTACGGCGGCGCGCCCACCGAGATCGTGATCGTCGGGGACGTCCCGGCGCTGATGGGCGCGGCGCGGCAGGCGATGCAGGCCGAGCTGTGCGTCGTCCAGCCCTACGAGGCCGCCGCGGCCGGGAAGAGGCTCCGCGCCGCGCTGCCCGGCGCGGCCGCCGGGGGGCGTGGGGGGTCGTCCCCCCGCGCGGCAGACGGAGCGGAGCCCCTTCCCGAGGAGTGCTACCCGGCGCTTCCGCTGGCCCGGCACCGGGCGTCGGTGCTGCCCTAGCGGCCCATGGCGCGGTAGCGGCGCACCGACAGCGGGACGAACACCGCCGCGATCACCAGCGGCCACACCAGCGCCATCAGCAGGCTGTGCTGCGCCGCCCACGAGTCGCCGGTGACGGGTGAGCCGAACAGCTCGCGGCACGCGGTGACGGTCGCCGACATCGGGTTCCACTCGGCGATCGCGCCCAGCCAGCCGGGCATGGTGTCCGGCGCGACCAGCGCGCTGGACAGGAACCCGATGGGCCACACCAGGACCTGCACGGCCGCCACCGACTCCGGCCCCTTGGCGAGGAGGCCGAGGTAGACGCCGAGCCAGATCAGCGAGAACCGCAGGAGCAGCAGGAGCCCGAACCCGGCGAGGGCCTTGGCGGCGCCGTCCTCCACGCGCCACCCGATCAGCACGCCGCACGCCGCCATCACGGCCAGCCCCGCCACCGAGTGGATCATGTCGGCGGCGGCGCGGCCGACCACGACGGCGGACGGCGACATCGGCATGGCGCGGAACCGGTCGGTCACGCCCCTGGCCGCGTCGCCCGCGACCCGCACGAACGTCTCCTCGACGCCGAACACCATGGTCAGGGCGAACATGCCGGGGACGATGAACGCGCGGTAGCTGCCGCCGCCGGGGACGTCCATCTGGCCGCCGAACAGGTAGCCCATCATCAGCACGACCATCACCGGGAACAGCAGCCCCATGGCGATCTGGCCGGGCTGCCGCGCCCAGTGGGCGAGGGCCCGGCCGGTGAGCGTCCGGCCGTCGGCGACCGCCCAGCGCATCGCTTGAACGCTCACGCGCCCACCTCCTGCTTGTCGTCGGTGAGGTGCAGGAACACCTCGTCCAGGGTCGGGCGGCGCAGCCCGATGTCGGCGACCGCGACGCCCGCGTCGTCCAGGGCGCGGACGGCCTCGGTCAGCGCGGCGGCCCGGCCGGAGACCGGGGCGCCGATCCGCAGCGCCTCGGCGTCCACGTCGACCTCCCCGGCCGCGACCCGGCCGACGATCCCGGCGGCGGCGGACAGCGCGCCGGGGTCGTCCAGGACGACCTCGATCCGGTCGCCGCCGAGGCGCTTCTTCAGCTCGTCGGGCGCGCCCTCGGCGATGACGCGGCCGCGGTCGATCACCGAGATGCCGGCCGCCAGCCGGTCGGCCTCCTCCAGGTACTGGGTGGTGAGCAGGACGGTCGTGCCGCCGTCGACCAGCGCGCGCACGGCGTCCCAGACCTCGCCCCGGCCGCGCGGGTCCAGGCCGGTGGTGGGCTCGTCCAGGAACAGCACCGGCGGCGCGAGGATCATGGACGCGGCCAGGTCGAGGCGGCGCCGCATGCCGCCGGAGTACTCCCCCGCGGGCTTGGCGGCGGCCTCGGTGAGCCCGAAGCGCTCCAGCAGCTCGTCCGCCCGCCGCCGGGCCTCCTTGGCGCCGAGGTGGTAGAGGCGGCCGAACATGACGAGGTTCTGCCGCCCGCCGAGGACCTCGTCGACCGCCGCGTGCTGCCCGACGAGGCCGATGCTGCGCCGCACCTCCCCCGCCGCGCGGACGACGTCGTGCCCGGCGACCCGGGCGGTGCCCCCGTCCGGCCTGGCCAGCGTGGTCAGGACGCGGACGGCGGTGGTCTTTCCGGCGCCGTTCGGGCCGAGCAGCCCGTGCACGGTGCCGGCGGGCACGCGCAGGTCGAGCCCGGCGAGGGCCTCCTTGTCGCCGTAGCGCTTGCGCAGCCCCTCGGCGGCGACCGCGAGCGGTGGTCCGGCCATGCGCCCTCCAAAACTATGTACGTCGTACGGATTTACCATCGCGGCCAATATAACGTACGTCGTACAGAGTTTCATCCCTGAGAGGATCGGCGGGTGACCGAGTACAGCGGGAGCGGCGACCCCAAGCGCAGCCTGGAGCTGCTGTGGGGCGTCCAGGCGCCGCCCAGGCGCGGGCCGAAGCCGCGGCTGACCGCCGAGGAGATCGTCCGCACCGCGATCGCGCTGGCCGACGCCGAGGGCCTGGACGCGGTTTCCATGCGCCGCATCGCCGACGAGCTGGGCGTCTCGCCCATGTCGATCTACACCTACGTCCCCGGCAAGGCCGAGCTGGTCGACGTCATGGTCGACCGCGCCTTCGGCGAGCTGACCCCGCCCGCCGACGCCGCGTGGCGGGCCCGGCTGGAGCACATCGCCCGCGACAACTGGGCGCTGTTCCACCGGCACCCGTGGCTGCTGCAGATCACGATGGCGCGCCCGCCCATGGGCCCGAACACCCTCGGCAAGTACGAGTACGAGCTGCGCGCCGTGGACGGCCTCGGCCTCACCGACCTGGAGATGGACTCGGTGGTCGCGCTCGTCACCGGGTTCGCCGAGAGCGCCGCCCGCGTCTCGGTCAGCGCCGCCGAGGCCGAGCGGCGCACCGGCATGAGCGACGAGCAGTGGTGGGAGTCGGTCGCCCCCGTACTCGACACGCTCGTGGACGAGGCCGACTACCCGCTCGGGACCCGGGTCGGCACCGCGGCCGGGCAGGAGTACCGCGCCCCCGCCGCGCCGAGCCGCGCGTTCGAGTTCGGCCTCGCCCGCGTGCTGGACGGCATCGAGGTCCTGATCAGCTCCCGCTAGCCCGCTTCGTCCGCCTCGTCGGGACGGCGGTGGACGGGTCCTCCGGCCAGGGGTGCCTGGGGTAGCGGCCCCGCAGCTCGGCCCGCACCGCCCGGTAGCCCTCCCGCCAGAACGAGGCCAGGTCGGCGGTGACGGCGGCCGGGCGGCCCGCCGGGGACAGCAGGTGCACCACCAGCGGGACCCGGCCGCCCGCGAGGGCCGGCGCGGCGTCCCAGCCGAACAGCTCCTGCAGCTTCACCGCCAGGACGGGCCGCTCCCCCGAGTAGTCGACCCGGATCCGGGACCCGGTCGGCACCTCGACGCGCTCGGGGGCGTACTCGTCCAGGCGCTTGGCCTGGTCCCAGGGCAGCAGGCCGCGCAGCATGCCCGCGACGTCGATACGGGCGAGGTCGGCGCGGCGCCGCGCCCCCGCGAGCCACTCGGGCACCCGTTCCAGCAGCGCCGCGTCGTCGACGGCCGGCCACGGCTCGCCGAGCGCGGCACGCAGGAACGCCAGCCGCTCCCGCAGCGCGACCGCGCCCGGCGTCCAGGTCAGCAGCCCGAGCCCTTCGGCGCGCAGGCCGTCCAGCAGCGCCGCCCGGAGCAGGCCGGGGTCGGGGTCGCGCAGCGGCCGGGCGGACAGCTCGATCGCGCCGAGCCGCTCGACGCGCCGCGCCGCCACGTCCCCGTCCCGCCAGGCGACCTCCTCGGCCGCGTCCAGCAGCGGCGCCGCCGCCGACCGCGCCACGTCCTCGCCGATCACCACGGCCTGCCGCACCCGCGCCGACGCCGACCCGGCCGGGCGGTCGGCCGCCGCGACCGCCAGCCACTCCGGCCGCGCCCCGGCGAGGGCCGACCCCTCGGCGAGCGCGGCGCCCGTCCCCGACGCCATCAGGTAGCCGCTCCCCCGCCGCCGCGCCACCCGCTCGGGGAACGCCAGCGCCACGACCGTCCCCGCCGCGTGGTCGTCGCTCCGCCCGGCGGGCCCGGCGGGGCCGGCGCCGCCGTCGAGCGCCCGGCGCAGGCGGGCGGCCTCGTCGCGCCAGCGGGCGGCGTGGGCGTCGGCGGGCCGGTCCTGGCGGCGCAGCGCGCGCCAGGCGGCGGTCAGGTCGTCGCCCGCCGCGCGCGGCGGGGGCTCCGACAGCAGCGCGACCACCTCGGCGGCGGCGCGGCCGCCCACCGCCGCGGCGCCGTCCACCAGCGCGCGGGCCAGCCGGGGGTGCAGGCCGATCCGGGCCAGCCGGCGGCCCCGGTCGGTGACCCTGCCGCCGGCGACGGCGCCGAGGGCGCGCAGCGCGGCGCGGGCGGCGTCCATCGCGGCGGGCGGCGGCGGGTCCGGCAGCGCCAGCCCGGCCGCGTCGGGGTCGCCCCAGCAGGCCGCCTGGAGCGCGAAGCCGGTGAGGTCGGCCAGTTCGATCTCCGGGCGGGGGCGGGCCGGGAGCCGGTCGTGCTCGGCCCGCGTCCAGCAGCGGTACACGGTGCCGGGGCCCTCCCGGCCGGCGCGCCCGGCGCGCTGCTCGGCGGTGGCGCGGGACGCGCGGACGGTGGTGAGCGACCCGAGCCCCCGCGCGTGGTCGGTGCGGGGCTCGCGGGCCAGGCCGGAGTCCACGACCGCGCGGACGCCCGGCACCGTCAGGCTCGACTCGGCCACCGACGTGGCCAGCACGACCCGGCGGCCCGGCGCGGGCGCGAGCACCGCGTCCTGCACGGCGCGGGGCGCCTGCCCGTGGATCTGCAGGACGTCGGCCGCGACCCCGCCGAGCATCCCGGCGACGCGGGCGATCTCCCCGACGCCGGGCAGGAAGCACAGCACGTCGCCGTCCCGCTCGGCCACGGCGCGGCGGACGGTCGCGGCGACGTGCGCGAGCAGCGCCGGGTCGACGCGCAGGCCGTGCGGCGGCGGGACGGGCCGCTCCGGCGGCGCCCACACCGTCTCCACCGGGTGCAGCGCGGCCTCGGTCTCCACGACGGGCGCGCCGCCGAGCAGCCGCGCCCACGGGCCGGTGTCGGCGGTCGCGGATGCCGCGACCAGCCGCAGGTCGGGGCGCAGCGCCGCGCGGACGTCCAGCAGGAACGCCAGCGCGGTGTCGGCGTCCAGGTGCCGCTCGTGGCACTCGTCCAGGATCACCGTGCCGACGCCGTCCAGCTCCGGGTCGGACTGCAGGCGCTGCAGCACCACGCCCGTCGTGACGACGTCGACGCGGGTGCCGGGGCGGTTCTCGCCGCGCACGGTGACGCCGACCGCGCCGCCGACGCGCTCGCCGAGGATCCAGGCCATCCGGCGGGCGGCGGCGCGGGCCGCGAGCCGGCGCGGCTCCAGCACCAGGACCTTCCCGGCCGCGGGCGGGCCGCCGAGCGCGAGCCCGGCCAGGGCGAGCGGCACCAGGGTCGTCTTGCCCGTGCCCGGCGGCGCCGACAGCACCGCGGCGCCGTGCCCGTCCAGCGCCGCGCGCAGCGCGGGGACGGCGCGGTGGACGGGCAGGTTCTCGGCGGCGCTCAGCTGCATCGCCCCAGTCTGCCCGGCCCGCCCGCCGCAGCGGAAATCCATTGCACCGAAAAAGGCTCTGTTCGTTGCGGTGATACTTGCATCGAGCCTTTCATTGCATTCTCCGGGACGTTCCGGATTCTTCCCGCCTCTCCCCCCTCCCAATCCTGGCGAAAGAGCAGGTGAGCAATGACTTCAAGCCCCGGAACTGACTTGGCAGTTTGATATAAGTCACCTTGCGAAGTGTGGCGCAAATCGCATCGGCGTCCCCATAATGATGGCGTCATCGCAGGTGCTGGGAGGTTCGGCATGTTCGGCAGCTCCATCTACCTCAGGGACAGGCCGGCGTTCACCGGCGGTTCGCCGCAGGCGGTGTACGAGGAGCTCTGGCAGCGCGGCCGAAAAGGGAGATTGCGGACCCGCGCATTTCTGGCCGCGGCGACGCTCATACTGTGCGGACTGCTCGTCAACCCGCTATTCGGAATCATCATGGCCGTTGCGGTGGCGTCCGCAGACGTGTTCGTCCATTGGCGCGTGTACCACTCGTCCCGCGTATGGCGGCTCGGACTGCGCGGCGACGAGCGCATGAACCGGGTGCTGCGCTACACATTGGAGCGCAACGGCCACCGCGTGCTGCACGCCCGGACCGTCCCCGGCCACGGCACCGCCGACCAGCTCGTCATCGGGCCGGGCGGGCTCTGGCTCGTCCACAACGAGGCATGGCACCCCGACGCGGAGATCTCCCACCACGGCGGCAAGCTGTTCATCGACGGCCGCACCCAGTCCAAGCTGGTCGGCGCGCTGACCGCGCGGGCCGAGGCCGCCGCCGTGGCGGTCTCCCGCGTCGCCGAGGTCCCGGTGAAGGTGACTCCGGTGCTCGCGGTGCACGGCGGCGACCTCGTCCGCACCCCGTTCGCCGCCGACGGCATCGTGTTCGCGCCGCCGCTGAAACTGGTCCGCTGGATGCGCCGCAACCCCACCGCCGACCTGTCGCCCGACGAGGTCGAGGCGATCATGCGCGCCGCCGTGCAGGCCCTCCCGATCGGCGGCCGGTCGTCCCTGTCCGCGGCGGCCTAGGCGGCGGGCCCCGCCGCCGGAAGGGGCAGCGATGACCACCCGACACCTGTGGCCGGAGGGCTCACACGCCGCCGCTCACAGGGCGCCCACCGCCCGCGCGGGTTCCGCCGCCCGCGCGGGCGGTGCGGCGCAGCCACCACAGGCCCACGACCGGCAGCACCAGCGGGACGAACCCGTAGCCGCGCCCGTACAGGGACCAGACGGTCTCGTCGGGGAACGCGGCGGAGTCGGCGAGGCTCAGCGTGCCCACCACCAGCACCCCAGCGAGCTCGGTCGAGCAGGCCGCGACGGCGACCCGGAACGAGGTGCGGCCGCCGCGGGCCAGCGCCACCGTCGCCAGGACGTAGACGGCCGCGGCGAACGCCGACAGCGCGTAGGCCAGCGGCGCCTCGGAGTACTGGGTGGCGATCTGCACCGCCGCCCGCGCACCGGCCGCGAGCGCGAAGATCGCGTAGACGGCGACCAGCAGCCGTCCCGGCCCGCCCGCGGTCCCGGGCCGGGACCCGCCACCCGTGCGGGCGGGGGCGCCGGCGCGGGCGCCGCCGTCCGCGCGGGCCCCGGGCCGGACGGACTCGCCCCCGGCCCGCTCGGCCCGCTCGGCGCGCGTTCCCTCGGGCTCAGACACCGCCACCGCTCCACAACTGGTCCATCCGGACGACCATGACGGCCACGGCCACCCCCGCGACGACGATGACGGCGGACCCCCACCGGGTGCGCTCCAGCAGCCCCCACCCGGCGCCCGCGACGGGGATCAGCAGCGAGCCCAGCAGGTAGCCGACGAAGGTGGCGGTGCCGTCCGGCCCCTCACCGCCCGACAGCTTCACGAACGCGACGACCGCCTGCGCGATCAGCAGCGCCTCCAGCGCGCCGAGCGCGATCAGGTGCCCGAGGTCCATCGCCCGGTTGCGCAGCGCCGACACCAGCGCGTAAACGGCGGTCAGCAGCGCCACCACGATGATCACGGTGCCCAGGACGTCGGTCACGGAACGAGAGTACTACCGGCCGTAGAGCACAGCGGAATCGCCTTGACCGTCCGGCGGGATCGCGCGCACGGGCACCGGCCCGCCCCCGGGACATGGCAGCATGGCGGGCGTGAGAGCGCTGCAGTGGCTGAACCTGACCCGGCACGGTGAGAGCACCGGCAACCTCGCCTACCAGGCCGTCCTCGGCACCGATGCCGAAGAGGCCGGCATCACCGAACGCGACGCCGACATCCCCCTGTCCGACACCGGCCGCGCCCAGGCCGCCACCCTCGGCCGCTGGCTCGCCGCGCTCCCCGAGGACGAGCGCCCGACGCACGTCATCGCCTCCCCCTACCTGCGCACCGTCGACACCGCCGAGATCGCCCTCGCGCAGACCTCCTACGCCGCCCCGCGGCACCCCGGCGGCCCCCGGCTGCGGGTCGACGAGCGGCTCCGCGACCGTGAGCAGGGCGCCCTTCAGGGCCTCACCGCCCTCGGCGTCCGGCGCCGGTTCCCCGCCGAGGCCGCCCGGCTGGACCAGCTCGGCAAGTTCTACTACCGCCCGCCCGGCGGGGAGTCGTGGGCCGACCTCGCGCTGCGGCTGCGCAGCTTCTACCGGGACCTGGAGGCCGACGCCCCCGGCGGCCGGGTCCTCGTCGTCACCCACGACGCGATCATCGTCATGACCCGCTACCTGGTGGAGGACCTCACCGAGGCCGAGATCATGCGGATCGAGAAGGAACCCGTCGCCAATGCCTCGGTCACCCGCTGGCGCGGCGACGGCTCCGGCCTCCAGGCCGTCTGCTACAACGACTGCGCCCACCTGACCGGCCTCGGCGCGCCGCCGCCCGCGGCCCCCGCGGAGCCGCGCTCTACAGCTCGCCGCTGAGCAGCCGGTCGCTGCGCGAGGCGACCGCGGCCCGCCGCGGATCGCCCGCGGGCAGCATCGCGCGCAGCCGCTCCAGCGCCTCCAGGTCGGCGCGGCCCGGCTCGGTCTGCGCGTAGGCCCACAGCGTCTCGGCGCCGCCGCGGTCGAGCACCTGCCGCCGCACCCGCACCGCCAGCTCGTCGCGCTCCGCGCGGATCGCCGGCGCGTCCGAACGGGGCAGCAGCTCGCCCCCGTACAGCCGCACCGCGCCGCCGGCGTCGCCGTCGTCCAGCAGCCGCCGCACCGTGATGAAGTCGGCCTCGACCGCGCAGCCGAGCCGGTACGGGCGGGCCCTGACGATGTCGCCGAACTGCTGGCGGAGCCGGTGGATCTCCGGCCGCACGGTCGCCGGGCTGCCGTCGTCGCCGTACAGGCACAGCGAGAGCCGGTCGCCGCTCAGCCCGCGCGGATGCAGCGCCAGCAGCGCGAGGATCTCGGCGTGCCGCAGCGTCAGCTCGAAGCGCCGCCCGTCCAGCAGCGCGTGCGGCTGCCCGTCGCCGAGCAGCGACAGCGCCAGCAGCGGCCCGTCGCCGGCGGCCGGCCGGGCCGCCGGCGCCGCCTCCGCGCCGGGGTCGGGGACCACCCGCGCGCCGACCCGGTCGGCCGACCGCAGCAGGAACGCCTCGCCGAGCGGCTCGGCGACGGCGACGCGGCCGTCCGGCAGCGCGACCGTCCCGCCGGGCTCGGGGACGGCCAGCCGCAGCCCGCGCAGCCCGGCCGCGCCCGCCGCCAGCACCCGGCCGGTGGCGGTCACCAGCAGGCCGCCCCCGCCGAGCCCGCGCAGGTGCGGCAGCAGCCGCTCGCGCAGCCGCTCGTCCCGCACCAGCATCTCGTTCTCCAGCCGCGACTCGGCCAGCCGCGCCGCGGCGGCCACCAGCGCGACGGTCGCCGGATGCAGCGCCGCCACGGTCGCGCTGACGTCGATGCACCCCACCACCCGCGCCGAGTCGGGGTCGATGATCGGCGCGCCCGCGCACGACCAGCGGTGCAGGACGTGCGCGACGTGCTCGGCGGCGTAGACGTACTCCGGCCGGCCCGCGGCGATCGCGGTGCCGATCCCGTTGGTGCCGACCGCGTCCTCCGCCCAGCGGAACCCCTCGGTCAGCCCGATCGCGTCGGCGGCCCGGCGCGCGGCCGGCGGGCCCTGCGTCCACAGCACGTGCCCGTCCGCGTCCGTGATCACCATCAGGTGCTCGGTCTCGTCCGCGACCCGCCGCAGCAGCGACTCCAGCATCGGCAGGTGCGGCTGCAGGGGGTGGACGTCGCGGGCGTCGGCGAGGACGTCCCGCTCGTACACCAGCGGCGCCGCCTGCACGCCCGCGTCGACGCCCGCGTCCCGGGAGCGCCGCCAGGACTCGGAGATGGGCAGGCGGACGGCCACCGGATCGCGCACCACCATCAGTCCCTTCCCCCGGAGAGAACCTCGGCCGGTCCGAGGATCCGCCCCCCGCGGGGTTCGGCGCAACCGATTCCACGGATCCCGCACGGCCGGATGGGGACACGCTCCGTGAGCATCCGGTCGCAACGTGCATGCAACCTGGGGACGCCTACCGTTACCGGCGGCTGGGAGACGAAGGGCCATCCTGTGGGTCCCGCCGCCCCGTCCGCGCATCCGGGGGGAATGCGCGCGGGGCGGCGGGCCGGAACGACCCACCGGGCGCGGGGGGCTCCCGGCCGCTACGGGGAGGACCGACCGCACATGCTCTGCCTGACCTGCCACCGCGTCCGCCCGGCGCTCAGCCGCGCGGACTACACCGCCGAACGCGCCTGGCTCATCGTCCGCCGGGGCCTTTGCACCTGCGCCGTGCCGCCGCCGGCGGCGGGCCGGACGCGCCGCCCGCCGGCCGCCCGGAGGCGCGCCCGGACGCCGAAATAAACATCCGGGTTCACAAAATGTTCACGCTCGGTTCGCCTACAGTTTAAGGAGATTCCGCCCGACCGGCCCCTGGAGGGAGCGCCATGACCGTGATCCCGGGTCTCGTCCGCCGCGCCGCCGCCGAGGCGGAGCGCCATCTGCGCGAGGGCGTCGGCCTGCTCGCCAAGGTGGGACGGGATCTGGAACGGTCGGTGGAGCTGGGCCGGCTGCTCCCCGCACTCGTCGAGCGCATCGCGATCCTAGAGCAGACCGTCCGCGACCAGGACGCCGAGCTGCGCACCGTCCGCACCGAGCTCGACTCCCTCGTCGGGCAGCTCAACGACCGGCTGCTGCCGCGCATCGACGAGCGGATGGACGACACCGAGCGCGACCTGGCCGCCGTCGCCACCAGCCTCATCCGCACCGGCCGCGACACCGCCGGCCACGGCGCCCGGCTGGACACCGCCGAGCGGCGCCTCGGCGAGCTGCGCACCAAGGTCGCCCAGCTGGAGCAGCGCACCGGGCTCTGGCGCGACCTGCAGTCCACCGTGGCCAGGTTCGGCGACGACCTCGACGCCATGCGCGCCCGCATGGCGCTGCGCGCCGCCGAGCACCCGCCGGCCGACGCCGCGCCCGCGCCGGTGCAGAACATCACCGACCGCCCGGCCTAGCGATCGGCGGGCCCGGCCGGGCCGGCGATCCGGCGGGCCGCCGCCGTCCGGGAGAATGGGCGCATGACTCACCCGCCCGAGACCCCTCCCGCCGCGCGCGGTTTCGCCAGCGACAACCAGGCGAGCGTCCACCCCGACGTCCTCGCCGCCCTCGCCGAGGTCAACACCGGGCACCAGCCCGCCTACGGCGACGACGCGGTCACCGGCCGGCTCCGCGCGGTCGTCCGGCGGCACTTCGGCGACCGCGCCGAGGTGTACCCGGTGTTCAACGGGACGGGCGCGAACGTGGTGTCGCTGCAGGCGATGTCGGAGCGGTGGAGCTCGGTCGTGTGCCCGGAGTCGGCGCACATCAACACCGACGAGTGCGGCGCCGCCGAGAAGATCGCCGGGCTGAAGCTGGTCACCGTCCCGGCGCCGGACGGCAAGCTCACCCCCGGGCTGGTCGAGCGGTACGCGACCGGGTTCGGCAACGTCCAGCGGCGGCAGCCCGCCGTCGTGTCGATCACGCAGAGCACCGAGCTCGGCACCGTCTACACGGCGGAGGAGACCGCGGCCGTCGCGGCGGCGGCGCACGAGCGCGGCATGACCGTGCACATGGACGGCGCCCGCATCGCGAACGCCGCCGCGTCCCTCGGCGTCCCGCTGCGCGCCCTCACCACCGACGCGGGCGTGGACGTGCTGTCGTTCGGCGGCACCAAGAACGGCCTGCTGCTCGGCGAGGCGATCGTCGTCCTGAACCCGGACGCCGTCCGCGGGGTGAGCTACCTGCGCAAGTCGAGCATGCAGCTGGCGTCGAAGATGCGGTACGTGTCGGCGCAGCTCGTCGCGCTGCTGGACGGCGACCTGTGGCTGCGCAACGCCGCGCACGCCAACGCGATGGCGGGCCGGCTGGAGGCCGCCGCCCGCGCCGTCCCCGGCGTGGAGATCACGCAGCCGGTGCAGGCGAACACCGTCTTCGCGGTCATCCCGAAGGACGTCGCGGAGCGGCTGCGCGAGCGATTCGCCTTCTACACCTGGGACGAGGCGACCGGCGAGGTCCGCTGGGTCTGCTCGTTCGACACCACCGAGCAGGACGTGGCCGCGTTCGCCGCCGCCCTCGCCGCCGAGATGCCGGGCTGACCGGCGGGTTCGTCCCGATCATCGAGAGCGCCCCGGCGGCCCCGCGGGCGGCGCGTTATCGTGTCACCGAACAGCATTCGGTTACAGGAGGCGAGCCCGATGGCCAACCGCACCTTCGTCGTCGGCGTGGGCATGACCAAGTTCGAGAAGCCCGGCTCCCGCGACTGGGAGTACCCCGACATGGCCAAGGAGGCCGTCGGCAAGGCCCTGGCGGACGCCGGCGTCGGCTACGACAAGATCGAGATGGCCTACGCGGGCTCCATGTACGGGTCGATGGGCCAGCGCGCCCTCTACGAGACCGGCATGACCGGCATCCCCGTCATGACCGTGATGAACGCGTGCGCGACCGGTTCCAGCGCGCTGTTCCTCGCCCGCCAGGCCGTCCGCGGCGGCCTCGCCGACTGCGCGCTCGCGCTCGGCATGGAGAAGATGAAGAAGGGCTCGCTCGGCGCCGGCGTCGGCGAGTCCAAGGTCACCATCATCGACCACCACCTGCGCTCCATGACCGCGGGCCGCGAGTGGGAACTGGACAAGGCGCCCATGCCGCAGATGTTCGGCAACGCCGGCCGCGAGCACATGGAGAAGTACGGCTCCACCCCCGAGCACTACGCGTGGATCGGCTGGAAGAACCACAAGCACTCGGTCAACAACCCGTACGCGCAGTTCCAGACCGAGTACTCGCTCGACGACGTCAAGAACGCCACGATGATCTTCGACCCGCTGACCAAGCTGCAGTGCTCCCCCACCTCCGACGGGGCCGGCGCCGCGCTCGTCGTCAGCGAGCGGTTCCTGGACGAGAACGACCTGTGGGACCAGGCCGTCGAGATCGCCGGGCACCACATCGCCACGGACACCCCGCAGAGCTTCGAGGACCACTCCTCCATCCAGGTCGTCGGGTTCGGCGTCTCGCAGCAGGCCGCCCGCAAGGCCATGGACGAGGCGCAGGTCTCCATCGACGACGTCGACGTCATCGAGCTCCACGACTGCTTCAGCGCCAACGAGCTCATCACGTACGAGGCCCTCGGCATGGCGGAGGTCGGCGAGGGCCACAAGCTCATCGACGACCAGGCCACCACCTACGGCGGCAAGTGGGTCGTCAACCCCTCCGGCGGCCTGATCTCCAAGGGCCACCCCCTCGGCGCCACCGGCCTCGCCCAGTGCGCCGAGCTGACCTGGCAGCTGCGCGGCCAGGCCGACAAGCGCCAGGTCGAAGGCGCCCGCGTCGCCCTCCAGCACAACATCGGCCTCGGCAGCGCCTGCGCCGTGGCCGTCTACAAGCCCGCCACCGCCTGACCCCGCTCAGAACACCCGCCGGGGGGGGGGGGGGGCGCCCCCCCCCCCCCCCCCCCCGGGGGGGGGGGGGGGGGGCCCCCCCGCCCCCCCCGGGGGGGGGGCGAATCTTGTTTCTTGGTTGGGCGTGGTG
>NZ_JBICUA010000003.1:515156-588137 GCF_043197915.1 Actinomadura geliboluensis | reverse complement strand
GCCCTGGGGGGCGGGGGGGCCGCCCCCGCGGCCCCCCCCCGCCCCCCCCCCCGGGGCCCGCGCCCCCCCCCCCCCCCCCCCCCCCCCCCCCCCCCCACCCCCCCCCGCGGGGCGGGGGCGGCCCCCCCCCCCCCCCCCCCCCGCCGCTGTTTCCGGCATCGGCGACCGCCCGGCCACCGCGGGACGTGCGACAAAGCTTGATTCTTGTCTCAGCTTCGTTATGCTCGTGGTAAGCGATCACCGGCCTGGAGGTGCGATGCCCGCCTCGTCCTCGTCCGTCGCCGCCGGCCGGGCCCGGTCGTCCCGGACCGCCGCGCACGCGCCGCTCGTGCCCGGGACGCTGCTCTGGCGGCACGCCGCCGATCTGCGCTCGCTGCTCCCGGGGGCCGCCGCCGGGCTCATGCAGCTCATGCATCCCGGCATCGGCGCCGGCGTCGGCGAGCACTCCGCGTTCTTCGACGCCCCGTTCGACCGGATCCACCGGTCCGTCCCGCAGATCTGGGCGACGATCCTCGCGCCGGACGGCGTCACCCGCGCCCGCGGCATCCGCGACCTGCACCGCGGCATCGGCGGCGTCGACGAGCACGCCCGCCGCTACCACGCCCTCGAACCCGAGACGTTCTGGTGGGCGCACGCCACCTTCACCTGGGAGATCTTCAAGGCCGCCGAGACCTTCCACCCCGGCACCCTCACCGCCGAGGACCACGAGCAGATGTACGCCGAGACCGTCACCTGGTACTCCCGGTACGGCGTCAGCATGCGGCCCGTCCCCGCCGACTACGCGGCGTTCCAGTCCAAGTTCTGGCACGTCTGCGCCCGGACGCTCGAACTCACGCCCGCCGCCGCCCGCGCCCTGGAGATCGCCAAGCACGGCTCCGAGACCATCACGATCCTGCCCGTCGGCGGGCCCCGCCTCGACCGCGCCGGGCGCATGGTCATCGAGCGGCCGCTGCGCCTGATCACCTTCGGCTGCCTGCCGCCGCTCGTCCGGGAGCGGTTCGACATCCCCTGGTCGGCGCTCGACCAGGCCCGGTTCGCCGCGCTCGCGCTGGCCAACCGGCAGGGGTACCGGATGATGCCGAGCGGCGTCAACCACTGGGCCCTGCGCAGCATGCTCCGCTACATCGGCGCCCAGACCCGCGAGGACCGGTACCGGCCCGCCGCGTGACCCTCACACGGCGGCACCCTTACACGGCGGCGCCCTCACACGGCGGCGGCGACCTGGGGGCGCAGCTCCTCGCATGCCTCCAGGACGCGGGCGACGTCGCCGTCCGTCAGCCCGGCATGGGCGGAGAGCCGCACCAGCGTGCGGCCCACCGACGCCGCCGGCGGGAACAGCGCCGCGCTGAAGATCTCGCGGCCGACCAGCGCGTCCCGCATCAGGGTCGCCTCGGCCTCCGACCCCGCCTCCAGCGCGATGATCTGCGAGTCGGACTCGACCAGGGTGTAGCCGAGTTCCGCCAGGCCGGCCCGCAGCCGGGCCGCGACCGTGCGGAGCCGGTCGCGCCGCCGCCCCTCCCGGCGCACGACCTTCAGCGCCGCCGCGAGGCCCGCGATGTCGTGCGGCAGCAGAGTCGAGCTGAACACCGCCGGGAGCGCGGTGTGCGCGAAGTAGTCCGCGAAGCCGGGACGGTCGCAGGCGATCAGCCCCGCGCGCCCCGGGAGCGCCTTCGCCAGGCTCGCCGTGCGGAAGTCGACGCGCCCGGTCAGCCCGGACGCCGCGACCAGGCCCTCGCCCCGCTCGCCGTGCGTGCCGAGCGAGTGCGACTCGTCCACGACCAGGAGGCAGTCGTGCTCCGCGGCCACCTCCACCAGGCCGGGCAGCGGGCACACCGAGCCGTCGGTGCTGTAGACGGCGTCCACGGCGATCACGCCGGAGCTGCCCACCTCGATCCGGCGGCGCAGGTGGTCGAGGTCGTTGTGGCGGAAGTAGGCCAGCTCCGCGCCCGCCGCCCGCGCCCCCTCCCACAGCGACATGTGCGCGAGGACGTCCAGGTAGACCGGGACGTCGGGCCCGGCGACCACCTGCAGCAGCCCGGTGTTGGCGGCCCAGCCGGACGGGCACAGCACCCCCGCCCGCGCGCCCAGGTGCCGGGCGAACCGCGCGCCGAGGGCGAGCTGCGGGTGGTCGTCGGGCAGGCACGGGCCGGGCGCGGGCACCGCGCCGTCCGTCGCCCGCAGGCTGGCGATCATGGCGGCGGTGATCGCCGGATGCTCGGCCAGGGCGAGGTAGTCGCTACAGGTCAGGACGATCGCGCGGTCGCCCGGGGCCGTCGCGGGCACGGTCCGGCGGCCGCCCCGCGTGCCCCGGAACACCCGTATGCGTTCGCCCAGCCGCTGGTGAGCGCTGGTCATGGTCGTCACACTCCCCGGTCAAATGATCGTCACATCCTGTAGCGACTCCAAATCATAGTGTGAAAAGAATCTCGGACGGCGACCAAACCCGGCGCGCCGCCGGAGAGAATGCCGTATCCCGGCCGGGCGCCCGTCACCGAGCGCGCATGACTTCTCCGGCCTGTCGGGTAAACGTCCCATATCGTTCGCTTCACCGGGTATCAGCAGGTCGCACGCTCGTCATTCCCATCACCGATCACTGGGGTGTGACCACGATCGCCGCCGGCGCCGAACCCGCGGTGGCCGCCGACACCGGCGCCGACACCGCACCGCCTCCTGTCGTCCAGCGGGCCCACCGGGCCCGCTGGACGATCGCGGGGGTCGTGCTGGCCGGCCTCGCCACCGCGCTGCTGGCCGTCCTCGGCCCACTGCGCCCCGCGGCCGCCGCCCTCGGCCACATGCGCTGGGAGTTCCTCCCGGCCCTCGTCCTGCTGTGCCTGCTGCACTACGTCTGCTCCGCGGTCGCGCTGCGCGGCGCCGCGGGCCGTCCGCTGCCGCTGGTCGCCACGACGCTCGCCCAGTTCACCGCGTCCGCCGCCAACCGGGTCACCCCGGGCGGGCTCGGCGCCGTCGCCGTCAACACCCGCTACCTCGTCTGCCGCGGGCTGCCGCTCCCCCGCGCCGCGGTCGCCGTCGCCGTCCTGCAGGTGGCGGGCGTCCCCGCCGACCTGCTGCTGCTCGGCGCCGTCCTCGCCGCCGGCGGCGGGAACGGCCCGATGCTGGACGCGCTGGGCGAGCACGCCGCCCGGGCCGCCGGCCTCGTCCCGCCCGTCCCGCTGCTCATCGCGGGCGGCGTGCTGCTGCCCGCCGCCGTGCTGTGGGGCCGCCGCGCCGCCCGCTCACCCGCCGTCGGACGGGCCGCCGCCGGGTTCGCCGGCCTGTGCCGCCGCCCCCGCGACCTGGCGGTCACCCTGGCCGCGTCCGCCGGGACCACGCTCGCCCTCGCGATCGCGTTCGCGCTCAGCGTCCTCGCCGTGCCCGGCACGGCGGCGGGCCCCGGCGACGCCCTGCCGCTCCTCGCCGCCTACCTGGTGGGAGCCGCCGCCGGCGGGGCCGTCCCGCTGCCCGGCGGCGTCGGCCCCACCGAGACCGCGCTCGTCGCCGCGCTGGCCGCGCTCGGCGTCGAGGCCGGGCCGGCGCTGCAGGCCGTGCTGCTGTTCCGCGCGGTCACGTTCTGGGCGCCGGTCCCGGTGGGGCTGCTCGCGTGCCGGACGCTCCGCCGGTGACCTTTACATTGTAGATCACTAAATGCGGAAGACCCGCGCGGCGTTGCCGGACAGGAACGCCTCCCGGGCCGCCTCGTCCAGGCCGAGGCCGTCCAGGCCCTGGAGCGCCCGCTCCGGGGTCAGCATCGGGTAGTTGGTGCCGAACATGACCTTGTGGTGCCGGTCCTGCGCCATGTACCGGACCAGCTCGGGCGGATACCTGCGGACCGTGTACGCGGACGTGTCGATGTAGACGTTCGGGTGCTTGCGGCAGACCGCGACCATCTCCTCCGTCCACGGGTAGCCGATGTGGCCGCCGACGATGACCAGCTCCGGGAAGTCGAGCGCGACCTGGTCGATGTAGGGGATCGGCCGCCCCGTCTCGCTCGGGCGCAGCGGCCCGGTGTGCCCCACCTGCGTGCAGAAGGGGACGCCGAGCTCCACGCACTCGGCGAACAGCGGGTAGTAGCGGCGGTCGGTCGGCGGCGCCTCCCACAGCCACGGCACCACGCGCAGGCCCTTGAAACCGAGGTCGCGCACGCACCGCCTCAGCTCCCGCACGGCCTCCATGGGCTTGCGCAGGTCCACCGACGCGACGCCCATGAGCCGGCCCTCGGCCTGCTGGACGAACGAGGCGACCTCGTCATTGCTCACCAGGTCGCCCTCCGGCCCGTACCAGGCGCTGATGAGGCCGACGTCCACTCCCCCGGCGTCCATGGCGGCGACGGTCTCCGCGACGGGCACCTCCTCCGCCGGGGGCTTGCGGCCCAGCCACCGCCACAGCGAGTCCAGCATCTCGTGCTGCAGGAACCGCACGGTTCCGTGCTGCATCCACGCGTCAATCACCACGGCTGCTCCCCACCGACCGCCACGCGGCCTCACTCAGTACCTCGACCTGCCCGCCGTCCGGCTCGGCGCCCTGCCCGTTGAGCCAGAGCCGGCACAACTCCTGGGCGGGGCCGAGCCACAGCACGAACGCAGTCATGGTGTCCACATCGATCAGCGCGCCATGGCCCGCCTGGACGCGCCACCAGGCGCGCACCTCCCGGTAGAACGCCCGGTTGCGCTCGGCCAGCGCGTCACTCGCCGCAGGGCGTTCGGTGAACATGAACCGGGCCCTGGCGGCATGCTCCCTACACCACCGCACATGGAACGCCACGACACCCGTCACCGCCCCGCGCGCGCTGGCATGCGCCTTGAGCTCGGCGAGGAACGCGTCCTGGTACAGGGAGACGCATTCGACGAACAGGGCCTCCGCCACCTGCTCCTTGCCGGAGAAGTGATGGTAGAAGCTGCCGACGCTGACGCCACTGGCCGCCCGCAGCGCGCTCAGCGTCGTCCCGGCCACCCCGTCGCGGCCGAACGCCTCCAGCGCCGCCCGCAGGATCCTGTCCCGCCCCGCCTCACTCACAGAACATTATTCTGCCACACCAGAACATCATTCTGGCAGCGGACGGCCCCGGCCGCCGGGGTGGGCGAGCGGCCGGGGCCGGAGGCGGGGTCAGCCCTGCTGCTGCAGGGCCAGGCTCGCCGAGCCGGTCAGCGCGGGCAGGTAGCCGAGCCGGTGACCGAGCGCGGTCGGGTGGTAGGACGACTCCAGCGGGATCGTCACCGCGTTGAGCCAGTCGTCGCCCGAGCACAGCTCATGGCCGGCGAACTCGTCCCGGACGTCCGACCAGGTGAACCCGGCGCGCCCCGCCGCCTGGGCGATGACGCCGTCGAGGGTGTCGGCGGCCTCGTTGAGCGCGGTGCGCTTGGCGTTGCTCAGCCCCACGCACACGCTCACGATCTTGTACAGGCGCGGGTAGCCGAGCACGACCACCCGCGCGGACGGCGACTTCGCGTGGATCTGGGAGTACAGCGAGTCGAGCCGCCCGGGCAGCGTGTTGCGCATGTAGGTCTCGGCCTGGGCCACCCGGCTCTGGCAGGTCGTGGTCGAGTACAGGACGCAGGTCTGCATGACGTCGGCGAACCCGGCGTCGTTGCCGCCGGCGGTGACGCTGACGAGCGTCGTTGACGAGCTGAGCGCGCCGAGCTGCCCGCTCGCCACGGTCGCGGTCGTCGCCCCCGAGCAGGCCACGAACTTGAACGAGCTCGTCGAGTGCGCCGCCGCCCACAGGTTCGGGTAGGCGTTGGCGCTGCGGTTGCACGATCCGCTCGCCGGATCGTAGTTCCCGGCCCCCGTGCCGGACGAGTAGGAATCCCCGAGTGCGACGTAGTTGGTCCCGGCCGCCGCGGCGGAACCGGACCAGAGCAGTGATGTGGCGGCGAGTGTCACCGCACCGAGAGCGGCCAGACAGGGGCGGGTGAGACGCATCTGCACTCCGGAGCGTCGTATCGAATTATGCCGCTCGCCTTATACCCGCCCCGCCATTCCCCCAAGCCCTGAGACTGATCAACACTATTTGTCAGAATTCGCCGTTGCAATCCGAGATAGCACGGAATTTCCGGGCCGACAAGCCCAGCAAGTGACGACCATTATTCGGTGAATCCCGGACGTCTCAGAGATCACAGGAATCACTTCCGCCCGGCCGCCGGGGGCCGGGCGCGACCGGTCGCCCGCCGTGGACGCGGAGAATCTTGGGGAACGTCCGCTGTCACCTGGGAACGCCGTGGACGCGCCTGACCTCCCGTGCGGCGACCTCGTCGGCGCACGGGAGGTGCTCGGCCGGGAAAGGCTCGGTGGTCAGAGCGCCTGGTACGGCGCAGCCCTCAGAGCGGCTCCGGGATGCGGCCTCGATATCCGGCGACCCTTAAAGGGTATTACCGCCGTCGCTCTACCGGGCCCGGCCGCGTTTCGGTGCCGCGCATCGCCTCACCGAGGCCGGATATAAGCCGCAATGCCCCGGAGCGGGGCGGTGATCAGGATTTGGGGCGGCCGGCCGCTGTGCGGATCTTGTGCCAGGCGGTCTTGGCGTAGCCGTTCAGGCGTGTGCTGATACGGCGGGCCGTCGGGAACTCGGTGCCGAGGAGGCCGAGGCCGGCGAGGATGGCGACGACGCCCGGGCCCGGCAGGACGAGCATGGCGACGCCCGCGACGATCAGGGCGGCCCCGGCGGTGGCCACCGCCACCTTGCGGAGCAGGCGGACGGGCGCGCGGCGGATGGGCGTGCGGCCCTCGGGCGTGCGGCCGGCGGGCTCCTTCTCAGGCGCTGGGCGTTCCATCATGGTCGTCACTGCGTCCTCCCCGTGGCGCGTCCTTGTGTTGTCCGACGAACGGCGGCGGCGCCCGAGATCCCAGTCGGGGCGGGATGTGACGAGGACCACGCGGCAGGACCGTGGGGCCGCGCGGCGGCGGCTAGCATCTCGGTAATGAAGATCCCGTCCGGTGTGCGCGCGCGTCTCGGGGTGCTGGCCGCGCCAGTGTGGCGGCGGCTCAGCGGGCGGATGCAGTGGCGCGTCGCACGGTTCCGCCACCACACGTTCCTGGTGTACGCGGGCGGGATCGTCCGGGACGAGCGGGGCCGGATCCTGCTGCTGCGGCACCGGCTGTGGCCCGCGTACCGGGCGTGGGGCCTGCCCGGCGGGTACGTGAACGCCGGTGAGCGGCTGGAGGACGGGGTCGTCCGGGAGGTGCGGGAGGAGACCGCGCTGGAGGTGGAGGTCGCCGGGCCTCCGCTGCGGGTGGCGAGCGGTTTCCGGCACCGGGTCGAGGCGTACTACGAGGCGCGGGTCGTCGGCGGGCTGCTCGCCCTGGACGCGGCGGAGATCCTCGAAGCGCGCTGGTTCCCCGTGGACGAGCTTCCGGAGCGCATGTCGCCCCGGCTCCGGAACGTCATCGAGGCGCTTGACCTCAAGCCTGGTTGAGGTCGCAGGCTGGACGGTATGAGCCTCACCGACATCGAACGCGAATACCTGTCCACGCAGCGGCTCGGGCGCCTCGCCACCGTGGGCCCCAAGGGCGACCCGCAGAACAACCCGGTCGGCTTCGCCTACAACGCCGAGACCGGCACCATCGACATCCGCGGCTGGAACCTCGCCGAGAGCCGCAAGTACCGGAACCTGCGCGACAACGACCAGGTGGCCTTCGTCGTCGACGACCTGGCGTCCGTCCAGCCCTGGAGGGTGCGGGGCGTCGAGGTCCGGGGACGCGCCGAGCCCGCGGTCGTCGAAGGGCCGCAGGGTGCCGACGACGTCATCCGCATCCACCCGCGCGTCGTCTTCTCCTGGGGGATCGACCCGGACGCGGAGGGGATGACCCGGCGGACCATTCCGTAACGGCCGCCGGGCGCGGCGCCCGGGGCGTCCGCTCCGGGCCGATGCGCCGGCGGCGTTCGGTCACCCCGCGGCGTGGGGCGGCTCAGGTGCCCGGGAGGGGCTCCTGGAGTTCGAACCGGTCGGCGGTGGCATGGCACTTCGGGCAGCGGGGCGGCGCGTGCTCGCCGCGGACGACCTCGCCGCAGACCTCGCACGCCCATTCGGTGGTCAGCAGCGCCATGACGTCCGAGCGGGCGACGATGCCGACGAGTTCGCGGCCCGACAGCACCGGCACGCGGCGGATGCGCCGTTCGAGGAGCAGGTGGCGGGCCTCCTCGACGTCGGTGTCCTCGGTGACGCTGATGACGGCGGCGGTCATCACGTCGGCGGCGGTCCGCCCCTCGCGGGCCAGCAGATCGTACTCGCTGACCAGGCCGACGACGGCCCCGTGCCCGTCGACGACGGGGACGGCGCTGATCCGGCGGGCGCGCAGCAGGGCCGCGACGTCGGGCACGGCCGCGTCCCGCTCCACGGTGATCACCGGGCTCGTCATGATCTCTTTGACCTTCACTGCTGCCGCCCCAGAATCGCGCGGGCTCCCGCCACCGCCGGTGGATGAAGCCCCGTCCGTCGTCCTCCCATATGACCTTAGATGTCGCGGTCATTCCGGTCCGCACCGGGCCGGAACAGGCCGCTCGTCGGCAGGTCGGTATCAGTCTTCCCGATATCGCGGGAATGATCCCGACCGGGGCGGGTGGACGGGGCGCGCACGCCCGGCCCGGGGCCCGATGCGGAGGCGCCGGGCCTTCCGCACCGGGCCGGGCGCCCGGGATCACCTGGCGGAGCAGGTGGAAGCCAACCCGGTGCCGGTTCCGGTCCCCTGGAAGCCGAACTCCGTCGACTGGCCGGCGGCGAGCGAGCCGTTGAAGCCGACATTCGTGAACTGGCCCGCGCCGGTGCTCCCGCTGCGGCCGGCGTTCCATTTCCATCGATTTTCAGCTCGGCCTGGCCTTTCGGGCGGCGCGTCCGCTAGGGCTGCCTGCCTGACGAACTGGGCGTCGAGGGCTCCTCGCTCGGTTCGGACGACTCATCACTAGGGGTCTGCTCGGACGGCTCGTCGCTGGGCGCGGGCTCCAGGCTCGGCCCCGAGTCCGACGGCTCCTCAGTCGGCGCGGACGGCTCTTCGGAGGTGGACGGCTCCTCAGTCGGCGACGGGGTGGGAGCCGGGCTCGACGGCCCGCCGCCGTGCGCGAACTCGCAGTCGATGCCGTCGCCGTCGCGATCCTGATACCAGGCGTACTCGGGGTCGGTGCCCTTCACGTACGGGCCGTACCCGGCGGCATTCGCCTCGGCACAGGTGCGGAAACGCGGATCCAGGCCGTTCCCTCCCCGCCGTTCGGAGGACGGCGGCCCGCCCTCGTCCGGCGGCTCCGTCGAGGACGAGGACGGCGGCGGCGCGGGTCCCCGGCTGCCTTGCGACGTCTTCCGCTGCGTCTCGCCGCCGCAGGCAGCGAGGTTGGCGAGGAGCAGCACCGCTCCCAGGGCGGTGAGGGCCGCGAGGATCCACCGCTTCGCGGGTGGGCGGGAATCGGCAGTCATGGCATGGCCTTCATCTGCGGAGTCCGCCGCATCGGAGTTCATTCCACCTGAAAAACGGTGATATCCGGATCAGTGGGGCGCAGAGTGAGGCCAATAGTCAGCCAAATCTCGCCAGCCGGGCGTCGCGAGCGGTCCACGGAGGGCGTTCGCGTCGTCGCTGCCTCGTCTCGGCCTGGGGCTGGCTTGCACCCGCGTCCTTGCGGACGGGTGGCTAGATTTCCCGATCGACTCTGATTTTTCTGTTATCGCCCGTCCTGTCGGAGGTCTGCACCGTATCTACGGACATCCGACGAGAGAGGACGTGGCATCGCCATGAACAACCCCCTTCCCCCCAGGGCCGGCGGGCCGGGCCCGAGGCGGCGGCAGCAGCGGACGGTGTCCGGGCGCGCGGCGGCGTGGACGGCCGCGGGCGCGGCGGGGGTGCTGGTGATCGGCGGGATCGCCGGCATGGCGAGCGGCGCGTTCGACGGCGGCCCCGGCGCCGCACCCGCCGCGAGCGACACCTCGGTGTCCCCCTCGTCCTCCCCGATCGCCCCGCTCGACACCGCGCAGCCGTCGCCGAGCGAGACGGCCAGTCCCAAACAGACGCGGAAGGAGCCGCGGAAGACCTCCAAGCCGCGCACGCCGACCCCGCGCGCGACGCGGTCGCGTCCGGCCGCGCCCTCGCCCGCCCGGCCGAAGACGCCGTCCGCGCCGGTGGCCGGAGGCGCCGCGGCGCAGGTCATCTCGCTGGTGAACAAGGAGCGCGCCAAGAACGGCTGCCGGGCGCTGACGTCCAACGGCAAGCTGGCCGCGGCGGCGCAGGGGCACTCGGCCGACATGGCGCG
This sequence comes from Actinomadura geliboluensis, assembly GCF_043197915.1. Classification (NCBI taxonomy): domain Bacteria; kingdom Bacillati; phylum Actinomycetota; class Actinomycetes; order Streptosporangiales; family Thermomonosporaceae; genus Actinomadura; species Actinomadura geliboluensis. Next base: position 577,915 of record NZ_JBICUA010000003.1, on the reverse strand, counting down.
GCGCGGCTTCTTCGACCACACCAACCCCGACGGCAAGAGCCCCGGCGACCGGATCACCGCCGCCGGGTACCGCTGGTCCACCTACGGCGAGAACATCGCCAAGGGGCAGCCGACCCCGGCGAGCGTCATGACGTCCTGGATGAACAGCCCCGGGCATCGCGCGAACATCCTGAACTGCAGCTTCCGCGAGATCGGCGTGGGCGTGGTGAAGTCGGGCGGACCGTACTGGACGCAGGTGTTCGGCGCCGCCCGCTGATCACCGGGGCGTCGCGAACACCTGCGTCCACCAGGGGCCTCCGGAACCCTGCACGACCCCGATCCCGACCCTCGTGAACCCGCAGTTGAGGATGTTGGCCCGGTGGCCGGAGCTGCCCATCCAGGTGTCCACGACGGCGGGCGGTCCCGACGGGCCGCGGGCGATGTTCTCCGCCCACGCGCTCCACCGGAATCCGGCGGCGGTGATCCGCTCCCCCGGCCCGTCGCCGCCGGAGCCGCGGTGGTCGAGGACGCGGTGGGACGCCATGTCCTCGGAATGCCGCTGCGCCGCCCGGTGCAGCTCAGGCGAGACGCGCAGCGGCGGGCACCCGGCCGCCGCCCGCTGGGCATTGACCAGCGTCACGACCCGCTGCTCGACGGTGGCGGGGGCGCGCCGCGGCGTGACCCGGGCCTTGTCCGGCGCGGCCTCGGGCGTGGGCGGCGGAGTGCTAGGGGACGTCCGCTGGACCGGCGCCGGGGCGGCGGCATCGGGCGCAGGGCGCACGGGATCGACCGGTTCCGGCAGCGACCAGTAGACGACCGCCGCAGCAACACCGGCGGCCGCCGCCCCCGCCACCCACCGCGCGGCGCCGGCGGACGACTTCGCCGCACCCGTCGCGGATTGCGTCGCGCCCGCCGAGGATGTGCCGGCCCCGGACGAGGCGTTGCCCGCGCCCGCTGCCGCGTTACCGGCGTCCAGCAGGGAGTGCAGCCCGGTCAGCGCCGCGTGCAGCGAGGAGTCGGCGGGCATCGGCACCATGACCAGGCCCGCCAGCAGCGCCTCGGGCGGGGCGAGGTCACGCTGGCGGGCGGTGCAGGAGCGGCAGTCCCGGATGTGCTTGGCGATCCTCTTGCGCCACAGCGGGGACGGCCGTCCGTCCCAGCCCGCGAGGACCGGCTCAAGCCCGCCGCACCGCCGGCCGCTCACCACGCGCACCACGGCGCGGCATGTCGCCAGCTGCTTCTTCATCCGCTGCACCCGCACGGCCGCGTGGGCCACCGGCAGCCCGAGCCCGTCCGCCAGCTCCCGCCGCGTCAGATGGCCGGACGCCTCCAGCCACCACAGCCCGAGCAGCTCGCGCTCCCCCGCGTCCAGCCACCGCGTCGCCTCGGCGATCTCGCGGCGCTGCTCCGACAGCTCCAGCCGCAGGACGGCCAGCCCGGCGAAGTCGTCCTCGGCACCCGCCACCTGGGCCATGGCCTGCGGATCCATCGGCGTCCCGGCGCGCTGGGCCGACCAGCGGCGGCGCACCTGGTTCATGGCGATGGAGACCAGCCACGACCGGAACCGCGCCGGCTCCCGCAGCCCGCCCAGCCCGCCGAGGGCGCGCAGCACCGACTCCTGGACGACGTCGTCCACGTCGGCGTGGCCGCCGAGCGCCCAGCCGACCACGTTGTAGAGCAGCGGCAGATGGTCGGCTACCAGCTGCTCCCGGGCGCCGGCGTCCCCGTCCTGCGCCGCCCGGACCAGCACGTCCACATCCGTGCCCACACGCATCCTTCGCCCTCCAGAGAGTCGCCGCCGGTCCCTCTGGAGACCTCCGAAACCACCAGAGATAACAGGAAACCCGCCAATTCTGCCTCGTCCCTGGTCACGGCGTGCCACCAATGGGCCGGCGGGTCAAGCGCGGCAGGCCGGGGCGGGCAGGCGGTGTCACCCATGTACGTGACGATGTGCAGCGCTTGCCCCAGGATGTCGGCCGTGCCTGCGAGCCAACTCCCGACGTGTGGTTGCGCCGGAGTGAGAACAGATCCAGCGCACTCCGGTGGAAGAGGCGGCGGGCCGCAGCGCGCACAAGCCGAACGGCCGAAGCAGATACCAAGATGGCCTGTCTTGGCTGATCGCACGAGAGGGGATGGACGCCTGGCTTATGGTGCATTTGTGAAGGCAGCGGTTCATGCCAGGTACGGCCCGCCCGAAGTGGTCCAGATCGCCGAGGTGGACGAGCCCGTGGTCGGAGACGGCGACGTCCTCGTCAAGGTGCACGCGACCACGGTGAACCGCACGGACTGCGCCTACCGCGCCGCCCGGCCCTTCTTCATGCGGCTGCTCACCGGCCTCACCCGGCCGCGCCGGAAGATCCTGGGGACCGAGTTCGCCGGAGTCGTCGAAGCGGTCGGCAGCGGCGTGGCGTCCTTCGCCGTCGGCGACAGGGTCTTCGGCTACAACGAGGGCCCGTTCGGGACGCACGCCGAGTACCTGTCCGTCCCGGAGAGCGGCATGATCGCGACCATGCCCGCGGACGCGGATTTCCGCGAGGCCGCCGCCGGTACGGAAGGAGCGCACTACGCGCTTTCGGCCATCCGCACGTCAGGCATCACGGCCGGACAGGACGTCCTCGTCTACGGCGCGACCGGCGCCATCGGCTCGGCTGCGGTGCAACTGCTGAAAAGCATGAACGTCACGGTGACGGCGGTCTGCGACACGGCGAATCTGCAACTGGTGCGCGACCTGGGGCCTGACCGGGTCATCGACTACACGGCCCAGGACTTCACCGCGGACGAACAGCGGTACGACCTGGTACTCGACGCGGTCGGGAAGAGCACGTTCGGCCGCTGCCGACGGCTGCTGAAACCCGGCGGGCTCTACATGTCGTCCGACCTCGGGCCAGGGTGGCAGAACATTCCCCTGTCACTCTTCACGCCACTGTTCCGCGGCAAGATGGTGAAGTTCGGCGCGCCCACACAGAACAAGGAAATGGTGGAGCACCTCCGGGGCCTGATGGAGTCAGGGCAGTTCAGGCCGGTCATCGACCGCCGATACCCCTTGGATCAGGTCGTCGAAGCCTACCGATACGTCGAAACGGGCCAGAAGATCGGCAACGTCGTCATCGACGTGGCACCACACCCCTGACCGGCCTGAACGCCCGCCCCCTCAAAACCTTCGCATGGCCGAACCGAGCACTCGCTCACGCCGCGCATCACCGCAGGCGGCATTCATTCTCCGAACTGTCATCACGGCTGCCTCCACCGGAGATCAGCGAGATCACGGCACGGAACAGCACCGGCATCGGATTTCTACGCTCCTAGAAATCAACATTGAACATCTAGGACCGTTCATCCGCTAGAGCGAGATGGTTCGCTCAACTACCCTCCGGTAGATGTGGCACCCCCGAGGAGATCATTGAAGCACCGCGTACAACGGAGTATGCGGTTCTGCATTTCCTTTGCCACTCATGGAGCCCGGTCCATATCGCCGGGGAGATTTCCGCGTTCACCCGTCTCGCCGGCAATCGGAAACGCACCGTCCATTAACGGGGCCCGACACCGTCGCGTAACGCGGCCACGCCCGAGGCCCTGGAATCGGCTCCACACCCCGATGACCGCCGTTTCGGCGCTGCCGCCGCCTGCTCTGGTCGGGGAGCGCGGAGAGGCCCGCCGGCGGCCTGAACTCCAGATTGGAGAATCACCATGCGAAGACTGATGCAAGCGGCGCTGGTCGCGTGCGCGGCCGCACTCACGATGTGCGGTGCGACCGCCGCGTCGGCCGCCGAACCTCCCGGTGGCGGCGGCGCCCAGCCCATCATCGGCGGCCACACCGCAACGGAGACGTACTCCTGGATGGCGGCGCTGAACAACGGCTGCGGCGGCAGCCTGGTCGCGCCCCAGTGGATCGTCACGGCCAACCACTGCGGCCCTGCGTCGCAGGCCCGGATCGGCTCGATCTACAAGAACTCCGGCGGTGAGGTCCGGTCGATCGACCGGCGCACGACCCGGCCGGGCACCGACCTCACGCTGATGCACCTGTCCTCGCCCGTCCAGGCGGCCCCGGTGCGGATGGCGCAGTCCAACCCCGCGCCGAACACCCCGGTTCGGCTGCTCGGCTGGGGCTGCACGAGCTGGCCGTACTGCAGCACCCCCACCATCCTCCAGGAGATCGACCTGACCGTCCTGCCCAGCGGCCAGTGCTGGGCCGGCGGCGGCACCGCGAACGACGTCTGCGTGTCGGGCGACCGGTCGCACTCCGCCTGCCACGGCGACTCCGGCGGCCCGGCGGTCGTCGGCTCCCGCGGCAACTGGACGCTCGTCGGCGAAACCCACGGCCCGGGCGACAACCGCGGCGAGTGCGCGACCACGACCCTGTACACCGGCATCGCGCCGTACCTGTCCTGGATCAACCAGCAAATCGGCGGCTGACCCCCGCCCCCACCCCGCAGGAGTTCCCGCATGTTCCGAAAGATCATGGCGGCACTGACCGTCACCTTTGGGCTGGCCTTCCTGGTGCCCGCGCTGGCCGCCGCCCCCGCGTCCGCCGCGGCCCCCGCCCCGCTCGCCGTCCGGACGATCTACTACGACGCCAGCGGCGCACAGGAGTTCAGGGCGGCCGTCGACGAAGGCGCCGCCGCGTGGAACGCGGCCGTCCCCGCGATCCGGCTCGTCCCCGGGACCGGAGCCCAGGCCACCGTCAAGGTCTACGCCGACAACGGCTGGCCCCGCACCTACATGTACGGCTTCGGCCAGGCCGTCATCTACATGGGGCGTCAAGCGGTCAACGACGGCTTCTACCCGCCCAGGATCGCCGCCCACGAACTCGGGCACGCCCTCAGCCTCCCTGACAACCGCAACGGACGCTGCGACTACCTGATGTCGGGCCACAGCTCCCCTGTCTCCTGCCAGAGCACCACTCCGCACTCGACAGAAGCAGCGCAGGTCACGCGCAACGCGGGCGCCTGGGTCCCCGCAGCGCGCACGGCCGCCTCCGCCCGGCAGGCAACCTACGCGGACTGCTTCGTCTTCTGACCGCTCGTCCACGGACGCCCCTTGAGCGCCCCCGCGCGGCACCGTCACCAGCAGGCCTGGTGACGGTGCCGCGCCGCGCCATCGCGTGGCTGCTCTCAGACGTGCGAGCCGACCGAACGCTTGCGGCGCGGAGTACATCGCGAAGCGCTGAGGTGCGAAGACCGCACGAGGCCGGACGCGCCAAAGCCACGAGCCATGGCAGGCTCGTCCCCGCTACCAGGCACTCAGCCCATGCGGACCTACTTCTGGTACGCCTGCAAGCGTGTCAGGGCTGTCCGCCAATGCAGATGCGAATGCTCTTCGGCCAGCACGGTGTGCTCGCCGCAGAACCACTCCACTTCCGGTGGATGGCCGACCCAGCCCTCCCGGTCCCATTCCCGCCGGACGGCCTCCTCCTCGGCGTCGATCGCGAAACGGACGGCCGTGAACGACGCGTACGAAAGGTCGCCCTGAGGGGACGCCCTGCAGATCAAACAGACCGGCGGCCTCACACCAACTCCCATCCGAGGGGCACTCTCCCCCGAACGGTAGCGCCACCGCGCCACACACACCGCCACGGCGCCGGGCGCGCCCCCTGCCTAGCAGCCTGTCCGCTGCACGCAAGGTCGCGAGGCCCCTACAGGCAGCCTCATATCAGCTGTTCTAGGACGTACACGGCATCGTCGTCTCGCTTGAATAGATCCTTGCTGAAGTCAAATTCGTCCCATGCTACCCACATCATGGGACGAAGCAGTGGAGTGGTCGACGCGATAACTAAAGATACGCAGAACCAGGTGGTGCGGCCGAATATCGGGACGTGCAAAGCCTGGACGTGCGCGATTGGATAAGGGCCGGCGTGGCCAGACATCAGCCCCGCACGTCGCGGTACAGGTCCGAAGAGCCGTCCGACTGCTCGGATCACTTCCGGGCGGCCAGCGAAGGGGTTGCGAGCGTGGGCGTTGTGCAGCAGAACCGAGATGCTGGGTCGCCTTGAGCACCCGAACCATGCCGCGCGGAGGTGAAGGGGCGGGACTATGACGCCCACCTCACAGGCAGCCGCCCGCCTGCCGCGCCGATATCTGCAGCGATCGGACAATTCATCGACAAGCACTTCAAGGGGAAGTAGTGACCACCATCATACCCCCGTCCAGCATCTGCGATTCCTGCAAGCTTTTGAAGAGCGTCCCGGATCCCGACTGGAACCCAAATGAGATAACTAATCCCCTGAAAACCGGAGTAATAGATTTTTGCGCCGCCTTCCCGGACGAAATTCCCAACGATATCAGCTTTCATGGGTTTGATCACCGACTCCCCTACCCGACCGACGGCGGGATCCGCCACGAGCTGCGGCCGGACATGGCGGATCTTCTGGCCGCCTTCGAGGAAGAGACTCCCATAGAAGTCCGAATCAGGGATGTTACATCGACCGCGCGAGCATGGATGGACCAGATGGCCGCTTTGAGAGCCCGCCGGCTCGAGCTTGCCACGTCCCTGCTGGACGCGAATCAACTCACCGTCCCGGTGCGCAGCGATGGCGAACCAGCGATTTGGATTTTCGACGACTTCCGCATGCTCGGAGTGAGCACCACGGGACCGATCCAACTCGACTTCGCCGAGTCGGACGATTTCCAAGGCTGGCGCACCGACTCGCTCGAGGAGCTCGCCGACGACATAACCCAGGACGTTATGCTCTACGTCGACAAGAAAGGCCCTCTTCTTCCTTTGCGGACGCTCCATAGCTTCAACATCCCACTGTTTCGCATCATGCGGAACGGATCGATCGAAGAGTTGCGCGAGAAGTTTCCAGATTCGTTGGTCTACCGGCCAAAGGAAGAACGCACCGTCTTCACATCACTCCTGGCGCTGGAGGCCTCCAGGGGGATCACCACGGCGTGGGAGTCAGTGCATGGCAGAGACGTGTTGGCGGAGGGAGAGGTCGTCATCGACCCTGGTCACGAGCACCAGGCGACACTGACCGCTTAGAACTCATCGATCAAGCCCGGTCCGGGGGCAGCGCGGTGCCCCGGTTGCTCTGCGGGGAAGGCAGCCGAATCAGCACAAAGCCTCGCCCGATTGTTACGACCGTTGGGACGATTCATCGATGAATACTTCAATGGGAGGCAGCGGCTGTGATCGTACCACCGTGGAGCATCTGCGACTCCTGCATCCGGTTGAAGTGGGTGCCGGATCCGGACTGGGATCAGAACAACCCCAGAAGACCGTCGGATGATGGCTCGATCTATTTCTGTGAAGCATTCCCCGATGAGATACCCGACGACATCAGATACTTCGGTTTCGATCACCGCCGCCCGTATCCAACCGACGGTGGGATACGACATGAACTGCGACCGGGCAAGGCGGACATCCTTGCCGGGTTCGAGCGAGATAACACTGTCGACGTCCGCACCAGAGACGTGGCATCGAGCGCCCGGACCTGGCTGCGCAAGATGGCCGCGCTCAGAGCCCGCCGACTCGAACTTGCCAAGTCCCTCTTGGACGTGAAACAGCTCAGCATTCCTGTGCGCGGTGACGGGACACCGGTGATCTGGACGTTCGATGACTTCCGCATGCTCGGCGTGAGCAGTACAGGCCCCATCCAACTTGACTTCGTCGAGTCGGATGATTTTCAAGGCTGGCGGGCCGACACCCTTGAGGGACTCGCCGCAAGCATCTCCGGAGACGTGCTGCTGTACGTCGACAAACGAGGCCCCCTGCTTCCCGTCCACGCGCTCCAAAGCTTCAACATCCCACTGTTTCGCATAATGCGGGACAGCCACACCGAACAATTGCATGAAAGGTTCCCAGACTCCTTGGTCTACCGACCAGTGGGGGAACGCGCGGTCTTCACATCACTGCTGGCACTGGAGGCCTCCAAGGGGATCACCACGGCGTGGGAGTCAGTGCGCGGCCGAGACGTGTTGGCGGAGGGAGAGGTCGTCATCGACCCTGGTCACGAGCATCAGGTCACGCTGGTCCCGTAGAGCCCACCGATCAAACCGGGGCGCCGGGCTGCGCGACGACCGCCCTCATCGCCGCCTCGCGGGGTTACGCGGGTGCGCTCGGGGAAGCCCGTCCGGAAGTGGTGGTGAGCCAGGAAGGACATATGGGTGACGATTCTTTGATGACCGCCGCTGTTCTGCGGCGATACGGCGGGCCGGACGCCCTGGAGGTGCGGGAGGACTGGCCGGTTCCCCGGGTCGGTTCAGGCCAGGTGCTCATTCGTGTGGCTGCGGCGGCGTTGAACAACACCGATATCTGGACTCGGGAGGGCGCCTACGGGCTGCCGGGCCGTCCGGACGCGAAGGCCGGATGGCGCGGCCCGGTGGACTTCCCTCGTGTGCAGGGCGGGGACATCGCAGGTACGGTCACCGCGGTCGGCGGCGACGTCTCCGATGACTGGGTGGGACGGCGAGTCCTGGTCGATCCGGCGTTCTACGCCGATGAGGGCGAGGGCGCGGTCCCGATCGGTCTGCTCGGCAGCGAGGCGGACGGGGGCTTCGCCACCTATGTGGCGGTCGACGCCGTCCGGCTGCACGATATGACCGACTCACCGCTGTCCGACGAGGAGCTCGCTTCCCTGCCCGTGGCCTACGGCACGGCGATGGGCATGCTGGAGCGGGCCCACATCAAGAAGGGCGAGACGGTGTTCGTGACGGGTGCGTCCGGCGGTGTCGGGTTCGCCCTCGTCCAGCTCGCGGCTGCGCTTGGCGCGCGTGTATTGGCCTTGACCAGCGGCACCAAGGCCGAAGTGGTGCGCGACGCCGGCGCGGAAGTCACCGTCTCCCGTGACATGGACCCGGATGAACTGCAGGACAAGTTGCGGGCGGCGGCGCCCGGCGGGCTGGACGCCGTCGCCGACGTGGCCGGCGGCCCATGGCTCGAGCGGGTGCTGCCCGCACTGCGCGACGGTGCCCGCTGGGTCATCGCCGGCGCGGTCGCCGGGCCCGTGGTCTCGTTCGACCTGCGGCGCCTCTACCTGCACAATCTCAGCCTCATCGGCTCCTCGATGCACACCCGTGCCCATTTCGCAGAGCTGGCGGAACTGGCCCGCACAGGCGCCCTGCGACCGCGCATCGCCGCCAGGTATCCGCTCAGCGACATCCATGCGGCTCAGGAGGAGTTCCGCCACGGCTCACTCGTCGGCAAGATTGTGGTCTTGCCCTAATACGCATTCCGGTGAGTGAGAGCGAGGTCAGGGTTGCTGTCGCGCCTCCAACGCGTTGCCCAGCGGCAGCCCCCGTCCCTGCCTCTGGGTGCGCGCTTGGAGGGCAAGAAGGCGGCAGATCAGCGGGCTAGGCGGCCGTACGTGGAGGACGACTAGAGCCGCTGCCGTAGCGGTGACGAGCCGATCCACACGCGGACCTCGTGAGCTGGCCGAAGTCCGCCGGACACTTCGTATCCCGCGGTCGCGTAGTCGGAGCGGTTCGAGCCGTCTGGACGACCTGGCCGACGTCCCACCGCGTGCTGCTTGGATCAACGGCCGGCGTGATGGCGGGTGTATTCGCGGACGAGGGTGTCGTGAGGCAGGGACGGCCAGCGGCTCAAGGCGCCGGTGTGCCGGTCGACGATCAAGATCGGGCGCGGGTCGTCGGCACGGGCGGTCGCGGCTCGGGTGATGAAACCGTCCGGGAACTCTTCGACGACCACCGGGACCGGGCGGCCACCGCACGCGAAATGGGTGTCGGCGCGACGCCATGCCTCGGCGCGGTCGATCGGGCTCGGACGGACGGTGTAGGCGGCCAGAACATCCGCGATCCCCTGCAGCGTGCGGCAGTCGGGCGTCCCGCACCCATGGCAGATGTCCCGTCCGCGCTGGTCGCTGCTGGGGCGGTGCGCCGACAGGACGCAGGTCAGCGCGGCAGTGCAGGCCAGCACGAGACGACGGGACGCACCGACGAACTCACGGCTATGCGCATCAAGGCTCCCGCTCACGTTCTGGACGAGGGCGGCGTCGATGGCGTGGACGTCCGCGCGCATCGCAGCGGTCATCGCGGCGTGAACGCGTCGCTGGACCCGGACATGCGTCCAGGAGGCGGGTTCGGTCACGCGGCCCACTCCCCCGCGAAGACGGCGGTGACCGTGCGGCCCTCGCCGTTGCCGTGCCAGCCCCAGCTCGCGGCGGTCAGGGAGACCGTGCGCAGCCCGCGTCCGGACTCGGCGAGTTCACAGGCATCGACGGCGGCGGGCTCGACCGGTCCGCCCTGGTCGGTGACCGACACGGCGACGAGGCCGCCGTCCTGGGCGATCTCGACGGTGAAGGAGCCGCCGTCCTGACCGGACTTCGTGTGCCGCAGCGCGTTCACGACGAGTTCGTCGGCGGCGAGCAGGACGTCGTCGAGGTAGGGGCAGCCGGCCAGCAGGCAGCCGACGAACCGGCGGACGTCGCGGGCCTGCTCGGGCCCGCCGGGGAAGGAACGCCGCCAACGCATCGGCGCCGGCTGCACCGCCGGAGGCATCGTCAAGGACATCGGAACACTCCTGATCACGGACGTGGACGTTGCGGTTCGCTCGGGTCTCCCCTGCTCCGCACACCGATCGTCACAGGAAGTCGCCTCACGGTCACGCAAAATTGGCGCAGTTGGGGGCCCGGACGGTGGATTGGTACAGACGGGCCGCGCATGGCCGAATCCCGCACGTGCACGTCTCGCACACGGCAGGGGCGAACGCCTCTAAATTCACTCATCCAAATTCCGTACATGCCATTATCAACCCTCCTTCTGGAGGGAATGTCGCGGCATTATTGACAGTGCGACTGCAATGCGTGATAAATATCTGCACGGTTCGGCCGCTGCCCTGGGCACGGCCGTTCGGGCGGCAGGCGTCGGCCATTTTCGCGGGCGTCGAAGCCGCTAAGGGGATACGAGACGACGATGACCGGGGAGTGCGATGAACGAAGAGCCCGAGGCGCCGCGGCCCTGGTCGCCGACTGTGGGCACCGAGTGCCCGGTCGGCATCACGCACCAGGCGTGGATCGAGGCGTCGATCATGTGGTTCGTTCGGGAGTTCGGCCGCGAGCCGGCGCTGCGACCTGTGGCCCTGCCCGGTCCGGCGCTGTGCCCGCAGGACTACACCGGCACGCCGCAGCAGGTCGACCGCCTGCTCACCGCAGTGTGCGAACTGATGGAAATCGATCGGTCCGAGCTCATCGTGGAGTTGTTCGACCGGGCGGACGAAGGCACGGCGGAGCGAGCGGACAAGCGCGCGGTCGGGCACTACTACGTCGAGAACGGCCGAGCAGTCATCGGGCTGGACATGGCGGAGGCGTCCGATCCTGCCTATCTGATCGCCATCATCGCGCATGAACTGTGCCATGTTCGGCTCCTCGGCGAGAATCGCATCACCGCCGGGCGCAAGGATCACGAGCGACTGACCGACCTCCTGACCGTCTATTTCGGCTTCGGCGTCTTCACCGCGAACGCCGCGATGAGGTTCGGTGAAACGCGCCGCGGCTTCTCCGTCCAGCCGCTCGGATATCTGGATGAGCGCACCTTGAACGCCGCCCGCAACGACGGCTATTCACGTCTCGGCTACCTGACGGAACATGAGTTCGGCTACGCGATGGCCTGCCTCGCATGGCTGCGCGACGAGCCCGCGCCGCCGTGGGCGCGCCACCTCGACCCGGGACCGCGGGCCCATCTCCGGCAAGGGCTCGCCTACCTGTCGCGCGATGCCGGGGCCGGCGAGTTTCCGACCCGCGCGACCGGTGGGATCCCGGTCTCCATCCGCGTGGTGCCGAAGGCCGATCACGTCTGGCTCAGCGGCCTGCCCTTGATGCCCACCCGAACCGCCTGGCCACCGGACGCCCCGCGCCACCGTCCGTCATAACGGCGCCGAGCCCGGCGGGACCTATCCGCGCTAGCCGCAGCGACCCGGCAAGCGGAATGCGGAAGGCCGAGCATCCAGTTGCGCCCCTCCCGCTGCGGGTCCCAGGTCTGGACCTGACGTCCGCAACGGCGAGGGGCACGGAGCCCGCCTGCACCGGGCGGGGGTCAGTCGAGGAGGGCGGTGGCTTCGACTTCGACCAAGACGTCCTCTTCAAAGAGGTAATCGACGCCAATGAGGGACGCCGGTGGCATCGGAAGCTTCAGCCCGATTTCCTCGGCGACGGCCTCCACGCCGGCCATGAAGTCACCGATCTTTTCCGGGCTCCATTTCGTGACGTAGAACGTCAGGCGCAGCACGTCGTCGAACGTCGCACCCGCTCCTGCCAGGCCGGTGGCGGTGTTGCGCAGGGCATGGGCGACCTGCCCGGCCAGGTCGCCCGGAGCGACCGGAGCACCGTCGGCCTGGCGGGCGACCTGCCCGCTGACGTGCACGTGCCTGGTGCCGGTGCCCACGGCCACATGGTGGTAGGGCGCGGGCTGCAGCATGCCTTCGGGAGTGAGGTACTGGACGGACATGAGGTGTTCTCCTTCTCATTTAGGTATCGCTAAGATACTTAGTGCAAGAAGGACACTTCAACGAAACCAGGTTTCAGCATGGATACCGAGGGCGAGATCCGCATCGCCGCCGTGCACCGCGAGCTGCTCGACCAGGTGCTCGACAAGTGGTCTCTCAGCGTCCTGAACGAGTTGTGCGAGCGTCCTTGCCGCTTCAACGAACTCCGCCGCGCCATCCCGGGGGTCACCCAGAAATCACTGACCGCCACCCTGCGGCGGCTCGAACGCAACGGCATCATCGAGCGCGAGGTCACCTCCACCCGGCCGGTCGCGATCACCTACCGGATCACCCCGCTCGGCAAGACCCTCCGCGATCCCGTCGACGTCCTGCTGGCCTGGGCCTCCCAGCACATGCCCGCCATCGAACGCGCCCGCGACGCCTTCGACGCCCAGGGCTAATGCGTTCTCACCTGCCGGACGATGATCATGCGCGGTCTTGGCGGGCCGTTCTGGGGGACGAGAACGGCCCCGGAGAACATCTGCGGCCGTTCGGTGCGGGACTCAGGTGGCCATCGCCAGCGTGGAGGCTCCCGGCCCGTCAAGATCGTCCAACGCCACTGCTCGCCCAGAGATGGCCAGGAGGAGCGAAAGTGCGGTTCCGCTCACTTCCGGGCCGTCTCCGATCGACAGGTCGGCGTCCGTCGCCGTAAGCCGGAGACGAGCCGTCAACTCCTTGGCCCCGCCGAAAGCCGCGCGCGTGCGAGCCTGCAGACGGAGCGATCTGACCACGGCCTCCTGCGGGTAGGAGCGGCTGAGCCCCAACGGCCGACGGATGTCCTCACCGTGGACGACCTCCTCAACGAGCCGACTGTCGAGCGGCGCCGGAGGCGTCGACCGCCGCGACGCCACCTGGCGCAGCCGCTCCAACGTCTCCTGAGGTGAGGCACCGCGCTCACGCTCCACACCACGTGCGTTCTGACGGTGGAAATCGAACCGCGCCCGGACGAGACCGGCCACGAACCCCAGACGCGTCGTCCGAGCCGTGCCGACTAGATGGGCGGCCACGTCATGCACCGTCCACCCTTCACACAGCGACGGCTCCCGCCACTGCTCGTCATCGAGATGGGCGAGATCATCGATCAGCGCCGCACGCTCCGCATGAACCATCGGCCAGACGTCTTCTGCCACCGTTTCTCCATCACTCGATCAGGGTGTTTCGCCGGGTGAGACTCGCGGCACGGCAGGAACTCATCGCCAGGTGAGCGACCGCGATGTCGTACACCCCGTCTGCTCACGATTACTCGATCCAGTGTGGAGAGATCTTCAGCCTTCGTGGGCGGCGAAGGTCACGTAGCCGCAGCCCTCTGTTCGCCCTGACCGAGAAACGCGTCTTCGCCAACACCTCGCAGGGCGGGGCGACGCATCACTTGATTGCCGACCGTCGGATTCAGCGCCCCTTCCGGCTCAGGCACTCCTTGAGGACGAATCGCGGGTCCTGTCGACCACTTGGAAGGCGAAACGCAGGCACGGCACCTACACGTCCGATTTCCGCACGTGCAAAGTCTGCACGCGCACGGTTACATAGGGTCCGGTTGCGCCCTGGACGTCGGCCCCGCGCGTCACGGGACATGACCCGCGAACCGTCGCCACGAACCGGTTCGCGCCCCCTCGTGGAAAGGGCCTGCCAGCGTGGGCGTGGAGGACAACGGCGGAACCGGCACCCGCACCGAGACCGCGGACAGGCCAACGTCCGGGGACCGCCCATACACGCCACCGCCGGACAATCCCGGATCACCCGGCCAGCCGTCCCGCCTGGAAAGTCGCGCCCGCACCCGCCAAGACCAAGAGCAGAGCAAGGGCCAGGACACCGGCGGCGCCCAAGGCACGGCCAGCCCCCGTGAGGCCAAGCCCGGCTCATCGCAGGCGGGTGGAGTTACCGAGAGCGCAGGGACCCAAAGCAGATCAGAGACCAGGCAGGGCAGCCCGCGGAACGAGGAACCGCGCTCACACGACGCCGGCGCTCGAACCGGCGCATCCTCTCCAGGTAGCCGAGACCGTTCCCAGGCCGCCCAGGTCACCGAACGCGAGACCGACACCCGCACCGGGCCCGCCGACAAGCCCACGCCTCCCGCACAGCAGTACACCTTGCCGGCCGACAACCCCGGATCACCCGGCCAGCCGTCCCGCTTGGAAAGCCGCGCCCGCACTCGGCAGGACCAGGAGCAGAACAAGGCTCAGGACGCTGGCTCCAGCAGCGCGGCCGGCTTGGAGGGCGGTGACCGCGATGACCGTCCCAACCCGCAGCAAAGCGAAACCGGCGGCCAGAAGGCGGATGACACCGACGCGGGTCGGGACGTGCGTGAGGCGGGGAAGGGCGAGCACGCACCGGCAAACGGCGAGGGCACACGGGATGACGAGCGCGAGCCGGAAGCACGCCCCCGCGACACCGGAACACCGACCAACGAAGTTCTCGGCCGCGACGAACCCGGCGACCGCGACCGTCCCGTGCCTCAACTCTCCGGGGAGCAGACCGGGAACCGAGTGCCTGAGGCGCCGCGTCCGCAAGACCAAGAGCACGAGCCGCTCCGACGGCAGGAAGCCGCTGCATCCACTGAAAGCCGAACAGCACCGGACACGCAGCAACCTCCGCAGGGCACCGACAAGCCCAGCGACGGCTCCGGCGCGCAGGGAAGCGCTCCTCAGGGGGCCGGGACGGACAGCGCACCCGGCGCCCCAGAGTCACGGGGACGCGATGCCAACCCAGTGGGAGACTCCGAGCCGAAAGCGCCGGTGGTGGACGGGCCCACCGACAACGGCCCGGCGTCCCCGTCCGCAGCGGCGGAGGCGGGCGACGAACAGCCTCTTTCCCAGCAGCAGGACCGTCCCACCCCCGAAGGGCCCACCGACCAGAGCCAAGGCTCGGAACGCCCGCTTCCCGCCGAAGATCAGGCCGAGGCCGACCGTCGCCAAGACGGAGCCGTCGAGCAAGGCACCGAGATCCAGGAGCCTCTCGGCGACCCCGAGGACCCGAATAGTGAAACAGGCGACCGGCAAACCACTGACAACCCTCCACCCTCGTCCGGAGAGACCGCCGATAACCACGGGACGCAAGAACCTCACGCCGAAGACGATGGCGACCGTGGTAAGAAAGCCGAAGACGACGGCACCGAGCAGGACCCGAACGAGACCAATGAGACAAACCCAGAGGCCCACCCCAATCCCATTCTTTCCGATGTGTATACCGACAGCAGCGGCCAAGTACACATCGAGCCCCGATATGGACGAGAGCAGACCAGCCAACCCGGCACCGAACTGGCGCGGACCGAACCCGAGACAACGGAACCGGCCGAACTTCCGACCCGCGAAGACCTCGACCCGGTGGGAGCACAAGGCGGCGACGCCGGACGCGGCGAACTCCGCGACCCCGACGACGACCCCGCTTCCCGCGATCTTCTTGATGAAGACGCAGAAGGGATCGCCCAATGGAAGAGAACCGGGCGAGATTTCATCCGACGTCCGGATGATGTCGCCAAGAGCACAGAGGGTCTTGCAAAAGATCTCGGCAACATAATCAAATGGGATCGCCCTACCGGCACAGCAGAGAGCAAGCCAGCCATCGAAATTAAACCTCACCACGAAAGCATTCAAGGCGCCACAGCCGCCATTGGATTCGTCGGAGCCGGAATCATCGTCTATGAACTCGGACGCCGCACTCATGCCGGAATAAAGACGCTACTAGGAAAAGTGACAGGAGCAGAAAATGCCCATAACTGACACGATGGCGGCCACCCTGCAGGCACAACTGGCGGGCCGAACCGATGAGCACGTGAGATTGCTACGGCAACTTGACAAGGAGGAGGTTCAGTCCGAGTATCCGGTCCTCGTGGCAGCGGCGTTCTTTCTGGCCACAAATCGTCGCTTCCGTAAGAGCGGCACACCAGTTGACAGGTCTCAGATCATAAGTTTTGTCGCTTCCCTGCGGGAGAGAACATCAGAGGCAGCCGAGAAGGTCGATCCGCATGTAGCTGAGCGGCTACTACTCGCCGTACTCGGCGAGGGGACGATCGCCGATATCGAAGACAACACCGTATACACGACTGAACTGTACTTGCTGGCCGGACTCACTGCCGATGCGAAAATGAGCGACGCCGAACTGGACGCGTTCATCACCAAGGCACGAGCCATGGCTGATGAGGGATAGCTTCAAGTGACGAACTTCACCAACGTGGGCATCGGTGAGGAGAACATTCTGGCATTACGGTCCTTTCTGTTGGAGGGACCGCAGGCGTGGGTACCCCTGGAAGAGAAGATCCGGCTGGACGACGAGACGGCGGCTAGCTACATGTCGCTGCTCTACGGGGCGTTCTGTGTCGCAGTGCAACGAAAATTCTCGCCGACGTACACGTTGAGCGAGATCGTCAGGCTCGTGGCGGACGTGCGGCTCAAGGCCGGAGAGGGCGCAGGACTGATCAACGCACTCGTGGCCGAAGACATGATCCGCCAGGTCGTCGGTGCGCCACCGTTTGAAGGTGCCCCACAGGATGACGTGCGGGCCGTACTGCACGCCGAGGTCTACGTCCTGCTGTACCTCGTCGGCGAGGCGAACTTCGATCGGGTGGGGCTGGAGCAGTTCATCGACGAGGCGACCGCCTACACCAGACAATGGCTTGCCGCGCGCCGGAACGAGCCAGCCGAGCAGCGGTAAGCGCAGCGGGCAATCCCTTAAGACGACACTGGCCCAAACGTTCCAACAGGCCAAACTCCCATGCACTCCTCCACTTCGGCTTGGTCGACCGGAAGGATAAGTCCACGCGACTCCTGGGCGACGGAGGCACCCGATGGCTTTGAGATCGGCCATCGTGATCTGATCAGATCGCCAACTCGTCGAACGGTCGCCTGTCTGGCCGGTTGCCCCGCCCGAGCGCGTCACCCGTCCTCGATGAGGACAAGGCCGGGCGTGTCGACGGGTGAGAAGCGTGGCATGGAGGCCCGGCAGGCGCCTGACACCGAGCCTGCCGCTATAGGTTCGTCGGTCCAACAGGGAGTGGCGGCGCCGGCCTGAGCCCGTCAGCTCGCCATTTGGCCTGTACGCAGGACGCGTCCCGGAACGTCGGCATGCGGAGCAAGTACGTAGACCGAGTCGATGATCTAGCGTTCGTATATCCGACACATCAATACATGCGGGCTTTGTGAATTTCGCTTTCCGGAACGAATCGGATGCGCGAATGTTGAACGTGCGGAAATCGCGTGTGCCGATGCCAGGGATCGCACTTGTTCTTGGGATGTGGATCGCCCTTTTGCCTGAGAGTGACCGTACGATTACTCAGCAGTGATCGACTGTGCCGAATCAGTGATCAGTTCGGATCATGTCCGACGCGATTTCGGGAGGACGACCATGCCGAGCCCTTACGTCCGCCGCCGTCAACTGGCGGTCGAGATCCGCAAACTACGCGAGAGCCGTGGCCTCACCGCTGATGGCCTCGCTCGCCTCATGTTCTACACCCGCACGAAGGTCTCCCGGCTGGAGAACGCCCAGCGTCGGCCAGACCTGGCGGAGATCATGAACATTCTCGACACTCTCGAGGTCACGGGCAGCCAGTACGACAGGCTTCTCCAACTCGCACGCGAGGCGGCTGAGAAGGGCTGGTGGGACCGTTACGGCGCGACCGTGGGTCCCCGCCAGAAGTTGTACGCAGACCTGGAGTACAGCGCTGGCACTGTCCGCGAGTACAACCAGACGTTGATGCCTGCGGTCCTGCAGGCTCCCGAGTTCATCTCAGCCCTCGTTGAACTGGACGAGTGCCAAGGGAAGATCGACTATGTGCCCGAGCGCATGGTCGAAGCCCGCATGCGGCGGCAACACGAACTACTCCGGCCAGATGGCCCATCCTACGAGACCGTCCTGGACGAGTGCGTAATTCATCGCTTGGCCGTCCCACCGCAGGCGATGACCGCCCAGCTTCGCCACATGATCAGAGTGGTCTCGGACGAGGAGCGGGTCAACGTCCGAGTGCTGCTGCACGACACCCGCATCCCTGGGGGCTTCCTCCCCATGTCGTCGTTCTACCTCTACACCTTCAGCGATCCGGGCGATCCACCGATGGCTGTACTCGAAACGGTCACTACCGATGTCGTACTCACACAACGACACGAGGTCGAGCGGTATACCGCGATGTACAACCGCCTCCAGGAGGCTGCCCTAACCCGCGAGGACAGCATTGCCTTCCTCGAACGGGTAGCCAACGGGCTGTCCGACAAGACAGGATCGGGTACATGACCAAGGAATTTCACCGCTGGCGCAAGTCGCGCCACAGCCAACCTAACGGTGGCTGCATCGAAGCTGGTCGCGCCGACGATGGCACGATCGGCGTCCGAGACACCAAGCTCGACGGCAACGGCCCGATCCTGGAATTCACCAGAGACGAATGGTGGAGCTTTCTCCGCAGGGTCCGCACAGACGCCCGCTGACCCCTACACACATCACCGATCTTGAGACGAGCCCACGCCACAAGGACCGCTGGCGTTCTACGCTCTCACCCTTTGTACGGATGGCGTGTTGCCTCGCCCGGCGGAGAGTCAAGGATCGTCCGATGCGGTTCCCCTGACTCTCCATGGCCTGCGCCACCGCATCGTGGACGTCAAGCATGAGCGCCTTGGTCAGCGTGAAGCGTTCGGGGTTCGATTGAACCGCCGGTCATCGTGACCGCGGCGCTCGTGCTGGCCGGTGCCGTGGTCGACAGTTCCGCCGGGTAGTCATCGAGGTCGTCGCCACGGCATACGTCTTCTCTTGGTGCTTCGATCGGGGTTTGCTGAGGAGCGCGCTCGGCGGGAGGCGGCGAGTTGGCTGATCCAGCTCGTCGATGATGGTCGATAAGAGATCGATAACGCGTCTCCGTACTGTCTTCTCAGCAAGCACTCGACGCATATCGGGGAGGCACCATGACCATCCGCAGGGCAGTCGTTCGGGCCGCTGTTGCCGTCGGAGTCGCCGGGGCGGTTCTGTCGCCGGCCGGAAGCGCGTTCGCTGACGCGGCGGCTCCCGCGGCCGCTTCGAAGTACTACTACAACACCTGGATCACCGCGGACAGCTACAGCTGGGTCGGGAACGGCCACCCTCACTGGCTCCCGACGGGAGGGAAGCTCTTCGCGGGCCGGAACTACTTCTACTGCCAGAACGACTGGGGGCAGCGCTACACCGACAAGTGGGGCAACACCAATACCTGGTGGGCCCAGACCGACGACGACAGCGGCAACCGGAAGGTGTGGGTCTCTGCCACCGTGTTCACCGTGGGCGGTCAGAACGAGCGAATCCCCGGCCTTCCCAATTGCTACTGAGCAGTCTGCCCGCCTCGGCGGAAGGTGCCGCTCTGCGCACCTTCCGCCGAGGCGCATCCATGGAGTACTCACCTCCGCGTTCGGTAGCGCAGGTACACGGCGCCGCTAGAGAGGGCTCTGCCAGTCGGCGCGCTCGCCGAACGTCTCCCGCCACCGACTGTCGGTTATGCAACAGTCCAGCTGACCTCGCGCCGGGACGGTGCCCTTGGGTCGCCGCCGTCATCGCCAGGTTCAGCATCCTCGCCAGTAACCCCGCGCGTTGGCCTTGTGTGCATCTGTCATGAGCGCCGATGACAGTCCGTACTGCCGCCGCGTGACGCCAGAATGCGACAAACCGGCCGATAGGCGGACGCATGTTGGGCCCGACACAGTCGACCACTCGGCATGAGTGTGCATTTTTCCTCAGACAGTGGGTTGATTGAGTTCACATGTGCTCTACTTGACGCCGTGACTTCGCACAGTTGGACTCCGCCCGCCGGGCTTCGCGGTGAGGCTCAGGTCATCCGGCTTTCGGCGAGCGCGCTGGACCGGGACGGCCGGCGCTGCCCCGCGCACATCGCCCTCAAGGCCCGCCCCCTGCTCCGGCCCCGCGTCTACGAGAAGCCGCGGTACGCGCCATGGGAGACGTTTCCGCTGGGCCTGGTCCAGGCTGCGCTGGACCTGGTCGAGTACCAGGACACGGCCGTTGAAGACGCCGTGGTCAGCGTCGTCAGCGGGAGCCGTTCGACCGTTCATGCCGGTGTCGCAGCGTGGGTGAGGCATGCATGCGACGCCTACCTTCAGGCCGCCGAGTGGATCGCGGACGACCTTGAAGTGCAGGGTGTCGCGCTCGTTCCCGAGCGGCTCCCCCGGGTCGTCCAGTACGAGTCGGCGGCGGAGCGGCGGATGCTCACCGCATGGGGACGCTGGTACGCGTCGCCGGGCGGCGACGTCCGCGAGTTCCGACGGCTCCGGATGGGTCGCGCGGGTGAGCGCGATGCCCCGTCCAGCGACGCTCTGGCCTTCGTGGTGGCCGCGGGCCAGCGCGCCGAAGGGAACGTCTATCGGGACCTACCGGTCAGTGTCGTTCCCGACGAGTGCGAGCCCTCGCGGGTTCGGGTGGTGGAGGTCGTCCTGGCGAGCGGGGTTCCGCCACGGGTCGTCGTGGACGCGTCGCCCGCCGACATCCGCCGCGCCTACCGGGACAGGACCCGGCACCTCGTCACCGACATCGTCTTCACCGACGTGCGGAAGCCGGGTTCCGACTGCGTCGGCTGCAAGGCGCGGTCGTCCTGCGACGCGTTGCCGCACGCTCCGGGGCTGCTGGGCATCGAGGGCGGCGGGACGCATCGCCGGACGTGGTCGGTCACCACCGGGCGTCAGTACCTCATCTGCCCGGCGCAGGCTCACCTGCGTGAACTCCACCTGCCGGCGGCGGCGTGGTCCGATGGTTCGGCGGCGCGGCGTGGCCGGGCCGTCCACCAGTGGCTGGAGGCGGCGCACGCCCGGCACCCCGCGCGCGCGTGCGTCCTCGCCGACCTTCCGGATGCTGACGCTGACGACCTCGGCCTGGCGGCAGGGATCATGACCCCGGAGGAGTACCGGGAGGCGCGGCCTTACCTAGTCTCGCACCTTGCCGTCTGCCCCATGGCGGGCGCTGTCGGCGATGTCGTCACGGAGCCGACCGTGGCGGCGTACGATCCGGCGGCCGAGGTGGTCGTCGTCGCCTACCCCGACCTGATCCGCGAGGTGGACGGGCGCGTCGTCTACCGGGAGCAGAAGACGACCCGGATGGCGGCGCCGGGTGGCGAGGCCGACGAGGTGTTCACGCGGGTGCCGCAGCTGGCGCTGGCCGTCCGGCTGATCGAGCACGGCGTGCTCGGCGGGGACGGGACCGGCACCGCCGAGCTGGAGACGATGACACCGGGCGCGGCGGAGGTTCTGTCCTTCGACGTCGCGAACCCTGCCGTGCGGGAGGCCGCCGCGCGGGTGATCACGCGGATGACCGCCGGATGGCACACCGACACCGTGTTCCGTCCCGATCCGGGACCGTGGTGCGGGACGTGCCCTGTCGGCCAGTGGTGCCCCGACCGCGCCCCGAGCGACCCGAAGGCACCGATCGTCGTGGACGGCGTGCGCATCGACCCCCGCACCGGAGAGGTCCTGAGCGCGTCCGGCCGGGTGAGCGACCGCGCCGAAGCGGTGTCCGACGACATCGCCGATCCGGACGCGGACGATGATCCGCCCCCGTTCTGAGGACGACCGACGACGATGAACCCGGTGAGCGCCGCACCGGTGGCGCTGGAACACGCGGTGACGGCGGCGGTCTGTTGCCGGTTGCGGTTGAGTTCCGTGGTTGTCCGGAGGCGGACGGGGGGTTGTACGCGGTTCAAACAATTCGGGGGGCGGGGCGCTTCTAGGATGTTCGGACCTGACGCGGGGTCAGGTGGGGGTGAAAGGGCGGTGCAGGGGTGGCCCAGCTGGCCATTGCGAACTCGTTCCTGCCGCAGTACGCCAAGCTCGAGCCGAAGGTGCGCAAGGGCGTGGACGCGGCCATCGGGAAGTTCGCGGAGCATACGCATGCGGGGCTGCACCTGGAGAAGCTCAACAACGCCAAGGATCCGCGGATCCGGACGATCCGGATCGACCAGTTCTGGCGCGGGGTGGTGCTGGCTCCCGAGAAGGGGGATGTGTACTGCCTGCTGGCCGTGATGGCGCATGACGACGCGATCGAATGGGCGCGGAGCAGGAAGTTCTCGGTGAACCAGGCGATCGGCGTGCTGGAGGTACGGGACCAGGCCGCGCTGGAGGAGTTGTCGCCCGCGCTGGAGCAGGCCGCGGAGGGGAAGGTCTTCCGGCTGCTGGGGCACGTTTTCGAGAAGGACCTGGTGCGGCTCGGGGTCGACAAGGACGTGCTCCCGCTCGTCCGGGTGCTGACGGAGGACGCGCATCTGCTGGCGCTGGAGAAGCTGCTTCCTGAGCCGCAGTACATGGCGCTTCTGGCGCTGGCGCAGGGGTTGAGCGTCCAGCAGGCGTGGGAAGAGGTCGCGAAGTACCTGCCGGCCGAGGAGAAGCCCGCGGCGGTCGACCCCGACGACCTGGTGACGGCCATGCGGCGGACGCCCGGGCAGGTCGTTTTCGTCAATGGGCCCGAGGAACTGCGCGACATTCTCGAGCACCCCTTCGACACGTGGCGGATTTTTCTGCATCCCGTGCAGCGGCGGGTCGCGCTCCGGCCTTCTTACAGCGGCCCGGCGCAGGTGACGGGCGGTGCCGGGACGGGGAAGACCGTGACGGCGCTGCACCGGGCCAATTTCCTCGCGGGAAAGGGCGGGCGTGTCCTGCTGACGACGTTCACGCGGAATCTCTCGGAGGCGTTGGAGAAGCAGCTGGACTTGCTCGTCGATGACCCCGAGGTGCGCGGGCGGATCCAGGTGAAGAATGTGGATGCGCTTTCGTACTCGATCGTCGGGCGGCACCACAAGCCCGGTATCGCGAGTGCGGACGTGCTGGAGCCGCTGTGGGAGGAGGCGGCGGACGGGACGCCGTTCTCGCCGACGTTCCTGGAGCGGGAGTGGGAGCAGATCGTCCTGGCGCAGGGGCTGGAGAGCGAGGAGGAGTACCTCGCGTGCACGCGGGCGGGGCGCGGGGTTCCGCTCGGGAAGGCGCAGCGGGCGGTGGTGTGGCGCGCGATCGGGCATGTGGTGGACGGGCTGGCCGCGGAGGGCAAGTCGACGTTCCATCAGCTGGCCAACGAGGCCGCCGAGCTGGTGGACGGCCCCGAGTACGACCATGTGGTCATCGACGAGGCGCAGGACATCCACACGGCGCAGTGGCGGCTGCTGCGGCGGCTCGTCAAGGAGGGGCCGGATGACCTGTTCATCGTCGGGGACCCGCACCAGCGCATCTACGACAGCCACGTGTCGCTGGCGAGCCTCGGCATCAACGTGCGGGGCCGCAGCACCAAGTTGAAGATCAACTACCGGACGACGCAGGAGATCCTGGCGTGGTCGGTGCCGCTGCTGGGGCATTCGCCGGCGCAGGGGCTCGACGATTCGGCCGACACGCTGGACGGGTACCGGTCGCCGATGCACGGGCGGCGGCCCGTGGTGAAGGCGTATCCGGACAGGGACGCCGAACTGGACGGGCTCGTCGAGCAGGTGCGGGCGTGGCTGGACGCCGATGTGGAGGCGGGCGCGATCGGGGTCGCGGCGCGGTACGTGTGGGTGGCGCGCAAGGCGGCGAAGCGGTTGAAGGAGGCCGGCATCACCGCCTACCAGGTGCCCAGCAAGTCGCCCGGCGTGCAGGTCGGGTCGATGCACAAGATGAAGGGCCTGGAGTTCCGGTGCATCGCCGTCATCGGGGCGGACGAGAAGTCGCTGCCGTCGGCGAAGGCCGTCACGCCGGAGGGCGAGGACCCGAAGGCGCATGCGCAGGACGTCCAGAAGGAGCGGTGTCTGCTGTTCGTGGCGTCCACGCGCGCGCGGGACCACCTGTACGTGTCGTACTCGGGGTCGCCTAGCCCGTTCCTGCCTGGCTGAGGTCGTGCAGGAGGGCCTGTAGGCCGACCGCCTGCGGGTGGTCGTCGCCGTACAGGCCCGTCAGGTCGGACAGGAGTTCGGTGAGTTCCTTGCGGGCTTCGCTGGTGCGGCCCGCGGCGAGTTCTAGACGGGCTATGCGTTCGCGGACGCGCAGTGTGAGGGGATCGTAGGGGCTGCCGGGCGTGACGTCGTCCAGGAGCTCACGGAGGTGGGTCAGGGCCGTGCCCGTGGCGCCGAGGTATGCCTGGCAGACGGCCTCCTGCTCGCGGCAGGCCAGGACGTCGGGGTCGTCCGGTCCGGAGACCTCGGACAGGGTGACGGCGGCGGCGCGGTAGGCGTGGACGGCGCGGCGGTAGTCGCCGCCCTGGAAGAGGGCTTCGGCGAGGTCGAGGCGGAGCCCCATGTATTCGGGGTCGTCGTCGCCGAGGGCGAGGCGGGCGGGTTCGGTCAGGCCGGAGAGGAGTTCGGCCGCCTGCGTGTAGCGGCCCGCGTCGGCCAAGTCGCCGGCTTCCGCGCGCGCTTGGACGACCTCGTCGAACGTCGGGAGTTCTACCGGTTCTGGCGGTTCGGTGGGTTCTTCGGAGCGGGTGATGGGGGTTCTGCCGGTGAGGCGGATACGGCTGACGGCTGTCGCATAGAGGTGCTGCGGAGCGATCGTGTCGACGATCCCCGGCAGCGGCTCCAGGGATGAGACGAATTGCAGGAGACGGTGGTACACGTCGTCGGCGTCGGCTGGGCGGTCTCCTGGCTGCTTGGCAAGGAGTTGCAGGACGAGGGCGTCGAGTGCGAGTGGAACAGCGGCGTTGAGTGCTCTCGGTGGGGTCGGGGCCTCGTCTTCGTGGCGGCGCAGTACCTCGTAGGGGGTGGCGCCTGGGAAGACCTGGCGTCCGGTGAGCATCTCGTAGAGGACGCAGCCGAGGGAGTACAGGTCGCTCTGCGGGCCTGGGCTGCCGTACACCTGCTCCATGGACGTGTAGCCCGGCGTGTAGGGGGCGCCAAGGCCGGTGGTGGTGCGGCGTACGTCGCCTGGGCCGAGACCCACTGCGGCGCCGAAGTCGAGGACTTTCACCGAGCCGTCCGGGCACAGCATCAGGTTGCTGGGCTTGAGGTCGCGGTGGACGAGCGGACGCCGGTGCGCGACGTTCAGCACCGCGCACACCTGGGCGGCTATCAGCGACGCCCAGGAGACGGAGAGCCTCTCCTCGGCGTCGAGGACATGGTCGATCGTCGTGCCCTCGACGTACTGCATGACGAGGTAGAAGCATCCGTCGTGGCTGCCGAAGTCGTAGACGGTGGGGACGCCGGGGTGCTCGAACCAGGCCGTGCTGCGGGCCTCCTGCTCGAACCGGCCGACGAGCGACTCGTCCGAGACGCGGGTGAACTTGACGGCGAGGCGCCGGTCGAGGAAGCGGTCGTAGGCGCGCCACACCTCGCCCATCCCGCCGCGCCCGATCGCCTGGTCGAGTTCGTACCGTTCGCGTTCTCCGAGGAGATCGCCCCGCCGCAACGCCCACCTCCACTGGCCCGTGCAGGCAGGGTACCGGCGTCAGTCGGACGGGTGGAGGGTGCCCGCGCCGAGCCCTTCGAGGCCGAGGCGCAGGACGTCGGCGCCGAGGCGGTGGGTGTCGCGGAGGGCGGCTTCCAGCTCGGTGAGCTTGCGGAACGCCCGCCCGAGTTCGGCCTGCTCGTCCAGGGTGAGGCGGGGCAGGCGGGCGCGGCGGACGTCGAAGCGGGCGGAGGACGTCGAGCTGCGCAGGCGGGCGCCCTGCGCGCCGAGCAGCAGCCAGCCGGCGACGAAGTCGGGGTCGGTGCGGGCCGGGTCGGCGCGCACGAGGGCGAGGCCGGGGCCGAGTACCGGGCCCTCCTCGGTGATGACGCGGGCCACGGGATGGCGTGCGGACAGCGAGACGACGATGTCGCCGGGGGCGACCTCGACGTGGTCGGGGTCGGGGTCGGCCGTTCCCGTGGGTTGCCGTCCTAGAGCGACGTCGTCCAGGGTCAGGACGGGCACGTTCCCTTCGCCCATCCGGACCTTGGCAGGGGGACGGAGTATCTCCGCCACGCCCGCCTTCGCTAGCTCTCCGATGGTGGTCATGGGGACGTCGGCGCGCGCGCGAGCCTGCGTTAGGGACGACAGTTCGGCGACCACGCGCGGTAGTTCGGCGGCCTGATTCTCTAGGCGTTCGCGGGCGGCGACGAACGAGCCTTCCGCCGAGGGTGCGCTCCGCTGCGGCAGGTAGCGGGCGGGGGTGAGGTCGACTTCATCGTCCAGCAGGTCGATGATGCGTACGACGACGCTGGAGTCCGTCCCTGGGGGCTTGCCCTTCGCGTAGCGGCGCCAGGCGTCCAGGGCGGTTTGCCGGAAGTTGTCGGGGTCGGACGATGTGTCGACCATCAGGACGTCGTCCGCTGGTGTGTCGCCAGGGGCCGGACGGCGGAGAACCCACACGGTCAGCGCGACGGCCATGTTCGGCACCGCGCCCGGGGGCAGGCCGATGACGGCCCGGAGCGCCCCACGCCGGAGCAGTTCGGCACGGACGCGGCGCCCGGAACGGCGGACCGCCACAGCCGGCGGCAGGAGCATGACGACATGCCCCCCTAGCTCGACATGGGCGAGGCCGTGCTGGATCCAGGCGAGCTCTGATTCCATGCGCGGCGGCAGGCCGTACTCCCAGCGCGGGTCGCCCGTCAGCTGCTCATAGCCCCAGCCGCGGTCGTTGAACGGCGGGTTGGAGACGACGAGGTCGACCGTCCGTCCGGGAAAGGCGTCGGCGAGGAGCGAGTCGCCGGGGCAGACCTCGGCGGGGGCGCCGCGCAGCGCGAGCTGGATCGCGGACATGCGCGCCGTCGTGTCGTCGATCTCCTGGCCGAGGAGCCGCTCGACGTCCTTGAACAGCGTGTTAGCGGCTTTCAGATAGGCGCCCGTCCCGCAGGAGGGGTCGAGGACGGTGCGCGCGGGCCCGCCCAGTTCGAGCATCAGCCGGACGACCGGTTCCGGCGTCACGTACACGCGGCGGCTGTGGTGCTCCAGGTAGCGGGTGCGCAAGAACTCGAAGGTCTCGGCGACGCCCAGTTCGTCCACGAGCTGCGACAGGGCGCGGACGATCGGGAGGGGCGACGGCGGCGCGGGTACGGCGCCCGGCAACGTGTGCGCGACCTCGTCGGGCAGGACGCGCGCGATCTCCGCGTCCGGGGCGGCCGACAGCTCCGCCCAGCGGCCGGGGCGCGCGCGCAGATGGAGCAGGAACGCGCCGGCGAACGTGAGGACGTCGGCGAGGTCCATGCCCTCGGAGGCTGCCGAGCGGAGCGTCTGCCAGACGCGTTCGCGGACGGGTGAGTCGGCGAGTTTGCCCTGGCCGCGCAGCCAGTCCTCCACCTCGGTGAGGGAGAACGTCGGGCTGACCGCCGTCCCGCCGACGGGCTGGGGGAAGTCGTCGTGCCGGCGGCGCCAGTTGCTCACGGCCGCGCGCCCCACCGCGGCCAGGCGGGCGATGTCCGCCGCGGTCACCGTCGCGTCGTTCGCCACCGGCGCTCCCTTCAGCCGACCTTCAGGACCGGCATCACCCTAGTGCCTACCACGCCGGTTGATCTGATTCACGTCGCCGCCGGCAACGGTCACCACCGCCCGCCGAGCATACGCCGATTCGCGAGTTGATCACGTTCACAGAATCCTCTCGACAGAATTCACGGTACTGCGATTACTTATAGCGACTCTCCTGTGACGGATCGTTTACTATTGCGTGATGCGGGTGCGGCACGAGTTCGGGGTGCTCGGGCCCCTGGAGGTCCGGCGGGACGGGGTGCCGCTGCCGATCGGCGCGACCAAGCTCCGGCTCCTGCTGGCCGCGCTGCTCGTGGACGCCGGTCACGTCGTGCCCGTCGACACGCTGGCGGGCCGGTTGTGGGGCGAGAGCCCGCCGGCGCAGGTCCGGAACACCCTGCAGAACTACGTGATGCGGCTGCGGCGCGCGCTCGGCGAGGGCGGTGCCGGGATCGTGCTGACCCACCCCCGGGGCTACCTGGTCGAGGTCGAGCCGGACGCCCTGGACCTGCACCGGTTCGGCGCGCTCGTCCGGCAGGGGCGCGCCGAACTGGAGGCGGGCGGCGCGGCCGGCCGCGCGGCGGCCCTGCTGCGGGAGGCGCTGGGGCTGTGGCGGGGCGAGCCCCTGTCGGACCTGCCGCCCGACCTGCTCCAGGGCGTCGTCCCCGCCCTGACCGAGCAGCGCCTGGACGCGGTCGAGCTGGGCATCGACGCCGATCTGGCATTGGGCCGCGCCGCCCACGTGCTTCCGGAGCTGCGCAACCTCATCGGGACGCATCCGCTGCGCGAGCGCTTCTGGGCCCAGCGCATGCGGGCGCTCTACCAGTGCGGCCGGCAGGCGGAGGCGCTGGAGTGCTACCGCACGGTCACCGCGCTGCTCGCGGACGAGCTGGGCATCGATCCGGGGGCGGAGCTGCAGGACCTGCACCGGCGGATCCTCGCCGCGGCCCCCGAGCTCCGCCCGGCGCCCGGCCCCGGCGCGGAGCCGCGAACCCGCCGGCCGGGGAACCTGCCGGCCGAGACGACCACCTTCGTCGGCCGCGAGCGCCTGCTGGCGGAGGCCCGGCGGACGCTCGCCGGCGCCCGGCTCGTCACGATGACCGGAGTCGGCGGGGTGGGCAAGACGCGGCTGGCGCTGCGGGTCGCGGCCGAGGCCGCCTCGTCGTTCCCCGACGGGACGTGGCTCGCCGACCTGGCCGTGCTCGCGCCGCGGACCGACGCCGAGCAGCTGGACCGGACGGTCGCCGAGTCGCTCGGCCTGCGCGACCAGTCGGCGCGCGCCCCGGCCGACGTGGTGGCCGACCATCTGCGCGACCGGTGCGTGCTCCTCGTCCTGGACAACTGCGAGCACCTGGTCCAGGCCGTCGCCGCGCTGGCGCTGCGGCTGCTGCGGGCGGCCCCCGGCCTGCGGATCCTCGCGACGAGCCGGGAGCGGCTCGGCGTGCCGGGCGAGCACGTGCTCGTGGTCCCGGGGCTCGCCGTCCCGGGCGAGGAGGGCCCGCGGCGCGACGCCGGGGACGGGCCCGCCGGCCGCGCGGACGCCGTCCGGCTCCTCGCCGACCGGGCCGCCGCGTCCGTACCGGGTTTCGCCGTCACCGCCCGCAACCGGGACGCGGTCGTCCAGCTGTGCCGCCGCCTGGACGGCATCCCCCTCGCCATCGAACTGGCGGCGGTGCGGCTCGGCTCGATCGGCGTCGAGGAGATCCTCGCGCGCCTGGACGACCGCTTCCGGCTGCTGTCGTCGCCCCGCGCCCGCACCGGCGGCCGCTACCGGCAGACGCTGGGCGGCGTGGTGGACTGGAGCCACGAGCTCTGCACCGCCGGCGAGCGGCTGCTGTGGGCGCGGCTGTCGGTCTTCGCGGGCGGGTTCGACCTGGAGGCGGCCGAGGCGGTCTGCGCGGGCGAGGGCATCGCCCGCGACGAGGTGATGGATCTGCTCGCGGGCCTGGTCGACAAGTCGATCGTGATGGCGGGCGACACCGGGGGCGGGACCCGCTACCGCATGCTGGAGACCATCCGGGGCTACGGGTGGCGGAGCCTCCGGGAGCTGGGCGGCCAGGACGAGATGCGGGACCGGCACAGCCGGCACTACCGGGATCTCACGGTCCGCGCCGCCACCGAGTGGTACGGGCCGGACGAGGTCGCCTGGCTGCGGCGGCTGCGCCGCGAACTGCCCGACCTCCGCGCCGCCCTGGAGTTCTGCGCCGGCGCCCCCGGGCACGCCGGCACCGGGCTGGAGATCGCGGTCGGTCTCATCCGGGCGCGGTCGTGGTTCTTCAGCGGGACGATGGGTGAGGGCCGCCGCTGGCTGGAGCGGCTGTCGGCCCGGTCCGACCGGCCGCCGGCGGGGGTGTGCGCGCACGCGGCGGCGATGCGGGCCTTCCTGGTGATCGTCCAGGGGGACCGGGCGGCGGTGCCCGCCGCGATGGCGCGGTGCCGCGCCGCGGTCGGCCCCCACTCCCCCGAGTCGGCCTACCTCGAAGGCGTTCACGACCTGCTGATCCAGAGCGACGCGCGGTCACTCGACCTGCTGGCCCGCGCCCGGGAGGGGTTCACGGCGGCGGACCGTCCGGGCGACGCCCTCATGGCCACCATGTTCTGGGCCATGTCCGCCGTCTTCCTCGGCACCCGGGACACCGCCTTCCACGCCTGCGAGGTGTTCCGCGCGGAGGCCGAGACCGCGCGGGCCACGTGGCTCGCCTCCTGGGCGCTGTGGTCCACGGGGCTCGCCGAGCTCTGGCACGGCAAGCCCGTCCGGGCCCTGCCGCTCCTGCGGGACGCCGTCGTCCGGCAGCGGTCCGTCGAGGACGAGTGGGGGCCGGTATGGGACGTGGAGGCCCTGGCGTGGACGGCCGCCGCCATCGGGCACCACCGGCACTCGGCCGTGCTGCTGGGCGCCGCGCACCGGATGCGGACGGCGACGGGGGTCGCGATGATCGGCCTCGCGCCGTTCCAGGCCGCGCACGCCGAGGCCGAGCGCCTGGTGCGCGGGGCACTCTCCGAGGAGTCGTACACGGAGGCATGGAAGCGCGGCGACACGGCCGAGGACTGCGTCGACCTGGCATTGGCCGTGGTGGACGAGATCTCGCCGTTCCGCCGGGAGCCCGGCGAGAGGTGACCGGCGCGTGACCGCCGGGCGACCGGTGCGCGACCGCTGAGCGACCGGCGCGACAGCCCGCTCGGCGATCGTCGCCCTGTGGCACCGGAAAGCGCGCCGGCCGTCGAGGCCCCCGCCCAGCACGCCGGCGGGACGATGCGGCGGCGCGACACCGTACCGGGCGGCGGCCCGGTCCTTGATCTGGGAGGTCCCGTGCTCGGGGACAGTGAAGGCTCACCGGGCGGCCCCGGCCCCCGGCTCGGCGAGCATGTGCGGCGGCAGACGGCGGCGCTCTGCGAAGCGGCCGGAACCGGGAAGGACGCGGCCTTGGGCCTGCTGGACACCATGCTGGAACCGCTCGCGCGGCTGTCGCTGCTGGATCCGCCGAATGCGCGGAGCTTCGTGTCCGACGACCACTCGCCGGTGGAGCTGTCCTTGGCCTTCTCTCCCGGCGCGGCGCCGATCCCCCGGGTGCTGCTGGAGCCCGGCTACACCGACGACATGGTCCGCAGCGGCCGCATCGGGCTCCGGGCTGCCGAGCGGCTGGCCGGGCGCGGCGTTCTGTCGTGCGCCCGCCTGCACACGCTCTCCGACATCTTCTTCCCCGCCGTCCCGCACGGGCCGTTCGCGCTGTGGCTGGCCCTGGAGTTGCCGGACGGCCGCCCCCGGGCGAAGGTCTATCTCAACCCCGCGGCGGGCGGCCCGGGGCGCGCGGCCGATGCCGTGGCCGAGGCGCTCGCCCGCCTGGGGTTCGGGAACG
Organism: Actinomadura geliboluensis; assembly: GCF_043197915.1. Taxonomy (NCBI): domain Bacteria; kingdom Bacillati; phylum Actinomycetota; class Actinomycetes; order Streptosporangiales; family Thermomonosporaceae; genus Actinomadura; species Actinomadura geliboluensis. The sequence continues at coordinate 546,309 of NZ_JBICUA010000003.1, read as the reverse complement.
CGTTCGCCGCGCTGCGGCGCCATGCCGGCCGCCCCGAGGACTTCCTGTTCTTCGCGCTGGACCTGGGAGCCTGGCCCGCTCCCCGGGTCAAGGTCTATGTGCGGCACCGGGACTTCTCCGCCGCGGAGGCCGCCGGCGTCTCCCGCGCCGTGGCCGGAGACCACCCCGGACGGGTGGAGGAGTTCATCGGCCTCGTCGCCGCCGAACGCCGGCTGCGGCGGCGGCCTCTCGTCTCCTGCTTCTCGTTCACGCGGGCGTGTCCCGATCGTCCCAGCGGCTACTCCGTGCACGTCCCCGTACGCGACTACGTCCAGGACGACCGGCAGGCCAGGGACCGCGCGGTGGACGCGCTGCGCCGGTACGGCGTCGACGACCGGCCTCTGGACAGGGCGCTGGCCGGCCTGACGTCCCGCCCCCTGGACGCCGGTGTGGGGCTGATCGCCTACCTGACGCTGGCCCACGCCGACCGCTGCCCGCCCCGCGTGACGGTCTACCTGTCCTCGGAGGCGTACCGGGTCAAGCCCGCCCGCCGGAGCGCGCTCGGCGCGCCCGGCGGCGGTGAGCCCGGCCCCATGCTGGCGGGGCGGTGACCGGGCCGATGGAGCCGTACCGGATCAAGGCCGTCGAACCCCTGCCGCGCACGACGCGGCCGCAGCGCGAGGCGGCGCTGCGGCGGGTGCACTACAACCTGTTCGACCTGCGCGCCGAGGAGGTCACCATCGACCTCCTCACGGATTCCGGCACCGGGGCCCTGTCGGCCGGGCAGCTGGCGGCGGCGATGGCGGGCGACGAGTCCTACGCCGGGTCGGCGTCGTTCCACCGCTTCCGCGACGCGGTCGAGGAACTGACGTCCTATCAGCACATCCTGCCGGTGCACCAGGGCCGCGCCGCCGAACGCATCCTGTTCTCCACCCTGGCGGGGCCGGGCAGACTCACCCTCAGCAACACGCACTTCGACACGACCCGCGCCAATGTGGAACTCGCCGGCGCTGAGGCCCGCGACCTTCCCTGCCCGCAGTCGCGGGACCTGGACGGCCCCGGGCCGTTCAAGGGGAACATCGACATCGAGGCGCTGCGGGCCGTTCTCGACGGCCCGGAGGCGTCCCGCGTCGCGCTGGTGCTGATGACGGTCACGAACAACGGATGCGGCGGCCAGCCGGTCTCCATGGCCAACCTCGCCGAGACCGCCGCGGTGTGCCGCCGCCACGGCGTCCCGCTGTTCCTGGACGCGGCCCGGTTCGCCGAGAACGCCTGGCTGGTCACCCGCCGGGAGGACGGCCACCGCGGCAGGACGCCCCGGCAGGTGGCGCAGGAGGCGTTCCGGCTGGCCGACGGCTGCCTGATGAGCGCCAAGAAGGACGGGATCGTCCACGTCGGGGGGTTCCTGGGGCTGCGCGACAGCGCGCTCGCCCAGCGGTGCGAGCTGCTTCTGATCGCCACCGAGGGGTTCCCCACGTACGGCGGGCTGGCGGGCCGCGACCTGGACATGATGGCGCTCGGGCTGGCCGAGGCGCTCGACCCCGACTACCTCGCCTCCCGCGAGCAGGCCGCCGGGCATCTGGCCGGCCGCGCCCGCGCCGCGGGCGTCGGCATCGTCGAGCCGCCGGGGCTGCACGCTATCTACCTCGACGCCGGGCGCCTGCTGCGGCACATCCCCGCGCACCGCTTCCCCGGGCAGGCGCTGGCCTGCCAGCTGTACCTGGAGGGCGGCATCCGCTCGGTCGAACTGGGCTCGCTGTATCTGGGCCGGGAGGACGAGCAGGGCGAACCGGTCATCAGCGCGCCGTACGAACTGGTCCGGCTCGCTCTGCCGCGCAGGGTCTACACCCGCGGGCACCTCGACCATGTCGGCGACGTCCTCGCCCGGATCGCCGGCGACCCGGGCAGCGTCCCCGGCTACCGCATCACCGAGCAGGCCCCCGTCCTCCGGCACTTCCGCGTCCGGCTCGAACCGGTGAGTACTGCGGGGGGAGTACTTCGGGGGCGGTAGGGCGGGGTGGGTTTTGCCCGCTCTGGGGCGACGACGGGGCGGGGGTGCGATCGCGAGCATTGGGCGGGACGCTCAATGATTCGAGGAGACGATGATGCCAACCGAGGCTCCCCCCGCGGGCGGGGCTCTGGCGGGACTCGCCCGGTTCTGTTACCGGCGCCGCCGACTGGTGCTGCTGCTGTGGGTGGCCGGGGTGATCGCCGTGGCGTTCGCCGGGTTCGGGTACGGCGCGCAGTCCGACAACGACTTCACCGGCGGGGACTCCGGGTCCGCCAAGGCGCAGGCGCTGATCGAGAAGCACTTCCCCGAGCGGCAGGGGGACACGCTCACGCTGGCGGTCAAGGCGGAGAAGGGGCTCGACGACCCGGCGGCGCGCAGGACGATCGAGAAGGTCGTCGCGGAGCTGGACGCCTCGCCCGTCACCGGGCCCGTCGTGTCGCCGTACACGGACGCGAGCCTGGTGACGAAGGACCGGCGGATCGCGCGGACGACCGTTCCGTTGACGGACGTGGATCCGGCGGAGTCCGACGTCGAGCCGCTGGTGGACGCGGTCAAGGAGGCGTCCGGCGGCGGTGTGGTGCTCGGGCTGGCCGGGGACATGGCGGAGAAGGCCGAGACGCCGCCGCAGGGGCCCGCGGAGAGCGTGGGGGTGCTCGCGGCGGCGGTGATCCTGTTCATCGCGTTCGGGTCGCTGGTGGCGATGGGCCTGCCGATCGTGACCGCGCTGATGGCGATCATCGGCGGGATCGCCCTGATCAAGCTGGTGGGGCACCTGGTGCCGTCGCCGGACTTCACGGTGATCGTCGCGGCGCTGATCGGGCTCGGGGTCGGGATCGACTACGCGCTGTTCATCGTGACCCGGTACAAGGAGGGCCTGGCGGACGGCGACGAGCCGGAGGGGGCCGTGGTCAAGGCCATCACCACGGCGGGGCACGCGGTGCTGTTCGCCGGGCTGACCGTCGTGATCGCGCTGCTGGGGCTGACCGCGATGGGGCAGCGGCTGATGACGGGCGTGGCCGTGGCCGCGTCGGTGACCGTGCTGGTCACGATGGCGGCCTCGGTGACGCTGGTGCCGGCGTTCCTCGGCTTCACCGGGCGCCGGATCGGCGCGGTGCGGCGCGTCCGGGAGCGGCGGCCGCTCGCCGAGCGGTGGGCCGGCGCGGTGCAGCGTCGGCCGCTGGTCGCCGTGGTGCTGGCCGGCGCGGGGCTGCTGGTGCTGGCCGCTCCGGCGCTGTCGATGCGGCTGAGCCTGCCGGACGCGAGCGTCCAGCCCCATGACCGGAGCAGTTACGCGGCGCACGAGATCCTCACCGAGGGGTTCGGGCCGGGGTTCGGGGCGCCGCTGGTGTTCGCGTCCGCGAACACGGACCTGCGCGCCGTCGCCGGCGCGGTCGGCGGGCAGGACGGGATCGCCTACGTCACGCCGCCGGAGGTCAGCCGGGACGGGAAGGCCGCCACGTTCCTCGCCTTCCCCAAGACCGGGTACCAGGACGAGGCGACCGCGGAGCTGGTGCACGAGCTGCGGGACGAGGTGCTGCCCGACGGCGTCCACGTGGGCGGGCCGAACGCGGGCACGATCGACTTCTCCGAGGACATCGGCGCGCGGCTGCCGCTGATGATCGGGGTGGTCATCGCGCTGTCGCTGGTGCTGCTGGTCGCGCTGGTCCGGTCGGTCACGATCGCGGTGCAGGCGGCCGTGCTGAACCTGCTGTCGATCGGCGCCGCCTACGGCGTGCTGGTCGCGGTGGTGCAGTGGGGGTGGCTCGGCTCGTTCTTCGGCTTCCCGACCGAGATGCCGGTCACGACGTGGGTGCCGATGATGATGTTCCCGCTGCTGTTCGGGCTGTCCATGGACTACGAGGTCTTCCTGATCTCGCGGATCCGGGAGGAGTACGAGCGGTGCGGCGACACCCGCCGGGCCGTCACGCGGGGGCTCGGCCGGACCGCCAAGGTCATCACGGCCGCGGCCGCCATCATGGTCGCCGTCTTCACGACGTCGCTGCTCGGCCCGGACGTCTCGGTCAAGCAGATCGGACTCGGCATGGCGGTCGCCGTGCTCATCGACGCCACCGTGGTCCGGATGGTCCTGGTGCCGGCGGTGATGGAGCTGTGCGGCAAGGCGAACTGGTGGATGCCGGGACGGCGGGCGGCGGTGGCGCCGCCCGAACCGGCCGCGGAGCGGGTGCGGGTCTGACCTCTCAGCGGCCGCTGGGGGCCACCAGGCCGGATTCGTAGGCCAGGACGACGAGCTGGGCGCGGTCGCGCGCGCCCAGCTTCGTCATGGCCCGGTTGATGTGGGTCTTGGCGGTCAGCGGGCTGATCGCCATGCGGTGGGCGATCTCGTCGTTGGTGAGGCCGTGCCCGGCCAGCGTGACGGCCTCCCGCTCGCGGTTGGTCAGCTCCTCCAGGCCGGCGCCGCCGCCCGCGTCGAGCGGCCGCGCGACGTAGCGGCTGATCAGCATCCGGGTGATGGACGGCGCGAGCAGGGCGTCGCCGCGCGCGGCGACCCGCACCGCGTGCAGGAGATCCTCCGGCTCGATGTCCTTGACGAGGAATCCGGCGGCGCCGGCGCGCAGCGCGTTGAAGACGTACTCGTGGAGGCCGTAGTTGGTCAGGATGACGACGTGGACGCCGGAGAGCGCCGGGTCGGCGGCGATGCGGCGGGTCGTCTCTATCCCGTCCATGACGGGCATCTGGATGTCGACGAGGGCGATGTCGGGCAGGTGCCTCGCGATCTGTTCGAGGCCCTCCGCGCCGTCGGCCGCCTCGGCGACCACCTCGATGTCGTCCTCGGCGTCGAGCAGCGCCCGGAACCCGCGGCGCAGCAGCGGCTGGTCGTCGCACAGCACGACGCGGATCATGAGGGCCGCCCCACGGGGAACTCGGCCTGGACGCTGAAGCCGCCCTCCTCGCGCGGTTCGGCGCGGAGCCGGCCGCCGAGGGCGGTGACGCGCTCGCGCATCCCGAGCAGCCCGACCCCGGGCACCGGGGCGGTGCCCGGCCTGGCCTTGCCGTCGTCGTCGACGCGGACGGCGAGGGTGCCCGGCCGGTAGTCGATCCGGATCGACGCGGTCGCGGCGGCGGCGTGCCGGACGGTGTTGGTGAGCGACTCCTGGACGATCCGGTACGCGGTCCGGTCGACCGCGGCGGGCACCTCGTGCCGCTGCCCCTCGATCGTCAGCGTCGTCTCCAGGCCCGTCGTGCGCGCCCGCTCCACCAGGTCGGGGACGCGGTCGAGGCCGTGCGGCGGGGGCGCGGCGTCCTCCCGCAGCGTCTCCAGGGTGGCGCGCAGCTCGCGGGTCGCCTCGCGGCCCGCCTCCTGGATCGCGAGGAGCGCCTCCGGCACCTCCTCGCCGTGCTTGCGGGCCAGGTGGACGGCGACGCCGGCCTGCACCTTGATGATGGAGATCTGGTGGGTGAGCGAGTCGTGCAGCTCCCGCGCGATGTGCAGCCGCTCCTGCGTGGCGCGCAGCCGGGCGGCCTCCTCGCGGGTGCGCTCGGCCTCGTCCGCCCGCAGCTCGGCCTGCCGCAGCGCCTCCCCGGCGGCGCCGGCGGCGATCAGCCAGGCCAGTTCCAGGACGCCGCGCGCCTGCGCGAACGCCTCGCTCATCGACCCGTCCGCCGGGGAGGCCATGGTCGCGACGGGCAGGGCGAGCAGCAGCGCGACGCTGACGGCCAGGGTGACGATCCGGTGCCCGGAGCGAACGGCGGTGTAGACCGCGACCAGGTACGCGACCGCGGGCACGTCGAAGCCGACCGCCCTGTACCCGACGGCGCACAGCCCGGTGACGGCCAGGACGGCGATCGGGGCGCGGCGCCCGGCGGCCAGCACGAGACCGCTGACCACCACCAGCGCGTACCCGAGCGCGTCGAGATCGGTGGCGGGGTGCTCCCCTGTCAGCGCGCTGATCAGGAGCACCGCCGCCACACCGGCCGCGCCCGCCCATCCTCTGGTCCGGCGCCAGACCCCGGACAAAGCTGTGCTCATACGCGCACGCTAGCGGGGTGCCGGCGCATGCGGATCCTGCGCGCGGACGAGAGCACCGCTACCGCGCCCGCAGTACCCGCGCGCGCCAGTGTCAGGAGGCCGGCTGGTTCGTCATCGCGAGGGGGCCGCCGCCCGGGGCCGTGCCGACCGCGATCATGCCGTTGCCCGTGCCGGGGAGGGCGGTGTAGTCGAAGCCGCCCCGGTTGCGGGAGCCGGTGCCGGTCTGCGCGGGCATCGGGATCGTCTGCCACTGCTCGCCGTCGAAGCGGTAGAAGACGGCTCCGGGTTTGCGTGGGTCTGTGCCGGTCCAGAGGGAGCCGTCCTCGCCGAGGGTGTAGGCGAGGTAGGCGGACGGCGGCTTGGGAGCGGCGCTCCAGCCGGCGGCGGTGCGGTGCATCAGCTCGGTCTTGCCCGGGCCGTCCACCCAGACGTGGCCAGGGCCCGCCACCGCCAGCTGGGTGTAGCCGTCCGGGACGTCGTCCGGCGGCACCCACTTATCGCCGTCCCAGCGGGCGATGCTGGACCGGTAGGGGGCGAGGAGGCTGCCGCTGGCCCACAGCTCCGTGTCGCTGACCGCGTAAGTCCTGTGGATGAATCCGACGGTGTTGCCGTAGGTCGTCCAGGTGCCGTTCTCCCAGCGGGCCAGGCAGCCGTTGCTGGCCCAGACGCCGCCGTCCACGGCTTCGAGCTGGAGGTAGGTCGCGGTCTTGCACTCCTCGGGCAACGCGATCTGCGTCCACCGGGAGCCGTCCCAGCGGGCGAGGTACCCCTCGCCCATCTTGGCGCCGGAGAGCCAGACGTTTTCCGGAGAGGAGGCGTCGAGGTCCGTGGTCTCCAGGTTCCAGGCGCCGGGCGGGTTGCGGTTCTCCCACCCGGTGCCGTTCCAGTGGCGGACGACCGCGTTGAAGCTGCACACCGAGCCCGCGCCCATGCCCGGCCACGACCAGTCGACGCAGGCGAGGCCCTCGAAGCCGGCCGCCCACACGTCCCGCGCGCCGACCGCGGCCACCTCGTTCAGGCCGCTCTCGGGCCACAGCCCTCCCGGTGCGTCCGCCGCCCGCCAGGGGCTCTCATCGGCGTGGGCGGGCGCGGCCGCCAGCCCGGCGACGAGGGCCGCCGCCGCTCCGATCATCCATGCTCGTCTCATGCCGGGCATGATCGCGAACGGCCCGGCACCGGCGCTTGTAGCAACCGTGACAGGAAATACTGGCAAGTTTGCGCTACGGTGCGCGGGTCCCCGCAGGGGGCGGGACGCCCCTGGCTAGCGGTTGGCCTCCTCAAGAAGGGCCAGGGCGGTCTCGGCCATCGGCCGGGCGTAGGCCTTCAGGTCGTCGAACGACTTGGCCGGGGCGACGAACGACGTGTGCACGGTGACGTTCCGGTGCCGGACGTGGATCTCGTAGCCGCTGGTGACGGGAACGCCGAACGCCTCGTCCCCCAGCCCCGCGATGGGCTGCCGCGTCCCGCCGGCCCCGGCCTTGCCCATGGCCTCGGACGCGGCGTCCGCACCCGGCTTCAGCGCGGTCGCCTTATAGCGGTGGAGGCTCAGGTTCACCTGGACCTGTCCGGCGAACGCCGACCACATCGCCTCCGATTTGTCGGTGTAGTGACCGCCGCCGGTGCGGCGCCAGCCGCTGTCCATCTGGACCTCCAGCTTGGACGTGATGCGCTGGTCGAGGCCCTTCGTCGAGTCCAGGACCGACAGGGCGTCGGGCACCTTGGTGTGCTCGCCGCGCCCGTTCACGCCCGGCAGGATCACCGTCCACGCCACGGTCGCGCCCACGACCAGGACGAGCACCGCCAAAACGGCCCCACCGAAAATGAAGATCCTCTTGCGACGGCGCCCCGCGGGCCTCCCCCGCGGCACCCCCGATCGGGCTCCGGCCCCCGAATTCGCCATGATCCACCACCTCCGCGCGACGATCATGGCAGTGGCTAGATCGTTTCACCAGCGGTTGTCCGGAACAGGCGCGGGTGTGATCCGCGGGCCGCCCCGCCGCGTCAGCGGGGCGTGGGCCGCCGGTGCGGGCGGGGGCCGAGGGCGGCGCGCAGGACGCCGCCGAGGCCCTTGGCGGAGGCGGCCAGGAACGTCGTCCAGTCGAAGTAGTCGCGCCAGAGGGTGATGCGGTCGCCGTGCACCTCGAAGGTGCCGCAGACCCAGAACTCGGCGCGCCACGCCCCGCGCTCCAGGACGTCGGTGCGCTCGGTGAGCACCACCGGGCCGTTCGCGGCGATGTTGTGGACGCGGGCCTCGAAGCCCGTCCCGTAGCGGGTCATGGCGCGGAGCGTCTTCTCCACGGCGGGCAGGCCGCGGGCGGGCGGCAGCGGGACGTTCTGGTAGACCATGCCGGGCGCCGCGTGGGCCAGGGCGCGGTCGACGTCCAGGTCCTCGAGCGCGGAGAGGAAGTCGGTGACGATCTGGATCTCGGTCATGGCGCTCCTCCAGGGTCGGGAGCACCACGGTAGTGCGGGAGAATCCGGACATGCAGTTCGCCATCCTTGGAGCGGTCGAGGCCCGGGCCGGCGGGGACGCCGTGCCGATCGGCGGGCCCCGGGTCCGGGCGCTGCTCGCGATGCTGCTGCTGGACGCGGGGCGGCTCGTCCCGGCGGAGCGGCTCATCGACGGGCTCTACGGGGAGGACCCGCCGAGCGGCGCGGCGAACGCGCTCCAGTCGCAGGTGTCGCGGCTGCGCCGCGCGCTCGGGGACGCGGCGCCGGTCGAGGGGCTGCCCGCCGGCTACCGGATCGCCGTCGAGCGCGACGACGTCGACGCCCACCGGTTCGAGCGGCTCGCCGCGGACGCGCGGCGGGCGGCGACGGCCGGGGAGGCGGCCGCGCTGCTGGAGGAGGCGCTCGGGCTGTGGCGCGGCGCCGCGCTGGCCGACGTGGGCGCGCCGTTCGCGGCGGCGCAGGCGGCGCGGCTGGAGGAGGCGCGGGCCGCGGCCGTCGAGGCCCTCGCCGAGGCGCGGCTGCGGAGCGGCGACCCCGAGCCGGCGGTCGCGCGGCTGCGCGACCTGGTGGCCGCGCAGCCGCTGCGCGAGCGGGCGCGGGCGCTGCTGATGCGGGCGCTGCACGCCGGCGGCCGGCAGGCGGAGGCGCTCGCGGTGTTCGAGGACGGGCGGCGGGCGCTGGCCGAGGAGCTGGGCGCCGACCCGTCCAAAGAGCTGGCAGAGGCGCACCTGGCCGTCCTGCGCGGCGACGCCGCCCCCGAGGCGGTCCGGCCGAACCTGCCCGCGCAGCTCACCAGCTTCGTCGGGCGCGAGGAGGAGCTGCGGCGCGTCCGGAAGATGCTCGCGCACGGGCGGCTCGTCACGCTGCTCGGGCCCGGCGGCGCGGGCAAGACGCGGCTCGCGATCGAGGCGGCGGGACGCGAGGGCGGCGAGGTCTGCTTCGTCGACCTGGCGCCCGTCGTCGCGGACGAGGTGCCGAAGGCGATGCTCGGCGCGCTCGGGCTGCGCGAGGGCGGGATGCTGCCCGCCCCCGGCGAGCCGTCGCCGGACGCGGTGGAGCGCCTGGTCACGGCCCTGGAGGGGCGGAGCGTGCTGCTCGTCCTGGACAACTGCGAGCACGTCGTGGCGCCCGTCGCGCGGATCACGCGCCGGCTGCTCGGCGCGTGCCCGCGGCTGCGGGTGCTGGCCACGAGCCGGGAGGCGCTCGCGATCACCGGGGAGGCGCTGCGGCCGCTGCCGCCGCTGGAGCTGCCGCCGGACGGCGTCCCGGCCGAGGCGCTCCAGGGCTACCCGGCGGTGCGGCTGTTCCTGGACCGGGCCGAGGCCGTCCGCCCCGGCTTCGCGGTGGACGAGGCCAACGCCGGGGCCGTGCTGCGGATCTGCCGGGCGCTGGACGGGCTGCCGCTGGCGATCGAGCTGGCGGCGGCGCGGCTGCGGTCGCTGCCGGTCGCCGAGGTCGCGACGCGGCTGGACGACCGGTTCCGGCTGCTGTCGCGCGGGGACCGGGCGGCGGCGCCGCGCCACCGGACGCTGCGCGCGGTCGTCGAGTGGAGCTGGGACCTCCTCGACGAGGCGGAGCGCACCCTCGCCCGGCGGCTGACGGTGTTCTCCGGCGGCCTCGCACTGGAGGCGGCGGCGGGCGTCTGCGACCTGGACGACGCCGACGAGCTGCTGGTCGAGCTGGCCGACAAGTCGCTGGTGCAGAGCGACGGGTCGCGGTACCGGATGCTCGACACGGTCCGGGCGTTCTGCGCCGAGCGCCTCGCCGAGGCGGGCGAGCGGGAGCGGTTCGAGCGGGCCCACGCCGAGTACTTCGCCGGGCTGGCCGCGCGCGCCGAGCCGCACCTGCGCGGGACCGGGCAGCTGGAGTGGCTGGAGCTGCTCGCCGCCGACCACGGGAACCTGCACGCGGCGCTGCGGTGGGGCGTGCGCGCCGACCCGGCGCTCGCGCTGCGGACGGTCGCGTCGCTGTCGTGGTACTGGTGGCTGCGCGGCCGGGTGGAGGGCGCGGCGCTGGCGTCGGAGCTGCTCGACGCGCTCGGCCCCGAACCGCCGGCGGGGATGGAGGAGGAGTACGTCCTCTGCGTCACCAACGCGGTGGCCGGCGGGTTCGCCGGCGAGCGGGCGGTGGCGTGGCTCGACCGCGCCGCGGTGCTGCTGCAGCGGGTCGACCGGGCGGTGCGGTACCCGGTCGTGATCGTCCTGTGGGCGCTCACCGCCGGGCCCGAGCGCACCGACTACGCGGCGTTCACCCGGCAGATCGGGGACGACCCGTGGACGCGGGCGCTGGTCGCGATGAGCGACGGGTTCCTCGCCCAGCACGCCGGGGACGTCGCCGCGACGGAGCGGCACTGCGGCGAGGCGCTGCGGCTCTTCCGGTCCCGCGGCGACCGGTGGGGCATCGCCAACGTGCTCGACACCCTCGCGCAGGCGGCCGGGTGGCGCGGCGACCACGCCCGCGCCCTCGCGCTGCTGGACGAGGCGCTGGACGTCCTCGCGCCGCTCGGCGCGCTGGAGGACACCGCCGACCTGCTCTACCAGCGGGCGCACGTGCTGATCCGCGGCGGGCGGCCGGAGGCGGCGCGGGCGGACCTGGAGCGCGGCATCGAACTCGGCCGCCGGGCCGGCGCGCCCGACAAGGTCGCCGCCGGCCACTACGGGCTCGGCGAGGTGGCGCGGCTGCGCGGCGACCTCGGCGAGGCGCGGCGGCTCTACGAGACGGCCCTCACCGGCTTCGCCTCCGAGCGGTTCATCGCCGCCGCGACGCGCGGCTCGGCGCTCGTCGGGCTGGGCTGGCTGGCGGTCGCCGAGGGCGACACCGGACGGGCCCGCGCGCTGTTCCGCGAGGCCCTCGACATGTCGCTGGACCATCCCGTCTTCGTCTACCGGACGGCCGTGGCGACCGGGCTGGCGGGGGCGGCCGCCGCCGACGGGGACGGGGAGCGCGCGGCGCTGCTGCTCGGCGTGGGGGAGGCGCTGCGCGGCGTCCACGCCGCGGGCGGCCCCGACGCCGAGCGCACCGCCGGCGCCGCCCGCGGCCTGCTGGGCGACGCCGCCTTCGAGCGGGCCTTCGCGGCGGCCGCCGCGCTCCCCCGCGACCAGGCCGGCGCGATCCTCACCGGCACCGGCTGACGAGCGGCCGGCGGGCGTCGGCGGCCCCTGACGGGCGCTGACGGCCCGCGCGCCCGGCCGTCAGCGGGCGGTGCGGGAACGGTCAGCGCGCCCCGCGACCGTTGCGGTCATGAACTCCTCAGCCCGCAAGTGGGGCACCTTCGCGATCTGCCTGCTGGCAGCGCTCGTGCCGAACATCGACCTGACCGCGCTGAACCAGGCCGTCCCGCATCTGAGCGCGGACCTGGACCCCTCGGCCACCCAGATCCTGTGGATCGCCGACGCCTACGGGTTCACGCTCGCCGGCCTGCTGATCACCATGGGCGGCATCGGCGACCGGATCGGGCACCGGAGGCTGCTGCTGATCGGCACCGCCGTGTTCGCCGCGGCGTCCGCGGTGACCGCGTACGCGCCGAGCGCCGAACTGCTGATCGCGGCCCGCGCGCTGCTCGGCGTGGCGGGGGCGACGCTGATGCCGTCCGGCCTGTCGCTGATCCGCCGGGCGTTCCCCGAGCCGAAGGAGCGGACGGCGGTCATCGGCGCGTTCAGCGGCGTCGCCGGTCTCGCCGTCGGCCTCGGCCCAGTCCTGGCGGGCGCGCTGCTGGACCACTTCTGGTGGGGCTCCGTCTTCCTGATCAACGTGCCGATCATGGCCGTGGTGCTGGTCGCCGGCGCGGTCGTGCTGCCGGAGTCGCGCACCCCCGTCCAGGGCCGCCTGGACCTGGTGAGCGTGCCGCTGTCGATCGCCGGCGTGCTCGGCGCGGTGTACGCGATCAAGGAGGCCGCCGCGCACGGCCTGGACGAGACCCGCGTCTACGTCTCGCTCGCGATCGGGCTGGCGGCGCTGGCCGCGTTCGCCGTCCGGCAGACCCGGACGGCCGATCCGCTGATCGACGTCCGGCTGTTCCGCCGCGCCGCGTTCACCGGGTCCGTCGCCACGAACATGATCGCGATGTTCACCCTGGTCGCCCAGTCGCTGATCTTCTCCCTGTTCTTCCAGCTCGCGCTCGGCTGGTCGCCGCTCAAGGCGGGCCTGGCCGGCCTGCCCGGCGCCGCCGGGGCCATGATCGGCGGCGCCCTGCTGGCCCCGCCGCTGATCAGCGCGCTCGGCCGCGCCCGCGTCGTCGCCGCCGGCATGCTCATCTCGGCCGGCGGGTTCTCCCTCTACCTGGCGATCGGCCTGCACACCTCCTACTGGGTGATGCTCCCGTCCATGCTGCTGGCCGGGCTCGGGATGGGGCTGGCGATGACGGTCACCGCCGACACCGTGCTCGCGTCGGTGCCGAAGGAGCGCTCGGGCTCGGCGTCGGCGATCGCCGAGACGGCGACCGAGCTGGGCGGCGCGCTGGGCATGGCCGTCCTCGGCAGCGTGCTGACCGCCGTGTACCGCAACGTCCTGGACCTGCCCGCCGGCGTCCCGGCACCGGCCGCGGCCGCCGCGCGCGACTCGCTGGCCGCCGCCCTCCAGGCCGCCGCGGACCTCCCCGCGGCGCTCGGGGCGCAGATCGCCACCGCCGCCCGCGAGGCCTTCGTGGACGGCATGCACGCCGCGCTCGTGTGCAGCGCCGGGTGCGCCGCCGCGGTCGCCGTCTTCGCGCTGGTGACCCTGCGGAACGTGCCCAAGGTCATCGAGGACGCCGAGGAGCCCGACCTCGTCCCGCTCCCCTGAGCCGGGCCGGCGCCCCGCCGTCCTCCATGCCTGGAAATGTGATATCACTTTGATATGATGGTGATAACCGAGGAACGGGAGGACGGCATGGCGGACGCGGTGGCCCGGGTGGAGATGCCGAGGCCGAAGATCGAGGAGCGGGCGGCGCGGGACCGCGGCGGCTGGCTGATGCTGGGCGTCGCGCTGCTGTGGATCGCGGTGGGCGGCGCGTCGATCGCCGTCGGGGTGGCGGCCGGCGGGGCCGCCGCCATCGCGGTCGGCGGCGCGGTGGGCGGCCTGCTGGTGGTCGCGGGGCTGGTCCTCGCGGCCGGGCTGACCCCGGTCGCGCCGGGCGAGGCGCGGGTGCTGCAGCTGCTCGGGCGCTACTCCGGGACCGTCCGCACCGACGGGCTGCGCTGGGTGAACCCGCTGACCGAGCGGCGCCGGGTCTCGACCCGGATCCGCAACCACGAGACCGGGCTCGCCAAGGTCAACGACCTGGACGGGAACCCGATCGAGATCTCCGCCGTGGTCGTGTGGCAGGTCGCCGACACCGCGCGGGCGGTCTTCGAGGTGGACGACTTCGTGGAGTTCGTCGCGTTCCAGACCGAGGCGGCCGTCCGGCACATCGCGGGCAGCTTCCCCTACGACGCCGCCGACCGCACCTCGCTGCGCGACAACGCCGACGAGATCACCGCGCAGCTGTCGGAGGAGCTGGCGCAGCGCGTCGCGTCCGCCGGGGTCGACATCATCGAGTCCCGGATCACCCGGCTGGCGTACGCGCCGGAGATCGCGCAGGCGATGCTGCGCCGGCAGCAGGCGGGCGCGGTCGTGGCGGCGCGGCAGCGGATCGTGGAGGGCGCGGTCGGCATGGTGCAGCTCGCGCTCGACCGGCTGGACGAGGAGAACGTGGTGGAACTGGACGAGGAGCGCAAGGCGGCGATGGTGAGCAACCTGCTGGTCGTGCTGTGCGCGGACCGGGACGCCCAGCCGGTGGTCAACGCCGGCAGCCTCTACCAGTGACCGCGCGTAGCAGTGGCGGAGCGGAAGAAGATCCTGCTGCGGCTCGACCCGGCCGTGCACGACGCGCTGGCCCGGTGGGCGGGGGACGAGCTGCGCAGCACCAACGCGCAGATCGAGTTCCTGCTGCGGCGGGCGCTCGCCGACGCGGGCCGGATGCCGGGGTCGGCGGAGCGGATGCGGGGGCCGGGCCGGCCGCGCAGGCGGCCGCGGCCCCCGGACGGTGACGGTAACGGGGACGGGGACGGGCGCGGGCCCGCGGACGAGGACGACCCGCCGGGCGGCGGGAGCGAGGACTAGCCATGGTCGAGGTTCCGGAGTCGCTGCCGGCGCGCATGTACCTGCTGGCGTACGACCTGAGGAAGCAGAAGATGACCGGCGGCGGCGCGCGGCTCGGCTACGTGCTGCGCGGCGCCGCGCTGACCGAGCTGTACCTGGACGGGCGGCTGCAGGAGGAGCGGCGCCGCCCCGTCCCGGGCACGCCGGGCGACGACCCGTACGGGGTGGCGGCGCAGATCGCGGCGTCCCGGCCCCGGTCCTGGCAGCACTGGGTGCGGACGGACGCCAAGGCCATCGTGGAGACGGTCCGGGACGAGCTGGAGCAAGACGGCTGGATCCGGGTGCGCCGCACCCGGGTGCTCGGGCTCGTCCCGCGGCACGAGGTCACCGTGAAGGACCCGCGGGTCGTGAAGGAGCTGTGGGGCGGCGCGTCGTCGGCGCTGCGGGGGCGGCCGGTGGCGCATGTCAACAGCTACGACGCGGCGGCGGTGGCGCTCGCGGCGGCGGGCGGGCTCGGCTCGGTGCTGCCGCGCCCCGACCGGCGGCGCTACCGGCGGCGGATCGCGGAGCTGACCGCGCGCAGCGGCCCGGCGGCGCCCGCCGTCCGCAAGCTGATCCGGAGCATGGACGCGGCGGCCGCCGCCGGCTGACCGGCGCGCCATTGCGGATTCCTACAAGATCCGGGGGTCCGGGTTTGTATCGGGCCCCACCGGCGGCGGGGGCCGCGCGGCCCATAGCCTTCTCGGACATGGACCCCGAGCGCCTTGTCTATCCGCTGATGAAGTACGTCGTCATGGGACCCGCCATGCGCGTCGCGTTCCTGCCCCGGGTGAGCGGGGTGCGGCACGTCCCGCGGACCGGGCCGGTGATCATCGCGGCGAACCACCTGGCGTTCCTCGACTCGTTCGCGGTGCCGCTGATCCTGCCGCGCCGGGTCCACTTCCTCGGCAAGCACGAGTACTTCACCGGGGCGGGGATGAAGGGGCGCGCCACGGCGACGTTCTTCCGCGGCGTCGGGGCGATCGCGGTCGACCGGTCCGGCGGGCGGGCGGCGCTGGACGCGCTCGACACCGCGGCGGCGGTGCTGGCGCGCGGCGGCGTGTTCGCCATCCACCCCGAGGGCACCCGCTCCCCCGACGGGCGGCTCTACCGGGGCCGCACGGGGGTGGCGCGGCTCGCGATGCGGACCGGGGCGCCCGTCGTCCCGGTCGGGATCACCGGCACCGACCGGGTGCAGCCGCGCGGGCGGGCCGTCCCGCGGCCGGGCCGGATCGGGCTGCGCATCGGCCCGCCGATGGACTTCCGGGGCCGGGACGAGGGCGTCCCGCGCGGCAAGGCCGCCCGGCAGGTCACCGACGAGATCATGGAGGCGATCCAGGCGCTGTCGGGCCAGGAGTACGTGGACGACTACGCGCCCCGCCCCACCGAGCCGGTGTGACGGCCCGGCCGTCCCCCGCATGTTTGAGCGCGACCGAAAGGGCACGATTCAGGGGGACGGACGGAGATGATGTGGAAATCAGCCTGGATCTCCTGCTCCCCCGGGACGCCGCGAGCGTCCCGGCCACGCGGAGGCTCCTGGACGCGGCGCTCGCCGCCCTCGGGGTCGAGGACCACATCCGGGACGACATCGAGATGATGCTGACCGAGGCGTGCAGCAACGTGATCAGGCACGCCGAGCACGGCACCGGCTACACGGTGCGCGCCACCATCCAGGACCGCCGCTGCACCATCAAGGTCATCGACTCGGGCACCGGGTTCGACGCCGGGCGCGTCCCGCTGCCCGACCCGTCGGCCGAGCACGGCCGCGGGCTGCTGATCATGCGGTCGCTGGCCGACGACGTGCGGTTCTGCTCGTTCCCCGAGGACGGCGCGCTGGTCGCGCTGGAGAAGCGGCTGTCCTACGGCGAGGACAGCCTCGGCGGCCTGCTCACCGCGGACAGCGTCCTCGCCGACGCCTTCCCGGAGGGCGACGCGTTCGCCGACCGGCTGTTCGACCTGGCGCGGGCCGGCGACACCGGGCGGCTCGTCGGCTACGTGGACGCCGGGGCGCCGGTGAACCTGTCCAACGAGCGGGGCGACACGCTCCTCATGCTCGCCGCGTACCACGGCCACCCGGAGACCGTCCGGGCCCTCGCCGCGCGCGGCGCCGACCCCGAGCGCGCCAACGACCGCGGGCAGCGGCCCCTCACGGGCGCGGTGTTCAAGAAGGAGACGGCCGTGGTGCGGGCCCTGCTGGACGCGGGCGCCGACCCGCGGGCGGGTTCGCCGTCGGCCGCCGAGACCGCGCGGATGTTCGGCGACGCCGAACTCCTCGCCTGGTTCGACGAGGTCGCGCCCCCGCCCGCGTGAGTCAGCGGGGCGCGATCCCGTTGGCGCGGGCGGCCGCGGCGGTGGGCGACGGCTCGTCCACGACCACGCGGTGGTGCCAGTACGGCGGCGCGATGCCCTCCTCGCGGAGCGTGCGGTGCAGGCGCTTGAGGAACTCGTGCTTGATCGCGAACTGGTCGCCGAACTCGCTGGACCGCAGGATCACGTGGAAGCCCACCGAGGCGTCGTTGAAGTCGTCGAACCGCACCAGGACGTTGCAGTCGGCGACGCCGCCCTGCACGTCGTTCATGACGTCGTGGCCGACCTTGACGAGCATCTCCTCCACGGCGTCGAGGTCGACCTCGTAGGGCACCTTCGCGTACACCATGACCGACATGTCCTGCGCGGGCCGGTGGTAGTTGGTGAGGATCGTGTCGGAGAACCGCTGGTTCGGGATGACCTCGATGTTGTCGGACAGCGTCCGGATGGAGGTGTTGCGCCAGTTGATGTCGACGACGTAGCCCTCCTGGCCGGTGGCCAGCTTGATGTAGTCGCCAGGCTCGATCGTCTTGGACGCGAGGACGTGCACGCCCGCGAACAGGTTGGCGAGCGTGTCCTGCAGGGCCAGCGCGACCGCGAGACCGCCGACACCCAGGGCGCCGAGCAGCGGCGTGATGGACACCCCGATGCTCTGCAGCATCACCAGGACGCCGACGCCGAGCACGATCACGCGGGTGATGTTCGCGAAGATCGTGACGTTCGCGGCGACGCCCTGCCGGGCCAGCGCGATCGAGGTCACCGACGCGGCGATCAGCCGCGCCAGTGCCAGCGACACCACCAGGATCGTCACCGCGGTGAGGATCTTGGCGGTGACGTCCAGGGTGCCGCGCGGCAGCTCCAGCACCTTCGCCGCCGTCCACAGCCCGAGCAGCACCGCGAGCGGCATCGCCAGGTCGCGGATCAGGCGGGCGGCGAGGTCGTCCCAGGCCCACCGGGTGTCGCCCGCCCGCCGGGTCAGCCGCCCGGTCAGCAGCCGCAGGAGGACGGCGATCGCCAGTGCCGCCGCCATCACGACGGCGGCGGCGATGACGCGCGTCCAGCTCAGGTCGCCCAGGTCACCCATGACGCGTGTAACTCTCCCAACGGGGGCCGGCACCGGCCGAGCCGGCCGAATGCGGCCCGTAAGATCCCGATTTGCCGAGTTGCGTGTCCTGATCGTAGTGAAGTCGCGGTGTGCTCCGCGGCGTATCGCGGGACATGTGGCCGCGGGGTCGCCGGATGTGGCGGATACGATCGATCACGTGGTAGCCGTGGGAATGATGCGCCGGCTGGGGGTCACGGCGCTGGGACTGCGCAACGGCCCCCACCGGGTGACCGTCGAGCGCGACCTCGCCGTCCCCGCCGCCGACGGAGTGACGCTGCTGGCCGACCGGTACGCCCCGGTGGGCGTCGACGGGGCGCCCGTCGTGCTCGTCCGGTCCCCCTACGGGCGGCGCGGCCCGTTCGGGCTGATGTGCGGGCAGGCGTTCGCCTCCCACGGGTTCCAGGCGGTGGTGCAGAGCGTCCGCGGCGGCTTCGGGTCCGGCGGCGTCTTCGAGGCCCTCGACGAGCGCGAGGACGGCCTCGCCACCATCGAGTGGCTGAAGTCGCAGCCCTGGTTCGGCGGGACGTTCGCCATGCACGGCCCGAGCTACCTCGGCTACGTGCAGTGGGCCGTCGCCGCCGAGGCCGGACCGGAGCTGAAGGCCCTGTCGATGCAGGTCACCGCCTCCACGTTCCGGGACGCGGTCAACGTCGGCGGCACCTTCGCGCTGGAGTCCGCGCTGATCTGGGTCGACCTGACCGCGCGGATGAAGAACTCCCTCTCCGGCATCACGACCGGCATCATGTCGCCGCGCCGCGCCCGCCGCGCCACCCTGTCCGGGCGCCCGATCGCCGAGCTCGACCGGCTCGCGACCGGCGCGCAGCAGCGCTTCTTCCAGGACCTCCTCGTCAACGGGCCCGACACCCCGTTCTGGGACAAGCGCGACTTCAGCCCCACCGTGTCGAAGGTCACCGCGCCGGTGAACATGACGGGCGGCTGGTACGACATCTTCCTGCCCTGGCAGATGAAGGACTATGCGGCCCTGCGCGCCGCCGGCCGCCGCCCGTACCTGACGATCGGCCCCTGGTTCCACGCCGACCAGCGGATGATGCGCGGCTCGGTCGCCGACTCCATCGCCTGGTTCCGCGCCCACCTCCTCGACGACCCGTCCGGGCTGCGGGAGAACCCCGTCCGGCTCTACATCACCGGCGCGGACGAGTGGCGCGAGTTCCCCGACTGGCCCGTCCCCGGCATGCGCGAGGAGCGCTGGCACCTGCAGCCCGCCGGGGCGCTGTCGACCGACGCCCCGCCCGAGTCCGACCCCGACGCCTACCGCTACGACCCGAACCACCCGACGCCGTTCCTCGGCGGGCCGACGCTGCTCGGGGAGACCCGCCCGTCCACCGACCAGAAGCGGCTGGAGCGCCGCCGGGACGTCCTCACCTACACCTCGGCCGTGCTGGACGACGACCTGGAGATCATCGGCCCGGTCACCGCCGACCTGCACATCCGCTCGAACCGGGAGCACACCGACTTCGTCGTCCGGCTCTGCGACGTCACCCCGGACGGCGCGTCGCTCAACCTCTGCGAGGGCATGCGGCGGCTCGTCCCCGGCACCCCGGAGGCCGGCGCCGACGGGGTGCGCCGCGTCGCCGTCGAGCTCTGGCCCGCCGGGCACCGCTTCCGCCGCGGCCACCGCGTCCGCGTCCAGGTCGCGAGCGGCGCCTACCCGCGCGTCGCCCGCAACTCCGGCACCGGCGCCCCCATCGGCACCGCCACCGAGATGCTCACCGCCGACCAGGAGATCTTCCACGACCCCGGCCGGCCGTCCGCCATCACGCTCCCGGTCGTCTCCTGACGGGCGCGGCCCCCGGCGGCCCTAGCGGGCGCGGAGGGCGGCGAGGGCCTTGTCGGCGTGCACGTTCATGCGGACCTCGCTCTTGACCACGGCGAGGACGCGGCGGTCGGTGCCGATGACGAACGTCTGGCGCCGGGTGGGCAGCAGCGCCACGCCGCGCTTGACGCCGAACCGGGCGCGGACCTCGCCGGACGGGTCCGACAGCAGCGGGTAGCCGAGGGAGTGCCGGTCGGCGAACTCCTTCTGCTTGGCGACCGGGTCGGCGCTGACGCCGACCGGGTGGGCGCCCGCCTCGGCGAGTTCGGCGACCAGGTCGCGGAAGTGGCACGCCTCGGCGGTGCAGCCGGGGGTCAGCGCGGCGGGGTAGAAGAACAGGACCACCGGCCCCTTCTCCAGGAGGCCGGTCAGGGTGCGGGGCTCGCCCGTCTCGTCGGGCAGCTCGAAATCGTCAACGACGTCACCGACGTTCATGGCAGGAACCTAGCGGAGCAGGTCCGCGATGGCACCGGGGGCCCAGGCGCCGCGGGCGCCGGGCCGCCCGGCCAGGTAGGACGCGGCGCGGGCGGCGGGCCAGCCGTGGGCCTCCCGCAGGCCGTTGCCGAGCATGGCCAGGTAGGCGGCGGTCGGCGCGTTCGGCGGCGCGGGACGGGGCGCGGTGAAGGTCAGCATCGGGCGGCCCGCCCGCTCGCCCACCTTCAGGACCGTCTCGTAGCGGCCGGGCCCGAGGCACTGGCGGCCGCTCGCCAGCGCCTCGGAGAGGTCGTGGTCGGTTCCGGCGTCGCCGTGCATCTCCTGGGACAGGACGTCGCAGAACTGGCGGCGGGTGAGCAGGTAGGCGCGGGCGGCGGCGCGGCCCGGCAGCTCCGGGTCGTAGAAGGCCATCCCGCCGCCCCAGGTCAGGGACGTGTGCGCGAAGTAGATCCCGCCGGGGACCGTGATCGACTGCTCGGCGCGGGCGGGCCGGGGGTCGCGGCAGCCGGTGTAGCGGCGGGCGGCGCCGCGGGGCCGCCCGCCGGCGAGGTAGCAGTGGAACCTCTCCCGGTAGAGGTTCGAGCCGTAGGCCACGTACCAGATCGGTTCGTCACTCATCTGACCCAGTATTCCCGCAGGTCGGTGGTGTTTTCATGGGGTCGAGCCGGGCCCGATGCCGTTTCGCCAGGTTTGACAGTGAGTGCGGGCGGAAATGAAACTGGCCGAGCAGGTGTCTACGACGCAGATACCTCCGTGCTTCCCCTGTGTTGTCCCGGAGGATCCGTCATGCATCGCTCGCTCAACATCGCACTCGTGTCCGCCTCCGACCTCGACGGCGAACACCTGCAGTCAATCCACGTCCGGGATCTCGCTCGCTCGCTCACCCGCCCGCTCGTCTCGGACGGGGAGCCGAACCAGGTCACGGTCTACGCGCGGCGCCAGGACAAGGCCGCCCGCAGCCGGGCCAGGCTCGCGCCGGGCGCCACCCTGGTCCACCTCGACGCCGGGCCGGCCCGCCCGCTGCCGGACGAGGAGCTGCTGGCGCACATCCGCGACTTCGCGGACGGGCTGCGCCGGCGCTGGTCCGGTGCGGGGCGCCCCGACATCGTGCACGCGCACGGCTGGATCGGCGGCCTCGCCGCCTGCGCCGTCGCGCGCGAGCTGGACATCCCGTTCGCGCAGAGCTACCACGGGGTGGCCGCGACCGAGCGCCGCGCCGGGCACCGCGTGCACCCGCACCGCGACCGGCTGGAGAAGGCCATCGGGCGGGACGCCGACCTCGTCCTCGCCGGGCACGCCGAGGAGGCCGGGCAGGTCGTGCGGATGGGCGTGCCGCGCCCGTCGGTCGCGGTCGTCCCCTACGGCGTGGACGGCGACCACTTCGCCCAGGTCGGCCCGGCGATGCCGCACGGCGGCCGGCCCCGCCTGGTGATGGTGTGCGACGACCTGGAGACCGGGGACGTCGCCACCGCGCTGCGCGCCCTCGTGCACGTCCCGGACGCCGAGCTGGCCGTCGCCGGCGGTCCGCAGCGCGAGGACCTGGAGAGCGACCAGGGCGTGCACCGGCTGCGCCTGCTCGCCAAGGAGCTGCACGTCGCCGACCGGGTGATCTTCCTCGGCCGGCTGCCGCACAAGAACCTGCCGAAGCTGCTGCGGACCGCGAGCCTGGTGCTCTGCCTCGCGCCGCACGAGCCGTGCCCGTC
This sequence comes from Actinomadura geliboluensis, assembly GCF_043197915.1. Classification (NCBI taxonomy): domain Bacteria; kingdom Bacillati; phylum Actinomycetota; class Actinomycetes; order Streptosporangiales; family Thermomonosporaceae; genus Actinomadura; species Actinomadura geliboluensis. Next base: position 524,400 of record NZ_JBICUA010000003.1, on the reverse strand, counting down.
GGTGCCGCTGGAGGCCATGGCGTGCGGCGTGCCCGTCGTCGCGACCCCGGCCGGCGGGAACGCCGACGAGGTCCTCGACCACATCACCGGGCTGCACGTCCCGGCGGGCCGGCCCGTCGTGATCGGCCGCGCCGTCCGGCACCTGCTGGCCGAGGAGACGACGCTGCACGGCTACTCGATCGCCGCCGCCGACCGCGCCCGCTCCCGCTACTCGCTGGAGCGGATCGCCGCCGAGACGCTGCGCGCCTACCTGAAGGTGCTCCCCGCGCCCGAGCCCGAGCCGGCGGACGAGGAGGAGACGGCGGAGCACGAGGCCGACAAGACCCCCGCGCTCGTCGGCTGACGTCCGTCCCCCGCCGCCCACCGTCTCGCGGGCCCCGGTGTCCCTCCCCGGAACCGGGGCCCGTGCACGTCCGGACCGCTGGAATACTCGACGGCATGAACGGGGTGCTGATCGGCCGGGCGGCGGAGCTCGCGGAGCTCACCGCCGCGCTGGCGCGGGCGGCCGCGGGCAGCGCCGGCGTGGTGCTGGTCAGCGGCGACGCGGGCGTGGGCAAGACGCACCTGGTGTCGGCGCTGGTCCGGTCGGCGCGGGCCGACGGCTGCACCGTGCTCCTCGGGCAGTGCGCGGAGCTCGGCGAGAGCATGCCGTACCTGCCGCTCGCGGACGCGCTGTGGACGGCCGCGCAGCCGGGCACCCCGGAGTCCGAGCAGGTCCGCGCGGCGCTCGACGCCCGGCCGGTGCTGCGGAGCCTGATGCCGGACGGCGACGGCGACCCCGGCGCCGTGTCGGAGCTCGGCCAGCAGCGGCTGTTCGGGGCGGTGCTCGGGCTGCTCGGCGAACTGGGGCGTGACCGGCCCGTCCTGCTCGTCCTCGAAGACCTGCACTGGGCCGACCGGTCCACCCGGCACCTGCTGACGTTCCTCAGCCGCGTCCTGCAGCGCGAGCGGGTCTGCCTCGTCGGCACCTACCGGTCGGACGACCTGCACCGGCGGCATCCGCTGCGGCCGGTGGTGGCGGAGCTGCTGCGGCTGCCGAACGTGACCGGCATCGAGGTGCCGCCGTTCGGGCCGGGCGAGACCGCCGACTACCTCGCGGAGCTGTCGCGCGGATCCGCGCCGGTGGCCGCCGAGGTCGTGGACCGGGTCCACCGGCGCTCGGAGGGCAACCCGTTCTACGCGGGCGAGCTGTACTCGGCCGGGTCCGACCTGCGGAACACGGCGGCGGAGCTGCCGTCCGGCCTCGCCGACCTGCTGCTGTCGCGGGTGGAGCGGCTGTCGGAGGCCGGGCAGCGGGTCGTGCGGGTCGCGGCGGTCGCGGGCCGGCGGGTCGACGACGAACTGGTGCGGCGAGTGTCCGGGCTGGACGAGGCGGCGGCCGGCGAGGCGCTGCGCGAGGTCGTGTCGCACCAGTTGCTCGTCCCGTCCGGGACGGGGTACACGTTCCGGCACGCGCTGCTGCGCGAGGCCGTCTACGCCGACCTGCTGCCGGGCGAGCGGACCCGGCTGCACGCCGACTTCGCCCGCCTCCTCGCCGGCCTCCCGGACGGGACGCGCGGCTCGGCGGCGGAACTGGCCCACCACAGCCTCGCCGCCCACGACCTGCCGGCCGCGTTCGCCGCGTCGGTCCGGGCGGGCCGGGAGGCCGACCGGCTCGGCGCGCCCGCCGAGGCGTTCGAGCACTACGAGCGGGCGCTGGAGCTGTGGGAGGCCGTGCCCGGCCCGGCGGAGGCCGCCGGCACCGACCGGGTCCGGCTGTCGCTGGCCGCGGCGCAGGCGTCCGCGCGGGCCGGCGAGGTGCGGCGGGCGGCGAACCGGCTGCGCCGGCTCCTGGACGCCGCCGACCCGGCCGACCCCGCCCTCGGCTCGGTGATCCGCGAGCACCTCGCGGGGTACATGGTCGACCTCGACGAGCTGGCGGAGGGGCGGGCGATGGCGCGGGAGGCGGTGCGGATGCTGCCCCCCGACCCGCCGAGCACCGATCGCGCCTGGGCCCTCGCCACCTACGCCCGGACGCTGCTCTACCTGGACCCGGACGGCGAGATGCCCGCGCTGGCGGAGAAGGCCGCCGCGTACGCGCGCGAGGCCGGCACGCCCGGCGCCGAGGCCGCGCTGCTGGTCACGCTCGGCCTCTACCGGGAGTCGCGCGAGGCCGACAGCGGCGTCGCCGAGCTGTTCGCGCGGGCCCGCGACCTCGCCGACACCGCCGGCGACAGCCCGCAGGCGGCGCTGCGCGCCCGGTTCCAGTACGCCCGGACGAAGTTCGACCGCGGCGACCTCGCGGGCGCCGCGGCGGCGACCGACGAGGGCGTCCGGGTCGTGCTGGACAGCGGCGTCGAGTGGAGCATGTTCGGCAGCGCCCTGCGGACCCTGCGGTACCTCGTCCGCTACACGACCGGGGACTGGGCGGAGGCGGGCCGGATCGCGGCCGGCTTCCCGCTCCAGGTCGTCCGGCCCCACGAGGCGCAGGTCTCGGCGTACGCGCTGTTCATCGAGGTCGCGCAGGGGCTGCCGGTCGTCGACGAGCGGCTGCGTTGGATCGCTCCACTGTGGCATGAGGACCAGCTCGCCAACTACATCGGGCGCGGCCTCGCCGCCGAGCACGCCCTGTGGCGGGACGACCCGCAGGCCGTCCTCGCCCATGTCGACGCCATCTCGCCGACGCTCTACGGCGCCGGCGCGCCGTTCATCCGCATCGCCGCGACGGGGCTGTGGGCCCACGCCGAGCTGGCGGCGCGGGCCCGCGCCGCCGGCGACGGCGGGGCCGTCCGGCGGGCGGCGGAGGCCGGCGACGAGCTGCTGCGGCGGGCGCGGCGGGCCGCCGAGTTCACCGAGGAGGGCGAGCGCCGGCACTGGCTCGGGTTCGAGGGCCGGGCGTGGGTGGCGCGCGCCGAGGCCGAGCGCCGCCGCGTGGACGGCGTCCACGACGCCGCGCTGTGGCGCGAGTCCGCCGACCTGTTCACCTACGGCGACCCCGACGGCGGTTTCGTCTACGAGGTGGCGCGGTCCCGCTGGCGGCTGGCGGAGGCGCTGGCCGAGAACGGCGACCGGGAGGCCGCCGCCGCGCAGTGGCGCAAGGCCGTCGCGACCGCCGAGCGCCTGGAGGCGCGGCCGCTGCTCGCGGCGCTGCGCGACCTCGGCGCCCGCGCCCGGCTGGACCCGGGCCGCCCGGCGGCGGCCGCGGCGTCCGGGCCGCTGGCGTCCCTCACCGCCCGCGAGCGCGAGGTGCTGAAGCTCGTCGCCGAGGGGCGCAACAACCGGGAGATCGCGGCGGCGCTGTTCATCTCGCCGAAGACCGCGAGCGTGCACGTCTCCAACATCCTCGCGAAGCTGGACGTCACGAGCCGCACCCAGGCCGCCGCCGTCGCCCACCGCGAAGGGCTGTGACCCGGCGCCTCTTCGAATTTCGCCCGCACCCGGATTCGGCCGATCTTGCACCGCATTGACGGTGGCGGTAATGTGCGATTCGTGACTGCCGGGTCGGCCATTGGCCACGAGCGAGTGAGGTTCCCGGCCTCCGAGTGAGGCCGGCGCGGGCACGCGGCCCGCCTCCGCTCTTCGCGTTTCCTCTTCTTCCTCCGCACGCGCGTCGCGTGACGTCAACGGGCATGCCCGTGCCTTCGGCATGCCTTCATCCACCATTCTTCCAGCCATGGCGCACGGCGTTTCCATGGCCGATTCGCCATGCCCGAAAACAGATTCAGGAGACACATGGATTTCAACAGGCAGGTCATCGAGGAGTTCCGCGCGGGCGGCGGCCGGGTCGGCGGGATGTTCGAGGACGGGCGGCTCCTCCTGCTGACCACCACCGGGGCCCGGTCGGGCCTGCGGCGCACGACACCGCTCGGCTACCTGCCGGACGAGGGCGGTCGCGTCCTCGTCATCGCCTCGGCCGGGGGCGCGCCCGAGCACCCGGCGTGGTTCCGCAACCTGGTCGCGAACCCGCGCGTCACGGTCGAGAGCGGCGCCTTCACCTACGAGGCGGACGCCGTCGTCCTGGCGGGGGCCGAGCGCGACGCCGCGTTCGCGCGGGCCGTCGAGTCCGATCCCGGGTGGGGCGAGTACGAGGCGAAGTCGGGGCGGACGCTGCCCGTCGTCGCCCTCGTCCCGGTGGCCGCCGGGCCGCCCGGCGGGCCCGCGACGCCGAGCGCGATGCTCATCGCGGTGCACGACGCGTTCCGGCGGGAGCTCCGGTTGATCCGCGGGGAGGTCGCCGCGTCCGGGACGGCTGGTGTGGGGGCGCAGCTGCGGATCAACTGCCTGACCCTGTGCGAGGGCCTCGGCAACCACCACATGGGCGAGGACCAGCAGATGTTCCCGCTCGTGGCGCGGCGGCATCCGGAGCTGGCGCCGGTGCTGGCGCGGCTGGGCGGCGAGCACGAGGCGATCAAGGGGCTGCTGGCGGAGCTGCGCCGCGCCCTCGACGGCGGCGACCCGGCGACGCTCCTCGCCGAGGTCGAGCGGCTCACCGCCGCGCTGGAGGCGCACCTCGACCGGGAGGAGGAGCAGCTCGTGCCGGTGCTCCACGCGATCGGCCTCTAGGGCGGGCGGCCCCCGCGCCGGCTAGAGCAGGCCGCGGCCGGGGATCAGCGGCAGGTCGAGCGCGGTGAGCAGGCCGGGGGGCGCCGCGACGACGGCGGGGACGGCGTTGACGAGCCGCATCGCGGTCGCCTTCAGCCCGGCGGTGTTGTGGTCGCCGTCCGTGCCGAGCAGCCGCAGGTCGACGGTGTAGTCCGGCTCGCCGCGGACCTCGACCCGGTAGCAGCCCGCCCCGGACGGCTGCGGCCAGTCCGGGGCGAGGTCGTCGCGGAGCCGGGTGACGTGCTCCAGCACGACGACGGCGTCGCCGCCGCGCATGCCGCGCACCTCGAAGCGCAGCGCGGCGGCGGTGCCCTTCGCGATCGTCCCGGCGGAGACGTCGAAGGCGTCGGGGGCGGGCAGCCGGGTGTGGCTCTCGGCGATCCCGTCCAGCTCGACGCCGAGGCCGGCGGCGAGCTGCCGGACGACGCTCCCCCACGCCATCGTCAGGACGCCGGGCTGGAGCAGCATCGGCGTCTCGTCCAGGGAGCGGCCGAAGCCCATGATGTCGAACAGGACCGTGCCCTGGTCGTAGGTGGCGTAGTTGAGGATCTCCATGCAGCGGACCTGGTCGATGCGCTCGCTGATGCCGGTGACGGCGAGCGGCAGCACGTCGTTGGCGAAGCCGGGGTCGATGCCGTTGACGAAGATCGAGGCGTTGCCCGCGGCGGCGGCCGCCCGCACCGGGTCGGACATCTCGGCCGGGACGACACCGTCCGGGAACTGCAGGAAAACCGGGCTGCTCGACACGACATTGACGCCGGCGCGCAGGATGCGGCACAGGTCGTCGATCGCCTCCATCAGCCGGACGTCGGCCATCGAGGTGTAGACGACGCAGTCGGGGCGCAGGGCGAGCAGCGCGTCGGCGTCGCCGGTGGCGGTGACGCCGAGGTCGCGGCCGAGGCCCGCGAGCTCGCCCGCGTCCCGGCCCTCCTTGGCGGGGGTGGACGTCCAGACGCCGGCGAGTTCGAGGTCGGGGCGGGCGTCGATGCCGGCGATGGCGTGCCGGCCGACGTTGCCGGTGCTCCAGAGGACGACGCGGTGGGTCACAGGTCCGCCAGGTGTCACAGGTCCTCCAGGTGGAGGTCGAGGTTGGGGGTGTCGATGCCGCCGTCCACGCGCAGCACGCTGCCGGTGACGTAGGCGGAGGCGGGCGAGGCGAGGTAGAGGACGGCGGCGGCGACGTCCTCGGGGTCGCCGACGCGGCGCAGCGGGGTCATGCGCTCCATCTCGGCGCGCAGCCCGTCGTCGGTCATGACGATGTCGAGCGCGGACGTCGCGACGGAGCCGACGGCGATCGCGTTGACGCGGACGCGCGGCGCCAGGTCGAACGCGGCGAGCCGGGTGTAGTGGGCGAGCGCGGCCTTGGCGCTGCCGTAGGCGAGGTAGCCGCGGCCCGCGATGCGCCCGACGGCGGAGGAGATGTTGACGACGCTGCCGCCCCCGGACTCCAGGAGGTGCGGGACGGCGGCGCGGGTCAGCGCGTGCGCGGTGGCGACGTTGAAGCGGAACGCCTTCTCCAGGTGCCGGGGCTTGGTGTCCATGAAGGGGGCGGGCATGGCGCCGCCCATGTTGTTCACCACGATGTCGAGGCGGCCGAACTCCGCGGCGGCGCGTCCGGCGAGGTCCGCGGCGGTATCGGGGTCGCTGAGGTCGGCCGGGACGACCAGCGCGCGGCGCCCCGCCGCCTCGATCCGCGCGGCGACCTCGCGGAGCTGCTCCTCGGTGCGGGCGGAGATCGCCACGTCGGCGCCGGCCTCGGCGAGCGCGACCGCGGTGGCCGCGCCGATGCCGCGCCCGGCGCCGGTGACGACCGCCGCCCGGCCGTCGATGCGGAACCTGTCACCGATCACCGGCGTCACCTCCGGGCCGTCGCGTCGCTGCGGGCACAGCCTACGCAGAAAGTAGAACGTGTTTCAATACGCCGTCCGCGCGGCGGTCCGGTGACGGGCGCGTGCCGGCGGCCGGTAGATCTTCACGGGTCATTCGTTATTTCCGGTACTAGGCGCCGCGCCGCCGCCTTGCCATTCTTTTCCACAGAGCGCGCCGACGGCGGGCCCGGGCGGAAGGAAATCCTGGCGTGGACAAGGGGTACGAGCTTTACTGCCTCGCGGACGAGGTGTTCTACGACGCTCCCCCGGTCACCCGGAAAACCGATTTCGACATCGCCCACCGCCCCCTTCCGGGCAGCTGGGAGCAGATCTTCGGCGACGAATGGGTCGTTTATGTCCCGCCCGTCCAGCGCACTCCGGCGCAGGGCTGGAAAGTCCACGTGAGCGGCTGCGCGGAAAGCGCCGGGGACGTCCTCTCCCGGACGTGGGAGTACTGCGTCGAGGCGGGCGTCGAGTTCAAGCACCTGCGCGGCCCGGCGACGCTGCGGACGCGGAACGCCAAGTACGCGCCGCGCGGCGCCAGCGGGAAGCTCGTCACGGTCTACCCTGAGGACGAGCGCGAACTGGAGCGCGTGCTGGCCGGGCTCGGCGCCCTGGTGGACGGCCTGCCCGGCCCCTACATCCTCAGTGACCTGCGCATCGGCGCCGGCCCCCTGCACGTGCGGTACGGCGGGTTCGCCGAGCGGCGGTGCCTGGACGAGCAGGGCAGGCTCGTGCCCGCGCTGGAGAACGGCGCCGGGGAACTGGTGCCCGACCGGCGCGAGCCCGTGTTCACCGTCCCCGAATGGGTGCGCCTGCCGGCCTGTCTGGAACCGCACCTCAAGGCGCGCGGCGCCACCACGACGACCGACCTTCCGTACCGCATCGAAAAGGCGCTGCATTTCTCCAACGGCGGCGGCGTCTACCAGGCGGTGGACACCCGCAGCGGCATGAAGGTCGTCCTGAAGGAAGGGCGCCCGCACGCCGGGCTCGCCGCCGACGGCGCCGACGCGGTCACCCGGCTGGAACGCGAACGCGACGTCCTCCGGAAACTCGGCGGAATCGACGGGGTGCCCGCGGCGCTCGACTGGTTCGCGCTCGGCGAGCACCATTTCCTCGTCCAGGAGTTCATCGAGGGGCGCACCCTCAACACGTTCTTCGCCGAACGGCATCCGATGCTCGATCCCGACCCGGATCCGGCCCGGACCGCCGAGTACACGGCGTGGGCGCTGCGCGTCCACGCGGGGGTGGAACGCGTGCTGAACGCGATCCACGAGCGCGGCGTCGCCTTCAACGACCTGCACATGTTCAACGTGATGGTCCGCCCGGACGACTCGGTCGCGCTGATCGACTTCGAGACGGCGGCGCCCGCGTCCGCCGGCGGCCGGCAGACACTCGCCAACCCGGCGTTCCTCGCCCCGCCCGACCGGCGCGGCACCGCCGTCGACCGGTACAGCCTGGCGTGCCTGCGGCTGGCCCTGTTCGTCCCGCTGACCACGCTGTTCGTCATCGACCGGGGCAAGGCGCGGCAGCTCGCCGACATGATCGCCGAGAACTTCCCGGTGCCGCGCGCGTGGCTGGACGAGGCGGTCGCGGAGATCGCGCGGGACGTCGAGCCGGCGCCGGCGCCCGCGTTCGTCCCGGACGCGCCCGGCTGGGACCGCGCCCGGGAGGCCCTGTCGCGGGCCGTCCTGGCGAGTGCCACGCCCGACCGCCCCGACCGGCTGTTCCCCGGTGACGTGGAGCAGTTCTCCGGGGCGTCCCTCGGGCTGGCGCACGGCGCCGCCGGCGTCCTGTACGCGCTGGACGCGACCGGCGCGGGCCGCTACCCGGCGCACGAGGAATGGCTGGCCGAGCGTGCCGCCGACCCCCGGCGCGGCACCGGGCTCGGCCTGTACGACGGGCTGATGGGCGCCGCCCACGTGCTGGCCCGCCTCGGCCACGCGGACGCCGCGCGCGCCGCCGTCGACCACTGCCTGAACGAGAGATGGGAGCGGCTCGGCGACGACCTCTACGGCGGGCTGCCCGGGTTCGCGCTCGTCCTCGACGACCTGGCCGGCGCGACCGGCGACGCGGACCTGCGCGACGCGGCCCGCCGCGCGCTCGCGATCGTCGCGGAACGGGCACCGGACGGGCGCAGCCCCCGGCCCGGCCTCATGCACGGCGGCGCGGGCGCGGCGCTGATGCTCGTCCGGGCGTACGAGCGCGCGGGCGACCCCGCGCTGCTGGACCTCGCCGCCGCCGCGCTGCGCCGCGACCTCGCCGCCTGCGTCACCGACCGCAACGGCGCGCTGCACGTCGACCAGGGCAGCCGGGTGCTGCCCTACCTCGCGCGCGGCAGCGTCGGCATCGGCCTCGTCCTGGACGAGTACCTCGCGCACCGCCCGGACGAGGAGTTCGAGACGGCCCGGCGCGCCGTCCGCGTCGCCGCGATGTCGCGCTACTACGCGCAGCCGAGCCTGTTCAGCGGGCGCGCCGGGATGCTGCTCTACCTGGCCCGGCACGACCGCGACGACCCGCGCGTGGCGGGGCACGTCCGCGACCTGGCCTGGCACGCCCTCCCCTACGGCGGCGGCCTGGCGATGCCCGGCGAGCACATGTACCGGCTGTCGATGGACCTGGCGACCGGGACCGCCGGCGTGCTGCTCGCGCTCGGCGCGGCCCTGCACGCGCCGCCGGCCGGGCTGCCGTTCCTCGGAACGGCCCACCGACCCCTCGCGGGAACCCCCGCGGTGGCCACCTCTACCCAGCCCGAAAGGAGGTGAAGACATGGCGCTTCTCGACCTTCAGGGAAT
>NZ_JBICUA010000003.1:244440-515148 GCF_043197915.1 Actinomadura geliboluensis | reverse complement strand
TCCCCCACCGCCCCCCCCCCCCCCCCCGCGCCCCCGCCGCCCCGCCCCCCCCCCCCCCCCCCCCCCCCCCCCCCCCCCCCCCCCCCCCGCCCTCGGCATGGAGGCGACCATGACCGCATCCCCCGGCCCGGACCGGCTCCTGCTGCGCGCCGCCGGGCGCGCCCGCGGCTGGACGGCGCTCGTCGCCGCGGCGGCGCTGGCGGACGCGGCGGCGGCGCTGCTGCTGCCGTTCGCGCTGGCCCGCGCCGTCGACGCGGTCCCGCCCGGCGGTCCCCCCGCGACCGCCGCGCTGTGGCCGTGCGCCGCGCTCGTCGCGGTGTCCGCCGCCGCCGAGGTGCTGTCGGAGCTGGCGGCCGGCAGTGCCGCCGCCCGCGCGACGGCCTGGATCCGGCACGCCCTCGTCCGGCACCTGCTCGCCGTCGGGCCGGCGCTGCGCGTCCCGCCGGGCGACGTGGCGGGACGGGCGGTCGGCGGCGCCGCCGAGGCGGGGGTCGCGCCCGCCGCCGCGCCCGAGGCCGCCGCCGGGCTGCTGCCCGCCGCCGGCGCGCTCGCCGCGCTCGCCCTCATCGACTGGCGCCTCGCGGCGGCGGTCGGGGCCGCGCTGCCCGCGGTGGCGCTGCTGATGCGGGCGTTCGTCCGCGACATCACCGCGTCCGCGACCCGCTACCTGGCCGTGCAGGGCACGATCGCGGGCCGCCTCGCCGAGGCGCTCGGCGGCGCCCGCACCATCGCCGCCGCCGGCACCGCCGGGCGGGAGACGGCGCGCATCCTGGACCCCCTTCCCCGGCTCCGCGCCGAGGGCGAGACGATGTGGCGCGTCCAAGGCGGGGTCGCCGCGCGGGGCCTGCTGGCGCTGCTGCTGCTCCAGATCGCGGCGGTCGGCGCCGCCGGTGCGGAACTGGCGGCGGGCCGCATCACGCCGGGCGAGCTGGTCGCGGCCGTCCAGTACGCGGGGCTCGCCGCCGGGTTCGGGCCCGTCCTCACCCAGGTGCTGCGGCTCGCCCGCGCCCGCGCCGGCGCGCGCCGCGCCGCCGAGATCCTGGCACTGCCCGCGCCCGCGCACGGCCCGGAGTGCGCGCCGCCCGGCCCCGGCCGCCTGGAGTTCCGCGGCGTCACCGCGCGCGGCGCGCTGGACGGCCTCGACCTCACCGTCCCCGGCGGCCGGGCCGTGGCCGTCGTCGGCCGCGCCGGCTCCGGCCTCGCCGCGCTCGCCGGGCGCCTCGCCGACCCCGACCGGGGCGAGGTCCTGCTGGACGGCGTGCCGCTCCCCCGCCTCAGCCGGTCCGCGCTGCGGCGCGAGATCGGCTACGCGTTCGCCCGGCCCGCGCTGTTCGGCGCGACGGTCGGGGACGCGCTCGCGTTCGGCCCGTCCCGCCCGCCGGACGCGTGGCTGCGCGAGTCCGTGCGGGCCGCGCGCGCCGACGGCTTCATCCGCCGGCTGCCCGCCGGCTACGCCACGCCCCTCGCGGACGCGCCGATGTCGGGCGGCGAACTGCAGCGCGTGGGCCTCGCCCGCGCCTTCGCGCACGCGGGCCGCGTCCTCGTCCTGGACGACGCCACCTCCAGCCTCGACACCGTCACCGAGATGGAGATCACCGACGCCGTCCTGACCCGCTTCGCCGGCCGCACCCGCCTGATCATCGCGCAGCGCGCGTCCACCGCCGCCCGCGCCGACCTGGTCGCCTGGCTGGACGACGGCCGCCTCCGCGCCCTGGCCCCGCACGCCGACCTCTGGCGCGACCCCGACTACCGCGCCGTCTTCACCGCCCCCGAGGAACCGCGGTGAACGGCAGGCGGGAGGCGGCGCGGGTCCTGTGGAGGACGGTCGGGGAGGTGCTCCGGGCGCGGCGGCGGGCGGTGGCGCGGGCCTGCGCGTGGTCGGTGGTCGAGGTGGCGCCGACGGCGCTGTTCGGGCTGGCCGTCGGGCAGGCGGTCGACGCGTTCCGGACGGGCCGGACCCGCGACGCCCTGGCGTGGCTCGGCATGCTCGCGGCGGCGGCCTGCGCGGGCGCGGTCGGGAGCCGGCGGCTGTACCCGGCGCTGGCGGCGATCGTGGAGCCGTTCCGGGACGACCTGGTGCGGCGCGTCACAGCCGGGGCGCTGCACCGGTCGCTGCGAGGTCGGCCCGACACCGGGGCCGTGGCGCGGCTCACGCACCAGGTGGAGATCATCCGGGACACGTTCGGCGGGCTGCTCGTCGTGGCGCGCGGTTTCGTGTTCTCGGCGGGCGCGGCACTGCTCGGGCTGCTGGCGATGATGCCGGAGGTGGTGCTCCTGGTGCTGCCGCCGCTGGTGCTGGGGCTGGTCCTGTTCGGGGCGCTGTTCGGGGCGGCGGCCGTCCGGCAGCGGGCGCTCGTGGTCGGCGAGGAGGACATCGCCGAGCGGACGGCGGCGCTGGCCGAGGGGCTGCGGGACGCCGTGGCGTGCGGCGGCGAGGAGGCGCTGGAGGCGGAGCTCGGCGCGGCGGTGGAGGCGCAGGCGGCGGCCGGGCGCGCGGTGGCGCGGTTCGCGGCGCTGCGGGCGGTGTCCCTGGCGGTGAGCGGATGGCTGCCGCTGCTGCTCGTCCTGGCGGCGGCGCCGTGGCTGATGCGGCGCGGGGCCACGCCGGGGACGGTCATCGGCGCGCTGACGTACGTTCTGCACGGGCTCCAGCCCGCGCTGCGGACGCTCGTGCAGGGCATGGGCGGCAGCGGGCTGCGGCTGGCGGTGACGCTTGGGCGCATCCTGGAGACGAGCGCGCCCGAGGCGGTGGAGCCGCCGCGCGCCCCGGCCGTCGCCGGGGCGCCCGCGGTGGAGCTGCGCGGGGTGACGTTCGCCTACGGGCCCGGCGCGCGGCCGGTGATCGAGGGCCTCGACCTGGTCGTGCCGCAGGGCGACCATCTGGCGGTGGTGGGGCCGAGCGGTATCGGGAAGTCGACGCTGGCGGCGCTGATCGCGGGCCTCGCCGCACCGGGCGAGGGCGAGGTGCTCGTGGCGGGGCGGGCGGCGGGCGATCCGGCCGGGCGGGTGCTGATCCCGCAGGAGGCGTACGTGTTCAGCGGCTCCCTGCACGACAACCTCGCCTACTACGCGCCGGAGGCCGGGCCGGAGGAGGTCGGCCGGGCGGTGGACGCGCTCGGCGCCGCGGGCCTCGTCCGGGACCTCGGCGGCCTCGGCGCGCGGCTGGAGTCGGGCGCGCTGGCGGAGGCGGACCGGCAGCTCATCGCGCTGTGCCGGGCCTACCTCGCGCCGCAGCCGCTCGTCATCCTGGACGAGGCCGCCTACCGGCTGGACGCCGCCGCCGAGGCACGGGCGGAGGAGGCGTTCGCGCGGCGCGGCGGCACACTGATCGTCATCGCCCATCGGATCAGTTCCGCCGTGCGCGCGCGCCGCGTCCTCGTCCTGGACGGGACCCGCCCGTACCTCGGCCGGCACGCCGACCTGCCCGCCGTGTGCCCGCTCTACCGGGACCTCATCGGGCGGTGGGAGGCGGGCTCACAGCCATCCGGCCTCCTCGGCGATCCGGATGGCCTGCACCCGGTTCTGGGCGCCGATCTTGCGGTTGATGCGGGACAGGTGGTTGCGGACGGTGCCGATCGTCAGGACGAGGTCCTCGGCGATCTGCGCGGCGGAGGCGCCGCGTGAGGCGAGCGCGAGCACCTCGATCTCGCGCTCGGTGAGCGGGCTCTGCGCGGAGCCCAGTTCGGTGAAGGCCATGTCGGGGTCGATGACGCGGGCGCCTCCCGCCGCCCGCCGGATCGCGTCCACCAGGTCGCCGGGCGAGGTGCTCTTCAGCACCAGGCCGGACGCGCGCGCCGCCACCGTGCGCCGCAGGTCGCCGGTGCGGCGGCGGCCGGCCAGCAGGACGGTGCTGCATTCGGGGACGGCCTCGCGCAGCGCGCGGGCCGCGGTGAAGCCGTCCAGTCCGGGGAGCCCGACGTCGATGAGGGCGACGTCGGGCCGCTGACTGCGCGCGGTGCGCAGGACCTGGTCGCCGCAGCCGATCGCGGCGACGACGTCGAGGTCTCTCACCCCTTCGAACATCGCGACCAGCCCGCCGCGGAGGAGGGGTGCCCCCTCGGCGAGAAGAATCCGAATCATTTTCGTCTCCATTGGCCAGCCACCCACAGTGGCCCTGGAAAAACGTCATTACTGAACGCCATTCGAAGTCGCCGCGCACGGAGGGGGCCGTGCGGGTAATCGGGGTATACGGACAGCGCGAAAAAGAGGTTCCATCGAGTCACCTTGACGGAAGGCGGCCATCTTCTAACCGAGTGGAGTCAACACTATTCATGGCGTCATTGTAAAGAACCGGATAGATACGGATAGATACGGATAGAGCATTCCACGGTGGTGTATTCCGCGAAATCTCCGGCACACACCTGATCAGTGGAGGAAGTCGAACTCCATGCCGGCGCCGGCGGCGCGGGCCGCGCGGTAGGCCGCCCAGCTCAGCGCGAGGTCCTGCCACGGCAGCCCGACCGGCGCGTACACGGTGACCTCGCCGCGCCTCACCCGGCCGGGCACCTCGCCGCGCAGCAGGTCGCGGAGCGTCCCGGCGGCGTGCTTGACGTCCAGGCCCGCGCCGGCGAGCACGCCCATCTCGACCGCGAGCGGGACGTCGTCGACGACCACCCGGGCGCCCTCCAGCAGGTCGGCGCCCAGCTCGGCCTTGCCCGGCTCGTCCGCGCCGAGCGAGGTGAGGTGGGTGCCGCGCGCCACGTCGGCGGCGTGCAGGAGGGGGCGGCGCGCCCAGGTCGCCATGACGACGATCCCGGCGTCCCGGACGGCGTCGCGCGGGTCGGCGGCGACGCCCGCCGGCACGCCGAGCCGGGCGCCGTGCCGCTCGGCGAAGGCGGCGGCGCGGCCGGCGTCCAGGTCGCACACGGTGAGGCCGCTCACCTCCCGCAGCTCCGCCAGGCCGCGCATGACCAGCTCGGACTGCGCCCCCGCGCCGATGACCGCGACAGTGCCGGCGTCCAAGCGGGCCAGCGCGTGGGTGCCGAGCGCGGCGGCGAGGCCGGTGCGCCACGCGGTCACGGTGGCCGAGTCCAGCTGCGCCAGCAGCTCGCCCGTGCCGAGGTCGTGCAGGCAGACGACGCCGCGCAGCGCGGGACGGCTCCCGGGGAACTTGGCGTTGACCTTCACCGTGTAGGCGGGGATGTCCTGGACCAGGCCCGGCAGCAGCGCCGTCGCGGTGCCCTGGCCCGGCAGCTTCGCGACCGTCCGGTGCGCGGGCGTCCCGTCCGAGGCGGCGGTGAAGCCGCGGCGCAGCGCGTCGAGGCACGCGGCGGGGTCGAGCAGCGCTTCGAGGTCCGAACGGGTCAAAAGGAGCGTCACCGGACCATCTTCCCGTTCCCGACCCGGCGTGGCTACCCGGTGGGCACGTTGTAGGCCATGAGGGCCGCGGTGCCGCCGGTCACCCGCAGCTCGGTCACCGCGCAGTTGCGGACCTGCGGAAACACCGTGCGGTACGCGGACGGCGCGATGCCGAGCAGCCCGCACAGCGTCAGCCGCAGCAGCGTGTTGTGGGTCACCACGAGGACCCGCTCGCCCGAGTGCCGGGCGGCGATGCGGCGCAGCACCGCCGTCCCGCGCTCGACGGCCTTGCGCGGGTCCTCGGCCCCCGGGAACGCCCCGCGCACCGGGTCGGCGCGGAAGGCCGCCACCTCCGCCGGCGCCAGCTCGGCCAGGGTGCGGCCCTCGGCGGCGCCGAAGTCGACCTCGGCCAGGTCGCCGTCTATCGCGAGCGTCCGCCCGAGGGCGGCCGCCGCCGGGGCCGCCGTCGCCCGCGCCCGGCGCAGCGGCGAGGCCCACACGACGTCCACGCCGGCTCCTGCCGCCCACCGGCCGAGCCGCTCGGCCTGCTCCCGGCCCGTCTCGGTGAGCCCGACGTCGCTGACGCCCGCGTACCGGTTCTCCGCGTGCCACTCGGTCTCGCCGTGCCGGACGACGTACAAGGTGGTGCTCACGCTCTTCTCCCCCATGCTCTGCCCCATGTCCGCTACCCGTGCTCCCGTGCGTGGGCGGCCGCCTCGGAGGGTAGCCAGCCGCGGCGCTCCAGTTCGTCGACGAGCCGCCGGAACGGGACGGCGAAGCGCTCGGCCATGCCGGGGCGCGGCTCGACGACCGTGCGGATCCGCACCATCGACTCGGCGACCTCGGCCGGCGAGCGCCCCGGCTCGGTGCCGTAGGCGGCGAGGACCGCCATGCCGAGCGCGGCGTCGGCGTGCTCGGGGATCCGGGCCGGGCGGCCGAGGACGTCCGCGCGGAGCCGGCTCCAGTAGTCGCTGCGCACCGCGCCGCCGGTGAAGGTCACCGGCCCCTCGACGGCGGCGCCGAGCCCGCGCACGTAGGCCAGCGCCAGCCGCTCGACCAGCGCGACGCCCTGGAGGAGGGCCGCGTGCCGGTCGCCCTCGTCGCGGGGCGTGCCGAGCATGAAGCCCTCCGCCTGCGGCGCGAGGAACGGGAACCGCTCGCCGGGCGAGACCAGCGGGTAGGCGACCGCGCTCGACGGCTCGTGGCGGGCGGCCAAAGCGTCCAGCCGGGGCAGGTCCGCGACGCCCGCGAGGACGCCGCCGCCCACGCTGGACGCGCCGCCGGGCAGCCAGGCCCCGTCCGGCGCGCGGTGGCTGTACATGACCCCGGCCGGGTCGCGGACGGGCGCGTCCGACACGCCCTTGAGGACCAGGGTCGTGCCGAGCACCGAGTTCCACCGGCCGACCTGCAGGGCGCCCGAGCCGAGCTGCGCGGCGCACCCGTCGGTCATGCCCGCGACCACCGGCGTGCCCGCCGCCAGCCCGGTCTCCGCGGCGGCCCGCGCCCCGACCTCGCCGAGCACCGTCCCGGGCCGGACGACCTCGGGGAACAGGGCGGCGGGCAGTCCGAGCCGGTCGTGCAGGTCGCGCGGCCACCGCTCGCCGAGGAGGTCGTAGCCGGTCTTGAGCGCGTGGCTGGAGTCGGTGGCGACCGGCGTCCCGACCAGATGGGAGGTGACCAGGTCGGCCTGGTGGGCGAGGCGGGCGCCGGCGAGGCCGCCGGGCCGCGTGCGCGCCAGCCAGAGCACCTTCGCCAGCGCCCAGGACGGCTGGATGCGGTGCCCGAGCCGCTCCCACAGCTCGGCGCCCGCCTCCTGCGCGCGGCGGGCCTCGGCGGACGCCCGTGCGTCGTCGTACATGAGCCCGCCGGTCAGCGGCCGCCCGTCCCGGTCGGTGAGGAGCACGGTGCCGGAGGTGGAGCACACCGCCACGCCCCGCACCGCCTCCGGGGGCCGGTCGCGCAGCGCCTCCCGGAGGGCGAGGGTGACGGCCGTCCACCAGTCGGCGGGCCGCTGCTCGTGCCGCGCGCCGTCGCGCCGCCCGGCGAGGGGGGCCGACCCGCGGCCCGCCACCCGGCCGTCGGCGGTGACGGCGAGCGCCCGCACCCCCTGGGTTCCGACGTCCACGCCGACCCACACCGGTCCGGACGCGCCAGTTCGCACAGCACTCCCCCTAGTTTTATCGTTCTGGGATGTTAACTTATAGCGCCAGAGCATCGTAACAACCCCTTGTTATCGCTCCAATGGGGCTACGCGGACGCCGAGACGGGGTTGACGTGGTGGGTTCCGGTGCGACAAGCTCGATCGACCTGAGGTGATGGTTGTTAAGATCACGGACGTTGATATCGCCCGTGCGGGCGGCGGATCGCCGGTCCCCGGCGGGCGGCCGCGAGAGGATCGCAGCATGACGAAGGAGATCAGCGGCCGGCGCGGGCCGGACGCGCGCCGCCAGGCCATCGCCGACCATGTGCTGTCCGCGGGCTCGGTCACCGCCGGGGACCTGGCCGAGCGGTTCGGCGTGAGCCTCATGACGATCCACCGCGACCTCGACGACCTGGAGCGGCAGGGCATCGTCCGCAAGTACCGGGGCGGCGTCACCGCGCAGCCCTCCGGCGTGTTCGAGAGCAACGTCGCCTACCGCATGAAGTCGATGCGGCCCGCCAAGGACGCGATCGCCGCCAAGGCCGCCGAACTGGTGGAGCCCGGCATGGCGGTGATGCTCGACGACTCCACCACCACCCTGGCGCTGGCCCGCCGCCTGGGCGGCATCACCCCGCTGACGGTGGTCACCAACTTCCTGGAGACCACCAACCTGCTGGCCCGCGAGCGCGGCATCCGGCTGATGGCGCTCGGCGGGGAGTACGACTCGCTGCACGACTCCTTCCTCGGCGTCCCCTGCGTGGACGCCGTGACCTCGCTCCACGTCGACCTGTGCTTCGTGTCGACCTCCGCCGTCTCCGGCGGGTTCGCCTACCACCAGGAGCAGCACATCGTGTCGGTCAAGCGGGCCATGCTCGACGCCGCCGCGCGCAACGTGCTGCTGGTCGACCACTCCAAGCTCGGCCGCGTCGCGCTGCACCGGGTGGCGCCGCTGTCGGCGTTCGAGCGCGTCATCGTCGACGACGGCGCGAGCGGCGAGGTCCTGCGCGACCTGGACGAGCACAAGGTCGCCTACGAGGTGGCCGCCACCTGACCGCCCGGGCCCCGTGCCCGCACACCCGAGACCCCCGACGGGAGACGCCCCCCATGAGAGTGACGCGATGAGAGTCCTTGCCGCGGGAGACCGCTTCGTCCTGCCGGACCTGCTGGCCGGCGCGCTGGACGCCGAGCTCGGCGGGGCCGCCGAGGTCCGCCGGCTGGAACTGCCGTGGCCGGAGGTGCCGTTCGGCCCGGTGGCCGAGGTGGACGAGGCGTCCGGCGACGAGGACACCATGATCGGCGCGCTGGCCGGCATGGAGGCGTGCGTCACCCAGATGGCCCCCGTCACCGCCAAGGTCCTCGGCAACTCCCCCGGCCTGCGCCTCGTGGCCGTCGCGCGGGGCGGGCCCGTCAACGTCGACCTGGAGGCGGCGAGCGCGCACGGCGTGCGGGTCTGCTACGCGCCGGGCCGCAACGCGACCGCGACCGCCGAGTACACCGTCGGGCTGATGCTCTCCGTGCTGCGCCGCATCCCCGAGACCCACGCCGCGCTGGCGGGCCGCCGCGAGTGGGGCGGGCGCTACTACACCTACGAGGCGACCGGCCTGGAACTGGAGGGGACGCCCGTCGGGCTGGTCGGCGGCGGCGCCGTCGGCGGCCGGGTTGCCCGCATCCTGGAGGGCTTCGGCGCCGACATCCAGATCTACGACCCGTACCTGCCGGGCGGCGCCGACATGAGCGGTGTTCGAGGGGGGTCGACTCCCCACACCCCCCGGAGCGGCTTCGCCGCGAGTCTGGACGACCTGCTGCACCGCTCCCGCGTGGTCTCCCTGCACGCCCGGCTCACCCCGGAGAACCGCGGCATGATCGGCGCCCGCGAGCTGGCGCTGATGCCGCCCGGCTCGGTGCTGGTGAACTGCGCCCGTGGCCCGCTGGTGGACGAGGACGCGCTGTGCGACGCGCTGGAGTCGGGCCACCTGATGGGCGCCGGCCTGGACACCTTCGCCGTCGAGCCCCCGCCCGCCGGCTCGCGCCTGTTCGGGCTGCCGGGCGTCGTGATGACCCCGCACCTGGGCGGCGCGTCCCGCGCGGTGGCCGAGCGGGCGGCCCGCATCGTCGCCGCCGAGGTCGGCCGCCTGCACCGGGGCGAGCCGCTGGCGCACTGCCTCAACCCGGGCTGACCCGGCCCCGCCGCCGGGGAGCGGTCCCCGCTCCGAGCAGACGAGGAGGTCGACGATGTACGTCGGGATCGACGTCGGCACGTCCGTGGTGAAGGCCGCGGCGTTCGACGAGGACGGCCGCGCCCTGGCCGTCGAGTCGCGCCCGGCCCGCACGCTGCGCGGCGACGCCCGGGTCGAGCAGGACACCGAGGAGGTCGTCGCGGCCGCCCTGGAGGTGCTCGGCGCGCTCACCGCGCGCCGGCGGCCGCGGGCCGCCGGCGTGACCGGCCAGGGCGACGGCGTGTGGCTGGTCGACGGGCGGGCCCGGCCCGTCCGCCCCGCGATCTCCTGGATGGACGGCCGCGCCGCCGCGATCGTCACCGAGTGGACGGCGAGCGGCGTCGCGGCGGAGGTCTTCGCGCGCACCGGCAACGCGCTGTTCCCCGGCTGCCCGGCGCCGCTGCTCGCCTGGCTGGACCGGCACGAGCCCGCCGCGCTCGACGCCGCCGCCACCGCGGCCTACTGCAAGGACGTCGTGTTCCAGCGGCTCACCGGGGTGCGCGCCACCGACGCGAGCGACGCCTCGGTGCCGTTCCTCGATCCCCGCAGGCGCGACTACGATCCCGGCGCCCTCGCGGCCTGCGGGCTGTCGCACCGGGCGGACCTGCTCGCGCCGGTCGCCGCGCCGCTGCCGCGGGGCGTCCCGCTCGACGGGGTCCCGCTGCCGGCCGGTACGCCGGTCACGTCCGGCCCCTTCGACGTGCCCGCCTGCGCCCTCGGGGCGGGGGTGACCGAGCCCGGCGACGGGCTGCTGATCATCGGGACGACGCTGGCCTGCCTGGCCGTCGTGGACGAGCCCGCGCTGGACGGGCCGCCGACCGGGTTCCACTTCGCCACCGGCCACCCGGACCGGTGGCTGCGCGGCATGCCCGCGATGGTCGGCACGGCGGCGCTGGAATGGGTGCTGGCGCGGGTGGGCGCGTCCCACCGCGACCTGGACGCGCTGCTGGCCGCCTCGCCGCCGGGGGCGCGCGGCGTGCGGGTGCTGCCGTTCTTCTCCCCCTCGGGGGAGCGCGCGCCGTTCGTCGAGCCGGCGGCGCGGGCGGAGATCACCGGGGTCAGCCTGGAGACCACCACCGCCGACCTGGTGCGGGCGACCTGCGAGGGCATCGCCTACGCGGCGCGGCACTGCCTGGACGCCGCCGGGCTGCGCGGCGCGCTGTCGGTGGCGGGCGGCGGCACCCGCAGCGCGCGCTGGCTGGAGCTGTTCGCCGACGTCCTCGGCCGCCCGCTGCGGGTCGCCGCCGAGGAGGCCGGGGCCCGGGGCGCGGTGCTCGCGGGCGGCCACGGGCTGGATGCGGCGGCGTGGACGCGCCCCGCGTCGGTGCGCGACCCGGACGCGGCGCGGGCCGCCTTCCACGACGCGGAGTACCGGGACTACCTGGCGCGCGTGGAGACCGCTCGCGAGCGCTGGCGCGCCGGTTTATAACACTCGTTCACGTTGTTATCGCACCCTGTTCTACCGCACTCACGCGCGGGCGCACCTGCCTGAACATTCCCTGTCGCAGGCGGTGTGACCGTGGCAGATGCCGGAAACACCGGGATGCGCCAATGTGATCTACCTGACATCTTGACACCCAATCTCGGTATCTCTACGCTCCATCTCACATCGATAAGTGTTAAAACCGCATGACAACGAAACGAACGGAGGCGGAGGCATGAGCGGCGACCGCACCGCGGCACTGGCGCCCTACGGCCTTCGCTGCGCGCACCTGACCGAGCCGCTGGGCATCGACGAGCCCGCCCCGCTGCTGGCGTGGCGGCTCTCCTCCCCCCGGCGCGGCGACGCGCAGGCCCGGTACCGGGTGCGCGTCTGGGCCGTCCCCAACGGCGCCCCCGAGGCCGAGGCCGGGACGCAGGTCTGGGACACCGGCGAGGTCGCCGACCCGGACGCGGTGTCCGTCCGCTACGCGGGCGCGCCGCTGCGCCCCCGCACCCGCTACCGCTGGGAGGTCGCCGTCACCGCCGGGGACGGCGCGACCGCCGCCGCGGCCTCCTGGTTCGAGACCGGGCTGCTCGGCCCCGCGGCCTGGCGGGCGTCCTGGATCACCCACGACACCGGCGACCTCGACGTGGTGGACGCGCCCGAGGAGGGCGAGCTGGCCCTCGCCGACCACGGCCTGCAGCCCGCGATCCGGCTGCGGCGCGCGTTCCACGCCGGCGCCGCGCCCGTCCGCGCGCGCCTGTACGTCACCGCCCGCGGCCTGTACGAGATGCGGCTGAACGGCCGCCGCGCCGGCGACGCCGAACTCGCGCCCGGCTGGACCGACTACCGCGACCGCGTCGACTACCAGGTCCACGACGTGACCGCGCTCGTCGCCGCCGGCGAGAACGTGCTCGCCTGCACGCTCGCCGACGGCTGGTGGAGCGGCTTCGTCGGCTTCGACCCGCGCCGCCTCGGCGCCCACTATGGAGCGTTCCCGGAGCTGCTGGCGGAGCTGCACCTCGACCACGCCGACGGCCGCCACGAGGTCATCGCCACCGGCGGGGACTGGCACACCCGCCGCTCCCCCGTCCGGTACGCCGACCTGCTGAAGGGCGAGTGCCACGACCTGCGCCGCGAGACCCCGGGCTGGGACCGGCCCGGGTTCGGCGGCGCCGGCGACTGGCGGCCCGCGCAGGTCACCGGCGCCGACCACGGCCTGCTCACCGCGTCGGTGGCGCCGCCGGTCCGCGCCGTGGAGGAACTGCCCGCCCGCACCGTCACCCGCACCGGCGGCGACCGGCACCTGGTGGACTTCGGCCAGAACTTCGCCGGCCGCGTCCGCCTCCGCGCCCGCGGCCTGACACCGGGCGCGCGCGTGGTGGTCCGGCACGCCGAGGCCCTGGACGGCGACGGCGCCCTCTACACCGACAACCTGCGCACCGCCGACGCGACGGACGTGCTCATCGCGGGCGACGACCCCGAGGCGGTGTTCGAGCCGCGCTTCACCTACCACGGGTTCCGCTACGCGGAGGTCACGGGCCTCGCCGAACTGGACGCCGCCGACATCACCGGCGTCGTCCTGCACAACGACACCCCGTGGACGGGCGAGTTCGCCTGCTCCGACCCGGACGTCGAGCGCCTCTACCGGGCCATCCGCTGGGGGCAGCGCTCCAACTTCGTCAGCGTCCCCACGGACTGCCCGCAGCGCGACGAGCGGCTCGGCTGGCTCGCCGACGCGCAGGTGTTCCTGCCGACCGCCTGCCTCAACGCCGACGTCGCCGCCTTCTTCGACGGCTGGCTGCGGGAGGTCCGCGGCGCCCAGTCGCCCGGCGGCGCGTTCACGAACGTGGCGCCGCGCCTCGCCGGCGTCGCCGACGAGGGCGCCCCCGGCTGGGGCGACGCCGGGGTCATCGTCCCCTGGCACCTGTACCGCGTGTACGGGGACGAGCGCTTCCTGGAGAGCAACCTCGACGCCATGTGCGCCTGGGTCGACCACGTCCACCGGCACAACCCCGACCTGGTGTGGCGGTACCGCGTCGGGCCGCACTTCGCCGACTGGCTCGCCCCCGAGCCGACGCCGCGCGAGGTCGTCGCCACCGCCTACTTCGCCCGCAGCGCCGACCTCACCGCCCGCGCCGCCGAGGTCCTCGGCCGGCGCGACGCCGCGGAGCGGTACGGCGCGCTCGCGGCACGCGTCCGCGCGGCGTTCGCCGAGCACTTCGTCGCGCCGGACGGCCGGGTCTCCGGCGACACCCAGACCGGCTACCTGCTCGCCCTGGCGTTCGGGCTGCTGCCGGACGGCCTCGTCCGGCCCGCCGCCGACCGGCTCGCCGCACTGGTCGAGGCGGCGGGGCCCGGCACCACCACCGGCTTCCTCGGCGTGGGGCTGCTCGCCCCGGTGCTGGACGAGTGCGGGCGGCCCGACCTCGCGCACGCGCTGCTGCGCAGGACCGACCCGCCGTCCTGGCTGCACCCGCTGCGGCACGGCGCGACCACGATCTGGGAGCGCTGGGACGGCTACACCGAGGAGCGCGGCTTCCAGGCCGCGGCGATGAACTCCTTCAACCACTACGCGCTCGGCTCGATCGGCGAATGGCTCTACCAGGGCGTCGCCGGGCTGGGCCAGGCGGCCGGCTCCGCCGGCTACCGCGAGCTGCTGGTCCACCCCCGGCCCGGCGGGCTGGACTGGGCGCGCGCCGCCTACGAGTCGGTGCGCGGCACCGTCCGGACCGCCTGGTCGCGGGCGGACGGCGAACTGCGGCTGGAGGTCGGCGTGCCGCCGGGGGCCACCGCGATCGTGCACGTGCCCGCCGGCGATCCCGGCGGCGTGCGCGAGAGCGGGGTCCCGGTGGCCGACGCCGCCGGGATCGACGTCCTCGGCGCCGAGCACGGAACGCTCCGCTGCCGGGTGTCCTCGGGGGACTACCGCTTCACCGCGCCGGATCCGGGGGCCGCGCTCACACCGGCGGCCCCGGCCGCGCACAGCCATCGCGGCGCAGGGCCGCGATTCGAGGAGGACTCATGACATCGTCTACGGGGCTCAGCCGCCGCGGCTTCCTGGGGCTGACCGGCGGCGTCGCCGCCATGGGAGCGCTGGCGGCCTGCGGCGGGACGTCCGGTTCGGGCGGCGGCGGTTCGCTGCGGCTGGTCGGGGTCGCCGACCAGCAGAAGCCGCTCGACCTGCTGATCAAGGAGTACACTAAGAGCAAGTTCAACGCGTCCTACGCGCCCACCGACCAGGTGCAGACCTCGGTGCGCACGCAGCTCGGCGCGGGCAACGCCCCCGACGTGCACGTGGTGTACCCGGGCAACGGCTCGGCGATGAGCATGGCGCAGATCTCCCAGGCGGGCCTGCTGGCCGACCTGAGCGACCAGGCATGGGCGAAGCGGATCCCGGCCGGGCTGAAGCCGGCGTTCCAGAACGGCGGCAAGACCTACATCTACTCCGCCGGGTCCAGCGTCATCGGCGCCGTCTACAACAAGAAGGTCTTCCAGGAGGCCGGCGTCGAGCCGCCCACCACGTGGTCGGGGTTCCTGGAGGTCTGCGAGAAGATCAAGAAGAAGGGCAAGGTGCCGATCGCGCTGGGCGCGCAGACCCAGTGGGTGACCCAGCTGATCACCTACGCTCTCGTCCCGTCCACGGTCTACGCCAAGAACCCGAAGTTCGACGAGCAGATGCAGGCGGGGTCGGCGAGCTTCGCCGGCTCGGGCTGGGCGGACGCCTTCGAGATGTACCTGGAGCTGCAGAAGCGCGGGTACTTCAACGACAACCCCAACGGCACGACGTTCGAGCAGCAGACCGCCATGGTCGCCACCGGCAAGGCCGCGATGGCGATCCAGGTGTCGGCCGTGCTGCCCGACTTCCGCAAGTCCGCCGCCGACGCCGCCGACCTCGGCATGTTCCCGGTGCCCGGGGCCGACGACGCGGGCCAGGTGTGGATCCCGGCGGGCGTCGTCGTCGGCCTCGGGGTGAGCGCGCGCGGCAAGAACGTGGACGACGCCAAGGCGTTCATCGAGTTCCTCGGCGAGCAGCGGAACATGAACCGGTGGGCGGAGACCGTCGCCTGCGTGCCGCTCAGCCGCGACTCCACGTCCAAGATCGACCCGGTGCTGGAGCCGTTCCTGCCGTTCATCGACGGCAACAAGGCGGTGCCGTTCATGGACCAGGCGTGGCCGAACGCCGAGGTCCAGCCGGCCCACTTCGCGGTCGTGCAGGAGCTGCTGGGCGGCAAGACGTCGGTGAACGCGGCGCTGAAGAAGCTGGACGAGACCTACCGGAAGAACTGACCCGTGACCTCGACCACTCGCCCCGCCCCGGTGAAGTCCGCCGCGCCGCCGGGCGCGCCGGGCCGCCGCCGGCGGCGGGGCGCCCGCTTCCTGTCCCCGCCGTGGTGGTTCGCGGCGCCCGCCCTCGCCGTCTACGCGCTGGTGGTGCTCTACCCGAGCATCAGCGGCGTCGTGTACGCCTTCACCGACTGGAACGGCCTCGGCGAGCGCAGCTTCAACGGGCTGGACAACTTCACCCGGCTGTTCCGCGACGAGGCCGCGCGCGGCTCCCTGGTCAACACGCTGCTGCTGACCGTGGCGATCGTGTTCGTCCAGAACGGGATCGGGCTGCTGCTGGCGCTCGGCGTGCACGCCAAGATCAAGTCGCGGACCGTGCTGCGCGTGGTGTTCTTCGCCCCGGCCGTGGTCAGCCCGGTGATGGTCGCGTTCCTGTGGAAGTACATCTACAACCCGGCGCCCGGCGCGGGGCTCAACGGCGTCCTCGGCGCGGTCGGCCTCGGCGCGCTGCGGCAGGACTGGCTGGGCGACCCGTCGCTGGCGCTGTGGTCGGTCGCGGGCATGGTGATCTGGCAGTTCGCCGGGTACTCCATGGTGATCTTCCTGGCCGGGCTGGAGGGGGTGCCCGCCGAGCTGCACGAGGCCGCGATGATCGACGGCGCCGGCCGCTTCCAGCGGTTCCGCAACGTGACGTGGCCGATGCTGGCGCCCGCCGTCACGATCAACCTGATGCTGTCGACGATCGGCGGCCTCAAGCTGTTCGACCAGGTCTACGCCGCCACCAGCGGAGGGCCGGGGCACGCCAGCGAGACGCTGTCGACCGTCCTGTACAAGCAGGCGTTCGTCTTCGGCAACTACGGCTACAGCACCTCGATCGCGCTGGTGCTGGCGCTGTTCGTCGCGGCGGTGTCGATGGTGCAGATCCACTACCTGAGGGGCCGGGAGGTGAGCGCGTGAACGTGCGGTACGGGCTGCGGACGTTCGGGCTGGAACTGGTGATGATCGCGGTCGCCGTCGCCTTCCTGTTCCCCGTGTACGCCCTCGTCACGCTGTCGCTCAAGGACCAGCGGGCGGTCGCCGAGTCGCCGCTGGCCCTGCCGTCGGACCCGGCGCTGGACAACTACTCCGCGGCCTGGACGCGCGCGGAGCTCGGCCCGGCGCTGTTCAACAGCACGGTGATCACGGTGGTGAGCCTGCTGGCGCTGATCGCGATCGGCTCGTTCGCCGCGTACTTCCTGTCGCGGCAGGCGTCCCGGCTGGGCTACGGCCTGTACGTGCTGTTCCTGCTCGGCATCGTGCTGCCGTTCCAGCTCGGCATGATCCCGCTGTTCAAGCTGGTGGACGGGGCCGGGCTGCTCGGCTCCTACCCGGCGATGATCATCTTCTACACCGGGATCCAGCTGCCCTTCACGATCTTCCTCTACACGGGGTTCATCCGGGCGCTGCCGGCCGACTACGCGCACGCCGCGCTGATCGACGGCGCGGGCCACGTCAAGGCGTTCACCCGGGTGGTGTTCCCGCTGCTGCGGCCGATCACCGGCACCGTGCTGATCCTCAACGCGGTGTTCATCTGGAACGACTTCTTCACGCCGCTGCTGTACCTCGGCGGCTCGACCCGCGAGACGGTCCCGGTGAAGATCTTCTCCTTCGTCGGCCAGTACGTCTCGGACAACGGGCTCGTGTTCGCCGGGCTGGTGCTGGCCTCGCTGCCGATCCTGGCGGTGTTCCTGGTGCTGCAGCGCTACGTCATCAAGGGCTTCGCGAGCGGGCTGAAGGGATGAGCCCGGTGATTCCGGAGCGGCTCCGGGCGGTGCTGGACGCGCCGCCGCGCGCGTACTCCCCCGCGCCCATCTGGTGGTGGAGCGGCGAGCGGCTCGACCAGCGGCGGCTGCGCGACCAGCTGGAGCGCTTCGCCGCGGGCGGCGTGCACAACCTGGTGATCCTCAACCTGGCGCCGTCCGGCCCGATGTTCGGCTCCGACGCCGACGACCCGGCGTTCTTCACCGACGCCTGGTGGGAGCTGCTCGACGGGGTGTGCGAGGACGCCGCCCGGCTCGGGACGTCCCTGTGGTTCTACGACCAGCTCGGCTTCTCCGGCGCCGACCTCCAGGCGCGGCTGGTGCGCGACGCCCCCGGGTTCGCCGGGCAGTGGCTGGAGCCGGACGGCGGCACGTCGGCGCGCGGCTTCGACTACCTGTCGGCGGCGGCGTGCGCGGAGCTGCTCGACCGCGTCCACGGCGAGTTCGAGCGGCGGCTCGGGCACCGCTTCGGCAGCGTGATCGCCGGGTCCTTCCAGGACGAGCTGCCCGCGCTGCCGACCTGGACGGAGGGGTTCGCGGCGGAGTTCGCCGCCCGCCGCGGCTACGACCCGACCCCGCACCTGCCGGCCCTGTGGAAGGACGGCGGCGGCGCGGAGGCGGGCGAGGTGCGCCGCGACTACCACCTCACCCGCGCGGAACTGGCCGAGGAGGCGTTCTTCCGGCCGCTGGCCGAATGGCACGAGCGGCACGGGCTGCTGCACGGCTGCGACCAGCAGGACCCGGCCCGCGCCGGGCACCCGGTGGACGGCGTGCGCCTGTACGCCGACTACGCCCGCACGCACCGCTGGTTCGGAGCGCCCGGCTCCGACCACCACGGCGACGCCCGGATCCACGCGTCCCTGGCCCACCTGTACGGCCGGGACCGGGTGTGGATCGAGGCGTTCCACTCCAGCGGGTGGGGCGGGACGCTGGAGGAGACCTTCGACTGGCTGCTGCCGTGGCTGCGCGCCGGCGCGACCCTCTACAACCCGCACGCGGTCTACTACTCGACCAAGGCGGGCTGGTGGGAGTGGGCGCCGCCCTCGACCGACTGGCGGCAGCCCTACTGGCCGCACCACCGGGTCTTCGCCGACGCGGTCGCACGGCTGTGCGCGGCCCTGTCGCTCGGCCGCCATGTCTGCGACACGGCCGTGCTGTTCCCGACCGCGACCGCCCAGGCGGGCACGCGGCTCGACGGCGTGGACGCCTCCGCCGCCCTCGCCCAGGAGACGTACCGGGCGCTGACCGGCGACATGGCGTGGTTCCAGATGGTGCCCGGCGCCCTCGACCGGCTCCGCGTGGACGCCGACGTCGTCGACGACGACTCCGTCCAGCGCGCCGCGGTCGCGGACGGCCGGCTGAACGTCGCGGACGAGTCCTACGGGACGGTGCTGCTCCCCGCCTGCACGGTCCTCGAAGGCGAGACGGCCCGGCGGCTGGTCGCGCTGATCGAGGCGGGCGGCCGGGTGGTGGCCGTCGGCCCGCCGCCCCGGCACGGCGTCGGCGACCCGGGCGCCGGCGAGGCCGTCGCCCGGCTGGCCGGACTCCTGGAGACGGTGCCGGACGCCGCCGCGCTCGGCCCGGTGCTGGAGTCCGCGCGGCGGGTCGAGGCGCCGGTCCCGGCCCTGGTCCGCGAGGTGGACGGCGCGACGGTGGTGTTCGTGACGGCGGCCGAGTCGATGGCGTCGCGCGTGTCGGTCGGCCGCCCCGGCGAGCGCGGCATCGACCTCGGCTGGCTGGACGTGACCTACGACTTCGACCCCGGCCGCTACCACCGCGACATGCCGGTCCGGGTCCGCGGAGTGACGGGCCCGGTGTACCTGGTGAGCCCGTTCGGGGGCCCGCCCCGGGAACTGCCCGCGACCCCGGCGGGCCCGGACACGGAGGTCGTCGTGCCGTTCGACGACGGCCCCGCCGCGCTGCTGGTGTTCCCCGGCACGGGCTCCGGCATGGGCACGGCCCGTCCGGAGGAGGCGGCGGCGCCCGTCCCGCGCCGCCCCGCGACCGAACTCGACCTCGGCTCCACCTGGGACATGGAACTGGTGCCGACGCTCGACAACACCTGGGGCGACTTCGCCCGCCCCGCCGGTGAGATGGCGCCGCTGGAGCGCTGGCAGCTCTGGCACCGCGCGGACGACGACCCCGAGTGGACACCGGCCTACGCGACGTTCGGCCCGCACGGGCGCTGGTCCGCCGGGGGCGAGTGGCAGCCGGTCGTCTACTCCGACACCCGCGGCATCCGCAAGGACCCCGTCCACCGGCAGGTGCTCGGCCCGAAGGGGCACGTGCCCGAGGAGTTCCTCGACTTCGGCGACGTCGCGGCCGGTCAGGCGGTGGTGCTGCGCACCCGCGTGACCGTGCCCGCCCCAGGCGGCTTCCCCGTGCTCGGCTTCGCCGCCGCCAAGACGCTCCTCGTGGACGAAACCGAGGTCGCGCTCGACGACCGCGGCTACCTCGCGGTGGCCGTGGAACCGCTCTCACCGGGCGAGCACCTGCTGGAGATCCGCCTGGTCCCCGACGAGGACGTGCGGCTGCGCGGGCACGTGTCCGTCGCGACCGACCCGGCGCGCTGCGTCCGGCCCGAGTGGATCACCGCGGGCGGGGCCCCGCGCCCCGGCGCGCGGGTCGCCTTCACCGCCGGGCTGCCGGACGGCACCGGCCCGTCCGTCCTGCAGGTGGCGTCCGCGTCCCCGTGCCGCGTGCTGCTCGACGGGGCGGAGATCGGCCGGCAGGGCGGCTTCGACCCCTACGCCGAGCAGGCGGCGCCCCGCGTCGGCCGCTACGACCTGCCGGACGCGCCCGGCGCCCGCCTCACCCTCGTCCTCACCGAGGGCGGGAGCGCGGCGGCGGTGCTGGTGGACGGCCCGGTCGTGTCCGGCGCGGGCTGGACCGCGACCCGCGACGACGCCGCGGCGCCCGTCGTGCCCCGGCGGGCGCAGACCGGCGACCCCGCCGCCCTCCACCTGCGGCGCCGCCCGCATCCGCTGCCCGGCGCGCACTGGCTGGAGGACGCCCCGGGCGACGGCGCCGTCCTGCCCGCGGCCTTCGCCGACCCCGGCGCCGCGCCCGGGGCCGAGCGGCTGCGCTTCGCGGTGCCGCCGGGCGCGGCGCGGATGCGCTTCACCGCGCGGGCCGAGGTCACCGCCGTCCTCCTCGACGGCGTCCCGCTCCCCGCCGCGCACGACGGCGCCGGGCGCTTCGACCTCGAACTCCCCGGCGGCGCGCGGCCGGCCGCGACCGCCGAACTGCGGCTGCGGACCCGTCCGGAGCACCGCGGGGGCGCGGCGCTCGCGGGGCCGGTCGCGTTCACCGCCGGCGCGGGCACGATCGAGCTCGGCGACTGGGAGGACGCGGGGCTCGCCGGATACAGCGGCGGCGTCCGCTACCGGCGCGTCCTGGACCTGCCGGCGGCTCCCGGCGCGGCCGAACTCGACCTCGGCCGCGTCCGCGGCACCGCCGAGGTGGCGGTGAACGGGCGCGCGGCGGGCGTGCGGATCTGCTCCCCGTACGCCTTCGACCTCGGCCCCGCCCTGCGCGCCGGCCGCAACGAGATCGAGGTCACCGTCTACGGCACCCTCGCCCCCCGCCTCGACGACACGAGCCCCACCCACTTCGTCTTCGCGGGCCAGCGGACCTCCGGCCTGCTCGGCCCGGTCGTCCTCAGGACCTTCCCGGAGCGGCCCGCCCGCTAGGGGCGCCACTGGCGCTGCGCCGCCAGGGCGTCCCAGTCGTTGAGCCAGTCGCGGCCCTGCTCGTCGACGAACGAGCCGGGCGGCGGGGTGATGCCGTGCTCGCGCAGCCACGCGCCGGGGCGCCGCATCGCGGGACGCATCCGGCCGTCGCTCGGCATGAGCTGCGGCTGGATCGGCGCCGGCATCGGCGGGGTGCGCGGCTCGGCGGCGGTGTCGGCGGCGTCCCGCTCCTCGGCCATCCCGATGGGGCCCTCGCGGCGCGCGTTGAAGAACTGGTGCACCGCCGGGTGCGTGCTCGACAGCACCATCTCGCGCGGCCCGAACATGACCAGGCCGCGGCGGAACAGCAGGCCGAGGTTGTCCGGCAGGACGCGGGCGGTGCCGATGTCGTGGGTGACGATGAGGAAGGTGGCGCCGAGCTCGGTGTTGAGGTCGACGAACAGCTGGTTGAGGTAGGCGGTGCGGACGGGGTCGAGGCCCGAGTCCGGCTCGTCGGCCAGGATGATCTGCGGGTCCAGGACGAGGGCGCGGGCGAGCCCGGCCCGCTTCTTCATCCCGCCGGAGATCTCGCCGGGCAGCTTGTCCTCCGACCCGCTGAGGCCCACCATGTCCATCTTCTCCAGCACGATGCGCCGGATCTCCGACTCGCCCTTCTTGGTGTGCTCGCGCAGCGGGAAGGCGATGTTGTCGTAGATGTTCATGGAGCCGAACAGGGCGCCGTCCTGGAACAGCACGCCGAACTGGCGGCGCATCTCGTAGAGCTCGTGCTCGCGCAGCCGGGGGACGTCGCCGCCGCCGACGTAGACGTGGCCGCGGTCGGGGCGCAGCAGCCCGACGAGGTTCTTCAGGAACACCGACTTGCCGGTGCCGGACGGCCCGAGCAGCGCGGAGATCTCGCCCGCCGGGATCGTGAGCGACACGTCCTCCCAGATGACCTGCCGCCCGAACGACTTCCGCAGTCCTTCCACCCGGATCTCGACACCCATGGGGCACTCCCGTGCCGGGGAACCGGGGGGCGGGGGGATCCGCGTCGTCGGCCCGATCCCCCGTCATCCCGACTGTACGTGCGGAACGCCGCGCCGGGGAGGCCCAGTGGCCGCCCGGCCCATCCCGAAACATAATCGCGTTCGGTTTCCCGGGGTGCGGGCGGACGCGGCCCGACTGACCACGCGCACGCCTCCAGGGTGACAACGCGCGCGGTCGTAATTAGTCACCTTCTGCGTCTTTCGTCCGCCTTGCCGGTCTTACACCATGTCCAAGACCTCCGGCGCACCACAAGGGTGCGCCAATCCCCCCGCTGGAGGCACAAGTGAACAACCGTCACAGGCGCGCCGCCGCCGCCGTCACCACGGCCGCGGCCGGTCTCGTGGCCGCCACCCTCGCGGCCGCTCCCGCCGCGTCCGCCAGCCCCGCCGCGCCCGCAGCTCCCGCGGCGCCCGGCACGCTGGCCACCTCGCTCGCGCACCAGCTCGGCTCCCAGTCCGCCGGCTCCTACCTCAAGGGCGGACAGCTGGTCGTCACGGTCACCGGCGCGCAGGCCGCGCAGGCGGTCCGCGCCGCCGGCGCGGTGCCGCAGACCGTGTCGCGCAGCGGCGCCGACCTGAACAAGGTCATGGCGGCGCTGAAGCGCGAGGCGACCGTCCCGGGCACCGCCTGGGCCGTCGACCCGGCGTCCAACCAGGTCGTGCTCAGCATGGACAGCACGGTCACGGGCGCCAGGCTCACGAAGGTGAAGGCCGCCGCCGCCAAGCAGGGCGCGGCCGTCCGCACCGAGCGGGTCGCCGGGAAGTTCCAGAAGTTCACCCGCGGCGGCGAGGCCATCTACACGGGCGGCGCGCGCTGCTCGCTGGGCTTCAACGTCCGGTCCGGCAGCACGTACTACTTCGTCACCGCCGGGCACTGCACCAACATCGGCACGACCTGGACCGACAGCTCGGGCCGGACGCTGGGCCGCACCGTGTACAGCAGCTTCCCCGGCAACGACTACGGGGTCGTGCAGTACACCTCGACGCCCACCGACACGCAGGGCAGCGTCAGCCTGTACGGGTCCGGCACTCGCGACATCACGAGCGCCGGGAACGCCGCGGTCGGGCAGACCGTGTACCGCAGCGGCAGCACCACCGGCCTGCACAACGGCCGGGTCACCGCGCTCAACCAGACGGTGAACTACCAGGAGGGCAGCGTCAGCGGCCTCATCCGGACCACCGTGTGCGCCGAGCCCGGCGACAGCGGCGGCTCCCTGTTCGCCGGGTCCACCGCGCTCGGCCTGACCTCCGGCGGCAGCGGCAACTGCTCCTCCGGCGGGACGACCTTCTTCCAGCCGGTCACCGAGCCGCTCAGCCGCTACGGCCTGAGCGTCTACTGATGCCGCCGCTCCCCGAGCGGACGGCACCGTGAAAGGGCGGGCCGTCCCCACCCGGACTCCGTGGGGGCGGCCCGTCCGCCGTGCCGGGGGTCAGCCGGCGGGCACCTCCAGGGTGCGCAGCACCTCGGCGATGACCTCCGACTGCCGGTCGGCGAGGTAGAAGTGGCCGCCGGGCAGCACCTTCAGCGCGAACCGCCCGTCGGTGGCCCGCGCCCAGCCCCGCGCCTGCTCCGGCGACACGTGCGCGTCGGAGTCCCCGACGATCGCGGTGATCGGGACCGTGAGCCGCGTCCCGGCCCGGTGCGCGTAGTCCTCGATCAGCGCGAAGTCGTTGCGCACGTACGGCAGGACGAGCTCGCGCAGCTCCGGCTCCCGCAACGCCTCCGCGTCGGTGCCGCCCAGCTCGACCATCTCGGCGACCACGCCGTCGTCGTCGAGGTCGGAGACGCGGCGGTCGCCGCCGCGGTCGTCCGGCGGCCGCGTCCCGGACGCGAACAGGTGCACCGGGGCGCTGCCGCGCTCCTGCAGCAGCCGCGCCACCTCGTAGGCCAGGACGGCGCCCATGCTGTGCCCGAACAGCGCGGCGGGACGGTCCATCAGCGGCGCCATCGCGCCGGCGATCAGCCGGGCGAGCTGGTGCGCGTCGGTGACGAGCGCGTCCCCCATCCGGTCGGCGCGGCCCGGGTACTGGACGGCGTGCACCTCCACGGCCGGGCTGATCTCCTTGGCCCACGGCCGGTAGAACACCGCCGACCCGCCCGCGTGCGGCAGGCAGAACAGCCGCATCGACGCCCACGGCCGCGTCTCGGCGCAGCGGAACCAGGTCACGTGATCAACTCCTCCTCCTCGTGCCGCCGGGAGGCCGTCCGGGGGTCGTGGGGCAGCGGCCACGGCGCGACCCGCGGATCCGGCACGAGCTTGGGCGCGGTCGTCTCCGCCGCCACCTTAAAGCCCCGGCGCCGGTAGTTCGCGATCGCGTTCGGGTGGTCGAGGCTGCTGGTGCGCAGCCACACCCGCGACGCGGGGCCCGCGTCCGGCGCCCACAGCTCGCCGCGCTGCCAGGCGCGGCGGGTGCACTGCTCCACGAGGTAGCCGCCGTAGCCGCGGCCGACGAACGCGGGCGTGAGGCCGAGCAGGTGGATCTCGGTGTCGCCGTCCGGCTGCGCCTCGATCTCGAAGAAGCCCGCGACGGTGCCCTCGGCCATCGCGATCCAGGTGGACAGCTCGGGGCGCTCGACCCAGGACAGCCACCGCTCGTAGGACCACGGGAAGCGGTCCGTCCAGCACACGCGGGCGCCGACCGCCGCGTACAGGGCGCGGTTGACGTCGGCGGACGGCAGCGCGGCAAGGGTGAACGTCATCTCGACGCCGGGCAGCGGCGCGGGGCGCAGGTCGGCCGCGTCCCGCATCTCCATCGTCCACTCGGTGACCGCGGCGATCTCCAGCTCGGCGCCCGGGGGCGGTCCCCAGCCCCCCTCACTCACCCATGGCCTCGATCAGGCTCTTCGGCCGCATGTCCGTCCAGTTCTCGGTGATGTGGTCGAGGCACGCCTGCCGGGTGTCCGCGTCCTTGGCCACGGTCCAGCCGGCGGGGACGTCGGCGAAGGACGGCCACAGCGAGTGCTGGCCCTCGCCGTTGACGAGCACGAGGTAGGTGCCGTCCGGGTCCTCGAAGGGGTTCGACATGGGGTTCCTTTCAGTGGTCCCGCGTTCCGCTGTGGAGTTTGTCGAGCTTGGCGGCCAGGACGGCGCCCATCTCGGCGGCCGGCTCCGGCTCCAGAAGCAGGTGGTGCTCGATGTCGACCGGGTAGTCCTCGATCTCGCCCTCGACGAGCGGGCCCCAGTTGGCGCGCCCGGTGGGCGACTGCGCGGTGCGGCCCTGGAGCGCGGTGAAGAACACGACGTCGCCGCGGAACCGGCCCGGCCGGTACTCCTCGGCCTGCCGGAGCCCGTTCTCGTAGTTGCGGTAGACGTTGACGAGGTCGTCCTCGGCGAGGGTGGCGAGGGCGTCGTCGCGGTCGGCGAGGATCGCCATGATCTGCTTCATGTCGGGGTTGCCGTCCGGCGCGAGGGCCGTCGCGTCCACGCCGATGCCCTGCAGCAGCTCGTGCAGGATCTCCCGCTCGTCGCCGGCGAGGTCCTGGCCGTGGTAGGAGTCGATCAGCGCGAGCAGCCCGACGTCCTCGCCCGCCGCCTGGAGCCGGACGGCCATCTCGTAGGCGACGAGCCCGCCGAGCGACCAGCCCACCAGGTGGTAGGGGCCGGACGGGCGCACGGTCCGGATCTGCTCCAGGTAGTCCGCGGCCATCTCCGCGACGGAGCCGGGCAGGTCCGACCGCGTGAACGCGCGGGCCTGCAGGCCGTAGGCGGGCTGGTCGGGGCCGAGGTGCCGCTGGAACTGCAGGTAGGGCCAGGCGAGGCCGCCGGCGGGGTGGACGAAGAAGACCGGCGGGCGGGACCCGGACGTCCGGATCGGGAGGAGCACCTCGAAGCCGATCCGGTCGCCGGGGTCGCCCGCCTTCACGAGCGCCTCGACGGTCTGGTGGGTGAACACGTCGCGGGGCGTCAGCTCGACACCGGCCTGCCGGGCGCGGGTGACGAGCTTCAGCGCGGCGATGCTGTCGCCGCCGAGGTCGAAGAAGCTGGCGTCGGCGGCGACCCGGTCGAGGCCGAGCACCTCGGCGACGACCGCGCACAGCCGCTCCTCGTCCGGGGTGCGCGGGTCGCGGCCGGCGGCGGCACCGGAGTAGTCGGGGGCGGGCAGCGCCCGCCGGTCGAGCTTGCCGGTCGGGCCGACCGGGAAGGTGTCCATCCGGACGAACGCGGCGGGCACCATGTACTCCGGCAGCCGTTCCTTGACGAACTCGCGGAGGCCGTCGGTGGTGGGCGCGATGACGTAGGCGACCAGGGCCTTGTGGCCGGGGGCCTCCTCGCGGGCGATGACGGCGACGTTGGCGACGCCGGGGTGCGCGGCGATCGCCGCCTCCACCTCGCCCAGCTCGATCCGGAACCCGCGGATCTTGACCTGGAAGTCGGCGCGGTCGACGTACTCCAGGTCCCCGCCGGGCCGCCACCGGACGAGGTCGCCGGTGCGGTACATGCGGTCGCCGGGCGCGCCGAACGGATCGGGCACGAACCGCTCGGCGGTGAGCGCGGGCCGCCGCAGGTAGCCGCGGGCGACGCCGGACCCGGCGATGTACGCCTCCCCGACGACGCCGGGCGGGACGGGACGCAGCCCCTGGTCCAGCACGTACATGCGCATGTCGTCGTAGGGGCGGCCGAGCACGGGCGTCCGCTCGGCCGGGTCGGCGAGGGGCGCGCGCTGCGGCGCGGCGGTCGCGTACGTGGTGGCCTCGGTGGGCCCGTACATGTGGACGACCTCGGTGTCCGGGCAGGCGGCGAGGACCTTGCGCATCGCGGCGGGCGACCCGGCCTCCCCGCCGGTCAGCACCTCGCGGAGCCGGGCGAAGGCGTGCGGCCGCTCCTCGGCGACGAGGTTGAACAGGGTGGTGGTGAGGAAGGCGGCGGTGAGGTCCTCGGTGCCGATGATCTCTTCGAGGGCGGCGCCGTCCAGCGGGCCGGGGGGCGCGAAGACGGCCGTGCCGCCGCGCAGCAGCGGCGTCCACAGCTCGTAGGTGGACGCGTCGAAGGCGTGCGAGGAGTGGACGAGGACGCGGTCGTGGGCGCCGCCGCGGAGCCGGCCGTCGGTGGCGAGGCCGGCGGCGTCGCGGTGCGTGATCATGACGCCCTTCGGCAGGCCGGTGGAGCCGGAGGTGAAGAACACGCAGGCGAGCTGGTCCGGGTGGCACGGCACGGCCGGGTCGGTGTCCGGGGCGGCGGCGGTCTCGGGATCGTCCACGGCGACGACGCGGGCGGCGGTGCCGAGGGCGGCGGCGCGGTCGCGCATCGCGCCGTCGACGATCAGCACGGGCGCGCCGACCTCTCCGATCGCCCACGCGATCCGGTCGGCGGGCTGGCCGGGGTGGAGGGGCGCGTAGGCGCCGCCGGCCTTGAGGATCGCCAGGGACGCGACGGCGACGTCCGCGGACCGTTCGAGCAGGACCGCGACGCGCGACTCGCGGCGGACGCCCAGCTCGATCAGCCGGTTCGCGAGCCGGTTCGCGCGGGCGTCCAGTTCCGCGTAGGTGAGGGACGCGCCGGCGGCGCGGACGGCGGTCGCGTCCGGGGTCTTCGCGCGCTGCTCGGCGAAGCGGCCGGTGAGGGTGCCGGGCGCGCGGCCGGTGCGGCGGCCCTGCCAGTTCTCCAGGACGTCGGCGCGCTCCTCCTCGTCGAGGACGGAGACGCGGCCGAGGGGCAGGTCCGGCTTGTGCGCGATCGCGTCGAGGACGCGCAGGAGGCGCCGCATCAGCCGCTCGGCGTCCTCGCCGCTGAACAGGTCGGGGCGGTGGTCGATGCGCAGCGACAGGCCGCGGCCGGGGACGGCGGCGAACGTCAGCGGGTAGTGGGTGGCGTCGTAGCCGTCCACGTCGCGGAGGGTGAGGCCGCCGAGGTCGGCGCCGGCGGCGTCCGCGTCGAACGGGTAGTTCTCCAGGACGGTCATCGTGTCGAACAGCGTCCCGGCGCCGGTGAGCCGCTGGATGTCGGCGAGGCCGAGGTGGTGGTGCGGCATCAGCGCGGCCTGCTCGTCCTGGAGGCGGGCGAGGGCCTCGGCGACGGTGTCGGCGGGCCGGACGCGGACGCGGATCGGCAGCGTGTTGATGAACAGGCCGATCATCTGCTCGACGCCGGGCAGTTCGGGCGGGCGGCCGGACACGGCGGCGCCGAACACGACGTCGCTGGATCCGGTGAGGGTGCTGAGCAGCGTGCCCCAGGCGAGCTGCAAGACCGTGTTGAGGGTGACGCCCTGGGCGCGGGCGCGCGCGCTGAGCGCGGTGGTGAGTTCCTCGGTGAGCTGAGTCCGGACACGGCCGGGCGCGCCGGTGCCGGGCTCGGGTGCGCCGGGCGCGACCAGGGTGGGTTCGTGGACGCCCTGGAGGGAGGTGCGCCAGGCGTCCTCGGCGGCGGCCCGGTCCTGGGCGGCGAGCCACGCCAGGTAGTTCTTGTAGGGGGCGACGCGCGGCATGCCGGTGTCGTCGCCCTTGGCGAGGTACAGCGCGAACAGCTCGGTCTGCAGGACGGGCGTGGACCAGCCGTCCAGCAGGATGTGGTGGTTGGTGAACACCATGCGGTGCAGGTCGTCCGCCATCTTGATGAGCATGAACCGCAGCAGCGGCGGCTTCGCCATGTCGAACGGCCGGGCGCGTTCGGCGTCGGCCAGCTCGCGGGCCCTGGCCTCCCGGCCCGGCTCGGGCAGCGCGGACAGGTCCTCGTCCTGCCAGGGCAGCCGCACCGCGCGGTGGACGACCTGGACCGGCGACCCCTCCTTGCGCTGGCGGAACCCGGCCCGCAGGTTCGCGTGCCGGCGCAGCAGCGTCTGCGCGGCGGCCTTCAGCGCGGCGGCGTCGAGCGGGCCGCGCAGGTCGAGCACGATCTGCGCGGTGTAGACGTCGTGGCCGGAGTCGTAGAGGGCGTGGAAGAACAGGCCCTGCTGCAACGGGGACAGCGGGAGGATGTCCTCTAGCTGCGACTTGCTCAATCCAGCTCCCATTCACCGTCGAGCTCGGCGGCGAGCTCGTCGATCTCGTCCTGGCTGACGTCCACCAGGGACAGGTCGGACGGGGTGAACCCGCCGACGGGCCCGCCGGCGGTGCCGTCGACGACGTGCGCGACGAGGCCGCGCAGCGCCGCGTACCAGCGGCCGGCGAGGTCCTCGACCGCGGCGGCGTCGAACAGGTCCCCGGCCCACGTCCACGTCGCGGACAGCTCGGGCCCGCCCGGCAGGTCGCGGGTGTGCGCGTTGACCTCGATCGCGTGGACGAGGCCGAGCGCGGCGTCCTGCCCGGTGCCGAGGGCGTCGCTCTCGGCCGGTCCGGCCGGTGCCCAGTCGGTGGCCTCGGGCGCGGCGGTCCGGCCGAGGTAGTTGAACGCGAGCTGCGGGTGCGCGCCGCGCAGCCGCTCGCCGGTCGCGGGGTTGAGGTGGCGCAGCAGCCCGTACCCGATGCCGTTGTCGGGGATCTCGCGGAGCTGCTCCTTGACCCGCTTGAGGGCGGTGCCGACGGCCTGGCCGCCCTCGCGGACGTCGGCGGGCTCGACCCACCCGGCGTCCAGGCGCACCGGGTAGAGGGAGGTGAACCAGCCGGCGGTGCGGGACAGGTCGACGCCGGGGACGACCTCCTCGCGGCCGTGCCCTTCGAGGTCGATGAGGACGGCCGTCTCGTCGCAGGTGCCGCGCTCGCGCCGCCACTCGGCGACGGCGAGGGCGAGGCCGGTGAGCAGCACGTCGTTGACGCGCCCGTGGAACGCGGCGGGGACCTCGGTGAGGAGGGGGCCGGTCACTTCGGCGGGCAGGCCGAGGGTGAGGTGCCGCGCCGTCCCGAACGTGTCGGAGGCCGGGTCGAGCGGCCGGGCGCCGAGGACCGGGTCGGGGGTGGCGAGGACGTCCTCCCAGAGCGGCAGCTCCGCGGTGCGGGCGGGGTCGGACGCCTCGGCGGCGAGGCGCTGCGCCCAGCGGCGGAACGAGGTCGGGACCGGGTCGAGGTCTCCCCCGGCCCACGCGGTGACGAGGTCTGGCAGCAGGATCCGCCACGACACCCCGTCCACGACGAGGTGGTGGAGGGTGAGCAGGAGGCGCCCGGAGGCGCCGGGGCCGGCGTCGAACCAGACGAGCTGCGCCATCGTCCCGGCGGCGGGGTCGAGGCGGCGGCGCGCCCCCTCCGCCTCGTCGGCGAGGACCGCGCGGAGCGCCTCGGCGTCCAGGCCCGCGACGTCCACGCGGCGGACGAGCGGCGCGGCGTCGACCGTGCCGGGCTCGGCGACCTCGAACTCGCCGCCGTCCACGCGGAGGCGGAGCATGTCGTGGTGGTCGAGGACGGTCTGGAGCGCCCGGGCCAGCTCGTCCAGGCCGAGGCCCGGCGGGACCTGGAGGAGCATCCGCTGGCTGTAGCCGTCGACGGGGCCGTTCAGCTCCTGGAACCAGCGCATGATCGGGGTCGCGGGGACGCGTCCGATGCCCGCGCCGGGCGCCTCGGCCTCGACCTCCTCGCCTTCGCCGGTGGGTCGGGCGACGGCGGCGAGTTCCTCGACGGTCTGGTGCTGGAACACGTCGCGTGGCGTGATGACCAGGCCGGACTGGCGGGCGCGGGAGACGAGCTGGATCGCGATGATCGAGTCGCCGCCGAGGTCGAAGAAGCCGTCGTCGATTCCGACGCGCTCCAGGCCCAGCACCTCGGCGAACAGCCGGGAGAGGGTCTCCTCCTCCGGAGTGCGCGGAGTGCGGGACGACACCTTCGCGGCGAAGTCGGGTGCGGGCAGCGCCCTGCGGTCGAGCTTCCCGTTGGACGTCAGCGGGAGCGCGTCCAGCTCGACGACGGCCGCCGGGACCATGTAGTCGGGCAGGTCCCGGCCCGCGAAGCGGCGCAGGTCGGCGGCGTCGATCCCGTCGGCGACGACGTAGGCGACCAGGCGGTCGTCGCGGACGACCACGGCCGCGTCTTTGACCGCGTCGTGCCTGGTCAGGACGGACTGGACCTCGCCCAGCTCGATCCGGAAGCCGCGCAGCTGCACCTGCTGGTCGGCGCGGCCGAGGTATTCGAGGGCGCCGTCGCGGCGCCAGCGGCCGAGGTCGCCCGTCCGGTACATGCGGGTGCCGGGCGCACCGTGCGGGTCGGCGACGAACCGCTCCGCCGACAGGCCGGGCCGGTTCAGGTAGCCGCGGGCGAGGCCCGCGCCCGCGACGTACAGCTCCCCGACGACGCCCGCCGGGACGGGCTGGAGGCGGTGGTCGAGGACGTAGACGCGCAGGTCGGGGATGCCGACGCCGATGATGCTGCCGGGCGCGGTCGCGGCGTGGACGCGGTCGAGGGCGATGTACGAGACGTGCACCGTGGTCTCGGTGATGCCGTACATGTTGACCAGCGTCGGGGCGTTCTCGGGGTGCCGGGAGTACCAGTCCTCCAGGCGGCCGAGGTCGAGGGCTTCACCACCGAACACGATGTAGCGCAGCGCCAGGTCGGTGCCGGGGTTGTCGCGGTCGGCGACCATGAGCTGATAGAACGCGGACGGTGTCTGGTTGAGGACGGTCACCTTCTCGGCGGCCAGCAGCGCGAGGAAGTCTTCGGGCGACCGGGAGGTCAGGTAGGGGACGACGACGAGGCGCCCGCCGTACAGCAGCGGGCCCCACAGCTCCCAGACCGAGAAGTCGAAGGCGTAGGAGTGGAACAGCGTCCAGACGTCGTCCGCGCCGAAGTCGAACCACTCCTCCGTCGAACGCAGAAGCCGCACCACGTTCTGATGCGGAATCACCACACCCTTCGGACGGCCCGTCGAACCCGACGTGTAGATGACGTACGCCGGGTGGTCGGGGTCGATGGCGACGCCGGGGTCGGTGTCGGGCCGTCCGGTGGCGTCGAGGTCATCAGGGCCGAGGGTGAGGACGGGACGGGCGTCCTCGACCATGTACGCGATCCGGTCTTCCGGGTAATCGGGGTCGATCGGCACGTACGCCGCGCCCGCCTTCAACACCGCCAGGATCGCCACGACGAGGTCGGCCGAACGCGGCAGCGCCAACGCCACGAACTGCTCAGGCCCAACGCCTTGCTCGACCAGCTTGTGCGCCAGCCGGTTCGCCTTCGCATTCACCTCGGCATACGTCCACGACACACCCTCGAACGTCACCGCCGCAGCGTCCGGACGGGCCGCCGCCTGCGCCTCGAACAGCGCCGGGATCGTCGCCCGTTCGACGTCGCCGCCCTTCCCCCCGGCCCAGCGGCGCAGCAGGGTGCGGCGCTCGCTCCGGTCGAGGATCTCGGCGGTGGTGACGGGTGCGCCGGGGTCGGCGACCAGCTCGCGGAGGAGGCGCTCGAAGCGGTCCGCGATGGACACGGCCGTGGCGGGGTCGAAGAGGTCGAGGGCGTATTCGAGCCCGGCGTCGATGCCGCCGGGCGCGCCGCCGTCGCCGTGCCGCTCCTCCAGGTAGAGGGACAGGTCGTACTTGGCGGCGCCCGAGCCGAGGGGTTCGGGGCCGCCGGTGAGCCCGTCCATCTCCAGCCGCGCCTCCGGGTTGTTCTGGAACGACAGGGCGACCTGGAACAGCGGGTGCCGGGCCATCGACCGCGCCGGGTTGAGCACCTCGACGAGCCGCTCGAACGGCAGGTCCTGGTGGGCGTAGGCGGCGAGGTCGGTCTCCTTGACGCGCCCGATGAGCTCCCGGAACGAGGGATCCCCGGAGGTGTCGGTGCGCAGGACGAGCATGTTCACGAACATGCCGACCAGGTCGTCCAGCGCCTCGTCCGTACGGCCCGCGATCGGCGAACCGATCGGCACGTCCGTCCCCGCGCCGAGGCGGGTCAGCAGCGCGGCGTAGGCGGCCTGCATGACCATGAACAGCGTCGCGCCGTTCTCGCGGGCGAGGGCCAGGAGCGCGGCGTGCAGGTCGGCGTCCAGCTCGAAGGTGTGCGTCCCGCCCCGGTAGGACGCCTCCGCCGGGCGCGGCCGGTCGGTCGGGAGCGACAGCTCCTCCGGAAGCCCGGCCAGCGCGTCCCGCCAGTAGGCGATCTGCCGCGAGATCAGGCTGCCGGGGTCGTCCTCGGACCCGAACAGCTCGCGCTGCCAGAGCGTGTAGTCGGCGTACTGGACGGGCAGCGGCGCCCACTGCGGCGCCCGCCCCTCCGCGCGGGCGGCGTAGGCGAGGATCACGTCGCGGGCGAGCGGCGCCATCGACCATCCGTCCGACGCGATGTGGTGCAGGACGAGCATCAGGACGTGCACGTCGCCGCCGAGGGCGAACAGGCGGGCGCGCAGCGGCGGCTCCACCGACAGGTCGAAGCCGCGCCCGACCTCGGCGGCCAGCGCCGCCGGCAGCGCCGCCTCGCCGGTCTCGGTGACGTCGAGCCGGGGGCGCGCGGCGGCCGGTTCGAGGACGAGCTGCCGGGCGGTCCCGGACCCGTCCGGGAAGATCGTGCGGAGCGGTTCGTGCCGCTCCGCCACGTCGGCGAGCGCGGCGCGCAGCGCGTCGAGGTCGAGGGCGCCGTCGAGGCGCAGCGCGACCGGCATGTTGAACGTCGCGGACGGTCCCTCGAACCGGTTGAGGAACCAGAGCCGCTGCTGCGCGTACGACAGCGGCACGACGTCGGGCCGCTCGGCCCGCGCCAGCGGCGGCCGCACCCCGCCGGCGTCGGCGTCCGCGAGGCGCTCGGCGAGGCCGGCGGGGGTCGGCGCCTCGAACAGCGCCCGGACGGGCAGCTCGGCGCCGAGCGCGGACCGGATCCGGCTCGCCAGCCGGGTCGCGGTGAGCGAGTCGCCGCCGAGGTCGAAGAACCCGTCGTCCACCCCGACCCGCGGCACGCCGAGGACCTCGGCGAACAGCCCGCAGAGGATCTCCTCGCGCGGGGTGCGCGGGGCGCGGCTCGCGGCGGCGGCGTCCGGCGCGGGCAGCGCGGCGCGGTCGAGCTTGCCGTTCACGGTCAGCGGCAGCGCGTCCAGGACGGTGAACGACGGGACCATGTAGTCGGGCAGCCGCTCGGCCGCGTACCGGCGGACGGCGGCGACGTCGACGTCCGGGCCGACGAGGTAGGCGGCGAGGCGCCGGTCGCCGGGCCGGTCCTCGCGGACGACCACGGCGGCGTGCGCGACGCCCCCGCACCCGGCGAGGACGTTCTCGATCTCGCCGGGCTCCACCCGGAACCCGCGGATCTTCACCTGGTCGTCGGCGCGGCCGAGGTACTCGATCGTGCCGTCCGGGCGCCACCGGGCCAGGTCGCCGGTCCGGTACATGCGGTCGCCGGGCGCGCCGAACGGGTCGGCGACGAACCGCTCCGCCGACAGGCCGGGCCGGTCGA
Source organism: Actinomadura geliboluensis (assembly GCF_043197915.1). NCBI lineage: Bacteria > Bacillati > Actinomycetota > Actinomycetes > Streptosporangiales > Thermomonosporaceae > Actinomadura > Actinomadura geliboluensis. The sequence goes on along the minus strand of NZ_JBICUA010000003.1, from coordinate 481,033 downwards.
GGTAGCCGCGCGCGAGCTGGACGCCCGCCAGGTACAGCTCGCCGGGGACGCCGGCCGGGGCGGGCTGGAGCGCGGCGTCCAGCACGTAGGCGCGGGTGTTGCGGTAGGGGCCGCCGATCGACGGGTGCTCGCTGCGCGCGACCACCTGGTTCATGGTGTCGATGGTCGACTCGGTGGGCCCGTAGAAGTTGCGGGCGGTGACGCCGGGGATCGCGCGGAGTTCGGCCCACAGGTTCTCGCCGACGGCCTCGCCGCCGAGGAGGAGGTGGGAGGGCACGTGGCGCCCGTCGGCGTCCAGCAGCCCGGCCTCGCGGAGCGAGGTGAAGTGCGACGGGGTGGTGTTGACCAGGTCGATCTGCGCGCGCGCCACGTAGTCGGTGTACGCCTCGACGTCGCGGCGGGTGTCGTCGTCGATGAGGTGCAGCTCGTGGCCGTACATCATCCAGAGCAGGCCCATCCAGGACGTGTCGAACGAGAACGACGCCAGGTGCGCGAACCGCATCCGGCGCCCGCCCGCGGCCTGGATCGCCGGGTCGATGAACGCGTCCCGGTGCGCCTCGAAGTAGTTGAGCACGCCCACGTGCGGGACGACCACGCCCTTGGGCCGCCCGGTGGACCCCGACGTGTAGATGACGTAGGCGGCGTTGGCCGGGCGCAGCGCCCGCGCCCGCTCGCCGTCGGACGGGTCGTGCGCGGGCCGCCCGCTCGCGTCCGGGAAGTCCCCGGCGGTGATCGTCAGGGCGGGGCGGGCGTCGGACAGCATGTAGGCGATGCGGTCGGACGGGTACTCGGGGTCGATCGGGACGTAGGCGGCGCCCGCCTTCAGCACGCCGAGGATCGCCACGACGATCTCGGGCGTGCGCGGCAGGACGAGCGCGACGCGGTCCTCGGGGCCGATCCCCCGCGCGATCAGCTCGTGGGCGAGCCGGTTGGCGCGCTCGTTCAGCTCCGCGTAGGTCACCCGCGCGTCGCCGCAGACGAGCGCCACGTCGGCCGGGGTACGCGCGGCCTGCGGCTCGAAGAGGGCCGGGAGGGTGCCGGACGGGATGTCGCCCGCCGTGTCGTTCCAGCGCGCCAGCCGGGACCGCTCGTCCTCCCCCGCGAGGTCCACGGCGCCGATCAGGCGGCCGGAGTCCTCGGCGAACGCCTCCAGGACGCGGCGGATCCGGGCGAGGATCGCCTCCACGGCCTCCTGCTCGAACACGTCCGGCCGGTAGTGCAGGCGCAGCGACAACTGCTCGCCGGGCAGGGCGACGAACGACAAGGGGAAGTGGGTCGCGTCGTAGGAGTCGACGGCGGCGACGCGGACGCCGTTGAGGGAGCCGTCCATCGAGGACGGGTCGAAGGGGTAGTTCTCCAGCACCGTCATCGTGTCGAACAGGGCGCCGCCGCCGTGGCCCGCCGCGCGCTGGATGTCGGTGAGGCCGAGGTGGTGGTGGGCGAGGAGTTCGGTCTGCTCCTCCTGGAGGCGCTCCATGAGGGCGCCGAGCGGCTCGTCCATCCGGTACCGGACGCGCACGGGCAGCGTGTTGATGAACAGGCCGATCATCTGCTCGACGCCGGGCAGCTCCGGCGGGCGGCCGGACACGGTCGAGCCGAACACCACGTCGTCGCGGCCGAGCAGGCGGCCGAGGACCAGGCCCCAGGCGCCCTGCAGGACGGTGCTCAGCGTGACGCCGTGGCGGCGGGCCGCGCGGGTGAGGCGCCGGGTCGTCCGCTCGTCGAGGCCGGTGACGGTCGGCCGCGGCGGCTCCGGCGCGCGGCCGGCGGCCTCCGGCGCGACGAGGCTGGGCTCGTCCACCCCGGCGAGGGCGCGGCGCCACGCCTCCTCGGCGGCGGCGCGGTCCTGCTTCGCGAGCCACGCCAGGTAGTTCTTGTACGGGGTGACGCGCGGCATCCCCGTGTCGTGGCCGCCCTGCACGTAGAGCAGGAACAGCTCGGTCGCGAGGACCGGCGTGGACCACCCGTCCAGCAGGATGTGGTGGTTCGTCAGGATCAGCCGGGACCGCTCGGGCCCCATCCGGACGAGCACGAACCGCAGCAGCGGCGGCGCGGTCATGTCGAAGCCCCGCGCCCGCTCCCGCGCCACGACGGCGTCGGCGTCCGCGCCGGACGCGGTGACCTCCTCCCACGGCAGCTCGACCGTGCGCGGGATCACCTGGACGGGCCGCGACAGGTCCTCGTGCCAGAACGCGGCGCGCAGGTTCGCGTGCCGGCGCAGCAGCGTCCCGGCGGCGGTGCGCAGCGCCCCCGCGTCCAGCGGCCCGTCCAGGTCGAGGACGAGCTGCGCCGTGTAGACGTCCGCGTCGCCCGCGTCGAAGAGCGCGTGGAAGAAGAAACCCTGCTGCAGGGGCGACAGGGGCAGGATGTCCTCAAGGTCACCCCGGTTCACGATTTGTGCCTCCATGCGGTCTGCAGCTTGTCGATCTCGCTTTGGTCCAGCTCGACGAGCAGGTCGGACGGGGTGAAGCCGGCCGCGTCGCCGGCGGCGGCGTCCGCGGCGAGGGCGCGCAGCGCGGTGAACCAGCCCTCGGCCAGCTCCCGGACGTCGGGCGCCTCCAGCAGGCCGGCCGGCCACGTCCACGTCGCCGACAGCACCGGACCGCCGGGCAGGTCGCGGGTGACGGCGTTGATCTCCAGGACGTGCGCCATCGGCATCGCCGGGTCCTCGCCGGCGGGGAGTTCCTCGGCGGCGAGCGTCCAGTCGCCGCCCGCGTCCCCGGCGTCGACCCGGCCGAGGTAGTTGAAGGCGATCTGCGGGGGCGGGACGGCGGCCAGCTCCTCGGCGGCCTCGCCGCCGCCATAGCGGAGCAGGCCGTAGCCGATGCCGCCGTCCGGGACGGCCCGGAGCTGCTCCTTCACCGTCTTGAGCGCGGCGGCGCCGGTCGCGCCGCCCGCGTCCAGCCGGACCGGGTGGATGGAGGTGAACCAGCCGGCGGTGCGGGAGACGTCGGCGCCGGGGACGACGTCCTCGCGGCCGTGCCCTTCGAGGTCGACGAGGACGCCGGCGCCGCGCCCGCCCCGGTGCCGCCGCCACTGCGCGACGGCGAGGGCGAGGCCGGTGAGCAGCACGTCGTTGACCCGGCCGTGGACCGCCGCCGGGACGTCGGTGAGCAGCGGCCCGGTGACGTCGGCGGGCAGGTCGAGGGTGACCGAGCGGGCGCGGGCCGCGATGTCGGCGCGCGGGTCGAGCGGCCGCTTCGCGAGGTTCTGCGGGGGGCCGTCGACGATGTCGAGCCAGTCCTCCAGCTCGTCCTCGTCCCGCTCGGCCGCGGTGAGCTTCTGCGCCCAGCGGCGGAACGACGTCGGGACGGGGTCGAGGTCTCCACCGGCCCAGGCGGTGACGAGGTCGGGCAGCAGGATCCGCCACGACACCCCGTCCACGACAAGGTGGTGCAGGACGAGGAGGAGCCGGCCCTGCTCGCGGCCCGCGTCGAACCAGACGAGCTGCGCCACCGTCCCGGCGGCCGGGTCGAGCCGGTCGCGGGCGGCGGTGGCCTGCTCAGTGATGACGGACTGGAGCTTGTCGGCGTCCATGCCCGCGACGTCCACCCGGGTCACCAGGGCGGCCGCGTCGCACGAGCCGGGCGGCCGGACGACGGGCTGCCAGCCGTCCAGGCGGAGGCGGAGCATGTCGTGGTGGTCGAGGAGCGTCTGGAGCGCGGCGGTCAGCCGTTCGGCGCCGAGGTCCGGCGGGGTGCGCAGCAGCGTCGACTGGTGGAAGCCGCTGATCAGCGCGGTGTCGCCGCCGACCCGCTCGCGCAGCCACGCCACGATCGGGGTGACCGGGACGGGGCCAACGCCGGTGCCGGGGGCCTCGGCCTCGACCTCCTCGCCTTCGCCCGTGGGTCGGGCGACGGCGGCGAGTTCCTCGACGGTCTGGTGCTGGAACACGTCGCGCGGGGTGATGACCAGGCCGGACTGGCGGGCGCGGGAGACGAGCTGGATCGCGATGATCGAGTCGCCGCCGAGGTCGAAGAACCCGTCGTCGATTCCGACGCGCTCCAGGCCGAGCACCTCAGCGAACAGCCGGGAGAGGGTCTCCTCCTCCGGAGTGCGCGCGGTGCGGGACGACACCTTCGCAGCGAAGTCGGGCGCGGGCAGCGCCTTGCGGTCGAGCTTGCCGTTGACGGTGAGCGGGAGGGCGTCCAGCTCGATGATCACGGCCGGGACCATGTAGTCGGGGAGGTCCTTGCCCACGAAGCGGCGCAGGTCGGACGAGTCGACGTCCGCGCCCGCGACGTAGGCGACGAGGCGCTCGTCCCGGACGACCACGGCGACGTCGGAGACGGCGTCGTGGCGGGCGAGGGCCGACTCGATCTCGCCCAACTCGATCCGGAAGCCGCGCAACTGCACCTGCTGGTCGCTGCGGCCGAGGTATTCGAGGCGGCCGCCGTCCAGCCACCGCCCGACGTCGCCCGTCCGGTACATGCGGGTCCCGGGCGCACCGTAGGGGTCGGCGACGAACCGCTCCGCCGACAGGCCGGGCCGGTTCAGGTAGCCGCGGGCCAGGCCAGCGCCCGCGACGTACAGCTCACCGACCACACCGGGCGCGACGGGCTGGAGGCGGTCATCGAGGACGTAGACGCGCAGGTCGGGGATGCCGACGCCGATCACGCTGCCGGGCGCGGTCGCCGCATAGGCGCGATCGAGGGCGACGTACGAGACGTGCACCGTGGTCTCGGTGATGCCGTACATGTTGACCAGCGTCGGGGCGTTCTCGGGGTGCCGGGAGTACCAGTCCTCCAGACGTCCCAGTTCCAGTGCCTCGCCGCCGAACACGATGTAGCGCAGCGCCAGGTCGGTGCCGGGGTTGTCGCGGTCGGCGGCCATGAGCTGGTAGAACGCCGACGGAGTCTGGTTGAGGACGGTCACCTTCTCGGCGGCCAGGAGAGCCAGGAACTCTTCCGGCGACCGCGAGGTCAGGTACGGGACGACGACGAGCCGGCCGCCGTATAGCAGTGGGCCCCACAGCTCCCAGACCGAGAAGTCGAAGGCGTAGGAGTGGAACAGCGTCCAGACGTCGTCCGGGCCGAAGTCGAACCACTGCTCCGTCGAACGCAGCAGCCGCACCACGTTCTGATGCGGGATCACCACACCCTTAGGACGGCCCGTCGAACCCGACGTGTAGATGACGTACGCCGGGTGGTCCGGTGAGATCGCCACATCGAGGTTCGCTTCGTCGTAGCCCTCGGCGTGCAGGTCGTCCGGGCGGAGGGTAAGGACGGGGCGGGCGTCCTCGACCATGTACGCGATGCGGTCTTCCGGGTAGTCCGGGTCGATCGGCACATACGCCGCCCCCGCCTTCAACACCGCCAGGATCGCCACGACAAGGTCGGCCGAACGCGGCAGCGCCAACGCCACGAACTGCTCAGGCCCCACCCCCTGCTCGACCAGCTTGTGCGCCAGCCGGTTCGCCCTCGCGTTCACCTCGGCATACGTCCACGACACACCCTCGAACGTCACCGCGAGCGCGTCCGGACAGGCCGCCGCCTGCGCCTCGAACAGCGCCGGGATCGTCGCCCGCTCCGCCGCATCGGCGCCGCCCCCGGCCCATTCGCCGAGGATCAGCGACCGCTCCTGCGGCGCCAGGACGTCGGCGCGGCCGATGGGCGCGTCCGGGTCAGTGAGCAGCGCGGACAGGTACCGCTCGAACCGCTCGACGAGCCGCCGCGCGGTGGCCGGGTCGTACAGGTCGAGGGCGTACTCCAGTTCGCCGTCGAACCCGTCCTCCCGCTCGGTGAGGATCATCAGCAGGTCGAAGCGGGACGCGCCGGCGGCGAGGGGCTCCAGCTCGGCGGTGAAGCCGGGCATCTCCAGCCGCGCCTCCGGGTTGTTCTGGAACGTCAGCCCGACCTGGAACAGCGGGTGCCGGGCCAGGTGGCGCGGCGGGTTGAGCACCTCGACGAGCCGCTCGAACGGGACGTCCTGGTGCGCGTAGGCGGCGAGGTCGGTCTCCTTGACGCGCCCGATGAGCTCCCGGAACGAGGGGTCCCCGGAGGTGTCGGTGCGGAAGACGAGCATGTTCACGAACATGCCGACCAGGTCGTCCAGCGCCTCGTCCGTACGGCCCGCGATCGGCGAACCGATCGGCACGTCCGTCCCGGCACCGAGGCGCGTGAGCAGGGCGGCGAACGCGGCCTGGGCGACCATGAACGGGCTCGCGCCGGTCTCCCGCGCGATGCCGAGGAGTGCGGCGTGGACGTCGTCGCCGAGCCGGAACCGTTCCGTCGCGCCCCGGTAGGACGCCTCCGCCGGGCGCGGCCGGTCGGTCGGGAGCGACAGCTCCTCGGGAAGCCCGGCCAGCGCGTCCCGCCAGTAGGCGATCTGCCGGGAGACCAGGCTGTCCGGATCGTCCTCGGAGCCGAGCAGTTCCTGCTGCCAGAGCGTGTAGTCGGCGTATTGGACGGGCAGCGGCGCCCACTCCGGCGCCGTGCCGCCGACGCGGGCCGCGTAGGCGGTGATGAAGTCGCGGGCGAGCGGCGCCATCGACCAGCCGTCGCCGCCGACGTGGTGCAGGAGGAGGAGCGCGACGTGCTCGTCCGGGGCGATCCGGAACAGGTGGGTGCGCAGCGGCGGTTCGGCGGTGATGTCGAACGCGTATCCGGCGGCCATGGCGAGCCGGGCCGGGAGCTCCGCGCCGGTGGTCTCGGCGACCTCCAGCTCGGGGCGGGCGGCGGCCGGGTCCAGGACGGTCTGGCGCGGCACTCCCCCGGCGTCCGGCAGGACGGTGCGGAGCGTCTCGTGCCGTTCCACCAGGTCGCCGATCGCGGCGCGGAGCGCGTCCGCGTCGAGGGGGCCGCGGATGCGCAGCGCGACCGGCATGTTGTAGGTCGCGGACGGCCCCTCGAACTTGTTAAGGAACCACTGCCGCTGCTGCGCGTACGAGAGCGGAAGGACGGCGGGCCGCTCGCGGGGCTCCAGCGGCGGGCGCCCGGACGCCGCGCCCTCCAGCTCCGCGACGCGCGCGGCGAGTCCGGCGACGGTGGGCGCCTCGAACAGCGCCCGGACGGGCAGCTCCACGCCGAGGGCGCGGCGGATCCGGGTCGCGACGCGCATGGCGACGAGCGAGTCCCCGCCCAGTTCGAAGAAGTCGTCGTCGATGCCCGGCGCGTCGATCCCGAGCAGGTCGGCGACGATGCCGGCGACGGCGGCCTCGCGGGCGTCGCGCGGGGCCCGGTAGGCGGTGCCGGGGCCGGTCAGCTCCGGCTTGGGCAGCGCCTTGGTGTCGACCTTCCCGTTGGGGGTGAGCGGCAGCTCGTCCAGGACGACCACGACGGCGGGCACCATTGACTCGGGCAGGTTCTCCCGGACGTGGGCGCGCAGTTCCTCGGGGTCGAGGTCGGCGCCGGGGGCGGCGACAACGTAGGCGACGAGGCGGCTGCCGCCGGGCGCGGCCCCCCGCCGGGCGGCGGGCGCGCCGCCGCCGAGCGCGGCCAGCACGTCGCGCACGCCGGCCGCGCCGGGCAGCGCGATCTCGGCGACCGGGCGGTCCGGGTCGGCGACGAGGGTCTGAACGAGGTCGCTCAGCAGCCCGGTCAGCCGCTCGGCGGTGGCGCGGTCGAGGACGTCGGGCCGGTACTCCAGCCGGAGCCGGAGCCGCTCGCCCGGCACGGCGAGCAGGGTCAGCGGGTAGTGGGTGGCGTCGACCAGGTCGGCGCCCGCCAGCCGGACCCCGTCGAACGCCGCCTCCAGCAGCGCGGCGTCGAGCGGGTAGTTCTCGAAGACCGTCATGGTGTCGAAGAGCGGGCCGGTGCCCGCGGCCCGCTGGATCTCGCCGAGGCCGAGGTGGTGGTGGGCGAACAGCCGGGACTGCTCGTCCTGGAGGCGGCCGAGGCTCTCCATCAGGGTCTCGGCGCCGTCGAGGCGGACCCGGACGGGCAGCGTGTTGATGAACAGCCCGATCATCTGCTCGGAGCCGGGCAGCTCGGGCGGCCGTCCGGAGACGGTGGCGCCGAACACCACGTCGTCGCGGCCGGTGAGCCGCGCCAGCAGCAGCCCCCACAGCCCCTGCACGACGGTGTTGGGGGTCAGGCCGTGGCTCCGCGCCCGCGCGGACAGGCCGTCCGACAGGTCGGCGGGCAGGTCGAGGACGACGTGCTCGGGCAGGACGGGCGGCCGGTCGGCGGCGGCCGGGGCCAGCACCGTCGGTTCGGCGAGGCCCTCCAGGGCCGTGCGCCACGCGTCGCGGGCGGCGTCGCCGTCCTGGGCGTCCAGCCAGGCCAGGTGCTCCTTGTAGGGGGCGGTGCGCGGCGGCTCCTCGCCGGTGTAGAGAGCGAGGAGTTCCCCGGCCAGCACCGGGATGGACCAGCCGTCTAGCACGATGTGGTGGGCGGTGAGCAGGAGCCGGTGGCGGCCGGGGCCGAGCCGGAGCAGCGCGAAGCGCAGCAGCGGCGGGCGTTCGAGGTCGAACGGGCGGGCCCGCTCGGCGGTCATGGCCTCCTGGATCGCGGCGTCCGGCGCGCCGCCGAGGTCGGTCTCCGCCCAGGGCGCCTCGGCCGCGCCAAGGACGATCTGCACCGGGGTGCCGTCGCCGGTCTGAGCGAACGCGGCCCGCAGGCCGGGGTGCCGGTCGACGAGTCCCTGCCCGGCCGCGCGCAGGGCGGCGGTGTCGAGGGGGCCCTCGAAGTCGAGGACGAGCTGGGCGGTGTAGACGTCGGAGCCGGAGTCGAGCAGCGCGTGGAAGAAGAAGCCCTGCTGGAGCGGCGAGAGCGGCCAGAGGTCGGCCAGCCCCGGACGGGCGGCGGCGACCTCGGCGACCTCGGTCCGGGTCAGCGGGATCAGCGGGAAGTCGGACGGGGTGTGCCCGCCGCCGCCCGCCGCGACGTGCGCGGCGATGCCCCGCAGCGCCTCGAACCAGGCGTCGGCCAGCTCGCGGACGTCCGCGGCGTCGAGGATCTTCGCGGCCCACGTCCAGGTCGCGGACAGCCGGGGCCCGGCGGCCGAGTCCCGGGCGACCGCGTCGATCTCCACGGTGTGGGCGAGCGGCATGGCGGCGTCGCCGCCGCCGTCCAGGGCGCCCGCCTCGGCGGCGATGCTCCAGTCACCGCCGGTGTCCTCGACCCGGCCGAGGTAGTTGACGACGATCTGCGGCACGGGCCGGGCGGCGAGTTCCGGCCCGGTGTCCTCGTTCAGGTGGCGGAGGAGGCCGTAGCCGAGGCCGTTGTCCGGGAGCGTCCGGAGCCGCTCCTTGGCGTTGCGGACGGCTTCGCCCGCCGCCGGTCCGCCCGCGCGGACCTCGTCCCACGCCGCGTCGCCCGCGTCGATCCGGACGGGGAACATGCTGGTGAACCAGCCGACCGTGCGCGACAGGTCGAGGGCGGCGGCGCCCGGCGCCGCGGGCAGGTCCTCGCGGCCGTGGCCTTCCAGGTCCACCAGGACGGCGGAGTCGCGGAGGGCGACGCCGCGGCGGCGGCGCCATTCGGTCACGGCGAGGGCCAGACCGGCGAGCAGGACGTCGTTGACGCGGCCGTGGAACGCGGCGGGCACGCCGGTCAGCAGCGCCGAGGTGGTGGCCTCGTCCAGTTCCAGGGTGAGGCTGCCGGCGGTGGCCCGGGTGTCGTGGGCGGGGTCGAGGGGGCGGTCGCCGAGGAGGGGGTCCTCGGTCCGCAGCATCTCGGTCCACAGGCCGAGTTCGGCGGTCCGCCGCTCGGTGACGGCGTCCTCGGCGAGCCGGTGCGCCCAGCGGCGGAACGACGTGCCGGCGGGGTCGAGCCGGACGGGTTCGCCGGTGGTGCTCGCCGCCCAGGCGGTGACGAGGTCGGGCAGCAGGATCCGCCAGGACACGCCGTCCACGACCAGGTGGTGCAGGACGACCAGCAGCCGGCCGGGGGCCTGCGGGCCCGCGTCCAGCCACACGAGCTGCGCCATCGTCCCGGACGCGGGGTCCAGGCGGCCGCGCGCGAGGTCGGCCTGCGCCGCGACGGTCTCCGCCAGGGCCGCGTCGTCCGCTCCGGCGACGTCGACCCGGTGGACGCACGCGGCGGCGTCGACGGTGCCCGGCGCGGTGATTCGCGGTTCGCCGCCGTCGGGGACGCTCATCCGGAGGGCGTCGTGGTGGTCGAGGACGGCCTGCAGCGCGCGGGTCAGGTGGTCGGTGCCCAGGCCGGGCGGGGTGCGGAGCAGGATGCTCTGGCTGAAGCCGCCGGTCGGGCCGCCGAGGTCCCGCAGCCACCGCATGATCGGGGTGGCGGGGAACTCGCCCACGCCCGATTCCTCTGCGGTGCCGTCCGCCTCGGCGGTGTCCGCGCTGCGCGCCACCTGGGCGAGGGCCTCCACGGTCGGGTACCGGAACACCTCACGCGGCGACAGCAGCAGACCGGCCCGCCGCGCCCGCGACACCAGCCGCATCGCGATGATCGAGTCGCCGCCGAGGTCGAAGAAGCCGTCGTCGATGCCGACCCGTGCGACGCCCAGCACCTCGGCGAACAGGTCCGCCAGCAGCGTCTCGGCGGGGGTGCGCGGCGCGCGGCCCGACGCCCGCGCCGCGAAGTCGGGGGCGGGCAGCGCCGCCCGGTCGAGCTTGCCGCTCGGGTTCAGCGGCAGCGCGTCCAGCGGCACCACCGCCGCCGGGACCATGTACGCGGGCAGCGTCTCGGCGGCGAACCGGCGCAGCTCGTCGGAGTCGACGGGACCGGCCGGGACGACGTACGCGATCAGCCGCGGGGTGCCCGGCTGGTCCTCCCGGGGCACCACGACCGCCTGGCCCACCGCGGGGTGCCGGCTGAGCGCGGCCTCGATCTCGCCCAGCTCGATGCGGAAGCCGCGGATCTTGACCTGGTGGTCGAGGCGGCCCAGGTACTCGATCTGCCCGGCGGCGTTCCAGCGGGCGAGGTCGCCGGTGCGGTACATCCGCTCACCGGGTGCCCCGAACGGGCAGGCGACGAACCGCTCGGCGGTCAGCGCGGACCGGTCCAGGTAGCCGCGGGCCAGGCCCGCGCCAGCCAGGTACAGCTCGCCGGGCACGCCGGCGGGGACGGGCCGGAGCGAGGCGTCCAGCACGTAGGCGCGGGTGTTGGCGATCGGGCCGCCGATCGGGGCGCGGCCGGCGGCGTTGCCGTCGTCGAACCAGGCCGTCGCGTAGACGGTCGCCTCGGTGGGGCCGTAGATGTTGGCGATGCGGGCGTCCGGCAGGAGGGCCCGCAGGTCGTGGACGAGCTTCGCGGGCAGCGCCTCGCCGGCGAGGACGACGTCGCCCGCCTCCAGCGCCGGGGCGCCCGCCGCGAGCAGCGCCGACACCGCCGACGGCACGCCGCTGACCAGCGTCCCGGACCAGCCGCCGCGCTCGCCGACCTCCAGCAGGTCCCGGACGACCTCGATGTGGCCGCCCATCGTGAGCGGCGTCAGCCACTCGAACACCGACACGTCGAAGTTCAGCGACGTGGAGAACAGCACGCGGGCGAGCCGCTCCGGGCCGAAGTCCTTCTCCGCCCACGCGCACAGGTCGGCGGCGCCGGCGTGGGAGACGACGACGCCCTTCGGACGTCCCGTGGAGCCCGAGGTGTAGATGATGTACGCGGCGTCGGCCGGGTGGAGCGGCCGGACCCGGTCCGCGTCGGTCACGGCCGCGCCGGCGGCGTCTCCGCCGGGCGGAGTGTCGAGGGAGGACGGGTCGAGCTCCAGGCGCGGCGTCGCGCCGGGCAGGTCGGCGCCCGGGGCCGTGATGACGCAGGCCGGGGACGCGTCGTCCAGCATGAACGCGATGCGGTCCGCCGGGTAGGCGAGGTCGATCGGCTGGTAGGCCGCGCCCGACTTCAGCACGGCGAGCGCCGCGACGACCAGGTTCTCGTCGCGCGGCAGGGCGAGCGCGACGAAGTCGCCGGGGCCGGCGCCGCGGGCGATCAGCCGGCGGGCGAGGCGGCCGGCGCGCTCGTCCAGCTCCCGGTAGGTGAGGGTCGTGCCTTCGTGCGTGACGGCGGGCGCGTCGGGGGTGCGGGCGGCCTGCGCCTCGAACAGCTCCGGGACGACGGCGGGCGCGACCGGCAGCGCCGTGTCGTTCCACTCGTGCAGGACGCGGGACCGCTCGGCGTCGTCCAGCAGCTCCACGTCGCGGAGCGGCGTCGCCGGGTCCACCTCCCCGAGGGTGCGCATGAACCGGACGTAGCGGTGCAGGTGCGCGGCGACCTCGTCCTCGCTGTAGAGGTCCGGGTGCGCCTCGAAGTCGACGCGCAGCCCGGCGCCGTCGAAGTTGTCGTAGACGTTGATGGACAGGTCGTCGACCGGCCCGGTCGTGACGGCGTGCATGCGCGCCGGCAGGCCCGCGAAGTCCAGCCGGTAGTCGAACGCCATGATGTTGATGACCGGCCCGTACAGCCGGTGCCGTTCGCCCAGCAGCTTCAGGTCGCGGACCAGGTCGTCGCGGCGGTAGCGCTGGTGCCGCAGCGCCCGCGCGGTCGCCCGGGTCGCGGCGCGCACCAGGTCGTCGACTGTCATGTCCGGGCCGACGCGGACCCGCAGCGGCAGGATCGTCGACATCATCGCCGGCGTCTCCATCGCCAGCCGGGTGGTGCGGCCGGTGACGGCGAGCCCGAGGATCACGTCCTCGGCGCCGGTCATCCGCGCCACGTACGCGGCGGTCGCGGCGATCGCGAGGCCCGGCGTCGCGGTGCGCAGCCGGCGGGCCCCGGCCGCGAGCGCGGCGCTCTCCGCGGGCGGGACGACGCTGATCATGCTCCGGTAGTCGGCGGTGGGCTCGGCGGTCCCGTCGGCCAGCGACACCGCCGCCGGGCGGTCGGCGAACCGCTCGGTCCAGTAGGCGCGGTCCCGCTCGAACTTCTCCGACGCCCGGTACGCCTCCTCCTCGGCGAGCAGCGCCCGGTAGTCGCCGAGCTCGGCCGGGACGTACTCGCCGCCGGCGGACAGCGCGGTGTAGACCTCGGCGGCGCGGCGGCTGATCATCGGGCCGCTGAAGCCGTCCTGGATGATGTGGTGCGCGCGGATGAACCACCGGTGCAGGTCCGGCGCGAGGCGCAGCAGCGCCGTGCTGAACAGCCGCCCGCCGTCCAGCGGCAGCGGCTCGGCCAGCCGCGCGCGCATCCACGCGCGCGCGGCGGCGTCCGGGTCGGCCTCGCCGGACAGGTCCACGAGCGGGATCGACGCGGAGGCGTCCGGGTCGAGGACCTGGCGGACGGCCCCGTCCGCCTCCACGAGCCGCGCGTTCATCGCGAGCACCTCGTGCGCGCCGAGCCGCGCGACGCGGTCGAACAGCGCGTGGTCGAGCGGTCCCTCGATCTCGATGTACTGCGCGATGTGAATCGGCGTTTCCGGCGCCAGCTGCTGCGCGTACCAGACGCTCTGCTGAGCGGCCGAAAGGGGAACGTACTCGGTGGGCATCAAGCAGCACTTTCCCGGTCGAAGGGGATTTCCTTTACGCCCGGCATCGGAACCGGCAGGGCACCGGCGGGCAGAAATTCAAAAAGCATGACCACAGAACTGATCGGGCTTGCCCCGTCCCCTTTCACCCCGAGCCTGCGCCGGGAACGCGATCGGCCCGCACTTTCCCGGAGTCAACGCCCTGTGTTCCCGCCAATACAGAGCGCCGCCGCTTTCCGCGCTCGACCGGAACCGCCCTCGACCCGTGTTCTACTCAGGAGTAGCGAGGTCACAGTCAACCAGCCTGTCACATGCCTCGCAATCCCCTCATAAGTAGAAGTTGGCCGGTCGCATTGCTAACGGGAGTGACAAAACGGCGGGCCCGCGCCGCGGGTCACCGCCGCCGCGACGCTCATCGGATGACAAAGGTTGACAACCGGATCGGCCCACACCGGTCACGCAGCGTGATCGTCAGCGGGCGGGGTACTCATGCACGACCACCGCGGCGGCGCGCACCCCGGGGTGCCGCTGCAGCACCGCCTCGATCTCGCCCAGCTCCATCCGCACCCCGGCGATCTTGACCTGCCGGTCGACGCGGCCGAGGTACTGCAGGGTGGGCCGGTCCTCGCCGCCCGCGCCCGCCGGGAGCAGCTTCACCGCGTCGCCCGTCCGGTACAGGCGGCCCGTCGGGGACGCGGGGTCGAACGGGTCGCGGTAGAACGCCTCGCGGGTCCGCTCGTCGTTGCCGAGGTAGCCGCGCCCGACGACGACGCCGCCGACGAACAGCTCGCCGGTCTCGCCGACGTCGCAGGCGGACCAGGCCCCCTCGTCCTCGCGCAGCACGTACAGGCGCGCGTTGACGATGGGCGTGCCGATCGGGAGGCGCAGAAGCTCCAGGTCGCCGGCCGTCACGGTGTGGTGGGTGACGTCGTCGGAGCACTCGGTGGGGCCGTAGGCGTTGAGGAGCCGGGCGTGCGGCATCGCCTCCAGCCAGCGGCGGGACAGCTCGGCGGGGAGTTCCTCGCCCGTGGCGATCATCCAGCGCAGGCTGGTCAGCGAGCCGGGGGCGAGGTCGTCCAGCAGGTGCCTGACCATGGTGGGGACGAGCTCGACGACCGTGATGCCCCGGTCGTCGACGGCGCGGGCGAACGCGGCCGGGTCGTGCCCGACCTCGTCGCCGATCACGTCGATCCGGCCGCCGATCAGGAGCGGGCAGAGCATCTGCCAGATCGAGATGTCGAAGCCGAGCGGGGCGGTGAACGCGACGGTGTCCGCGCCGGTCAGCTCCAAGTCGATGATCTTCGCCCAGAGGTGGTTGAGCATGCCCTGGTGCTCGACGACCGCGCCCTTCGGGCGGCCGGTCGAGCCCGAGGTGAAGAGCACGTATCGGGGCTGGTCGGGGGCGGTCTGGCGGGGCTCGCCGGGCCAGGGCGCCAGGCCGCGCGCCGCGGCCGCGTCGACGACCCGGCAGCCGGCCTCCGCCGCGCCCGCCAGCAGGGCCGGGGCGGTGCGCGGGGCGTCCACCGCGACCAGCACGGACGCGCCCGCCTGGGCGAGGACGTCGCGGACGCGCCCGGCGGGCCAGGTCTCGTCCGCCGGCACGTACAGGGCGCCGACCAGCTCGATCGCCAGGAACGCGGCGATGACCTCGGCGCGGCGGCCGCCGCCGACGCCGACGACGGTGCCGGGCTCGACGCCCTCCGCCGCCAGCAGCGCGGCGAGCCGGCGGGCCTCGGCGGCGAGCTCGGCATAGGAGAGCGTGCGGGGCCCGTCGGCGACCGCCGGCCGGTCCCGCTCGGCGGCGAACCGCTCCACCCGCGTGATGACCGGGTCGCCGAGGTCGACCTCCCGCTCGCGGAGCATCCCGTGCCGGGCGGCCAGCTGCCGGGCCCGCTCCGCCTCGGCCGCGGGCACGTCCAGGGCGGGCAGCCCGGCCGTGGGCAGCAGCCGGTCCGCGGCGGGTCCGCGAGCAGTCATCATTACTCTCCGTGATGTAGAACCACTCCGCTGTAACAGCAATACAAGCGGAGCCATAGCTTATGTCCGGCACCTGCCAGAAGCATCTCGCATTCCAACCTACCAACGAGTAATCAGGGGGTTGCGACGGCAACTTGCTCGCGGGTACGGTGAGGCTCCGCATGGCTCTGGCGTGAAGCCCGGCGGCGAACTCGGGGGAAGATGAGGGAATTGTTTCTTCATTTGAGGGTGGACGCGTGCCGATAATCACCTCGCCGCAGGAATTCAATGTCGACGACCTTTACGTCGATCTGCGGCCCGTTATAAAACGGCCGCTCTACCTGAAATGCGAGGGCTTTAATTTCGCCGGCTCGGTCAAGCTGAAGGCGGCCGCCGCGATGGTCGAGGCGGCCGAGCACGACGGCGCGCTCACCGCCGGCTCGGTGATCGTCGAGTCGTCGTCCGGCAACCTCGGGATCGCGCTCAGCCTCATCGCCGCGAGCCGCGGCCTGCGGTTCGTCTGCGTCACCGACCCGCGCTGCAACCCCGCGTCGATGCGGGTCATGCGGGCGCTCGGCGCCGAGGTCCGGGTCGTCTCCGACCGGGACGCCAACGGCGGGTACCTCGGCGGCCGGATCGCCTACGTCCGGAGCCTGTGCGAGTCCGACGAGCGGTACGTGTGGCTGAACCAGTACGCCAACCGCAACAACTGGATGGCGCACTACCGCGGGACCGCGCCGGCGATCGACCGCGAGTTCCCCGACCTGGAGGTTCTCTTCGTCGGCGCGGGCACCACGGGCACCCTGATGGGCTGCGCCCGCTACTTCCGCGAGCACCGGCGCCCGGTCACGATCGTGGCGGTCGACGCGGTCGGCTCCGTCACCTTCGGCGGCATCCCCGAGCGGCGCATGGTGCCCGGCCTCGGCACCAGCAGCAAGCCCGCCCTGGTCGACGAGTCGTTCATCGACGACGTCGTGCACGTCGCCGAGCCCGACACCATCCGGACCGTGCACGCCCTCGCCGCCCGCGGGTTCCTGTTCGGCGGCTCCACCGGCACCGTCGTGTCCGGCGCGTCCCGCTGGCTGGACGCCAAGTACCCCGGCGAGGACCCGGTCGCCGTGGCGATCGCCCCCGACCTCGGGGAGCGCTACCTGGACTCCATCTACGCGGAGGGCTGGGTGCGCGAGCACTTCGGCGACCTGCTCGCAGACCCCGCCGGTATCCTCGGCGACTGATCATCGAGAAAAGACGGAGTTTTCCACCATGACGCAGGTTCCGGCATTCGCCGTGGTCTCCGGCGCGCAGGTCCACGAGGCCGTCGCCGGGCGCGAGGAGCAGGTCACCCGGATGGTCGAGGCGGCCTACCGGCTGCACGGCGAGGGGCTGACCGTCAACCCCGACTCCTACTTCCTGCGGTTCCCGGACCGCCCGTCCGACCGGATCATCGCCCTGCCCGCCTCGGTCAAGGGCGACGTCGGCGTGCACGGGATCAAGTGGATCTCCAGCTTCCCCGGGAACGTCGCCGGCGGGATCCCGCGCGCCTCGGCCGTGCTGATCCTGAACGACGCCGACACCGGCTACCCGTTCGCGTGCCTGGAGAGCTCGATCATCTCCGCGGCCCGCACCGCCGCCTCCGCCGCCCTCGCCGCCGCCGCCCTCGCCGACGCCCGCGGCGACCGCCCCCGCCGCGTCGGCTTCATCGGCGTCGGCCTCATCGCCCGCTACATCCACACCTACCTGGCGGGCAACGGCTTCGCGTTCGACGAGCTGGGCGTCCACGACCTCTCCCGCGAGCACGCCGAGGGGTTCCAGGAGTACCTGGAGCGCTCGGAGAAGGGCGAGATCACGATCCACGACTCGGCGGAGTCGCTGATCCGCGCGTCCGACCTGATCGTCTTCGCCACCGTCGCCGGCGAGCCGCACGTCCACGACCCGGCCTGGTTCGCGCACGGCCCGCTCGTCCTGAACGTGTCGCTGCGCGACCTCTCCCCCGAGATCATCCTGTCGGCCTACAACGTGGTGGACGACGTCGAGCACTGCATGAAGGCCAACACGTCCCCGCACCTGGCCGAGCAGAAGGTCGGCAACCGCGACTTCGTCGCCGGCACGCTCTACGACGTCCTCACCGGGGCGACGACCCCGCCCGCCGGCAAGCCGGTGGTCTTCTCCCCCTTCGGGCTGGGCGTCCTCGACCTGGCCGTGGCGAAGTACGTCTACGACCAGGTCAAGTCGTCGGGCGCTCTGCACACGGTCCCCGACTTCTTCCACGAGCTGAAGCGCTACGGCTGACGCCCGGTGGCGGCTAGCGAGCCGAGCAGGGCGAGCGCCTCGCCGTGGACGGCGGCTGGACCGCCCAGTGATCAGAGCCCGATGTTGCTCTTGGCGCCCATGTAGGAGCCCGCGCCGGGCCACCCGGCGCGGGCCAGTTCCGCGAACCGCTCATTGAACCCGAGCGCCGCCAGGTCGCCGAGCGGCACGAACCTCACCCCGCGGATCTCCCTGGTGTCGCCGCCGGCGACGTCCCCGACCGTCCCGCCGAGGCGGCGGGCCTCGAAGGTGATGTGCAGGACGTGGGCGCCTCCGTCCGGCAGGTGGTCGCAGACGTAGAGCAGCCGGCCGGGCTCGACGTCCAGGCCGGTCTCCTCGCGCATCTCCCTGACCAGGGCGTCCGCCAGGGGCTCGCCCTCCTCGACCTTCCCGCCGGGCAGCGACCAGGACCGCCCGGTATCGGTGTCCTGGTCGAGCAGGAGGACGCGCCCGTCCTCGACGACGATTCCGGTGACCCGAACCAGCATCCCCGCAACCTACCGAAGCGGCGGGCGGCGAGCACCGCCCCGGTTAATCGTTGGCCGAGCCAACGAGTTGTGTTAGCGTTGGCGCTACCAACATTGGTTCGGCCAACACTAGGCCGTCCGCATCCGGGGAGTCGCGATCATGATCAAGCCGTTCCGCATCGACGTTCCGCAGGCCGACCTCGACGACCTCGCCGACCGGCTCGCCCGCACCCGCTGGCCCAACGAGGTCGAGGGCGCCGGGTGGGACTACGGCTTCCCGCTGGCGCGGCTGAAGGAGCTGGCCGAGTACTGGCGCACCGGCTACGACTGGCGCGAGCACGAGGCGGAGCTCAACGAGCTGCCGCACTTCACCACCGAGATCGACGGGCAGAACATCCACTTCGTGCACGTGCGGTCGGCGAAGCCGGACGCGCTCGCGCTGATCCTCACGCACGGCTGGCCCGGGTCGTTCCTGGAGTTCCTCGGCGTGATCGAGCCGCTGTCGCGGGACTTCCACCTGGTGATCCCGTCCATTCCGGGCTACGGGTTCTCCGGGCCGACCCACGAGCGCGACTGGGGCGTCCCCCGGATCGCGCGGGCCTGGGCGGAGCTCATGCACCGGCTCGGGTACGAGCGCTACGGCGCGCAGGGCGGTGACTTCGGGGCCGGCATCTCGCTGGCGCTCGGCGCCGCGGCGCCCGAGCAGGTCGTCGGGGTGCACGTCAACTACCTGCCGACCCGTCCGGACCCGGACGCCGGCGTCACGCTGACCGAGGCCGACGAGGCCCGGCTGGACAAGGTCCGGAAGCTGATGGCGAACCGCCCGCCCTACCAGGCGCTGCAGGCCCTCACCCCGCAGACCATCGGCTACGCGCTGACCGACTCGCCGGTCGGCCAGCTGGCCTGGATCGCCGAGCGGTTCGCGCAGTGGACCGACCCGGCCACGCCGGTCGACGACGACCGGATGCTGACCGGCGTCTCGCTGTACTGGCTGACCGCCACCGCGGCCTCCTCGGCGCGGCTGCACCACGACGCGCCGCGGGGGCAGGCCGCGCCGTGCCGGGTGCCGGTCGGCGTGGCGGTGTTCGCGCACGACATCACGCAGTCGGTGCGGCCGCTGGCCGAGCGGCTCTACGCCATCGGGCACTGGTCGGAGTTCGACCGCGGCGGCCACTTCGCCGCGATGGAGGTTCCGGAGCTGCTCTCCGCGGACGTCCGGGACTTCTTCCTCGAGCGGGACGCCTGAGGGGACGGGCCGGCCGCGAGGCGGGGCTCGCGGCCGGCCGCGCGTCAGACCTCGATGACCACCTTGCCGGGGACGCCCCGCTGCTTGGCCTCGAACGCCTCGCGGGTCTCGGCCAGCGGGTACACGGCGCCGACATGGGCGCGGAGCCGGCCGGACCCGGCGCGCTCGGCGAGCTCGGCGAGCTGGCCGCGGTCGGGTTCGACGATGAAGAAGACGGCGCGCCCGTCCGGCGGCTCGACCGGCGGCGGGGCCGTGATCGAGACCAGCGCGCCGCCCGGCTTGATCCGGCTCGCGGAGCGGGCGAGCAGGTCGCCGCCGATGGTGTCGAAGATGACGTCGACGGGCTCGACGGCGTCCTCGAAGCGCTCGCTCTCCACGTCGACGAAGGCGTGCGCGCCCATACGCAGCGCGACCTCGGCGGCGCGGGCCCGGCCGGTGGCGATGACGTGCGCGCCCGCGTCGCGGGCCAGCTGGACGGCCAGGCTGCCGGTGCCGCCTCCCCCGCCGTGCACGACGACGGTCTGCCCCGCGCGCAGCCCGCCGTGGACGAACAGCGCCTGCCAGCACGTCAGGCCGGCGAGCGGCAGGGCGGCCGCCTCGGTGAACGACAGCGACGCGGGCATCGGCGCGAGGTTGCGCGCCTCGACGGCGACGTACTCGGCCGCCGCGCCGTCGCGGTGCCAGTCGGTCAGGCCGAACACGCGGTCGCCGACGGCGAACCCGGCGGTGCCGTAGGCGACGTCGGCGACCACGCCGGCGACGTCGTGGCCGGGGACCGACGGCGTCCGGTCGCGCCCGGCCCGGTCGACCCACGTGCCGGGCCAGTCGAGTTCGTCGGGGACGAACCCCGCCGCGCGCACCTGCACGACGACGTCGCCGGTGGCCGCGTAGGGGCGCGGCGCGTCCTCCAGGACCAGGCCCTCGCCGTCGCCGTCGGGGCTCTTGTGTATGCGTACAGCTCTCATGAATGACCTCCCGGAGATGGCTTCCCCAGGAAGACGGCGATGCACCGGCCCGCGTGACAGAGGTGCCGCTCCGGGCCCATAGAACGAGTCCCAGTGGGCACGTTTTGTCTATGGATGAGCGAGATGTCGGACGTGGGGACGTCCAGGAGCTGTCGGACTTCGAGCTGATCGTGTACGAGACCGTGGCGGAGATCGACAAGGAGCGCGGCGCGGCGGACTTCGAGACGATCGGGGCGCTGGTCGAGGCGCCCGAGGAGGATCTGTGGGCCGCGCTCGGCCATCTGGTGTCGATCAACCACCTGCACTCGACCAGCGAGGGCTACGTGCTCGGGCCGCACGACTGGGCGCCCTGACCGTCCCGCTGGATGGGAACCCCGGTGAACCGGGCCGGCGGCGCGCGGCACCATGGTCCGGTACGACTGGGACGCGTGTGGGAGGCCGCCGGAATGAAGCTCGTCGTCACCGAGGAACAGCGGGAGCTGCGCGACGCGCTGCGGCGCTTCTTCGCCGACCGGTCCCCCGCCGCCGAGGTGCGGCGGCTGATGGAGACGGTCGCGGGCTACGACCCGAAGGTCTGGGCCCAGATGGCCGAGCAGCTCGGGCTGCAGGGCCTCGCGATCGCCGAGGAGCGCGGCGGCGCCGGGTTCGGGGTGCGGGAGCTGGCCGTCGTGTTCGAGGAGATGGGACGGGCGGTCGTGTGCGCCCCCTTCCTCGCGACGATCACCGCGGCGGCGGCGCTGGAGGCCGGTGAGGGCGGGCACGACCTGCTGCCCGGCATCGCGGACGGCTCCGCCATCGCGACGCTGGCGGTGGCCGAGGACGGCGGGTCCTGGGACCCGGGCGACGTGGCGGCCGTGTTCGAGGACGGCGCGGTCAGCGGCACCAAGAACTTCGTCCTGGACGGCCACATCGCCGACGTGGTCCTGGTCGCGGCGCGCGGCGCCGACGGCGTCGGCCTCTATGCCGTGGAGGACGTCTCGCGCCTCGTCCGGACGCCCGTCGTGACGCTCGACCAGACGCGCAAGCTGGCCCGGATCGAGTTCGACGGCGTCCCGGCGCGGAGGGTCGGCGGGCGCGACGCCCTGCTCAGGGCGCTGGACGTCGCCGCGGTCGCGCTGGCCGCCGAGCAGCTCGGCGGCGCGCAGCGGACCCTGGACATGACGGTCGAGTACGCGAAGGTCCGGCACCAGTTCGGCCGCCCGATCGGGTCGTTCCAGGCGATCAAGCACCGGTGCGCGGACATGTTCGTGCTGGTGGAGTCGGCGCGGTCGGCGGTGCTGAACGCGGCGGCCGCCGCCGACGAGGCCCCGGAGGAGCTGCCGGCCGCGGCCGCGCTGGCGAAGGCGTACTGCTCGGACGCCTACTTCCACACGGCGGGCGAGGCGATCCAGCTGCACGGCGGCATCGGCTTCACCTGGGAGCACGACGCGCACCTGTACTTCAAGCGCGCCCAGGGGTCGCGGCAGCTGTTCGGCGCGCCGGACCGGCACCGCGAGCGGCTCGCCGCCCTCGCCGGGCTCACGGGTGCAGCCGCAACCCCTTGAGCACCTTGTCCACGCCGTTCTTCGGCCCGTGGACGGCGAACCCGACCAGGGGCATCTCGCCGGCGGTGACGGCGCGGACGGTCGCGCGGTTCGCCTCGTCGTGGCCGGTCTTGAACATGTCCTCGATGTAGACGGCGATGTCCATCCCGCGGGCGAGGGCGCGCGCGTGGGACTGCGCGATCGCGGCGGTGTCCGCCTCGTAGACCAGCACGGGCTGCCGGAACATCGCCAGGTACCGGTTGCCGGACGCGTCCTCGTACGGCTCGCCGATCACGCCGGGGACGCCGCCCGCCACGGCGCTGGCGAGGAACGCGGTCACGTTGAGCCGCTGCCACGCGGCCAGGTCGTCCCGGACCACGATCCCGATCTTGGTGTCGAAACGCATGCCGGACAGGGTGCCGCGGGAGGCGGCGGCCCGTCTTGAACGCTCGTGCGCGACACTGGGAGGCGTGGACTGGAGCCGGTACTGGCGGTCGCCCGACCGCCCCCTGGAGGCGATGCACGCCCACTTCGAGCGGCACGTGTACCACCGGCACAGCCACGAGACGTACTCGTTCGGCGTGACCGAGGACGGCTACCAGGCGTTCCGCTGCCGGGGCGGCGCGCACACCAGCGCGGCCGGGATGGTCATCGCGTTCAATCCCGACGACCCGCACGACGGCCACGCCGCCGACGAGCTGGGCTTCACCTACCGGATCGTCCACATCGGCCCCGGGCTGGTCGCGGACGTGCTGGCCGACATCGCGGGACGGGCGGCCGGGCTCCCGCTGTTCGGCTCCCCCGTCGTCGAGGACCCCGTGCTGGCGCGGAACCTGCGCGGCCTGCACGCGGCGCTCCTCGGCGGCGCGACGGCGCTGCGGCGGGACGAGCTGCTAACCGCGACGGTCGGCGCGATGGTCGCCCGGGCCGCCACCCGGCGCTCGCGCGTGTCGGAGGCCGGCGGCGTCGCCGAGCGGGCCAGGCGGCGCCTGGAGGAGGCGTACCTGGACGACCTCGGCGCCGACGAGCTGGCCGCGGCGGCGGGCTGCAGCCGGTTCGCGCTGTACCGGGCCTTCCGGCGGGAGTACGGGATGGCGCCGAGCGACTACCAGCGGCAGCTCCGGCTGCGCGCCGCGCGCCGCCTCCTCGCCCGCGGCGACGCCGCCGGGGACGTCGCGGCCCGCACCGGCTTCGCCGACCAGAGCCATCTGACGCGCTGGTTCGTCCGCTGCTACGGCATGACGCCGGGCCGCTTCCAGCGTGCCGGTTGAGCCCGGTTGAGGAAGAATGCCCGCCATGAAACGGGCGAGCGGGGCGATGTTCGGGCTGGCGTACGGCGACTCCCTGGGGGCGCCGACCGAGTTCCTCACCATGAAGCAGATCCGCCGGCGCTTCGGCGACCACGGGCCCACGCGGCTCAACGGCGACCCGGCGCTCGTCACCGACGACACGCAGATGGCGATCGCGGTCGGCCTGGCCCTCCTCGACGCCCTGGCGAACCCGCCGTTCACCCCCGACCTGATCATCCCGATGTGGCGGCGCCGGTTCGTCGACTGGCTCAACAGCCCCGACAACAACCGCGCGCCCGGAAACACGTGCCTGCGCGCCTGCCGCAACCTGGAGGCCGGGCGGCCCTGGGTGAAGGCCACGGTGGCGGCCTCCAAGGGCTGCGGCGCCAACATGCGCGTCGCGCCGGTGGGCCTCGCGCCCGGCCTGACCGACGAGACCCGCGCCGCGGCGTCCCAGCTCCAGGCCGCCCTCACCCACGGCCACCCGACCGGGCTGGCGGCGAGCGAGCTGACCGCGTTCGCCGTCCGGTGGCTGGCCGACGGCATGGCCCCCGCCGACCTGCCCGCGGCGCTCCGCGCCCGCTGCCACGAGCAGCGCACGACGTACCACGGGCGCTGGCTCGGCGACCTGTGGAAGCAGCCGGGGATGGACGCCCCGGAGACGTTCATCGCGCGCGGCTGGGACGAGTGCCTGGCCGTCCTCGACCGGCTGGACGAGGCCGTCGCCCGCGGCGACCGGGCGTCCGACCCCTGCGAGGTCACCGGCGCGGGCTGGATCGCGGAGGAGGCGCTCGCGACCGGGCTGCTGTGCTTCCTGCTGTTCCCGGACGAGCCGGCCGAGGCGATCCGGCGCGGCGCCGCCAGCTCCGGCGACTCCGACTCGATCGCGTGCCTGGCCGGCTCCTTCGCCGGCGCGCACCTCGGCATGGACGCCTGGCCGGACGAGTGGCGCGCCCGCATCGAGTACGCCTCCGACCTGGCGAAGATCGGCGAAGCCTGGGACTGACCCCGCCGGGCCGGCTCAGGACGCGGACCAGCCCGTCCAGGCGTCGATCGTGACGGCGATGACCGGGCCCTCGGGCGGGCGGTCGCGGTACTGGGCGTAGCGGTCCGCGAGGAGCGCGACGGGCTCGGCCATGCGCGCGGGGTCGTCGACGACGGCCGCGCGGCCGTCCACGCGGACCCACCACAGGCGGTCCCAGTCGTCCTCGTAGTGGTCGGCCAGCAGCGCGACGCGCGGGTTGGCGCGGATGTTGGCGAGCCGCCGCAGGTCGCGGCTGCTCTTCGGCTTGTGGTCGACGGCCGTGTAGACCGAGCCCCGGTGCACGGCGAAGGTCACCGGCACGAGGTGCGGGCGCGCGTCCTCGCCCACGGTCGCCAGGCGCGCGACGGGGGCGGTCGCCAGCAGCCGGCGCGCCTCGTCCGGTGGAAGCTTCGGCACCCCCTCACCCTGCCATGTTCAGTCCCGGAAGTCCGCTTCAGTCCTGGAAGTCCGGCGGGCGGTGCTCCTTGCGGGCCTTGATCGCCTCTTCGAAGTTGCGGGTGGTGAGGCGGACGTAGAGCTGGGCGAGGCCCTCCTGGCCCATGTGCGCGTCGAGGCTCGCGGCGTCCAGGCTCGACCACAGCATCCGCTTCGTCAGCTCCACGCCGGGGCGGCTGAACCCGGCGATCCGCTCGGCGAGGTCGTAGCAGGAGTCGAGGAGCTTGTCGCCGGGGACGACGCGGGACAGCAGCCCGATGCGCTCGGCCTCGGCGGCGTCGACGTCCCGGCCGGACAGCATCAGCTCGAAGGCGCGGGACGAGCCGATCGCGCGCGGCAGCAGGTAGCTGAGGCCGAGCTCGCTCGCGGTGAGGCCGTTGTTGATCCCGGCGGCGCGGAACAGCGCGGTGTCGGAGCCGAGCCGGATGTCGGCGGCCAGCGCCAGGCAGAGCCCGCCGCCGATCGCCGGGCCGTTGACGGCCGCGATCACCGGCTGGTGGACGCGGCGCATCGCCCGGACCACGTCGTCCAGCAGCTCCATGGAGCGCAGCGCGATGGTCGGCAGCGTCAGCCCGTCGATGCCGGGGATGTCGCCGGGGTTCTCCAGGTCGGCGCCCGAGCAGAAGCCGCGCCCGGCGCCGGTGACGACGACGGCGCGGGTGTCGTTGTCGCGGCTCACCTCTTCGAGGGCCTCGCGGAACGGGACCATCACGTCGAAGGCCATCGCGTTCATGCGCTCGGGCCGGTCGAGGGTGATGAGGGTGATGTGCGGGCGCGGCTTGTCGATCAGGACGAAGGGCAAAGCGGGCCTCCCGGAGACAACCTAACAAGCGTTAGGTTACACGCGGGAACTCCGGCGGCGTGAGGCCGCGCTCGACCACCTTCGCCAGCTCCTCCTCGGTCAGGATCCGCGGCTCCCCGATCGTCCTGGCCCGCACGTAGACGCCGCACAGCCATTCGAGGAGCCGCGCGTTCTCGAACGCCTCGTCCAGGTCGCGGCCGATGGCGACGCCGCCGTGGTTGGCCATCAGCGCCGCGCGCTTGCCGCCCGCCATCGCCTTCCGGACGTTCTCCGCCAGCTCCGGCGTCCCGTAGGTGGCGTACTCGGCGACCTTCACCACACCGCCCAGCAGCAGGGTGTTGTAGTGGATCGGCGGCAGCTCGGACATGGTCGTCGCGACCACGGCGCCGTAGGTCGAGTGGGTGTGCACGATCGCCGCGGCGGGGGTCGCCTCGTAGAGCGCGAGGTGCATGGGCGTCTCGGACGACGGCGCCCGCTCCCCCTCGACGAGCCGCGCGGACAGGGTCACCACCGGGCAGTCGGCGGGCTCCATCCGGTCGAGCATCATCCCGCCGGGCGTGACCGCGACGAGGTCGCCCGAGCGGACGCTGATGTTGCCCGACGCGCCCGTCACGAGGCCGGTCCCGGCGAGCCGCCGGCCGATGGCGCACAGCTCGCGCCGTTCATCGTTCAACAACATGCGAATACCTCTCACGTTCCCCGGCCGCATTGCGTACGCTACGGCCCTGACGATCATTAAGGGGCCTGTCATGACCGTTGTCACACTCGGCGCGCACATCCTGGACGTGCTCGCCCGCCCCGTCGAGGGCATCCCGGACGGGCAGGACACCGTCGTCGTGGAGCAGATCCGCGCCACCGCCGCGGGCGCCGCCGCCGGGACCGCCGTCGCGCTCGCCCGGCTCGGCAACGACGTCATCTCGGTCGGCGCGATCGGCGACGACGACCTCGGCGACCTGCTCGTGGCGATCATGACACGGAACGGGGTGGACGCGACCGGGCTCGTCCGGCGGACGGCCGACCAGACCAGCGCGTCGATCCTGCCGATCCGGCCGGACGGCGGGCGGCCGAGCTTCCACGTCCCCGGCGCGAACCTCACCCTCACCACCGGCGCGGTCGGCCCCGGGCTGCTCGGCGCGGCGGGCTTCGTGCACCTCGGCGGGCCGGACGTCACGTTCGGGCTCAACGACCCGGCCTTCTTCGAGATGCTCGGCGCCGCCCGCCGCACCGGCACCGTCGTCACGATGGACCTGCTGTCCAACCTGCCCGACCTGCTGGCCGGCGCCGCCGCCTTCCTCCCGCACGTCGACCACTTCCTGCCGAACGAGGAGCAGGCCGCCGCGATGACCGGGGAGAGCGACTCGGAGAAGGCCGCCGCCGCGCTGCTCGGCCAGGGCCCGCGCACGGTGGTCGTCACGCTCGGCGCGGAGGGCAGCCTCGTCGCGACCGCCGGCGGCGTGCACCGGCTGCCCGCCCTGCCGGTCGAGGTCGTCGACACGACCGGCTGCGGCGACGCGTACTGCGCCGGGTTCATCACCGGGCTCGCGCACGGGAAGGACGTCCCGGAGGCGGCGCGCTGGGGCACGGCCGCGGCGGCGACCGTCGCCCAGGGGCTCGGCTCCGACGCGTGCCTCACCGGCCTGGACGCGGTCCTCGCGCTGCTGGACTGACTCAGATCTTCTGCTCCCGCCCCGCCCAGTACGGGTCGCGGAGCAGTCGCTTGTAGAGCTTGCCGGTCGGGGTCCTCGGCATCTCCTCGACGAAGTCGACCGAGCGGGGCGCCTTGTACCCGGCGAGCGACGCGCGCACGTGCTCGATCAGCTCCCCGGCGAGCGCCTCGGACGGCGCGGCGCCGCCGGCGAGCTCGACGGCGGCCTTCACCTGCTCGCCGAACTCCTCGTCCGGGACGCCGAACACCGCCACGTCCCGGACGGCCGGATGGGTGATCAGCACCCCCTCGATCTCGGCCGGGTAGATGTTCACCCCGCCGCTGATGATCATGTCGATGGCGCGGTCGGCGAGGAACAGGTAGCCGTCCTCGTCGAGGTAGCCGACGTCGCCGGTGGTGAACAGCCCGTCGGCGCGGTGCACCGAGCGGGTCTTCTCCTCGTCGCCCCAGTACTCGACGTCGTCGCCGCTGGTGTAGCGGAAGTAGATCCGGCCGCGCTCGCCGGGCGCGGCCGGCGCGCCGTCCTCGCGCAGGACGTGGACCTCCGTCGTCGGCAGCGGCAGGCCGACGCTCCCGGGCTTCTTCAGCCACTCCTCGGCGGTGATGACGCTGTTCACCGACGCCTCGGTGGACCCGTAGTACTCGTGCACGACCGGCCCCAGCCAGTCGATCATCTGCCGCTTCACCTCGGGCGAGCAGGGCGCGGCGCCGTGCCAGACCGCCGCGAGGCTCGACCCGTCGAAGGCCGCGCGGACCTCCTCGTCCAGCCGCAGCAGCCGGACGAACTGGGTCGGGACGAGGTGCACGTTCGTGACGGCGTGCTCGTCGATGAGCCGCAGCGCCGCGGCCGGGTCGAAGTCGCGCCGCATCACCACCGACCGGCCCCGGAGCAGGAACACCAGCGACCACAGCCACTGCGCCGAGTGGTACACCGGGCCGACGAGCAGCGACCGGCCGTCCGGCGGGATCCGCAGCACCTCGGCGAACACGTCGCCGATGAGGCTCGCCGTCTCGATCGGGGCGCCGGCGCCGAGCTGCTTGCGGTTCACGCCCTTCGGGCGGCCCGTGGTGCCCGAGGTGTAGAACATCGGGAAGCCCATCACCGGGTCGGCGATCTCCTCACGCTCCCCGGTCGCGAGGAACTCCTCGTAGGGGGTGAAGCCCTCGACGGCGCCGCCGAACGCGACGCGGGCCGCGAGGTCGAGGCCCGCGGACGCCTCGCGGGCCGTCCCGCCGAACGCGTCCTCGGAGAACAGGGCGCGGGCGCCGGAGTCGGTCAGGACGTAGCGCAGCTCGTCGGCCGTCCAGTGCCAGTTCACCATGACGTACCGGAGCCCGATGTGGCCGGCGGCGCACATCAGCTCGAAGTACTCGCGCCGGTTCCCCGAGTGGATCGCGATCGCGTCGCCGGCGGCCAGGCCCAGCCCGCGCAGCGCGTCCGCCAGCCGGCCGGTCCTGGCGTCCAGCTCCCGCCACGTGGTGCTTCCGTGCTCGTCGGTGAGGGCGGGTTCGTCCGGCTTGGCGTCGGCGTACGGGCGGAGCAGCGCGGCCATGGGCCACCTCCTGGAGCGCGGCAGGATCCTGTTCTGCGACTCTAGGACCGCTTCGCCCGAAAGGCCAGGTCAGGACGCGGACTGCCCGGCGGGCGCCCCGTACAGCACGGCGTCGGCGGCGCCCGCGAGCTGCTCCAGCCGGAACACCTCGGTGCGGTGGAACGGCGGCGCGCCCGTCCGGGCGGCGACCAGCGCGACCGCGCCCAGGGCGAGCGGGCAGACCGCGTACTGGGTGCCGTCCGGCGCGGTGAACGCGCGCGGCCGCAGCGGCTCCAGGTCCGGCAGGGCGGCGCCCGGCACGCCGCCGACGCTGGCGTGCACGAGCAGCATCGCGCCCTCCCCGGCGGGCTCGGCGAGCCCCGCCCAGTCGGCGCTCAGCAGGGCCGGGACGGCGTCGGCGAGGATCTCCATGCCCCGCTCGGGGACCGCCGCGACCTGCCCGATCACGGCCGCGTCCGGGAAGGCGCCCTGCGGCTCCAGCGTCGGCCAGATCCCGACGACGTCCACCCCGGCGACCGAGCCGAGGCCCTCCACCAGCCGCTCGATGCCCGCGCCCGCGGGCCAGGCGACGGTGAAGTCGTCCATCGCCCGGCCGGCGCCGCGCTCCAGCACCGCCATCTGCACGACGTCGGCGCCCGCCGCGCCGAGGATGCGGGCCACCTGCCCGAGCGTCCCCGGCCGGTCCGGCAGCCGGACGCGTATCCGCAGCAACATCGCCACCTCCAGTCTCCCCGCGAGCGGTTCCCCGCGAGCCATTTCCCCAGGAGCGGGGTCCGTCCGAGCCATCAGTCTGAGTGAGGGCCGTTTCCCCGGTGTTACCCCTACGTGTCGGCCAGAGAAAGAGAAGCGGCAAGAGTCGGTGCTGGAATGACGGGCACGCGTCAAACTAGAGTCCAGACAAGGTCATCGTCAGACCTGTCATACGCACGCCGTCCAGCATTAAGGTGACTGCACGTGTCGAGGGACGGGGAACCCCCAGTCAACGATGGCTCCGGGGCCGAGCCGGAGCAGGGCGCCGGCGGGGACGGGGACGAGGGCGCGGCGTTCCGCGCCGACGTCCGGGACGCCCTGGCCGGGCTCGCCGCGCGGCTCGACCGCGAGCACGAGCGGGCGGCGCACCGCGAGGCGGTGATCGACCGGCTGCACGAGGAGAACCAGCGGCTGCGGCGCGGGGAGCTGCAGCACCTGCTGGAGCCCGTCCGCACCGCGCTGTACCGGGTGCACGACCAGGCGCGCCGCGAGTCCGGGCGGCTCGCCGCGCCGGGCGCCGCCGAGCCGCCCGACCCCGGCCAGACCGCGCTGCTGCTGGCGGCGCTCGCCGACGACGTCGCGGACGCGCTGGCGCGGCTCGGCGTCGAGCGGTTCACGGTCGAGCCCGGCGCCCCCTACGACGCCTCCCGGCACCGCCCGGTCGCGGTCACGCCCGTCGCCGACCCGCTCGCCGACGGCACCGTCACCGCCGTCCAGTCCGACGGCTTCGAGCAGGGCGGCAAGGTGCTGCGCAAGGCGGCGGTCAGCGTCGGCAAGCTCGACCGGGACGCCGGCGGCGCGGGCGCGAAGGACGGCGCGGGCGCGAAGGACCTGGAGCCCGCCGGCAGGGCCGCCCAGGGGAGCCGCGAGGGAGCGGGCCGCGACGGGGCGGAGCGCGGCGAGACGATGAACTCAGGACTCGGGACCGACAGGTGAGAGGGACATGGCTGTCTACGGGATCGACCTCGGAACCACGTACTCCTGCATTGCCTCGATCGACGACGTAGGGCGGCCCTCGGTCCTGCGGAACCTGGAGGGCACCGACACCACGCCGTCCGTCGTCTTCTTCGAGAGCGGCGAGAACGTCGTCGTCGGCGCCACCGCGAAGGACACCGCGGTCCTGGAGCCCGACAACGTCGTCAGCCTGGTCAAGCGGGACATGGGCCGGGACGTGACGCGGCCCGTCCACGGGATCGACTTCACGCCGGAGGAGGTGTCGGCGTTCATCCTGCTGAAGCTCGCGACGGACGCGCGCACCACCACCGGCGAGGACGCCCGCGACGTCGTCATCACCGTGCCCGCCTACTTCGGCGCGGCCGAGCGCGACGCGACCCGCAAGGCGGGCCGGATCGCCGGGCTGAACGTCATCGACATCGTGTCCGAGCCGATCGCCGCCGCGATCACCTACGGCGTGCTGAACCCCGAGCAGGACCGCACGATCCTGGTCTACGACCTCGGCGGCGGGACGTTCGACACCACCGTCATCACGCTGCGCGACGGCCACATCGAGGTGGTGTGCACCGACGGCGACCACGAGCTCGGCGGCGCCGACTGGGACGCGCGGCTCGTGGAGCACCTCGCCGAGCGGTTCCGCGAGGAGCACCCCGACGCGGGCGACCCGCTCGACGACAAGCAGACCGAGCAGCAGCTCCGCCGCGACGCCGAGGACGCCAAGAAGGCCCTCACCACCCGCACGTCCCAGACGGTGCGGGTGATGCACGCCGGGCGGGTCGCGGCGGTCGAGGTGACGCGGGAGAAGCTGGAGGAGCTGACCAAGGACCTCCTCGACCGCACCGTGGAGATCACCGGCCGGACGCTGTCGACGGCCGCCGAGAAGGGCGTGGACGACTACGACGACCTCGTCCTCGTCGGCGGGTCCACGAAGATGCCGGTGGTCGCGGCGCGGCTGCAGACCGAGCTCGGCCTGTCCCCCCGCCTGCAGGACCCCGACCTCGCGGTCGCCAAGGGCGCCGCCCTGTACGCGTTCGAGGAGACCTACCGGCGGCTCGTCCGGGAGGGCGCCGCCGACCGCGCCGAGGAGATGGCGAGCCGCGCGGGCCTGTCCGCCGAGCAGCAGAAGCAGATCGCCGGGCGGCAGATCAAGACGGTCGCCTCGCACGCGTTCGGGATCGTCGTGGTCGACCGGGAGACCGGCGCCGAGACCGTGGCGCACCTCGTGCACGCCAACGACGCGCTGCCCGCCGCGAAGACCGAGGACTTCTTCACCGTCTACGACGACCAGGCGTCCGCCGACATCCGGGTGATGGAGCAGGCCGGCGTCGTCGAGTCCGCCGACCTGATCGACAACACCGAGATCGCGACCGGGGAGATCCGCGTCCCGCCGGGCAAGAAGGCGGGCTGGCCGATCGGCGTCACGTTCGCGCTCGACGCCTCCGGGCTGCTGAACGTCACGGCCGTGGAGAAGGAGACCGGCGAGCGGCTGGAGCTGAAGGTGGACGTCGGCGGCATGTCGGAGGAGGAGGTCGAGCGGTCCCGCAAGGCCCTCTCCCGGGTCCAGGTGAGCTGAGCGGCCGGCCGGCCGCCCGGAGGCGCCCGTGACGTTCGACGACGACTACCGGCGGGACGTGCTGGAGCCCGCCCGGGCGGCGGGCGACCAGCCGCCCGAGGACCTGCGCGTCCGCTACGCGCTGGACGCTCCGCTCGACGCACTCGCCGGGGCGGCGGTCGCGGCGCGGGTGAAGCAGGTCCGGCAGTGCTGGCGGCGCGCCCGCGGGCAGCTGAAGTACCGCAAGCTGATCGACCGGCTGGAGGCCGAGCACCGCGAGCTGGCGCCGCTGTTCGCCGCCGCCGAGCGCGGCGATCCGCGTCCCCTGGCGCAGCGGCTGCGCGGCGGCGCCGAGCGCACCGAGCGGCGCCGCGGCGAGGCCCGCGCCCGCCTCGCCGACGCGGCCGGGGCGCTGCGCATGGCGGCGCCCGCCGAGCTGGAGGGCATCGCCCGCACCGGCGGCGTGCCCCGCGCGGAGCTGGCCGAGCTGGCCGCCGCCGACGGCATCGAGATCCGCGAGCCCGACCCGCTGCCGGCCGCCGCGCCCTACCCGGCGTACCGGAAGGTGCGCGAGTCGCTGGACGTGCTCGGCAAGCGGCACCTGGCCGACTTCCTGTTCGGCGCGCGGCTGACCGGGCCGATCCGCGTCCTGGACGGCTTCGCCGCGCCGGGCGGCGGCCCGCGTCTTGACCGGGACGCCGTCGCGGCGGCCGGCGCCGAGTGGGCGCGCCGCAGCCGCGACACGAGCACCACCCACGCCGACACCGTCCTCGCCGCGCTCCGCTCGGACGCCGACCCGCACGCCCTGCTGCTGTTCGACGTGACCGACCGGCTGCGGGAGCGGCTGCGGCAGCGGGCCTCGGAGCGGGCCCTGCTGCGGCACGCGGTCGAGGACCTCGGCATCGACCAGGGCGACGCGCGCCGGCTGGTGTTCGCGCTCGTCCGGGAAGGCGGCCCGGCCTCGGGCGGCGGCCCCGCGGGGCGGCTGCGCGCGCTCCTCGACGCGGGCGACGTCTACGCCGCCGCCGAGCTCGCCGACGCGGCGAAGATCCCGCCGCCCGGCCCCGGCGCGGAGCCGCCGGAGGAGGAGGCGCTCGCCGCCGAGGCCCGGCACCGCCTCGACACCGCCCTGCGCCTCCGCGAGACCGCCGCCGCCGAACCCGACCCCGACCGCGCCTTCCGCCTCCTCGCCGACGCGCTGCGGCTCGTCCGCGACCTCCCCGGCGCCGAGCACCACCAGCGCCGGCTCCCGCCCCGTCCCGTCCCCGCCCTGCACGCCGACGTCGACACCGGCGCCGGCGCGGCGGGCGTCGCGGTGAGGCTGTCGTGGGAGGCGTCGCCCTCCACGGCGGGCGAGATCGTGTACCACGTCGTGCGGCGGGCCGGCCGGGCTCCGCGGGACGTGCGCGACGGGGAGCCCGTCGCCGGGACGCTGGACGAGCGCCCCCCGGTGAACGTGCCGCTCTACTACGGGGTGTTCGCGGTGCGCGGCGAAGGCGTCGCGGCGCCCGCCGCCGCGGGGCCCGTCGTGGTGCGGCCGGAGGCCGGCGACGTCGCGCTGACCGGCGGGGACGGGCAGGTCACCGGGCGGTGGCGGTGCCCGGCGGAGGCGGCGCGGGTCGTCGTCCTGCGCGACGGGCGGGCCGTGCCCGCGGGCCGCGACGGGTTCCGGGAGCGGGTGCCCAACGGCCGGACCCTCCACTACCTGGTGTGCGCCGTCTACCTGGACGCGGCGGGCCGCGAGGTCATGACGGACGGGGTGCGCGCGTCGGTCACGCCGAACGCGCCGCCCGAGCCCGTGTACGAGCTGAGCGCGGCGGCCGACGACGCCGATCCCGGGCTGGTGCGGGTCCGGTTCGCGCCGCCGAAGAACGGGGCGGTGGAGCTGGTGCTGTCGGACGGGCCGCCGCCGTGGCCGCGCAGCGCGGTCGTCCCGCTGGAGGAGGTGCGGCGGGAGACGCGGCGCCTGGCGTGCACCCCGGTGCCGGGCGGGCTGGACGTGCGGCCCGGCGCGGGCGGGTGGCTGCTCGCGGTGACGGTCGCGGAGGGCACCGCCGCCGTCGGCGCCTACCACCGGCACGTGAACCTGCCGCCGCCGCGCCGGCTGGTCGCCGAGCGGCGCGGCGCGTACGTGCACGTCGGGTTCGACTGGCCGGCGGACGTCACCGAGGTCGCCCTCGGGTACTCGGTCGGCGGCGACGAGCGCTCGGAGGTGGTGACGCGCGCCGCGTACAACACCCAGGGCGGCATCCGCATCCCCGCCCCCGACGAGGCGGCCGTCGCGCTGTCGGTCGCCGCGGCCGGGACGGTCGGCGGCGCGCGGGTGACCGGGCCGCCGGTGACCGCCGCGCTCGCGGCCCGCGCGGTCGTCCACTACGACGTGCAGCGGTCGGGGCCGCCGTGGCGGCGGTCGCTGACGATCCGGCTCACCGCGTCGCGGCCGCTGCGGGTGGCGCGGCTGTCGCTGGTGCTGCGCGCCGGGCGGGTCATGCCGCACCGCCCCGGCGACGGCGACACGCTCGGCGCGTGGGAGCAGGTGCCGGTGCCGGGCGAGCTGTCGCTGGCGGCGCCGGCGGCGTCCGGCCCGTACTGGCTGCGCTGCTTCGCCGACGACGACGGCGTCGAGCTGAGCGACCCGCCCGTCCGCCGGCTGCAGGTCGCCGGATGACGCGGCCGCTGGCCCGGGCGGGGTTCCCCGGGGTGCCGTCCAGGCAGGGCATCACCTGCCCCTACTGCTTCGCGGCGGTGGCGCCGCAGCGGGTGCTGTTCCGGTGCCGCGGGCAGGCGGGCCGGAGGCGGGGCTGCGCGCCGGTGCTGGACGAGGCGCTCGCCGCCTACACGGGCTCGACGGCGGGCGCGTCGCTGCCGCCGGTGTTCGCCGCGTCCGGGCGCAAGGGCCGCGCGGACTGCCCCGACTGCGGGCTGCCGACCGGGAACCGCGCCTGCCCGGAGTGCCACAACCCGCTGCCGTCGGCGTACTGCGACTCGCCGGGCCGGATCGTCGCGCTGGTCGGGGCGAAGAACGCCGGGAAGAGCACCTACATCGCGGTGCTGCTGCACGAGCTGATGAACCGGGTCGGGACGGAGCTGGACGCCTCGCTCGTGGCGTGCGACGACCGGACGATCGAGCGGTACAAGCGCGACTTCGCGCGGCCGCTGCTGGAGGAGCGGCGGCTGCTGCCGACGACGGCGAGCGCCGCGACCGGGCCGCGCGAGCCGCTGGTGTACCTGCTGACGCGGACGCGGCGGGGCCGCTTCGCGCGGTCCCGCAACGACTCGCTGGCCCTGGTGCTGTTCGACACCGCCGGCGAGGACCTGCGCAGCCGGGAGGCCACCGACCTGCACCTGCGCTACCTGGAGGCCGCCGACGCGGTCATCTTCCTGGTCGACCCGCTGGAGCTTCCGGGCGCGCGGGCGGGCGTGCGGGACGCGGTGCCCGGGCCCCGCGCGGCCGGCGACGACCCCGACAGCGAGCCGCTCAACATCATCGCCCGGGTCACCGAGGCGCTGCGGCAGCGGCACGGCACCCGGCCGGGCGCGCCGCTGCCGGTGCCGGTCGCGGTGGCGCTCACCAAGATCGACGTGCTGCGGCCGGGGCTGCTGCGGCAGTCGGCGCTGCACCGGTCGCGGTCCGGGCAGGGCGTCCTGGACCTCGACGACAGGGACGCGGTGGACGAGCAGGTCCGGGCGCTGCTGCACGAGTGGCAGGCGGGGCAGCTCGACACCTACCTCGGGCAGCAGTACGCCGACCACGCGCTGTTCGGGCTGTCGGCGCTCGGCGGCGTCCCCGAGGGCGGCCGGGTCGGCGCGGGCGGCGTCCGCCCGTACCGCGCCGAGGACCCGCTGCTCTGGCTGCTGTACCGGTTCGGGATGCTGGACGGCGTCCGCCCCGGGGGTGGGTAGTGGCCTGGCAGCTGCACTACACCTCGGCGCGGCGCGGGCCGACCGGCCGGGCCGGGTTCCAGTTCGTCGCGGAGACGCCCGGCCTGCCGGACGGGGTCCGGGCGGGCGTGACGCCGTACCTGTCGTACCGGCCGCCGCCGGACGCGCCGCCGTCCCCCGGCGAGGCCGAGCTGGGCCTGTTCCCGGTGTCGCTGCTGTACGACCGGGTCGGCGGCCGCCCGCTGCTGCTGCGCTGCCGCTACCTCGGCCGCGACTACTCGGGCCGGTACGGCAACTTCTTCGCGCACGCGGTGGTGGCCGAGCCCGACGAGCTGGAGGGGATGCGGCCCGCCGAGCTGTGGCAGGCCGCGCACTGGGCGCACGCGCCCGCGCCGGACGCCGTCCTCGACCCGCTCGACGAGCTGGACCCGGCCGCCGCGCTCGCCCCCGAGGCCCTCGCCGCGTGGCTGCCCGAGTCCGGCCCGGACGACCCGTACGCGCAGCTCGCCCGGCTGGTGGACGCGGTCGCGGGCGTGCTCGCCCGCGGCCACGGGCGCGTCGTGCTCGTCGCCGACGACGTCGAGCTGGTCGCGCGGTGGATCGCGGTGGTGTCGTACTCGCTGCCGGTCGCGGCGGCGGCGCGGCTGTCGTTCGTCACCTACACCGCCGACCCGGACGGCGCGGCGCAGCGCCTGGTCGGCACGACCCCCGCGATCTGGGCGGGCGAGCGGCACCACGCCTCGCACGCGTCGGCGTTCGACCTGCGCGCGGGCGGCGCGGACGGGGCGGCGAGCCGGTTCGCGCGGACCGTCGCGGACTGCTGGCGCGGCGCCGACTTCGGCGGCCTCGACGCGCTCGGCGAGCTGGCGCCGCCGGACGACCCGGCGCGGGAGGGCGCCGCCGCGCTGCTGGCGCTGTGCCGGGGCGACGCGGACGTCACCGCCGCGGAGCAGGGCGCGGCGGCGGAGCTGCTGGCGCGGCGCGGGCCCGCGATCCCCGGCTGGGTGTGGCGCGACCTCGTGCCGGGCGTCCCGTCCATGGGGCCGGGCCTGGCGCTCACCGTGCACGAGCACGCCCCGGCCGCGCTGCGGGATGACGTCCTGGACGGGGTCGTCGCCGGGCTCGCGGCGGGGCGGGCGTCCGCGCTCACCCCCGACCACTGCGACCTGCTCTACCGGCACGCCGAGCGGCTGCGGGCGGCGCCCGACGCCGCGGTCACGGTGCTGACCTCGGTCGCCCGCCGCCGTCCGGGGCGCCGGATCGCGGTGACGGGCGAGCTGCTGCGGCTGGAGTGCGACGGCCTCGACGACGCGCTCCGCGAGGTGTGGGAGGCGCCGCCGTCCGCCGGCGAGTGCACCGACCTGCTCGACGCGCACGGCGCGCATCCCGCGCTGGCGGGGCTGCCGTCCCGCACGTTCACGCGGCTGGCGTTCCCCGGCGGGGAGCGCCTCACCGACACCGCGACGCTGCGGCTCGCCGAGCGGGTCGCGGAGCTCATGCCGGACGGCCGCGCCGGGCGCGACGCCGCCGTGGTGAAGGCGTACGCGGCGGCGGTCACCGCCGGCCCCGAGCGCGCCGCCCGCGCCCTCGCCGGGATCGCGGCGGCCGGCGGCGCGTCCCGGCAGCTCGCCGGGGAGGCGTTCGCCGGGGCGGTGCGGCGGCTGGCCGCGCGGCCGCCGCGGTACCGGGCGGAGCTGCTCGCGGCGCTGCCCGCGCCCGTCCGCGCCCGGGTCGCCGAGCGGTGGACCGCCGAACTGGCGGGCCGCGTGCGGGCCGGGCGGGGCCCGCTGCTCGGCCGCGAGGTGGAGCAGCGCAACGACCTGGTCGAGGTGGTGCTGCGGCTGCGCGGGCGCGGCGTCGCCGAGCCGTCCCTGGACGCGTGGGCGCGGGCGGCGGCGGGGCGCTGGCTCGCCGGCCGGCAGCTCGAGGCGCGGCTGTCGCGCAGCCCCGAGCTGCGCGCCGCGCTCCGCGACCTGCTCGCCGAGGGCGGGGGGTGACCGCGTGCATCCGATCATCGTGCTGCTGCTGATCGCCGTGTGGCTGGCCGCCATGTGGCTCGGGTTCATGTACGTGTTCCCGGTACTGTTCGCCGCCACGCTGGTCGTCGCCGGGGCCGCCGCGCTGGGGGTGTACTACCTGCACGCGTGCCGGACGCTCGCGCCGTCCAGCCTGGAGGGCCCGTCGCCGGTCGCCGCGCCGGACACCGCGTACCGGCACTACCTGCTCGGCCAGGTGTGGCGCGACTGGTGGACGATCAGCCGGACGGTCGTCCCGCAGGTGTACCGGACGGCCCGCGCCATC
This sequence comes from Actinomadura geliboluensis, assembly GCF_043197915.1. Lineage (NCBI taxonomy): Bacteria > Bacillati > Actinomycetota > Actinomycetes > Streptosporangiales > Thermomonosporaceae > Actinomadura > Actinomadura geliboluensis. The sequence continues at coordinate 443,029 of NZ_JBICUA010000003.1, read as the reverse complement.
GTCACGCGGCTGACGCGGACGCTGCTCGGCGGCCCGTGGGGGTTCTTCGTCTTCCCGGTGTGGCTGGCGCTGTGCGCGGGCATCGTCGCCGCCGCCGTGCCCGCGTCGGTGTTCGTGCTGGCGCTGACCCTGCTGTACGGGGTCGTCGCGGCGGTGGGGCTCGCGGCGTGGCTGGCGTGCGTGCTCGTCCTCGCGGCGGTGGAGCGCGGCTTCATGATGTACGGGCGGATCCTCCAGACCTGCCCGCACCCGTTCTGCTACGAGCGGATCGGCCTGCCGGAGTACGAGTGCCCGGGGTGCGGGGCGCGGCACCGGCGGCTCTCGCCCGGCGCGGGCGGCGCGTTCCGGAACGTGTGCCGGTGCGGGGCGCGGCTGCCGACCACCGTCCCGCTCGGGCGGTTCCGGCTCGCGGCGTACTGCCCGCACTGCGGAGGGCGGCTGCCGGAGCGGATCGGGCGGGTCCGGGTGGAGCCGCTGCCGTTCGTCGGCGGGCCGGCCGCGGGCAAGACGACGTTCATGGTCCTCGGCATCCGGGCGCTGCACGCGCGGGCCCGCGCCGCCCACGGGCGGCTCGCGTTCGTGGAGCAGCGGCACGCGCAGGCGTACGCGGGCGCGATCCGCGAGTTCCAGCGCGGCGGGCGCCTCGCCAAGACGGGCCCCGAGCTGCCCCTGGCCACCATGGTGGACGTCGAGCTGCCGGGGCGCGCGCGGCGCATCCTCTACCTGTTCGACCCCGCCGGCGAGCACTACACGGGCGCGACGGAGGTCGAGTCGCTGCGCTACCTGGACCACAGTGAGGCGCTGCTGTTCATCGTCGACCCGTTCGCCCTCCCCCATCTGCGCCGCACCCTCACCGGCGACGAGCGCGCGTTCATCGACGACGCCGCCGCGTCCTCGGAGGAGGACCCGGCCGACACGCTGCAGCGGGTGCTGAACGACCTGCGGTCGCGTCCCGACCAGGGGCGGCAGAAGCGGGTCGCCGTCGTCGTCACCAAGACCGACCTGCTGGCCCGCACCGAGGTCGGCCGCTGCCTCGGCGAGGACGCCGACCTGCGCGAGTGGCTCGGGCGCGTCGGTCTCGGCAACACCGTCCGGACGCTGGACCAGGTCGCCGCGCAGGTGCGGTACTTCGCGTCGGGGCTCGCCACCGACCCGGCGGACGTCGCCGACCTGCTCGGCTGGGTGACGGGGCTCGGCCCGGCCGGGGCGGCGGACGGCGACGCGCCGCTCACCGACGCGCCGCAGGACCCGCCGGGCACCGCGCCGCTGCGCGCCCCCTGGCCGGTGCGGGGGCGCGGCGCGGGCCGCGTCCCCGTCGGCTACCAGGTCGGGCGCTGGGCGGTGCTGGCGGGGGTGTCGGCGCTGACCGTCGCCACCGTCACCGGGGCGGCCGTCGCCGCCGCCGAGCGGTTCCCGTTCTGAGCCGTGTGACGGAGCCCACCTCCTGACATGGAAGATAACGGACCGTCATCGGCTTGACGCCTGTCGGAACCCTTCCCCGCTCCGAGAGGCACTCCATGACGACACCCGCGCCCGAGGCGCTGCTCGCCCTCGACACCGCCGCCCAGGACCTGCTGTTCCGCGAGGCCCGCACCGCGAACACCTTCAGCACCGAGCCCGTCGGCGACGACCAGCTTCGCGCCGTCTACGACCTGGTCAAGTGGGCGCCGACGGCGATGAACATGCAGCCGCTGCGGATCGTCGCGGTGCGCAGCCCGCAGGGCAAGGAGCGGCTCGCCCCGCTGATGAGCGAGGGGAACCGCGCGAAGACCGTCGCCGCGCCGCTGACGCTGATCGCCGCCGCCGACGAGGACTTCCACGAGCACCTGCCGGTCACGTTCCCGCACCGGGAGGGCGCCCGCGAGGCGATGGCGGGCAACCCGAAGCGGCCCGAGCTGGCCCGGTTCAACGCCACCCTCCAGCTCGGCTACCTGATCCTCGGCATCCGCGCCGCGGGGCTCGCCGCCGGGCCCATGACGGGGTTCGACGCGGACGCCGTCGAGAAGGAGTTCTTCCCGCAGGGCGACGTCCGGCCGATCGCCATGATCAACGTGGGCAGGCCGGGCCCGGACGCCTGGTTCGCCCGCAACCCCCGCCTCGACTACGAGAGCGTCGTCACCACCGTCTGAGCCCCCGGTCCCGGGTCCGCCCGGCCGCGCCCGTAACGCGGCCGGGCGGGCCCGCCCCCCAACGGAGCCCCCCATGACACGGACGGCCGGCCGGAGCGCCGACCCCCGCCCCGCCGGGCCGCCCGACCGGCGGCTGGTGCTGATCCTCCTGCTCGGCGCGCTGACGGCCGTCGCGCCGCTGTCGATCGACATGTACCTGCCGGCGCTGCCCGCGCTCACCGAGGACCTGTCGACCGGTGCGGTGCAGGCGCAGCTCACGCTCACCGCGTGCGTCGCCGGCCTCGCGGTCGGGCAGGCCGTCGCGGGGCCGCTGAGCGACGCGCTCGGACGGCGCCGGCCGCTGCTCGCGGGCCTCGCCGCCTACGCCGCCGCGTCGCTGCTGTGCGCGGCCGCGCCGACCGTGGAGACGCTCATCGCGCTGCGGCTGGTGCAGGGCGCCGCCGGGGCCGCCGGCATCGTGATCGCGCGGGCGGTCGTCCGGGACCTCTACGACGGGATCGCGGCGGCCAAGTTCTTCTCGGTGCTGATGCTGGTGAACGGGCTGGCGCCGATCCTCGCGCCGGTGCTCGGCGGGCAGCTGCTGCGGCTCGTCCCGTGGCCGGGCGTGTTCGCGGTGCTGGCCGGGGCGGGCGTGGCGCTGTTCCTCGGCTCGCTCGCCGGGCTGGAGGAGACCCTGCCGCCGGAGCGGCGCCAGACGGGCGGGGTGCGCGCGACGGCGCGGACGTTCGGCGCGCTGCTGCGCGACCGCGCGTTCGCCGGGTACGCGCTCACGATCGGGCTGGCGTTCGCGGCGATGTTCACCTACATCTCCGGGTCTCCGTTCGTGCTGCAGGGCGTCTACGGGATGTCGCCGCAGGCGTTCGGACTGGCGTTCGGCGCGAACTCGCTCGGGATCGTGGCCGCCGGGCAGCTCGGCGGCGCGCTCGCGGGGCGGGTCGCGCTGCGGCTGCTGCTGGCCGCCGGGCTCGCGGTCGTCGCCGCGGGCGGGATCGGCCTGCTCGCCGCGGTCCTCGGGGGCGCGGGCCTGCCCGGGGTGCTGCCCGCGCTGTTCCTGGTCGCGGCGGGGCAGGGGCTGGTCCTGCCGAACGCGACCGCGCTGGCGCTGTGGGGGCGGCCGCCGCGGGTCGCCGGGAGCGCCTCGGCGCTGCTCGGCGTGACGCAGTTCGCGCTGGGCGGCGCCGCCGCGCCGCTCGCCGGGATCGCCGGGCCGGACACCGCCGTCCCGATGGCGGTGTCGATCGCCGTGCTGGCGGTGCTCGCCGCGGCGGTCACCGCCGGCGCGACCCGGCCACCGAAGGTTGCGTCACAGAACTGACTCGGCGTAGGTTCGACGGGTGATCGTCCGCATCGGCATGGCCCCGGCAGCGTCCACCCTCACCCCCGACGCGCTGGGCGCGCTCGCACTCGGCCTCGAACGCGAGGGCTTCGACTCCCTGTGGGTCTCCGAGCGCGTCACCGGCCCCGCCCTGGACCCCGTCGTGACCCTCGCCTACGCGGCGGCGCTGACGTCCCGGATCAAGTTCGGCACCGCCGTCATGACGCTGCCGGGCCGCTCCCCCGCCGTGCTCGCCAAGGAGCTGGCCTCGCTGGACGTCCTGTCCGGCGGGCGGCTGCTGCCCGCGTTCGGGCTGGGCCAGCGGCACGCGGGCGAGCAGCAGGCGTTCGGCGTCCGCCGGGAGGAGCGCGCCGCGATCTTCGAGGAGGCGCTGCCGCTGCTGCGCCGGTTCTGGGCCGAGGACGAGGTCACCCACGACGGCCCCCGGTTCCGCTACGACGCGCTGCGCGTCCGGCCGAAGCCCGCCGCGCGGGGGTTCGACGTGTGGATGGGCGGGACGTCCGAGCCGGAGCTGCGCCGCACCGGGCGGCTGTCGGACGGGTGGCTCGCCGCGTTCACCACCCCGGCGGAGGGCGAGCGCGGGCGGCGGGCCGTCCAGGAGGCGGCGGCCGGGGCCGGCCGCGAGATCGAGGAGGAGCACTTCGGCGCGGTCGTGCCCTACCGGCGCGGGCCGCTGCCGCCCGAGGCGGAGGCCCGGCTGGCGCGGGTGCGCCGGATCAGCGGACCCGCCCCGCTGGACGACGTGGTGCCCGACCTCGACGGCCTGGCGGCCCATCTGGAGCGGCTCGTCGGCGCGGGGCTGTCGAAGTTCGTCCTGGCACCGCTGGCGCCGCCCGCGGACTGGGACGCCGAACTCGCCGACGTCCGCGACGCCGCCCTGCACCTGCAGACCAGGCGCTAGGCCGGACCAGGCGCTACGCGGACGGCGGCGCCACCAGGGCGGCGAGGACGAAGCCGGCGACCTCCTCGGCCAGCAGCTCCGCGCTCTTCGGGCCGTCCGGGCGGTACCAGGCGGGCATCTGGTTCACCATGCCGAGCGCGACGATCGTCACGGTCTCGGCGGGCGTGGCGTCGCTGAACACGCCGCCGCGCTGGCCCTGCTCGATCAGGCCGCGAAACGTCTCGTGGTAGCGGCGGCGGTCCGCGCGCAGGGCGCGCATCCGGGCGTCGTCCAGCCGGTCCTTCTCGCGGGCGAACACCTTCGCCTCGTCGATGTGCTCGGCGGTGCTGCGGATCAGCCCGGTCAGCACCCCGCGGACGGCCTCGCGCGGCGGCAGCCCGCGGGCGAGGACGGCGTCGAGGTCGCCGAGCTGGCGGGCGATCAGCGAGTGGTAGATCTCGTAGAGCAGATCGTCCTTGGAGTCGAAGTAGTGGTAGAGCGCGCCCTTGGTGACCTCGGCCGCCTCGACGATGCCCTGGACCGACGTCCCGTCGAAGCCGCGCTCGGCGAACAGCCGGAGCGCGGCGTCCAGGATCCGGCGCTCGACCGCGCTCCGCCGCGCGGGCGCGGCCGGCTCCGGTGCCTGTTCCGTGTCCGGCCGCTGCTGTGTACCCGTCACCGGGGGGCACCTCCTTCGGAGCGGGGCATTGACGCGGGCGCGTCCCGCGTCTTAGCTTGCCAGAAACCGACCGGTCGGTATGCGCCCCGGCGGCCCGGTGGCGCGCAGGCCCAGCGTAGGGAGAGCCGATGCCCGCAGTAGAGACCGTCCGCGGCCCCGTCGACGTCACCGGCCTGGGACGCACGCTCATGCACGAGCACGTCTTCGTCCTCGGCACCGAGAACGTCGAGAACTACGGCGCGGGCGACTGGTGGGACGAGGAGGAGAAGGTCGCCGACGCGGCCGCCAAGCTCAGGGAACTGGTGGAGCGCGGCATCCGCACGATCGCCGACCCGACCGTCTGGGGGCTCGGCCGCTACATCCCGCGCATCCAGCGGATCGCCGAGCTCGTCCCCGACCTCAACATCATCGTCGCGACGGGCATCTACACCTACCACGACATCCCGTTCCAGTTCCTGCACCGGGGCCCCGGCACGATGGTGGACGACGGCCCCGACCCGATGATCGCCGACTTCACCCGGGACCTGACCGAGGGCATCGCCGGGACGGGCGTCAAGGCCGCGTTCCTCAAGTGCGCCGTGGACTCCCCCGGCCTGACCTCGGGGGTCGAGCGCATCCTGCGGGCTGTCGCCGCGACGCACCGGGAGACCGGCGCGCCGATCACCGTCCACACCGAGAGCTCGATCCACGCGGGCCGCAAGGTCGTCGACGTCCTGCGCAAGGAGGGCGTGGACCTCACCAAGGTCGTCATCGGGCACGCGGGCGACAGCAACGACCTCGACTACCTGATGGAGCTGGCCGACACCGGCGCGATCCTCGGCATGGACCGGTTCGGCCTCGACATCATCAACCCGACCGAGAACCGGGTCGCCACCGTCGCGGCGCTGTGCGGGCAGGGGTACGCCGACCGGATCGTGCTCAGCCACGACGCGAGCTGCTTCATCGACTGGTTCGGCCCCGACCCGGCGACCGTCCCGGCGATGCAGCCGAACTGGAACTACCGGCACATCAGCGACGACGTCCTGCCCGCGCTGCGCGCCGCGGGCGTCACCGAGGCCCAGCTCGACCAGATGCTGACCGGCAACCCGCGGCGCTACTTCACCCGCTGACCGGCGGCCCGGAGCCACCTCCTCCACTTTTCGGACTATTTCCCCGGTATCGGGAATCATTGGAGGAATCTGCGGGAGGAGGCACCGAGGTGAGCGAAGACCCCCTGCGTCGCGGCGTCCGCGCCGCGGTTCCGATGCTCCTGGTCGCGCTCCTGGCCCTGCTCGCGCCGGGCTGCCGGGTGATGGAGAACGGCGCGCCCGAGGACGCCCCGGCGCCCGTCACGACCGCGGCGGCCAAGCCGTCCAAGCCCAGCGGACGGCGGCCCGGCGTGGTCAACATCGAGACCGAGCAGGAGCTGAACGGCACCCGCGCCGCCGGGACCGGCATCGTGCTCACCGCGGCCGGCCTCGTGCTGACCAACAACCACGTGATCCGGGGCGCCACCGCGATCCGGGGCACCGACACCGACAACCGCCGCACCTACCCGGCCGAGGTCGTCGGCTACGACCGGGCCGGCGACATCGCGGTGATCCGGCTGGCCGGCGCGTCCCGGCTGAAGACCGCCGCGTTCGGCTCCGCGGCCGGGGTGGACATCGGCGACGTCGTCACCGCCGTCGGCAACGCGGGCGGCAAGGGCGGCAACCCCAGCGTGGTCACCGGCAAGATCACCGGGCTGGAGCAGTCCGTCACCGCCCGCGACGACACCAACGGCACCTCCGAGCGGCTCACCGGGCTGATCGAGACCAACGCGCCGATCAAGCCGGGCGACTCCGGCGGCCCCCTGCTCGACACCCGCGGCAAGGTCATCGGCGTCAACACCGCCGCGTCCGCGGGCCTGTCGACGCGGGGCGCCACGCCCGCGAAGGAGCACCGGGGCTACGCGATCCCGTCCGACCGGGCGCTGGAGATCGCCCGGCGGATCCAGCGCGGCGAGGCGTCCTCGACCGTGCACATCGGGCGGACGGCCATGCTCGGCGTCAAGGTCCGCTCCAACGGCCGCTCCCCCGGCGCGCTCGTCGCCGAGGTCGTGCCCGGCACCCCCGCCGAGGCGGCCGGCATCCCGGTCGGCGCCGCCATCGTCGCCTTCGGCGGCGAGGCCGTGGACTCCCCGTCCGCGCTCACCTCCCTGATGCTCGGCCGCCACCCGGGCGACAGCGTCCGCGTCGAGTGGACGACCAGGCAGGGCGCCCGCATGCAGGCCACGCTCCGGCTGGCGGAAGGGCCGCCCCAATAACGGCGCCCGCCGTGCGACAGTGGAGGCAGCCGCCTACCCCGAGGATGTGTTGCCCCATGACGCGCAAGGCGCCCGCCGACGACTTCGACGATTCGGGTCTCGACGTCACCAAGCCGAAGACGTGGGCGGCGGGCGTGCCCGGGGTGACGGCCGCGCTGCGCCAGTCCTACGCGCAGATGGGCGCCGCGCGGACGGCGCTGACGCTGCTGCGCGTCAACCAGAAGCAGGGGTTCGACTGCCCGGGCTGCGCGTGGCCGGAGGGCGACCACCGGCACATCGCCGAGTTCTGCGAGAACGGCGCGAAGGCCGTCGCGGAGGAGGCCACGACGCGCCGCGTCACCCGGGAGTTCTTCGCCCGGCACACCGTCGCGGAGCTGGCCGGGCGCTCCGACCACTGGCTCGGGCAGCAGGGCCGGCTCACCGAGCCGATGGTGAAGCGCGCCGGGTCCGCGCACTACGAGCCCATCGGGTGGGACGAGGCGATCGGGCTGCTGGCGTCCGAGCTGACCGCCCTCGGCTCCCCGGACGAGGCCGTCTTCTACACCTCGGGCCGCACCAGCAACGAGGCCGCGTTCGCCTACCAGCTGTTCGCCCGCGCGTTCGGCACCAACAACATGCCGGACTGCAGCAACATGTGCCACGAGTCGTCCGGGTCCGCGCTGAGCGAGACCATCGGCATCGGCAAGGGCTCGGTCCTCCTCGAAGACCTCTACCAGGCCGACCTCATCTTCGTCGTCGGCCAGAACCCGGGGACCAACCACCCCCGGATGCTGTCGGCGCTGGAGAAGGCCAAGAAGGAGGGCGCCCGGATCGTCGCGGTGAACCCGCTGCCCGAGGCGGGGCTCATGCGGTTCAAGAACCCGCAGCGGCCGTCCGGCGTCACCGGGAAGGGCACGGTCCTCGCCGACCGGTTCCTGCAGATCCGGCTCAACGGCGACCTGGCGCTGTTCCAGGCGCTCAACCGGCTGCTCCTCGAATCGGACGCCCCCGGCGCCCTCGACGAGGAGTTCCTCGACGCCCACGCGCACGGCTTCGCGGCGTTCCGCGAGCACGTCCTCGCCCTCGACTGGGACGACGTCCTGGAGGCGACCGGCCTCACCCGCGGCGAGATCGCCGCGACGCTCGGCGACGTCCTCGCCGCGAAGAAGATCATCGTCTGCTGGGCGATGGGCCTCACCCAGCACCGCAACTCGGTGCCGACGATCCGGGAGATCGTCAACTTCCTGCTGCTGCGCGGCAACATCGGCCGCCCCGGCGCGGGCGTCTGCCCGGTGCGCGGCCACTCCAACGTGCAGGGCGACCGGACGATGGGCATCTGGGAGAAGCCGAAGCCCGCGTTCCTGGACGCCCTCGCCGCCGAGTTCGGCTTCGAGCCGCCGCGCGAGCACGGGCTGGACACCGTGGACGCGATCCGCGCCATGCGCGACGGCAGGGCCCGGCTGTTCCTCGGCATGGGCGGCAACTTCGTCCGCGCCACCCCCGACTCGGCGGTCACCGAGGCGGCGCTGCGCGGATGCCGGCTGACCGCGCAGGTGTCCACCAAGCTCAACCGGTCGCACGCGGTGACGGGCGAGCTGGCGCTGATCCTGCCGACGCTCGGCCGCACCGAGCTCGACGTGCAGGCGTCCGGGCCGCAGTTCGTGTCCGTCGAGGACTCGATGGGCATGGTCCACGCGTCCCGGGGGCGGCTGGCCCCGGCGTCCGAGCACCTGCTGTCGGAGGTCTCGATCGTGTGCCGCCTCGCGAGGGCCGCGCTCCCCGGCTCCGCCATCGGCTGGGACGCCATGGAGCGCGACTACGACGTGATCCGCGACCACGTCTCCCGCGTCGTCCCCGGCTTCGCCGACTACAACGCCCGCGTCCGGGAGCCGGGCGGCTTCACCCTCCCGCACGCGCCCCGCGACGAGCGGCGGTTCCCCACCGCGACCGGCAAGGCCAACCTGACGGTCAACGAGCTGGAGGTGCTGCGGGTCCCCGAGGGGCGCCTCCTGCTGCAGACCGTCCGCAGCCACGACCAGTACAACACCACCATCTACGGCCTCGACGACCGCTACCGGGGCGTCAAGGCGGGACGCCGCGTCGTCTTCGTCAACCCGGCCGACCTGTCCGCCCTCGGCGTCCCCGACGGCGCGACGGTCGACCTCGTCTCCGAGTGGTCGGACGGCACCGAGCGCCGCGCCCCCGCCTTCCGCGTCATCTCCTACCCCACCGCCCGCGGCTGCGCCGCCGCCTACTTCCCGGAGACCAACGTCCTGGTGCCCCTCGACAGCACCGCCGAGGTCAGCAACACCCCCACCTCCAAGTCCGTCGTCGTCCGCCTCGAACCGGCGTGACGCCGTCGTGACGCGACCGTGCCGCGCGCGGGTCGCGGGGCGGGCGGGGGCGGTTTAGGCTGCGGGCATGACGAACCTGCCCGAGCAGTCCGGGATGCCCGGAGCGCCGGAGATGCGGGCCGGTGACGCCGATCGGGAGCGGGTCGCGCAGGTGCTGCGCGACGCGGCCGGCGACGGGCGCCTCACCCTGGCCGAACTGGACGAGCGGCTCGACGCGGTGTACGCGGCGAAGACCTACGGGGAGCTGGCGCCGCTCACCCGCGACCTGCCGGCGGCGGGGACGTCCGCGCCGGCGGTCCCGCTGGGCGGGGCCGACTGGCGGCCGGTGGAGAGCGCGCCGTCCTGGAAGATCGGCATCGGCGTGATGAGCGGGTTCCTGCGCTCGGGCGTGTGGAACGTGCCCCGCAAGTTCACCGCGTTCGCGTTCTGGGGCGGCGGCAAGATCGACCTGCGCGAGGCCCGGTTCACCGAGGGGCAGGTGACGATCCGCGCCCTGGCGATCATGGGCGGCGTCGAGATCATCGCCCCGGACGACATCACCGTGCACGTCAAGGGCCTCGGGATCATGGGCGGGTTCGACCAGCGGGCGAGCGGCCCGGGCGTGCCGGGCTCGCCGACGGTCGTGGTGAAGGGGTTCGCGTTCTGGGGCGGCGTCGGCGTGAAGCGCCGCAAGCGCCGCAAGGACAAGCGGCGCGAGGAGCTCGACCAGGGCGAGTAGCCCTCGGCGCGCCGGCTTCAGCGGGCCCGGCCCTCAGCGCTCCCCGGCGGCGACGCGGTCGAGCCATTCGGCGAGCAGCGCCGCCTCGGTCGCGGTCAGCTCGGGCGGCGGGGCCGCCGCCAGCGCGGCGCGCAGCGCCACGGCGCGGGACGCGACCGCGCCGTCGCCCGGCGCCCCGTCCGGGACGGTGATCGCGGCCAGTACCGCCTCCCGGGTGCGGACGGACAGCTCCGCGTCGTCCGGCGGCTCCACGGCGCCGGAGACGAGCGCGAGCGTGACCCCCACCCCGGCGGCGTGGATCATCCGGACGGCGGTCGCGACGGGCACGCGCAGCCGCCCGGCGCGGGCGGCGGCCTCGACCAGGCCGGTCAGGATGCGCTCCGCCTCCGCCGCGACGGGCGGCGTGCGGGCCGTGCCGTACATCAGCGTGTAGAACGCGGGGTTGGTGCGGCCGAACTCGACGTGCAGGTCCCAGCCGCGGCGCAGGTCCTCGACGGGGTCGCCGGTGGACGGCTGGGCGCGCTTGCTCGCCAGGTACCGCTCGAACCCGTGCGCGGCGACGGCGTCGAACAGGCCGCGCTTGTCGCCGAAGTGGTGGTACAGGGTCGGCGCCCCGACCCCGGCGGCGGCGCACACGGCACGGGTCGAGACCGGTTCGCCGGCCGCGTCGGCGAGCAGCCCGGCGGCCGCGCGGACGATCCGGTCCCGCGTGTCGAGGTCCTTCTGCGCAGTCACAAAATCGATGTTACAGAAATTTTGGCAACACCGCTATACATCTGCTGTAGCGCGGTTATAGTCTCGACTGTATCGCTGATATGGCGGCCGGTCGCCGCCGCTACCGAGAGGGGATGCGCTCATGCGCAGCGCCGTTCTGCCCGCCGCAGGCAAGCCACTGGAGATCGTCGGACGCGAGGTGCCCGAGCCGGGCCCCGGCGAGATCCTCGTCCGGGTCACCGCGTGCGGGATGTGCTTCTCCGAGGTCAACCACCTGCGCGGCCACTACCCGTTCGGGACGTTCCCGACCGTCCCCGGGCACGAGATCAGCGGCGTCGTCGCCGCGCTCGGCGAGGGCGTCGACTGGCCCGCCGTCGGCACCCCCGTCGGGGCCGGCTGGATCCACGGCTCGTGCGGCCACTGCGACCAGTGTGTGCGCGGAGACCAGATCCTGTGCACCGGTGCGCCCAAGCGGATCACGGGCGTCAACACCGACGGCGGCTACGCCGAGTACTTCGTCGGCCGCGCCGGTTTCGTCACCCCGCTGCCGGACGGCCTGGACCCGGTCGCCGGCGCCCCGCTGATGTGCGCCGGGATCACCGCGTTCAACGGGCTCCGGCGCGCGGGCGCGGTCGCCGGGTCGCGGGTCGCCGTGCTCGGCACCGGCGGCGTCGGCACGATGGCGCTGCGGTTCGCCGCCGCGATGGGCGCCCGCGTCGCCGTGGTCTCCCGGTCGCGCCGCGCCGAGGAGGAGGCGCGCGGCTTCGGCGCCGAACTGTTCGTGCCGACCGCCGAGCAGGACCCGGCCGAGGCCCTGCGCGCCTGGGGCGGCGCGGACGTGGTGGTGAACACCGCCCCCGACACCGCGACCGGCCTCGCCGCGTTCGGCGGCCTGCGCCCCGACGGCACCCTGCTCTACCTGGGCATGGGCGCCGAGAACGTCAGCGTGCCACCGGCCGCCCTCGTGATGAACCGGCTGCGGGTCATGGGCGTGCCGTCCGGGTCGCCGCACGACCTGCGCGACACGCTCGACTTCGCGGTGGCGCACGGGATCGTCCCCGAGGTCACGCCGGTCCCGCTGGACGAGGCGCCGCGCGTGCTGGCCGCGATGGACGAGGGCGCCCACCACGGCCGCGCCGTCATCACCTTCGGTTGAACCGCCGCCAGGGGCGCGCCTTCTCGAAGGCGGCGCAGGCCGTCATGACCAGGCCGTCGGCGTGCCGCGCGCCGATCACCTGGAGGCCGATGGGCAGGCCGTCCGCGGTGAAGCCGCACGGCAGGCTCGCGGCCGGCTGCTGGGTCATGTTGAACGGGTAGGTGAACGGGGTCCAGCCCGTCCAGCGCGGGGACGGGGCGCCCGCCGGGGCCTCCCGGCCCGCCTCGAACGCGGCGATCGGCATCGTCGGGGTGAGCAGCAGGTCGTAGCGCTCGTGGAACAGGCCCATGATCCGGCCGAGCTCCATCCGGCGGGCGGTGGCGGTGAGGTACTCGACGGCCGAGTACCGCGCGCCCCGCTCGCAGATCTCCCGCAGGCCCGGGTCGAGCCGTGCCCGGTCCGCCGCGGACAGGTGCTCGACGACCTTCGCGGCGCCCGCGAACCAGAGCACCTCGAACTCGCCGACGGGGTCGCCGCCCATGCCCGGGTCGGCCTGCTCGACCTTCGCGCCCAGCTCGGTGAAGACCTCCGCGGCGGCCGCGACGGACGCGGCCACCTCCGGGTCGACCCGCGCGAAGCCGAGGTCGGGGCTGTAGGCGACGCGCAGGCCGGCCAGGTCGTCGGGGCCGCCGTCGGAGAACGGGACGTCCGGGGGCGGCAGCGCCGACCAGTCGCGGCAGTCGGGGCCGCACACCGCGTCCAGCAGCAGCGCGGCGTCGGCCACGGTGTTCGTCATCGGGCCGGTGTGCGCGAGCGTCCCGAACGGGCTCGCCGGGTAGTGCGGGATGCGGCCGTACGTCGGCTTGATGGTGAAGGTGCCGGTGAAGGAGGCGGGGATGCGCACCGAGCCGCCGCCGTCGGTGCCGAGCGCGAGCGGCGCCATGCCCGCGGCGACGGCCGCCGCCGCGCCGCCGCTCGACCCGCCCGGCGTGCGGGACGGGTCCCAGGGGTTGCGGGTGATGCCGGTGAGCGGGTTGTCGGTGACGCCCTTCCAGGCGAACTCCGGCGTGGTGGTCTTGCCGGCGAACACCGCGCCCTGCTCGCGCAGCCGCGCCACGGCCGGGGAGTCCTCGTCCCAGGGGCCCGCCGGGTCGATCGTCGTGGAACCGCGCAGCGTGGGCCAGCCGCGGGTGAGCAGGACGTCCTTGATGGAGACGGGCACGCCGTCGAGCGGGCCGAGCGTCGCGCCGCGCCGCCACCGGTCGGCGGCCGCCCGCGCCATGTCGAGCGTCGTCTCCTCGTCGACGAGGCAGTACGCGTTCAGCTTCGGGTCGTCCCGCGCGATCCGGGCGAGGACGGACTCGGCGGCCTCGACCGGGGAGAGCGTCCCGGCCCGGTACTCCGCCAGCAGTTCGGTCGCGGTCAGGTCGGCCGCGTCGGCCATGGCTACCCCCTCTGCTCGATGCCGGAACCCACGTAGCCGAGCCGCTTGTCGACGACGTTGCGCAGCGGGCGCCCCGCCGTGAAGCGGCCGAGGTTGTCGGTGAACAGCCGGACGAGCTCGTCCCGCCAGCCGACCACGTCGCCGGACATGTGCGGGGACACGAGCACGTTCGGCATCTCCCACAGCGGCGACGACGGCGGCAGCGGCTCGTCCTCGAAGACGTCCAGCGCGGCGCCCGCGATCCGGCCGGCGCGCAGCGCCTTGACGAGGTCGGGCTCGGCGACCAGCGCGCCCCGGCCCACGTTGATCAGCCGCGCGGACGGGCGCATCCGGTCCAGCGCCGCCGCGTCGATCATGCCGCGCGTCCGTTCGGTGAGCGGCGCCGCGAGCACGACGTAGTCGGCGGCGGCGAGCGCCGCGTCCAGCCCCTCCATCGGGACGACGGTGCCGAGGTCGGGGTCGGCGTCGCGGGCGGTGCGGCCCGCGCCGGTGACGGCGAGCCCGGCGGCGGCGAGCCGGCGACCGATGGCGCGGCCGATCGGCCCGGTGCCGACCACGAGCGCGCGGGCGCCGTCGATGCGCTCGGTCTCGCGGTGCCGCCAGCGCCGCTCGCCCTGGAGCCGGACGGTGGTGTGCAAATCCTTGGCGAAAGTGAGTACCAGCCCGAGGACGTATTCGGCGATCGGCTCGTCGAAAATCCCTCGCGAGTTGGTGACAACCGTGTCCCCCTCGACGAGGGCCGGGAACAGCAGGCGGTCGACTCCGGCGCTCGCGATGTGCACCCACCGGGGGCCGCCCTCGGCCGGCCACGCGGCCGCGAGCGCGTCGGAGAGGAAGTCCCACATGAAGACCGCGTCGGCGCCGGGAAGCGCCTGCGCCAGGGCGTTCTCGCGCACGTACCGGACGCGCGCGAGCCGCTCCGCCGCCGCCATTTCGCGGGGCTCGGCGTCCCCCACGAGCACCACCACGCCGGGCGGCTCACCTGGTGCGGGCTGGACAGGCTCCATCGGCGTCACTTCCGGGTCGGCGGAGTTTACGTGAAGGCAACTCGGAGAGGCATTGACACGCTAGGAAGGGTTCGTAGGATTGTCAACAATCAGCGCGTTGGACCGCGGCCCCGGTTCACCGCACTGGGTATGTGTGCTGCAAGACCGTCGCAACCGTTGCCCATGCACAGGCCAGGACGGATCCCAGAGCGCTCTGACTAGACCCCCGTTCGCGGGGGTGCGGGGGTCCGCCTCCCGCAAACATGGAGAGTCCTTCGGGTGGCGACGCTCTCGCCAACCCCTGTTCACGGGGAGGTCCAGCATGCCCAAGCTCATGACCATCACCCTGGAGCGTCGTGGCGTCTCGTGCGTCGCGGAGCTGCTGGAGAAGGACGCGCCGCGGACCTGCGAGGCGGTGTGGCAAGCCCTGCCCCTCGGTGGCGACGCGTACCACGCCAAGTACGCCCGCAACGAGGTGTACACGATGGTCGAACGGTTCTCCGAGGACGAGGTCGGCCTGGAGAACCCCACCGTCACCCCCATTCCGGGCGACGTCGTCTACTTCTCCTTCGCGGGCGGGATGCTCGACCGCAAGTTCAAGGAGGAGAAGAACATCCACGCGCTGCCCGGCGTGATCGACCTCGCGATCTTCTACGGCCGCAACAACCTGCTGCTCAACGGGGACGTCGGCTGGGTTCCCGGCAACGTCTACGCGACGATCGTCGACGGGCTCGACCGGATGGCGGAGGCGTGCAACGACGTCTGGCGCTCCGGCGGCGTCGGCGAGCGCCTCGTCTACCGCCGCGCCGAGTCCTAGAGCGGTGGCCTCGCAGATGACATTCGACCCCACGCTGGTCGTCGGCCCCGAGCTGCTCGCCCAGCACGGCATCGGGGTGGTCGCGCCGTTCGACTTCGCGCTCGACCGCGAGCTGTGGCGGTGGACGCCCGACGACGTCTCGCTCTTCATGACCCGGCTGCCGTACGTCCCGGTGCCGGTCACCGTCGAGATGGCGTCCGCGCTGTCCGACCAGTCGATCGTCCGGCAGGCGACCCGGGACGTGCTCGCCCCCGAGCCGCTCGCCGTCGCCTACGCCTGCGCGTCCGGCAGCTTCATCCGCGGCAAGGCGGGCGAGCTGGAGCTGCACCAGTCGATGATGTCGGCCGGCGCGCCGGTGTCGACGACGACCTCCGGCGCGCTGGTGGAGTCGCTGCGGCTGCTGAACGTCTCGCGCATCGCGGTCGTCACGCCGTACATAGACGCGGTCACCGAGCGGCTCGTGTCGTTCCTCGGCGAGTACGGCATCGAGGTGGTGTCCTCGGTCGGGATGGGGCTGCTCAGCCACATCTGGAAGGTCGGCTACGGCGAGATCGTGGCCGCGGTGTCGACGGTGGACGCCCCCGAGGCCGAGGCCGTCTTCATCAGCTGCACGAACGTGCCGACCTACGACATCATCGCCCCGCTGGAGCAGATGATCCGCAAGCCCGTGCTGACCGCCAACCAGGTGACGATGTGCTCGGCGCTGCGCGCGATGGGCCGCTCCGCGGCCGGTCCCGGGCAGTCGCTGGCGCAGCTCGCGCCGTCCACGGCGGCGTGACCGCCATGGGGTCCATGATCGGCGAAGGTAGGGTTGGCGGGCATATGCGGCAGAACACGGTGAGCGCCGGATTCCTGTACCCGGGGTACAGCGCCGAGGACGACTACCCCGCGATCGAGCGCGCCCTGCGGGGCCAGGGGCCCGGCGGAGTCGCCCTGCCGGTCGTCCACACGCTGATGCGCGAGGACGCGCACCGCGTCGACGCGCTGCTGGACATCGGGGGCGACGACGTGCTGGGCGAGGGCGCCCGCACGCTGCGCGGCATGGGCGTCCAGGCCGCGGTCTGGGCCTGCACCAGCGGGAGCTTCGTGTTCGGCTGGGACGGCGCCGCCCGGCAGGTCGAAGGCGTCCGCGCGGCGGCGGGCGTGCCCGCGTCCAGCACGTCGTTCGCGTTCGTGCACGCGGCGGCGGCGCTCGGGCTGACCCGGGTCGCGGTCGCCGCGACCTACCCGGCCGACGTCGCCGAGCGGTTCGTGGCCTTCCTCGCGCACGCCGGCGTCGAGGTGGTGGCGCTGTCCTGCCGGGGCATCGTCACCGCCGCCGAGGTCGGCACCCTCGGGCGCGAGGAGGTGCTGGCCTTCGTCGCGGCGAACGACCATCCGGACGCCGAGGCGGTGCTGGTGCCCGACACCGCGCTGCACACCGTGTCCTGGCTCGACGAGCTGGAGGCGCGGGTGGGCAAGCCGGTGCTGACCGCGAACCAGGTGAGCGTGTGGGAGGGGCTGCGGCTCGCGTCCGGCCCCGGGGGGCTCGCGCCGCGAACCGGGCTGGGCCGGCTGTTCGCCGTGCCCGCCGACGTCTCCGCCGTCCCCGCCGGCCAGGGGGCCGGGCCGGGACGACATACCTGGCAGCTATGAGCGAAAGGGGCCCGCGGCATGGGCCGATTGGGTGAGCTGGAACCTGTCCCCCGCAAGTCCACCGTCGAACTCGTCTCCGACGAGCTGCGCGAGGCGATCATGTACGGGTCGCTGGAGCCCGGCGCGCAGCTCGGCGAGGCCGAGCTCGCCGGGCGCCTCGGCATCAGCCGCGGCCCGCTGCGCGAGGCGATGCAGCGGCTCGTCCAGGAGGGGCTGCTGGTCAGCGAGCCGCACCGCGGGCTGTTCGTGATCACGCTGGACGAGGGCGACGTCGAGGACGTCTACCTGGCCCGGCTCGCGATCGAGCGGGAGGCGTGCCGGCTGATCATGGCGCGCAACCGCGGCGAGGCGGTGGCCCGGCTCACCGACGCCCTGGACGCCCTCGTCGAGGCGGCGCAGCAGCGCGACCGGGTCGCGATGAGCGACGCCGACCAGGCGTTCCACGAGGTGCTGGTGAGCTCGTCCGGCAGCCCCCGGCTGGAGCGGATGGCGCACACCCTGCTGGTGGAGACCCGGATGTGCCTGAACGCGCTCCAGGACACCTACCCCGAGCCGTCCGACCTGGTCGAGGAGCACCGGCGGCTGGTCGACGCGATCGGCGACGGCGAGGAGGAGCGGCTGCTCGTCCTCATCGAGGAGCACATGACCGACTCGATCCAGCGGCTGCGCGCCTCCCGGCCGTAGCCGCCCCGAGGAGGGCACCGCCCCCGGGCACCCGGGGCCCTGGACACCGGGCCCGGGGGCACCTAGATTGCAGATTGTCGACAATCTACCGGAGGGACGCGCATGGCGACGCTGTCACCCCTGCTCAAGCAGGCCACACCCGTCCTGGCCGAACGCGGCGAGGGCGTCTACCTCTACGACACCGAAGGCCGCCGGCACCTGGACTTCACCGCGGGCATCGGCGTCACCAACACCGGGCACTGCCACCCGCGCGTGGTGGAGGCGGCGCAGAAGCAGGTCGGCACGCTCATCCACGGGCAGTACACGACCGTCATGCACGAACCCCTGCTGCGGCTCGTCGACGCGCTCGGCGACGTCCTGCCGGACGGCCTGGACTCGCTGTTCTTCCTCAACAGCGGCAGCGAGGCCGTCGAGGCGTCCATCCGGCTCGCGCGGCACGCCACCGGGCGGCAGAACATCGTCGTCTTCCACGGCTCCTTCCACGGCCGGACGATGGGCGCCGCCGCGCTCACCACCGCCGGCACCAAGTTCCGCGCCGGCATCGGTCCGCTGATGCCGGGCGCCGCCATCGCGCCGTTCCCGCAGGCCTACCGGTACGGGTGGGACGAGGAGGAGGCCACCCGGTTCGCGCTGCGCGAGCTCGACTACCTGCTCGTCACCGCGAGCCCCGCGTCCGACACGGCCGCGTTCGTCGTCGAGCCGGTGCTCGGCGAGGGCGGCTACATCCCGGCGCCGCCCGCGTTCCTGGAGGGGCTGCGCGAGCGCGCCGACCGGCACGGCATCCTGCTGATCATGGACGAGGTGCAGACCGGGTTCGGGCGCACCGGCCGGTTCTGGGGCCACCAGCACGCGGACGCGCGGCCGGACGTCCTCATCACCGCCAAGGGCCTGGCCAGCGGGTTCCCGCTGTCGGCGATCGCGGCGCCGACCGCGCTGATGGAGAAGGCGCGGCCGGGCTCGCAGGGCGGCACCTACGGCGGCAACGCGGTCGCCTGCGCCGCCGCGCTCGCGACGCTCCAGGTCATCGACGAGGAGGGCCTCGTCGCCAACGCCGAGCGGCAGGGCGCGCGGCTGAACGACGGGCTGCGCAAGGTCGCCGCCGACCATCCGGAGATCGGCGACGTGCGCGGGCTCGGGCTCATGCAGGCCAGCGAGTTCACCGGGCCGGACGGCGAGCCCGACGCCGCCGCCGCGCAGCGGGCGCACCAGGCCGCCGCCGAGCACGGCCTGCTGCTGCTGACCTGCGGCGCGTACGGCAACGTCGTCCGGATGATCCCGCCGCTGATCGTCACCGACGCGCAGGTCGACGACGCCCTCGCGCTCTGGTCGCGGGCCGTGGCGGACGCCGTCGGCTGACCGCCCGGCGGGGGGCGGCCGGCGCGCCGCCCCCCGCTCCGCCGCCCGCCCGTCTCCTGTTAGATTCCGAATCTGGTTCTACATCATGGAGGCGGCGTTGCGTCCCTGGCACACCCCCGAGCGCGCGGAGCTGCGCCGGCTCGTCCGCGACTTCACCGCGCGGGAGATCGTCCCGCACCTCGCCGGCTGGGAGGACGCCGGCGAGCTCCCCCGGGAGCTGCACGTGCGGGCCGCCGCGGCGGGCCTGCTCGGCGCCGGGTTCCCGGAGAAGGCCGGCGGGTCCGGCGGCGACCTGTTCGACGCGCTGATCGTCGCCGAGGAGATCATCCAGGCGGGCGGCTCCGGCGGGGTCGTCGCGTCGCTGTTCACGCACGGGATCGCGCTGCCGCACGTCATCGCCTCCGGGGACGACGCGCTGATCGACCGGTTCGCCCGGCCGGTGCTCGCGGGCGAGGCGATCGGCGCGCTCGGCATCACCGAGCCCGGCACCGGGTCGGACGTGGCGGGCATCCGCACCACCGCCGTCCGCGACGGCGACCACTACGTCGTCAACGGCGCCAAGCTGTTCATCACCTCGGGCGTCCGCGCGGACTTCGTCACCACCGCGGTGCGGACGGGCGGCCCCGGCTTCGACGGCATCTCGCTGCTGGTCATCGAGAAGGGCGCGCCCGGCTTCACCGTGTCGCGGCCGCTGCGCAAGATGGGCTGGCTCTGCTCCGACACGGCGGAGCTGTCGTTCAGCGACGTCCGGGTGCCGGCCGCGAACCTGGTCGGCGCGGAGAACACCGGGTTCCTGCAGATCGTGCAGAACTTCGTGACCGAGCGGCTCTCCCTCGCCGTCCAGGCGTACGCGACCGCGCAGCGCTGCCTCGACCTCACGCTCGGCTGGGTCCGCGACCGCGACACCTTCGGCCGCCCGCTCGCATCCCGCCAGCTCGTCCGGCACAAGATCGCCGAGATGGCCCGGCAGACGGACGTGGCGCGCACCTACGTCCGCGCGGTCGCCGAGCGGCACGCCGCGGGCGAGGACGTGCTCACCGAGACCGCCTACGCCAAGAACACCGCCGTCCTCGCCTGCGAGCACGTCGTGCACGAGGCGGTCCAGCTGCACGGCGGCATGGGCTACATGCGCGAGTCGGAGGTCGAGCGCCACTACCGCGACGCCCGCATCCTCGGCATCGGCGGCGGCACCAACGAGATCATGAACGAGATCGCGGCCAAGCGCCTCGGCCTCTAGCCGGGAGCGGCGCCCGGCGGGGAGAGGGTCCGCCGGGCGCCGCCCCGCGGGAGGCGGGTCAGCCGAGCGGGTCGCCGCAGTCGATGGGCCAGTACGGGCCCCAGATGTCGAGCGAGTTCAGCACGAACTTGATCGCCACCGGGTCGAAGGCGATGCCGACGTGCGCGTTGGTGTCGTTGGCGCACTTGTCCTGGAGCAGGACGTTCTGCGCGTTCGACCCGTTGAGGAACGCCGAGGTGTAGGGCGTGACGACCTCGTCGTACTTGGTGGCCAGCACGATGTAGGACGGGCCGGGCACCGTGTCACCGCCCGCATTGAGGTCCTTCAGGAAGTCGGAGTCGGTGATCTGCTGCCCGGCGGCCGGCGCGGCCTTCACCACCGCCTGCGTGATGCCGAGCAGGCTGCCGAGCTGCACCAGCCCCGCCAGGTTCGTGCCGTGGTTGGACGGGACGAGCCCGATCAGCTTGTTGACCTTCGCGGCCCCGCCCAGGGACTTCATGTAGTAGCGGGGCATCATGCCGCCCTGCGAGTGCCCGACCATGTCGACCTTGGACGCCCCGGTCGAGGCGAGCACCTTGTCGACGAACGCCGACAACTGCCCGGCCGACGTCGGAATGTCGCCGATCCCCTGGATGGGGCCGTCCTTCGGGCCGCCGTAATTGAGGGCGTAGACGCAGTATCCGGCCTTCTTCAGCGCCGGGGAGAGTTTCTGCCAGTTGAACGCCATGTTCTCGAACGTGCCGTGCACGAGCACGACCGGCCGGGGGTGCCAGAACGACGGCTTGCAGTTCCAGTCGTTCGCGCCGTCCGGGCTGGTCTCGGCGTGCGCGGCGGGCGCGACCATGCCGGTCGCGCCGAGGGCGGCGGCCGCCGCCGCGGCCGTGACCGCCCAGGAACGGAGTCGTCTGAAACGCATGGTGCTTCTCCCTCATGAGGGCACGGCGAAACGGGGCCGCGGCCCGGCGCGTTTCACCGGGCCCGGCCGTTCATCGCCGTGATGACCGGGGTGGAGTTCCCACAAGGTACGGCCGGCTCAAAGCCCGGTCTTGTGGCCCGCCCTCCGGTTATCGGGGAGAAATTGTCAGCCGGTTCACAACCGCGCCGGCGGGCACCCCGGCCCACCTGCGGCCCGGGACCGGTCAGCCGCGCGCGAGCCCGTCGACGAGCGCGCGCAGGCCGTCGAGGTAGGTGTCCCGCTCGGTCAGCGGCCCCCAGTGCCCGGCGACCTCCGCCAGCCGCGGCAGCTCCGCCCCGTCCAGCTCGGCGAAGACGCGCTCGCGGTAGGTGGGCCGGTCGTCGCCGGCGCGGCGGCGGGCCGCCGCCGACCGGACGATGATCTCGCCGGCGGTGTAGTACCAGATCGCCCGGTACCCGTGGACGGCCCGTTCGGGGCTCAGCCCGAGCTCGGCCAGGCCCGCGAGGATCTGGTCCACGAACCACAGCGCCGACGTCGCCATCAGGTCGTCGGCGGTGAGCACCTCGACGATCCACGGGCAGGCCGCGAGCGCCTCGCGGATCGCCGCCGCCATGGCGACCACGCGCTCGCGCGGGTCGGCCGGGACGGCGGGGCGGCGCAGCGTCCGCGCGGCGTAGTCGTCCAGCAGCAGCAGGAGCAGCTCCTCCTTGTCGCGGACGTGGTGGTAGAGCGCCATGGGGGTGCTGCCGACCTCCCCCGCGAGCCGGCGCATCGTCAGCTTCCCGACGCCCTCCTCGTCCACGATCCGGCGGGCGGCGTCGAGGATCTCCGCGCGGGAGATGCGGGGCGGCCGGCCCCGCTGGGCGGACTGTCGCGGCATGCCCCCATCATCGCGGGCTCGACACGGCACGGCATCTCAAGCTATTTTTCTTACATGTACAAAAATACTCGGGGGCGACCCGGGGTGGTGCTCGCGGCCGCGTCCGTCGCACAGTTCGTCGTCGCCCTGGACATGGCGGTGGTCAACGTCGCACTGCCCGCGATCCGGGCCGGCCTCGGCTTCGCGCCGGTCGGCCTGGCCTGGGTCGTGCACGTCTACGCGCTCACCTTCGGCGGGTTCCTGCTGCTCGGCGGCCGGGCCGGCGACCTGTACGGGCGGCGCCGGCTGTTCACCGCCGGCCTCGTCGTCTTCGGCCTGTGCTCCCTCGCCGGCGGCCTGGCCCAGGCGCCCTGGCAGCTCGTCGCCGCCCGCGCCGGGCAGGGCCTCGGCGCCGCGGCGGTCGCGCCGGCCGCCCTCGCGCTGCTCACCACGACCTTCGAGGGCCGCGCCCGCGTCCGCGCGCTCGGCGTCTGGAGCGCGGTGAACGCGGCGGGCGGCGCCCTGGGCGTCCTCGCCGGCGGGCTGCTGACCGAGTACGCGGGCTGGCGCTGGGTGATGCTGGTCAACCTGCCCATCGTCGCGGCGGCCCTGGCGCTCGTCCCGGCGGGCGTGCCCGCGGCGGCGGGCACCGCCGCGCGGGACCGGCTGGACGTCCTCGGCGCGGTGCTCGCGACCGGCGGCATCGGGCTGCTGGTGTTCGGCGTCGTCCGCACCGACACGCTCGGCTGGACGTCCCCGGCGACGCTCGGCACCCTCGCGGCGGCGGCCGTGCTCCTCGCCGCGTTCGCCTTCGCCGAGTCCCGGTCCGCGTCGCCGCTCGTCCGCCTCGGCCTGCTGCGCGGCCGCTGGGTGGCGGGCGCGAACGTCATCGTGTTCCTCGCCGCCGCCGGCCAGTTCTCCGCCTTCTACTTCGTGTCGCTCTATCTGCAGGAGGTGCTCGGGATGGGGGCGGCCGCGACGGGCGCCGCGTTCCTGCCCTTCTCCATCGGGCTGGTCGCCGGCACGGTGGCCGCCACCCGCATCACCTCGGCCCGCTCCCCGCGCGCGGCGCTGATCCCCGGCGGGCTGCTCGGCGCGGCGGGCCTCGGCTGGTTCGCGCTCATCAGCCCGGGCGGCGGGTTCCTCACCGACGTCCTCGGCCCGTCCCTGCTCTGCAGCGTCGGCACCGGCCTCGTGCTCGCCCCGGTCACCGTCGCGGCCACCACCGGCGTCGCGCCCCGCGAGGCGGGGATGGCCTCGGGCCTGGTCAACAGCTCCCGCCAGCTCGGCGGCTGCGTCGGGTTGGCGGCCCTCGCCACCGTCGCCGCCCACCGCACCGGCGGCGCCGCGACCGCGTCCGCGCTGAACGACGGCTACGCCCTGAGCCTCACCGTCGCCGCCGCCCTCTTCCTCGTCGCGGCCGCCGTCGCGGCGGCGCTCCCCCGCCGCGCTCCGGCCTCGGCGCGGCCGCCCGCACCCGAACCCACGCAAGACCGACTGGAAGGAACACGCTCATGAATCCGATCGACCTGTTCGAGTCCGCCCTCGCGTTCCACCCCGGCGGCGCCGTCCGCGCCGGCGAGCCCCGCATGACGACCGACGACGGCGGCTGGCAGCTCGCGGCCTTCCGCGTGCGCACCGACGCGGACGTGCACGCCGACCACTGGGAGGTGCATCCGGCCGCGGAGGAGGCGGTGTGCTGCCTGTCCGGCGGCCTGCGGGTCTACTTCCGCCCCGAGGAGCCGGGCGGCGAGGAGGAGATGGCGCGGCTGACCCCCGGCACCGCGGTCATCGTGCCGCGCGGGCGCTGGCACCGCCTCGAACTGGACGGACCGAGCGAGGTCATGTCCATCGGCCTGCGCCGCGGCTCCCGCCAGGAGCGGCGCGCCGACGCGCCCTGACGGGAGCCGGTGGCCGCGCCCGCCGGGGCGCGGCCACCGGGCCCGGAGGTCAGGACTGGACGACGGCGCCCTCCTTCAGGAGGGTGTCGGCGTCGTCGAAGCCGAGGTCGTCCAGGACGGCGCGGGTCTGGCCGCCGGGCAGGGCCGGGACGCCGTCGGTCGCGCCGGGGGTGCGGGAGAAGCGGGGCGCGGGGGCGGGCTGGCGGTGCCCGGCCATCTCGGGGAAGACGTCGCGGGCCGTGTTGTAGGGGTGCTCGGCGGCCTCGTTCATGGACAGGACGGGGGCCACGCACGCGTCGCTGGGGACGAAGACCTCCGTCCACTCGTCCCGGGTCCGGGTGCGGAAGACGGCGGCGAAGCGGTCCCGCAGGGCGGGCCAGCCGTCGCGGTCGTGCTGGTGCGGCAGGTCCTCGCCGTCGAGGCCGAGCAGGCGGAGGAACTCGGCGTAGAACTGCGGCTCGATGGCGCCGACGGCCATGTGCCGCCCGTCGGAGGTCTCGTAGACGTCGTACCAGGGGGCGCCGGTGTCGAGCATGTTGACGCCGCGCCGGTCCTCCCAGAGGCCGCCCGCGAGGAAGCCGTGGATGAACGTGGACAGGTGCGCGGTGCCGTCCACGATGGCGGCGTCCACGACCTGGCCCTCGCCGCTCGCCCGCGACTCCAGCAGCGCGGACAGGACGCCGACGATCAGGTACATGCTGCCGCCGGCGAAGTCGCCGAGCAGGTTCATCGGGACCTGCGGCGGCCCGCCGGCGCGGCCGATGGCGTGCAGGGCGCCGGTCACCGCGATGTAGCCGACGTCATGGCCGGCGGTGTGGGACAGCGGCCCCTCCTGCCCCCAGCCGGTCATGCGGCCGTAGACGAGCCTGGGGTTGCGGGCGAGGCAGTCGTCCGGGCCGATGCCGAGGCGCTCGGTGACGCCGGGGCGGAACCCTTCGAGCAGCACGTCGGACTTCTCGACCAGCCGCAGCACGACCTCCCGGCCGCGCTCGCTCTTCAGGTCGATGGCGATGGACCGCTTGCCGCGGTTGCTGAAGTCGGTGCCGCCGGTCGCCTCGCCCGGGCGGACGGCGGAGGCCCGGTCCACCCGGATCACGTCGGCGCCGAGGTCGGCCAGCAGCATCGCCGCGAACGGGCCGGGCCCGATCCCGGCCAGCTCGATCACCCGTACCCCGGACAGCGGCCCCTTGCCCATCTGCGACTCCCTGAATCGTGTTCGGTATCCCCCCAGTGTGCACCATCGAGGTAAGCGGCCGCTGACGCGGGCTCAGCGGGCGGTCAGGGCGACCGGTGTGCGCGGCGTGCCGGTGCCGACGAGCAGGCCCTTGCGCGTCGTCGAGCGGCCGACGCCGCCCGCGTGCGGGACGAGGCCGCGCCCCGCCGCCGCCACGTAGTACCAGCGGTCGGACGGCGCCCGCCACCAGGTCCCGCTGACCGGGCGGGCGGGGTCGCAGGCGCCGGTGGGCCGGTCGTCCGCGCCGAGCAGCACCGCCTGCGCGGTGGTGCCGCCCGCCGCGTAGTCCAGCCGGGCGCAGATCCAGTCGGCGGACGGGCCGCCGTGCGGCAGCCGGCCGGACCAGAAGTCGTGCGCCGTCGCCGCCGCCACCGGCCGCGCCGGGCGGGGCGTCGCGCAGGCCACCCGGCCCCAGGTGAGGCGGGCGCCCTTCCCGAGGCGGGCCGGGCGGTCGGCGCCGCCCGGCCGCCAGGACGGCGTGTGGTAGCCGAGGTCGGCGGCGCGCGGGCCGCCGAGGTCGCCGACCGTGCGGGAGCCGAGGTGGAACAGCGGGCCCCGCCCGCAGTCGGAGCGCGCGCGGACCGGCGCGGTCACGCCGCCGGACACGGGCAGCGCGTCCCCGCCGAGGGTCTCGGGCCGCGGCTCCCACGGGGCGAGCAGGTAGCGGCCGCCGCCGAGGGCGATCGGGGCGGACGGGCCGGTGCCCGCGGCGGTGACCTCCAGCCCGCCGGGGCCGTAGCGGGCCAGCCGGTCGCCGCGCCGCATGACGGCGACGGGCGCGCCGTCGAGGCGGCCCGCGTAGAGGAGCTGGGCGGTGCCGCCCGCGGCGCGGCGGTCGCCGGGGGCGCTCGCCCACGCGGCGGCGGCGCGCCGGGTGAAGGCCCGGTCGCCGGCGAGGTCGCCGCGGGCGGGCCAGGCGTCCAGGGTGCGGGCGCCGCGCGTCCAGGCGTCGGGGGCGGCCGCGACGAGCCGGGGCGCCCGCGCGGGCGTCGCCCCGGAGTCGT
This sequence comes from Actinomadura geliboluensis, assembly GCF_043197915.1. Classification (NCBI taxonomy): domain Bacteria; kingdom Bacillati; phylum Actinomycetota; class Actinomycetes; order Streptosporangiales; family Thermomonosporaceae; genus Actinomadura; species Actinomadura geliboluensis. Next base: position 416,787 of record NZ_JBICUA010000003.1, on the reverse strand, counting down.
CGCGCTCGGTGGCGACCAGCGCGCCGACGAGCCCTGCGGTGAGGATCGCGGCGGTCGCGAGCGGCAGCACCGACCGGGTGCGGACGGGCCGCAGCGCCTCCGCGTCGAACCGGTCGGCGCCGCGCGGCGCGGGCACCCGGACGGCCTCGGCGGCGCGGATCGCCGACCAGGGGTCGCGCACCCCGAGCTCGATCAGCTGGTCGCGGATCTCGTACCGGGGCAGCCCCTCGACGTACCGGAGCACGTAGGCGGCGCGGACGTGCGGCGCGAGCCGGGACAGCGCCGCGGTGAGCGCCGGGTCGGGCAGCCGCGCGGGCAGCGCGCGCAGCCAGGGGCCGAGGCCGATCTGGAGGCGGCGGGAGGGGTGCAGCGCGCGGCGCAGCACGCGGGTGCGGCGCCGGGCGAGCCCGGCGGGGGACCGGTCCCGCGCGCCGCGCGCGGTGCCGTCCACGATCCGGCGGGCGATCGCCAGCCGGTAGACGCGCTTGCCCTTGCCCGGCAGAACGAAATACGCCATCCGGACAAGGTCCGGGTACGCCGATTTGGCCGGCGGCGTTTCCGTCCGGGCATTCGTCATGACATCTTCCGTCACGGCGGGCCACTCCCTCTGGGCCGTTCCTTCGTCGCGGAAATCCGAGGTTAGAGCGCTGCGGGCGGCGGACGGCGCGGAATTGGGACAACGATTAACCGACCGAAAAGAAATGTCATCTCATTTCCGTATGTGGCGCGCACCGGGGCGGAAGGCACTACGCTGTTGCCCTCCCCGGGTACCGTCCCGCGCCGCACGGCGCCGGACCCGCGCGCCCCCGCCGCGTCCGGGACGAGACGAGCGACGGAGAGGGATTCCCGGATCCATGACGGAGGACGTCCCGGGCTACCGGGTGCTGGAGCAGGTCGGCGAGGGCGGCTTCAGCGTCGTGTACCGCGCGCACCAGGAGCGCCTCGACCGCACGGTCGCGCTGAAGGTGCTGTCGGTCGGCGCGGTGGACGCCGCGGCGATGCGGCGCTTCCAGCGCGAATGCAAGATCACCGGACGGCTGTCCGGGCATCCGAACATCGTGACCGTGCTGGACACCGGCACCACCCGCGCCGGGCGGCCGTACATCGCGATGGAGTACTTCGAGCACGGCGCGCTCACCGACCGGCTCGCCGCCGAGGGGCCGCTGCCGGTCGCGGACGTGCTGCGGATCGGGGTGAAGATGGCCGGCGCGCTCGCCGCCACCCACGAGACCGACGTCCTGCACCGGGACGTCAAGCCGCAGAACGTGCTGCTGTCGCGGTACGGGGAGCCGGCGCTCGCCGACTTCGGCATCGCCCGCCTGGTCGACTCCTTCGACGCCACGCACACCCAGGCGTTCACCCCGAACCACGCCGCGCCCGAGGTGCTGGAGGGACGGCAGCCCGGCGTCGGCGCCGACGTCTACTCGCTCGGCTCGACCCTCTACCAGCTGCTCGCGGGGCGGCCGGCGTTCAAGGGCCCGCCGGGCGAGGGCATCGCGCCGCTGATGCTGCGGATCCTGCACGAGCCGCCCCCGCCGATCCCCCGGGCGGACGTCCCGCCGCAGGTCGCGGAGGTCATCGGGCACGCGATGGCGAAGACGCCCGAGCAGCGCTTCGCTACCGCCGTGGAGTTCGCGCGGGCGCTCCAGCGCGTGCAGGCCGAGCTGGGCCTGCCGGTCACGGACGTGGCCATCGGCGGCGCCGGCGCGCAGCCCTCCCCCGGTCCGGGGCTGCCCGGGCCGCCGCTCGTGCCCGAGTGGGCGCCCACGGCGAGCGACCCGCACGCGCGCAGCCTCGGCAGGACGGGCCCGACCGCACCGCACCACACCGGCCCGACGGCGGCGCACACCGGCCCGACCACCCCGCACACGGGCCCGGCGGGCCCGCCCCCGCCGCTGCCCGAGCGGCCGCACGACGGGCCGCGCCGCGGGCTGATGGTCGCGGCCGGCGTCGCGCTCGTGGGCGGGCTCGCGCTCGGCGTCGGCGCGCTCGCGCTGGCGAACCGCGGCGGGGACTCGGGAGAGGGGAAGCAGGGCAGGCAGCAGGGCGCCGCTCCGCAGCCGTCCCAGACCACCCCGCAGGCGCAGCACGGGCCCGTGACGGCCGAGGATCTCGCGGCGCTGCGCCCGCGCAAGCTCACCGTCCGGCAGACCGGGCGGACGGCCGTGCTGCGCTGGGCGCTGCCGGCCGACGCGCGGGGGCTGCCGCTGCTCGTCCAGCGGCAGCCCGCCGGGTCGAACGCGGTGACGACGGCCCCGGCCGGGTCGCGGTCGGCGACCGTGCCGGGGCTGCGGCCGAAGGCGGCCGTCTGCTTCAAGGTGGGCGCGGTGGTGCGCCTCACCCAGGGCCGGGCGCCGGACGTCGCCTGGTCGGCCCCCGCCTGCCTGCGCCCGGCGAAGGGCGGGGCGACGCCGCGCGGCTAGTCACACCGCCGCGCGGCCAGTCACACCGCCGCGCGGCCGGTGCCACGAGCCGCGCGGCTAGCCGCACTTCCAGACGGCGGGGCCGGCGAAGCTCTTCCAGTCGCCGGGCGTGTTGACCAGGTAGCCGAGGACGTAGCCGGTCTTGCCGCTCCAGGTGATCTTGGCGTACATGTCACCGGCGAGGCTGGCGGCGTTGGGGTGCGTGTAGTACGCGCCCTTCACCTGGCAGTGGACGATGACCATCTCGCCGTTGTTGTCGTGCATGGTGGCGACGAGCGCGCCGTTCTTCCCGTCGGGCGTCGCCCGGATGTAGGCGTCGGAGTTGCCGTTGCGCTCCACCGGGTACTTGGCGGCCGGGCCGGTCAGCCCGACGCGGAGCGTCGCGGGCGCGCCGGTGCCGGCGTCGTTGGCGGCGGTGACGGTGAAGGTGTAGTTCCCGTTCGTCCACACGTCGCCGAGCACGGCGGACGTGCCCGTCGCCGTGACCGAGCCCTTCACCGGGCCGTCGTAGGCGAGCCGGTAGGTGAGGTTCTCCGCGCCGGGCGGGGGCGTCCACGACACCTGCGTCCCGGACGTCGACGCCCGCGCGGTGAGGCCGGTCGGCGCGCCCGGCGTCACGCACGGCCGGACGGGGTCGCTCGCCGCCGACACCAGCTCGCGGGTCCGGCCGCGGGCGTCGCGGTAGCGGACGGCGACGCGGAACCGGTACTCGCGCCCGCAGTCGCCGCCGGTCACGGTGAACGTGAAGGGCCCCGCGCCCTGCCGGATCGAGGACGGGCTCGCTGCCAGCCCGGACGGGACGTCCTTCAGCACGTAGCCGATGACGCCCTCGCCCTGCGACGGCTGGAACCCGACCTGCATCGTGCCCGCGCCGGGCGTCACGGAGACGTTGGACGGCGCGCTCGGCGGCTCGCCGGGCCCCGGCGGCTCCGGGCTCCGGGACGGCGTCCGCGGCCGGGACGGCGGCGGTGGAGCGTCCCCGTCGCCGGGCAGCGGGATCGCGCGGCGCTTCTGGCCGCCCGGCACCCGGTCCTTGTACTTGTCGACGCCCTTGCGGGCGCCCTGCCCGTCGACCACGACGGCGCGCGGGCCGGACGGGTCGTTCGCCCACAGCATCCCGTCGCGGACGAACACGTCGAGCTTGGCGGGCCGCCCGGTGACCCGGACGGGCGCCTCGAAGCGGTGCTCGGCCGCGTCGTAGACCAGCAGGGCCCCGGCGGTCTCGTCCGGGATGTAGACCTTCGCGCCGAGCATCTGCGGCGGCCGGTACCGGTGCTTCGGCATCGCGAGCCGCGTGCTGGAGTACCGCCCGGTTCCGGTGTCGACGGTGACGAGCGATCCGGCGCCCGGCACCAGCATCGGGACGACGGCGCCGTCGGTGGCGGCGGGGGCGAGCACGCCGCCGCGCCCCGCCCGCCGGACGGTCGCGGGCAGCTTCACCGTGAGGTTCGCCCCGGACGGCTTGACGACGGTGGCGGTGCCGGCGGTCGAGTCGGTGACGACCGGGTCGCCGCCCGCCATGGTGAGCGCGAGGTCGCTGCCCGCCGCGCCGACGCGGACGGGCGGGCGGAGCCGGCCGCCGGTGAACGCCGCGACCTGCCCGTCCTTCGCGACCGGCACCCAGAGCGCGCCGCGCGCGTCGATGCCCGCCTGCCCGAGGACGGGCGGCAGCGTCGCGGCCTGCCCCACCGGGGTCAGCGCGACCGGGTCGATCTCCTGGACGACGCCCTTGACCGAGTCGACCGTGTACGCCTTCCCGGCCCCGGCGAGGACCTGGATGCCCTTGCCGAGCGGGCGGCTCGTGCCGATGTCGAGCTGGGAGGGGTCCAGCCGGCTGACGACGCCGGTGTCCTCGTCGATGATCAGGACGGTGCCGCCGTCCTGCACGATCCTGATGTTGTGGCCGCGCATCTGCGGGACGACGCCCGCCTTGCCGTCGACCTTGCCGGCCGGGCCGTTGACGTGCACGACCACGCCCTTGGTGCGGGCGGTCAGCCAGGCGCCGACGTCGGCGAGCCGGTACTTGGCGCTGGCGACCCCCACCCCGTAGACGGCCGCCGCGATGACGAGCACCCCGACGAGCCCCACCGCGATCTGCCCCGTCAGCCGATCGACCCCGAACACACGCACACGCACACCCGTTCACCTGCCCCGTTTCGGACGGAACCGTAGTGGGCCCGGAGCGTGTCCGCCCGGGTTTTCCCGGATGCCTCAGTTTTCGCGGATCGCCTCGATGTAGGTGGGGACGGTGATGTTGCGCCCGGAGACGACGACCACCAGGCGGCCCTCGACCCGCACCTCACCGGCGAGAACGGCGGCGACGCCCGCCGCGCCGGCGCCCTCGGCGACGAGGCCGTGCTCGCGGAAGAGCCAGCGCAGCGCCGTCCGGATCTGGTCATCGGTGACCGCGGTCAGCGCGGCCGTGTCCCCGATGACCGCGGGGGTGACGCAGCCGGGTTCGAGGTTGCCGGGCAGCCCGTCGGCGAACGTCTCGCCGACCGGCACCTCGACGGTCCGCCCGGCCGCCACCGACGCGGACACGCCGCGCGAGACCGCCGACTCGACGCCGACGACCCGGACGTCCCCGCGCTCGCGGGCCCACAGGCACAGGCCGGCGAGGAGCCCGCCGCCGCCGACGGGCGCGACGACGGTGAGCGGCCCGGCCGCCTGCGCGTCGAGCTCGCGGCCGATCGTGCCCTGCCCGGCGATCACGTCGGGGTCGTTGTAGGGCGAGACGAACCGTCCCGGCAGGGTGACCGCGTGCGCCTCGGCCTCGTCGTAGGTCAGGCCGTGCTCGACGAGCCGCACCGGGAACGCGGCGATCTTCTCGACCTTCACCCGGGACGCACGCGTCGACACGACCACGGTCACGTCGGCGCCGGCCCGCGCGGCGGCGTGGCCCATGCCGAGGCCGTGGTTGCCCGCGCTGGCCGTCACGGCGGGCACGCCCTCCGGCAGTGCCGCGACGGCGGCGAGGGCGCCGCGCACCTTGAACGAGCCGGTCGGCTGGCACGTCTCCAGCTTCAGCAGCGCGCCGGGCGCCAGGCCGGGCGCCGGGACGAGCGGCGTCGGGTCGAGCACGGCGGACACGGCGCGCCAGGCGCGGTCCAGGTCGTCCGGGCCGGGTGCGCGGACGGGGCGCGGCGTCACGGCCGCTCCCCGGTCTCCTCGGCGATCCGGTCGTGCAGCCGGCTCCGGATCTCCTCGGGCGTGTAGGCGCGGCGGCGCCGCTCCGAGCGCACGATCACCGCGCCGGTCGCGGCGACGCCCACGAACCCGGCGACGCCGAGCGCCTTCCACAGGGCCCGGCTCTTCCACAGTCGCATGCGGCTACGGTAGCGACCATGCCGGGCACCAGCATCTCCCTGGACGAGGCCGTCGACCTGACCCGCACCGGTGACGTGTGGCTGTTCCGCGGCCGGACGGTCGCCGACCGCGCGATCCAGATGACCACGAACAGCCCCGTCAACCATGTCGGGATGGCGCTGGTCCTGGACGACCTGCCGCCGCTGATGTGGCACGCCGAGCTGGGCCGCTCGCTGCGCGACATGTGGACGGGCGGGCACCACCGCGGCGCGCAGCTGCACGACCTGCGCGAGGCCGTCCTGGCGTGGGGGAACCGGTACGGGCAGCGGGCGTGGCTGCGGCAGCTGGAGCCGCCGCCGACCCGCGCGATGGAGGACGCGGCGCTGCGCGCGGTGGCGCGGCTGGACGGCACCCCGTTCCCCTCGACGTCGAAGCTCGCGACGCGCTGGCTGCGGGGGCGCGTGCCCATCCGGCGGCCGGCGGAGCGGGAGATGGATCTGGAGACGGCGTTCTGCGCGGAGATCGTCGCGGTGACCTACCAGGCGATGGGGCTGCTGCCGAAGGGCCGCCGCCCGAACTGGTTCGACCCGGGCCGGTTCTGGAGCGGGGACGACCTGGAGCTGGAGGCGGGCGCGGTGCTGGGCGGGGAGATCGGGGTCAGCGTGCCTCCGGCGTGACCGCCCGGCGGTCCCGCAGCGAGCCGGGGCGCAGCCGGCGGCGGAACCGGCGGAGGCGGCCGGCCTTGGCGGTCACCAGGCGGCCGAGCGCGTCGGTGTGGTGCCACGCCCGGTCGGCCGAGCGCGGGTCGGGGCCGGACGGGGCGAACCGGCTGTGGTTGACCAGGTCGGCGAGGGGCCGCAGATGCCCGCCCGCCTCCTCCCCCACGGCGGACGCGCCGAAGCGCGCGACCTCGTGCGCGGTCAGCGTCCGCACCGTGGACAGCCCGGCGTCGGCGAGGTGGTCGAGCGCCTGGTGCCAGGCCCCGGTGATGCGCGCGGCGGGCGGTCCCGTGCGGCGGCGGCGCTTGCGCAGGGCGGGGGCGAGCAGGACGGCGCACAGGTAGCCGATGACGGCGGCGCCCACCGCGATCAAGGCGAACACCCACCATGGCGTGGGCGCCTCTTCGGCGGCGGCCGGGCCCGCCTGTTGCTTCTGCGTCGTCTTGGCCGGGCCAGGGTCGTTCTGCTGGGCGGCCGCGTTCTTCTGGGCCTGCTCCAGCTTCTGCTCGGTCTCCCCCGCCGCGACGCCCTCGCTCTTCTTGGACGGGCGTCCGCTGTCGGGGAGCGGGTTGAAGCGGATCCAGCCGAGCCGGTCGAACTTGACCTCGGGCCAGACCATGACGTCGCCGGAGCGGACCAGGACGGTGCCGCCCTCGCGTTTCCCGCCCTCGAACCCCACGACGACGCGGGACGGGAGCCCGATCGTCCGGGCGAGCAGGGCGTAGGCGGTGGCGAAGTGCTCGGGCGTGCCGCGCCTGCCCTCGGCGAGGAAGTAGTCGATCTGCCGGTAGGAGTGGCCCGGCGGCGCGGTCACGTCGTACCTGGCGAAGACCTTGAGGTACTCGGCGAGCTGCGCGGCCTTCTGCAGCGGCGTCGCCGCGCCGCGGGTCGCGGCCTGCGCGAACCGGCGGAACTCGGCGATCTGCACGGGCGGCTTCTTCGCGCCCGGCCCCCACGGCAGCTCGCGCGCGGCGTCCGCCTCCGCGTCGGCCGCGACGCCCGCGCGGGCCAGGTCGGCGGCCGTCCACTCTGGGACGGCGGCCTCGACGCGGTAGGTCTGGCCGGGGCGCAGCGGCCGGTCGGCGGCGAGGGCGCCGCTGGCGGGGTCGGCGACAACGGGCAGCCCGTCCACCCGCCGGGGCCGGTCGGGGGCGGGCACCCACACGCCGGGCAGGTCCTGGATCGTGATGCGCTGCGCGACCTCGTGCTTCTTGCCCGGCTCCGGACCGGCCGGGACGCGGCTCCCGGTCGGGACGAACCGGGCCGCGGACGACCAGGTGACGCCGTCGAACCGGTCCAGCACGGCGAGCCGCTCGGTCTCCGTCCGGTCCGACTGGACGGTGAACATGGCCTGGCCGGGGGCCAGCAGCCAGCCGCCGACGCGGTCGAGGGGGCTGACGCCGTCGCGCAGCCGGGGCGGCGGCGCCTGCACCTGCTCGCGCGGGTCGTAGGGGGTGGCGCCGACCGGGACGAGCGGCCCGGCGGCGAAGGCCAGCGCGCCGAGCGCGGCGGCGACCGGCGCCCCCGCGGCGAGCGGCCGCCAGCCGGCGCCCGCGCCGGGGCCGTCCGCGCGGACGAGGACGAGCACGGCGACGAGCACGGCGGTCGCGGCGGCGAGCGGCAGGTTCGAGCCGGCGCCGCCCGCGCCGAGCGGCAGCGCCACCGCCCACGCGCCGAGCGCCGGAAGCGCCGGAACGGCGCGGGTCGAGGTCCGCAGCGCCAGCTCGGCGGACCCGAACGCCGCGAGCCACACCGCCACGCTGACCAGGACGAGCAGTTCCGGCTCGGCGGGCGCGGGCAGCAGCGTGGTCAGGATCGCCTTCCACGAGCTGAGCACGCCCTCGCGGAGGGTCTGCGGCAGCGTCCCGTCGCTCAGGGCGGGGCGCAGGACGGTCAGCGACACCGTCGCGCCCCAGGCGGGCACGGTCAGCACGAGCGAGATCCACAGCGGCCACGGGCCCTTCTTGCGCGGGCCCGACAGCAGCCCGCACAGCACGGTCGGGACGGTGGCCGCGACGGCGGCGACCGGGACGACCGGCCCGAGCCCGAACACGCGCTGGAACGCCAGGCCCGCGACGGCGGCCAGGCACGCCGTCACCGCGAGCGACAGGTACCGGGTCACCGGGCGCTCCCCAGGCGCCGCCACGACTCCGCCAGCCCGTCCAGGCCGGTCACGTCGACCGGGTGGACGCCGGGCGGCGCGGGCGCGGGCCCGGCCGGGCGGACGCGCAGCACCACGACCCGGTCGAACCGGGACCGCACCGAGGCGATCCGGCCCAGCTCGGCGCCGCCGGTCGTGACGACGACGAGGGAGCCGCCCGCGCGCACCCCGCGCACCGCGTCGGCCGCGGGCCGCCCGCCCTCGTCCGTCCGGACGGTGGTGAGGGCGTCGAGCAGGACCTCCAGGTCGCCGGGACCGCCGCGGGTGGCGGCGAGCGGGCCGCCGCCGGTCAGCATCCGGACGGGGAACCCCGCGGCCGCCGCCCCGGCGGCCACGGACGCCGCCGCGTCCACCGCCAGCTCGAAGTCGTCGGGCTCCGGCCACGCCGCCGACCGGGTCTCCAGCACGACCGTCGTGGTCGGCAGGCTCGCGTCCACCAGCCGGCGCACCATCAGGGTCCCGGTACGGGCCGAGGACTTCCAGTGGATGTGGCGCATCTCGTCGCCGGCCATGTACTCGCGCAGCGCGTGGAACGTCGCCGTGCCCGCCGGGGACCGGTCGCTCGTCGGCCCCTCCAGGTGGTGGGCGCGGCCGGACGGCAGCACCGGCAGCGGCACCGTCCGGGGCCGGACGAGCAGGACGCGCGGCTCCCCGTACTCCCGCACCCGGCGGGCCAGCCGCAGCGGGTCGGCCCGGACCAGCCGCAGCGGCCCGACCGTGATCTCGCCGCGCCGGGCGGTCGGCAGCCGGTAGGTCACCGTGCGGCCGCCGCCCGCGCGCAGCCGCGGGATCGCGACCGCGACCTCGGCGGATCCGGCGGCGTCCTGCGCGCTGAGCCCGCGGACCCCGCGCCCCCGGTTGGTCACGTGCAGGACGCCGACGGCGGGCTCGCCGCGCGCCACCTTCGCCGGGGCGATCTCGCGGCGAACGTCCAGCCGCGGCCTCGGCAGCGTCCACAGCAGGGCGCCCGCGACCGCCGCGAGCCCGGCCGCGGCGAGCGCGGCGGGCTCGGGGTAGCCGAGCCACCAGCCGGCCGCGTACAGGGGCACCGCGGCCGCCGCCGTGCCCCGCCCGAGCGGCGTCAGCACCGCTAGACCCCGGCGGCCTGCGGCGTGGGCACCTTCTGCAGCACCTCGCCGACCACGTCGGCGCCGGTCCGCCCGCGCAGCTCCGCGTCCGGCGTCACGAGCAGCCGGTGCGCGATGACCGGCACGGCGAGCGCCTTCACGTCCTCGGGGACGAGGTAGGACCGGCCGGCCGCCGCCGCCCGCACCCGCGCGGCGCGCAGCAGCGCCAGCCCGGCCCGGGGGCTCGCGCCGAGCCGCAGGTCGGGATGGTCGCGGGTGGCGGCGACGACCCGCACCAGGTAGTCGTGCAGCGGCGCCGCGACGTGCAGCCGCTGCGCGAACTCGATGGCGCGGGCGAGGTCCTCGCCGCCCAGCACGGGCGGCAGCCGGTCGAGCGCGGCGGCGGCGGGCGCGCCCGCGAGCAGCGCCACCTCGGCGCGGTGGTCGGGGTAGCCCATCGAGATCCGCATCAGGAACCGGTCGAGCTGCGCCTCCGGCAGCGGGTACGTGCCGTCCATGTCCACCGGGTTCTGGGTGGCGATGACCATGAACGGGCGCGGCACCGGGTGCGGGACGCCGTCCACCGTGACCCGGCGCTCCTCCATGACCTCCAGCAGCGCCGACTGCGTCTTCGGCGAGCCCCGGTTGATCTCGTCGGCGACCGCGAGGTTGGCGAAGATCGGGCCGGGGTGGAACTCGAACGCGCCGGTCCCCTGGTGGAACACCGAGACGCCGGTGATGTCGCCGGGCAGCAGGTCGGGGGTGAACTGGATCCGCGTCCACTTCGCCTCGACGGACGCCGCCATCGCCCGCGCGAGGGTGGTCTTGCCGACGCCCGGGACGTCCTCGACGAGCAGATGCCCCTCGGCGAGCAGGCAGATCAGCGCCAGCTCGATCCGGTCCCGCTTGCCGTGCACGACCCGCTCGACGTTGCCCGCGAGCGCGCCGAACAGCCGGGCGAACCGCCCGGCCACCGCGTCCGCGTCCATCCCCGTGTTCTCGGTCATCCGCCCCTGGACCCCCGTCCCTGCCGACGGGACGGCACCCTAACGGCAATACGGGCCGGAGACGGGGCGATCCCCAACATCAACCCCGATCCGTCACGAACCGAACGCGGACATCGTCCGGAGCGTCCTAAGGTTGGGCATCGCGACGAGGAACTCCGAGGTGGACGTGGAAGACGTGAGCATCGGCGACATGTGGGACCGGTTGACGGGGTCGCAACCGGACCCGCCGCTCTGGCTGGTCGGCCTCGTCGGCCTCGTGGCGCTCGGCGCCGTGCTCCACGGCCCCACCTGGCGGATCGCCCGCAACACCGTCACGATCGCGCACGAGGGCGGGCACGCGCTGGTCGCGCTGCTCACCGGCCGCAAGCTGGACGGCATCAAGCTGCACTCCGACACCTCGGGCGTGACGGTGTCGCGCGGCAAGCCGCACGGCCCCGGCATGATCTTCACGGCGCTGGCCGGGTACGTCACCCCGCCGCTGCTCGGGCTGTTCTTCGCGCTGCTGCTCGCCTGGGGCCGGATCACGCTGATGCTGTGGTTCTCGCTCGCGCTGCTGGCGGCGATGCTGGTGATGATCCGCAACGCCTACGGCGCGCTCTCGGTGGTCGCGACCGGGGCGATCATCCTCGGGGTGTCGTGGCTGGGCAGCGCCGAGGTCCAGGCCGGGTTCGCCTACCTGGCCGCGTGGTTCCTGCTGCTCGCCGCGACCCGGCCGGTGATCGAGCTGCAGCGGATGCGCGCCCGGCACATGGCGCCGAGCTCCGACGCCGACCAGCTCGCCCACCTGACCGGCGTGCCCGGCCTCGCCTGGGTGAGCCTGTTCGGCGCGACCGCGCTGCTCGCCCTCCTCGCCGGCGGCGCCCTGCTCGTGCCGGACGTCTCCGTCCCCGATCTGCCGAGGCCGCCCGGCTTCTGACCGGCCGCCGGCGGGGTGGGCGCATTGTCGTAGGGCGCCGATAGTTTCGGTGGTGTGAGGGAACGATGGGCTCGGGAGCAGGTGCTCGGCCTGGCGCCGGACGCGTCGTCCGCGAAGGCCGCCGGCGGTGTCGCCAAGCCCGCCAAGTGGGCCGGCACGGGGTGTGACGGCGAGGCCGTCTGGGGCGAGTGCCAGGGCAGCGGCAAGTCCGCCTACCGGACGTGCGCCGACCTGACCGAGCCCGCGTTCCGCTGCACGTGCCCGAGCCGCAAGTTCCCCTGCAAGCACGCCCTCGGGCTGCTGCTCCTGTGGGCCGACGGGGCGGTCGACGAGGGCCCCCGGCCCGGCTACGTCGCCGAATGGCTGGAGGACCGGCGCGAGCGGGCCGACAAGGCGGCGCAGAAGCGCGCCTCGGCGGCGGCGAAGACCAAGGACCCGAAGACCGCCGAGCGGCGGGAGCGCCGCGTCGACGACGGGCTCGCCGAACTCGACCAGTGGCTCCGCGACCAGGTCGCGCACGGGCTCGCGCAGGCCGAGAAGGCGCCCTACCGGCTCTGGGACGACGCGGCGCGGCGGCTCGTCGACGCGCAGGCGGGCGCGCTCGCCGGGCAGGTCCGGGGCCTCGCCGCGCTCCCCCGCCGCCCCGGGTGGCCGGGCCGGCTGCTGGAGGAGTACGCGCTGCTGCGCCTCCTGATCCAGGCCCATCGGCGGCGGGAGGAGCTGCCCGCCGGGCTGCGCGACACCGTCCGCTCCCGGGTCGGGTTCACCGTCCCGCAGGAGGAGGTCCTATCGGGCGGGGAGCGCGTCCGCGACCTGTGGTCGGTGACCGGGTCGCACGACACCGCGCAGGAGATGCTGACCACCCGCCGGGTGTGGCTGCGCGGGCGGCGGACGGGCCGCCCCGCGCTGGTGCTGTCGTTCGCGGCGCCGGGCACGTCCCTGGACGCCTCGCTCGTGGTGGGCACGGAGATCGACGCGGAACTGGCCTTCTATCCGGGGTCGCAGCCGCTGCGGGCCCTGGTCGCCGACCGGTACGGACCCGCCGAGCCGGGTACACCCGGCGGGACGTCCGTGCGGGAGTTCCTGGGCGAGCACGCCGCCGCCCTCGCGCTGGACCCCTGGCTCGACCGCTGGCCCGCGACGCTGGCCGAGGTCCGGCTGGCCCGCGCCGAGGGCGGCGGCCTGTCGGTGGTCGACGCGGCCGGGGACGCGCTGCCGCTCCGGATGGGCGACCCGTGGCGGCTGCTCGCGCTGTCGGGCGGCGGGCCGGTCACGCTGTCCGGCGAGTGGAGCCCGCGCGGGCTGCGCCCGCTGGCGGCCTGGCACGACGACGAGGGGACGGTGGTCCTGTGAGCGCGTGGAACGAGCACGTCACGGCCGCGCTGCTCGGCACCGAGCGGCGCGACCCGCCGGCCCTGCCGGAGGCCCCGGCCGAGACCGGCGACCGGGCCGGCCGGCTGCTCGACCAGGCCGCGCTGCTGGCCGTCCGGCGGCGGGCCGGCTGGGCGCCGTCCGGTCCGGGCCCGGAGGGCGCGGCGCCGGAGCCGGTCGCGCTGGCCCCGGTCGAGGACGCCCCGGTGGTGCCGCCCGCCGCGGCGGCGCGGCTGCGGCGGATCCTCGCCGGGGAGCAGTTGCGGGTGCTGCCCGAATGGCTGGACGCGGCGGCGGCGCACGGGTTCCGCGTCCCGGTGCAGGCACTGCCCGACCTGCTGGAGCGCGGCCGCAGCGACCGGATGCTGCGGCCGTCCATCGCGCGGGCGTGCGGGCGGCGCGGCGTGTGGCTGGCGCTGCAGAACACCGACTGGGCGTACCTGGTCGGCTCCGGCGACGACCCCGCCGGCGGCGCCGAGGTGTGGGAGACCGGGACGCGCAACCGCCGCGTGGCCTACCTGACCAGGCTGCGCGGCAGCGAGCCGGAGCGCGCGCGGGAGCTGCTGAGCGAGACGTGGAGCAAGGAGCCCGCGCCCGACCGCGCGGCGTTCCTCGCCACGTTCGAGCACGGGCTGTCGCTGGACGACGAGGAGTTCCTCGAATCCGCCCTCGAAGACCGGGGCAAGGACGTCCGGCAGCTCGCGTCCGACCTGCTCGCCCGCCTGCCCGGGTCCGCCTACGGGGCGCGGATGGCGGCCCGCGCCCGGGGCTGCCTGACGCCGGAGACCCGCACGGTCCGCGGCAGGCGGCAGACCTGGATCGCGGTCGAGCCGCCGCACGCCCACGGCGACGACATGGCCCGCGACGGCATCCCCTTCCACCCCAGCGGGTCGTTCGCGCCGCGCACCGGGGGCGGGCCGGTGGGCACGCGGGCCGCGTGGCTGCGCGAGATCCTCGCGCGCACGCCCCTGTCCACCTGGACGGAGCTGTTCGGGCTGCCGCCCATGGAGATCGTGTGCCTGCCCATCGACGCGGCCGCCGGGGCGTCCGGGGCGTCCGGGGCGTCGGGGGGGTCGTCCGCCCAGGGTGATCACGCCGATTCCGACGGGCGCGACGTCCACATCGGGTGGGCCAAGGCCGCCCTCGGCCAGCACGACGCCGGGTGGGCGCGGGCGCTGCTGAAGGGCGGCGTCATGGTCGACGAGCCGGAGGCGCTCGCCGACCTGCTGTCCGTCCTGCCCGCGGGCGAGCGCGACGCCGCGGCGGCCGACCTGATCCGCTGGGTGGAGGGGCGGCCGGAGCTGCTGCGCGTCCTCGAACGGGTCCCCGGCCCGTGGGCGGGGCCGCTCGCGGCGGCGGTGGTCGCGACGCTGACCGCGTCCGCCGAGCGGCCCACCCGCCGCGACGAGCACCTGATCACCCAGCTGTGCCGGCTCGCCGACCAGCGGCTCGACCCGGCCGCCGCGCCCCGCCTCGCCCCGCTGACCGCGCCGGACGCCGCCGCCCCGCGCGCCGTCACCGACCTGATCGCCACCCTGGGCTTCCGCGACGAGATGCTGAAGGAGCTGACCCCTTGACCGACAATTCGATGCCGGGTGGTCCGGAGGGTCCCGCCCCCGGCGCGACCGCCGTCCTGCGCCCGCACGCCGAGCAGGAGTACGCGGGCGAGCTGGCGCGGCTGGCCGAGCACGACGACCGGCCACGGCCGCCCGGCTGGCGGCTCTCACCGTGGGCCGTCACCACGTACCTGCTCGGCGGCGAGCTGCCCGACGGGACGGCGGTCAGCCCGAAGTACGTGGGGCCGCGCCGGCTCATGGAGGTCGCGGTCGCGACGCTCGCGACCGACCGGGCGCTGCTGCTGCTCGGCGTCCCCGGCACGGCGAAGACATGGGTGTCGGAGCACCTCGCCGCCGCCGTCAGCGGCGACTCGACGCTGCTCGTGCAGGGCACGGCGGGCACGGCCGAGGAGGCCATCCGCTACGGGTGGAACTACGCGCGGCTGCTCGCCGAGGGCCCGTCGGAGAAGGCGCTGGTGGAGAGCCCGCTCATGCGGGCGATGCGGCGCGGCGCGGTCGCCCGCATCGAGGAGCTGACCCGGATGCCGTCCGACGTCCAGGACACCCTGATCACCGTCCTGTCGGAGAAGACGCTGCCGGTCCCGGAGCTGAACACCGAGGTGCAGGCCCGCAAGGGCTTCACGGTGATCGCCACCGCCAACGACCGCGACCGGGGCGTGAACGAGCTGTCCAGCGCGCTGCGCCGCCGGTTCAACACCGTCGTGCTGCCGCTGCCGGAGACCGCCGAGGACGAGGTCGGCATCGTGGCCCGCCGCGTCGACCAGATCGGCGCCGGGCTGGAGCTGCCGGAGTCCCCGGCGGGGCTGGAGGAGATCCGCCGCGTCGTCACCGTGTTCCGCGAGCTGCGCTCCGGCGTCACCGCCGACGGGCGCACCAAGCTGAAGTCGCCGAGCGGCACGCTCAGCACCGCCGAGGCCATCTCGGTCGTCACCAGCGGCCTCGCGCTCGCCGCGCACTTCGGCGACGGGGTGCTGCGCGCCGCCGACGTCGCGGGCGGCATCGTCGGCGCCGTCGTGCAGGACCCGGTGTCCGACCGGGTCGTGTGGCAGGAGTACCTGGAGGCCGTCGTCCGCGACCGCCCCGAGTGGCGGGACTTCTACCGGGCCTGCCGGGAGGTCTCTTGAGCCACGTCGAGGTCTACGGGATCCGCCACCACGGGCCCGGCTCGGCGCGGGCGCTGCGCGGCGCCCTGGAGGAGTACAAGCCGGACGCGGTGCTGATCGAGGGGCCGCCCGAGGCCGACCCGATCGTGGACCTGGCCGGCGACGCGGGGATGGTGCCGCCGGTCGCGCTGCTCGCCTACTCCCCCGCCCCGGCCCCCGGCGCGGGGGACGGCGACCGCAAGGCCGCGTTCTGGCCGTTCGCGGAGTTCAGCCCGGAATGGCAGGCGATCCGGTACGGGCTGGCGGCGGGCGTGCCCGTCCGGTTCTGCGACCTGCCGGCGGCGAACCAGCTCGTCCCGGCCCCGGAGGAAGACGAGGACGCGGACGAGCCGGCCGAGCCCGCCGCCGAGGGGATCCGGCTCGACCCGCTCGGCTGGCTGGCGAAGGCCGCCGGCTACGACGACGCCGAGCGCTGGTGGGACGACGTGGTCGAGCACCGCGGCGGCGGCCCGTCCCCGTTCCCGGCGATCGCCGAGGCCATGGCGGAGCTGCGCGCGCAGCTCGCCGAGCGGCCCGCGGACGCCGGGCCCGCCGCGCACCGGCGGCGCGAGGAGCAGCGCGAGGCACACATGCGGCGGACGCTGCGCCGCACCCTCAAGGAGGGGCACGAGCGGGTCGCCGTGGTCTGCGGCGCGTGGCACGTGCCCGCCCTGCGGGCCAAGGTCCCGGCCGCCCACGACGACCGGACCCTGCGCGGGCTCCCGAAGGCCAAGGTCGCGATGACCTGGGTGCCGTGGACGCACGGGCGGCTCGCCGGGCACTCCGGCTACGGCGCGGGCGTCCGCTCCCCCGGCTGGTACCACCACCTGTTCGCCGCCCCCGACCGCCCGATCGAGCGCTGGCTGACCGCCGCCGCCCGCGTCCTGCGCGAGGAGGACCTGCACGTCTCGTCCGCGCACGTGATCGAGGCGGTCCGGCTCGCCGAGGCGCTCGCCGCGCTGCGCGGCCGCCCCCTCGCCGGGCTGGACGAGGTGACCGAGGCGACCCGGGCCGTGCTGTGCGAGGGCGCCGACCTGCCCGTGGAGCTGATCCAGCGGCGGATGGTCGTCGGGGAGCGGCTCGGCGCCGTCCCGGAGCGGACCCCGATGGTGCCGCTCCAGCGCGACCTGCAGGCCCAGCAGCGGCGGCTCCGGCTCAAGCCGTCGGCGCTCGGCAGGGAGCACGACCTCGACCTGCGCAAGCCCACCGACCTGGAGCGCAGCCGCCTGCTGCACCGCCTGCGCCTGCTGGGCGTCGACTGGGGCGTGCCCGCCGACACGGGCCGTTCGAAGGGGACGTTCCGCGAGACGTGGACGCTCGCCTGGCGCCCCGAGTTCGACGTCGAGCTGATCGAGGCCGGCGCGTGGGGCACCACCGTGCGCGGCGCGACCACCGCCCGCGCCGAGGCGCTCGCCGAGCACGCCGCCGCGCTCGCCGACCTGACGTCGGTGGCCGAGCGGTGCCTGCTCGCCGACCTCGGCGACGCGCTCCCGACCGTGATGCGCGCCCTCGCCGACCGGGCCGCCGTCGACACCGACGTCGGGCACCTGATGGCGGCGCTGCCCGCGCTCGTCCGGGCGCTGCGCTACGGCGACGTCCGCGGCACGTCCACCGGCCCGCTCCACACGGTCGTCGACGGCCTGATCGTCCGGGTCTGCGTCGGTCTCCCGCCCGCGATCACCGGGCTGGACGACGACGCCGCCCGCGAGTTCCTCGCCCACGTCGACGCCGTGCACGGCGCGCTCGCCCTGCTCGCCGACGAGGGCCACCTCGAACGCTGGCGCCGCACCCTGGAGGGCCTGCTCGCCCGCCCGGACGCGCTGCACGGCCTCATCGAGGGCCGCCTCACCCGCCTCCTGCTCGACGCGGGCCGGCTGCCCGACGTCCCCGACCGGATGGCGCGGGCCGTGTCCGCCGGCGCCGCCCCCGACCGCGCCGCCGCGTGGGTCGAGGGCTTCCTGTCCGGCGGCGCCCTGCTCCTGCTGCACGACGACGAGCTGCTCCGCCTGGTGGACGCCTGGATCGCGGGCCTGCCCGCCGGCTCCTTCACCGACGTCCTGCCGCTGCTGCGCCGCACCTTCGGCGCCTACCCGGCCGCCGAGCGCCGCGCCATCGGCGAGCGCCTCCGCCGCCGCGCCGAGCCCCGCGCGGACCGGCCGGCCCCGCCCGGCGACGACATCGACGAGGCCCGCGCCGCCCCCGCGGCGGCCACCGCCCTGCAGATCCTCGGCTGGCGGACCCCATGACCGACGCGACGACAGGAGGGCCCGGCATGGACGGCGCCGAAGACCGGATGCGGCGGTGGCGGCTCGTGCTCGGCGGCGAGCGCGCCGACGGGACCGGGGTGTCGCTGACCGGCGACGACGTCCGGATGGACGGGGCTCTGGAGAAGCTCTACGGCGGCGGTGGCGACGAGGGCCGGTCGCGGCCCGGCCGGCGCAGCGCCGGCCTCGGCGACTCGGCGCCCACGGTGGCGCGGTGGCTCGGCGACATCCGCGAGTACTTCCCGTCCAGCGTCGTGCAGGTCATGCAGAAGGACGCGATCGAGCGGCTCGACCTCACCCGGCTGCTGCTGGAACCGGAGATGCTCGACGCCGTCGAACCCGACGTGCACCTGGTCGGGACGCTGCTGTCGCTGAACCGCGTCATGCCGGACCGGGCGCGGGAGTCGGCGCGGGCCGTCGTGCGCACGGTCGTCCGCGATCTGGAGCAGCGGCTCGCGCAGCGGACGCGGTCGGCGGTCGGCGGGGCGCTCGACCGGTCGGCGCGGGTGCTGCGGCCGCGCCGGCTCGCCGACGTCGACTGGGAGCGGACGATCCGCGCGAACCTGCGGCACTACCTGCCCGAGCACGGCACGCTCGTCCCGGAGCGACTGATCGGGTACGGGCGGCGGCAGCAGGCCGTGAAGCGGGACGTGGTGCTCGCCGTCGACCAGAGCGGGTCGATGGCGGCGTCGGTGGTGTACGCGAGCGTGTTCGCCGCGGTGCTGGCGTCGATGCGGTCGCTGCGCACCTCGCTCGTCGTGTTCGACACGGCCGTGGCCGACCTGACCGACCAGCTGCACGACCCGGTCGAGGTGCTGTTCGGCACGCAGCTCGGCGGCGGCACGGACATCAACCGGGCGATCGCCTACTGCCAGGGCCTCGTCGCCCGGCCCGCCGACACGATCATGGTGCTGATCAGCGACCTGTACGAGGGCGGCGTCCGGGACGACATGCTGCGCCGGATCGGGGCGCTGACCGCGGCGGGCGTGCAGGTGGTGGTGCTGCTCGCACTGTCGGACGAGGGCGCGCCCGCCTACGACCGCGACAACGCGGCGGCGCTGGCCGCGCTGGGCGTCCCGGCGTTCGCGTGCACCCCGGACGCGTTCCCGGAGCTGATGGCCGCCGCGATCGAGCGCCGCGACCTCGGGGAGTGGGCGGAACGGCACGCGTCAGCGGGGTGAGCGCGACAGCCCCCGCGCCAGCAGCACCACGACGACGGCGGTCAGCACCGCGTGCCCGGCGAGGGCCGACGCCTGGACCTGCACGAGCGCGCCCCACGCCCCCCACATCGCGACGCGGACGACGCGCGCGGCCATCACCGTCCACGCGGCGGGCCGGGACCCGCGCCACGCCAGGATCACCGCGACCAGCGTGACCACGGCGACGACCGCGAACGACGACGCCACCACGGGCAGCAGCCCGCCCCGGTGGCCCTCGCTGAGCGACGGCCGGGCGATGAGGATCGCCAGCGCGGCGACGTCGAGCGCGGCGAGCACCCCCGCGAGCAGCAGCCCGCCGGCCAGAGCCGCCCCGAGCGGCAGCCGCCCGGCGGCCGCGGCGGGCCGCGGCTCCCCAGAGGCCGCGTCGAAGCCCCACGGCGCACCGCCCTCCGGCCCTGCGGCCGACCCCGACGGCGCCGCAAATCCCGGCAGCGCCGCAGACCCCGGCACCGCGGCAGACCCCCGCACCGCCGCAGACCCCGGCGGCGCGGCAGACCCCGGCGGCGCGGCAGACCCCGGCGGCGCGGCAGACCCCGGCGGCGCGGCAGACCCCGGCGGCGCGGCAGACCCCGGCGGCGCGGCAAAGCCCGGCGGTGCGGCCGATCCCGGCGGCGGTGCGGCAGGTTGGGGCGGTGCGGGGGCGCCGAGGGAGGGGGTGGGGGCCGGCGGTGTGGTGGGCGGTGGCTGCGGGGCCGGGATCGTGGGGGCGGGAAGGCGCTGGGTGGGGGTCCGGGTGGTGCGGTGGCCGAGGAGCCAGAGGAGGACGTCCTCGGAGGCGGGGCGGTCGGCCGGGTCCTTGGCGAGGCAGGCGGCGGCGACCTCGGCGAGCGGGGCGGGCAGGACGCGCAGGTCGGGCGTCTCGTGCAGGATCCGGTACATGACGGCGGGCAGCGGCCCGCCGGCGAACGGGTCGCGGCCGGTCGCGGCGAACAGCAGGGTGCCCGCCCAGGCGAACAGGTCGGCGGCGGGCCCGGCCCGCCCGGCGAACTGCTCGGGCGCCATGTAGGCGGGGGTCCCGACGACCTGGCTGGTCAGCGTGGCGCCGGCGGCGAACGCGCGGGCGATGCCGAAGTCGATCACGCGCGGGCCGTCCGGGCCCATCAGGACGTTCTGCGGTTTGAGGTCGCGGTGCGCGACGTTCGCGCGGTGGATCGCCGACAGCGCCGTCACCGAGCTGATCGCGAGCCGGTCGAGGTCGGCGCCGGCGCGCGGCCCCTCCGCGAGGACGAGGGCGCGCAGCGACGGGCCCGGCACGTACTCGCTGACGATGTAGGGGCGGTCGCCCGCGGTGTCGGCGGCGAGCATCTGCGCGGTGCAGAACCCGGCGACCCGCTGGAGCAGCGCCAGCTCGCGGACGAACCGCTCCCGCGCGTCCGCGTCGCCGAGCAGCCGGGCGTGCAGCAGCTTCACGGCGACGCGCGGCGGCCCGGCCGCCGGGTCCACGGGGCGGCCGAGGTAGACCGAGCCCTGGCCGCCCGCGCCGAGCCGGGCGAGCAGCTCCCAGCCGCCGAGCCGGGTCGGGTCTGCGGCGTCGAGTGGTACCGGGCCCGCCATTTCGCACCCCCGCGAAAACTGGAGCATTCCGCCGCGCACAAATCCGCTCCGCCCGGCATCGAAGAGTATAGGTACGGCGAGCCGGGGGCGGGAGTAGACGCATGCGTGAGAACCATTCACCATTTGTCCGGCGGCGGGCGGCCGCGGCGGCGGTGGCGGCGCTGGCGGTCGCGGCGGGCGGGCTCGCCGGCTGCGGGGACGCGGGCGCGGCCATCACCCGGCTGACCGTCGGATCGCCCGGCCCCGACCCGTACACGCTGGTCGCCGGCACCGACCAGCTCGGCGTCAAGGAGCGGCCGCGGGCGGGCGGCACGAAGGCCGGCGACACCCCCGGCCTCTACGGCGGGACGCGGCGGGCGTCGACCTGCGACCAGCGGAAGCTGATCGAGTTCCTGCAGGCCAACCCGGACAAGGCGCGGGCGTGGGCGGGCGTTCAGGGCATTCCGGTCAGCGACGTCCCGCGCTACGTGTCGCGGCTGACGCCGGTGCTGCTGCGCACCGACACGCTCGTCACCAACCACGGCTACGACAACGGGAGGGCGACCAGCGGGCCCGCCGTCCTCCAGGCCGGAATGGGCGTTCTCGTCAATGGCCGCGGGGTGCCCGCGGTGAAGTGCAATTGCGGCAATCCGCTCACTCCGCCGGAGAAAAAGATCTCCACCGGGAACGCGTCCTATACTGGCCGCTCCTGGCCGGGATTCGAGCGGCGGAATGTCACCAGGATCGCGCCGCGGGATTCCCGGAAGGGGACGATCACCGCGTTCGTGCTCGTGGACCCGGGCGCGACGATGGGGTTCGAGCGGCCCCGGGGGACCGCCGGCGAGGCCGACGGGCCGCCCGCGGAACTGCCGCCCGCGGAGACCGGGGTCCCGTCGGGCGACACGCCGTCGCCGTCGGATTCGGGGCCGGGCTCCCCCGGAGCCGAGTCGCCCGGCACGGAGTCGCCGGGCCTCGAATCGCCGGGCGCGGAGTCGCCGGGCACCGGCTCGCCCGCGCCCGGGACCTCCCCGGAGTCGGCGGGCGTGACGTCCGGCGACCCGGGTACGGGCACGGGGACGGAGCCTCCGGAAGGGGGCGGGCCGGGCACGCCGGTCTCGCTGCCGCCGGCCACGGAGCCGGCCCCCGGGATCTCCTGAGGGCAATGCGCTACATTTGCTCATATGAGCAGCCAGTCAGATGTCGTGCCCGCCACCGCGGGAACCGCCGACGCGTGCGCGGTCCGGGTGGTCGATCCCGAGAAGGTGGCGATCGTCACCGCCGCGCTGCCGGGCACGGACACGATCACCGAGCTGGCCCAGGTGTTCGGGCTGCTGTCCGATCCCGGGCGGCTGCGGGTGATCATCGCGCTGCTCGAGGGCGGCGAGATGTGCGTCTGCGACATCGCCGCGTCCTGCGGGCACTCGGAGTCCGCGGTCTCGCACGCGCTGCGGTTGCTGCGCGCCAACCGCGTCGTCCGGGTCCGCCGCGCCGGCCGGATGGCCTACTACCGGCTGGACGACTCGCACGTCCGGATGCTGCTCGACCTCGCCCTCACCCACGTCGGCCACGGGGAGGAAGGCGCATGAGCGGGCACGGCAGGCCGGACGAGGGCGCGGGCCACGGGCACGGCCACGGGCACGCGATCTCGGCGGGGGCCGACCGGCGGCTGCTCGGCGGCGCGCTGGCGCTGATCCTCGCCTTCATGGCGGCCGAGACGGCCATCGGCGTGATCTCCGGCTCGCTGGCGCTGATCTCCGACGCCGCGCACATGATGACCGACGCGTTCGCGATCGCGCTGGCGCTGGTCGCGATGCGCATCGCCGCGCGCCCGCCGAAGGGCGGCTACACCTTCGGCCTGCGCCGCGCCGAGATCCTGTCCGCGCAGCTCAACGGGCTGACACTGATGCTGCTCGCGGCCTATTTCGTCTACGAGGGCGTCCGGCGGCTGGTCGAGCCGCCCGCCGTCGAGGGCCAGTTCGTGTTCTGGACGGCCCTCGCCGGCATCGCGGTCAACGTCGCCGCGACCTTCCTGATCAGCAGGGCCGACCGGAGCAGCCTGAACGTCGAGGGCGCGTTCCAGCACATCCTCAACGACCTGTTCGCGTTCATCGCCACGGCGATCGCCGGCCTGCTGGTGTGGACGGCGGGCCTGACCCGCGCCGACGCGGTCGCCTCGCTGGTGGTCGCGGCGCTGATGATCAAGGCCGGGTACGGGCTGCTGCGGGACGCCGGCCGGGTGCTCATGGAGGCCGCGCCGGCGGGCCTCGACCCGTCCGAGCTCGGCGCCCGGCTGGCCCGCCGCCCGTGCGTGGAGGAGGTCCACGACCTGCACGTGTGGGAGGTCAGCTCCGGCTACCCGGCGCTGTCGGCGCACGTGCTCGTCGACACGCAGGGCGACTGCCACGCCGTCCGCCGCGACCTTCAGGAGCTGCTGCGCGACGCGTACGGGATCACGCACACCACGCTGGAGGTCGACCACGTGGCCGAGCGGGCGGGCGGCGCGCACGTGCACTGCGAGGACGCGCACGGCCCCCGCCATGTGGCGGAGGCCGGCGGGCCCCACGATCACGCGGGCAGCGCGCCCTGTGATCACTGACCCCCGATCACGGGCGGCCCTGTGATCACTGGCGGCAGGGCGTGCCGTTCAGGGTGAAGGACGCGGGCGGCGGGTTCGCCCCGCCGCTCGACCCGTTGAAGCCGATCACGACGGAGCGGCCCGGCTGGACGGTGCCGTTCCAGGACAGGTTGCGGGCGGTGACGTCCGCGCCGTCCTGCGCCCAGGCCGCGCTCCAGCCCTGCGTGACGCGCTGGCCGGCGGCGAACGCGAACCCGAGCGTCCACCCGGAGACGGGCGAGGTGCCGGTGTTGGCGACGGTGACCTCGGCGGTGAACCCGCTCCCCCACTGGCTCAGCACCTTGTAGCCGACCTTGCACGCCGACGCGGGCGGCCCGTCGTCCGCCGGGATCTCGACCAGCGTGATCGAGGACGCGGGGAACGTCGAGGTGAACCCGTCCGGGCCGACGGTCACGTCCGGCTCGTGCACGATCGACGCCAGGTCGTCCGCGCCGTAGCGGTACACGTGCCCGGCCGCCGTGCCCGACCGCCCGGCGATCGAGACGGTGCTCGTCAGGTCGTCGGTCAGCGACTTGTTGACGATCATCAGGGTGAGCGCCTTGTCGGACGAGCGCTCCGCCGCGTACACGGCCAGCCTGCCCTGGTCGGCGCTCGCCGCCCTGACGGACGTGTCGCCGAAGGACGCCCCGGCGCCGTCGTAGTTCCGGTACATGCGGAAGGCGTAGGCGCCCGGGTCGGACGCGCCAGGCGGCGCCCACAGCGTGGCGAGGTCCAGGCCCTCCCGCCCGAAGATCCCGAGGACGTCGGCCTGGGCGACCGCGCCGTTGATGTGGCCGAGGGCGCCCCAGTTGTACTCGGTGATCGCGAGCTTGGTGCCGGGGTAGTTCTCGTCCACCAGGCGGCGCATGCGCGGGATGTACTCGATCGGCTGGCCGATCCAGCTCTCGTCGGTGTACGCGGGGTCCCAGAGCTGGCGGGTGGAGCGCAGCCGGAGCTCCTGCGTCGCCGCGTCACCGGCGTCGCCGAGCGCGACCCCGCTCTGCTGCGGGTAGAGGTGCTCGTCGAAGTAGTCGAGGATGCGGGTGCCGTGCTCCTGCTCGTACGCCTTCATCTGCCCGAGGTACCAGGCGGCGAAGGGGACGCCGCCGTGCGCGGCCCGGTCCGGCGGGTTCGACCAGCAGTCGCCGCCCTCGCGGTCGCACGTCTGCTTGTCGAGGCCGGACATCGTCAGCGACTGGAAGCCCCAGCCGACCGGCCCGAGCGTCTTGGCGCCCGGATCGGCGGCCTTCACGGCGCCCGCGATCGCGTACGTCTGGTCGCGCATCTCGTCGTAGCCCGCGCCCTTGGGGTGGACGTCCCGGTGGGTCGCGTGCCAGAGGTCCGGCTCGTTGTCGAGGTTGTAGAACCGGACGCCGCCGTCCTTCGCCTGCCCGTACTTGCCGGTCAAGTGCGCCAGCCAGTCGGTGATGTACCGCGGGCCGGCGGGGACGCTGGTGTCCGTCGGGTCGTTGCCGGTGACGTCGGTGCCGTCGGGTTTGACGCCGTTGCCGCAGTCGGGGCGCCACTGGGAGTCGGCGCCCTGCTGCGGCCCGTACTTCTCGATGCTGAAGCCGCAGGTGTAGTCGCGGCCCTTCGGCGTCCAGCCGATCAGCGGGACGGTCAGGATCGTGCCGGTGCCGGTCCGGCGGTCCTGCTCGGTGAACTGGTCGGTCTCGGAGCCGTCAGGCAGCGCCGCCGGGTCGGGCGCCGGGCCGGGGACGTTCTCGAAGTACCAGTCCGAGCCCCGGTTCGTCTCGTCGTAGAGGTAGTTGTAGCGGGTGGTGGCGTTGCCGCCCCACCGCCGCACGGGGAGCCGCAGCTCCTTGGCGAGCGCCTCGTCGGCGAAGTTCATCCCGTAGACGTCCGGGCTGATCGCGTGGCGGGACGCCGCCGGGTCGACGGTCAGCGCCGGCCCGTCCGCCGCCCGCGCCGCGGGGGCCGCCCACGGCAGCAGCGCGGCGGCGAGGGCGCCCGCGAGCAAGGTCCTGCTCTTGGCGGACATGGTCAGGACTCGCAGGGCTGGTCGTTGAGCTCGAACGCGGCGGGCGCGCCGGCCGACGACCCCGTCGCCTGGAACCCGGCCGTGACGGACGCGCCGGCCGCGAGCGCGCCGTTCCAGTCCAGGCTCTTCGCGGTGACGCCGGCCCCGGACTGGGTCCAGGTCGCGCTCCAGCCCTGGCTGATCTTCTGGTCGCCGGGGAAGGCGAAGCCGAGCGTCCAGCCGTTCAGCGCGGCCGAGCCGGTGTTGGTGATGGTGACCTGGGCGGTGAAGCCGCCCTGCCAGCTGTTCTGCACCTGGTAGGCGACCTCGCAGGAGACGCCCGGCGGGTCTCCGGGGCCGGGGTCGCCGCCGCCCGAGTCGAAGGCGCCGAGCAGGTACGGGTCGAGGTAGGACTGCTTGGCGGTGTTGACGGTCGTCCAGTCCCCGTTGAGGATGCCGCCGGTGTCGCCCGAGTTGGGGTTCCACGACCAGAAGGTGAAGGACATCCCGCTCGCGCCCGTGCCGAGGTAGGCCATGAGCGTGCGCAGCCAGGTCTGGTCGCGCGGGTCGGTGAGCGTCGTGCCGAACTCGCCGAGCAGGACGGGCGCCACGTTGTTCTTGTAGAGGTGGCCCCAGTTCTTGTCCCAGATGGCCGCCATGTTGGACGGGAAGGCGGGGTCGTCGAACCACGGCTGCGGGTAGACGGACGTGGCGTAGTCGTGCGCGGAGTAGACGAGCCGGTTCGGGACGTTCAGCCGAACCGGGTACTGCGCGGCGCCCTGCAGGTTGCCGCCCCACCAGTAGTTGTCGCCGTTGTAGCCGTCCACGCCCTCGACGATGATCAGCCAGTTGGAGTTGACGGCGAGGATCGCGTTCCCGGCCCGCTCTGCGGCGAGCCGCCAGTCCTTGCTCTGGTCACCGCAGCCCCAGCAGGCCGGGGCGTGCGGCTCGTTGTGGAGATCGGCGCCGATGACCGTGGTGTTGCCGGCGTAGTGCCGGGCGAGCATCTCCCAGTCGGAGATCCACCGCGACTCGGGGTAGGCGTCGGTGTACCAGAGCGCGGACTGGCCGCCGGCGTCGGGGC
This sequence comes from Actinomadura geliboluensis, assembly GCF_043197915.1. Classification (NCBI taxonomy): domain Bacteria; kingdom Bacillati; phylum Actinomycetota; class Actinomycetes; order Streptosporangiales; family Thermomonosporaceae; genus Actinomadura; species Actinomadura geliboluensis. Next base: position 390,402 of record NZ_JBICUA010000003.1, on the reverse strand, counting down.
GGTGCCGGTCGAGGACGACCTTGAGCCCGATCCGCCCGGCGTAGTCGATGATCTTGTCGAGGATCTGCAGCCCGGTCAGGCCCTGCAGATCGGGGTTCTTGGAGTAGTCGATGCTGTTCGGCGCGCTGCCGGAGTCGAACAGCTGGTTGGTGTAGGGCAGCCGCAGCGTGTTGTACTTCAAGCTCTTGATCTGGTCGAGCATGTCCTTGTAGCCGCGCGTCCAGAGCCCGTGCGGGGAGAAGTTCGACGTCTCGGCGCCGAACCAGTTGATGCCCGTCATCCGCACCTGCTGCCCGTTGGAGTCGAGCAACTGCCGGCCGCTGGTGTGCCAGTAGCCGGTGCCCGCCGCGCGGGCCGTGCCCGGTGCGGGGACGAGCACCAGTGCCAGCAGCGCGGCCATGGCGATCAGGAGTGCGCGCTTGGCCGTGGAGGACCCGGTCATGAATCGTTCCCCTCTTCCCTGTCCGTCAGCGGGCCGTGCAGGTGATGGCCGGGGCGCCGGGGGCGGCCCCCGTGCCCTGGAAGCCGAAGCTGGTCGAGCCGTGCGCGGGCACGGCGCCGTTGTAGCCCGCGTTGACGGCGTGGACGGACGACCCGCTCTGCGTCACGGTGGCGTTCCAGCCGTTGACGACGCGCTGGTCACCGGAGAACGTCCAGTCCGCCGACCATCCCGACAGCGGCGCGTCGCCGTCGTTGGTCACGGTCACCGTGGCGGTGAACCCGCTGTTCCAGGCGTTGTCGGTGCGCAGGGTGGCCGAGCATCCGTCCGAGGACGGCGGGGGCGTGGTGGGCGGCGTGGTGGGGCCGCCGACGTCGACGCCGAAGGAGTTCGTCGCGAGGCCCGCCCCGCCCTGCCACAGCTCGAACCCGGCCTCGACGCCGATGAGGTACCAGGCGTTGTCGATGTAGCCGCGCGACACCGCGTCCGTGGTGAAGGCCCGCAGGTCGAGGTCGTTGACCGACGTGGTGCCGGAGGTCCGGACGAAGGCGATGTAGTTCCAGTTCATCCGGCTGTACCAGACGTCCCAGGTGGCGCCGGAGATCTGGACGCCGGTCGCGACCCGCGACCCGGCCGGCTGGACGCCGCCGCGGTGGTTCAGCCAGATCATGACCTCGGCGCCGTCGGGGTCGGTGGCGGTGCTCGGGTGGCTGTCGTACCAGAGGTCGTAGGAGACGTTGTAGGCGCCCGAGGACGGCTGCGTCGTGCTCCAGTCGCTGGTGACGGCCGGCATGCCGCCGACCTGCACGGGGAGGCCGCTGCCGGAGGTGCACTGGCCCCAATGGCAGCCCTTGAAGAACGACGGGTACGCGGCCGGGGCGCCGTTGGTGGCGTTGTTGTGCCCGGCCGAGTCGACGGTGAAGGACGTCCCGTCCACGGTGATGCACTGCGGGGTGTCCGCGCCCCAGATGTTGTTCTGCGCGATGTACGCGCCGCCGCTCACGGGAGTCGTGCCGGTGGCGCCGCATAACTGCGTCGCTGCGGACGCGGGGGCCACGTAGTACAGGGGGATCGCCAGCAGGGCCGCGGCAAGGACGGCACAGCTCTTCAGACGCGCTCTCATTGCGGAACCTCATTCGACGGTGTGGGAGCGCTCCCAAAGTCGCGGGCGCCGCGAACGCTGTCAAGAACGCGGCACCGCGCCCGCGGTGACCAGCCGTCCGGCGTGAAAGGCCGTGAAACGGGCGGGCCGCCCGCTACGGCAGCCCGAAGAGCCGGGCGGCGCCGTCCCGGCAGACCGCGCGCAGCCAGTCGTCGCCGAGGTCGAGGGCGGCCAGCGACTCCAGCTGGTGGGCGTACGGGTACGGGATGTTGGGGAAGTCGGTGCCGAGCAGGACGCGCCCCGCCAGCCCCAGCTCGCGGAGCCGGGGCAGCAGCGCGTCCGGGAAGTCGGCCAGCCGGGCGAAGCTGGTGAACACCATCGTCGTGTCCAGGTGGACGCGCTCGTAGGCGTCCGCGAGGGCGAAGAAGCCGTCGAACTCCGGGGCGCCCATGTGCGCGACGATCGCCGTCAGGTCCGGGTGGCGGGCCAGCACCTCCCCGAACGGGCCGGGGCCGGTGTAGCCGTTCGCGACAGGGCCGGACCCGGCGTGCACGAGCGCGGGCACCCCCGCGTCGGCGAGCATCCCCCACACCGCGTCCAGCTCCTCGGCGCGCGGGTCGAACCCGCCGACCTGGAGGTGGACCTTGAAGACCCGGGCGCCCGCCTCCAGGGCGCGGGCCGTGTACTCCGCGACGCCGGGCTCGGGGAAGAACGTGGCGGTCTGGAGGCACTCGGGGACGCGGGCGGCGAACTGCGCGGTCCAGTCGTTCAGCGACTCGGCCATGCCGGGGCGGTGCGGGTAGGCCAGCGAGGTGAACGCGCGCACGCCGAGGCCGCGCAGGAACGCCAGCCGCTCCTCCTCCGACTCCCGGTAGGTGATCGGCCACTCGGTGCCGATCAGCGGCCCGGCCTCGTCGAAGTACTCCCACACCGCGCTCATCAGCCGCTGCGGCATGAAATGGACGTGGACGTCGATGATGCCGGGCAGCCCGAGCGCCTGCCAGAACGCGGGGACGGCTGCGTCAGAACGGGGTTCGGCCACGCCCCGACCCTAGTGGCCGGTCAGCCGAGCTCCGCCAGCAGGTCCGGCAGCGCCCGCCGCAGCTCCCGCCGCCAGTACGGCCAGGTGTGGGTGCCCCGGTAGAAGTGCGTCGTGACCGGGATGCCCAGCTTCCCGAGCTTGCGGGCGAACTCCTCGCCGACCGTGCGGGCGAGCCGCTCCAGCACGTCCGGCCCGGCCCCCGGCCGCGGGTCGTACGGACCTGGCGCACCGTCGCCCGCGCTGATGTGCAGGCGGACGCCGGCGAGCCGCCCGGCCAGGTCGTAGGGGTTGTGCTGGCGCCACACGACGCGCTGCTCGTCGGGGTCGCCCCACACGTCCGTCCAGTCGAGGCCCGGAGTGCCGATCGCGACGCCCAGCTCGACGAGGTCGGCGACGTCGAGCCCGGACGGGTCGCGGTACAGGGTGTGCAGCGGCCCGCTGAACGAGGCCGCCGCCCGGAACAGGCCGCGGTGCCGGGCCGCGTAGGCCAGCGCGCCGAGCCCGCCCATGGCGTTCCCCGCGATGGCGCGGTCCGGGCCGGCGCGGTATCCGCGCTCCAGGATCCGCCGGAGTTCGGCGAGATGGAACGTCTCCCATTGCGGCACGCCCCCGGTCCCGCGATTCCACCAGTCGGTGTAATTGCCGCACGGCCCGCCGTCCGGCATGACGACGAGGACGTCGGCCTCCTCGGTCAGCTCCTCGATGTCGGTGTGGTCGCTCCAGGCGGTGTGGCCGTCGCGGCCGGCGCCGGCGCCGTGCAGGAGCCACAGCGCCGGCCAGGTGCGGGTCGCGTCCCGCGACCAGCCGCGCGGCAGCAGCAGCCGCACCCGGGCGACGTCGTCCAGGACGGGCGAGCGGACGGCCAGGTCGAGGACCCGGCGGCGGCGCCGGCGCTCGCCGACCACGGCGGCGCCGCCCGCGCGGCCGGCCGAGGGGGCCGCGCCGCCCGCGGCGACGGACGCCGCGAGCCCGGCGACCGCAACGATGAATCCCGCTCCCGCCACACCGCGCAGCCGCATGATTTTCGCCCCGGGTCAACCAGAAGTGCTTTCCTTGTAAGGATCCCCACTCGGCGGCATGTTTCAACGTTGAGTAATCGGTTTATAAAATGTCGGGCCGGACGTTCCGGTCCGGACCCCCTTGTAGGGTGACGCGGACGAGGGAGGGCGACCGGTCGAGATGCGGAGCGCCGAGATGCGGAGCAAGGCGGAGCTGGAGTCGGCCATCGCGGGCGGCGGGCGCGCGGTGCTGGTGATCAACTCCCGGTCGCGGCGGGGCCGCCGGCTGTACGGCACGGCCCGCCGCCTGCTGCGCGAGTCCGGCGTGGAGTTCCTGCACGTGTTCCCGGTCACCGACCCGACCCGGCTGCGCGAGCTGTTCGCCGACGTCCTCGCCCTGGAGCCCGACCTCGTGGTCGTCGGCGGCGGGGACGGCACGGTCGCCGAGGCGGTCGGGCATCTGGCGCACCGCGACATCGCGCTCGGCGTGCTGCCGCTCGGCACCACCAACAACTTCGCCCGCAGCCTGGAGCTCCCGCTCGACCTGCCCGGCGCGGTCCGCACCCTCGCCGTCGGCCGGCCCGGCGCCGGGAAGGTCGCGGACGTGGACGTCGGCTGGTTCGAGTCGACCGGCGACCCGCAGGGCGCGGGCCCCGGCGCCGACCGCGAGCACATCTTCGCGAACATGGTGAGCCTCGGGCTGTCGGTGCAGGTCGCCGAGAACGTCCCGCACGCGCTCAAGCGGTTCGTGGGGCGGCCCGCCTACGCGCTGACGGCGGCGCGGCTGCTGCCCCGGCACGAGGCGTTCACCGCCCGCGTCACGATCGACGGCGAGACCCGCGAGCTGGCGACGCACCAGCTGAACATCGCCAACGGCGCGCACCACAGCGGGCAGCGGATCGCCCGCGACGCCAGCCCCGACGACCGGCTGCTGGCCGTCTACCGGCTCGGCGACGAGCGGCGGCTGCGGCTGGCGTCGGCGACGGCCCGGCACGTCCTCACCGGCCAGTGGCGGTCGCTGAGCGAGGACGCGTTCCTCACCACCGCGCGGGTCGAGATCGAGACCGACCCGCCGATGCGGGTCGACGTGGACGGCGAGATCCGCGGCCGCACCCCGGTCTCGATCAGGCTGCGCGGCAACGCGCTGCGGGTGATCGTCCCGCAGGCGTTCCTGGACACCTGACCGGCTACCCCGGCGCCGCCTCCCCCGCCATGGTGTACGCGCCGGCCTCCAGCCGCTCGATCAGCCCCCGCGTCCACGCCGTGGCCGACTCGGCGGAGTGCACCCAGTAGCCGAGCAGCTCGCGCAGGTGGTCGGACGGGTCCTGCTCGGCCAGGTGCGGCGCGACCGACGCGCGCCAGCCGGCCAGCCCGTCCAGCCGGCGGCGCAGCAGCGCGACCGCCTCGGCGCGCGGCAGCTCGGTGAGGAACCCGAGCCCGGCCGTCAGCATCTCCGGATGGCGGATGTCGACGGTGGCGAGGGCGGAGCGCAGCAGCCGCAGGAACTCCGCGCGGCCCGCGTCGGTGATCTCGTAGTCGGTGTGCGGCGGCCCGGCCTCGCTCTCCTCCACGTCGTGGGCGCGCAGCAGGCCCTCCTTGGCGAGCTGCCTCAGCGCGTGGTAGATCGAGCCGGGGTTGACGTGGGCCCACTCGTCCGAGCCCCACGACATCAGCTCGCGGCGCACCTCGTAGCCGTGCGCCCGCCCGAACCGCCGCACCCCGCCGAGCACCAGCAGCCGCGTCGTCGACATCATCTCCCCCTGATCGGCAAAACCCGTCCAGGGTAGACGGTCCGGGCGGGGCCCGGTGGTCAGCTCCGCAACGCGGCGAGTTCCGCGGCGGTGAGGGCGAGGCCGCCGGCGGCCATGTTCTCCTCCAGGTGCTCCGGTGAGCCGGTGCCGGGGATCGCCAGCGTGACCGGCGACAGGGCCAGCAGGCCCGCGAGGAGCACCTGCGGGACGGTCGCGCCGCGCGCGGCGGCGACCGCGTTCACGCGGGCCTCGTCGGGGATGCCGAAGCCGCCGAGCGGGAAGTACGGCGCGTAGGCGATGCCCTCGCGCTCGCAGATCTCCAGGAGTCCGGCGTCCTCCGGCAGGGTGATGTCGAACCGGTTCTGGAGCGCGGCGACCGGTGCGATCTCCCGCGCCTCGGCGAGCTGCGCGGCGCTGACGTGGCTCAGTCCGAGATGCCGGATGAGACCTTCCTCACGCAGGCCGGCGAGGACCGCGAACCGCTCGCCGATCGGCTCGTCCGACGGCGCCTCCAGCCCGCCGTGCCGCAGGTACACGAGGTCGAGGTGGTCGCGTCCGAGTTCGCGCAGGTTCCGTTCGACCTCGCCGCGCAGCGCGGACGTGGGCAGCTGGCCGGTGGGGTGCGCGTCGCCGGGCCCCCGGTACGGCCCGACCTTGGTGGCGATGACCAGGCCGGGCGGGTACGGGCTCAGCGCCGCGCGGATCATCTCGTTGGCCGCGGCGCCGTCCGGGTGGTAGTAGAACGCGGCGGTGTCGATGTGGTCGGCGCCCAGCTCGACGGCGCGGCGCAGGATCTTCAGCCCCGTCTCGCGGTCGTTCGGCGGGCCGCCGAGGGAGCTGACGGGCAGCCGCATCGCACCGAAGCCCAGGCGCCTCACCCGCAGGTCGCCGCCGATGTCGAAGGTGTTGTCAGTGGTCATGCCCTGTACGGTGCCGCGCGCTCCGGCGCGCGGCGAGCCGCTGGCAGGTTGCTGCCAGTCGCGGCGTGGCAGACTCGGTGGGGATGAGCGTGGATCTGGACCGGAACGTCGTGCTGCGCGGCGAGGCGGAGCTGGTCGAGCGCGCCGGGCGGCTGTTCACGGCGTGCGAGGAGTTCGCCTGCGCCGCGACGGACATGCACACGTGGGCGATGCCGGGGGCGCGGGAGGCGATCGTCGCCGCGCGGCGGCGCGCCGGTCCCGGGCCCGCCGTCCGCAAGCTCTACACCCCGGCGGCGCTCGCGGACGAGGAGTCCGAGCGGCGGCTGGTGGAGCTGGCCCGCGCCGGGGTCCGGGTGCGGATCTGCACGGCGCCGCTCCCGCACGAGACGATCATCGTGGACCGGCGGGTCGCGATCCTGGCGGGGCCGCCGGCGGCGGGCGTGCGCGAGTACACGGTGGTCCGGTCGCCGGGCGTGGTGGAGGGCGTCGTCTCGCTGTACCAGGCGTCCTGGGAGACGGCGGCCGACCTCGCCGACCACCGCCGCGACCGGCCGCCCGCGCTGAGCGCGGAGAGCCGGCACATCCTGCGGCTGCTCGGCGCGGGGCTGAAGGACGAGGCGGCGGCGCGGCGGCTCGGCATGTCGCTGCGCACCTACCGGCGCCGCGTCGCGGAGATCCTCGCGCTGCTGGACGCCGACTCCCGCTTCCAGGCCGGCATCCGGGCCCACGAGTTCGGCCTGCTCGGCTGACGGCCCGCCCGGCTAGCCGCCCGCGAGCGCCACGAGCTTGATGAACACCAGCTCGGGGCCGGCGGTGAGGTCGACCTCCTCGTCCAGGTCCTCCACCTGGCGGTCGCCCGCGAGGACGAAGAACCTGTTGGCGGCGAACGCCGCCTCGGCGATCTCGGCCTGCCGCTCCCAGTCGATGCGGCGCGGCTCGCGCAGCCGGTAGCCGTTCAGCTCGGCCTCGGCGTCGTCCGGCCGGACCAGGCCGTTGAAGCGGTCGGACGGCCGCGCATTGTGCCGGGCGACCTCCTCGCGGACCCGGAGCCGGATCAGCTCGCGGACGGTCATCCGCTCCGGCAGCCCGTCGAGCCGGACCTCGGCGACGGGGCGCCCGGTCGCGGTCTCGTCCTTGAACGTCACGGCGGCCATCAGGCACCTCGCTTGATCTGCGTGAGGATCGACTCGTCGGTGATCTCGTCGTCGGCGGCGAGCAGGAACGCCTTGCTGAGGATCAGGGCGAGCCGCTCCTCCTCGAAGGGCAGGAACACCCGGGCGCCGAGGGAGCGGCGTTCCGGGACGACGCACAGGAACGCGTCGTCCGGTTCCATCACGATGTTCGCCGAGCCCAGGTGGATCTTGTAGGTGCGCAGCTCGCCGCGGACGACCAGGTGCCGGCCGTCGAGCGAGCAGCGGTCGGCGATCTTCGTGCGGGGCAGGATGCGCGCCAGCGCGTCGGCGCGGGTCCGGGTGGTCTCGGCCGGTTCGGCGTACCACGCGCGGACCCAGTACTCGCGGCCCTCGCCGTCCTCCCACATCGGGTCGGCGGCGATCGAGGTCACGCCGACGAACAGGTCGACGTCGCGCATCGCCTCGCTGAACACCAGCGGCGGGACGTCGGCGAGCCGCGCGCTCCGCCAGGCGCCGTCCACACGGCGGTCGAACAGCACCCGGTTCGTGCCGGCGATCTCCTGCTCGTCCTCCCAGTCGGCGAGGACGTGCGAGAACCGGACCCGCCACTCCCCCGCCGCGAGGGTCCGCGCCGCCTCGTCCGCGCCGCCCGCGTCCCACGGGCCGAGCAGGCCGCTGGTCCAGCCGCGCGCCCGGAACAGCGCGAACATCCGCCGGTAGTGGACGAGGTGCGCGGCGAACCGGTTGGAGTACGTCCCGGTCCCCTCCTCGGCCGGGGTGAGCAGGTAGATCTCGCGGAACGCCTGCTTGAACGGCTGCCTGATCCGCCGCTCGACGACCAGGTCGCGCCAGGCCCGCACCTCGTCCGGCTCCGCCCTGATCGGGTGCCACAGCCGGACGCGCGCGTCCTCGGCGGCGTCCGGGATCGCGCCGGCCTCGGGCAGCACGGCCCGCCACTCGCCGGGAGCGGTCTCGATCTCCCAGATCAGGCCGCGCACGGTCGGCCCCGCGATCGTGTGGTGGACGAGCGTGTCCCGCCACCGGCCGAACGGGTGGGTCGCGTCGGCGGTGAAGCCGCCCTCCAGGGCGCGCACGAGGGTGGCGACCTGCGCGTCGATGCGCTTGACGAGGCCGCGCAGCTCCTTCAGCTCGTCCTTGTGGTCGCGCCGGACGGCCGCGGGGACGCCCTTCAGCGCCCTGCCGTCCTTCTCGAAGGTCAGCGCGGCCTTGCCGGCGACGGTGATCTCGGCGGTGCACCCGCCGAGGTCGCGGCGCAGGACGCCGGGGTCGGGGAGGCGGAGGGCGACCTCGGCGCGTTCGCCCAGGGCCGCGTCGGCCTTCTTGAGCATCTTGTCGAGCTGCTTGGGCACGCCCGCGTGCCGGACGTTCCGCCGGACGTGCCGGATCGCGGCGACCAGCTCCGGCGTGGGGAAGTCCAGCCCGGCCCGGACGATCTCGTACAGCAGCGCCTGCGACGGCAGCGTCTTCGCCGGGGTCGGCGCGATCGAGATGTCGGGGAGGAGGCGGTCGAAGAAGGCGGGGAGCCACTCCTCGTCCCGCAGCAGCGCGAGGCGCGCGGCGCGGCCGAGCGCCTGGACCTCGTCGGCGGTGAACGCCGCGTCGGCCCGGTAGGGGATCTCGCCGTCCTGGATCGCGCGTGCGCGGGCGCCCGCGGTCTCCAGGGCGCGGCGGGCGAACCGGGCGTATTCGGGGATCGCGGCGACGCGCTCCCACGCGTCCGGGAGGTGCGGCGGGGAGTCGTGGGCGCGGGCCCGGTCCAGCTCGGCCAGCAGTACCCGCTCCTCGGGGGCGAGCCGGACGGCGACGGCGAACTCGTCCAGCGCGATCTCGCCCGTCCTGCCGCGGCGGAGGCGTCCGGCGGTGCGCCGCAGGACGTCGTCTCCGGCGACCCCGCCGACGGCGAGGAGGGCGAAGGGCTTCTCGGCGCGGTCGTGGTCGAGGAGGTAGTCGACCAGCGTGGCCGCGGGGCCGGCGACATCGGGCCACGGGCCCTGGCAGCGGGCCAGCGCCGCCGCGCCCAGGGCGATATCGGCCCATTTGCGGGCCGCCAGCCCGTCGACGAGCGCCGCGAACACCTGCTCGCACGCCTCCGGCGTGAAGCGCGGCTGACGGTTCTTCACCTCCTCCTCCACCATGAACCGGACGCAGGTCGAGACATGGTCCGGCGCGCGGCCGAGCCCGTACGCGACGGGCAGGAGGCCGCCGAGTTCGGCGTCGGAGAGCCGTGAGATCTCGCCGTACCAGCCGCGGAAGTCCTCGGTGTCGGCCGCGGTCGGGGCGGTCATGGCGCGCAGCAGCCGCGCGGCGAGCTCCATCAGGCGCCCCGCCTGATCTGCCGCAGCACGGCCTCGTCGGTGATCCGGTGGTCGGCGGCGAGCAGCGCGGCGAGGCCGATGATCCGGGTGAGCCGCTCGTCCTCGAACGGCAGGAACAGCCCCTTCGGCCCCGGCCGGCGGGCGGGCTCCACCCGCAGCCGGGCGTTGCCGGGCTCCATCAGCACGCCCGCCGACCCCAGGTGGATCTTGTAGGTGCGCAGCTCGCCCCGGACGACCAGGAACCGGCCGTCGACCGCGCAGCGCGCGCCGATCCTGGTGCCGGGCAGGACGCGGCGCAGCACGTCGCCGCGGATCTCCGCGCTCGCGGACGGCGCGCCGAACGGCTCCTCCTCGGTGAGCGAGGTGACCCGCAGGAACAGGTCCACCTCCCGCGCGCCCTCGCTGAACACCAGCGGCGGCACGTCCGCCGGGCGGACCTCCCGCCAGCGGCCGGCGGTCTTCCGCTCGAACCGGGTGCCGCCGTGGCGGCAGACCCGCCACTCGCCCTCGGCGAAGACCCGCCGCAGCTCGCCGTCGAACTCCGGGACGGGCTCGGCGACGGCGCGGCCGTGCGGGCCCGCGTGCCGGTAGGTCTCGCGGAACGCCTGCTTGAACGGCTGCGCCATCCGGTTGCCGGTCACGAAGCCGCGCCACGCCCGCACGGCGCCCGGGAAGGCCCGCGCGGGATGCCACAGCCGGACGCGCGCCTCCGCGGGCGGTTCTGGCAGTGCCCGGCCGTCCACCGTCACCAGCACGTCCTCCCCGGGGGTGGCCGCGTGCCAGACGCCGCCCGGCGCCTCGAACTCCCACACCAGGCCGCGCGCGACCGCGCCGGTGACGGGGTGGTCGCGGTAGTAGCGGCACCACTCGGCGTACGGCCAGGAGCGCTCGACCGCCATCAGCGCCTCGACCCGGGTCCGCTCGGCGGCGAGCGTCGCGCGGACCTGCTTCACCAGCGACTTCAGCTCCTTGATCTCGGCGGCGAACGGGACCTTGAGCGCGCCGGGGACGGTGCGCAGCGGCCGGCCGTCGGCGCCGGTGAAGGTGAGCCGGACGGTCAGCGGGTCGGCGATGACGAGCACCGCCTGGTAGGCGCCGATGTCGCGGGCGAGCGAGCCGTCGCGGCCGAGGCCGTGCCCGGGGACGCCGCGCTCCACCAGCTGCGCGGGCGTGATGCCGCGGCGGGCCGCCGCCGCCTCGACGGCCGCGGCGATCTGCCGGCCGAGGCCCGGGTAGCGGACGTCGCGGCTCAGCCCGCGCAGCACGTCCAGGGCGCGCGGATCGGTGAACTCGCCGAGCGCGTTGACGGCCCCGCCCGCGAGCTTCGCGGACGGCTCGAACTCGCGGGTCACCCCGGCGGCGCGGCGCGCGATCACGTCCAGCAGCGGGATCACGCCGGGGTCGCCGAGCAGCGCGGCGGCCCACACCCGGCCGCGGCCGCCCGGCTCGGCGCGCAGCGACGGGTCGGAGAACGGCCGGCCGCCGACGAGGTCCGGCTCCTTCGTCGCGTACCAGCGCACCCTGCGCAGCACCTCGTCGCGGGCGGCGGGGTCGGCCAGGAGTTCCAGCGTGCGGCGGCGCCAGGCGCGGGTCGGCCGCGGCGCGTTGAGCGCGTCCAGATGCGCCCGGAGGTCGGCGGAGTCGTCTGACATGGGGTGATCTTTCCAGAAGGCCGCGGCGGGTTCCCGGTGTTTCGCTGATCGGCGCCCGCCGCTCAGCGGTCGAGCTGGCGGGTGATCGCCGGGTCGGTGATCTTGTGGTCGGCGGCGAGCAGGAACGCCTTGCTGAGGATCAGCGACAGCCGCTCGTCCTCGAACGGCAGGAAAAGCGCGCCCTGGCCCCGGCCGCTCGCCCGGACGATGCACAGGTAGGCGCCGTCGGGCTCCATCAGCACGTTCCCCGAGCCCAGGTGAATCTTGTAGGTGCGCAGCTCGCCCCGGACGACCAGGTAGCGGCCCTCGATCCGGCAGCGGGCGGCGATCTTCGTGCGCGGCAGGATCCGCTCCAGCGCGGCGCGGCGGACCTCGGCGTTCGCGGTCAGCTCCCCGACCGTCGCCCTGCGCCAGTAGGCGGTGAAGCGCTCCTCGCCGCCGTCGGCCCACCGCGGGTCGGCGGCGATGGAGGTGACGGCCGCGAACAGGTCGACGTCGCGCATGGCCTCGCTGAAGACGGCCGGCGGGACGTGGGCGAGCGGCGCCTCCCGCCACCGGCGGCCGCTGCGCCGCTCGAACCGGACCTGGTCGGTCGTCGCGTGGGTCGGGGCGTAGTCGAAGTCCTCCTCGGCGGGTTCGTGGTGGAAGCAGGCCCGCCACTCCCCGCCGCCGAACTCGCCGCGCGCCTCGCCGTTGTAGCCGCCCTGGTGGCGGCCGAGGAAGTTCGACTGCCAGCCGCGCTCCTTGAACAGCGCGTACAGCTGCGCGTAGCGGACGATGTGGGCGGCGAACCGGTTGGAGTACGCGCCGGTCTCCTCCTCGGCGGGGGTGAGCAGGTAGATCTCCCGGAACGCCTGCTTGAACGGCTGCCGGGCCTGCTCGTCGGCGATCCGCTCCCGCCAGGCGCGGACGTCGTCGAGCGCGGCCCGGATGGGATGCCACAGCCGCACCTCGGCGGGCTTGCCGTCCGCGTCGCCGAGCGCGGCGCGCCAGTCGCCCCCCTCGTCCCGGAACTCCCAGATCAGGCCGCGGGCGAGGACACCGGTGACCGGGTGGTCGCGGTAGTGCTCGCACCATTCGGCGAAGGGCCAGACGCGCTCCTCCGACATCAGCGCCTCGATGCGCGCCCGCTCGCCCGACAGCGTGGCCCGCACCTCCTTGGCGAGCGCCTTCAGCTCCTTGAGCTCCGCCGGGAAGCCGTCCTTGACCGCCGCCGGGGCCGTCCGGGACGGGCGCCCGTCCGGGCCGGTGAAGGTGAGCCGGACGGTCGCCGCGTCCTCGATCGCGACCCGCGCGGTGTGCGCGGTGTGCGCGCCGATCACCCGCTCCGCCGAGCCGTCCGGGGCGAGGCCGTGCGCGGGCACGGTCCGCTCGACGAGCTGCGCGGGCGTGATGCCCTGCCGCCCCGCCGCCGTCTCCAGCGCGGTGTCGAGCTGCTTGCGCAGCGCCCGGTGCCTGGTCCTGGCGCGCAGCCGCCACAGCGACTCCAGCGCGGCGGGGTCGTCGAGCGCGGCCAGCGCGTTGATCGACGCGCCCGCGAGCTTGAGGTCCTCCGGGAGGCCGCTGCCGTCCCGGCCCGTGCGCAGGGCCAGGGCCTCCAGGTGGGACGCCGTGGCGGGGCCGGCGGTCAGGGCGGCCGCCCAGACGACGCCGCGCGCGAGGTCGCCGTGGTTCTGGTGGACGAGCCCGTAGTGCCCCGGCGCCTCGTCCTCGGCGAGGCCGCGGAGCGCGTCGGCGACCGCCGCGCGGGCCGAGGCCGCGTCGGCGAGGGACACGCACTCGCGCCGCCACTTCTGGGAGGGGCGCGGCGCCGACAGGCCCGCCAGATGCCGGACGAACCGGGCCGCCTCGACCGTCGGCTCCGCCTGCGCGAGGTCGCGGAGCCGCGCCGCCCACGAGTCGCGGACGGGGAGCAGCCCGTCGGGGACGAGGGTCTCGTCCAGGGTCTCCAGCAGCCCCCACAGCCGTCCGACGAGCGAGGGGCGGAAGCCGGCCGGGAGGTCCAGCCGGGCGAGCACGGCGGACAGATTCCGCAGCCTGGGCTCCAGGTCCCGCAGGGGCTCGGCGGCGAGGGACTCGGTGGCGGTCAGGGCCGCGTTGAGCGCCTCGGGGATCCGGTTGCCGTCGGCGATGCCGGCGGCGCACTCCAGCAGCACCGCGGCCTCGTCGCGGGACCAGCCTCCGGCCCCGGAGGACGACCGGCGCAGGTCCGAGGCGTACTGCCAGAGCAGCCAGTCGTGCGTGCGCGAGGCGAGCAAGAACGCCACCACGAAGGCCCTGAGCCCGGCGTCCGAGGAGGACGGCAGCCGCTTCCCGAACTCCGTGCGGATGGCCGCCCGCTGCTGCTCGCGCCGCTTGTCGAGCAGCGCGGCGCACTCGCGCTCACCGAGCCGGCCCGAGGTGAGTCGCGGGTCGAGCAGCTCGGGGAAGGCCAGCGGCGCGAGGAGGTCGAGCGCCCAGCGGGCGTCGGCGAGGGCGGCGAGCCGGACGCCGTCCAGGCCGTCGCCCGTACGAGACTCGGCGACGAGGGAGTCGTGGAGCATGGCGCGATGCTGGCAGACGGGACCGACAGAAACCGGGCGATCGCGACACCTGGTCAGTGACCTCGTGGTCACCTACGCTCGGGGTACCGCAAATAGAACGAGGTTCGGGACGGCCATGGCGCACAGCGTGGTGATCATCGGTAGCGGGTTCGGCGGGATCGGGATGGCGATCCGGCTCCGGGAGGCGGGCGTCCACGACGTGGTGGTCCTGGAGAAGGCCGCGGGGCTCGGCGGCACCTGGCGGGACAACACCTACCCCGGCGCGGCCTGCGACGTCCCGTCCCACCTGTACTCGTTCTCGTTCGAGCGCAAGACCGACTGGACGCGCCGGTTCCCCCCGCAGCCGGAGATCCTCGACTACCTGTGGCACTGCGCCCGCAAGTACGGGGTGCTGGACAAGATCCGGTTCGGCACCGAGGTCACCGAGGCGCGCTTCGACGAGGACGCCGCGCTCTGGCGGATCTCCACGACCGGCGGCGACCTGGAGGCGCGGGTCCTGGTCTCGGCGTGCGGGCAGCTGAACCGGCCGGTGCTGCCGGAGATCGAGGGGCGCGGCTCGTTCGCCGGGACGAGCTTCCACTCCGCGCGCTGGGACCACGGCGCCGACCTGCGCGGCAAGCGCGTCGCCGTGATCGGGACGGGCGCGAGCGCGATCCAGTTCGTCCCGGAGGTCGCGAAGGAGGCGGCGGAGCTGCGGCTGTTCCAGCGGTCCGCGCCCTACGTGATCGACAAACCGGACCGGGTGTACCGGCCGTGGCAGCAGGCCGCCATGAAGCACGTCCCGGGGCTGTGGGAGCTGAACCGCGGCTACACGTACTTGGCGTACGAGGCGCGCGCGCTGGGCTTCATCAAGTACCCGAAGCTGATGGCGATGCTGGAGAACCGCTTCAAGAACACCCTGAGGGACGGCATCGACGACCCCGTGCTGCGGGACGCGCTGATCCCCGGCTACCCGATGGGCTGCAAGCGGATCCTGATCTCCAGCGACTACTATCCGGCGCTCGCCCGGCCCAACGTCGACCTCGTCACCGACCCGATCGAGCGCATCACGCCGACCGGCGTCCGGACGGCCCGCCGCTCCTACGACGTGGACGCCATCGTCTACGGGACCGGGTTCCGCTCCACCGAGTTCCTCTCCCCCATGAAGATCGTCGGACGGGACGGCCGGGAGCTGAACGAGGCGTGGCGCGACGGCGCGCAGGCGCACCTCGGCATCACGGTCAGCGGCTTCCCGAACCTGTTCCTGCTCTACGGCCCGTACACCAACCTGGGGCACAACTCGATCATCTACATGCTGGAGTCGCAGTTCCGGTACGTCCTCGGCTGCGTGGAGGCGCTGCGCGGCACCGGGCTCGCCTGGATCGACGTGAAGCCCGACGTCCAGGACGCCTTCACCCGCGAGATGCGCGAGCGGATGCGCACGACCGTGTGGGAGGCGGGCTGCCAGAGCTGGTACATGACGGCCGACGGCACGGTGGTCAACAACTGGCCCGGGTTCACCTTCGCCTACCGCCGCGCGACGCGCCGACCGGACCCGCGGCACTTCACCGCGCGGCGGGCGGCCTAGGCTCGGGGCATGCCGACCGCCTTCATCACCGGCGCGACCGCGGGCATCGGCCACGCGTTCGCGCGCCGCCTCGCCTCCGACGGGTTCGACCTGGTCCTGCTGGCCCGCGACGCCGAGCGCCTGGACCGCACCGCCGCGGAGCTGCGCGACCACTACGCCGTCCGGGCCGAGGCCCTGCCCGCCGACCTGTCCGCCGAGGACGGGCTGGCCGCGGCCGAGGAGCGCGTCCGCAAGGACGTGGACCTGCTGGTCAACAACGCCGGGTTCGGCAACCGGGGCGTGTTCCTCGACGTCCCGGTGTCGGACGAG
The DNA here is from genome assembly GCF_043197915.1 of Actinomadura geliboluensis. Classification (NCBI taxonomy): domain Bacteria; kingdom Bacillati; phylum Actinomycetota; class Actinomycetes; order Streptosporangiales; family Thermomonosporaceae; genus Actinomadura; species Actinomadura geliboluensis. The sequence continues at coordinate 374,610 of NZ_JBICUA010000003.1, read as the reverse complement.
CTGACCATGCTGAAGGTGCACTGCGAGGCCGTCCTGCGGCTCACGCACGCGGCGCTGCCGGGCATGCTGGAGCGCGGCCGGGGCGCCGTGGTCAACGTGTCGTCGATGGCGGCGTTCGCGACGCGCGGCACCTACGGGGCGTCCAAGGCGTGGGTGGTGAGCTTCAGCCAGGGCATCGCGGCCGACCTGCGGCAGCGGTCGCGCGGCGGCGTCCGGGTGATGGCGCTGTGCCCCGGCTACGTGCGCACCGAGTTCCACGAGCGCGCCCACATGGACATGTCGGCCCTGCCGGAGTTCATGTGGCTCGACAAGGACGACGTCGTCGACACCGCGCTGCGCGACCTGCGCCGCGGCGCGCAGATCAGCATCCCGGGCGCGCAGTACAAGGCGCTCGCGGGCGCCGCCCGGCTCGTCCCGCGCGCGCTGGTCACCCGGCTGTCGTCCACCACTGGCCGCCGGTACGACTGAGCGTCAAGTAAGCAGTCACTTGCAACGACGGGACGGAGGGGGCAGGCTGAAAGGACAGGTCGATTCGATGGCGCGCCGAACGACATGCCCCGTCCCCCGTCCACCGAGAGGTTCCTCCCGATGGGTTCCGACCTGGGTTATGCCGCCCTCGCCTTAATCGCGACCACCGCCTACTACATCGCGTTCCTGGTGTTCCGGGCGTCCGCGCGCCGGATGGAGCCGCTGCGCGGCAGCCGCCCGTTCCGCGTCGCCCGGCTGATGCTCACCGACCCGGTGTGGCTCGGCGGCGGGCTGCTGCTGTTCCTCGGCCTCGGCTACGAGGTGGTGGCGTTCTCGGCGATGCCGCTCGCCGTCGCGCAGCCGATCTTCGCGGTGGCGCTGGTGATGCTCGTCGCGTACGCGGTGCGCTTCCTCGGCGAGCGACTCAGCCTCCGCGAGTGGACGAGCGTCGCGCTGTTCGTGCTCGCCACCATGCTGATCGGGCTCTCCGCCACCGAGGAGGGCGAGCTGCACGCCGACGCCACGCTGACCGGAACCCTCGCCCGGCCGTGGCTGATGATCGCCATCTGCGCGCCGGCGGTCGTCATCGCGGCGTTGGTGTGGCTGGTCGGGGACCGCCGGGCGAGCGGCCGGCACGCCCGCAAGCTCGCCGGCGTCGCCTACGGCGTCGGCGCCGGGGCGTGCGCGGGCCTGGCCGAGGCCGGCATCCGCGGCATCGCGATCGTCTACGAGGAGACCGGCAGCTTCCAGGCGGTGCTGCAGTCGGCCTACCCGTGGCTGACGATCGGCCTCGCCGCGATCGCGCTCGGCCAGCTCCAGGTCGCGCTGCAGCGCTGCCGGATCGCGATCGTCGCGGTCGTGCTCACCGTCATCGGCCGGTCGTACCTGCTGCTCAGCAGCTCGGTCCTGTTCGGCGAGGACTGGCCGCGCGACGCGGGCCCGTTCGCGCTGCGGGCCTGCGGGTTCGTGCTGGCGCTCGTCGCGCTCGTGCTGTTCCCCCGGCACGAGGAGCCGGAACCGGCCGCCCGCGACACCGTGCACGCCGCCCTTGATCCCCGTACATTGCCCAGATGGCCCTCCACTCCCGCCGGTCCCTCCTGACGGGGGTGCTCGGCGCGCTCCTGATGCTCCCGCTCCTGGCCCTCCCGCCGCTGTCGGCCCCCGCGTCCGCCGTCGTGGGCGGCGCCCCCGCCTCGACCTCCGCCTACCCGTGGCTGGCCGCGGTCGGGTCGCCGGTCTTCTTCGTCCGGCCGTCCGGGCAGTTCTGCGGCGGCGCGCTGATCAAGCCGGACCGGGTGCTCACCGCGGCGCACTGCGTCTCGCTGTTCCGGTCGCTGCCCGGCCTGCTCACGGCCACCTTCGGCCGGGACGACCTGGTCGGCTCGGGCGGCGAGACGGTCGCGGTGCGGTCGGTGCGGCTGCACCCGCAGTACCGGGAGACCTCGTTCCAGGACGAGACCGTCGGCCACCACGACCTCGCCGTCCTCACCCTCGCGCGGCCCGTCCGCCGCCCGCTCGCCGTGCTCGGCCCACCCGGCGCGGCCCGCACGGGGCGCATCGCCGGCTGGGGCTTCACCTCGGAGAACGACCTGTTCAACACCCGGTTGCGGGCGGCGGACCTCCCGCTGCCGGGCGACGCGGCGTGCCGGCGGGCCTACGGCGACGCGTTCGACCCGTCCGACATGCTGTGCGCCGGGTCCGGCACCGCCGACTCGTGCCAGTTCGACAGCGGCGGGCCGCTGCTGGTCCGCGGCCGCGTCGCCGCGCTGACGTCCTGGGGGTACGGCTGCGCCAAGCCCGGCTACCCCGGCGTGTACGCGCGGCTCGACTCCCTGCCGTGACCGCGGCTTGAACCCGCGGCGCCGCCGCTGGATGCTGGCTTGCATGCGCGTGCTGGTGACGGGGGCGGCGGGGTACATCGGGTACGCGGTCGGGCGGCGGCTCGCCGCCGCCGGGCACGAGGTCGACGGGCTGGTGCGGCGGGACGCCGGGCTGCCGGCCGGGGTGCGCGCCGTCCGCGGCGACCTGCTCACCCCGGACGGGCTGCCGCGCGGCCCCTACGACGGCGTGTGCCACCTCGCCGCGCTCACCCGCGTCCGCGAGTCGTTCGAGCGGCCGCTGCCGTACTTCACGGCCAACGTGCAGGGCACGGTGAACCTGCTGGAGGCCGTGGCCGCGGACCGGGTCGTGTTCGGCTCCACGGCGGCCGTGTACGGGACGCCGGAGCGGCAGCCCATCCCCGAGACCGAGGCCACCGCGCCCGCCAGCCCGTACGGGGCGTCGAAGCTGGCCGCCGAGCAGGCCGTCCGGTACCACGCCCGGACGGGCGCGATCGGCGCGGTCGTCCTGCGCACGTTCAACGTCGCCGGGTCCGTGGACGGCCGGATCGACCCCGACGGGACCCGGCTGATCCCGGCGGCCCTCGCCGTGGCCGCCGGGCACGCCCCGCACCTGGACGTCAACGGCGACGGCCGGGCCGTCCGCGAGTACCTGCACGTGGACGACCTCGCCGCCGCCTACGTCCGGGCGCTGGAGGCGGTCCGCCCCGGCGAGGACCGCGTCTACAACGTCGGCAGCGGCGCCGGCGCCGCCGTCCACGAGGTCGTCGCGGCGGTCGAGGCGGTGACCGGGCGGCCGGTGCCGGTGCGCCGCCGCCCGGCCCGGCCGGAGGCGCCGGTGCTGGTCTGCGACGCCGCCGCGATCCGCGGCGAACTCGGCTGGCGGCCCGAGCGGTCCGCGCTGCCGGAGATCATCGCCGGCTCCTGGGACGCCCTGACCCGCGCGGACGGCTAAACTCGCCGGCGTGTCGGAGCCCAAGTTCGAAGTCCAGATGCTGCACGACCGCGTCATGATCAAGGTCGAGAAGGACAGCGGCGAGCGCCGCAGCACCGGCGGCATCGTGATCCCCGCGACCGTCGAGCAGGGGAACCGCCTGGTGTGGGGCGAGGTCTGCGGGGTCGGCCACCACGTGCGGATCGTCAAGCCCGGCGACCGCGTGCTGTTCCACCCCGGCGACCAGTACGAGGTCGAGATCCAGGGCGAGAACTACCTGGTCATGCGCGAGCGCGACCTGCACGCGATCGCCAGCGAGCGCCCCGAGCACGGCACCGGCCTCTACCTCTGACCGCGTCCCCGCCCGCCCGCCTGCTGATTTTCACTAGTGGATATGCATAAACTCGGGCCATGGACGACCGCGAATGGGTGGACGCGGAGCCGGCGTCGAGCGAGGCGGGGCTCGGCGGCAGCCGCGCCCGGGTCCTGCGGGTGGTCCGCGAGGCGGGCACCGCGCCGCTCGGCGTGCGCGAGATCGCCGAGCGTGCCGGGCTGCACCCCAACACCGCGCGCTTCCATCTCGACGGGCTGGCGGAGGCCGGCCTGGTGCGGCGGGTGCCCGAGGGCCGCGACCGGCCCGGCCGCCCGCGCATGGTGTACCGCGCGGAGGAGCCGGACGGCCGGCACAGCTACCGGCTGCTCGCCGAGATGCTGGCGAGCCTGGTCTCCGGGATGCTGCCCGATCCGGAGGGCGCCGCGATCGAGGCGGGCCGGGCCTGGGGCCGCCACCTCGCCGATCCGCCCGCCCCGTTCCAGCGGCTCGGCACGGCGGAGGCGCTGGAGCGGCTCGACCGGATGATGGCCGGCATGGGCTTCCGCCCCGAGTTCGAGCACGGCGCCGACCACCCGGACCCGGATCCGGACGAGGTGCGCATCCGGGTGCGCAACTGCCCCTTCGGCACGGTCGCGGAACGGCACGCGGACGTCGTGTGCCGGCTGCACCTCGGCCTGATCCAGGGGGCGCTCGCCGAGATGGGCGTCCCCCTGGCGGCGGACCGGCTGGACCCCTTGGTCGAGCCGCACCTCTGCCTGGCGTACCTGCGCCGCACCCGCGACGCCGGCCACTGAGCGACCGCACGCGGGCGGGCCCGCGGGTCCTTTCGGATCCGCGGGCCCGCGTGCGGGGACGGGGTGCGCGTCACCCGCTCTCGCCGGCGGGTTCCGCCGGGGTCTCGGCGGGCCGCCGGCGCGAGCCGCGCAGGGCCAGCAGGATCCCGGCGACCAGCACCAGTTCCGCGGCGCCGCTGAGCACGTCGAGGACGCCGACGGCCTCCGCCTCCCCCGGCTCGGGCCCGAACGGCAGGCCGCTCGTGCGGCTCACCGCCCAGAGGGCGAGGACGCCGAGGTTGACGGCGAGGCCGGACAGCAGCACCGGCCGCTCGTCGCCGGTGTGCGCGAGCACGGCCCAGATGAGCTGGAACATGCCGACGGCGCTGAAGAACACGCCGTAGGCCCACCATTCGTCGAGGTGCTCCGGCACGACGGCGTAGTGGATGAGCGCGGCGAGCACGGACCCGGCCGCGGCGGCGCGCCTGGCCGTAAGTGCGGGCGAGGACGCCGGGACGGCCGTCCCCGCGGTGTCGGTGGTTGTCATGGTCACCTCCATGGGTGCGGGTCAGCCGACCTGGAAGACGCCGAGGCCGCCGGCGGCCATGTTCTTCATCCTGTGGCCGAGGAACGGGTACGTGCCGGCGTCGGGGAGGGTGAACTCGACGAAGCCGCCCTGGGTGGGCTGGAGGTCGAGGACCTGCGCGCCGCCCTTCTCCTTGTTGTCGCGCCGCAGCGTGTAGGCGCCCTCCTTCCAGACCGTGTCGAAGATCGTCCCGACGACGTGGAAGGCGATGTTCTCGTTGGGGCCGCCGTCGTCCACCCACACGCGGACCCGGTCCCCGGGCCTCACCTTGATCGGGGCGTGGACGTACTGGTTGTGGTAGCCGTTGAAGACCACCGCGTCGTACTCGCCGGCCTGCATCTTCTTCAGGTCGCCCGGCTTGCCCTGCGGCCCGAGGTAGAGCTCCGACTGGATGAGCACCAGCTCCTTGTCGACCTTCGGCAGGTCCGGCGGGTCGACGATCAGGGCGCCGTGCATGCCGTTGCCCATGTGGTAGATCATCGGGTCGGACCCGCAGTGGTAGGTGAAGATGCCGGAGAACTGCGCCGTGAACTCGTAGACGAGCGTCTCGCCGGGCTTGATGGTCCGCATCTGGACGTTCGGCGCGACCTTCGAGGCGTGGAAGTCGATGGAGTGCCCCATCGAGCCCTTGTTGACGAGCTTGATCCGGAAGGTGTCGCCGACCGTGCCGCGCAGCGTGGGGCCGGGCGCCGTGCCGTTGTAGGTCCACCGGGTCTGCTTCACCCCGGGAGCGACCTCGATCTCCTTCTCGGTGACCGTGAAGGTGGCCTCGTGGACGTCCTTGCCGTCGTTGGCCGGTGCCGTCGGGTCGAACGGCTTCCATCCGTCGGCCGGCTTCGCGGCCGGGTCGATCTTGGCGTTCGCCGTGTCGCCAGTGGTGCCGGCGCCCGTGGTGCCGGCTCCCGCCGCAGCGGCCGCGGTGGTGCCCGCCGCCTTGGTGCTCTCACCGCCGGTCACGGTGATCTCGACGAGCATGCCCGCGTCCTTGTGGCCCGGGATGACGCACCACGCCTGGGTGGACTCGGTGAGCACGCCCCAGTGCTGGGTCTCGGACTTGCCCGGTTCGAGCTGCTTGTTCGTCTTGCCCAGCAGGCTCAGGGTGTGCGCCTGGCTGCCCTTGTTGACGACGTTCACCGTCACGTCGGCGCCGGCCGGGACGGTGACCTTGTTCGGCTTGATGTACATGTCGCCCTCTTCGAAGTCGAGGGTGACCTTCTTGCCCTTCCCGGGAAGGGCCGCGCCGCCCGCGGCGGGCGCCGCGGCGCCCTCCTCGGACGAGGCAAGCGCGCCGTGCTCGTGGCCGCCGGGCGCGGCGCTGACCATGAGCAGCCCGACGATCAGGCCGAGCGCGAGCGCCGCGCTGATGACGGGCATGAACCCGTTCAGCGCCGCCGTCCAGCGCTTGCGGGCGGGCCCCGGCGGTCTGCCCGGTGCCGGACGGTCCGGCTCAGGGGTTGGTGTGGACATCGACTCACTCCAGGTGTGCGGGGGAATGGGGGTTCGGGCGGTCCGAGCCGGGCCGTGATCAGGTGATCTGCATCTCCATGACCAGGCCGAACATGCCCTGGGAGCCCTCGGCGTGCGGGAAGATGTGGCAGTGCCAGATCCACTTGCCGGGCTGGTCGGCGTGGATGAGCACGGTGTAGCGCTCGCCGGGCGCGACGTTGACCGTGTCGGCCTTGTAGGTCTGCTCCAGCGGGAACCCGTCCTTGGCGATGATCACCTGGTCCACGCCGTGCAGGTGCATCGGATGCGCCATCGTGCCCGCGTTGACGTAGGTGACCTGCACCCAGTCGCCCACCCGCGCCTTCAGCGGCTTCGTCGCCGGGAAGGACTTGCCGTTCAGGGTCATCCCGATCACGCCGGCGTCCTGGATCTGGATGATCTGCTTCTGCGCGACCTTCTCCTTGTGCGGGGTGGGGACGTCGCCGAACTGGATCGCGCCCCACAGGCCGCTGCTCACCTGCTTGGTGCCGTTGTAGTGGGAGTGGTACCAGGTGTCCGCGATCCGGGTCACCGGGAACTCGTAGGCGAACGTCTTCCGCGGCTTGATGGAGTCCTGGGTGACGTTCGGGACGCCGTCCATCTTGTTGGGCAGCTGGATGCCGTGCCAGTGGACGCTGGTCGGCTCGGGCAGCTCGTTCTTCACCACGATGCGGACCTTGTCGCCGACGTCGGCGCGGATCGTCGGGCCCGGCACCATGCCGTTGAAGCCCCAGGCGTCCACGACCTTGCCGGGCTCCACCTCCCATTTCACGGCCTTGGCCGTCAGGTGGAACTCCTTGGTGCCGTCCGGCAGCACCGTGGGGGCGAGGTCCTGCCCGCCCTGGCCCTTGGTCGCCGCCGGGAAGCTCTTGTCCCGCTTGGCCATGGCGTCGTCCATGGCCTTCCAGCCGTCCGCCCCGCCGGCGCCCGACGCGTCGTGCGATGTCCCGTCGTGCTCCGCGCCGGGCGACGCGGCCGCCGCGGCCGGTTCCGCCTCGTGCGCGGACCCGGCCGAGTGCGCCGCCTCGGCCGGGTTGCCGCGCGGGAGCGTCCACAGCGCCACGGTCAGCGCGACCGCGAACGCGAACGCCGCGACGAGCACCCTCGATCTTGCTCCGTCCATCCTGCCGACCCCTTCCGGGCCTATTTTTTACTAGCAGGCTAGTTTTTATTGGAGAAAGAGCGGGCGCGTCCAGAGGGGGGTGCTGTGAGGCGCCGCACACCGCGGGCGGGCTCACGAAGTTGCTGGTCAGCAAGGTTGGCGAGGTGGAGGGGTCAGCCTGCGGGGCGGCTCGGCGGCCCCGCTGCGGCACAGGGATTTACACCAAATACACTGGTTTTTTACCGCCGCCCGCTCGGACGCCGCGGACGGCGGCGAACGGCACCGGCTTCCTCGAAGCGGCTCGTCCCCCGCGCGACGGCTGCGACACTCCCCTGCGGAACGGGACGGACCGCCCGTCCGTCGAACCGGCACACCGAGCACTGGAGGAACCGATGGGCGACGGGATCGAACACGACAGGTCGGGCCAGCTCAAGCAGATCGAGAGCGGGCTGATCCCCGGCGAGCAGATCATCGCCGTCTACGACGCGGTCGGGGCCGGCACCGGGTTCATCGGCCTCACCGACCGGCGCGTGATCATCCAGGACAAGAGCTTCGCCGGCAAGAAGTACGCGATCACCAGCGTGCCCTACTCGAAGATCACCTCGGTGAGCGTGGTCAGCAACAAGTCGTGGGCCGGGTCCTACTTCTCCACCGGGTCGATCGCGATCAACGTCGGCACGCACACCTACGAGGTCGAGTTCCGCGGCAGCGACAAGAGCCACCACGTCCACAACGTGATCCTGCAGTACATCTCGTAGCGGGTCACACGACGGTCGCCGCGGTGGAGCCGGCGCGGTTCTTCGTCACGCGGAGCTGGGCGGGGATGCGGGCGCGCAGCTCCGCGACATGGCTGACGATGCCGACCGCCCGGCCGCCGTCGCGCAGGCCGTCCAGGACGTCCATGACCTCGTCGAGCGTCTCCTCGTCGAGGGTGCCGAACCCCTCGTCGACGAACAGCGTGCCGATCTCGGCGCCGCCCGCCTCGGCGGTGACGACGTCGGCGAGGCCGAGCGCCAGCGACAGCGACGTGATGAACGACTCGCCGCCCGACAGGGTAACGGGGTCGCGCTCCAGGCCCGTCCAGGCGTCGGCGACGCGCAGGCCGAGGCCGCCCGCGCCCTTCGTGCGGTCGCCCGCCACCCTGTCGGTGGTGTGGACGAGGGCGTAGCGGCCCCCGGACATGCGCTCCAGCCGCTCGTTCGCGGCGGCGACGACCTGCTCCAAGCGCGCGGCGAGCACGTACGCCGACAGCGACATCGCGCGCCGGTTCGCGGGGTGCTTGCCGGACGCCAGCCCGGCGAGGCGCTCGGCGACCTCGTACCGCTCGGCGGCGGGACGCCACGCCCGCACCGCCGCGCCGAGGTCCGCGCGCAGCTCGGCGAGGCGCTCGCAGCGCTTGCGGGCGCGGTCGGCGGCGTTCGCGGCCGCGGTGTGCGCCGTCTCCGCCGCCCGCACCGCCGCTTCGAGCGCGGGCAGATCGGGCGCGGGCGCGGCGGCCGCCGCGGCCAGCGCCGGATCGCCCAGCAGGGCGCGGACCTGCGCCTCCTCGTCGTCGAGGTGGCGGATCCGGTCGCGCAGGACGCCCTGGTCCTCGTCGGACAGCGCCGCCTCCTCGACCTCGTCGGGCGTGCCGAACCCCTGCTCCGCCGCCTCCTGCCGCGCCCTCGCGCGGGCGGCGGCCAGCTCCTCGTCGGCGCGGCCGGAGGCGCGCAGCGCCTCGACGGCCTCGGCGAGCGCGCCGGCCTCGCGGCCGAGGCGGGCGATGCGCGCCTCCAGCGTCGGGTCATCGCCGCGCGCCTCGTCCAGCTCCGCCGACAGCCGGGCCCGCTCGTCGGCCAGCTCCCCGTCCCGGATGCGGTTCTCGGTGAGCAGCCGGGACACCTCGTCGCGCTCGGCGCGGGCCCGGTCGAGCTCCTGCTCGTGCCGGTGCAGGGCGGCCTCCAGCTCGGCGGCCTCGACGGCCCGCGCCGCCGCGGCCTCCAGCGCCCGCTCGGCCTCGGCGAGCTCCGCCGCGAGCGCCTCGGCGGGCACGTCGCCGGCGGCCTCCAGGAGCTGGTCGCGCTCGGACCGCCGCGACTCCACCTCGCCGGTCCGCCGCTCCCGGAGCGTCTGCGCCGCGTCGTAGGCGGCCTGGGCGCGCTCGACCTCCTCCTCGGAGGGGACGACGGCGAGCGAGGCGACGGGCGCGGGATGCTCGGTGGATCCGCAGACGCGGCAGGGCTCGCCGTCCTTCAGCTCCCCGGCGAGGACGGCGGCCATCCCGTCCAGGCGCGCCTGCCGGAGCTCCTGGGCGCGGTCGCGGGCCTCCTGGGCGGCGTCGACCGCGGCGCGCTGCGCCTCCTCCGCCTCGGCGAGCAGGATCTCGACCCGGTCGCGGCGGTGGGCCGCGTCCAGCCTGCGCCGGACGTCGTGGACGGCGGCCTCGGCGCCGGGCACGCCCGCCGCCGCGACCCTGGCCTCGTCCAGCTCGGCGCGGCGGGCGGCCACGATCGCGGGGAGCTCCTCCAGCGCCGCGGCGGTCCGCGCGTCCCGCGGCTCCAGCCGGCCCAGCTCCGCGGCGAGGGCGTCGCGCTGCCGCTCGACCTCGCGGAGGCGGGCGGCGGCGGCGCGCATGCGCTCCAGCGCGGCGGCCTCGTCGCGGCGGTCGCGCTCGGCCTTGGCGAGGACGTCCTCCGGCGCCTTCGGCGGCAGCAGCGACGCCGCGCGGGCGCGGGTCTCCTCGGCCCAGCGGCGCGCCTGCACCGCCCGGGCGTGCCGGTCGCGGACGTCGCGCACCAGCGGGACGACCCGGTCGGCGCGGGCCGCGGCGTCGAGCCGGGACGCCGTCCGGGACTTCTCCTCCGCCCGGCCGGCCAGCGCGTCGCGGCGGGCGACGGCCTCGGCGTGCCGGCGGCGCCGGTCGGCGAGCGCCTTCGCGTCGTCGAGTTCCGCGCGGGCCGCCCGGAGCGCCTCGGTGACGCCGGCCCGCATGGCCTCGACGGCGGCGCGGACGTCGGCGTGCCCGCCGGCCAGCTCCGCCGCCCACGCGGGCAGCGCCTCGACCTCGGCGAACGGCTCGACGGCGGGTTCGCCGCGGCGCGGCTGCGGGACGGCCGGGCGCTCCCCGCGCGGCGGCGCCGCCCCGGTCGTCTCGGCGATCCGGTCGGCGATCGAGGCCGCGGCGGCGCCCAGCTCGGCGGCCGCCCGCCCGGCCGCGGCGCGCCGCTCGGCCAGCCACTTCTCGACCTGCGTGAACACCTCGGTGGCGAACAGCCGCTCCAGGACCCGGCGGCGCTCGTCCGCCCCGGCGCGCAGGAACCCGGCGAACTCGCCCTGCGGCAGCAGCACCACCTGGCAGAACTGCACGGCGTTCATCCCGAGCAGGCGCGACACCAGGTCGCCCGCTTCGTCCAGCCGGGTGGTCAGGCCCGTCCACGCGCCGTGCTCGAACTCCTCCAGGACGACCTTGGCGTGCTCGGTCGTCGTCCCGGAGCCGCGCAGCTTCGGCCGCTCCCAGGCCGGCGACCGGGTGATCCGCAGCCGGCGGCCCCGGATCGTCGCCTCCAGCACCACGCGGGGCCCGGCGCCGGGCGGCGCGTGGTCGCTGCGCAGCCCCTTCACGTTGTTGCGGACGCCCGGCACCTGCCCGTAGAGGGCGAAGCACACCGCGTCCAGGATGCTCGTCTTGCCCGCGCCCGTCCGGCCCTGGATGAGGAACAGGCCGGCGTCGGACAGCGCGTCGAAGTCGATGACCTCCGTGCCGGAGAACGGGCCGAACGCCGCGATCTCGAGCCGATGCAGCCTCACGCGATCCCCTCTTCCGCGCCGCCGCGCCCCGCCGGGCGCCCGCCCCGGACGGCGACGCGGGTCACGTCAGCGCCTCCTTCTGGCGGCAGGCTTCGAACGCCTCGTGCAGGAGGGCGCGCTCGGCCTCGGTCGCGGGGCCGTCGGTGACCTCGGCGACGAAGTCGCGGGCGACGTCGAGCTCGGAGCGTTCGCGGACCCGCTCGGACCAGGTGCGGGCGGTGCCCTCGCCGCCGCCCGCGGGCTCGAAGCCGAGGACGAGCGTGTGCGGGAAGCGGCGGCGCAGCCGCTCCATCGCGGCGGACGGGCGGCGCGGGTCGGTCAGCGTGATCTGGAGCCAGCGGTCCTCGACCGCGTCGTGGGAGGCGTCGGCGAGCAGGTCGTCGAGCCGGCCGCGCAGCCGCGCGAGGCGGCGCGGGACCGGCGCCTCCACGAACTCCCCGGCCACCCCGCCGTCGGTGACGTCGAGCAGCCACGAGCCCTTGACGTGCTTCTCCTCGGAGAAGGAGTACGCGAGCGGCGACCCCGAGTACCGGACGCGATCGGTGATGCGCCAGGCGCCGTGCAGGTGGCCGAGCGCCGCGTAGTCGACGCCGTCGAACACCGACGCCGACACCTGCGAGGACCCGCCGACGGAAATGTCGCGCTCGCTCTCGCTGGACTCGCCGCCCGTCACGAACGCGTGCGCCAGCACGATCGACCGCTCGCGGCGGGCGGCCGCGTCGGCGCGGACGCGGCGCATGGCCTCGGTCAGCGCGGCGGCGTGGCTGCGCTCGTCCAGCTCCCAGGGGTGGCGGACGAGTTCGGGCTCCAGGTACGGGATGCCGTAGACCGCGGCGTCCCCGATGACGACGGGCTCCCCCACGGTGGCGAAGTCGGTGCGGACGTGCACGCCGGCGGCGTCCATCAGCGCGGACCCGAACCCGAGCCGGCGCGCGGAGTCGTGGTTGCCGGCGATGAGCACGACCCGGGCGTGCTCGGCGAGCCGCACCAGCGCCTCGTTGCACAGCTTCACGGCGTCGACGGCGGGCAGCGCGCGGTCGTAGACGTCGCCCGAGACGAGCACGCAGTCGACGTCCTCCGCCGCGGCGGTCGCGACCAGGTGGTCGACGAACGCGGCCTGCGCGGCCAGCAGGTCCTCCCGGTGGAACGATCTGCCGAGATGCCAGTCGGAGGTGTGCAGGATTCGCATGTCGCAGCAACCATAGGCACCCCCTCCGACACATCCGGCGCAGAAACGCCGAGCCACCCCAAAGGATCTTGGAATGCCGCGCGCCGACGCTCCCGTAGTGTGGCGGCGTGAGTGATCGTCCCTACGTGCTGCTGAGCTGCGCCATGTCCGCCGACGGCTATATCGACGACGCGACGCCGGAGCGGCTGCGGCTGTCCAGCCCGGCCGACTTCGACCGGGTCGACGCGGTGCGGGCGGACTGCGACGCGATCCTGGTCGGCGCCGGGACCGTGCGGGCCGACGACCCGAAGCTGCTGATCCGCTCCGCCGCGCGCCGGGAGCGGCGCGTCGCGCGGGGGCTGCCCGCCGACCTGGTGAAGGTGACGCTGACCTGGAGCGGCGACCTCGATCCCGGCGCCCGGTTCTTCACCACGGGCGAGGCGCCGAAGCTCGTGTACGCCCCGCCGGCCGCGGCCGCGGAGCTGGCGCCGCGGCTCGCCGGGCTGGCCGAGGTCGTCGCCGCCGGCGACCCGCTGAGCCTGCCGTTGGTGCTCGCCGACCTCGCGGGGCGCGGCGTCCGGCGGCTGATGGTCGAGGGCGGCGGCGGGGTGCACACGCTGTTCCTCACCGCCGACGCCGTGGACGAGCTGCAGCTGGTCGTCGCGCCGTTCTTCATCGGCGACCCGGCCGCGCCGCGCTTCGTCCGCTCCGGGGTGTTCCCGCAGTCGCCGGAGCGTCCGATGCGGCTGGAGGAGGTCACCCGGATCGGCGACCTGGCCCTGCTGCGCTACCGGGCCGGAGCCCCGCGTGGATGACCACGCCTGGCTGGCGCTGGCCTGCGACCTGGCGGCGCTGTGCCCGCCGTCCGAGACGGCTTTCTCCGTCGGCGCGGTCATCGTCGGCGCGGACGGCCGGGAGCTGGCGCGCGGCTTCTCCCGCGAGCAGGATCCGCACGACCACGCCGAGGAGGCCGCGCTCGCCAAGGCGCCCGGCGACCTGGGCGGCGCGACCGTCTACAGCTCGCTCGAACCGTGCGGGCACCGCGCGTCCCGGCCCCGGCCGTGCGCCGAGCTGATCATCGCCTCGGGCGCGGCGCGGGTCGTGTTCGCCTGGCGGGAGCCGCAGCTGTTCGCCGCGGGGACGGGCGCGGAGCTGCTGGAGGCGGCGGGCGTCGCGGTGGCCGAGCTGCCCGGCCTCGCGGCGCGCGCCCGCGAACCCAACCGGCATCTCCTGGACGGCGAGTGAGACGCGAGTCTCATTCCTCTTGCCAACGCCCGGGGACCTCATGCGATGCTGTGCCCAAGCAAGCATTCGGTTACCCGAACTCGCCCGTCGGGCAGGGAGGCACAGCACCATGCGCGAGCACGATCGGCTGTTCATCGGCGGCGAGTGGGCCGCCCCGGCCGGCACCGCCACGATCGACGTCATCTCCCCGCACACCGAGGAGGTCATCGGGCGGGTGCCCGAGGGCACCGAGGGCGACATCGACGCGGCCGTGGCGGCGGCGCGGCGCGCCTTCGACGAGGGCCCCTGGCCGCGGATGACGCCCGCCGAGCGCGCCGAGATCGTCGGCCGGCTGTCGGCGATCTACGCCGAGCGGCAGCAGCAGATGGCCGACCTCTGCACCGCTCAGATGGGCTCGCCGATCATGTTCTCGGTGTTCGGCCAGGCCGCCATCCCGCAGATGGTCCTGCAGTACTACGTGGACCTCGCCGCCGCCTACACCTGGGAGGAGGAGCGGCAGGGCATGCTCGGGCCGGTCACGGTCACCCAGGAGCCGGTCGGCGTGGTCGCGGCGATCGTGCCGTGGAACGTCCCGCAGTTCACGCTGATGCTCAAGCTCGCGCCCGCGCTCATCGCCGGGTGCACGGTGGTCGCGAAGCCGTCCCCGGAGACGCCGCTCGACAGCTACCTGCTCGCCGAGTGGATCAAGGAGGCGGGCATCCCGGACGGCGTGGTGAACTTCGTCCCGGCCGGGCGCGAGGTCGGCGCCTACCTGGTCGCGCACCCCGACGTCGACAAGGTGTCGTTCACCGGCTCCACCGCCGCCGGCCGCAAGATCGGCGCGGTGTGCGGCGAGCAGCTCAAGCGCGTCACCCTCGAACTCGGCGGCAAGTCCGCCGCGATCGTGCTGGACGACGCCGACCTCGCCGCGACCGTCGAGGGCTTCAAACTGGCCTCGCTGATGAACAACGGCGAGGCGTGCGCCGCGCAGACCCGCATCCTGGCGTCCCGCCGCCGCTACGACGAGGTCGCCGACGCGCTCGCGACCATGGTCGGCGGGCTCGCCGTCGGCGACCCCGCCGACTACGGCACCGAGATCGGGCCGCTGGTCGCCAAGCGGCAGCAGGAGCGGGTGGAGAACTACATCCGGATCGGCCAGGACGAGGGCGCCAAGCTGATCACCGGCGGGCTGAACCGGCCGCACGACCGGGGCTGGTACGTCGCCCCGACCGTGTTCGGCGACGTCGGCAACGACATGCGCATCGCCCGCGAGGAGATCTTCGGGCCGGTGCTCGTCCTCATCCCCTACGAGGACGAGGACGACGCCGTCCGCATCGCCAACGACAGCGACTACGGCCTCGGCGGCTCGGTCTGGACGTCCGACGTCGCCCACGGCGTCGAGGTCGCCCGCCGCATCCGCACCGGCAGCTGCGGCGTCAACATGTACACCCTCGACCCGAACACCCCGTTCGGCGGCTACAAGAACAGCGGCATGGGCCGCGAGCTGGGCCCGGAGGGGCTGCAGGCCTACCTGGAGCACAAGTCCATCCCGCACCCGGCCCCGTCCGCCTGACGCGCCCCGGAGGCCCCGATCAGCCGACCGGGGCCTCCCATGCCGCCCGCCACGTCACCGGCCCGGACGGTACGCCGAACCTGCCTGCGCGCGGGGGTTCGGCGGCTTCGATTCCACGTTGGCGGCGCGGGGGCCGTACCGTAGTGCGCCGTGTCCCCCACCTCCGAGAACGCGGCGGCCAGCCTGGACGACGTCCTGGTCGGCGAGGCCGTGCTGGGCGTGTACCGGCAGATGTTCGCGGCGCTGGCCCGCGACAGCGGCGCGGTCGTCGACGACCCGGAGCTGGTGGACGTCGCCGAGACGCTGCTCGCCGCGTTCGCCGACGCGGGCGAGGACGGGCTGAGCCGCGAGCAGATGCGGTACGTGTGCCGCCGCTACCCGCCGGAGGTGTTCGAGAACCGGCTGCGGGTGCTGAAGGGGCTCGGGGCGGTCCGGGAGGTGTTCCCGAAGCCGAACCAGCTGCGCTACCGGGCGTCGTTCACGAGCGTGGTCGGGCTGATGTTCGTCCGCCGGATGATGCTGGACGGCGGGCAGAGCGAGATGCACCGGCTGCTCGCGCTGGAGCAGCTCAACGTGGCCGACCCCCGGATGACGCCCGAGCAGGCGCGGGACGGCGCGGACGGTCTCGCGCGCGCGTTCCGGCTGTGGAGCGTCGAGCTGGTCACGCTGACGAACGGGACGATCGAGGAGCTGCGCGAGCAGGCGCCGAAGCTGTGGGGCACCGAGGAGATCCTGCTGCGCGCCGAGCGGCTGCACGGCGCGATCCTGCGGCGGTGGCCGCAGCTCGACCGCACGTGCACCGACCTGCGCGCCGCCATCTACGCCTACGGCGACGCGTCCCGCCGCGCCGCCGCGCGCCTGTCGGACTCGGCGGGCACCACCCGGAACCTCACCCTGCTGCCGCCCGAGACGTGGCGGACGTTCACGCGCACGGCGTCCCGGGAGGAGCTCGCGGCCGTCCTGGACGGGTTCGTGTTCGACGCGCCGGCGCCCTGGCACGAGCCGGCGGCCGTGGTGGCGGCCGTGGAGGACGGCCCGCGCGCCACGCCGCCGCGCCCGGCGCCGCCCCGCCCGTCGGTGCCCGACTCGGGGCTGTCGGGCGACACCGGCGCGGACACCGCGGCGGCCGAGCGGCTCCGCGAGGTCGCCGAGCAGATCCTGCGCGGCCGGGACCGGGTCGCGGTCCAGGACGTCCTCGCCCGCGACTGGGCGACGGCCCGCCGCGTGCTCGCCGACCTGGCCGCCGCGCACCAGCATCCCGAGCTGCCCTACCGGCTCGCCTGGTCGGACGGCCTGGCCGCGCGTCCCGACGGCTCCCCGACCTGGGTGTCCCCGGGCTGGTTCGAGAGGACCGGCCCGTGACCGTCGACCCGCACGTGCTGGCCCGCGCCCGCGCCCGGCTGCTGGGCGGGCCGGCGGTCGCCGCGTCCGATCCCGTGCCGCCGGGCGTGGTCGCCGCGGCGGACGGCGACCGCGTGTGGCTGCTCCCCGAATGGCCGGACGGCGCGACGCCCGCGCTGCTGGAGGAGTACGAGACCGCGCCGATGCCGCTGGACCGCTCGGGCCAGGCCCGCCGCGTGCTGGCCGCCGCGCTGCGCTGCTGCTGGACCCGGTTGGACGACGCGCCCTGGCCAGGCTCCCCCGCCCCGGTCGCGGACGTCCTGGAGGTCTACGCGAACATGACGCGCGGCGACACCGACCTGGCGCGCCGCTGGGCCACCGGCGAACTGCGCCGCCTGTCCGACACGGGCTGGCTGATCCTGGACGAGGCCGCCGGAACCGTCCGCCCGGGTCCCCGCACCGCCCTGTGGCCCGAGCCCTCCCTCGCGTCCCTCCGCAACCTCCTCCCCCGTCTCCCGCAGCCTCCGGACCACGAACCGGCGGAGCCCGCGGGCGCCCCGGAGGGCGACGGATGAGCGGGTTGTTCGAGGGTGTGCTGCGGGCGTTCGACGAGCGGCGGCGCGCGGAGGTCGTGGCGGCGTACATGGCGGTCGAGCACGCGGCGGAGCCGGTGGCGGAGGTGCGGTTCGCGGCGCTGCGGGAGCCGGCGCTGCGGCGGGCGGTCGAGGAGATGCTCGCGCTGAACGGGCGGACGCTCATCCGGTCGGAGCAGACCCGCTGGATCTCCGGGTACCGGGACGAGGTCGCGCAGGCGCTCGCCGACGACCCCGCGTGCGTTCCGGGCGTGCGGGAGCGGGCCGTGCTGACGCTGGTGCTGATCCATTCGGTGGCGATCCCGCGCGCGGCCGGGCTGCTGGCGGACGACTCGTGGCTGTCGCCGCATCCGACGCCGCTGGACGAGCTGCGCCGCCGCACCCAGCTTCCGGTCACCGAACTGGAGGCGTCGCTGCGGCGGCTGCGGCTCGCGGGGCTGGTGGCGCAGGTGAAGGCGGGCCCGGACGACGCCGGCGGGTTCGTGCCGGGGGCGCAGTTCCACCGGCTGACCGATGCCGCGCGCCGCCGGCTTCAGGAAGAGCTGATCTTGGCCGCCGGGCCGGACTCGCCGCTCGCCGCGGCGATCCGGGCGCGGCGGCGGGGACGGGGGGAGAGCACATGACGGCCGGGACCGAACCGATGATGGCCGCACCGGCGGCGGCCGCGCGCGACACCGGGAACGTGGTCGGCGACCGGACGCTCGTGGCCGTGCAGGCGGTGAACATCTCGCGGCTGTCGACGCATCCGGTGCCGACCGTGCCGGGGACGCTGATCGTGGTCGCCGGGCAGGGGCCGAAGGACTCCAACGGCGCGGGCAAGTCGTCGTTCATCGCGGCCATCACGGCGCTGCTCGGGGACGAGCAGTGGCGGTTCGCGTCGGGTGCGCGGGCGGTCGCGGAGCTGCTGTTCAACGCGGAGCTGGCGGCGCAGGGCGACAGCCAGTGGGCGAGCGCCGACCACGGGTACATCGTCGGCGTCTTCGACCACCCCGAGCCGGTGGAGGACGATCCGGCGGTGACGGTGTGGCTGCGGGTCAACGCGGACGCGCCGCACCTGGAGATCCGGTGGCGGCAGGGCGTGCACCTGGCGTCGGCGCCGTCCGAGGCCGACCGGGTGGCGCTCGCCGACCGGCTGTGGGCGGGCCTTCCCCGCAGCGCGGGGCGCCGCGACCTGGTCGCGAAGGACCTGACCCGCGTCCTGTACGGGGGGCAGGTCCGGTGCGTGTCGTTCCTGTCGACGTCGGTGCGGTCGAAGGTCGCGACGAACCTGCTGTCGCAGCCGCTGAACGAGATCAGCCCGGAGCGCATCTTCAGCGCGATCGCGGCGCTGACGGGGCTGGACCGGGAGCTGGAGGCCGAGCGCAAGTCCCGCGCCGACGAGCACCGGGAGCGCGCGAAGGCGGCGGAGGCTGCCGAGCGGCTCGCCGAGTGGGAGCGGGAGGCGGCGAGCCTGCTGAAGACGTTCGACCGGCACGACCGCGCGCGCGACGAGGTGGCGGCGGCGCTGCGGCACTGGCGCACGCGGCGGGCGCGGCTGCTGGTGGACGCGGCGGAGGCCGACGCCGCGCACGCCGCCGAGCAGGAGCGGCTGGGCCGGGAGGGCGCGGAGCTGGCGGAGGCGGCGAAGGCCGCGGAGCGGGAGATCGAGCAGCTCACCGGCGGCGCGCTGGACGCGCGGGTCCAGGAGGCGCAGGCGGCGCTCGCCGAGCTGAAGGGGCAGGCCGACAAGCTCAGCGCGGACAAGGCCGTCGCCCGGGGCCGCATGGACGACCTGCGCCGGCAGGTGTCGGCGCTGGAGGAGCGGCAGCGGGAGGCCGACGGCCGGGACGCCGACACCGCGCGCGCCGAGCTGAAGGAGGCCGAGGCGCGCCGCGACGAGGCCCAGCAGGAGTACGGGATGGCCAAGGGCGCCGTCGCGCGCGCGGAGCGCGCCCTGGCCGAGGCCGAGGCGGGGCAGAGCAGCGCCCCGGAGCAGATCCGTGCGCTGGCGGCGGGGGGCATCGCGGCGGTCGGCCTGCTGGACGCGGTCGAGCTGGCCGAGGACGTCCGGGAGCGCTGGGAGGCCGCGCTGTGGCCGTACCGGGAGGCCGTCGTCGTCGCGGCGGACGACCTGGACGGCGCCGTCGCGGCCCTCGCCGCGCTACCCGGCTCCATGATCGTCCCGGCGGGCGGCGAGGGGCTGCCCGAGGGCGTGCGCTGCGAGCAGGGGCTGGGGCGGTTCTTCGCCGCGCTCGACGGCGACGGCACCGGCACGGTCGTCATCGGCGGCTTCGCCGAGCCCGTCACCGGCCGCGTGGCCCGCGTCCAAGCGGCCCGGACGGCGCTGGAGGCGGCGACCGAGGCGCTGGAGGACGCGCGGCAGGCCACGGCCGACGCCGCCGCCGACGTGGCGCTCGCCGGCCGGCGGCTGAGCGGCGCGCGCGCGGCGGAGGAGCTGGACGACGTCCGCGAGCGCATGGCGGAACTGCGCGAGACCCTTGAGGAGCTGGCGGGCGGCGAGGCGCGGCTGGGCCCGCGGCTCGGGTCGGCGGAGCAGACGCTGCGGCGGCTCCAGGCGAAGGCCGACACGCGCGCGCTGGAGATCGACCGGCTGCGCGGGCGCAAGGAGGCCCGCGAGAGGGAGCGCGACGGGATCCGCAGGGCGTCGTCCGAGCTGGCCGACAAGCGGGCCGCGCTCGGCCTGGACGCGCTGGAGAAGGACTGGGGCGGCTCCCGCGACGCCGCCGCCGAATGGCTTTCGGGCCTCGACGACGACGAGGCCACCTGGACGCCCGCCGAGTGGTGGCACACCGCCGAGAAGCACCTGTCGGAGGCGCTGCGCCGCGTGTTCCCGGACGGCCCGTCCGACGAGGACATGCCGGAGGAGATCCGGTTCCTGCTGCGCGAGCGCGCCGAGGGCGAGGGCCGCCGCACCGACCGCGAGCAGGCCACGTTCGCCCGCCTCGCGCAGGCCCTGGAGGGGCATCTGCGCAGGCAGGAGGACTACGAGCGGCACCAGCGGCGGCAGATCGAGGTGCAGCTGTCGGCGCGCCGCGCCGACCTGGACAAGGCGCAGAAGGGCGCGACGGAGGCGGCGGGCGCGGCGGAGGCGCACCGCACCGCGCTGACCGCCGCGATCCGCACCCGCCTCCAGCGGGTCGCGGAGGAGTTCGAGAAGCTCGACGTCGGCTACGGCGGCTACGGCGCGACGCTGGAGTTCCCGACGCCGGAGCAGCCGGGCGACCCCGAGCAGGAGTGGCGGTGGCGGGTCACGCCGAAGTGGCGGCGCTCGGACGGCCAGCGGTACGTCCCCTACAACCGGCGCGCCAACACCGCGCTGATGGACGAGAAGGCCGTCAAGCTGGTGTGCGCGGCGGCGCTCGCCAGCTCCGGCGGCGGGCGGCCGGCGGGGGCGGGCCCCCGTCAGGGGGCTGGTAGCCAGCTCGTCCTCGTGCTGGACGAGCTGGGCCGCAACCTCGGCAAGGAGCACCGCAAGGAGGCCGTCGCGCTGTTCCGCAAGATCGGCGAGACGCACGGCATCACGGTGATCGGCGCGCTGCAGGACGACATGGAGCCGTACGCGATCGACGCGTGCGGCCAGTACGTGAAGCTGCGCCGCTCGTCCGACACGATGCCCTACAACGAGCCGCCGGTCGTCGTCGGCTACGACGAGCACGAGGCCCGCGTCCGGATGCTCGCCGACCAGATCACCGCCTCCCGGCCCGTGCCCGAAGAGCAGAAAAGCGAGTGAACCCGGGCGGGGGATCGGGCACGATGGCGCGTCATGCGCGCCGATGATCTGCTCGCCGAGATCGAGCCCCTCCCGTACCGCGCCCGCGTCCGCCGCCTGGCGGCGCTGCGGGCCTCCCGAGGCGCGCCGGAGCTCGCCGCGCTGCTGGCCGAGCTCGGCGGGCGCGGCCACTACGAGCGGTCGGCCGCGCTGTCCATCGCGTCCGCCGTGCGGGACGAGGCGTCCCTCGCGCACCTGGTGGCGGCGACCGGCGACCCGGACGCGGTGCTCGCGCTGCGGGCGACCCGGCTGGCGGTGCGGTACGCGACCGCGCCGGGACCGCTCGCGGAGCGGCTCATGGACGCCCCGCAGGCGGTCAGGTCCGCGACGTACCGGGCGGTGCGCCGGCACCGCCGCGCCGACCTCGCGGACGCGCTCATCGGGCCGGTCCTGGAGCGGTGGGGCGCGGACGAGGCCGCCGCGCTGCTGCCCGCCTGCACCCCGGAGCGCGCGGCCGAGCGGCTCGGGCCGCTCGCGCACGCCGTCCCGAACCCGCACACGCTGGGCGGCGCCCACCCCGGGACGTTCCTGGACCAGGCCGAACGGGACCTCGCCGCACTGACGCCGGGCGCGCGCTCCAGCTGGTGGCATTGGAACGGGCCGGGCGTCGCGGCGGCGGTGCGGCACGACCCCGGCCGGGTGCTCGGCCTCCTGGAGGACCACTGGCACGCGGCCGGGCTGCCGCACGCGCTCCGGCCGCAGGTCGGCGCGCTGCTGGACGCCGAGCCGGAGCGGACGTTGCGGCTGCTGCTGGCGGACGGCACCCGGACGATGCTCACCTCGCTGATCCGGCGGCGGTCCATGCGGGACCGACTCGCCCGCGCCGGCGGGGACGGCCTCGCCGCGGTCGCGCGCGCCGTCCGGGAGGACGAGCCCGCGCTGCGGCTGCTGCTGGCGGCGGTGGCCCCGGCCCGGCGCGGCGCGCTGTTCGACGCCGCGATGGACGGCGTCGACCTCGCGGCGCGCGAGCTCGGGGACGCGCTCATGAACGTCCTGCCGCGCGCCGTGCGGGTCCGGGAGGCGCGCCGGATGCTGGGGCTGCGCGCGGTCGCCGGGCACCAGCAGCGGGTGCAGGCCGTCTCGGCCTACCTGCCGTTCGCGGAGGCCCGGCCCGTCCTGGAGGAGCCGACCCGGCGGCCCGACGCCGACGAACGCGCGGCAGGGTACGCGCTGCTCGTCGCGTGCGCCGGGCGCGAACGCGACCCGGCCGTGCTGTCCGCGCTGCTGGACTCCCTCGGGCGGCTGCGCAACGAGCAGGAGCCGGTGCGGGTCGCCGCGCTGCGGGCGCTGGCGGCCGTCCCCGGCGCGGCGCTGGGGGCCGAGCACGCGCCGGCCTTCGAGCGGCTCGCCGAGGACGCGCTGAACGCCCGCGACTGCTCCAACGCGACGCGCCTGACGCTCGTCCAGCTCGGCACCGCGTTCTTCCGGCAGGGCGCGATCCGCGACGACGCCGAGCTGACGGCGGCCGGCATCGGGTTGCTGAGGCGCGTCATCGGCAGCTCCTCCCTCGTCCCGCTCGGCCGGCTGGACCGCGTGCTGCGGCGCGGGCAGGAGCACCGGCTCGTCGAGCGGCTCGCCCCGCTGCTCGACGAGGGCGCGCGCCGCGACGACCACGGGCTCGCGCTGATGCTCGTCCGGGCGCTCGGGCGCCGCGCCCACGGCGTCCCGGCGCTCCAGGACGCGCTGGAGAAGGCCCTCGGCGCCCGCGACGACCGGGTGATCCGCGAGGCCGTCGCGGGCTGGCTGGAGCCGCCCGCGACGCGCGGCGAGCGGGTGGAGCGCGTCGTCGCCGGGGACCCGTCCACGGTCGGGCTCCCGCCGGTGCTCGCGGCGATCGCGGCGGAGCGGACCGACCTGCTGCACCTCGTCCTGGCGGAGTCCACGCCCGAGGGGCGATTCCGGCGCGGCGGCGTCACCTACGTCCCGTGGGTGGAGCCGCGCTGGACGCGCGGGTGGACGGCCCGGCAGCACGCCGCCTACCTGCGCCTCCTCGACCGGGTCGCGGGCGACGCGCGGCTCCCGGACGCCGACCGGGCCCGCGCGGTCGCGGCCATCGCGCAGGTCCCGGGGGTGGACGCCGCGCGGCTCCGCCCGTACCTGGCGGCGGACGACGCCCGCCTGCGCCGGGCCGCGCTGACCGCCGCGCCGTGGACCGCCCGCCCGCAGGACGTCCTGCCCGACCTGCTCGCGCTCGCCTCGTCCGACGACGCGCACGTGGCCGTCTACGCGGCCGGGCGCGCGGCGCGGTTCGTCCGGCCGTCGGCGCTGGCGGCGCTGCTGCGCCCGGTCCTCACCGGCGGCAAGATCACCGCGCGGAAGGAGGCGCTGCGGATCCTGCTGCGCACCCGCGTGCCGGAGGCGCTGGACGTCGTCGCCGCCGCCTGGGACGACCCCGGCCAGCACCGGGACGTGCGCGCGGCGATCGCGTCCGCCGCCCGGGCGCACATGTCCGACCCGGCCGCCCGGCGGATCCTCGCCGAGGCGGCGGCCGGGCCGCGCGACCTCGCCCGCCAGGTGCTCGGCGCGTGGCCGTACGAGATCGAGGGCGCGTTCCGCGCCGACTACGCCGCGCTCGTCGTGCGGGTGGCGCGCTCCCCCGACCCGGAGGCGTCCGACGCGGCGCTGGCGGCGCTGGGCCGGTGGGCGCAGTGGGCGCCGGAGATCCCCGCGCGGCTCGCGGCCGTCCTCACCGACCTCGGCGAGACGCGCCGCTGGCGCACCGCGCTGTTCACGCTCGTCGGCTGCGCGGTGGGCGGCACCGGAACGGACGCGCTCGCGGACGCCGCCGCGACGCTGGCGGAGGCCGGCGACGCCGCGAACGCCGAGCCCGAGCGGGACCTCCCGGCCGAGCAGCGGCTGGCGGCGCTGGCCGACGCGCTCCGGCGCGCCGCCGCGAACCGCCGCGACGGCGCGGGACCCGTCCTGCGGGCGGTCACGGAGCGGCTTCCCGCGCAGCTCGTGCGGGAGCTGACGGCCGCGACCGTGCACTGGGACGACCCGGCCGTGGACGCGCTCGCCGACTCCTGCGCGGGCGCCCCCGTCCTCGCCGTCCAGCGGGTGGCCGAGGCCCTCGCGGACGGCCCGCGCGCCGGGCTCCCGGACCCCGCCGGGCTGCACCCGCACGCGGAGCGGCTCGCCGGGCGCGGCGACCCGGCGGGCGGCCTGTTCGCATGCGCGCTCGCCGGACGGCACGGACCGCGCGCGGGCTGGCCGCCCGAATGGCGGGACGTCCTGCGCGTCCTGCGCACGCATCCGGACCCCGACGTGGCCTTCACCGCGCGTGGCATCCTCGTGTCGAAAGAGTGACCAACCATCCCCTGTTCCGCTGCGTCACATGACTGGAACGATCAGGGACGGACTGGAAAGAGGTGCCTCGTGGCGCAATGGCGCGTTTCGGAGTTCGACGAGGTGCGCGAGCTCGGCCGCGGGGCGCAGGGCCGGGTGGCGCTGGCCCGGCACGCCCGGACCGGCACCCCCGTCGCGATCAAGTACCTGCCCGCCGGCGCCGACCCGTCCGCCAAGGACGCGTTCCGCCACGAGGCGCAGATGCTCGGCCGGGTCGACGACCCGCACGTCGCGCGGCTCTACCGGCTCGTGGAGCACGAGCACGGCACGGCGCTCATCATGGAGGCGGTCGAGGGCGTCTCGCTGAAGCGGGTGCTCGCCGAGCACGGCGCCCTCGGACCGGAGGCGGCCCTGCTGGTGCTGAAGGGCTCGCTGCGCGGGCTGGCCGCCGCGCACGCGGCCGGGGTCGTCCACCGCGACTACAAGCCCGCCAACGTCGTCGTCCGCGCGGACGGGCTCAGCAAGCTCATCGACTTCGGCATCGCCGTGTGGACGGGCGAGGGCGACCGGTCCGGCACCCCGGTGTACATGGCGCCCGAGCAGTGGCGCGGCGAACCCGCCACCCCGGCCACCGACGTCTACGCCGCGACCTGCGTCTTCTACGAGTGCGTGACCGGCGAGCGGCCCTACCGCGCCGACGACCGGGCGGCGCTGATGGGCCAGCACGCCGCCGCGCCCGTCCCGGCGGACGACGTCCCCGAGCCGCTGCGCACCCTCGTGCTCCAGGGGATGGCCAAGGACCCCGCCTACCGCCCGCCGGGCGCGGCGCAGTTCGTGGCCGAACTCGACCGCATCGCCGTCGAGTCGTACGGGCGGGACTGGGAGCAGCGCGGCGTGCGCGCCCTGGCCGTCGCCGCGGCGGCCCTCGCCGCCCTGTTCCCGCTCGCCGCGGCCGGGCTGGTCCCGGCGGGGGCGGGAGCGGCCACCGCCGGGGCGGCGAGCGCGGGCACGGCCGGGGCCGCCGGAACTGCGGGGGCTGCCGGTACGGCCGGAGCCGCCGGCACGGGCGGTGCGGCGTCCGGGTCGGGCGGGTTCCTGTCCGCGGTCGGCGGCAAGGCGGGCGTCGCGATCGCCGGCGCCGCGATCGCCGGCAGCGCCGCCGCCGGTGCCGGCGTCTACGCCGCGACGCGCCCCGACCGCGACACCACCTCCGCCGCCGCGGCCACTCCGACGCCGTCCGGGCAAAAGATGTCGTTCGGCGGGTTCTCGGTCACGGTCCCGGTGGGATGGCGGCGCACCGAGCTGACGAACCTGCCGGGCAGGCCCCAGGGCAACTACTGGGTGAGCACCCCCGGCCCGTGCTCCCCGCGGACGATCGGGGGTCCCCCGCCCGAGGGGCGCGACGCCCGGATCTACCAGAACAACTGCCCCGGATTCCTGGTCATCGGCGAGCCGTGGGCGAACGACACCGAGACCGGCTGGAGCAGGTTCGCCCTGAACCGCCCCTGGGGGCCGGAGACCGAGGCGTTCCGCACCTGCCCGCGCCGGGGCGACCTCAACGGCATCGGCACCGAGGCCGACCGGGAGCGGCCCGCCCGCTCCGCGACCGCCGCCGTCGGGTCGCGGCAGGCCCAGTACCGCGAATGGCGCCTCCGGTGCCTCTTCCTGACCGGCGCCAGGCAGTTCCAGCCCGCCGGGCCGTCCTTCGTCCAGCGGTACTGGTACCTGGCGCAGCCCCGGCTCCTCATCCTGGACGAGTGGGACACCCCGGGCCTCGACAAGATCCTCGCGAAGGCGGAGTGGTCCTGACGGGCGCTGAGTGGTCCTGACGGGCGGGGCTACGGCGCCGGCTCGGGCGCGTCCGCGTGCGCGCGGTCGAGGGAGAAGCGGCGCTGGAACACCACGGCGACCGCCATCAGCGCGGCGGGGACGACGGTCACGCCGATGAGGAGGGCCAGCAGCGCCGAGTCCGGCTGGGCGACGGCGCGGCCCTCGGTGGTGGAGACGAAGCCGCCGAGCGCGAGGGCGGCGGAGTACACGTACGGGCCGATGGCGGTACCGGTCGCGTCGGTCGCCGTCCAGACGCCGGTGTAGGCGCCGGCGCGCGCCGTCCCGCGCGACTCGGCGGCGGCCACCACGTCCGGGACCATCGAGAACGCGAAGAGCTGGAGGCCGGCGAAGGCGACGCCGAGCACGGCGATGACGGCGGCGGTGGCCGGCAGCCCCAGCATGTCGCCGGGCCACAGGGCGAGCGGCCCGAGGACGAACGCGCCCTGGCACAGCAGCAGCGCGCGCTGCTTGCCGGTCCGCCGCGACACCCGCGTCCAGACGGGCCCGGCGATCGCGGCCGGGACGAGGAAGGCGCCCATGAGCACGGCGGTGAGGCCCTCGTCGTCCAGCACGTACTCGGTGTAGAACGGCACCGCGGCGAGGAACAGGTGCGTCGTGATGCCGGTGAACAGGTAGGACAGCACCAGCGCCCGGAACTCGCGGTCCCGCCACGCGATCCGGACGTCGGCGAGGACGGAGTGGCCCTGCCCGTCCGGGACCCGGAACCCGCACCGGTCGGTGAGCCGGCGGACGAAGACGACGGCGACGGCGCCGGTGGCGACGAGCACCCCGGCGAGCAGCACCGCCATCCGCGCGTAGTCGCCGCGCCCGCCCGCCGATACCAGCGCCGGGGCCGCGACCCCGGCGCCGAGCAGGCCCACGGTGAGCAGCAGCATCCGGTACATGAACACGCGGGTGCGCTCGTGGTAGCCGATCCGCAGGTCGGACGGCGTCGTCAGGTACGGCACCTGGAAGCACGCGTACAGCACGTTCCCGGCGATGTAGAAGCAGCCGACCCACAGCGCCGCCGACCAGCCGGAGAGGCCGCCCGGCACCGAGAACAGCCCGATCCAGGCGACCGCGAGCAGCAGCCCCCAGCGCAGCATGCCGCGGCGGTGCCCGGCGCGGCGCGCCTGCCGGTCCGACAGCGTCCCGAACAGCGGGTGCGCGACCGCGTCGATGATCTTCGGCAGCAGCAGCGTGAGCCCGGCGAGGGCGGGCGGCACGCCGAGCGTGTGCGTCATGAAGTACAGCAGCAGCAGGCCGGGGACGGTGACCCACACGCCCATGCCGAGCGACCCGGCGGCGTATCCGGCGAGGTCGCGGCCGCGGGGCCGGGCCCCGGCGCCGGGCGGCGCCTGCGCGGCGGTGCTCACCGGCGGCTCACCGGCGGCCCGCGTGGCGGCGGACGACGCCGGCCGCCAGCTCCGCGCCCGCGAACGCGCCCGAGCGGACGCGCCCGGCGAACGTGCGGGCGACGATCCGGTCCGTCAGCGCGGGCAGGTGCCGGGCGAGGAAGAACTCGACGGCGCCGCGCCGGGTCGTCGTCACGTCCCGGCGGGGGCGGCGGGCCAGTGCGGCGCGCAGCACCGCGTCCACCACACCGTCGAGCGGCTCGTAGACGCTCACGCCCTCCAGGGACAGCCCCGCTGCGGCGGTCGAGTCGTGGATCGGGCTGCGCACCGCCGACGGGTACACGCACGTCACACCGACGTGGGTGCCGATCTCCATGCGCAGCGCGTCCGCGTAGGCGACGAGCGCCCGCTTGGACGCGCCGTACGCGGCGGCCAGGGGCAGCTGCATGACGGCCATGCGGGACGACAGCATGACGACGCGTCCCCGCGACTCGACGAGGGCGTCCACGCACGCCGACGTCACCCGCCAGACGCCGAGCAGGTTGATGTCGAGCTGGCGGCGGACCTCGTCGCCGGGCGGCAGCTCGGCCGGGGCGGGCCCGCCGATCCCGGCGTTGTTGATCAGCAGGTCGAGGCCGCCGAGCCGCTCGATCGCCGCGGCCACGGCGGCGGGCACCGCGTCGTCGTCGGTGATGTCGCAGGCGAGGACCTCGACCGGGTCGTCCGGCCGGGGCGCGAGGTCCAGGCCGACGACGCGGGCGCCGCCGCCGCTCAGCCGGGCGCAGATGGCGCGGCCGAACGTGCCGGACGCGCCGGTCACGAGGACCCGCAGGCCGCGCGGGTCGCGGCCGCCGGACGGGCGGGGTGTGCTCATGCGGGTGTCTCCTCGCGGTGCGCCGGGGTGAACGGCCGGGCGCCGCCCCGCGCGAGCCGGGCCCGGCCGGCCTTCAGCTCGCGGGGCAGGTCGGCCACGTACTGGTCGAAGTCGACGCGCATCATGGGGCGCCGGTCGCCCCACCGCTCGGTCGCGGCGCGCAGGGCGCGGGCGACCGCGCGCCGCCGCTGCGCCGGAGGCGGCAGCGCGTAGGCGCCGGCGAAGTACGCCGCCGCCAGCTTGGCCTGGGCCTCGACGATCGGCAGCGCGGCGCCCGTGGACTGCATGAGCCCGACGAAGGCCAGGCCCGGCTCGTCCAGGTGGAAGACGCGCTTGTAGAGCGGGAGCCGCTCGGGATCGGCGCCCACCAGCTCGCGGGACAGGAACGGGATGCTCACCCGGTAGCCGGTCGCCCAGACGACCACGTCCACGGGGTCGGCGGTGCCGTCGGTGAACACGACCGCGTCCCCGTCGAAGCGCTCGACGCCCGGCCGCGGCGCCACCTCGCCGTGGGTCAGGCGGTGCAGGATCGTGTCGCTGATCGTGGGGTGGTTCTGGAACAGGCCGCCCGCCGGCGCGGGGAGGCCGTAGTCCTGCGGGCGGCCGACGGCGAGCCGCAGCATCGTCTCGGCGACGCGCTGCCTGACCCGCCACGGCAGCGCGGCGAGGGCGCCGCCGGTCGCGTCGGACGGCCGTCCGAACAGGTACTTCGGGACGATGTGGACGCCGCGCCGCGCCGACAGCAGTACCGGGCCTTCGGCGACGTGCGAGGCGTCCACGGCGATGTCCATGGCCGAGTTCCCCATGCCGACGACGAGGACGCGCCTGCCGCGGAACTGCTCGGCGTCGCGGTAGGCGTGCGCGTGCATCTGGGCGCCGGTGAACTCGCCGGGCGGCGCGGGGTCGGGCCACCGGGGGTCCCAGTTGTGGCCGTTGGCGACCACCACGGCGTCGTACCGGGCGGTGTCGCCGGCCTCGGTGGTCACCGCCCACGGGCCGTCCGCGCCGTCCCGCGCCACGGACGCGACGTGGCTGTCGAAGCGGATGTGCGGGACGATCCCGAAGCGCTCCGCGTAGTCCGCGAGGTAGCCGCCGACCATGTCGGCGGACGGGTAGTCGGGCCAGTGCCGGGGCATCGGGAAGTCGGCGAACTCGGTCCGGCCCTTGCTGGTGTTGAGGTGCAGGGACGCGTAGGCGGGCGAGAGGCCGGCGCCGCGCGCCCACAGCCCGCCCGCGCGGTCGCCCCGCTCGTAGAGCACGGCCTCCACGCCCGCGTCGTGCAGGGCCTTGCCGGTCGCGAGGCCGGCCGGTCCGGCGCCGATCACGGCGACACGGCGGGCAGAGGTCATGAGGGCACTCCTGGAAACGACGCGTCCGCTTGTGGTGGCCTCCAACCCTAGGAACCGCCCGCGCCCGGGAACATGGAGGACGGCACGCATTTGGCGGACGGGGTTGTGGCGCACCACAATCGGGCCATGAACCAGAGCGATGCCGGCTGGGCGCCCGTGATGGACCTCATCGAGCGGATCTCCCGCGAGGAGGATCTGCTGCCGTCCGTGGTCGCCGGGGTGACGTCCGTGGTGCGCGAGATGTCGGTCCTGCCGCCCGCCGACATCGCCGGGCACACCCGCGCGCTGCTCGCGGCCGCCACCCGCGCGATCGCGGCGCGGCGCGGGCCGACCGAGGGCGAGCTGGCGTTCGTCGCGGAGCTCGGCGTGACCCGCGCCCGGCAGGGCGTGCCGGTCGAGGCGGTGCTGAGCGCGATCCACGTCGCCGAGCGCGGGATCTGGGCGCGGGTCCGGGAGGTCGCCGCCGCCGAGGGCGTCGGCGCGGCGCTGCTGCTGGACGCGCGGGAGCTGTACGACGACTGGGCCGAGGCCGTCCGGTCCCGGCTGATCCGGGCGCACCGCGAGGCGCTGGCGGAGGCGCGGGCCGGAGCCGGGCCCGGCCGGGGCGAGCGGGACGCGGTGCGGCTGCGGCGCCTGCTGGACGGCGGCTCGGCCGCGGCGCTCGCCGCCGCCGAGGCGGGCCTGCCCGCCGGCGGCGCGCTGTGGGTGCTGGCCGCCCGCCCGGCCGGCGCCGGCCGCGGGCACCCGCCGCCCGTCCGGCCGCCGGCGCTGTCCGCGCTGCTGGACGGCCTGCTGTTCACGGTGACGGCCGCGCCGCCGGCGGCCGGCGATGGGGTGGCGCCGGCCGGGCTCGCGGGGCCGGCCGAGGCGGAGCACCTGGCCGCCGCGCGCCGCCTCGCCGTCTCCGCGCTCGCCGCCGCCGAGGCGACCGGGCGGACCGGGGTGGTGCACATCGCCGAGGTGGCCGTGGTCGCGGCGGCGGCCGACCGCACCGACCTCGCCTCCGCCCTGCTCGACCGGTACCGGGCGGCCCGCGCGGACCTCGGCGCGAGCGCCGGGCCGGTCGCCCGCGCGGTGTGCGCCTGGCTGGAGGCGGGCCGCGACGTGACCGCCGCCGCGGAGGCCCTGTTCGTGCACCCCAACACGGTGCGGAACAGGGTCCGGCGGTTCGCGGAGGTCACCGGCATCGACACGTCCGACACCTTCGGCGGCGTCAACGCCTGGTGGCTGTGCCGCGCCTGGCTCGCCCCCGCCTGACCCTCGCGCCGTCCGCTAGGCGTCGGCCTCGGACGCCGGGGAGGCCGGGGAGGCCGCCGCGTCCAGTTCGTGGGCCAGCTCCTCCAGTTCGGCGCCGCCCGCCATGAGGCCGGTCAGCTCCTCCCGGGTGATCGCGTCCTTGGTGCGGTAGCCGATGCTGCGGCCCCGGTTGAGGATCAGGAAGCGGTCCCCGACCGGGTAGGCGTGGTGCGGGTTGTGGGTGATGAACACGACCGCGAGGCCCCGCTCGCGCGCCTGGAGGACGTAGCGCAGCACCACCCCGGCCTGCTTCACGCCGAGCGCGGCGGTCGGCTCGTCCAGGACGAGGGCCTTGGCGCCGAAGTAGACGGCGCGGGCGATCGCGACGCACTGCCGCTCGCCGCCCGACAGCGTCCCGATGGGCTGGTCGACGTCGCGCAGGTCGATGCCCATCGCGGCCATCTCGGCGTGGGCGGTCCTGCGCATGAACCCGATGTCCAGCCGGCCGAAGCCCTTGCGCTTCTCCGAGCCGAGGAAGAAGTTCCGCCAGACCGGCATCAGCGGGACGACCGCGAGGTCCTGGTAGACGGTCGCGATGCCCCGGTCGAGGGCGTCGCGGGGCGAGCCGAAGGAGACCTCCTCGCCCTGCACCTCGTACGTCCCGGCGTCGTGCCGGTGCAGGCCCGCGACCACCTTGATGAGCGTGGACTTGCCCGCCCCGTTGTCGCCCAGCACGCAGGTGACCTCGCCCGCGGACACCTCCATGTCGACGTCCCGCAGCGCGATGACGTTGCCGTAGTTCTTGCCGACGCCGGCCAGCCGGAGCAGCGGCGCCGCCTTCGCGTCCGTCATGACGACCGCTCCACTCTGCGCCGCACGATCAGGTTCACCACGGTCGCGATCAGCAGCATCGCGCCGAGGAAGAACCGGAACCAGTCGGGGTTCCACTCGGCGTACACGATGCCCTTGTTCGTCATGCCGAAGATGAACGCGCCGATGGCCGCGCCGATCGCCGACCCGTAGCCGCCGGTCAGCAGGCAGCCGCCGATGACCGCGCAGATGATGTACAGGAACTCGTTGCCGATGCCCTCGCCGGACTGGACGGTCGCGAACGCGAACACCAGGTGCATCCCGGAGAACCAGGCGCAGAACGCGACCCCCATGAACAGGCCGATCTTGACCCGGTCGACCGGGACGCCGACCGCGCGGGCGCCGGCCGCCGCGCCGCCCGCCGCGAAGATCCAGTTGCCGGCGCGGGTGCGCAGCAGCAGCCAGGTCGCGATCGCGGTGAACAGCAGCCACCAGAACACGGTGATCTTCACGTTGACGCCGAGGACGTCCACGTCGGAGGCGAACACCGCGCGGGCGGAGCCGAAGCCGTCCATGTCGCGGACGGAGTCGCTGGCGACGTTGCCGGTGAGCGCCTTCGTCACGCCGAGGTTCAGCCCGGCGAGCATGAAGAACGTGGCCAGCGTGATGATGAAGCTCGGCAGCCTGGTCTTGATGTAGAGGATGCCGTTGACCATGCCGAGCGCCAGCGTCACCACGAGCGAGATCGCGACGCCGGCCCACACGTTCAGCGTGAGCTGGTAGGAGGTCAGCGCCGCGATGAGCGCCGACGACGTCACCATCACCCCGGCCGACAGGTCGAACTCGCCGCCGATCATCAGCAGCGACACCCCGACCGCCATGATCCCGAACGTGGAGCTGGCGTACAGCACGGTCGAGAACGACCCGGCGCGCAGGAACGCGTCCGCGACCGCCGAGAAGAACACGAACAGCGCGACGGCGCCGAGCAGCGCGCCGAGCTCCGGGCGGCCCAGCAGCCGCCGGAGCGGCGACCGCCGGGCCAGGCGCTCGTCGGAGCCGGGGCCGGCCACCGGGGGCGGCTCGGCGACCGCCTGCGTCATCGCGTCCCCCGGTTCGCGAACGCCTCCAGGTCGCCCGCGTTCTGCTTGGTGACGATCGCCGGGCCGGTGAGCACCGGGCGCCCGCCGCCGAGGACGTTGCCGTTGTTCTTCAGCAGCCACAGCTGGTCGACGGCCTCGTAGCCCTGCAGGTACGGCTGCTGGTCGACGGCGAACTCGATGGACCCCGCCTTGAGCGAGGCGATGAGGTCCTTGTTCAGGTCGAACGTGCCGATCTTGGCCTTGCTGCCGGTCTCCTTCACCGAGTCGACGGCGGTCGCGGCGAACGGCGCGCCGAGCGTCAGGATCCCGTCGATGGCCTTGTCCGACTGGAGCTTGGCCGTGATGGACGACTTGACGTCCGGCATGTTCGTGCCCTGGACGAACAGGTTCTCCAGGTCGCCGCCGAACGTCTTCTTCGCGCCGGCGCAGCGGGCCTCCAGCCCCACGTTGCCCTGCTCGTGGATGACGCACAGCGCCTTCTTCGCGCCGATCTCGCCGAGCTCGGTGCCGGCCGCCTCACCGGCGATCGACTCGTCCTGCCCGAAGTGCGCGACCGCGCCGAGCTGCACCGACTCCGCGGCGCCGGAGTTGATCGACACGACCGGGATCTTCGCGGCGGCGGCGCGCGCCAGCGCGTCCTTCATCGCGTCGGGCTTGGCGAGCGTGACGATGATCCCGTCGACCTTCTTGTCGATCGCCGCCTGGACGAGCTGCGCCTGCTTGCCGCCGTCCGGGTCCGCCGAGTAGAGGAACTCGACGTTGTCCTTGGCGGCGGCCGCCTTCGCGCCCTTCTGGACGATGTCCCAGAACGTGTCGCCGGCGCCCGAGTGGGTCACCATCGCGATCTTCAGCCGGGGGCCGGCGCCCTCGGGGGCCTCCTCGGACTTCTTCCCGCCCGAGCTGCTGCAGGCGCTCAGCGCCAGCAGCCCAGCGGCGGCCAGGACCGCGAGCCTCCGGGTCGACCCGCGCGCGACAACGCCTCTCATCGGCTGCTCTCCGTTTCTCCCCGAATGTGTCGGTGTGAGGAGTTGATCACAGATGAGGGCGGGCGTGCGCGCGATCCCGCTCACAATTCGGCACCGTCCGGGGGCCGCGGCGCGCGCCCGCCGCGTCAGCGCCGCCCGTCCGCCGAGGTCAGCGGGAGCCGCGGATCGGTCTCCTGCCCGGACCAGGTGTCGCGGATCCACGCGTGCGCGGGGTCGTCGCAGATCCGCCAGGCCCGCTCCGGGGACGGGCCGGCCATCACGTTCAGGTAGTAGAGGTCGTGGCCGGGCGGCGCCATCGACGGCCCGTGCCAGCCGTGCGGGATCAGCACGGCGTCCCCGGTGCGGACCTCGGCGAGCACGTCGATGGGACGCTCCGCCGTGCCGTAGACGCGCTGGTAGCCCATGCCGTCCCCGGCGACCTCGAAGTAGTAGATCTCCTCCAGCACCGACTCGCCCGGCCGGTCCTCGTCGTGCTTGTGCGGCGGGAAGGACGACCAGCAGCCGCCCGGCGTGAGCACCTCGCAAGCGATCAGCTTCTCGGCGAACGGGAAGCCGTCCGGCGTGCCGAAGTTGTTGACCTGGCGGCTCGCCGCGCCCGCGCCGCGCAACTCCACCGGCACCTTCTCGGCCGGGCCGTAGCGGGGCTCCAGCCGGTTCTCGCAGCGGGCGCCGGCCAGCGCGAACCGGCCGCTCCCCCGCACCGTGACCCGGGCGTCGCGCGGCACGTAGGCGAAGTCGCTGACCCGGCTGAACACGTCGTCGCGGCCCGCCAGCTCGAACCGCGCGCCGTCGCACTCCACCGTGCACGACCCGGCCAGCGGCAGCACGATCGTCTCGAACGCGCCGGTGCCGAAGGTGTGCTCGCCGCCGTCCGGGAGGTCGAGGACGCGCAGCGCGGAGTGCGTCCAGCCGGCCGACTCGGGCGTGACGACGAGCCCGTAGGGGCCTTCTCCGGCGGTGCCGGCGGGCAGGTGGTGGTTCATCGGATTCCTGCAGCGTGGAAACCCCGTCCTTCAGGGCGGGAAGGAAACGCGGAATGCTGGGGCACAATGACTCTCCGGGTTGTGTCGGTGGCGGTCGGTATGGTGCGGGCATGTCCCGGTACCGGTTGTGCCCGACCCCCGCCCAAGAGGCGGGGCTGCTGGAGCACTGCTCGCATGCCCGGTTCGTATGGAACCTGGCCGTGGAGCAGCAGGCGTGGTGGACGCCGCGGCGGGGCCCGGCTCCGGGGTATGCCGCACAGGCCCGGCAGCTGACCGAGGCCCGGGCCGCGTTCGGGTGGTTGGCGGCGGGGTCGCAGACGGTGCAGCAGCAGACGCTGAAGGACTTCGCGCAGGCCATGGCGAACTTCTTCGCGGGTACGCACCGGCGCCCCACCTGGCGCAAGGCGGGGGTGCATGAGGGGTTCCGGATCGTCGGTGCCCGCGGCCGGGCCTGGGAGGTGCGGCGGTTGTCGCGCCGTACCGGTGAGGTGCGGATCCCGAAGGCGGGGTGGGTGCGGTTCCGCTGGTCCCGGCCCGTCCCGCCGGGGGTGAAGTCGTTCCGGGTGACCCGCGACCGCGCCGGGCGCTGGCATGTCGCATTCGCCGCCGTCCCCGACCCCATCCCCGCGCCCGGCAATGGTGCGGCGGTCGGTGTGGACCGGGGCGTGGTGGTGTCGGCGGCGCTGTCCACGGGTGAGACCAGCAGCGTGCCGGGCCTGACGCCGGGTGAGGCCGAGCGGTTGAAGCGGCTGCTGCGCCGCCTGGCCCGCGCGCGCCGGGGGTCGAACCGGCGTGCCCGCGTCAAGGCCGCCGTCGCCCGCCTCAAAGCACGTGAGGCCGACCGCCGCAAGGACTGGGTGGAGAAGACCTCGACGGACCTGGCGCGCCGGTTCGACGTCATCGCCGTCGAGGACCTGAACATCGCCGCCATGACCCGGTCGGCGCGCGGCACCATCGACGCACCCGGCACGGGTGTGCGCGCCAAAGCCGCGCTCAACCGGGGCATCCTGGCCAACGGCTGGGGACAACTGGTCACCCGCCTGGAGCACAAGGCACCCGGGCGCCTGGTCCGGGTCGACCCGGCGTACACGTCGCAGACCTGCAACGCCTGCGGGCACCGCGCCCCGGACAACCGCGAGAGCCAAGCGGTGTTCCGATGCGTCGCCTGCGGGCACCGGGCCAACGCCGACATCAACGCCGCCCGCAACATCAAAGACACCGCCGTGGGACGCACGGTGGCCGCGCGGGGAGGCAGGGCCCTGGCCCGGCCGGCGAACCGCGAACCTCAACCCACTCTCCTCCCTCCGTAGGGGACGGATTGGAATCCCTCGCCTTCAGGCGGGGGAGGACGTCAACCGGTCTCCTTGAGCAGTGCTTCGACCTCGTCCTGCGCGGGCATGGCGGCCGAGCAGGCGATGCGGGACGCGACGATCGCGCCCGCCGCGCCCGCGAACTCCACGAGCCGCCGCAGGTCCCAGCCGGCGAGGAGGCCGTGGCAGACGGCGCCGCCGAACGCGTCCCCGGCGCCGAGCCCGTTGGCGACGTCGACCTCGACCGGCGGGACCCGCACGCTCTCCTCCGCCGTCGCGGCGAGGACGCCGTCCGGGCCCATCTTCACGATGGCGAGTTCCGGGCCGCGTTCGAGGATCGCGCGGGCGGCGGCGTCCGGCTCACGCTCCCCCACCGCGACCTCGCACTCGTCCAGGTTGCCGACGGCGACCTTCGCGTGCTCCAGGGCGCGGCCTGCCCAGTGCGGGGCCTCGGCGGGGTCGTCCCACAGCATCGGCCTGTAGTCGAGGTCGATGACGGTCTGCCCGGGGTGCTCGGCCAGCGCCGCCAGGGTCGCCTCACGGCTGGGCTCCTGGGAGAGGCCCGTGACGGTGCCCCACACGATGCGCGCCCGGCGGATCGCCTCCAGGTCCAGCTCGTCCCGGCGGATCTCCAGGTCGGGCGCCTTCGGATAGCGGTAGAAGTACAGCGGGAAGTCGTCCGGCGGGAAGATCTCGCAGAAGGCCAGTGGGGTCGGCAGGCCGGGGACGGCCGTGACGTACCGGTCGTCTACGCCGTAACCCCGGAGCGCCTTGTGGACGAACCGTCCGAACGGGTCGTCGCCAGTGCGCGTGATGACGGCGGTGCTACGGCCGTACCTGGCCGCCGCCACGGCGACGTTGGTGGGGCTGCCGCCGAGGTACTTGCCGAAGGACTCGACGTCCTCCAGCGGGACGCCGACCTGGTCGGGGTAGACGTCGACGCTCACCCGCCCCATCGTGATGAGGTCGAAGCCCGTGGTGGAGTCGCTCGTGGTGGAGCTGAGGGTCATCGGCGCACTTCCTCGGTGCCGACGATCCTGCCCTCGCGCATCGACATCTCGCACGCCTCGGCGAGGTAGAACGCCTCCAGGGCGTCCTCGGGCGGGCACGGGTTGGTGCGGCGGCCGGCGACCATGTCCACGAACGCCTGGATCTCGGCGTCGTAGGCGTCGGAGAAGCGCTCCATGAAGCCGCTGTAGGCGGGCCTGGGCTCGGCGTCCTGTTCGGGCAGCGGAGTGGCGGGCGTACGGTCGTCCTGGCCGGCGACGATGCTGTCCTTGGAGCCGAACAGCTCCAGCCGCGCGTCGTAGCCCGCGGCGTTGTAGCGGGTGGCGGAGACGACGCCGAGCGTCCCGTCGTCGAGGACGAGCAGCGCCGAACCGGTGTCGATGTCGCCGCACTCGCGGAAGAAGTCGTCGCCGCGGTTGGCGCCCGCGGCCATCACGCGGACGACCTCGCGCCCGGTGACGAACCGGATGAGGTCCAGGTCGTGGATGACGCAGTCGCGGAACAGCCCGCCGGACGACGGGACGTACTCGGCGGGCGGCGGCGAAGGGTCGAAGCTGCACGACCGGACGGTGTGCAGCCAGCCGAGCCGCCCGGACGCGAGGGCCTCCCGGGCCGCCGCGTTCCCGGCGTCGAAGCGGCGCTGGAACCCGACCTGCACCGGCACCCCGGCGGCGGCCGCCGCCCGGACGGTGTGGAACGTTCCATCAACGTCCGCGGCGAGCGGCTTCTCGCAGAAGACGGGAGTTCGCGCGGCCACGGCCCGCGCCACCAGGGCCGCGTGCGCGTCGGTGGCGGCCGCGACGACCAGGCCGTCCAGCCCGGCCTCGAACAGCTCGCCGACGGTGCCCAGCGCCCGCGCCGGGGACGCGAGGCGGGCCGCGAGGTCGCGCGCGCGGGCGGCGTCCGCGTCGGCGATGAGCAGGGCGTCCACCTCGGGCAGTGCGCGGAGAGCGGCGGCGTGGCGCGCGCCGATGCGCCCCGCGCCGGCCAGTCCGATCCTCATCGATCCCCTCCCGGTCGGCGGTCAGGTGCGTCACGAGTGTCGCTGGACCGTTCCAGCGGCGTCAACGGCGTACCGTCCCCCGGCCGGTAATGAAGGCGTCCGAAAATACCGGCGCTACGCTGACCGGACGCCGCGAACGGGCTGTCGCCCAGATCGGACCAAGCGCTAGTTTGTCCCCATGCGGATCTTCGTCACCGGCGCCTCGGGGTTCGTCGGTTCCCACACCGTCCGCGCCCTCCTCGCCGCCGGGCACCGCCCGCGCGCGCTCGTGCGCGACCCCGGCAGGGCGGCCGGGGTGCTCCGGACGGTCGGCGTCGCGGTGGAGGACGTGGAACTCGTCCAGGGCGACATGCTGGACGCGGACGCGGTGTCCGAAGCCCTCACCGGCTGCGACGCCGCCGTCCACGCCGCCGCCGCGATCGGCGTGACCGGCGGCGCCGGCGACCTGGTCGAGGTCAACGTCCGGGGCACCCGCAACGTGGTCGGCGGCGCCGTCGCCCAGGGCCTGTCCCCCGTGATCCACGTGTCCACGATCGGGGTGTTCGTCCCTCCGTCCGGCACGGTCATCACCGCGGGCGACGCGCTGGCGAACCCCCGCACCGACTACGGCAGGTCCAAGCTGGCGGCCGAGCGCTACGTGCGCGGCCTCCAGGAGGACGGCGCACCGGTGACGATCGTCTACCCGGGCGGCGTCTGCGGCCCCGACCAGCCCTCGCTCGACGCCCTGATGGAGGGGCTCGCCGCCGCGCTCGGCAAAGTGTGGCCGCTGCCGGGCGGCGGCGTCTCCGTCATCGACGTCCGCGACCTCGGCGAGGCGCTGGCACGTTCCGTCGAGGCGCGCCAGGGCCCGAGCCGCTGGGTCCTGGGCGGGCACTACCTGACCTGGCCGCAGTACGCCGACCTGTGCGACCGCCTCACCGGGGTGAAGTGCCGCCGTGTACGCGTCCCGTCCCGCGCCATGCTCGCGCTGGGCTCGGCGCTGGACGCGGCCAAGCGCGTCCGCCACTTCGACTACCCCCTCACCCGCGACGCGGCCGAATTCATGGTCACGCTCGTCCCGACCGACGACCGCCCCATCCTGGAGGCGCTCGACCTCACGCTGCGCCCCGTCGAGGAGACCGTCGCCGACGGGCTGCGGTGGCTGGCGCGCAGCGGCCACCTGAACCCGCGCCGGGCCGGACGGCTCGCCGCCGCCGAGGAGAAGCCGATGCCGACCCTGATCCAGCGCACCTTCGGGCCCGTCTTCCACCGGGTCTCGGGCGCCGAATGGTTCGCCAAGGTGGGCCCGAAGGTCGTCCCGCCCGTGGACCGGGCCCTGCACAGGGCGACGGGCGGCCGGCTCATGCTCGGCCAGCTCCTCGTCCCGAGCCTCGTCCTCACCGCGACCGGCGCCAAGAGCGGCCTCCCCCGCCGGACGCCGCTCGCCTGCCTGCCCGACCCGGCGGGCGGCTGGTACGTCGTCGGCTCCAACTTCGGCCGCGAGAAGCACCCCGCCTGGACGGGCAACCTCCTCAAGAACCCCGCCGCCGAGGTCAGCTTCCAGGGCCGCACCGTCCCCGTCACCGCCCACCTCCTGGACGACAGGGAACGCAAGGAGGTCTGGCCCCGCCTCACCGCCGTCTGGCCCGTCTACAACGACTACGTGGAACGCGCCCAACGCGAGCTACGCGTCTTCCACCTGATCCCCCGCTGAGCCGAGGCCGGGCGCGGGCCGCCCTTCACGGCTGGGGGCGGGGGTCCAGGCGCATCTCGCGGCGCA
Organism: Actinomadura geliboluensis; assembly: GCF_043197915.1. Lineage (NCBI taxonomy): Bacteria > Bacillati > Actinomycetota > Actinomycetes > Streptosporangiales > Thermomonosporaceae > Actinomadura > Actinomadura geliboluensis. The sequence continues at coordinate 334,748 of NZ_JBICUA010000003.1, read as the reverse complement.
GGTAGGCGAACGCGGCACTGGTCTTGCCTCCGACCAGGATCAGGATGCCGATCAGGCCGAGGACGACCACGGCGTTGGCGACCAGGTTCTGGTTGCGTATGTGCGCGCTGAGGACGCGGAGGAAGCTCTGCTGCTCGCCCCCCGCCATCCGGCCCCCGGCGGCCGCGAGGAGGGCCCTGTTGCGGGCGAGCGGACCGGACTCGGCGTCGATCAGCCGCCGCGCCCCCTCGCGCTCGTCCGGCTCCAGCCTGGAGTCGATCTCCCGGCCGAGGTGCTCGAGGTTCGTGGTCAGCTGCCACTGGTAGGGGCCGAGGAAGTACGTGAGGAACGGACCGACGATCGCGAACGTCGCCACGAGCCGCTCCCAGTAGTTCATGCTCGCCGGCAGGTGCAGCACCGTGACGACGGGGATGACCAGCGCGATCAGATAGAGCAGGACCATGACGGTCGAGTCCTGGACCAGGTTGTGCATCAGCCCGTGGCGGGTCTGCTCATGCGGCCCGCGGGAGACCAGGCTGCCCGCCGCCGCGGTGAGCCCGCCGTGCACCGCGAGCACCGCCGTCGCCGTGGAGATCCCCGCGAACCAGGTGTACACGTGAGCGGGATCGGATGCGAGGGCCGCGGACAGCGCGAACGATCCGGAGACGAACGCGCTCACGGCCACGGACCCGATCACCGCCCAGAACAGGGCGTCGATGGGGCTGCGGCGCAGCAGGCCCGCGTTGTTGAGCAGGCTGTTGGCCGACCAGAGGGCCAGCAGGACGCCGCCGGCCACCGCCGCCCAGGTCTCCGGCGGCACCCCGTGCACGCCGCGGACGACCACCACCGCCGGCCAGGCGAGGACGGCCGCGGGGACCGCGAACGCGAGGGCCGGCGCCCCGGCCCTGGTCTTGACCCAGGCCAGCGCGGCCAGGCCCGCGACCAGCCCGAGCCCCGCGGCCAGCAGCCACCACACGCCCGGGAGGGCGCCGGCGTCGTCGGCGTACTTCCGGTCGATCGCGGCCGCCAGGGTGAAGGAGAGCAGTGCGATCGCGGCGGTCAGGCCCGCGACGATCAGCATGCCGAGCGTCGCCGTCGCGCTCAGCCGGGCCGCTCCCCTCAACTGGAAGCGGCCCTCGGCGTCCGCCCCCTCCATCTCGTCCCTGATCTCCGCGTGCAGGCGGCTGCCGAGCACGGGGAAGAACACCCGCGAGATGCCTATCGCGATGACAAAGCTGATGAGCGGCGCCGAGTCGGACGCCTGGTGCCAGCGAGGCGCCGTCACCGCGCCGAGCACGATCACGCCGAGCAGCGCGAAGACCGCCAGCACGTCCGCCGCCTGGCGCAGCCACTCCAGCCGGTTCCCGCGGACGACGGCCCCGGCGGCCGCGGCGATCGCCACCGCGTAGCCGGCGGTCCACCCGGCCGCGGCCGGCCAGTGCGACGCGGCCGTCTCCGCGGCGGCGAGGGTCCAGAGGACGGGCAGCAGGACCGCGAGGATCAGCCCGGCCAGCGCCGCGTTCCCCAGGCCGGGGCGATAGCCGCGGTAGGCGAGGGCCTCGGCGTCCGCGTCGGCCTGCGGAGCGGCACGCCGCGGCACCAGCGTCACGAGGGCGACCCCCGACGCGGTGAGGACGGCCTGGGCGGCGCCCAGGATCTCGGTCCGTTCGGCGCGCCAGGAGACGCGGAAGAAGGCGATCGCCGCGGCCGCCGCGAGCAGGCCCAGGAGCGCCGCCGGCCACACGTGCCGGAAGGAGCGCCGCAGCACCAGCGCCGCCAGGACCAGGACGGCGGCGAACGCCAGCCCCAAGCCGGCGAGGGTGGATCGGGAACCGAAGGTCGCGGCCGACGAGTCGCGCGCCGCCAGCACCGCGTAGCAGAACAGGCAGCACAGCACGGCCGTGGCCCCGGCTCCGCTCAGCAGCCTCTGAGCCGTTTCGCGCTGCGCGCCGCCCGCCCTCAGCGCGCATGACATCCGGCGGGCCAGCAACGCGGCCGCGCCCGCGAGAAGGGCGGCCACCGCCACCGCGTAGACCGCGTGCCAGATCCCCGCGATATTGAATCGGTGCGGGGACGGCAGCGTCCAATTGCGTCCCGGATCGTCATCGAGCAGCCACAGCATTTGCAGGCACGTCAGCGCAATGGCGCCGCCCGTCCCCGCGATCGCGGCGATCGAACGCTCCCTGGCAGCCGCGGGCAGGGCTCGCGCCCCGCCGCCGAGAAGCGCGACGGCGACCGGAAGCAGGACGCTGTCGCCGAGGTAGGCGCTGGGATAGTCGAAAAGGCCCGGCAGGCGCTCAGTGGCGTCGTCCGACCAGATGCCCCGGGTGAACCACAGTGCGGCGAGCACGCAGAACCCCGCCGTGCAGGCGAGCCCGGCCATGACCGGAGCCCAGTTCCCCCGCCGAACCGGCACATGCGTCATGCAAGGAAAGATATCCAGAAAGCCATCAACGACTTCGCCGCTCGCGACATTATGGACGGCCAATGTCGGCCACTCTGTCGCCTATTCGGCGCGGCGATCCAGTAGTTCCACGGTCAAAGCTTGATCAATTCCGTGGTTCCCGGATAACTCTCCGAGAAAACCCGCACCGCGCCTCAAATTGCTAGGCGCCGCGGAGGGCCTTGGATAGGCGGCGGCCCAGGAAGAGGTAGGCCAGGACCACGCCGGACACGTTCAGGATGACGTCGTCTATGTCGAAGGCGCGTCCCACCACCAGGGCGCCCTGGATGGCCTCGATGGTCAGGGAGAGCACTCCGGTCAGGAGAGCCAGGCGTATGGGGCCGCGCAGCGTCGTCCAGACGATGGGCAGCAGGACGCCGAGCGGGGCCAGGAGCGCCAGGTTGCCGCCTATTTGGAAGACGGCCTCCTTGGTGGGGCGGTCCAGGTAGAAGCGCAGTGAGCGGCCGGGATCGGTGTTGCCGCCCGCCTGGCCGTTGTCTTGGACGGGCGTGAGCGTGAGCCTGAACGCGAAGTAGAAGAAGACGCCGAGAAGGCCCAGCGCCACCAGGACGACGAGGACGCGCAAGGCGACGATGTACCACGGGACCCGTTCGCCCGGCGTCGCGGGCTGCCACATTTCCACCAACACCCGGCGGCTGGTCCCCGCCCCGTCCCGGAGTATGCGCGGCCCCGGGTTACGGCCGGGACCGAATCCCGGCATGCGAACGCCCGCGCCGGATCGGCGCGGGCGTTCGGCCGTGCTTCAGGCGGTCGCCGTGCGTCGGGGGCGTCCGCCGTGCGTCAGGCCGCCACCGCGGTGGTGGCCGGCTCCAGGGCCAGGTCCAGCACCTCGCGGACGTCGCTGACGGTGAAGACCGTCATGTTCTCCAGCACCTCGGCCGGGACGTCCTCGAGGTCGGGCTCGTTCCGCTTCGGCACGATCGCGGTGGTGATGCCGAGCCGGGACGCGGCGAGCAGCTTCTGCTTCAGGCCGCCGATCGGCAGCACCCGCCCGGTCAGCGACACCTCGCCGGTCATCGCGACGTCCGCGCGGACCGGCCGCCCCGACAGCAGGGAGGCCAGGGCCGTCGTCATCGTGATGCCCGCGCTCGGGCCGTCCTTCGGGATCGCGCCGGCGGGCACGTGGACGTGGACGCCGCGGTCCTTCAGGTCGCCGACCGGCAGCTCCAGCTCCGCGCCGCGCGAGCGCAGGTAGGACAGCGCGATCCGGGCCGACTCCTTCATGACGTCGCCGAGCTGCCCGGTGAGCGTCACGCCGGTGTCGCCGGTCTCCTTGTCGGCCAGCGACGCCTCGATGTAGAGCACGTCGCCGCCCGCGCCGGTGACCGCGAGGCCCGTCGCCACGCCCGGCACGCCGGTGCGGCGCTCGCCCCGGCTCAGCTCGACCTCCGGGGTGAACCTGGGCCGGCCCAGGTACTCCTTGAGGTCGGCCGCGCCGATCGCGACCGGCAGCGCCGCCTTCTCCAGCGCCACGTTCGCGGCGACCTTCCGCAGCACCCGCGCGATCGAGCGGTCCAGGGACCGGACGCCGGCCTCGCGGGTGTACTCGGCCGCCAGCAGCCGCAGCGCGTCGTCGCCGAACGCCACCTCCGACGCCTCCAGCCCCGCCTTGTCGAGCTGGCGCGGCAGCAGGTGGTCGCGGGCGATGGTGACCTTCTCGTGCTCGGTGTAGCCGTCCAGCTCCACCAGCTCCATCCGGTCGAGCAGCGGCCCGGGGATGGCCTCGACCACGTTCGCCGTGGCGAGGAACAGCACGTCGCTCAGGTCGAGCTCGACCTCCAGGTAGTGGTCCCGGAAGGTGTGGTTCTGCTCGGGGTCGAGGACCTCCAGCAGCGCCGCCGTCGGGTCGCCCCGGTAGTCGGCGCCGACCTTGTCGACCTCGTCCAGCAGGACGACCGGGTTCATCGAGCCGGCCTCGCGGATCGCCCGGACGATGCGGCCGGGAAGCGCGCCCACGTACGTGCGGCGGTGGCCGCGGATCTCGGCCTCGTCCCGGACGCCGCCCAGGGCGACCCGGACGAACTTGCGGCCCATGGCCCGCGCGACGGACTCGCCCAGCGAGGTCTTGCCCACGCCGGGAGGACCGGTCAGCGCCAGCACGGCGCCGCTTCTGCGGCCGCCCACGACGCCGAGGCCGCGGTCCTCGCGCCGCTTGCGCACGGCCAGGTACTCGACGATGCGCTCCTTCACGTCGTCCAGCCCGGCGTGGTCGGCGTCCAGGATCTCGCGGGCGCCCGCGATGTCGTAGGCGTCCTCGGTGCGCTCGTTCCACGGGATGTCGAGGACGGTGTCGAGCCAGGTGCGGATCCAGCCGCCCTCGGGCGAGGCGTCGGACGACCGCTCCAGCTTGTCGACCTCCTTCAGCGCCGCCTCGCGCACCTTCTCGGGGAGGTTCGCGGCCTCGATCCGGGCCCGGTAGTCGTCCTCCTCGTCGGCGGGGTCGCCGTTCAGCTCGGCCAGCTCCTTGCGGATGGCCTCCTGCTGCTGCCGCAGCAGGAACTCCCGCTGCGTCTTCTCCATGCCCTCCTGGACGTCCTTGCGGATCGTCTCCGCCACGTCCAGCTCGGCGAGGTGGTCGCGGGTCCAGCCGATGAGCAGCTCCAGCCGCTCGACCACGTCGACGGTCTCCAGGACCTCGATCTTCTGCTCGTCGGTCAGGTAGGGCGCGTATCCGGCGTTGTCGGCCAGCGTGGACGGGTCGTCGATCTGCTGCACCACGTCCACGACCTGCCAGGCGCCGCGCTTCTGCAGGATCGCGCCGACCAGGCCCTTGTACTCCTTGGCCAGCTCCTGCGCCCGCCCGGACGCCGGCGGCGCCTCGATCACGGTGCCCTCGACCCACAGCGCCGCGCCGGGGCCGGTCGTCCCGGTCCCGATCCGCACCCGGGACACGCCGCGGACGACCGCGCCCGGCTCGCCGCCCGGCAGCCGCCCCTCCTGCTCGACCACCCCGAGGGTGCCGACGTCGGAGTACCGTCCGTTCAGTCTGGGCACCAGCAGCACCCGCGGCTTGGCCGCCGACCGGATGCCCGGGCCCTTGGACTGCGACACCGCCCGCGCGGCTTCGATGGCCGCCCGGACCTCGCCGTTCTCGGAGAGGTCCAGGGGGACCACCATGCCGGGCAGAACGACCCCGTCTTCCAGGGGCAGCACCGGCAGCGTCAGGGTTTCGCTCATGCTCAGCTCCAAGTCCGTCATCGACCCAACCTCAAGTTGAGTCATACACACTCAAGAAAACGGAGCTGCATTTTGTTTCCGCAGCAACGTTCGCTCTGAGCGATCAAGCCCGAATTTCGATACGGGCGTTGCGTAATCCCGTCCGGCCGGGCTACCGTGGATTTACGAAACGCCCGTATCGAAAGGAGGGCCGGATGCCTCCCGCACGGCCGCGCCGCGGCCGCCCCCGCGACCCGGACGCCGACGAGCAGATCCTGCGGGCCGCCGAGGAGCAGCTCCTGGCGCACGGCTACGCCGCGTTCACCGTGGACCAGGTGGCCCGCGCGGCCGCGGTCGCCAAGACGACGCTGTACCGGCGCTGGCCCACCAAGGACCACCTCGCCATCGCCGTCATCGCCCGGATGCAGGACGAGGTGCCGGTGCCCGACACCGGCGACCTCCGCGCCGACCTCGCCGACTACCTGGAGCAGATCGCGCTCGGCCTGAACCGGACGCGGAGCGCCGGCCCCGGGCACCCGCCCGGCGACCCCTCGTCCGGCCTCGTGGGCGAGCTGGTCGCCGCCGCCGCGCGGCACCCCGACATCGGAGCGCTCGTCCGCGCCGTGTTCGAGCAGCGCAACGCGCTGGCCATCGGGCTGATCGACCGGGCCCGGCGGCGCGGCGACCTGCGGCCCGACAGCGACCCGGCGCTGCTGTTCGACCAGCTCGCCGGCGCCCTGTACTACCGGCTCCTGATCACCGGCCTGCCCATCGACCGCGCCTACGCCGAACACCTGGTCGACGCCGCCCTCCGCGGCGTCCTGCCCGTGAAGGAGAACCCGGCATGACCATCGCTCCGTCCATCCCCGCCCGCCCGGACCACGGCGAGCGGGCACCGCGGCGGGGACGGCGCCGCCTCCTGGCCGCACTCGCCGTCGTCGCCGCCCTGCTCGCGGGCTACACGGCCTGGACGAACCTGCGCCCCTTCACGCTGCGCACCTCGATCGAGCTGGACGCCACGCCCGAGCAGGTGTGGACGGTCCTGGCCGACCTGCCCGCCTACGCGCAGTGGAACCCGTTCATCGTCTCCTCCGAGGGCAGGCTGGAGAAGGGCGCCACCCTGCGCAATGTCCTGCGCGACCCGGGCGGCGACACAACCTTCACCCCGACCGTCCTCGCGGCCGACCCCGGCCGCGAGCTCCGCTGGATCGGCAAGATCGGCCCCGGCGGGGTCTTCGACGGGGAGCACCGGTTCCGCATCGAGCCCATCGCGCCGGGCCGCGTCAGGCTCGTCCAGAGCGAGGAGTTCAGCGGCGTCGCGGTGCCCTTCGTCCGAGGCCAGCTGACCGATCGGACGCTGCCCCAGTTCCACGCGATGAACAAGGCCCTCGCGCAGCGGCTCAAGGACGTCCGCTCCTGACCACGCTCGTTCAACGCTGAGCCGGCTCTACGCGGATGACCAGAGCGGTGGTGTTGTCGCGGGTGCCCTCGTCCAAGGCGTACTGGACGAGGGCACGTGCGCCATCGAGCGGGGTGTGGCCGCCCAAGTGCGCGCGCAGGGCAGCGGGGTCGGACAGGTGGCGCCACAGGCCGTCGGTGCACAGGAGCACGTGGCCCGCGCCCTGCGGACGGTAACTGCGGGTCCGCGGGTGCGGGTCGCCCGCGTCGGCGCCCAGCCAGGCGGTCAGGACTTCCTGCGCGTCAACGTCGTCCTGGGTCAGGGCCATTCCCGGGCCCTCGTCGGGGAGCCAGTAGGCGCGGCTGTCGCCGACCCAGCTCGCCCAGACGCCGTCCGGACCGGTGACGGCCGCGACATAGGTGCAGGCGGGAGCCGCGTGGACCGAGGCGGCGAGAGCGGCCACGGCGCGGGAGGCGCGGAGAGCGGCCTCGTCCAGGGCGTGCTCGGGAAGGGCTCCCGGCAGGCGCGCGGCCAGGACGGCGGCGGCGGTGTCGGCGGCGACGCGCGCCGCGCGATCGGCGCGGGGCGACATCGAGACCCCGTCGCAGACGGCGGCGATCGTCCACGGGCCCGCGGCGGTGAGGGCCGCGGCGTCGGCGTTGACGGCGCGGCCGGCGCGGTCGGTGACGGCGGCCGCGGTGGGGGTGGCGGTCTCCAGGTGGGCGCGGTAGGCGGGCTGGCGGGTGCCGCAGTCCCAGCAGTGGCCGTCCGGGGCGACCGTCCCGCCGCACGAGGTGCAAGGCATGACGCAAAGGATGCCGGAAGGCCGCCCCGGGCAATGCGGAGGCAAAGACCACTTCGCGATCTTGATTCTTTGCACGGAGCGCGTTTACGCGCACATGACGGCCGGGTACTTAACGCAACGAGATCGTGACACACAGTGAACGAAAGATCCTCGGGGCGGCAAAGTCCCAGGTCGGGAACCAGGAGGAGTCGAGATGCGACGCACCGGGCGGCCCCTTCCCGCGTTCCCCCTCCCCGGCGGCCCGGCCCGTACGGCCGAGGGCGTTCGCGGCGCGCTCCACGCCGGCGCGCGGCGACACACCTCGGGTTCTCGGCCGTACCCGGCCGGCTCCGCGCAGCGGCCTTCCCCGGGCCCCGGTGCCGCACGCCCCCGCGGCACCGGCACCCCCCGGCGGCCGGGCCGGCGGCCACGTCCCACCGCGCCGCCGGCCCGGTCTCAGTCACCCGGGCGCCCTTCGGCGCCCTCCCCCCTTCGCCGGACGGGCCGTCACGCCCCCGGCCGGCGCGAGCGGAAGGGAGGTGAGAGCCAGCCCCCAGAAAGACCGGCACCACGCCGGTAGCACAGGCGGCCGGAACTCCGTCCGACCCCCGTCCCGGCCGCCGCCGCAGTTAGGGATCGCTGCGAGAACCGGGCCCGCGGAGGCGCGTCGCCTCCGCGGGTCCCGGGTCACAGCTTCTTGCGCCACACCTGCCCGTGGACCACGTCGCCGAAGCGCTCCACGGGCGGCTCCTCGTCCTCGAGGACGAACCCGGCCCGCGCGTAGAGGCGGTGCGCCGGGCGCTGCAGCGCCGTCGTCCACAGCATGATCTCCCGGTAGCCGGCCTCGGCGGCGAAGCGCACGCAGGCGTCGACGAGCGCCGCGCCGACCCCCAGGCCGCGGGCGTCCGGCTCGACGTGCAGCAGCCGCAGCTGCGCGACGTCCTCGGCGCGCTTGACGCAGAACACCCCGCCGACCCGGACGCCGTCCGACTCGGCGATCCACGCGTTCTCCCGCTCCGGGTCGTGGTCGCGCACGTAGTCGGCCACCACCGAGGCGACGAGGGCCTCGTAGGTGCGGTCCCAGCCGCATTCCACGTCGTACAGCGCGCCGTTGCGCTCCACCACCCAGCCGAGGTCGCCGGGGCGCAGCGGGCGCAGGACGACGTCGTCCGCGCGCGGCCGGCCGCCGAGGACGCCCTGGACGGTGCGCATCGCGGCGAGCAGCCGGCGGCGGTCGCCGGCGGCGAGGCCGTCCAGCAGCCCGCGGATCTCGGCGATGGTCCGCTCGTCCAGCATGGCGAACACCTCGCGGCCCCGCGGGGTGAGCCGGACGACCTGGCGGCGGGCGTCGCCGGGCGCGCGCTCGCGCAGCACGAGCCCGTCGGCCTCGAACCGGGCCAGCATCCGGCTGAGGTAGCCGGCGTCGAGGTCGAGGGCGCGGCGCAGCGCGAGCACCTCGGTGTCCTCCCGCTGGGCCAGCTCGAAGATCACCCGTGCCTCGGTCAGCGAGTACGGCGACCGGACGAGCCCCTCGCCGAGCACCCCGATGACACCGGTGTAGAAGCGGTTGAACGCGCGGACCGTGCCGACGTCCTCCTCGGTCACCTCCATGGCGCCTCCAAACGTTTGACTCAGTCAAACGTTAGGCGATGAAGGGCCGCGGGCACCAGCCCCGGAGGAGGATTGTCAGGCGCTCGCGCCGGCCTCGGCCTTGGCGGCGGGCAGCGCGCGCGCCTCGCGGACGATCTTGCGCTCCACGAAGAAGGTCATCAGCGGCACGACGCCGCCGAGCACGATCAGCACCATCTTGCCGATCGGCCAGCCCGTGCGCCGCCACATGTCGAAGGCGAACGCCACGTAGACCATGTAGAAGAGGCCGTGGATCGGCGACACGATGCCCGCCATCTCCGGCATGTCGGTCGGCCCGTACTTGAGGACCATCCCGATCACCAGCAGCACCAGCAGGGTGCCGACGATCAGCGCCAGGATCCGGTACCTGGTGACCGCGCCTTCCACAGGAAACACACCTTTCGTTCGGCGGACGGGGGCTCCACCGCGCCGCGCGCCCGCACGCGGGGGTTCAGCGGCGGCCGCGCGCGTTCTCGGAGTTGAGGCGCGCGAGGTAGCGGTTGTAGGCGGCGAGGGCGGGGTCCTCTTCCTCGTGCTGCTTGATGAGCTCCCGCTTGACCTCGGCCTCCGCGGGCTCCTCGATGACCGTGGGCGCGGGCTTCACACCGGCCCGCTCGTCCCGGATCATCTTGATCCACATCACGATCACGAAGATCGCGAAGATCGGCCATTCGAACGTGTACGCCCAGCTGCGGTCGTTGCCGGACTGGGCGCGGTCGAACTGCCACCAGCCGAACCCGAGGAACGCGCCGCACAGCACGATCGCGAGCGCGTGCAGCCCGAGCCAGCCTGGGGTGAGGAACCGTCGCACGTCACCGAGCCTACCCCCGGTTCTGCGAGGTGCCGCCGCGACCCCGCCTCAGCGGACCGGCGGGCCGGTGTAGACGGCGCGGGGCCGCAGCGGGCCGCGCCGCGCGTACTCCTCCAGCGCGTGCGCGAGCCATCCGGCCGTGCGGGCGACGGCGAACACGGCCTCCCCGGCCCCGGCACGAGACCGGCGACCGCGCCGAGCGCCGCCAGCGCGAAGTCGATGTCGGGCGCGAGGTAGGCGTGGGAGGGAACGCGTTCGCGCACGAGTCCGGCATCCACGCCACCCGCCCCGGACGGGTCGTCCTCACCGGCGAGTACGGCGGCAAGGCCGGCTTCAGGCACGTCATGGACGGACTGGGCGTCGAGCCGGAGGACGAGGACCTCGCGTTCAAGCTCGTCCAGCTGTGCAACGCCCAGACGGGCCGTCCGCTGACCGACGACGAACTCCGCCTGATCGCCGGGTACCCGCGCGAACTGTCGCTCCTCTTCCCCGGCCAGCTCGGCTGACCCGGGAACCGGAGGATTTGTCCGAGGCGGACTCTACGTTCTCGGGCATGGCGAGCAGGACAGTGGCGGCCGGAGCCGCGCAGTCGTACACGTACACGCGGCCCTCGGGGCTGGACGCGGGGCTTCTCGGCCTGTCGACGTCCGGCGGGACGACGAGCAGCGGGCCGAGCGCGCACCCGCACTTCTTCAGCGGCGTGCTCACCCAGGCGGCGCCGGCCGCGGCGGCGCTGCTCGCCCTGGCCGACGTCGCCCAGACCCGCTACTTCCAGCCGCGCCCGACGTCCTTCCGCGACCCGGTCGTCACCTGCAACGGCGACCGGATCCGGATGGAGTCGTTCTCCGCGTGCGGCGGCGTGTACGCCCGGCTGGACGTGCTGGAGCCCGCGCTGGACGGCGACGTCCACGAACGGGGCACGACCAACGTGGACGTCAACGGCCCCCTGCGGGAGGCCCTCGCCCGCGTCGGCGGGTCCGATCCGCTGCACCTGGCGGTCGGCGCCGAGGAACTGGCCGTCACCACGATGGACGGCGCGGTCGTGGAGAAGAAGGTGCCGCTGCCCGACCGGTGGCTGCGGGGGTTCGCCGAGGTGCAGGTCATCACGGCCGGGTTCGACCCGCGCGGCGAGCTGGACGGGCCGAGCGCCGTGCGGTTCCTGCGCACCCTGCCGCGCGCGCAGCGCGAACCCCTGTGGGCCGTGCCCGCCGGGAGGACGCTGCGGGTCACGTCCCGTCCGGCGCCCGGCGCCGTGTGCCTCGCGGGCCCGGACCGCCTGCGGACGATGCTGCCGCTGCTCCGCTTCGCCCGGGCCCTGCGCGTCTACGGGCCGCCCCTCACCCATGGCGGCGGGCCCGTGGCGAGCGTGTGGGAGCTGGAGCTTCCCGGCATGAGGTACGTCCTCACCCTGTCCCCCCAGCACTCGCGCGGCTTCTCCGGTGAGGGCGCCGTGCTGGAGGACATCGCGACCGACGAGGCCGCCGGGGACGCCGACCTGCTCGGCGCGCTGCTGTCCTTCGAGCCGCGCGTCGAACCCGGCCTGCTCGCCGAGCGGTCCGGCCTCGACCTCGCCCGGACGAGGGCCGCGCTGACCCAGCTCGGCACGTCGGGACGCGTCGGCTTCGACGCCGCCGAGGCCGCCTTCTTCCACCGCGAACTCCCCTATGACCCGGCGCGCGTGGCCGGCCTCAACCCGCGGCTGCGGTCGGCGCGGGCGCTCGTCGAGGACGGCGCCGTGCGGTTCACCTCCGCGGGCACGGCGATCGTGCTGAGCGGCGGCGGTGAGCGGGAGGTCCGCTTCGACGGCGACCGCGCCGCCTGCACGTGCCCCTGGTGGTTCGACCATCGGGGCGAACGCGGGCCGTGCAAGCACGTCCTCGCGGCGCGCATCGCCCGCCGCGCGGCCGAGGAGACGGCCGAGGAGACGGCGGAGGCCGCGCGATGAGCACCTGGGCCGAGCTCCGGAAGGCGATCGAGGCGGGCGGCATGGAGGCGACGGCGCGCGCCGTCAGGGCGCTGGACGAGGCCGAGCGCCGCACCGCCGCAGCCGAACTCCCCAGGCTGCTGAAGGAGCTGCGCGCCCGGACGCGGTACGGGTTCCTCGACAACGAGGGGATCAGCCGCCTGCTCATCGCCGGCGCCGGCGTGATCGGCGGCCCGGCGGCGGCCGCGACCTGGCTGTGCCGCACCGACCTGCGGCTCTGGTCGTGGAGCGAGTACACCACCCGGCTGCTGGTCGAGGTGACGGCGGACCGCCCCGCGCAGTGGCGCGCCGAGGTCGCGCGCCGGATCGGCGACCGGCTGCGGGTCTCCGACGAGGAGTGGTCGCGCTGGCACACCGCGGCGGCGCTCGCCACGTCGGCCGGTGCCGCGCCCCCGGTGACGGACGGCTTCGTGGTCGGCTGGGTCACCGGCGCGGGCAACGCGGACGGGCTCGCCGACGACCCCTTCCTGGACACCCTCCTCCCGAGGCTGTTCGAGGCGGACGGCGTGGGCGCCGCCCTCGCCAACGACGCGAACTGGGTCCAGTGGGACAAGGCCCGCAAGAGCACCTGGGCCGACTCCCTGACCGGCCTGGCCCTTACCGGACGCGTCGAACGCGAACTCCTCCTGGACGGGTGCGTCAGCCGCTTCCTGCGCGGCGGCACCGCGCACACCCTGCGCTGGTTCGTCCAGCTCCACGACGCGCTCGCGCCCACCGACGACGAGACCACCGCCCGCGTCCGCGACTACGTGCGGCTCCTGCCCGCCGCGCCGCCGGCGGTCGCCGACCTCGCGCTGCGGCAGGTGCGCCGCGCCGACGACCTCGGCCGGCTCGACGCGGCGCTGTTCGCCGAGGCGGCGGACGCGGTGCTGTTCCGGCCCGAGCGCAAGCTCGTGCGGGCCGCGCTGACCTGGCTCGACCGGACGGCCCGCAAGCGCGGCCGGGTCGAGGCCACGCTGCGCGCCCTCACCGCGGTGTTCCCGTCCGACGCGGTCGACCTGCGCGAGCGCGCCGTGAAGATCGCGGCCAAGCACGCCGCCCACGCGGGCGAGGCCGTCCGGGCGGAGGTCCGGGACGCGGCCGCGGTCCTGCCCGCCGGGCCGCGCGCGGTGATCGCCGACGCGTTCGGCGCGGTCGAGGCCGTCCCCGAGCCCGCACCGCCGGGCCCGCCGCCCTACGTCCCCCGGTCGATGCCCGCGCCCGTCGGCTCCCTCGCCGAACTCGCGGACGAGTTCGCCGTCCGGCTGCGCTCCGACGAGGAGTGGGCCCCGGCGGAGCGGTTCCTGGCCGCGCTCATGGAGTCCGCCCACCGCGACCCCGACGGGACCCGGGAGGCGCTCCGGAAGGTCGCCGGCGACATCGCGCCGTGGATCACCAAGCCGGACGACCGCTCGTACATGCGCAACCTCGTCCGGGAGAGCTGGATCGCGCTCCCGGCGCAGAACCTGCTGCTCCAGCGCCGGTCGCGCGCGGCCGGCCTCCGCGCCGCCCTGACCCTGCGGCGTCTCCGTCCCGCCGCGGAGGCGTCCGGGCCGCCGCTGGCACGGTTCCTGGCGTGGCGGCTCCAGGAGATCGCCGCCGCCGTCGGGACGGTGCCGCTCCTGCTCGCGGCCCCGACCGAGGCGAGCGGGCACATCGACCCGGACGTCCTCGTCGGCCGCCTCGAACGCCTGGAGGAGGCGGGCGCCGCGCCGGGGCGGGCCGAGCTCGCGCAGGCGATGCTCCGCGTCCCGCGCGAGATCGACCCGGCGGCCGCGGCGCGGGCGAAGGGGCTGGCGTCCGAGGCGGGCCGGGCCGTCGCGTCCTGGCTCGCCGCGGGCGGGCTCCCCGACCCCGTGGTCACCTGCACGGTCCTCGGCCGGCCGGGCGCGGCCGCCGAGCGCCCGGCGTGGCGCGCCCCGTCCCCGGTGCGCGCCACGGTGGCCATGACCGGCGACACCGACATCGACCACGCGTGCGCCCTCCCCGCGACGGGCGGGCGCAACGGGGAGTCCTGGCGCTTCCTGGAGCGGATCGGCCACTGGCCCGCCGTCCTGCCGTCCCACCGCGAGGTCGCCGCCGCGCACCTCGTCCGCTACGTGGCCCGAATGGGGGACGACGGATGGCAACCGGGCGCCGCGATGCTCGGCGTCGCCGAGGCCGACGGCCCCGCAGGGGTCGCCACCGGCACCCTCCTCGCCTGCACGCTGGCCGACAAGGACCAGCGCGACAGGTCGAACGCCGTCGACGCGCTGGTCACGCTCAGCTCGCGGGGCGCCCTCCCGGCGGAGGAGACGGGCGCCGCGCTCGGCCGACTCGCCGCGCTGGGCCGCATCCCGCTGCCGCGCACCCTCAAGGCCCTCACGGCCGCCGCCGACGCGGGCGCCCACGCCGGCGTCTGGACGATCCTGGCCACCGCGCTCCCTCGCCTCCTCCCCGCGCCGGGCGAACGCGCGCCCTCCGGCCTTCCCTCCCTGGTCGCCCAGGCCACCCGGCTCGCCGAGCTCACCGGCGCCAAGGGCCCCATTCCGGAGGTCGCCGAAGTGGCCTCACGCGCCGGCTCCGGCCGCCTGGTCACCGAATGCGCCCGCCTCCACAGCACGCTTGCAACCTGAAGCCACGTCCCGGTGTTAAAGGAGAAAGGACCAGCACTGGCACGCGGACCCTGCGAACCCAGCACGGGTGGGGGGTGTCGGTGGGGCGTGGGAGGCTGGGGGCACTGGGAAGGAGCATCGCACGATGACCGAGACCCTCGCGTTCGGCACGGTCGAGACTGTGCTCGGGCGCCTGCTCGTCGCCGAGACCGGGACGGGGATCGCCGCGCTGCACTTCCGCGACACCCCCGCGGCCCGTGCGCGGACCGCCAAGGCCGCCGGGCTGCCGGTCGTGGACGCCCCCGGCCGGGTCGCCCCGGTCCTCGCGGCGCTGCGCGACTACTTCGCCGGCGACCTGAAGGAGTTCGAGGTGCCGATCGACTGGCGCCTCACCTCCGACGCCCAGCGGCAGGTGCTCACGACCCTGTACGAGTCCGTCCCCTACGGGAGGACCGTCACCTACGGCGAGCTGGGCGACCGCAGCGGCACCGGCGTGCACGCCCAGGTCATCGGGCAGATCATGGGGAGCAACCCGATCCCGCTGATCGTGCCGTGCCACCGGGTCGTCGCCTCGACCGGGCTGGGCGGCTACAGCGGCGGGTCCGGCGTCGAGGTCAAGCGCTGGCTGCTCACGCTGGAGGGCGCCCTCCCCGCGACCCTCGACTGGGACATCGGCCGGGCCCCGTGAACATACCGACGAGGAGTCGGGAAGCCTAGAATGGGCGGGTGCCGAAGATCAGTGAGGCGACCGTCGCGGAGCACCGGGCCCGGCAGCTGCGGAACCTGCTGGACGGGGCGCGGGCGCTGGTGGCCGAGGAGGGCATCGAGGCGCTGACGCTGGCGGCGCTGGCGCGGCGGGTCGGGCTGTCCCGGCCGGGCCTGTACGAGTACTTCCGCTCGAAGGACGACCTCGTCGCCGCGATCCTGGACGAGGAGCTGCCGCGCTGGGCGGCGCTCGTCGAGCGCGCCCTCGGCGGTGCGGACGGCCTGGACGGCAAGGTCGCCGCCTACGTCCGCTGCCAGCTGGAGGTCATGACGGACGGCCGGCACGCCGCCGCCGTCGCGCTGGCCGAGCACGCCCTCGCCCAGCCGGCCCTCGACCGCATCCGGGCCGGGCACGCGCAGCTGCTGCGGCCGCTCGCCGCCGCGCTGGAGGCGGGCGGCGTCCCGGAGCCGGAGCTGCGGGCCGAACTGATCCAGGGGCTGGTCGACGCGGCCGCGCGGCTCGCGCAGCGGCGGCCGTCCGGCGCCGGGGCCGTCGTCGACGCGACGGTGGCGCAGGCGGTGCGGGGGCTGTCCTAGCGGGTCAGGTCCGCGCGTGCTCGTAGGTGACGCCCGTGAGGGCCTCGGAGACCTCCCAGAGGCGCTCCCCGAGGCCGGGGCGGTTCGCCTGCGGGGGCGTGACCACCTTGGCGGGGGCGCCGCGGTACTGGAGCAGCCGGGGGCCGTAGCAGGCGCCGCCCTCGACGTCCGCCGTCGCGGCGTACAGGGACGGCAGCGCGCCCGCCGCGGCGGACTGGGCGATCAGCGCGTTCCCGATGCCGGTGGCCTTCTCCATGAGCGTGTTGCCCTGCATCCTCGGCCCGGTCTGCTGGAGGTTCGTCGCGGCGTAGCCGGGGTGGGCGGCGACGCTCGTCAGCTCCGGGAAGCGCCGGTCCAGCTCCTTGGCGAAGAGGAGGTTGGCGAGCTTGGCCTGGCTGTAGGCCGCCCACTTGCGGTACCGGCGCTCGCCCTGCAGGTCGTCGAAGTCCAGCCGGCCCGTCCAGGCGAAGCCGGAGGTGACGGTGACGACGCGGGCGGACGGGGCGGAGCGCAGCGCGGGCAGCAGCAGGCCGGTGAGCGCGAAATGGCCGAGGTGGTTGGTGCCGAACTGCATCTCGAAGCCGTCGGCGGTGGCGCGGCGCGGGATCGCCATGACGCCCGCGTTGTTGACGAGGACGTCGAGGGGCTCGGCGCCGTGCCGGTCCGCGAACGCCCGGACGGACGCCAGGTCGGCGAGGTCGAGCGAGCCGAGCGCGAGGTCGGCGCCGGGCGCGGCGGCCCGGATCCGGTCGACGGCGGCCTGGCCGCGTTCGGCGCTGCGGCAGGCCAGCACGACGGACGCGCCGTGCCGGGCGAGCTGGAGCGCGGTGTGGTAGCCGATGCCGCTGTTGGCGCCGGTGACGACCGCCCGCCGCCCGGACAGGCCGGGGATGTCGTTCGCCGTCCATCCGCGCATGGGCACCTCCACGTCGTCGCGCGGGACTCGCGTCGCCGCGCGGGACTGCCAAGTTAGACGGGTCATCGAATAGAGGGCAACCGGGCCGCGGTGTGGCGCGATTCACACCGCCCGCGCCGCGCCCGCCCCGCGCCGGCGCGCCCCCCGGAGCGCGGAGGGCGCGTCCGGGATCAGGCGGGCAGGTTCTTCTCGATGGCGCCGGTGACCTCGTCGGTCTCCGGCTCGGTCTGCGGCGCGAACCGCGCGGCGACCGCGCCGTCCGGGGCGATGAGGAACTTCTCGAAGTTCCACCGGATGTCGCCGGTGTACCCCTCGGCGTCGGGGACGTCGACGAGGCCCTGGTACAGCGGGTGCCGACCGTCCCCGTTGACCTCGACCTTCTCGGTCATCGGGAAGGTGACGCCGTACGTCGCCGAGCAGAACTCGGCGATCTCGTCGGCGGTGCCGGGCTCCTGGCCCATGAACTGGTTGCAGGGCACGCCGAGGACGGTGAAGCCGCGTTCCGCGTAGCGCTCCTGCAGCCGCTCCAGGCCGGAGTACTGCGGGGTGAGGCCGCACTTGGACGCGACGTTGACGACGAGCACGGCCTTGCCCCGGTACTGCGCGAGGTCCGCGGAGCCGCCCCGCAGACCGTCGATCTCTACGTCGAAGACAGACATGAGGCCGATCTTAGGAGATGCCTCCCCCGACCGGCCCCGGCCGCCGTCGTCCTAGCCCAAGGCGTTCACGAAGGCGGCGAGCTGGTTGCCCGCGTTGCCCAGCTCGTCGAGGGCGTTGTTGACCACGCCCGCGGCGTCGGTCGGGGAGCTCAGCAAGTAGAAGATGACGAAGGCGATCGCCACATAGCGCAAGTTCTTCTTGTTCATTACGCCCGTCCCTGGTTGTAGCGCGCGACACAACTGACCCGATCCAATTGTGCCCAGCGGCGTCTGCCCGCAAAGCGGGATTTTACTGTGACGCGCGCGCCACCGCTTGGTCGCCCGGACGCGAAGAAGCCCCGCACCGCCGGGGGTACGGGGCCCGGGAGCCGTCGGTCAGCTCGGGATGGCGCTCATGAACTGCGACAACGACTCCGCCGCGCTCCCGAGGCCGCTCAGGGCGTTGTTCACCAGAGTCGCCGCCCCCTGGGGCCTGCTGATGACGTACCACGCCACGAAGGCGATGGCGGCGATCTTCATATGCTTCTTGTTCACTTCAACCACCCTCTGCGGTCGCTTGCCTACGCAGAGTGATTCCCAGGGGCGGCAGAACAGAGATCAAGAGAGGGCAAAGAGACGGTCAGGTCCGGTTGGCGTGCTCGGCGAGGTAGCCGATGTAGAGCGGCCGGAGCGCCTCGCCGACCTCGCCCTCCCCCGCGTGCGTGAACTCCTCCAGCAGCGACAGGCCGTGGAACAGGTCGAACTCGGCGCGGTCGACCTCGCCCGTCGCCGCCGCGGCGGCCGGGATCGCGCGCAGCAGCTCCCACAGGAAGCCGACGTCCCGCCGCCGCCTGGCCAGGTCCATCGCCCGCTCGTACAGCTCCTTGGAGGACAGCTCGTCCAGGTCCGCGCCGTCCGGCGTCACATCGGCCATAATCCGACTGTAGCCAAGGAGTGCCGGCGGGCGGCTCCCCGTCACTTGGTGATGACGTCCTGCGGGATGGGCTGGTCCTGCTTGAGGGCGTCGAACAGCTTGGACGCCTTGGCCCTGTCCCAGGTGATGTACGAGCCGGCCGCCGCCGAGCTGCCGCTGCCGCCGATCGGGACCGTCGTGGTCACGCCGCTGCCGCCGCTCACGCCCTTCATCGCCCACATCATGCGGACCAGGTCGTACAGGTGGTCGTTCTCGTCCACCAGGAAGTTGCTGGTGGCGTTCATCGCCAGCGGGACGCCGCGGAACGGGTTGAGCATCGTCCCGGGGCTCGTGGCCTTCTTCATCAGCGCGGCGAAGAACTGGCGCTGGTGCTCCACGCGCTCCAGGTCGGCGCGGGCGAACTTGCGGGTCCGCACGTAGCCGAGCGCCTGCCCGCCGTTGAGCGTCTGGCAGCCGGCCTTGAGGTCGAGCCCCGCCTTGGGGTCCTTGATGTCGTCCTTGACGCAGATGTCCACGCCGCCGACGGCGTCGACCACGCCCACGAAGCCACCGAAGCCGATCTCCGCGTAGTGGTCGATGCGGAGGCCGGTGGCCTTCTCCACGGTCTGCACGAGCAGCTTGGGGCCGCCGAACGCGAAGGCCGCGTTCAGCTTGTTCGACCCGTGCCCCGGGATCGGGACGTAGGAGTCGCGCGGCAGGCTGATCAGCGACGTCCCGCCGGAGCCGTAGTGCAGCAGCATCATCGAGTCGGTGCGGCGGCCGCCGGCGAACCCGGTCGCGAGCCGCTTCTGGTCGTCCTTCGACAGGCCTTCGCGGCTGTCGGAGCCGACGACCAGCCAGGTCGTGCCCGGGGTGTCGGCGACGCGGCCGGGGTAGTCGACCAGCACCGACTCGCGCTTGAGCCGCGAGTCCATGTAGAAGTACCCGCCCACGACGACCAGCAGCAGCACGACCACGACGGCGCCGAGCACCCGCGGCCAGCGCCGCCGCCGGCGGCGCCGGACCGGCGCGCCGTCGTACGGGCCGCCCCGGTCGTGCCGCCCTCCGGCGAGCTGGTCACCCGCGTACGGGTCGTCGTACGGGTCGTAGCGGTCTCCGTACGGATCCCGTCCGTAGGCGGCTTGCTGGTGCGACCGGCCGTCGTTCATGCGTAGACCTTAGACAACACTGAGGGTGCGGCGCGTCCCTCCGCCGCATGATTGTCCACTTGAACAAATCACCGCGCTCTGTGACGAATGAAGCGGACACCATCCCCCTTAAGGCGCACACTGCCCCCGGCGGGGAGTAATCCGGCGGGACGCGCGGAGGGCGGCGCATGGGTGCGGGACGGCGTTTATCCAGGCGGTTCACGCTGCGCGGGAGGAACCGGCGCCGCCGGGCGGCCCCCGCCGACCCGGGGCTTCCGGAGGTGATCCTCACCTGGCACGCACGTGACAAGGAACTCACCGAGACGGGGCTGGGCACGATCGCGCGGCGGTTCCCGGCGACGCTCGCGCAGGCGGGGGGGGGGGGGGGGGGGGGGGGGGGGGGGGGCGGGCCCGCCCCCCCCCGACACGATCACCACGGTCTCGCTCAACGTCGCCGCCGGGTTCTTCACCGCGTTCTGGCTGCTGGCCACGACCGGGGTGCTCACCGCCCTGTTCAGCGCGGCGCCGACGCCGTCCCGGGTCCGCGACGCGCTGCCGTCGCTGGCGCTCGTCGCGGGCGCGGTGGCGCTGCGGGCCGCGCTCCAGGCCGGCGCCGGATGGGCGCAGGCGCGGCTGGAGCCGCAGGTCGAGCGGCTGGTCGAGCTGCGCCTCTACGAGGCGACGACCGCGGTGGACATGACCGCGCTGGACGACTCCGACTTCCTGGACGACCTGAAGCGCGCCCAGGGGCGCGGCATGGTGTCGGCGCCCATGGTCGTCCAGCACGCCGTGGACGTGCTCACCGGCGCCATCGGCATGGTCGCCGCCGCCGGGACGCTCGGCGTGCTGCACCCGCTGCTGCTGCCGCTGCTCCTGCTGACCGCCGTCCCGGAGGGGTGGGCGTCCCTGCGCAGCGCGCGGATGCGGTACGTGATGATGCTGTCCCTCATCGGGGTGACGCGGCGCAAGTGGATCCTGTCGGAGCTGATGGTCGACCGGCAGCACGCCGCCGAGGTGCGGTCGTTCACGATGCGCGGCTTCCTGCTGGACCAGTACGACAGGTCGGCCTCCTACCAGCGGAGCGTGGAGCTGGACGTGGCGCGCCGCCAGCTGGTCGTGAAGGTCACCGGCGACATGCTGAAGGGCGTCGCGACGGCGCTCGTCTACGTCGCGCTGGGGTTCATGCTGTGGAAGGGCGCAGTGCCGCTGGCGGTCGCGGGCACGGCGGTGCTCGCGATCCGGACGGGCCAGTCGTCCCTGGCCAACCTGGTGTTCGCCGTCAACCGGTGCTACGAGGAGGGCCTGTACTTCGGCGACTACGTCGCGTTCTGCGCCGCCGCCGAGCAGCGGATCCCGCACCGCGCCCTCGCGCCCGCCCCGGCGGAGGAGCGCCGGCGGCTGCCGGACGGCTTCGCGCACATCCGCGTCCGCGACGTCGTGTTCACCTACCCGGGCGCGGACGCGCCGTCCCTCAACGGCGTCTCGCTGGACCTGCGCAGGGGCGAGGTGGTCGCGCTCGTCGGCGAGAACGGCTCCGGCAAGACGACCCTCGCCAAGATCATGGCGGGCCTGTACGACCCGGACTCCGGCGAGGTGCGGTGGGACGACGTGCCGCTGACGGACGTCCCCCCGCAGGACGTCTGGGAGCGCATCGCCGTCATCGCGCAGGAGTACACGCACTGGCCGATGACCGCCCGCCAGAACATCACCATGGGCCGGGGCCGCGACCGCGCCGCGAACGGGGCCGGCGAGGACGGCGAGGACGGCGGCGAGGACCCCGCGATGCTCGCCGCCGCCCGCGCGTCCGGCGCCGACGAGGTCGTCGCGGAGCTCGCCCGCGGATACGGGACGCTGCTGGACCGCCGGTTCAAGGGCGGCGCCGACCTGTCCGGCGGGCAGTGGCAGCGGCTCGCGGTCGCCCGCGGCTTCTTCCGGGACGCGCCGCTGCTGATCTGCGACGAGCCGACCGCGGCGCTGGACGCGCGGGCCGAGCACCAGCTGTTCGAGCGGATCCGCACGCACGCCGACGGCCGGACCGTGCTGCTGATCACGCACCGGCTCGCCAGCGTCCGCTACGCCGACCGGATCTACGTCCTGGAGCGCGGCGAGGTGAGCGAGGAGGGCGACCACGCCGCGCTGATGGCCCGCGGCGGCCTCTACGCCGACCTGTACTCGCTGCAGGCCGCCGCCTACGGCGCCGGCGGCCCGCAGGAGACCGCGCAGGCGGGCTAGATGTAGAGGCCGTAGCCGCCCTCGTCCGCGCGGGGCGGCGCGTCGGGCAGGTCCTCGGACCGCAGCAGCACCACCTCCGCCGGGTCGACCTCGCGGCCCGCGTCGTCGCCCGCGGTGATGCGCTGGGCCTGCCGGGAGATCGCCGCCTCCAGCAGGTTGCGGACGAGCCGGGCGTTGCCGAAGGAGGAGCCGCGCGGCTGCGCGGCGACGCGCTCGCGCAGCGCGTCCAGCACCCCGGGCGCGAGCGCGAACCCGGCCTCGGCCGCCATGAACTCGAAGATCGTGACGAGTTCGTCGTCGGTGTAGTCCGGGAAGCGGAGCTTCTTCGGGAACCGGGACGCCAGGCCCGGGTTGGCCTCCAGGAACCGCTCCATCTCGGCGTCGTAGCCGGCGACGATGACGACCAGGTCGCCGCGGTGCTCCTCCATCAGCCGCAGCAGCTCGGCGATCGCCTCGTGGCCGAAGTCGCGCCGGTCGCCGCCCGCCGACGACAGCGCGTACGCCTCGTCGACGAACAGGACGCCGCCGAGGGCGCGCTCGACCGCGCCCCGCACCCGCGGCGCGGTCTGCCCGACGAACTCGGCGACGAGGTCGGCGCGGGTGACCTCCACCAGGTGCCCGGACGACAGCAGGCCGAGCCGGGCGAAGACGGCGGCGATCAGCCGCGCGATCGTCGTCTTGGCCGTGCCGGGGTTGCCGCTGAACACCATGTGCCGGGCCGGGGGCGCGGGCGACACCTTGGCGTCGCGGCGCAGCTGCTCGGCGCGGACCTCCGCGACGAGCGCGGCCACCTCACGCTTGATGTCGGCGAGCCCGATCAGCCGCTCGACCTCGGCGAGCGGGTCGCCGGGCACGTCGTCGCGGCCGCGGGTCAGCGTGTCGGGGACGTCCTCCAGCAGGATCACGTCGAGGGACTCGGTCTCGTCCACGATGCCGTCGGCGAGGACGCGGCGGCCCTGCATCGCGACGGCCCGGTCCAGCAGGTTGGTCATGATGCGGACGTTGCCGAGGCTCCGCTCGTGCGGCGCCGCCTCGACCAGCGCGCGGACCTTGTCCAGCACGCCGGGGGCCAGCTCGAACCCCGACGCGGCGGCCTTGGCCGCGAACACCTGCACCAGCTCGTCGTCGGTGAGGTCGGCGAACCGGATCGTGCGGGGGAAGTGGGCGGCCAGCTCGGGATGCGCCTTGAGCAGCCCGTTCATCTCCGCGTGCGGGCCGGTCAGCACGACGACGAGGTCCTCGGTGTGGGCCTGGACGCTGGTCAGCAGGACGTCCAGCACCTCCCGGCCGCGCGCCGCGTCCGCCGACACCGACACCAGCGCGTGCGCGTCGCGGACCAGCAGGACGCCGCCGTGCGCCTGCTCCACCGCGCGCCGCACCCGCAGCACGCTCTCGCTGGCGTACTCGCCGAGCAGGTCGGCGCGCTCCACCTCGACGAGGTGGCCGGACGACAGCACGCCGAGGTCGGCGTAGATCCGGCCGAGGATCCGGGCGACCTTGCCCTTGCCGGTGCCGGTGCTGCCGGTGAAGACCAGGTGCCGGGGGCGGGCCCGCGCCGTCATGCCCGCCTCCCGGCGCAGCCGCGCCGCCTCGGCCTCGGCGATCAGGGCGTCGACCTCCCGCTTGACGGGGTCGATGCCGACGCAGGCGGCCAGCTCGGCGAGCGGGTCGGTCTCGGCGGGGCGGCCCGCGACGAGGCGCTGCGGCAGGTCGGCGGCGGTGACCTCGACCCCGTCGGCGCCGGCGTCCGCGGCCCGCGCGCGGGCCGCGGCGACGGCCTGGCCCGCCATGTGGTCGGCGAGCCGGGCGCCGCGCAGGTTCCGCAGCGGCGGCGTCCGGCGCAGCAGCGCGCCCGCGGCCGCCGCGGCCTCCGGCGCGGTGCGGCCGCCGCGCCGCGCGACCGCGAGCGTGAACAGCTCGGCGAAGTCGTCCTCGCCGAAGTCGCGGGTGCGGGCGACGTCGAACGCGCGCACCAGCGCCGGGTTGGCGTCGAACAACCGGCGGTCGCCGCCGGGCCGGCACAGCGCGACGACGTCGAGGGACGGCGCGCGGGCCATGAGCCGCCGCAGCTCCTCCACGGCGGCGGCGCCGCAGCGCTCGCTCGCGGCGAGCTTCTCCAGGTCGTCCACGACGAGGAGCATGCGCCCCTCCAGGCAGTCGCGGACGCGGGCCTGCAGCCACAGCACGGCGTCGCTCACGCCGAGCGACGCGAACACCTGGTCGGAGATCCACAGCGCCTCGCGGACGGCGCCGCGCGCGGCCAGCAGCTCTTCGACGGCCTCGGCGGCGGTGCCCTTGCCGGTGCCCTCGGGGCCGGTGACGAGCAGCCGGACGGCCCGTTCGCCCGCCAGCCGGGCCGTCACCGCGTCCCGCAGCACCCGGGTGAGCTCCGGCTGCCCGACGAGCCCCGGCTCCGGCGGCGCGGCGCGTCCGGGGCGCTCCGCCGCGGCGGCCGCATCCTTGTCGCCGGTCCCGAACGACGGCACGTGGAGGATGCGGCGGGCGGTGAACAGCCGGCGCAGGTCGGCCTGGAAGGGGCGCACCGGGACGCGGCACTTCGGCGTGACCGGCGCGTCGGGCAGCCCCTGCACCGCGCCGGTGAGGCGCACGGCCATGTCGAGCCAGGCGCGGGCGGCGTCGGCCTCCCCCGCGACGAGGCCGCGCGCCAGCCAGGCGCGCACGTCGCCCTGCCACGCCTCCGCCGAGAACCCCTCGCGCGCGGCGCGGAACCGCTCCTCCACGTTCTCGTAGCGGGCGGTGCCCAGCACGACCGCCAGCTCGGCCGGGACGACCTGGGCCTCGGCCGCCAGCAGCAGCCGGGCCAGCGCGGCGTCGGCCTCGTCCCCGTCGGCGACCGATGCGGCGAGCCGCTCGTGCGCGGCGTCCAGGCCCTGGCACGCCCACCCCAGGTACCCGACCGGGCCCGCCAGCTCCGGCAGGACGGCCAGCTCCGCGTCGGTCAGCCCGGCGGTCCAGGCGTCCTCCAGCCGCCGGTTGGGGACGGCCATGTCCGCCTCGCGCAGCTCCGGGTCGGCGGCGCGCCGGTCGAACAGCTCGGCCAGCGCCGCGCGGCGCCGCTCCACCGGCTCCAGCCCCGCGAAGACGTCCAGCCCGGCCCGCGCCAGCTCGAACATCACCGTTCGGCGCTCGGGGTCGTCCCCGGCCGGCTCGGGCAGCCACAGGCCGGGCGGCCGCCACCGCCCGCCCTGGGTGAACCAGGCCAGCGGGTCGCGCACCGCCGGCTCCGGCGTCGCCAGGAAGTCCGACAGCAGCTCGTAGTCGACGTCGCCGCGCGACCCGCCGCGCACCGCCGACGCCCCCAGCAGGAACGTCAGCAGCGACCACTGCTCGGCCCCCGCCGCGCTGGTGCCGTCCCCGTAGAAGTCGCTGAGCCGCCGGGTCAGCACGACCGCGCGCTTGTCGGTGTTGTAGGCGACCGCCCGTTCGCGGATCTCCTCGTACAGGCCGTCCGGTACGCGCCAGGGCCCGTACGCGTACACGTCCAGTACGGGTTCCTCGGTGAGCAGCACTTCGAGATGGTCCGGCAGCCGGGGGGCACTCAAGTCGCGTCTCCTGTACAGCGGCGGGGGCGATCACGTCCGACAGCACCCTATGACCCGGCACACACGGACACACCCCCGTCGCGGCGGGTTGGCAGGCGCGCGGGCGTCGGTGATAGTTGTCAGATGGAAAGCATCCGCCGGACGGCCCTCCGCCGGACGCTGGGCTCACAGGAGGGGAACCCCCCGTGCCACCTTGGGAAGTGACCACGCGCGCCGACGGCGGGCGAGCCGTCGTCCGGCTGCGCGGGGAACTCGATATCGCCTGCTCGGAAGACCTCCGCAGGGAGCTGAACGAGGCCCGCCGCGAGCACGGCGAGCACCTCGTCCTCGACCTCGCCGAGCTGGAGTTCATGGACTCCAACGGCCTGTCGGTCATCGTCGCCTGCTACAAGGCCGCGACGGCCGCCGGCGGCAGCCTCACCCTCGCCGGCCCTCGCCCGATCGTCCGCCGCGCCCTGGAGATCACCGGGTTGCACCGCCGGATCCCCGTGACCGAGACCCTGCAGGAGGCCCTCGCCGGCTGACCGGAGCGCCCGGCCCCGGGGGGCGGCCCTACAGCGGGAGGGCCGTGGGGCGCTTCGGGGCGCGGCCGTCGCCGGACGAGCGGCCGGTCGCGCGGCGCCCGATCCACGGGACGAGGTAGGTGCGCGCCCAGCGGACGTCCTCGCGGCGCATGGTCAGCCAGTCGGCGCGGTCCAGCGGCGGCCAGGGCTCGCGCCAGTCCCCCTCGACCGGGACGCCGATCGCGCCGGCGACCAGCAGTGCCATGCGGCGGTGCCCCTCCGGCGACAGGTGCAGGCGGTCCTCGTGCCAGGCGCGGGGGTCGTCGAACGCGCGCAGCGGCCACAGGTCGACGACGTCGCAGCCGCGGCGGTCGGCGATGGCCCGCAGGTGCATGTTGTAGGTCGCCGCCTTGCCCCGGATCCGGTGGCCCGAGCGCAGGCCGCGGGTGTCGAAGCCGGTGAAGACCACGACCCGGGCGCCGGTGGCGCGCAGCCGGCGGACCGCGTCGTCGAACACGACCGCGAGCGCGTCCGGGTCGGCGCCCGGCCGGATCATGTCGTTGCCGCCGGCGCACAGCGTGACGAGGTCGGGGGCGAGCTCGACGGCGTGCGGCACCTGGTCGTCCACGATCTGCCGGACGAGCTTGCCGCGGACGGCGAGGTTGGCGTAGCGCAGACCGGGGCTGTGGGCGGCGATGTGCTCCGCGAGCCGGTCGGCCCACCCGCGGAACACGTCGTCCTCGCCCGGATAGGGGTCGTTGAGGCCCTCGGTGAAGCTATCGCCGATGGCCACGTACGTCCGGATCCGCTCCACTTCGCTCACCGCAAACCCCCCATACGCGTCAACATGATCGAACACGACCATTAATCATGCATCGTGCATACGACCTACGCGACCGTAACCCGGCGCCCGCGCCCCCGGCGGGCGGCGCGGGCGGCTAGGTCCAGCTCGGGGAGGTGGAACCGGGCTGCGGGGCGGGCGCGGCGGCGTGCGCACCGCCGGCGTGCACCGTCATCGCGTGCTTGACCAGCGTGATCAGCACCTGCTTGGTGGACTCGCGGCTCCGCGCGTCGCACTGCACGATCGGCACGTGCGCGCTGATCGACAGCGCCTCGCGGATGTCCTCCACGGCGTACTGGAACTCGCCGTGGAACCCGTTGACGCCCACCACGAACGGCAGGCCGAGCTCCTCGAAGTAGTCCACCGCGGCGAAGCAGTCCTCCAGCCGGCGGGTGTCGACCAGCACGACGGCGCCGATCGCGCCGCGGACCAGGTCGTCCCACATGAACCAGAACCGGTGCTGCCCGGGGGTGCCGAACAGGTACAGGATCAGCTCGCTGTCGAGCGACACGCGCCCGAAGTCCATCGCGACCGTCGTGGTCGTCTTGTCCGGCACGGCCGACAGGTCGTCCACGTCGGCGCTGGCCGCGGTCATCACCGCCTCGGTGGTGAGCGGCATGATCTCCGAGACCGAGCCGACGAACGTGGTCTTCCCGACGCCGAATCCGCCACCGACGACGATCTTGACCGAGGTCAGCTCGGCCTCTCCGCCGTGCGGCCCGGGGGGCGGGACCTGGTCAGAGCTTCCGAAGGCCACTGAGCACCCTTTCTAGCAAGCGGATGTCCGGCTGTCCGCCGGCGGTGGTTGCGGGCTGCGACTGGTGCAGCCGCAGCAGGCCCTCGACGGCCATGTCGGCGACGAGCACGCGCGCCACGCCGAGCGGCAGGCGCAGCAGCGCGGACACCTCGGCCACCGAGCGGGCGGACCGGCACAGATCCATGATCGCCCGGTACTCGGGGGTCAGCACGGCCACGTCCCGGGGCGGGTAGGGCGCCGCGGTGACCAGCGCCTCGATGGCCAGGTCGTAGCGCGGCTTCGTGCGCCCCCCGGTGACCGCGTAGGGGCGCACCAGCGAACTGCCCTCGCCCTCGTCCCGCTCGGGCGGGCGGCCCGGCGCCCGGCCCTGGTCACCGGGCCAGCGTCCGGAGCCGCCCGGCCCGCCGGGGGCGCCTCCGTAGTGACTGCCTCGATCCATGTCGCCGACCTCCGTCAGAGTCAGTCACGATCAATAGCGGGCGGGGCCTGCGCCCATCTCGGTCACGGACGGCCCGGAGTAGGGCGGCTGCTGCTCCTGGGTGCGCAGCGCGGGGGTCAGCGCCCGGCCCACCCGCTCGACCAGCAGCGTCATCTCGTAGGCGACCAGCCCGAGGTCGCAGTCCGGCGCCGCCAGCACCGCGAACACCGACCCGTTCGTGATGGACATGACGAACAGCAGCCCGCGGTCCATCTCGACGACGGTCTGGTTCACCCCGCCCGCGTCGAAGATCTTCGCCGCGCCCTGGGTGAGGCTCATCAGCCCCGAGGCGATCGCCGACAGCTGGTCGGCGCGCTCGGGCGGGAACCCCGACGAGTACGCCATCGGCAGCCCGTCCGAGGAGACCACGACGGCGTGCGCGACCTTCGCGACACGGTCGGCGAAGTTCGTCACCAACCAGTTGAGATCCTGCCCGCTCACCGCGTGCCTCCTGTCTCGCCGTCACCCTGTGACGGCGCCTCACCTGAAGTTCCTGTGCCTCGAGCCTCGTTGCGTCCCCGGTGGACGCCGCGCTGCAGGCTCGCGAAACGGCTGCGTACCACGTCGGCCGACTGGCCGGGCCCCTCCTGGCCGGGGACCTGCGGTCCCTGCGGCGCCGGGAGCTGCTGTCCCTGCACAGACTGCACCGGGCCGGTCCCGCCCGGCAACGGGCCTCCCGGCGGCGGCGCCGCCGGCGGCTGCGCGGCGCCGGCCGGCTGCGCGGCCCCCGCGGGGGTGCGGCCGACCGCTCCGGGCACGCGGTTCTTGCCGGGCACCCGCTTCGGGAGCCCCACGTTCGTTCGGGACGTCGCCACCGGCCGCCGGGCGGCCTCGGCGGCGCGGAAACCCGCGTCCGCGGGCGATTCCCAACCCTTCACCGGATCCTCCCCGGACGACCCTCCGGACCTGCGCTGGAACCATTCGGACTGCATCGCGTCGAAGATGGGCGACCGCTCGGGCATCCGCGGCGGCCCCGCCGGCTCGGCCGGCGCGGGCGGCGGCGCCGCGGCCCGCATGGCGGGCTCGGGGGCGGGCGGCTCCGGCGCGTACTCCTCCATCGGGGCCGGCGCCGCGCCGTCGGAGTAGGCGTAGCCGTCGGCCGCGGGGAGCGACTCGACCGGCAGCGGCCCGGTCTCCCACGGGATCTGGCGCGCGGAGCGGGGCTCCGGCACCGCCGGCTGCGCCTCCGGGACGACGGACTGCGGGCCGGTGCGGCCGCCCGGCCGGTAGCCGGAGCCGTTGGTCCCGGCGGTGCCGGGGGCGGCGGGGGCGGCGGGCTCCTGCGGGCGCTCGCCGCGCGGCTGGAACAGCCCGTTCGGGGCGCCGTCGTCGGACGGGCGGTCGGGCAGATTCGCCCCCGGCTCGCGGATGGGCAGCTCGCCCGGCCGGCGCGGCCGCTGCCGGTCGCCGGGCTGGTAGGGGTCGTCCGCCGGCTGGCGGGTCTCCTGCGCCCGGAGCCGGTCGCGCGGCGGGCGCCGCTCGATGGGCGGCGGCACCGTCGGCTGGGCGTCGGTGCCGGAGAAGCCGCCGACCGGGATCGGGCCGGTCTCGCCGATGATCGGCTGGGCGTCGGTGCCGCCGCGGAGCGAGCGCAGCGGCCCGGTGCCGCCGCCGACCATGGGGTGCCCGCCGGTCCCGCCGGACGGGGCGCCCATCGGCGACCCGGCGGCCCCGTAGCCGTCCTGGCGGAACGCGCCGCCCGCCGCGGCGGGCCGGTCGGCGGCCGTCGCGGTGAGCGGGGAGAGCTGGCCGTGCGAGCCGGACTCGCGGGGCCCGAGCCCGCGGGCGCCGATGCCGCCGGACTCGCCGGCGCTGATCGCGGCGTCCGGCAGCACGACGAACGCGGTGAGCCCGCCGCCCTGGGCGGCGCGCAGCTCGACCCGGATGCCGTGCCGGACGGCCAGGCGGCCGACCACGAACAGGCCCATGCGGCGCGCCGCGGAGAAGTCGATGACCGGCGGGTTCGCGAGCCGCCAGTTGGCCTGCTCCAGCTCCTCGGGCGACATGCCCACGCCGTTGTCGGTGATCTGCAGCATGCAGCCGCCGCCGCTGAGCATCTGCCCGGAGACGGTGACCTTGGTGTGCTCGGAGGAGAACGCGGTGGCGTTCTCCACCAGCTCGGCCAGCAGGTGGACGAGGTCGTTGACGACGGGGCCGGTGACCGCCATGTCGCCTTGAACCCGCAGCGCGACCCGTTCGTACTGCTCCACCTCGGACAGCGACGCCCGGACGACGTCGATGAGCGGGACGGGCTTGTTCCAGCGCCGCACCTGCTCCTGGCCGCCGAGGACGAGGAGGTTCTCCGAGTTGCGCCGCATGCGGGTCGCCAGGTGGTCCAGCCGGAACAGGCTCGCGAGCTGCTCCTCGTCGCGCTCGCTCTGCTCCAGCTCCTCGATCAGCCGCAGCTGGCGCTCGATGAGCGACTGGCTGCGCCGGGAGAGGTTGACGAACATCGCGTTGATGTTGCCGCGCAGGACGGCCTCGTCGGCCGCGAGCCGGACCGCCTCGCGGTGGACCTCGTCGAAGGCCCGCGCGACCTGGCCGATCTCGTCGGTGGAGTCGATGTCGATCGGCTCGACCTCGATGCCGCCGGCGGCGGCCTCCGGATCGCGCAGCCGGTCGACCAGCCCGGGCAGCCGGGTGCTGGCGACGTCCAGCGCGCCGACCTGCAGCCGGCGCAGCGGCCGCACCAGCGACCGCGCCATCACGATCGTGATCAGCAGCACGATGGCCAGCAGCGCGGCGATGATGACCGCGTCGGTGATCGAGGACGTCCGGGCCGCCGCGCCCTTGTCGTCGCTCCTGGCCCTGATGTCGCTCGCCAGCCGCGTCTCGACCTCGCGCATCTTGTCGATCATGCTGGTCATCGAGTCGCGGAGCAGCTTGGGTGAGCGCGCGGTGCCGAGCGTGCGCGACAGCGGCCCGCCGGTGGTGGCGACGCCGGAGATGACGCGCTGCCGCAGCAGCCGGGCCTGGTCGATCTTGGTGCCGACGACGGTGTCCTCGTACAGCTGGACCTGCTCCAGCGTCGCGGAGTCGCGGAAGGCGGCGAGCTCGCTGTCCTCCTGCGCGCGCGCCGCCCGGAGCTCGTTCAGCTCGTCGGCCGCCAGCTGCCGGGACCGCGCGCCGACGAGGAGCAGGGCCCGCTCGCGCGAGACCGCCTCCTTGGCGCGGGCGAGGGCGCCGAGGGCCCGGCTCGCCTCCGCGAGCCGGTCGTCGGCCGCGTTCTGGGAGATACCGTCGAGGACCGCGATCAGCTCGCTGGTGGCCCCGGTGTACTTCTGCAGCACGATGAAGGCCGGGACCTTGGTACCGACGACCAGGGAGCGCAGGGCCGTGATCCCGTCCAGCCGGCTGAGCACCGCGCGGGCGTCGCGGACGGCCTCCGAGCCGTAGGAGCCGTCGATCGCGTTCGCGGCCGACCGCACCGCCGCGACCTGGGCGTCGGTCCGCCGCTCCTGGGCCTGCAGCTCCGGCAGCAGCGCGCCGGCGCGGCCCGCGGCGCTGTACTCCACGGCCATGTCCCGCTCGGCCGCGAACTCCTGGACGAAGCGGGTGATCCCCTCGCCCAGCTCGGCCATCTGCTCGACGCGCCCGTACGTCTCCGCCTCGCTGAGGGAGCTGGAAATGCGCACCCCGGCGAGCACGACGGCGGCGACCGTCGGAACCAGGACCAGCACGATCAGCCGCTGTGGCACACGCCAGTTCCGCAGGCTCAGCCTGCTGCCTGACCGTGTCGAACGGTCCGACTGAACCTCGACGTTACCTGGTCGAGGACCGTCGCGACCTTCGTCGCTTGGTTGCATCCGCCGCTAACACCCTCTCCACACGATGTCGCACTCTCCGTGGCCTCATAGGCGCGCAGGGTTAAAGCGACCTCACCTCCACCCTCGGCGCACGACATTGCAGCACATTCCCGGATAGGCCGCAAAGGACCATAGGTCAGCGGTTATAGACCAATGGAGCGATCGTGACTTTATACCCATATGTCCGTTTTCCTGAGCATGGACGATCACGGACGGTGTCCGCGCGTACCGCAATGCGATGGTCACGCACCGTGACATCGGCTGATGGCTCCATTCCTTTCGGTGAACGGAAGGGGAAAGTACATCGCAACCGGACCGTGACCAGTTACTCTCCGAATTGGAATGGCGCTGGATTGTCACCGCCGGCGTCCAATCAGGCCCTCCGGGAATGCCCCGGTGACTTCGGCGCGCCATTGGACGCCATATTCGACAACGCGGGAACCCGCAGCCCCGCGGGGTTCCGGGCCTCCCGGCGCCCGCGGCCGGGACGTCCGCCGGCGGGCGGCGGCGGCTCGACCAGGGGACCCTTCCCGGCGGCCGGGGAGCGGCGGGCGCCGCCCGGACACCGGCCGCCAGGACACAAGAAAGTCACGCAATTCGGAGCCAAACCACTCAAGTCGCACACTTCGCGATACCCTCCCTCGAACGTGATCTTCAGGCGTGGCGGTGCGGTGGCTACAGTCGTTCCTCCGGCTCACAAGTCCCGACCGGCGGCCCCGCCGAAGCAACTTCCCCCGCGAGTTAAGGAGTGCCCATGCGGCAATCCCTCCGTCTTTCAGCACTGGTCGGTGCCTTCGCCCTGGTCCTGTCCGCCGCGGCGGGCTGCGGCGACTCCGACGACTCCGCCAAGGGCGGCCAGGGTCTGGAGAAGGACACGATGACGGTGGCGGCCCTCCCGCTGGCCGACAACGTGGCGGTCTACATCGCCCAGAAGCAGAAGCTGTTCGAGGCCGAGGGCCTCAAGGTCGAGATCAAGCCCGTCCAGCAGAGCACCCAGGCCATCCCGGCGCTGATCAAGGGCGACGTGAACGTCATCGCCGGCGCCAACTACGTGTCGTTCCTGCAGGCCAACGAGAAGGGCACGCTCAAGCTGAGCGTGGTCGCCGAGGGCGCGACGCTGGCCTCGCACACCTTCGACCTGCTGGTCAAGTCCGACTCCAAGATCAAGACCCCCAAGGACCTGGAGGGCAAGAAGGTCGCGGTCAACATCCTGAACAACATCCAGTCGCTGACGCTGGACGCGATCCTGAAGGCCAACAACGTCGACGCCTCCAAGATCGAGTACGTGCAGGTGCCCTTCCCGCAGATGGCGACCGCCCTGGAGAAGGGCCAGGTCGACGCGATCCACGCCGTGGAGCCCTTCACCTCCGACACCGAGAAGAAGCTCGGCGCGCGGGTGGCCGTCGACGGCGGCTCCGAGCCGGTGACCGACCTGCCGATCAGCGGCTACGTCAGCACCCAGGAGTTCACCCAGAAGAACCCGAAGACGGCCGCGGCGTTCCAGCGGGCCATCATCAAGGCGCAGAAGCTCGCCACCGGCGACCGCAAGGTCGTCGAGCAGGCGCTGCCCACCTACACCAAGATCGACGCGAAGGTCGCCGGCGTCATCACGCTGCCGGGCTACCCGACCTCGCTGAACACCACCCGCATGCAGCGGACCGTGGACCTCATGCTGACCGCGGGCCTGCTCAAGCAGAAGCCCGACATGAAGTCCGTCCTGTTCCAGCCGACGTCCTGACCGGCGAGCACTGATTCCCCCATGGCACACCAGACGACGCCACCCCGTGGCCTCTCGCGTCCCGGCAAGTGGGCGCGGGGGGCCGCCGGGGTGGCGGTCCTGTTCCTGGCGAGCGAGCTGCTCGGCAGAGCCGGGATTGTGGACCGTTCCTATCTGCCGCCGGCCTCCACCATCACCGTGCGCGCGGTCGAGCTGTTCGGCGACTCCGACTTCCTGTTCAACGTGCGCGTCACGCTCACCGCGTGGGCGCTCGGCATGCTGATCGCGACCGCCATCGCGGTCCCGCTCGGGCTGCTGCTCGGCAGCGTCCCCGCGGTGAACACCGCGGTCCGGGCCATCGTGGAGTTCCTTCGCCCGATCCCGTCGGTCGCGCTCATCCCGCTGGCCGGGCTGCTGCTCGGCTCCGGCCTCAGCATGGAGGTGCCGCTCATCGTCTACGCCTCCAGCTGGCCGATCCTGTTCAACACCATGTACGGGCTGCACGACGTCGACCCGACGGCGAAGGAGACGCTGCGCACCTTCGGCTTCAGCCGGTGGCAGGTGCTGCTGAAGGTCTCGCTGCCGAGCGCCGCCCCGTTCATCGCGACCGGCGTGCGGCTCGCCGCGGCGATCGCGCTGATCCTCGCCGTCAGCACCGAGATCCTCTCCGGGTTCGGCGACGGCCTCGGCATGTTCATCGCCCAGGCCGGCACCGTGCCGGACGGCAACACCGACGTCCTCGCCGGCACCGTGTGGGCCGGCACCATCGGACTGATCATCAACATGGTGCTGGTGCAGGCCGAGAACCGCGCGTTCCGGTGGCACAAGGCACAGGGGAGTGGTGCATCGTGACGGCGGCCGCCCTCACCGTGCGGGCCGCGCGCCCGCGCGGCGTCGCGGGCCGGCTGGTCCGCGGCCTGCTGCACCGCGCGCTCCCGCTGGTGGTCCTCATCGCCGGCTGGGAGGCCGCGACCCGGATCGCCGAGAGCCCGTTCTTCCCGCCGCCGTCCGACATCGTCGGCCGGATGCGGGAGATGTGGTTCTCCGGCCCGGCCGCGCACCTGTACTTCGGCGGGGACGCCGGCGACTCCATCGCGCCGAGCCTGAGCCGGATGGCCGTCGCGCTGCTGCTGTCGGTGGTGGCCGGCGTCGTGCTCGGCATCGCCATCGGCCGGTCCGAGCGCGTGCTCGCCTACCTCGACCCGATCCTGCAGTTCGCGCGCGCGATCCCGCCGCCGACGGTGGTGCCGGTCTTCATCGTGCTGTTCGACCTCGGCACGCAGATGCAGATCGCCTCGATCGTCTTCGGCGCCGTCTGGCCCGTCCTGCTCAACACCGTGGACGGGGTCCGCAGCGTGGACAAGACGCAGGCCGCCACGGCCGAGGTGTTCCGGCTGTCGGCCGCGGAGCGGATCCGGTTCCTCATCATCCCCGCGGCACTGCCGAAGATCTTCGCGGGGCTGCGGCTGGCGCTGTCGCTCGGCCTCATCCTGATGGTCTTCTCCGAGCTGCTGCCGGGCACCTCCGACGGGCTCGGCTTCGAGCTGACGAACGCGCAGAGCCAGTCCGACCTCCCGACCATCTGGTCGGTGATCGTGCTGCTCGGCATCCTCGGCTACCTGTTCAACACCATCCTGCTCGCGGTGGAGCGGCGGACGCTCCGCTGGCACCGCGGGGCGCGAAAGGCAGATGAATGACGACAGAACTCACGGTCCGGGACGCGGTGTTCGACTACTGCCGGCGGGTCGGGATGACGACCGTCTTCGGCAACCCCGGCTCCACCGAGCTGCGCATGCTGCGCGACTTCCCCGCCGACTTCGAGTACGTGCTCGGGCTGCAGGAGATCGTGGCGGTGGGCGCGGCGGCGGGCCACGCCATCGGCACCGGCAACGCCGCCCTGGTCAACCTGCACTCCGCCGGCGGGGTGGGCAACGCGCTCGGCGCGGTCTTCACCGCCCACCGCGACCGGGTGCCGCTGGTCATCGTCGCGGGGCAGCAGACCCGCGCGATGCTGCCGACCCGGCCGTTCCTCGGCGCCGACGAGCCGGAGCAGTTCCCCCGCCCGTACGTGAAGTGGAGCCGGCAGCCCGCCCGCCCCGAGGACGTGCCGGCCGCGCTCGCCGAGGCGTACCGGACGGCCATGACGCCGCCCCGCGGCCCGGTCTTCCTGTCGGTGCCTGAGGACGACTGGGACCGGCCCGCCGAACCCGTCCCGCACCGCGAGATCCGGGGCGGCTTCACCGCCGACCCCGCGGCGCTCGCCGAGACGGCCGACGCGCTGAACGGCGCCGAGCGGCCCGTCATCATCGTCGGCTCCGGCGTCGAGGACGAGGACGCGCTCCCGCTCGTGGTCGACCTCGCCGAGCGCGTCGGCGCGCCGGTGTGGATCAGCCCGCTGTCGGGCCGGTCCGGCTTCCCCGAGGACCACGCGCTGTTCCAGGGCTTCCTGCCGCCCGTCCGCGACCAGCTCGCCCGGCGCCTGGAGGGGCACGACGTCGTGCTCGTGCTCGGCGCGCCGGTGTTCAACTACCACGTGCACAGCGAGGGGCCGTTCCTGCCCGAGGGGACGCGGCTGTTCCACTTCGACTGCGACCCCGACCAGCTGGCGTGGGCCCCGGTCGGCGTCGGCGTCCTCACCACCCTCCGGACCGGGATCACCGGCCTGCTCGAACGCGTCGACAAGGCCGACCGGCGGGCGCCGGAGCCGCGGCCGCGCCTGGCGAAGCCGCCGGTCTCCGACCCGATGGACGCCTCGCTGGTCATCGAGACGCTGCGGGAGCGGATGCCCGCGGACGCCGTCGTCGTGGAGGAGTGCCCGAGCCACCGGGACATGTTCCACGCGCGGCTCCCCGTGACGCGGCCCGGCGGGTTCTACACGATGGGCAGCGGATCGCTCGGCTGGAGCCTGCCCATGGCGGTCGGGCGCGCCCTGGCCGGATCCGGCGAGCGGATCGTCTGCGTCCTCGGCGACGGCGCGATCATGTACTCGGTGCAGGCGCTGTGGACGGCCGCGCAGCACCGGCTGCCGATGACGGTGATCGTCCTCAACAACGGGGGTTACGGCGCGGTCCGCGCGCTCGGCCGCCGGATCGGCATCGAGGACATCGTCGGCGCCGACGTCACCGGCATCGACTTCACCGCCGTGGCCCGCGGGCACGGCTGCGCGGGACGGGCCGTCACGAGCGCCGCCGACCTGGACGCCGCGATGGCCGAGGCGCTCGAGTACGACGGTCCGTTCCTTCTCGATGTGAGTGTCATGGCAGACAATTCCGCAATGTACGGGTCTACTCCTTAGCGGACCTCCATCACCCCCGTCACATTGGAGCAACCCCCATGTCCGTACCCCACCCCCGACGCGCGGTGCTCGGCGGCGCGCTCGCCGCCGTGCTCGCCCTCGCCGCCGCGGCCTGCGGCGGCTCCGACGAGCCGAAGTCCGCCAACGGCCTGGAGCAGTCCGAGATCACCCTCGGCACCATGACCGTCGCCGACACCGCGCCGGTCCAGCTGGCCATCGACAAGGGACTGTTCAAGGCCGAGGGCCTCACCGTGAAGACGCAGGTCATCCAGGGCGGCGCGGCGGGCATCCCGCTGCTGAAGAGCGGCCGGCTCGACTTCAGCTTCGGCAACTACGTCTCGCTGTTCACGGCCGGCACCAAGGACCCGGGCTTCAAGCCGAAGATCGTCGCGGAGGGGTTCCGGAGCGCGTCCAAGACCCACACGCTGATGGTGCGCGGCGACTCCCCGTACAAGACGATCAACGACCTGGCGGGCAAGAAGATCGCCGTCAACACCAAGCGGAACATCAGCACCCTGCTGATCCGGGCGGCGGGGACGCCGGCGGGCGTGCGGTTCGACGAGGACAAGGAGTTCGTCGAGGTCGCGCCGCCGGCGATGGAGCAGGCGCTGAAGTCCAAGAGCGTGGACGCCGTCCAGGCGATCGAGCCGTTCGGCACCCAGATGGCGGAGTCGATGGGCGCGCGGATGGTCGCCGACCTCGCCACCGGCAAGACCGCCGACCTGCCGATCGCCGGGTACGCCGCGACGGAGAAGTTCGTCAAGGAGAACCCGAAGACGGTCGCGGCGTTCCAGCGCGCGCTCCAGAAGGCGCAGGGCATGGCCGCCGACCGCAAGGTGGTCGAGGCCGTCCTGCCGACCTACGCCAAGGGCATCAACGCGAAGGTGGCGGCGTCGATGAGCATGGGGACCTACCCGACGTCGCTGGACGCCGCCGCCCTGCAGCGCGTGGCCGACCTGATGAGCGAGTTCCAGTACGTGGACAAGCCCATCGACGCCAAGTCGTTCATCGCGCAGACCCCATGAGACCCCGCCAGATCGTTCTCGGTGCCGCCGGGGCGGTCGGCGTGGCCGCCGTCATCGAGACCCTGAGCCGTACCGGTCTCGTCGACCCGGCCGCGCTGCCCCCGGCGACCACCATCCTGCGGGAGGCGGGGCGGCTGGCGGTGGACGGGGAGTTCCTGGTGGACGTCGGGGCGACGCTGCGGGCGTGGCTCGGCGGCCTCGCGCTGGCGGTGCTCGTGGCGGTGCCGCTGGGCGTGCTGCTCGGCTCGGTGCCGCTGCTCGGCACCGCGGCACGGGTCCTGGTCGAGCTGATGCGGCCGATCCCGTCGGTCGCGCTGATCCCGCTCGCCCTCATCCTGTTCGCGGACCCCACCCGGATGAAGATGTCGCTGATCTTCTACGCGTGCCTGTGGCCGATCCTCATCAACACCCTGTACGCGCTCCGCGACGTCGACCCGCTGGCCAAGGACAGCCTGCGCGCCTTCGGGTTCGGGACGCCGGCCGTCCTGTGGCGGGTGTCGCTGCCGAGCGCGGCACCGTTCATCGCCACCGGCGTCCGGATCGCCGCGTCCGTCGCCCTCATCGTCGTGATCAGCACCGAGCTGTACGCCGGCGGGGTCGACGGGGTGGGAATCTACCTGAGCGAGACCCAGTCCGGCGGAGGCCGCACCGACCTGCTGCTGGCGGGGGCGTGCTGGGCGGGCGTCCTCGGCCTGCTCGCCAACGCGGGCCTGCTCGGCCTGCAGCGCGTCGCGTTCCGCTGGGACTCCGCCCGCGCGGAGGCCGCCGCATGAGCGCCGCGAGCACCGGGGCGCGCGCGGTGCGCCCCGCGCGGAGGCCGGGCACCGGGGCGGCGCGGGCGGCGCGCGGGTTCGCCGAGCGCGTCTGGCTCGTCGCCGTCGCCGCCGTGCTGTGGGAGGTCGTCACGCGGGCGGTGGAGGAGACCTACTTCCCGCCGCCCACGACGATCGCCCGGACGCTGCGCGAGCTGTGGTTCGGCGGCCCCGCGTCGCACCTGTTCCTCACCGACCAGGCGATGGACGACTTCGCCACGAGCCTGACCCACCTGTTCATCGGATGGGCCGCCGCGGGCGCCGCCGGCGTCGCGGTCGGGGCGGCGATCGGGCGCTCGGCGGTCCTCAACGACCTGCTGAACCCGGTGCTGGAGTTCCTGCGGGCGGTGCCGCCGCCGACGCTGGTCCCGTTCTTCATCATGGTGTTCCAGCTCGGCGCGACCATGCAGGTCGTCACGATCGCGTTCGGCGTGGTGTGGCCCGTGCTGCTCAACACCGCCGAGGGGGTCCGCACCGTGGAGCCGCTGCAGCTGGACACGGCCCGCGTGTTCGGCGTCGGGCCCGTCCGCCGGCTGCTGACGATCGTGCTGCCGGCGGCTGCGCCCAAGATCTTCGCGGGGCTGCGGGTGGCGCTGTCGTTCGCGCTGATCCTGATGGTCCTGTCCGAGCTGTTCGGCAGCACCGCGGGCATCGGCTCCGAGCTCATCGACGCCCAGCGGGGCTTCGAGCTGCCGCGGATGTGGGCGGCGATCGTGATGCTCGGCATCCTCGGCCTCCTCTTCAACGCCCTCTTCATGCTGCTGGAACGGCGCCTGCTGGCCTGGCACACGGGTGCGCAGAGGCTCGCCGGCTGAACCGCACCGACTGACGAACCGCACTGGAAAAGACACAGAAAAGGCCCCTTGAGATGCTTCAGATAACCGGCCTCACCCACTCCTACGCCGACGGGCACCTGGCGCTCGACGGCCTCGACCTCACCGTCCCGGACGGCGAGCTGCTCAGCATCGTCGGGCCGTCCGGCTGCGGCAAGTCCACCCTGCTGCGCTGCATCGCCGGGCTGATCGCCCCGTCCGGCGGGACGCTCTCGCTGGACGGCTCGCCCATCAACGGCGTGCCCGACGACCTCGCCGTCGTCTTCCAGGACTACAGCCGGTCGCTGTTCCCCTGGCTGACCGTCCGCGACAACGTGGCGCTGCCGCTGCGCCGGCGCGGGATGGCCCGCGCGGAGCGGCGCGCCGCGGCGGAGCGGGCGCTGGAGTCGGTGGGGCTGCCGGACGCGGGGCGCAAGTACCCCTGGCAGCTGTCCGGCGGCATGCAGCAGCGCGTGTCGATCGCGCGGGCGCTGGCGTACCGCCCGTCGCTGATGCTGATGGACGAGCCGTTCGGTTCGGTGGACGCCCAGACCCGGGAGGACCTGGAGGACCTCGTCCTCCAGGTGCACCGGAACGAGAAGATGACGATCCTGCTGGTCACCCACGACATCGACGAGAGCGTCTACGTCGGCGACCGCGTGGTGGTGCTGAACCGGGCCCCTGCCCGCGTGCACGCCGACCTGCGCGTCGAGCTGCCGTCGACCCGCGACCAGATCGAGACGCGGGGGCTGCCGGAGTTCGTCCGGCTCCGCGCCGAGGTGGGCCGGCTGGTCCGCGGCGGCGCCAAGGTGCCCGGGGCCGCGCCCGCCGCCACGACGGCCGCGGCGGAGGGGCCGGAAGCGGACGCCGGCTCCGAAACGGCGGCCGGAGAGGAGATCATGACCAAGGCGGAGCCGGGCAGCAAGCCCGCGCGGTGACGGCGGAGGGTGATCGATGCGCGTACTCGTGGCAGGGGGCGGAATCGGCGGGCTCACCACCGCGCTGAGCCTGCACGAGGCGGGCATCGAGGCGCTCGTCGTCGACTCGGCCGCCCGGCTGCGGCCGCTCGGCGTCGGCATCAACCTGCTCCCGCACGCCGTCCGCGAGCTGACCGAGCTCGGTCTCGGCGGCGCGCTGGCCGAGCTCGGCGTCCCGACCGGCGAGATGGTGCACTTCGACCGGTACGGCGGCCGGATCTGGGGCGAGCCGCGCGGCCGCGCGCTCGGCTACGACTGGCCGCAGTACTCCATCCACCGCGGCGAGCTGCAGATGGCGCTGCTGGAGGCGGTGCTGGCGCGCCTCGGGAAGCGGTCCGTCCGCACCGGCACCGCCCTCGACGGCTTCGAGCAGGACGGCGCGCGGGTGCGGGCGCGGCTGCTCGACCGCGCGTCCGGCACGGCCGAGACCGTCACGGCGGACGTGCTGGTCGGCGCGGACGGGCTGTACTCGGCGGTCCGCCGCGGGCTCTACCCGCACGAGCCGGCCCCGTTGTGGAACGGCATCCGGATGTGGCGCGGCCTGACCGAGGGCGAGCCGTTCCTCACCGGGCGGACGCTGGCCGTGGCGGGCAGCAACACCGCGGCCAAGATCGTCGTCTACCCGATCTCGATGCGCGCGGAGCGGCGGGGGCGGGCGCTGCTGAACTGGGTCGCCGAGGTGAAGGTCGCCGGCGCCGGGGCGGCGGGCGCCGCCGACTGGAACCGGACCGGGCGGCTCGGGGACGTGCTCCCCCACTTCGCGGACTGGCGGTTCGGCTGGCTGGACGTCCCGGCGATGCTGGCCGGCGCGGCGGAGATCCTGGAGTACCCGATGGTCGACCGGGACCCCCTCGACCGGTGGACGTTCGGCCGGGTCACCCTGGTCGGCGACGCCGCGCACCCGATGTACCCGATCGGCTCCAACGGCGGGTCGCAGGCCGTCCTCGACGCCCGCGTCCTGGCGCACGAGCTGGCCCGGTCGGACGACCCCGCCGACGGGCTGCTCGCGTACGAGAAGGAGCGCCGCGAGACGGCCAACGCGATCGTCCTGGCGTGCCGGGACATGCCGGCGGACCGCGTCCTGCACACCGTGAGCGAACGCGCGCCGCGGGGCTTCGAGCGGATCGAGGACGTCCTGTCCCCCGCGGAGCTGAGCGCGATCACCGGCGCCTACCGGCAGACGTCGTTCTCCGACGTGGCGGCGCTCAACGCGCGCCCGTCGTACTCGCCGGCGGGCTGACGGCGGCGAGGCGGGCGTCCATGGCCCGCGCCGCGCGGTCGTGGTAGGCGGGCTCGTCGTACAGGAGGGCGTGGGCCGCGCCGGTGCGGCAGAGGGCGTCCAGCTCGAAGGCCAGCTGCGGGACGTCGGTGGACGCGTCCAGCTCGCCGCGGTCGCGCGCCTCGCCGAGGCAGCGCTCCAGGAAGGCCCCCCAGTCGCGCTGGGAGGCCGCGATGGCGTCGCGGACACGGCCGGGGCGGGCGTCGAACTCGGCCATCGTCGAGTGGAAGAAGCAGCCGCCGGGGAAGACGGGCTCGCGCTGGTAGCGCTGCCAGGCGTCCA
The DNA here is from genome assembly GCF_043197915.1 of Actinomadura geliboluensis. Classification (NCBI taxonomy): domain Bacteria; kingdom Bacillati; phylum Actinomycetota; class Actinomycetes; order Streptosporangiales; family Thermomonosporaceae; genus Actinomadura; species Actinomadura geliboluensis. Next base: position 292,673 of record NZ_JBICUA010000003.1, on the reverse strand, counting down.
GGAGCGCGCGGACGCGGGGCAGGCCCTCCGGCGCGGCGAGGGCGGGCTTGACCACGTGCTCGCGGAACAGCTTCACCGCCTTGCGGACGGTGGCGAGCTGTAGCTCCTCCTTGGAGCCGAAGTGCGTGAACACGCCGCTCTTGCTGATCCGCAGCTCGGTCGCCAGGCGGCCGATCGACAGCCCTTCCAGGCCCTCCGCCGAGGCGATGTCGGCGGCCCGGCAGAGGATCTCGTTGCGGGTCTGCTCGCCCTTCAGCAGCCGTCCGTCCGTCGTCACCCGATAAATCTGCACGACCGTTCGTGCAAAGTCAAGGCGCCCGCCCCCTTGACGGCGGGGGTCCGAAGAGAAGAGTGTACGACCGTTCGTTTATTTTTCTGGAGAGGACCACCCATGACCGCCGACACCACCGCGGCGCCGCCCCGCGCGGCCGGCGCGCGGCGGGACGTGCCCTGGCTGGCCGCCGGGGCGACGTTCCTGGCCATGCTTGACGCCACCGTGGCGAACCTGGCCGTCCCCGACCTGCACGCCGACTTCCCGGGCAGCTCGCTGACCGGCCTGACCTGGGTGATCACCCTGTACGCGGCGCTGTTCGCGGCGCTGCTCGCCCCCGCGGGCCGGCTCGCCGACCTGGTCGGCCGGCGGGCGCTGTACCTGTGGGGCGCCGGGCTGTTCACGCTGGCCTCGCTGGCCTGCGCGCTGGCGCCGAACGTGCCCGTGCTGCTCGCGACGCGCGGCGTCCAGGGCGCCGCGGCCGCCGCGCTGATCCCCGCGTCCCTCGCCCTGCTGCTGCACGACACCCCCGCCGACCGGCGCGCGGGCGCCATCGGCCTGTGGAGCGCGGCGGGCGCGTTCGCCGCCGCGATCGGCCCCGGCCTCGGCGGCGTCCTCGTCGACCAGTTCGGCTGGCGGTCGCTGTTCGTCATCAACCTGCCGGTCGGCCTGGCGATGCTGCTCGGCGGGCTGCGGCTGCCGCGCGCCGCGCGCGGCGCCGGACGGCTCCCCGACCTCGCCGGGACGGTCCTGCTCGGCGCCGGCATCGGCGGCGTCGCGCTCGGCGTGACGCAGACCCAGGACTGGTCGTGGACGGACGCCCGCACGCTCGCGCTGCTGCTCGGCGGCGCGGCGCTCGTCGCGCTGGCGCTCTGGCGGTCCGCCCGGCACCCGGTGCCGGCCCTGGAGATCTCGCTGTGGCGCAACCGGCAGTTCGCCGTCGCGAACGCCGCCTCGTTCCTGTACGGGACGGCCCTGTACTCGTGGCTGCTGCTCGGCGTGCTGTACCTGACCTCCGAATGGGACTACTCGATCCTGAAGGCGGGCTTCGCCTCGACGCCCGGCGCGTTCACCGCCACCGCGGCGGCGATCCTGATGGGCCGCCTCACCAGCCGCATCGGCGTGCGGCCCGCCGTGGTGGGCGGCGCGTCCATCATGGTCGCGGCGGGGATCTGGGCGGTCGTGTCGCTGCCCGCCGACCCGCACTTCCTCACGTTCTGGCTCCCCGTCGGCCTCCTCGTCGGGACCGGCATGGGGATGCTCACCACCGGCACCGCCTCGGCCGCCGCGCTGTCGGTCGGCCCGCTGCGCTTCGCCGGCGCCACCGGCCTCAACACCACCGCGCGCCAGCTCGGCGGCGCGCTCGGCATCGCCGTGCTCGCCGCGATGCTGCCCGCTCGGGCGGTGCACGACGACTACACCGCCGTCTACCTGTTCTGCACGCTGGCCGCCGCCGGCGCGGTCCTCGCGGGACTGCCGCTGACCCTCCGGAGCGGCGCCTCACCGAAGGAGACCTCATGACCGAGACCGTGCTGTCGGAGTGGACCGACCCGGCCGTCCTGCCCGCCGCCGAGGCCGCCGCGCTGCTGGCCGGCGCGCCGTGGCGGCGGATGGTGACGATCGGGGACAGCGTCGCGGAGGGCGTCCGCGAGCCCGTACCCGGCTACCGCGACCTGTCGTGGACGGACCGCGTCGAGGAGGCGCTGGGCGCGGTGGCACCGGGGTTCACCGCGCTCAACCTCGGCCGCCGCGACCTGGTCGCCGCCGAGGTCCGCGCCGCGCAGCTCGAACCGGCGCTGGCGTTCAAGCCCGACCTGGCCTTCGTGGTGGCCGGCGGCAACGACATGCTGCGCCCCGAGTTCGACGCGGACGGGGTGCGGCGCGAGCTGGCCGCGATGATCTCCGCGTTCCGCGCGGCGGGGGCCGACGTCGTCACGATCGGGCTGCTGGACATCACGGTCGCGGGGCTGGGCCCGGCCCGCTACCGGGAGGTCATGTCGGCCCGCACCCGCCGGCTGGCCGCGCTGACCGCCGACGTCGCCGCCGAGCTGGGCGCGTGCCACGCGCACAACCCGCCGGACCATCCGGTCGCCGCCGACCCCGGCATCTACAGCTCCGACCAGCTGCACCTGAACGCGCGGGGGCACGCGTTCGCCGCGGCCAACACCGTCCGCGCGCTGGCGGCTCACTTGGCGTCGGCGTAGCGGTCGACCACCGCGATCTCCATCGGGAAGACGACGGGGGTGTCGCCGAACAGCAGCCGCCGCGCCTCCCCCGCCGCCGCGTGCACCGCCTCGGCGACCTCGCCGGCCAGCCCGGCGGGCGTGTGCACGATGACCTCGTCGTGCTGGAAGAACACCAGCCGGGGAGCGCCGGTGCCGGCGGACGCCGCGCCGAGGGCGGTGAGGCGGCGGCGGAGGGAGCCGAGCAGCGCGAGCGCCCAGTCGGCGGCCGTGGCCTGGACGACGAAGTTGCGGGTGAACCGGCCCCGGCTGCGCAGCGCCTGCGCCGCCGCGCCCCGCCGGTCGCCGGGCTCCTCGCCCTCACCGTCGCCCGCCGCCGTCAGCTCCCGCCACCCGGCGGACGGCGGCGGGCAGGTGCGGCCGAGCCGGGACCGGACGAGCCGCCCCCGCTCCCCCGCCCGCGCCGCCGCCTCCACGTACTCGAACGCGTCGGGGAACCGGTGCTTGAGGACGGCGAGGAGCTGCACCGCCTCGCCCGTCCCGCCGCCGTACATCGCCGACAGCAGCGCGAGCTTGGCCTTGGCGCGCGCGCTGAGACCGCCGTCGCCGTCGCCGTGGAAGGCGTCGGACAGGGCCGCGTAGAGGTCGCCGTGCGCGGCGGCCTCGGTGAACGCGCGGTCGCCCGCGAGGGCGGCGAGCACGCGGGGTTCGAGCTGGGCGGCGTCCGCGACGACCAGCGACCAGCCGGGGTCGGCGACGACGGCCCGGCGCAGCACGCGCGGGATCTGCAGCGCGCCGCCGCCGCTCGTCGCCCACCGCCCGGACACCACGCCGCCGACCACGTACTCGGGGCGGAACCGGCCGTCCTTCACCCAGGTGTCGAGCCAGGCCCAGCCGTGCGCGGTGTGCAGGCGCGACAGCTCCTTGTACTCCAGCAGCAGCGGGACGGCCGGGTGGTCGAGCCGCTTGAGCACGTGCGCGCGGGTGGACGCGATCGGCAGGCCCGCGCTCGCGAACGCCTTGATGATCTGCGCCGGGGAGTCGGGGTTGACATGGACCCGGGCGCCGAAGGCGGCGCTGATGCGGTCGGCGAGTTCCTGCAGCCTGCGGGGGCGGAGCCCGCCGGTGGGGCGCGGCCCGAGCAGCTCGGTGAGCAGCGCGTCGTGCTCCTCGGCGGACCAGGGCAGCCCGTCGTGCCGCAGCTCGGCCGCCACCAGCGCGCCCGCCGACTCGGCCGCCGCGAGCAGCGCGAAGCCGTCCAGCCCGGCGATGGCGCGCTGCTGGGCGGCGTGCACCGCGACGACCTGCGCGATGTCGTCGGCGGGCGCGTCGCGCCCCGCCCGCCGGCCGAACGGCTCGCCGTCGAACAGCTCGTCGTCGAACAGCGACGCCTGCGGGGCCGGCTCGTCGGGGGGCGGGCGGTCCGGCGGGACGGGCTCGCCGCGCAGCCGCGCCCAGGCCGCCCGCACCGAGCGCGGCTCCCCGTACCGCCCGGCGTGGCCGAGGAGCAGGCTCTCCACCAGTTCGAGGTCGTGGCAGCGGGCCACCCGCACGCCCGCGTCGAGCAGCCGCGGGTAGAGCCGGGCGGTGGCCGGCCACACCCAGCGCGGCGCGGCGGCCCGTTCCTGCTCGGCGATGGCGGCGACCAGATCAGTGACGTCGCGCGCGGGTGCGGCGGGCGCCCCGTCCTCGCCGAGCGTCCGCAGCGTGCCCCCGCCGCCGGCTCCGGCGGCGACCGCGATCCTCACCCGCTCATTGTGCTCGCCCCCACCGACAGAACCGCGCACGCGGAACCGCGCACGCGAAGGACCCCTCCGCGACGGGTGCGCGCGAAGGGGTCCCGCGAGTCTCGCCCGGACGGCCAGGGCCGTAGCCGTCCGGGTCCACGTGCTTAAGCGACCAGGGAGACCTGCTGGCCGGCCGGGGTGTCGCCGTAGCGGTCGACGACCTTGTTCAGCTGGATCTGGTAGTACAGCACGCCGAACCCGAAGATGCCGAGCAGGAAGCCCATGCCGCCGCTGCAGCTCGGCTGGAGGCCGGCGGCGCGCTGGGCCTCGGCGATGCGGCCGCCGAGCTTGACGTACATGATCAGGGGCCAGATGCCGAGCGTGATGGCGCCGAACAGCATGGACAGCAGCGCGTTGGTGGCGGCGTTGTCGATGCGGCGGTCGAAGCGGTGCAGCTCGTCGTGGACCTTGAAGAACCAGACCAGGCCGTAGATGCCGAAAGTGATGATGGGCAGGCCGAGCCAGGCTCCGACCGGGTTGCGGCGCTTCATGTTGAGGCCCGCGCCGACGGCGGCGGGGGCGCCGCCCTGCTGCGCCGGTGCGGGCGCGTAGCCGCCCTGGTAGGCCTGCTGCTGCGGCTGGCCCTGGCCCTGCTGGGGGTAACTCATCGAGTTCGCTCTTCCTGTGGGACGCGGTCGTTTTCCGGCCGACCGTCCGTTACCGTTCACCCGTAAGGCTGAGCCCAAGACTGTAACGGCATCGGGCCACGTCGTGGGCGCAAATCGCCGACTTTGGCCACTTTGTAGGCGACTTCTCCAGATTTTCGGGCTACCGCAGCGGAATCGTCACCTCGTCCTCGCACGGCGGGTCCGTTTCGTGGTCGCCGCAGCCCGTCGCGGCGAAGCAGCGGATGCGCAACCGCGACTCCGTCACGTCCAGGCGCAGGAAGCTCTTGAAGAAGGGCGGCCTGTCCCAGTCGGCGAGCTCGGAGCGGAAGCGCTGCGGGAGCCGGTGCACCGGCAGCCGCAGGATCCCGGGGCGGCGGCGGCCGTCGCGCGGGACGCCGAGGACGGCCGCGACGAAGCGCGCGCGGCGCGGCGGCCGGGCCTCGTCCTGGGCGGCCTTGTAGCCGCGGCCCGGCCTGATGCCGAGCCGGTACCGGACGGCGGCGGTGGCCTCCTCCGGGGTGAGCTCGAACAGCTTCGGCAGCCGCAGCCACCGCCCGTAGAGCTTGCTGTAGCGGGAGAGGGAGTCGCCGCGCAGCGGGTAGCAGCGGAACTCGTTCTCCTCGACGACGTGCGTGCGCGGGATCGTGTGGGTGGCGTGCATGAACGCGCCGCCGCCGCCCGAGACGATGTACTGGATCGTGCGTCCGTCGCCGGTCCGCAGCGGGTAGCGCTGGTAGTTGTGGATGTCGCCGCCGATCGCGGCCACGTAGTGGTGGGCCGGGTCCTGGACGATCTCGTCGACCGTCCCGCCGCCCTCGATCGCCCCCGGCCGCTGGTCGTCGTCCACGTACAGCGGCTTCCCGGTCACCAGCAGCTTGGGCTTCGGGCCGCCGGAGACCTCGCGCAGCCAGCGGCCCTGGTCGCGGTCGAGCACGCCGGTGATCCCGGTGTCGATGCCGATGATGCGCAGCGACGGCGTGTCGATCGCCCAGTACGGCCCCGGCTGGACGGCGTGCTGGCCGGGCGCGCCCCGGTACTCGCGGCGGGCGGCGGCGACCGCGGCGGCGTCGACCTCGCCGGGGCGCCGCCACAGCAGCCGCGGGACGAACCCCAGCGCGCCGCGCCAGGGCGGCGGCGTGCAGTCGGCGTCCAGGCCGCAGAAGACGTGCAGGAAGCCGCGCAGGCCGTCGTACCAGTCGTGGTTGCCGGGGACGGCGAAGATCGGCGCCGGGTAGTCGCGGTAGGGGCGGAAGAACTTGTCCGGGTACTGTGCGCAGTCGCCGGTCGGGTAGATCACGTCGCTGGCGACGATCATGAAGTCGGTGCCGGCGGCGGCGTGCAGCAGCGGGGGCACCACCGCGTACTGCGAGCGGTCGCCCTCCCCCGTGTCGCCGAGCAGCGCGAACGAGAACTCCGGGGCCGAGCGGTGCACGGTGAACGCGGCCGGGGTGCCGCGCTCGCGCAGCGCGGCGACGCAGCGCCGGCGGATCGCGTTGGACGGGTCGCCGAACAGCTTCGCCAGCACGTCGTTGCGGGACCGCCACAGCACCGAGGGGCGCCGCCAGGAGAAGTCGGGGACGCGCTCGGGCAGCAGCTCGCTGAAGGTGCCGGGCCTCCCGCAGACCCACCCCGCGCCCGCCTCGGACGTACGCGAGTTGTCGGGCACGGGGGATTCCTCGGACACGAAACGCCTCCGGCAGCGGTGAGGGGATCCTCACAGCCTGTCCGGAGGCGGTCGCGTCGTCAAGCAGACGCGCGCGTGCGCGTGGTGGACGCCGGCGCCACCCCCAAGGACGCCGGCGCCACCACGTCGGGGGCGTCCGCGAACACCATGAGTCCCCCCAGAACGGCGAGCGTGCAGTCGCCTCTCATGATGCCTCCGCAGGACGGCCCCAAGGTCCCGAAAGCGGGACGTAACTGACGCTATACGGAGAGCCGTAATGCGGGCGTAAACCGCCCCAAACAGCAGGCAAAACCTCAGGGAGCCAGCACGCGCAGCGCGCCCGGCATGACCCGGGCGGTGACCGGAAGCACCCCGGGCAGCTCGCCGTCCGCCCCGTACGGCAGCCTGCGGCCGGGCCCGTCGGCCAGCTCGATCCGCACCTCCCGGCCGCGCATGACCTCCACCTCGGGGCGCCGCACGTGCGAGCCGTCCGCCAGCTCCCGCATCACCGCGAAGAACAGCGTCCGCGGCGCCCGCCGGATGAGGACGACGTCGAGCAGGCCGTCGTCGACGCGCGCGTCCGGGGCGATGTGCTTGCCGAACCCGTAGTAGCCGGAGTTCGCCGCGACGACCGTGTAGCCCTCCCGCCGGTGCTCCGCGCCGTCCACGGTGATCAGGTAGTCGGCGTGCCGCCAGGTGAGGACCGCGCGCAGCGCGCCCACGTAGTAGGCGGCGGAGCCGCGCAGCAGCCGGGTCCGGTTGGCGTTGTCGTTGGCGATCGCGTCGATGCCCGCGTAGACGCTGCCGAGGACGGGCGTCCCGTTGGCCTCGATCGCGTCCACCGCGCGCGGCTCGCCCTCCAGCAGCAGCGGGGCCAGCTCCGCCGCGTCCGACGGGACGCCGAGCTGGCGCGCGAAGTCGTTGCCGCGCCCGGCCGGGACGATGCCGAAGACCGCGTCCGTCCCGGCGAGGGCGCCGCCGACGCAGCCGACCATGCCGTCCCCGCCGACGCCGAGGACGACGCGCCCCGCCTCCGCCGCCGCGCGGGCGACGTCGGCGGCGTGCTCCATGCCGCGGCTGTACTCCACGTCGAGCTCGGCGCCCGCCTCGCGCAGCAGCCGGCCGAGCGGGATCAGGCAGGAGGCGGACGCGGACCCGCCCGCCGCCGGGTTCACGATCGCGGTGAAGGCGCGCATGGCGGTCACGCCTCCGGCGCCGGCGGGACGAGGACGCCCGGATTGAGGATGCCCGCCGGATCGACCCGTTCCTTGACGGCCCGCAGGACGGCCGCGCCGAGCGGCCCGATCTCCTTCGCGTACCAGTCGCGGTGGTCGGTGCCGACGCCGTGGTGGTGGCTGATCGTGCCGCCCGCGTCCACGATCGCGTCGTTGGCGGCGCGTTTCGCGCGCGCCCAGTGCTCGACCGGGTCCTCCCCCTGCGCCGACACGACGGTGAAGTACAGGGACGCCCCGGATGGGTAGACGTGCGAGATGTGGCACATGACGAGCGGCGGCGTCCCGGCCTCCGACAGCGTCCCGGTGATCGCCGTCCGGACGGCCTCGTAGAGCTCGGGGACGTCCGACCAGAACGCGGCCGTCTCCAGCGTCTCGGCGAACGCGCCCGCGTCCAGCAGGGAGTCGCGCAGGTAGGGGGCGTTGAACCGGCCGTGCTCCCACTTCTCGCCCGGCCCGGCGCCGAGCGGCTCGCCGCCCGCGTCGCGGAGCACCTCCGCCGCGCCCGCCCGCCGTGCGGCCACGTCCGCCAGGGTGCCCTCGAAGCCGAGCACCGCCAGGCAGCCTGCCGAGGACGCCCCCTCCCCGATCGCCGAGGGGTCGGCCAGGCCGACCATGGTCTCGGTCTCGTCCGAGAGGCGCAGCACGGTGGGCAGCGGGCCGTCCTGGGCGAGCCGGCGGAGCGCGGCGGCGCCCGCGTCGAAGGACGCGAACCGCCAGCCCTCGTACTCCCGCGCCTCCGGGACGGGCCGGATCCGCACCGTCACCGACGTGATCACGCCGAGCGCGCCCTCCGAGCCGAGGACGAGCTGCCGCAGGTCCGGCCCGGCGGCCGACTTCGGCGCGCGGCCGAGGTCCAGCGCGCCCTCGGGGGTCGCCACGGTCAGCCCGACCACCATGTCGTCGAAGCGGCCGTACCCGGCGGACGCCTGCCCGCTCGACCGGGCCGCCGCGAACCCGCCGATCGTCGCCCACTCGAACGACTGCGGGAAGTGCCCGAGCGTGAAACCGCGTTCGGCGAGCAGCGCCTCGGCGGCCGGGGCGCGCAGGCCCGGCTGGAGGACGGCCGTGCGCGACACCTCGTCGATCTCGACGAGCCGGTCCATGCGGCGGAGGTCGAGGGCGATGAACGCGTCCACGCCTCTCGGCGCCGCAGGCGCTCCGTGGGGCGTGGAGGGTCGCCCCGCCTCGGACAGAACGGGTTCGAGGCCCCCGACGACGGACGTCCCGCCGCCGAACGGGACCACCGCGATCCGCCGCGCGGCGCACTCGCCGAGCACCGCGAGGACCTCCTCGTGCGAGCCGGGCAGGACGACCGCGTCCGGCGCGTCCGAGGTCTCCCCCGCGCGGATGCGCAGCAGGTCGGGAGTCGACTTGCCGCGCGTGTGCCGGACCCGCGTCTCGGCGTCCGCGCGGACGTTGCCGTCCCCGACGATCGCGGCGAGCGCGGTCAGGTCCGCCCCGGACAGCCGGGGGTCGGCGACCTTCAGCGCCCGCAGCGCGGGGGGCGCCGCGGCGGCGGGCCGCACGCCGAGCAGGTCGCGCAGCAGCCCGGCCGTCCCCTCGGGCAGCGGCGCGGCCATGGCCGGATCCCCCCAGCCGCTCCACAGCATGTCCCGCGTCTCCACGCCGCCTCCTCGTCGTCCGCCCGTCCCCTGTGTGCTTACACTGTGACACATGACGTCGAATCGTCACAACAGGGCGGCGGCGCGGACCGCCGACGACACCGTGCTCGACGCGGCGCGCGACTGCGTGCTCGCGGTCGGCGTGCGCCGCACGACGCTGACCGACATCGCCCGCCGCGCGGGCGTGTCCCGGATGACGCTGTACCGCCGCTGGCCGGACGTCCGCACGATCGTCGCCGACCTGATGACCCGCGAGTGGACCGCGCTCGGCGCGGCGCTGCAGCCGCCCGACGACGGCCGGCCCGTCCGGCCCCGGATGGTGGACGGCCTGGTCACCGGCGTGCGGACGTTCCGCGAGCACCCCCTGCTGCGCAAGATCATCGAAGTCGACCCGGAACTGCTGCTGCCCTACCTGCTGGACCGCTGCGGCGCCAGCCAGCGGGCGTTCCTGGACTGGTTCGAGCAGGGGATCGCCGCCGGCCAGCGGGACGGCACGGTCCGCGCCGGCCATCCCGGCCGGCAGGCGCGGGCGCTGCTGCTGGTCGTCCAGTCCTTCGCGCTGTCCGCACCGATCATGATCGACGCGGCCGAGCCCGGCTTCGACGCCGACGCGTTCGACGCCGAGCTCCGCCACGTCCTGGAGAGGATGCTCGCCCCATGAACACCTCCGCACCGGACCCGCGCACGTCGCTGACCGCGGCGCGCCGGGAACGCGAGCTCGCCGCCCTCCCGGACGAGGTGGTGGACGTGCTGGTCGTCGGCCTCGGCGCGACCGGCGCGGGCGCCGCCCTGGAGGCCGCGTCGCGCGGGCTGTCGGTCGCCGCGGTCGACGCGCACGACCTGGCGTTCGGCACGTCCCGGTGGAGCTCGAAGCTGATCCACGGCGGGCTGCGCTACCTCGCGTCCGGGCAGCTGGACGTCGCGCACGAGAGCGCGGTCGAGCGCGGGACGCTGATGCGCCGCACGGCCCCGCACCTGGTGCGCGCGCTGCCGTTCGTGCTGCCGCTGACACCGCTGGTGTCGCGCACCCAGGCGACGGTCACGGGCGGTGGGATGCGGGCCGGCGACCTGCTGCGGCTCGCCGCGCGCACCCCGCGCTCGGTGCTGCCCGGCCCGCGCCGGCTGTCGGCGGTCGAGACGCTGCGGCTCGCGCCCGCGCTGCGCCCGCACGGGCTGCGCGGCGGGCTGCTGTCGTGGGACGGCCAGCTGTGCGACGACGCGCGCCTGGTCACCGCCCTCGCCCGGACCGCCGCCGGGCACGGCGCCCGCGTCCTCACCCGGTGCCGCGCCGTCCAGGTGGCGGGCGACGGCGCCCTGGTGCGCGACGAGCTGACCGGGCGCGAGTTCACCGTCCGGGCGCGGGCCGTGCTGAACGCCGCCGGCGTCTGGGCGGGCGGCCTCGTGGACGGGGTGCGGCTGCGCCCGTCGCGGGGCACCCACCTGGTGCTGCGGGCGGCGGCGCTGCGCGGCCTGTCCGCCGGGATGCACGTGCCGATCCCCGGCGGCGGTTCCCGCTTCCTGCTGGTGCTGCCGCAGGGCGACGGCCGCGTCTACGTGGGCCTCACCGACGAGCCCGCCGACGGGCCGATCCCGGACGTGCCGGAGCCCACCGAGGGCGAGATCGGGTTCCTGCTCGACGTGCTGGCCTCCGCGCTGGACGTCCCCGTCCGGCGCTCGGACGTCCTCGGCGCCTTCGCCGGGCTGCGCCCGCTGCTCGACGTCGGGCACGGCGGCGACACGGCCGACATCTCCCGCCGCCACGCGGTGCTGACCTCGCGGGACGGCGTCGTCACGGTCGTCGGCGGCAAGCTCACCACCTACCGGCGGATGGCGCAGGACGCCGTCGACGCGGCGGTGCGCGCCCGCGGCCTCGCCGCCGGGCCGAGCCGCACGTCCCGGCTGCCGCTGGTCGGCGCCGCCCCGCGCGCCCGGCTGGACGCGCTGGACGCGCCGTCCCGCCTCGTCCAGCGCTACGGGACGGAGGCGCCGATGCTGGCCGCGCTGGGCAGGGACGACCCCGCGCTGCTGGAGCCGGTCGCGCCGGGCGTGCCGGTGACCGGGGCGGAGCTGGTCTGGGCCGTCCGGCACGAGGGCGCGCTGGACGCCGGCGACCTGCTGGACCGCCGCACGCGGATCGGGCTCGTCGCCGCCGACCGGGAGGCCGCGCTGCCCGCCGCCGAGGCGCTGCTCCCCCGGGCCGCGCTGCGCTGAGGGAAGGGGAGACTGAGACCTCCGTCACCCCTCCCGCCGCACCCCTCCAGGTTTGGCCGCGACCCGTTAGGTTACCCTTACCTAATCCATTGAAGATCGGCCGGGGGGACGAGTGACGCGGGGGAACGGCTGCGGGCACTGCCCGGGGAGCCACACGGGCGAGCGCCCGTGCCTGGCGAGCGCGACCGTGAAGGCGCGCGCCTGGCTGCTCGTCGAGCACCCCGGTCCGTGGCCCGAGAACGTCACCGACCTGCCCGGCGGCGACCCGGTGGGCGAGGCCGTGCGCGCCGCGAAGAAGGCGGGCGTCCGGCCGCAGCTGATCCGGCGGCCGGGGCGCCGCCGCGCCACCCCGCCGGTCCAGGTCTACGCCGCGTTCTCGCGCGGCGCCGAGGTCTGGATGGAGGGCCGCGAGCTGGCCGATCCGGCGGAGCTGGCGGGGCTCGACCTGGCCGCGCTCGCCGCCGGCCGGTCGCCGGGGCTCGGCCCGCGGGTGACGGAGCCGGTGCTGCTGGCGTGCACGCACGGGCGGCACAACGCCTGCTGCGCGCGCACCGGGGCGCCGCTGGCCCGGGCCCTCGCCGGGCGTTTCGACCGCCGCGTATGGGAAACCACCCATGTCGGCGGCGACCGATTTGCGGCGAATTTGGTGTGTCTTCCCCACGGGCTCTACTACGGCGACCTCGGCGAGACCGAGGCCGTGACGGCGGTGGACGCCTACCTGCGCGGCGAGGTCGTCCTCGACCGGCTGCGCGGGCGGGCCGGGACGCCCGAGCCGGCGCAGGCGGCGGAGCACTTCGTCCGCGCCCGGACCGGCGTCCTCGGGGTGGACGAGGTGACCGTGGAGTCGCTGACCGGAACATCTCGGTACGAAGCGGTCGTTACTGCTCGGGAGAGCCGTTACCGGGTGACCCTGGAGGCCGTCCAGCAGTCCGACCCCTGCGGCCCGGACTGCGGCGAGAACTTGCGAACCTATGTTGTTAGGGAACTCACCCTTCTCAACGAGGCGGCCCTCGTGTAATCTCTCTGAGGCCCCATTCGAGGGCCTCCGTGTCGCACGTCCCCAGGATTCCGGAGTAACCGGACGGGGAACAGAGCGGCAACTCCAGACGTTGGAACATTCGGCGCTTCTGACTCATGTCACCTGAAGCACGTCGAGCGTCCATGTCCCGTTTTTTGTTCGAAACCAATCAAGGTGGGTGTTCCATGGCTCAGGTACGTCGGCAGGCAAACCTCCCTCGTCCCAGCTGGGGCTGGCAGGACGCCGCGGCGTGCCGGGGGGAAGACCTCGTCCTCTTCTTCGGTCCCGACGGCGAGCGCCAGCCCGAGCGCGAGATTCGCGAGCGCAAGGCCAAGCAGATCTGCATGGGCTGCCCCGTCCGCACGGAGTGCCTGGACTACGCGGTGTCCCGGCCCGAGAAGTACGGCACGTGGGGCGGTCTCAACGAGGACGAGCGCGCGTCCGAGCGCCGTCGCCGGATGCGCCGCGCCAACGCCGCCTGACCGAGCGAGCGGGCAGGCTCGGAAACGCTCCCGACGCGATCCCCGGCATGCCACCTGAAAACGTCACGGCCCCGCCCCGCGGGGCCGTTTGCGTTGCCGGGGGTCTTGCCCCTCCGACCGGGTCGGGCCCGGTCGTCACATCTGCATCACAGATGGGTTACATCGTTCCACGACATTCCATCCGGGATGCTTTTACCGCAAACGACTCCGCGATGTGACCCATTCACCGAAATTCGGCGGCCGCCATTCCGGGCGCCGGCCGGGGCCGGCTCCCGGCGGCCCGCCGCCTCACCCGCCGTCCGGTCCGCCCGGGCCCCGCGCGCCGGACGCGGCCCGCTCCAGCCAGGCCGTCACGTCGGCGTCGGTCAGCTGCTCGAAGTCGCGGTACCACTGCCCCACGGCGCGGAAGTCCCACGGCGCCGCCGGGACGACGATGTCGTCCACCTCGGCCTCCAGCCCGTGGACGGTCTCCGCGGCGCCCACCGGGACCGCGAGCACCAGCCGGGACGGCCCGCGCTCGCGCATGGCCCGCACCGCGGCGCGGGCGGTGCCGCCGGTGGCCAGCCCGTCGTCCACCACGATCACCGGGCGCCCGGCGGCCTCCGGCAGCGGCCGGCCGCCCCGGTAGGCCGCGACGCGGCGGTCCAGCTCGGCGCGCTCGGCCGCCACCGTGCCCGCCAGGTCGTCCTCGCGCAGGCCGAGCCGGGCCAGCAGCTCGCCGTCGAACACCGGGGCGCCGCCCTCGGCGATCGCCCCGACGCCGAGCTCCGGCTGCGGCGGATAACCGATCTTGCGGGTCACCAGGACGTCGAGCCGGGACCCGAGCCGCCGCGCGACCTCGTACCCGACGGGGACGCCGCCGCGCGGCAGCGCGAGGACGGCCGCCCCCTCCAGGCCCAGGGGGACGAGGCGCTCGGCGAGCACGCGGCCCGCCTCGGTGCGGTCGGTGTAGGGGAGCCGGACGGTCTCCGCCCGCTGGAAGTCCCCTCGTGCGGATCTGTTCCAGGACATGGGGACCACCCCCTTCCGGGGTGTCCCCTACCCACTCACGGAGCCGTGAGGCCCTCGCTCAGGATCCGGCGAGCCACCGCAGGGGGTTGTCGCGCAGGATGGTGTCCAGCGTCGCCTCGTCGGCTCCGGCGGCGCGCAGCGCGGGCAGGAAGGTCTTGAACAGGTAGCCGAAGCCGGCGCCGCCGTAGCGGCCGATCTGCTCCATCCGGGAGACGCCGGTGCTCAGCAGCACCCGGTCGGCGTGCCCGGCCTCCAGCAGGTCCAGCACGAGCCGGACGCGGGCGCCGACGGCGTCCGGGTCGTCGCCCGCGAGGCCGAGCGTGCCGAACGAGACGTAGCCGCCCATCTCGGCGATCTTGCGGTGCTGCCCGGGGTCGTCCACCCGGTCCTGCTGGCCGACGGCCACGCGGTCGGGAGACAGCCCGGCGGAGGTGAGGATCTCCATCTGGGCGAGCCCGGACCGGCCGTACGTCGCGACGGACAGGCCGGAGTAGCGGGCCGCCCGCGCGGCGGCGCGCAGGCACAGCTCCTCGGTCTCGGTCGGCGACTCGCCCCAGGTGCCGATCTCGCCGATGACGCCGGGCAGGCAGTTGGTGCCGTCCATGCCGAAGCCGACCTCGGCGAGCAGCCGCTCCGCGAGCCGCTCGACGCCGGTCGGGCCGTCCGGGCCGGTCTCGGCGGCCAGCGTCTCCCGGACGAACGCCGGGTGGAACGGCTCGGTGAACACGCCGGTCCCGGCGACCACGGCGACCCGGGCGCCGGCGCTGATCCGGGCGAGCGCGGCGGCGTTGCGGCCCATGCCCGAGCACGTGAGGTCGACCACGAGGCCGAGCCCGTGCTCCTTGCGCAGCGCGGACAGCTCCCGCTGGACGGGCTTCTCCTCGTCCAGCCACCGGCCGGGGTCGGACTCGACCAGCTGGGGGCGCGCGGGCCAGCGCAGGTCCATCTGGAGGTGCTCGTGAGCGAGCACCGGCCCGGTGATCTCGGACGTCGCGATCGTGCCGGTCACGGTCCGCAGCCGGCGGGTCTCCTCACGAGGGGTCATGCCACGCGAGGTTACGACATGTTTAACCTATTCAGAGCCCTGTTCGGGGTTGTTTTTACCCGCGGCCCCCTGGTCGCGGGGCTCCTCCTCGGCCTGCGCCTCCCGCACGGCGCGCGCCCGGGCGGTGTCGCCGCTCGGCCAGAGCCGGTCGATCTCGGCGTTCAGCGCGGCCCCGATCAGCACCGCGAGCGCCGCCACGTACAGCCACGCGAGCACCGCGATCGCGGCGGCGAGCGACCCGTACACCGACACCCCGCGCAGCGATCCGGCCAGGTAGATCCGCAGGCCCGCGCTGCCGACGATCCAGATCAGCAGCGCCAGCACGGCGCCGGGCACCTCGCGCCACCAGGCCGTCCGCACCGGGACGCTCATGTGGTAGAGCAGCGCGAGGAACAGGATCGACAGGATCACCACCACCGGCCAGTACAGCAGCTGCACCGCCGGCGCGCTCTCCGGCAGCGCCTGCCGCACCAGCGCCGGCCCGGCCACCAGCATCGGGATGACGATCAGCATGACCAGCAGCCCGATGAGGTAGAGCACGAACGCGCGCGTCCGGGTGCGGATCACGCCGCGGACGCCGGACAGCCCGTAGGAGATGGTGATCGTGTCGACGTAGACGTTCGTCGCCCGCGACCCCGCCCAGAGCGAGATCAGGTAGCTGACGGACACGATGTCGGGGCTGCCGCCCCGGATCACCTCGTCGATCAGCGGGACGACGACCGAGTTGACCGCCGGCCCCGTCAGCGAGGTCTGCGCCTGCTCGATCACCCAGGTGCGGATCTCGGTCACGGTGTCGGGGCCGAGCAGGCCGCGCAGGTGGCCCATCGTGCCGATCAGCCCGATCACGAGGGGCGGCAGCGACAGCAGCGCGAAGAACGCGGCCTCGGCGGCGAGCCCGGTCACCCGGTACCGGAACGCGCCGACCGCGGTGCCCTTGACGAGGATCCAGCAGACGCGGGCGGCGGTGCGCAGGGCCGCCCGGGCGGTCGCGAGCGGGTGCGGGCGCGTCCGGGGCCTGGGGCCGCGCGGGTCCCGCTCGGAGTCGGAGTCCCCGGCCGAGGGGACGCCCTCGGCGTCGGAGACGGTCGTCACACCGCCCCACCGTAGAGCGTCGCGCGCCCGGAACATGCCGCCTCGCCCATTTCCGTGGTCGGCCACGTGCTTCCCCGGCCCGTGCGTCGCGTGGCGATCGCCTCCCCCGTCCGATCGTCTCCCCACCGGCCCGCCGCCCCGTACATGTCCTTGCCCATACCCGGTTGGACGGAGCGGAACGTCGTCCGGACCATGATCGTCCCGGTCCGGCCACGGGCGGGCGCATCCGCCCGTACCCGGGCGTGTCAGACCGCCGCCCGGACTCCTCTCGGGGGCCGCGCGCCGGAGCCGGGGCGCCGAGCACCGCGATCCATCGGTGACAATGGAGGCGTGATCTGCCAGTCCTGCCGCGAGCGCCGCCACGAGGAATGCCGTGGCGGCTCCTGGTGCGACTGCCAGCACCGGCCCCCGCCCGCGGCGCCGGAGCGCGACGGCGCGCCCGGCGGCCGCCCGGCCGGCGACGACGCCGAGCCCCGGGTGAACTGGCGGAGGCAGGGATGACCGCCCCCATGACACATCTCACGTGTCCGTATATCGGACGAGGCTGGACAGGCCGCGAGACGTCATGTCAGAGTCTGAGCATGACTGCTGCGGACCCCCTGCTGGCGAAGCGCCGGCACGTGGACTTCCTGCGCGTCCGCAGCGCGATCTGTCGGTGACGCCCCGACCACGCCCCCTGCTCAGCGGGCGCGTGGTGCATCGGCGTCACCTTTGACCTGATCCTGCTCAGCGTTGAGCCGGCCGTCTGATGCTGCCGGTGCGCTACGCGTCCCTCACGACCACAGATGAGGACGCGCGCCGTGCCACCCGCGATCAAGCGCAAGAAGGGCGAGGGCCAGTGGGCCCTCGGCTACCGCGAACCGCTCAACTCCACCGAGGAGAACAAGAAGAACGACGACGGGCTGAACGTCCGCCGCCGCATCATCGACGTCTACTCCAAGAACGGCTTCGACTCGATCGACCCGTCCGACCTGCGCGGCCGGTTCCGCTGGATGGGCCTGTACACCCAGCGCAAGCCCGGCATCGACGGCGGCCGCACCGGCGCCCTGGAGGACGAGGAGCTCGAGGACCGCTACTTCATGATGCGGGTCCGCATCGACGGCGGTCAGCTGAGCGGTCCGCAGCTGCGGACGATCGCCGACATCTCCACCCGGTACGCGCGCGGCACCGCCGACATCACCGACCGGCAGAACGTCCAGCTGCACTGGGTGCGGATCGAGGACGTCCCGGCGATCTGGGACGCGCTCGAAGCGGTCGGCCTGCACACGATGGAGGCGTGCGGGGACGTCCCGCGCACGATCATCGGCTGCCCGCTGGCCGGGATCGCGGCCGACGAGGTGATCGACGCGACCCGCGACCTGCGCGAGATCCACGACCGCTACATCGGCTCCCCCGAGTTCTCCAACCTCCCCCGCAAGTACAAGACGGCGCTGTCGGGCTGCACCTCGCACTGCACGGTCCACGAGATCAACGACATCGCGTTCGTGGGCGTGGTGAACGAGGCCGGCGAGACGGGCTACCAGCTGTTCGTCGGCGGCGGGCTGTCCACCAACCCGATGTTCGCGCAGAGCCTCGGCGTGTTCGTCAAGCCGGAGCAGACCAGCGAGGTCTGGCACGGCGTCACCTCGATCTTCCGCGACTACGGGTACCGGCGGCTGCGCAGCCGCGCCCGGCTGAAGTTCCTGATGAAGGACTGGGGCCCGGTGAAGTTCCGGGAGGTGCTGGAGAAGGAGTACCTCGGCTACGCCCTGCCGGACGGCCCCGAGCCCGCCGCGCCGCTCGCCCGCCGCGACCACGTCGGCGTCCACCCGCAGCAGGACGGCGACTACTACGTCGGGTTCGCCCCGCGCGTGGGCCGGGTGAACGGCGAGCTGCTCGGCGTCATCGGCGACCTCGCCGAGCGCTACGGCTCGGGCCGGGTGCGGACGACCATCGAGCAGAAGATGGTCATCCTCGACGTCCCGCGGGAGCGCACCGAGGCGCTCGCCGACGAGCTGGCGAAGCACGACCTGCAGGTCCGGCCGTCCACGTTCCGCCGCCAGACGATGGCGTGCACCGGCATCGAGTACTGCAAGCTGGCGATCGTCGACACCAAGCAGCGCGCCATGGACCTGGTCGACGAGCTGGAGAAGCGCCTGCCGGACTTCGACCAGCCGCTGACGATCAACGTCAACGGCTGCCCGAACGCCTGCGCCCGCATCCAGGTCGCCGACATCGGGCTCAAGGGCCAGCTCGTCGTGGACGAGAACGGCGACCAGGTCGAGGGCTTCCAGATCCACCTGGGCGGGCGGCTCGGCGCCACGTTCGGCAAGAAGGTCCGCGGGCTGAAGACCACCTCGGCCGGGCTGACCGACTACGTCGAGCGGGTCGTCCGCAAGTTCGACGCGCAGCGCGCCGACGGCGAGACGTTCGCCGACTGGGTGCAGCGCGCCGACGACGCCGACCTCAAGTAGCGGGCGGAGCACCGATGAGCGAGCGCATGGCGCCGTTCTACTGCCCGTACTGCGGCGAGGAGAACCTGGAACCGCGCGAGGAGCACGGTTCCTGGTTCTGCCCCGACTGCCTCCGTTCCTTCACGTTGAAGTTCCTCGGTGTCGGAGTCCCCGGCACCGCGAGCAAGGAGATCCCTCGGTGACCCTCCTGGAGACCGACAGACCCACCCTTGACCTCGAGGACATCGTCGAATCAGCCGCCGCGGCGCTGGAGGGCGCGCCCACGCTGGAAATCATCCGGTGGGCCGCCGCCACGTTCGGCGACCGCATCTGCCTCACCTCGTCCATGTCGGACGCGGCGCTGATCCACCTGGTGTCGAAGGTGAAGCCCGGCATCGACGTGCTGTTCGTCGACACCGGCTACCACTTCGCCGAGACGATCGGCACCCGGGACGCGGTCGAGGCCGTCTACCCGGTGAACGTCATCAACGTCACCCCGTCCCGGACGGTCGAGGAGCAGGAGGCCGCGCTCGGCCCCCGGCTGTTCGGCCGCAACCCGGACCTGTGCTGCCACCTGCGCAAGGTGGAGCCGCTCGGCCGCGCGCTGGAGGGCTACATGGCCTGGTTCAGCGGCATCCGGCGGGACGAGACCGCGAGCCGCCGCGACCGGAAGGTCGTCGAGTGGGACCGCAAGCGCGGCATGGTCAAGGTCAACCCGATCCTGGACTGGTCCCAGGAGGACATGGACAACTACATCGCCGACAACGGGGTGCTGGTCAACCCGCTGCACTACGACGGCTACCCCTCGATCGGCTGCGCGCCGTGCACCCGCCCGGTCGCGCCCGGCGAGGACCCGCGCAGCGGCCGGTGGGCCGGGATGGGCAAGACCGAGTGCGGCATCCACCTGTGAGCGCTCCCCCGATGGTCGCGGTCGCGCACGGGAGCAGGGACCCCCGCGCCGCCGCGACCGTCGCCGCGCTCCTCGACGCCGTCCGGGCGCGCCGCCCGGACGTCCCCGCGCACGCCGCGTTCCTGGACCACGCACCGCCCACACCCGCCCAGGTACTGGACGGCCTGGCCCGGAATGGTCGGTCGAGCGGAGCTCGTCGTTCGGTTGGTGGCGGGCGGGGGCTGGAGGACGGTGCGGTCGTCGTGCTGCCGCTGCTGCTCACCGCCGCCTACCACAGCAAGACCGACATCCCGGGCGTCCTGAACCGGGTGCGCGCCCTGCACCCCCGCCTGCGGCTGCGCACGGCGGCCACGCTGGGCCCGCACCCGCTGCTCATGGACGCCCTGGAGCGCCGCCTGCGGGACGCGGGCGTCGAGCCCGGCGACCCGGACACGGCGGTCGTCCTGGTCTCGGCGGGTTCGAGCGACGCGTCCGCGAACGCGACGATCGCCCGGCTCGCCCGCGACTGGCGGGCGCGTGGGTGGCGGGACGCCGTCCCCGCGTACGCGTCGGCGGCCGGCCCGAAACCGGGCGAGGCCGTGGCGGCGCTGCGCGAGGCGGGCGCCCCGCGGGTGGCGGTCGCGTCCTACTTCCTGGCGCCGGGCTACTTCGCCGACAAGGTCCGCGCGGAGGCGCTGGCCGCCGGCGCCGACGCTGTCTCCCCGGTGCTCGGCGCGGCCCCGGAGGTCGCGGAGCTGATCGTCCACCGCTACGACGAGGCGCTGGAGAGCGCGCGCCGGGCCGCCGCCGGCTAGACGTTCGGCGGCCCGCCGACCGGGTATGCGGGCCGCCATGGAACGCGACGACCTCGGCCACGAGCCCCGCGAGACGCACGACCGCGACTTCGCACCCGTGAACCGCCGCTCCGACGCCCGCGGCCGGACGGTGCCCGACGGGGAGGAGACCAGCGGCACGGGCACGCCCGGCGTCCGGCACGGGCATCCCGACGCGCTGCCGCCGGACGAGGCGGGCGTCGAGGACGCCGAGCGGCACGACGACAGCCGCTGACGCAGACTACCTGCGGTTCTGCCACCAGTCGGTGATGGCGCGGCGGACGGGCGCGTGGTGCTCGTCGTCGACGATCTTGATGTCGCCCATCACGGCGGTCGCGGTGACGCGGACGACCGGGACGCGGGCCCCCGGGTGCGGGTCGCGGACGTTGACCTTGCGGTCGCCGAGGAAGTTGTGGCCGGTCAGCTCGACGCTGACACCGTCCGGGACGATGATCTTGACGTCGCCCATCACGGCGGTCGCGGAGATCTGGACCTCACCGGTCGGCACCTGCGCGCCGCGCAGGTCGAGCTCGACGTCGCCCATCACCGACACCGCCTCCAGCGGGCCGTCGATGCGGCCGACGATGCGCTCCTTGCAGTCCCCCATGACGGCGCTGAACCTGCGCTTGACCTGCGGCGGCGCGGGGTTGGCACCGGGGGCGCCCATGCCGGGCAGGTCGGCGGTGATGCGTTCGAGGTCGCCGCGGCTGACCGCCGCGTAGGCGGCCTCGGTGCGCTCGGTCAGCTCCTCGAAGGTGAGCCGGCCCTCCACGGAGGCGACCCGCAGCCCCTCGACGACGGCCTCGCGCTCGGCGTCGGACGCCCGGATCGCGTCGGGCGCGGTCCTGGCGTCGCGCGGATCGGGCACGGAGTGGGCGTCCTGCCGCCGGGCCGGCGGGCGGCCGGGGCAGGGCCGCTCGGGCTGCGGACTGGACTGACTCATGATTCCGAAGGTATGCCCCCGGCGTGGCGCGACAATCCGCCGGGGGGACGAGATCGCCCCACCACTTCAGGAGGATGGACTCTCCACCACGGTACAGGCACCATCTCCAGGTGCCCCGAACGGGGTTCTGTATCCTGCGGGGCGTGGACACGCACGAGGTCGTCAACCAGGTGCCCCCGCTCACCGGGCACGACGTGGCCGACGAGGCCGTCCTGCTGGACGGGCTCGCGCGCGAGGGCGCCGGCTGGGCCGAGCCCGAGGTGCGCGAGCTGGGCCGCCTCGCGGGCACCGAGGAGGCCCAGGAGTGGGGCCGCCTCGCGAACGAGAACCCGCCCGTCCTGCGCACCCACGACCGGTACGGGCACCGGATCGACGAGGTCGAGTTCCACCCGGCCTGGCACGAGCTGATGACCGTCGCGGTCACGCACGGCCTGCACGGCTCCGCGTGGGCCGACCCCCGCGAGGGCGCCCACGTCGCACGGGCCGCGAAGTTCTACACGTGGCGCGTCGACGCCGGGCACGGCTGCCCCATCTCCATGACCTACGCGGCCGTCCCCGCGCTGCGCCAGTCCCCCGACCTGGCCGCGCAGTACGAGCCGCTCCTCGCCAAAAACGAGTACGACTACGGCCTGCGCGCCCCCCTGACCAAGAACGCGCTGCTCGCCGGCATGTCGATGACCGAGAAGCAGGGCGGCTCGGACGTCCGCGCCAACACCACGCGGGCCACCCCCGCCGCCGACGGCACCTACCGCCTCGTCGGCCACAAGTGGTTCACCAGCGCCCCGATGTGCGACGTGTTCCTCACCCTCGCGCAGGCGCCGGGCGGGCTGACCTGCTTCCTCGTCCCCCGCGTCCTGCCGGACGGGAGCCTCAACCCGCTGCGCCTGATGCGGCTGAAGGACAAGCTCGGCAACCGGTCCAACGCCTCCTCCGAGGTCGAGTACGCCGACGCGGTCGCCTGGCGGGTCGGCGACGAGGGCCGCGGCGTCCGCACCATCATCGAGATGGTCAACATGACCCGGCTCGACTGCGTGATCGGCGCCGCAGCCGGGATGCGGTACGGCGTCACCACCGCCGCGCACCACGCCGCGCACCGCAAGGCGTTCGGCAGGTACCTGATCGACCAGCCGCTGATGCGCAACGTCCTCGCCGACCTGGCGGTCGAGTCCGAGGCCGCCACCCTCACGATGCTGCGCCTCGCCGGCGCCACCGACCGCTCGGTCCGCGGCGACGCCGCCGAGACCGCGTTCAAGCGCCTCGCACTCGCCATCAGCAAGTACTGGATCTGCAAGCGCTGGCCCGCCCACGCCGCCGAGTCCCTGGAATGCCTCGGCGGCAACGGCTACGTCGAAGAGTCCGGCATGCCGCGCCTGTTCCGGGAGTCCCCCCTGAACTCCATCTGGGAGGGCTCCGGCAACGTCGCGGCTCTCGATCTCCTGCGTGCAATCCTACGCGAACCGCAGACGCTGGACGCCTTCTTTGACGAGGTCGACCTCTCCCGAGGAGCCGACAAGCGCCTGGACGCAGCCGTCAAGGACGCCAAGGAAACCTTCGCCGACACGGCGACAATCGAGTATCGAGCCCGCCGAGTAGCCGAGAGCCTCGCGCTCGTCCTGCAGGCATCGTTGCTGGTCAGACACGGTCACCCGACCGTAGCCGACACCTTCTGCGCCACCCGCCTGGCCGGCGACTGGGGCGCCGCCTTCGGCACCCTCCCGCCAGGCTTGGACGTCGCCCCGATCATCGACCGCGCCACCCCGAAACTCGGCTGACCCCACCCCCCAAGCCCAGCCACCAGAGCCCGCTAAGCCCACCTCACCAGCCTCACCACGACCGCCCCAAGCAAGATCATCCGCTAGCGAACTCGCTAGCAGCAGGCGAGTACCTCGCGCCAACCGCATCCAGCACAACCTCACACGACCCGACGCATGATTACACTCCGTAACATAGGGCCGCACTGCCGAAGGTCACGTTCACTCAGGACCCAGCAGCATGCCCAGACTCAACTTCTCGGCAGCCGACAGCCATCGCCAACGACCTGCGACAAGCCCGAGTCGCCCTCACATGCCGATGAGCGGACACAGCCCCGTGGCCGGCAGGAACCCGTCGGCTAATCGTGGGCACGTGTGGCTCCGGGGGCAGCCGCCGCTGTCGCGCATGTGTTCAGACGAGACCTCTGCAAATCCATTCTCTGTCTTCGATCCACAGGGGACCGAAGCTCGCGTTGAGCATCTTGATGAGAGTGGTGCCGTCGATGACTTCGAGTCGGCTGTCGTCAGAGGCCTCTTTATAGGCGCCGCGGGTAAATCTACTAATCGCGACTAGCACTCCACGGTTGGCGCCATGTCGGTCGATGACGCCGCGGAGTTGTCGCACCCACCTGACTCCGACGGGCGATGTGTGAGTCTTGCACTCGATCTCGACGACTTCGCATTGCCCTGGAGTTTTCCTGACAGCAATTACGTCGCGACCTCCGTCGCGCGACGGAGGTGTGAGTTCGACGCTGTAGCCGAGTTCCTTGTAGAGGGCTGCGACGAGCACTTCAAGTTCTCGAGGGCTGAGCCGGAACAGCGCTCCCGCACCTGTAGACAGGTCGTCGACCCAACGGGCCCGGATGATGGCGGCCGCATCCAAGAGCCCCTGTGAGCGGCCTTCCGGGCGGACCATGCGGTACACGTTCAGATAACCGGTGATGGCATCGATGGCTTGCTGTGGTGCGTGCGGTAGGAGGTCAAGTGCCCACCGGATGCTCGGGTGAGGTTTGGCGTTACCGCCCATCCACATCATCAGACGCCTGCGATACTCCGGC
Organism: Actinomadura geliboluensis; assembly: GCF_043197915.1. Lineage (NCBI taxonomy): Bacteria > Bacillati > Actinomycetota > Actinomycetes > Streptosporangiales > Thermomonosporaceae > Actinomadura > Actinomadura geliboluensis. The sequence continues at coordinate 268,539 of NZ_JBICUA010000003.1, read as the reverse complement.
GGTAGGTAGTCCAGGGCAGAAAGGTCTTCGTGCACGTAAATGGCTTGGTGTAGGTGTTCACTGTCACCGCCGAAGCAAGATTCGTCGAACAGGAATAGCCTCAGCAAAGCAAGAACGTCGACTTCGTGACGGCTCGAGACAGTCTGCAGGTACTCGGCACGCAACTCGTCTGTAGGGAAGGACCACGCCTGTACTCCGGCACGGCGACGTTCCGTCCACTCCAGGAGTGTCTCATCATCTCCGGGCCCGTCACCATCATCGGGGTCGGTATCGTCGGATTCGAAGTGCTCGTAGCGCTCGTACGCACCCGACGGCAACACTGCCGCCAGCCATTCCTCCAGCCTGCCGGACCAATAGCTGCTGACGCGCGGCTCGGTCCCCGACTCCTTGAACTCTTCGCTCTGCTCAACCAGAGACAAACCAGTGCCCATGGGCATGAGTATGCATGCGGGGTATGACATTCCCAGGCTCTGGCGTCCATGTCGCCCACCGTCCTCAACGGCGACACGTCACTGCGCCACCGCACCAAGGCCACCAAGAGGCCCGGTTCGCGGGCCGCCGGCCTGGCCATGGCGTTCAAGCTCATCGAGTCCACCCAGACCCGATGGCGCGTGGTCAACGCACCCCACCTCGTCGCCCTCGTCCGCGCAGGAGCGCCTTCACCAACGGCAAGCTGGTCGAACGCCCCGACGAATACCCGACAACCGACCAGAAGCCGCCTAAGAATCTGATCCACAGGTCTTGACTATTGCTCTGGCCGCCATAGGTTGGCCGCACCAGGCGAACTCGGCCACCGGCCCCATCACGCACTAACGAAACGGGCGGGTTCTGAGGCAGCGTCTAAAGTCGAAGAACGCGACCGCGGCTACGTCCATGATCTCCTGAGACCGTCAAAGTTCTCCCGGACCCGTCAAACATCTGGTGGACTCTGTCCAAGATCTCGTGGAGCCGCATACCGTCAAACGGGCAGACTCACCCGCTACTTCATCTGCGATGGCTTGGTGCGGCTGCCGGGAACCTGGACGGTGATGATGTGTCTTGGAATCGGGTCGCCCTCGATGTCGAACTCGGTGTGACCGATGAGTGTGCTCAGGTGCGGCGGTGGGCCCGAAGCGTCGAACGCCTTGTGTCGCAGGGCGACGAGGAACCCGATACGGATGTCGGTGCCCTGGTAGGCGGCCGCCTGCTTGAGGTAGGCGGTCTTGTCGTCCATCGGGACCTTCGTTGAGTCCACCTTCATCTCGATGTGGATCGCGAAGCTGTCGAACTTGAGGCGAAGGTCGATACGCCCGCCGCCAACGTGCTGCACCTCGAACTCCGTGATGGACCCAAGCTCGGTGCTGGTGAGGTAGTCGTACAAGTTCAGGTGAATCGCATTTTCGTTCGCATCCGGATCGAACAAGAAGGGGTAGAGGTCGGATTGTGCGTTAGTTCGCGTAGTGACATACCTGATAATGAGCCGCAAGACGACGTCAACGGCAGCCGCTGCCTCACCGCGGTAGTCCGGGCTCGTCGCCAGGGCAGCGCGTACCGCGGTGTACACATCGCTCTCTACAAGGTTGAGGCTGTGCTTGCCAATGGTGGCGTTGTCGACCGCCCGGGCGAGCTCGGTCAGTACCGGTCCGCTCATTGCGCCGAGCTCGGTCGCCGCGACGGAGCCAGCCGGGGCGAGCTGGTCAAGTGGTGGCGGCAGAGTTATTGAAGCCATACCGCCGTCGCCTTTTCCCTGACCGGTGCCTCCCAACGCATGAGCTTTCGCAGCGGCCAGGACCGCACGGGCGGCATTGAGCTGCTCGGTGAGGGCACCTCGCCGGTCGTCGGCCGCTGCCACAACCTGCTGCTGGAGGGCGTCCGTATGGTCCTCTAGGTTGCTCAGGAGCCCGGCGGTCCTTGCGAAGCCAGATTCGATGACCGGCTGTACGAGCGTGAGCAAACCGTCGGCGTCCTCCTCTCGGCACACAACCGCTACCGAACGCGAGCCCATATAGATCTGCAGCAAGTCGTCGACGACGACCTCAGCCTTGTAGAAACTGTTGCGCGCGAACTCCACACGCAGCTTGCGGAGGTCGTCCGCGAGCCGGTTCCAGGCAAGAAGTGCGGCCCTCTTTGGGTCGCCGTACCAGTGGTTCAGGCCGCTAGAGGCGACGTTGAACCGACGGACGCGCTCGGCCAGGTCATCCAAGACCTCCGGCTCCAGTTGCGGCATTGCCAGTGCCTCAACGCTCGGCGGGACGCCCGACTCGTGGAGGAGACCACGCAGAACCTCGACGACACTGAGCAGTATGCCGGCGTCCTCGCGCCCGTAGGCGTCGTGGGCGACCTTCAGATATGCCGCAGATTCCTCCAGGTTCTCGGCCATTGCTGGTAGATCAGCGCGCAGGGCACGAACCAACTCGATCCCTGCCAGGACCCAAGCAGCGTCGGATGCGACATCGTCCGAGTCGATGTCCGCGCTGGTCTCTCCCTTTGACGAGTCCATGCCCGCGACGAGTCGGACGACACCGACGAGGCTGTCGGCGTGTGGCCATTGGTCGACGGCCGTGCCGACCGCCCGTATTACTGCTGTTCCAAGGGGCTTCGGCACCGGCGCAGTAAAGCGTTCCAAGATAGCGAGAAGCCCGAACGACGACCCTATTCCGGCCAAATTGAGCCGGGTGAGCGCCTCCAGGGCATCCGCCGCTCTTAGGGCGGTGCGGACATCCTGGTCCTTGAGGTCCCGAAACTCATCGACGATGCCCTCCAGCGACTTAGCCAAGGTCGCGCCGACGACGTAGAGGGCTGCGGGACTGCTGATCAGCATGCGCAGGCTGTCGCCGAAGATGGCAGGGCTCTCTGTTGCCGTTACCGCGGCAGCGACGGCGAGCAACGCGTCTGCATAGGCACCGGTCCGGTTGTCGGGGCTCGCGGCTGCACGCACGATCAGCCCGACGAACGGGACGAGCACCGGGCTGTCGGCGATCGCGGCACCGTCAGCGGCCAGGCGCTCCCATCCGCCGAGAGACGCTATCGCGTCCTCGCTTGGCGGCTGGCCCGGATTCGCCGCCAGAAGCGCCATCATGCCTTCAGTGAGGCTCGCGGACGGTTCGTTGCTCATGCGCCCCCTTCGGAGCCCGGCCTCTTATTACGGGATCAAGGCGGTGTGACGACAGACTCTCATGCACCAGCCCAGACTCGATCACCAGACATAGTTGTCGCCTTCGGCGACGACACGGTTGTCCTCGGGGAGCAGCTCGACGAGCGGGACAGCGTTGCGTGTCGCGACGAAGATCTGCATCTCGGCCTCTTCGGCGACCGCCTGGAGCGCTTCGACCATCGTTGCGATGTCCGACTCGGGCATCTCTTCGGCGGCCGGCGAGTCCAGGACGAGGAGGCCCGGATGCCTGCCGATTCTCTCTGCGTAGCCGTGCTTGATGAGGGCGATGGCGGTCGCGATCTTCACCCGGAGTTTTTCGCCGTTGGTGATACGCGAGTAGGTAACCGGCTCGCCGCCCTTGAGCATGGACATGTTCGCCGCGCCGTCGAGCCTGAGATTGCTGAGGCTGTCGGCGCCGAAACTTCTCGCAAGCCGCTCGATGTCGGCGGAGATCTTCAGCAGCAGGGGATCCTGACGGTCCTTCACCCACTTGCTCAACACCTGCTCGGCTGCGTCCGCGACCGCCGCGCGTACGGGGTCGACCGGGTCGACGGTGTTGGTGTCGCTCGACTGGGCCAACGCCGCGAGGGCGCCCTCGGCGCGCGCGAGTTCGAGTTCGAGGGTGCGGCGTGCGTCGATCACAGTGAGCAGGTCACCCACGCCCCCCGCCTTCGCCGCCGCTTCATCGCGCTGCGCGGTCAGTTCGCTAATCTGAGCGACCAGCGTCGCCCTGCCCGCCTCCGCCGCGGCGACGGCAGCCTCGGCTGCTTCGACTTCGTCCCGCGGCCCGTCGTCGGCCTCGGCCTCATTACCGCCGTCGGCAGCCGACCCCGCAACGAGCGCAGAGGCGACGTTCTCGGGCACCGACGCGGCGACAATGACGTCGGCCTTGAGAGCTTCGAGGTTGAGGTCGCTCGCGCAAACCGAGCACTCGTGCTTGTCGGGTTCAGCTGCCTGCCGCTCGTCCGTCACCTCCGCGGTGCAACGCGGGCACACCCTCGGCTGCATCCGATGGAAGAACCTCGTCGCGAGCGCGTCCTCGTAGCCGGTGTGGACGCGTGCCTTCGCCGTCTTGAGCTGCCGACGCGCGGTCTCGACGAGTGATACCTGCACGGTGAGCCGCTCCTGGAGCACATGCACCCGTCGTGAGAGGTCGGACGCACGGTTCGCGAACCGCAGCATCGCCTCAACATCAGGCGTCCCCACCGGAAGTGCCGCGAGCTTCGCCGTGACGTCGTCGACGGCCTCCTGCGCCCTCTCTCGATTCTTCTCCACGGCCTCGCCAGCAGCCTTCGCCTTCTCAGCTGCAGCAGACCGTTCAGTGTCCATCCCGCGACGCGCCGTTGTTGCAACAACCTGCGCGGGAGCCCAGTCGGTACCAACGAACATCTGCATCATCCGCACGCCGATGCTCTGCTCATTTCCCACAATCGGGTCGAGCTGATCGGCTCGCACGACGAACGAGCTGGAGTACGCCGGCCAGGCATGCACAAGTTTCTTCGCATCAGTCCAGACCGGAATGTGCTTCAGGCGCAGCCGGGCCATCATCAGCGAGCCCATGACGCCCTCGAAGTTGGAACCGTCAAACTCACCCAGGACAGTGGCCTTCTGGGGCGCGCCGACATCGCCGAGCTTGACGACCTGTCCCTTTGCTTCTCCGGCCTTGGCGTCGAAAGATACCTGCAACCGTTCGGCACCGACCGTCCAGTCGACCTCGACGTGCTCGATCCACCGTCGGATGTCGGGCTGGAATCGTGCGCACCGACCAGTCAGCGACCACATCAGGACGTTGAGGACCGTCGACTTGCCGCGCAGGTTACGGCCCGAGCCAATACCGTTGACACCCGTCCGCGGCTCCCACTCGAAGCTGAACGGGACCCGCACCAGCCGCACCCTGGGCTCGGCCGCGCCCCGTCTGCCTTCTCCGTCACCAGCGTCCTCGTCAACGCCGTCGGCCGCCCCAGCGTCGTCCCCGACGGGAAAGCCGTCCCCCTCCGCTTCGTAGCGCACGGCGTCCGAGTGCATGGGATCGAGCATCTTGGTGCCGCTGAAGTGAATGCGGGTGACGCGGAGTGGCACAGGGACGGCCTTCGTCGCCGAGGTCGGGACGCCGAGGTCGGCAAGGATCTCGTCGACCTCGACGGCGTTAAGGATGTGTCGCCGTCCCGTTCGCCGCCTTGCGAGGTTCTGGACAATCTCGTCCGCCAGAATGCTCACGCACCACCTCCACTATCGCCCACACCTTCGGCAGCCGCGCCCGCCGGAGCCGCCGTGATCGCCTGCAAGGCATCGAGCCGCTCTCGTACTCGTGGCGCAATTGGGGCGATGTCGAGCCCCAGTTCGGTGCCCGCGTAGGTGGCCTGCTGGTACTGCCGGTCCTTGAGACGCTGGCCGGCGTCATCGCCAGCGACCAGAGCCACAAGTTTCACCTGCCTGGAGTACCACCCCAACACGGGGTCGTCAGCAAGCTCGGCAGCCGCCTCCACACCATCCTGTGTCAAGTAGAACTGGTTACGCTGGCTCTTTTTCCCCGGCTGACCGGTGCGCCTCATGGTTGCCAGACTGTAGGTTTCTAGCAGTGCGAACGCGTCGTCGAGCTGCTCGTACGCGCCGAAGAACCAGCGCGGCATCGGGTACCAATGCAGATCGGGCTCGGCGTCATCCAAGAGCGACCGAGCAGTGTCCAGGTAACTGCCGGAGATCTTGGCGATCTCGACCATGGTCACCAGCTCGTCAGCAAGGTAGTCCGGATTCCGCATCCAGAAATCCATGGCTTGGAGCCTTAGCTCGCTACGGATAGCCTTCGCCGCACCTGCAGGATCACTATCAACGGCCGCCTCCCCGCACTCCGCGAGCAGAACAAGCAACCGGACGGCGTGCTGGGTCCGAGTAGCCGACGGCCGCCCCTCGGCTTCCACAGCCTCTGGGACATCAGCCATCGCACTCCACCGATCTTCGCAGTCGCACTGGGCTACTAGCAGTCGACGATACAGGCGATGTGACACTCTGTGTCGGCCTGTGTCGGCCATCCGAACTGCGGGACGATAGCGCTCGACCTTCGTGCGCGACCTGGCCACACCTCGACGGGGGCTTGGCACGCGCCACCTGGCGTTGTGCACTGAGACGCCCAGGCCACGAAATGGGACAACCGCCCTCGGCGATGATCGGCCGACGCGCGCCCGGTCGGTGATGTTGCCGACGAACAGCCCGCCAACGAGCGCAGCGACCTTGGCCACAATGGCCATTGCCCCCAAGCACGCACCCGCTTTCGTTCCAACACACTCTTCTGCCGCCAACCGGATGCTCGGTGGCGGTACTGAGCTTGAGACGCGGCTGCCGGAATTTCATTCGGGGATGCCCCGCGGCGTTGACCTTGCCCCCGAGGTCGAGGTTTAGCGTTGGACGAGGTGGGACACATGCCGGCATTCCGTCCCACCAAACCTGACGCATCTGCGAAGCGGAACGTCGCCCTCGCCGCCGGCCGAGGCTGGCACGCAGTGTGAAGCGCCCATCCCGGCGAAGTGGACCAGCTCGCCAGCACCGACGAGCCGGTCGGTGACCAGATCCAGAGCGGTAAGGGTGACGATGCCACCGGCTGGCCGCGCCGAGGCGGTGACAAAAGGTCGTCGCTGAGGATCTGCCCTGGGTCGCCTCGCGCCATGCGGACCAGTCGTCGAACGCTCCTCACCGGCCCGCCGACGAGTCATCTTCCATTACCAGGCCGTGGCCAGATGACTCACCCCCATCAGATTGGCACGCTCGCGGAGTTGTAGCCGATCGATCGTCAGTCGGCGATGGCGCGGCCGGCCACACGCAACGCTGGTCAATCTGGTTACCGGAGGCCCCGCCGGTCCGGTGAGCTGACTTGCTCGAAGGGTTCCACGAACCCGACGCCTCGCGCGCGGGTGGGCTGGTTCCGAAACACTCAACCTGCCTTGCGATGGCCAACACGAGCAGGGCGGCAGCACCCGTGCGCCTACCGTCCTGTTCGTTATGCGCGGGGCCGATCCTGTCCTTCCAGCTGGTTTCAGCTTGGACGTGTGTGTCGATGTTTCTTTTCTGCGCTACAGGGCGTCAAGGAGCGCTAGGAGGGCGGCTGTAGGGACGCGGTAGCAGGTGCCGATGCGGATTACCTTGCAGGGGAACTGGTCGTTCTTGGCGAGTTGGTAAGCGTAGGTGCGGGAGAGGCCAAGGGCCCTTGCGGCGGTGACGATGTCGACGACGGCAGGGAGCTCAGCGAGGTCGGCGTGCTTGAGTGGCTGCATGATTGAGCCTCCGTGGAGTCGAGTCTTGCAGTTGCTAGATAGCTGCTGGGGGTCAGATAAAGCACCAGCCGCTATCGCAGATGCCGTCGCTGTCCTCGAAGGGAAGAGTGTCCGCTTCGGGAGTGACGTTGGCGAGGGGTGCGTTGTAGCGGGTGAGGTAGACGGGGTCTTTTCCGAGGACGTGGCGGTGTTGGTTGATGGTGTTCTCCAGGTGGCAGGCCTTGGTGAAGAGGGCTGGTTGGGTGCGGCGCATGTCTTGCCAGGCGGTGAGGCGGTGGAAGGGGCAGAACCAGCAGGCGGATTTGGGTGGGACGGGCAGGCCGGCTGAGCGGATGATGCGGGGGCAGTCGGCGCGGCGGATGGGGAGGTCGTAGACGATGCGTTCGTAGGGTTCGTGACGGTGGGTGTTGGCGCGGTGGATCTCGTCGAGGCTGATACCGATCGCGATGGTGGCGGGGTTGGTGGGATTGGCACCGTGGGCTTTGAGCCAGCGGCCGATGACGCGGATTTTGAAGTCGGCGGTGCAGGAGCGGGCGCCGGAGGCGCCGTTGCTCATGCGGACGGGGATGGGGATGGATCGGGAACCTTCACGCATGAGGCGGCCGTAGAGGGTCTCGGTGGTGCCCTCGCGGCGGATGCGGCGCAGTTCGCGTAGGTCAATGTCGTGGGCGGCGGCGTATGGGGCGGCGTGGTCGCGGATGTAGGCCAGGGTTGCGGGGTATTCGGAGTCGTCGCCGAAGTTGGCGAACAGGAAGGTCTGGAAGTCGATGCGTCCTTGGGCGGCTAGGACGAGGGGCGGCGGTGGATTGCCAGCCGCCGCCATGGCTGAAGGCGCGGATCGGCCTACACGGCGGTGGCTCTTGGTCTTCTTCAGTGGTGAAGGTGTCTTCGGATGGCGGCCGTTGGAGGCCTGGCGGGAATAGGCGCGGGGGTTCCTGGGTGGGTGTAGGTCACGGTTGGGGTTCCCGTGGTGGTGCAAGGGCGGTCCTCCGGTCAGATCTGGGCGGTGCGGGGTGTGGTGGGGCGGGTGGCGCCGATGTATTGGCGTTCGCGGTAGGGGTTGCCGGTGAATTGGGAGATGCGGACGACGTCGCCGGTGTGGGGTGCGTGGATCATGCGGCCGGAGCCGTAGTAGATGCCGACGTGGTGGATGGTGGCGGGGGCGTTGGGGTTGGTGGCGAAGAACAGCAGGTCACCGGGTTGGAGTTGGGTTCTGGGGATGTGGGTGCCGGTGTTGTATTGGTCAGCGGCGACGCGGGGTAGGCGGATGCCGGCTTGGGCCCAGGCGTATTGGGTGAGGCCGGAGCAGTCGAAGCCTTTGATTCCGGTGCCTTGGGCGAAGCCGTAGGTGGGTCCGTTGGGTCCGCCGCCGCCCCAGGAATAGGGGGTGCCGAGCCAGCGCAGGGCGGCGTGGACGGCGGTGGTGCCGCGTCGGCTGGTGGTGGGGGTGGCGTAGCGGGCGGCTTGGGCCAGGACGTTGCGGACGTAGGTGGCGGAGTGGTTGTAGTGCCAGATCGCGCGGCGCAGGTGTGTTCCGCCTTTGCCGGCGTGGTTGGCGCACAGGTAGCGGGCGGCGCCGTGGATGGCGTCGGCGGGGTTGTAGCGGTCTTTGCGGCCGTCGTGGTCGGCGTCGACGCCGTAGGCGGTCCAGGTGGCGGTGAGGAATTGCATGGGGCCGCCGGCTCCGGCGTGGTTTTGGCCGGTGTGGACGCCGGGGGCGGTGGAGCGGCCGTGGTCGGATTCGGTTTTGCCGATGGCGGCCAGGACGTTCCAGGGCAGGCCGGGGCAGGTGTGGGCGGCGTCGAGGTACCAGCGCAGGTAGGCCGGTGGGATGTCGCGTTTGGCTTCGGCGGTGGGTGCGCCCGCCAACCCTGAGGCGGCGCCTGCGGCCGGGTTGCGGTCGGCGGCCAGGACGAGCAGGCCCAGCGGCAGCGCGAGAGTGAGGGCGGCGGCGCACGCGGTGGTGGAGGTGGCGGCCTTCACCGGCTAGGCCGCCGGGGTCGAGTGGGTTGCTTAGTCGGTGGTGTGGGCGCCGGTGCGGGCTTGGCGTTGGGCGCGGTGGCCGGCGCCCTTCTTGGGCTGAGGTTCGGTGGCTGGGTCATCGGCGGCTTCCCCGGGTTGCTGGTGGGGCTGCCGCAGCACCTCGCGGACTGCTTGCCAGGAGTAGCGGAAGTCCTTGCCGGTTTTGAGGGCGGGGATCTGCCCGGCGTTGGCCATCCGGCGGACGGTCTGGGGCGAGAGGCCGAGCTTGGCCGCGAGTTCGGCGGTGGTGAGGACGTCGGGGTCGCGGCCGGGTGTCTCGGTCATCGCTGGGGCTCCTGGGCGGGCGGTCACGGGTGTCCTTCCAGTGTGGTGGATGGGTGCTGCGGAAGCACGTTGTTCGGCGTGTTGACGTTCTCAGAAGTTGTTTGGCGGTGCTTGCGCTCTGTTATGTTGCCACGTACGGTGATCGTCCAGCAACTGTGAGCATCGATTCGGGGGTGTGCAGGTGAGTCTTCGACAGACCAGACCGGTCCCGGCCGGCCATGCCGGCGGCGGGATGGGTGAGGTTCTGGACGTGGTCGTGGCCGGCGCGCACGGCGGCGCGGGAACCTCCACGCTGGCGGCGCTGCTGCCCGCGGCGTGGGACATGGGGTCGATCGCGCCGTTGCTGAAGGCGGGCCGGTCGCCGCTGCAGGCCAATGGCCGCCCGGTGGTTCTGGTGGTGCGCAACACCGCGGTGGCGGCCAAGGACGCCACGACGGCGATCGGCGCGTTGTGGGACTGGGGCGAGCGGGTGGCGGCGTTGGCGGTCGTCAGTGACGGCGGTCCGGAGTCGCGGGACGCCACGGCCCGGTTCGCGCTGCTGCAAGGACGGGTCGCCGGCGTGGTGCGGGTCCCGCATGTGCGGGCGCTGCGGCTGGTGGAGGACCCGCGTGTGGTCGCTCTGCCGGGCAGAGCGCGTCAGGCCCTGGCTGAGCTCCGCTGCCTGGTCGGCAGGGGGCCGCGATCGTGCTGACCTTCTTCACGCCCACCGTGCTCGCGGCGCTGCCGCCTCGGGACGGGGATGTCGAGGTGCCCGATCCTCCTCCGGCTGCGCCGCCGGGGCTGGATCAGAAGATGGAGACGCTGCTGGCGTGGGGCAAGTGGGGCGTGCTGATCTGCGGCGTCGCCGGCTTGTTCATCTGCGCGGGTCAGATGGCCATCGGGCGCAAGAACCGGTCCACGTTCGCCGCCGATGGCGCGACCGGTATCCCCTGGGTGCTCGGCGGGCTCAGCCTGGCGGCGACGGCGGCCCCGATCGTCGGGGTGTTCTTCACATGAGCCCCTCCAAGAACCAGGAGCACGGCGGTGTCGCGTGGTGGCGTCGCGGCCGGGTCATCGCCGTCGCGGTGATCGGCGGCGGTGTCCTGGTCGGCGCGATCGTTCCTCCGGTGTTCCGGACGCCCCCGAAGACCACCCCTGTCGTCGTCCGGGCCACTGATCACACCGAGCAGCTGGTGAGCGCGCCGCAGGTGTCGTTCACCGGGGTGCAGTGGCGGGACTACCACGGCATCGCGCTCCCCTACTCGGCGCAAGACGGCCCACGCCATACCGCAGACGATCTGGCTGCGGGTTTCACCCGGACGCCGCGCGGGGCGTTGCTGGCCGCGGTGCACATCGCGGTGCGGGCCGACATGACGTGGGGCACGGACGTGTTCGGGCCGACCATCCAGCGGCAGGTCATCGGGCCCGACACGGATGTGCTGATGGATTCGACCCGCGAGGCCTACGACAAGCGGCGGGGCGACCGTCGGGATGGGGAGCCGCTCGGCCGCGGCTATGTGGTGCTGGAGGGGTTCCGTTGGCTGGGCTACACCCGCGAGGTCGCGAGCCTGGACCTGCTGTCGGCCGGGCCCGGCGACAGTGATGTGACCGTCCGTGCGGTGACCCGGCTGCAGTTGCGCTGGCAGGACGGTGACTGGCGCCTCGTCGCACCGCCGGGCGGGAACTGGGCGGGCGCCGCCGCCCCGGTCGAATCGCTGGACGGCTATAGCCGCTTTCCGCACTGGGGTGGCTGATGCTTGCCCTGCTTCCGCTGGATCCGTGTTCGCCGGTCACCGAGCCTGCGTGCGTTCAGCCAGTCGACAACGATGACGGCGGCGGAGATCCGCTCCTGCCCGGCCTTCCCGGGTTGCCCGATATCCCGGGGGCGATCGGCGGTCATGTGCTTGAGGAGATGACCGAGTCGTTCGAGCAGGCGGTGGGATGGCTGGTGTCCAACACCGCGTCCTGGTGGGTGCACACCCCCTCCCCTGATCTGCAGGGCGAGCCGGCGGTCGGATATCTGCAGCTACTGGTCCGGCCGTTGACGGTCGCGGTGGCAGTGCTGGCGCTGCTGGCGATCGCCGCGCGGATGGCGCTGTCGCGCAAAGCACTGCCGCTGGTGGACGCCGGACGCGGGCTGGTGGTCCTGGCGGTCGTCACCGTGATCGGCACGGTGGTGCCGAACCTGCTGATCCAGTGGGGTGACCTGTGGTGCGGCTGGGTGCTGAACGCCTCCTCCGACGGGGACTTCGCGCGGCGGATGAGTCAGATCGTGGCGTTCCCGAGTGCGGCGCCGCGCGCGCTGGTGCTCCTGTTGTGCCTGTTCGCGCTGGTCATCGGGATCGTCCAGGCGATCCTGCTGCTGTTTCGCGGAGCGGCCCTGGTCATTCTGGCCGGACTGCTCCCGCTCGCGGCGGCCGGGATGATCACCACCTCGACCAAGTCCTGGTTCCCGCGCGTGGCGGGCTGGATGCTGGCGCTGGTGTTCTACAAGCCCGCTGCGGCGGCGGTGTACGCGACCGCGTTCACGCTGGTCGGCAAGGGCAAGGACCTGCAAACGGTGCTGATGGGCTTCGCCATGATGCTGATCAGCCTGATCGCCTTCCCCGTGCTGCTGAAGTTCTTCACCTGGACCACCGGCGGAACCGAGTCCAGCGCCGGGGGCGGGATGCTCGGCGCGTTGATGGGCAGTGCCGCCGCGCTCGGCGCGCTGCGCGGCTACGTCGGCGGTGGATCCGGTGGCGGCCAGTCCAACTCGGCGGCCGAACACACCACCTACATCCAGCAGCAGCTCGGCGACCAGGACTCCACGCCTCCCGGCGGGGACCCGTCCGATCAGCCGTCCACCCCGCACGACTCAGCGGCTACACCTCCGCCGGCCGATAGCTCAGGCGACCAGCCCCCCGCTCCTGATGCGCCGCCGGGGAGCGGCCGGGCTGACACCGATGTGTCCCCGCCGGGGCAGAACGCGGCGGGCGGGTCCGGGTGGGCGCCACCCGACGGCGGTCACGGTGAACCGGTCGGCCCGGCCACGGTCCGGACGGCCGAGCAGGAGCGGCAGCCTGGCGAGGACGCAGTCCGCTGGGCCGCGACCGGCGGTGCCGGCGGCCCGACCGGCGCGGCCAGTGAAGGGAGTAGTGGCCATGGGGCATGAGGTCCGCACCTACGGCGGGTGGCGGCGCCGGCACGGCATCGGCCTGCTCGGCCTGGACACCGCCTCCACCTTCATCGCACTCGCCGCGGCGATGCTGCTGGTCCTGGTCGCCGCCAGCGCCCCGCAACTGCTGGTCTATCTGCTGCCGCCGACGCTGGTCGGCGGCGGGCTGGGCCTGGTCCGCATCGGCGGTGTCCCGTTGGCGCGGCTGGTGCTGGCGCGGTGCCGCTGGCAGTGGGGCGCGTGGCGCGGCCACAACCGCTACCGCGCCGGGGTCGTGACCGACCATCCGCGGGCGTTCCAGCTCCCAGGAGTGCTCGCGCCGTTGACGCTGCTGAGTGCCGAGGACGGGTACGGCGGCCGGTACGGGATCGTGTGGGACCGCCGCGCCGGGCTGCTGACCGCCACCCTGCGCGTGGTGCCGACCTCGACGTGGCTGGCCGACCGCGGCGACGCCGACGCCTGGGTCGCGGGCTGGGGCGGGTGGCTGGCCGCGCTGGGACACATGCCCGCCGTCCGGTGGGTGACGGTCACGGTGGAGACCGCACCCGAGCCCGGGTCCACCCTCGCCGACGCCGTGCACCGCGCCATCGTCCCGGCGGCCCCCGCTCCGGCGCGCAACATCATGAGCGAGCTGGTCCGCACCGCTCCGGCCGCTGCCGCCGACGTCGACACCCGCGTGTCGATCACCCTCGACCCGCGCGCGTCCGCGACCCGCCCCAAAGACCTGTACGAAGCGGTCGCCGACCTGGGCCGCACCCTCGACGGGCTCGCATCGCGGCTCGGCGGCTGCGGTGTCTCCGTCCTCGGGCGGGCCACCGCCGCCGAGATCGCCGGAGCCGTGCGGACCGCGTTCGACCCGAGCGCACGCGGCGAGGTCAACCGGCTCCTCGCCAGCCCCGCCGCAGACGACGTCTTGAACTGGTGTGACGCAGGGCCGGTCGCCGCTACCGAGCACACCGGGCACTACCAGCACGACGGCGGTGTCTCGGTGAGTTGGGCATGGCATGAGCCGCCGCGCCAAAACGTCCGCTCCGACGTCCTGGCCCGCCTGGTGGCGCCCGGCCCGTTCCCCAAGCGCGTCACTCTGCAGTACCGGGCGCTACCTGCTGCGGCCGCGAGCCGGGTACTGCAGCAAGAGGTGAACGCGGCGGCGTTCCGGACCCAGTTCCGCCGCCGCACCGGACGCGACGAGACCGCCCGCGACAGCTGGGACGCCGCTCGCGCCCGCCAGGCCGCCGCCGAGGAGGCCATGGGCGCCGGGGTCTGCCTGGTCTCGATGTACGCCACCGTCACCGCCGCCGACGCCGACCAGCTCCGCCGCGCCGCCGCGCACGTGGAGACCGCGGCCGACTCGGCCAAGATCCGGCTGCGGCGCCTGTGGGGCAGCCAGGCCGCCGGCTTCGCCACCACCCTCCCGTGCGGCATCTGCCCACCCGAGCTGTCCCGCCGCCTCATCCACTGACCCCGAGAATCCACTGCCCCGAAGAGCCTTTGACCTTGAGGAGGTCGCGCTTGCCGAACGCCGAAACACTGGCCATGTCCGAACCGCTCGCCCCGCCCTGGGGGTGGCGCGGGCGCGGTGCCGGACGCACCGCGCACGTCGAACCCGCACCCGAATACCAGGCCACCACCAGCCAGGTCTGCGGCCTGTATCCCTTCACCGCCGGGTCCGGCACGCCCACCGCCGGCACACCCGTCGGGCGCCACCAGCTCTGGGGCGAGGTCGTCTGCCTCGATCCCCTCGCATGGCTGCGCGAAGGGCTGGTCACCAACCCCGGGATGTTCGTCCTCGGGCAACCCGGCACCGGGAAATCCACCCTCGTCAAACGCCTGGTCACCGGCGCGGTCGCGACCGGCACCACACCGATCGTCCTCGGCGACACCAAGCCCGACTACACCAGGCTGGTGGAGTACCTGGGCGGCCAGGTCATCCGCGTCGGACGCGGCGCCGACCGCATCAACCCCCTCGACGCCGGGCCGCTGGACGAGGCGCGCCGCCGTCTGTCCGGGGCCGATGCCGAGACCTTGCGATGGGAAGTGCGGTCCCGGCGGCTGTCGCTGCTGCTGGCGTTGGCGACGCTGGTGCGCGAGGCCCGCATCACCAACGCCGAGGAGGTCGTCCTCGGCCGCGCCATCGACCTGCTGGACGACCGCCTCACCGGTGAACCCACCATCGTCGACGTCCTGCACATCCTGGAGCAGGGGCCGGACGAGTTGCGGGGAGCGGCTCGCGCCGATTCGAGCGACGCCTACCGCGCTCAGACCCGCGATCTGGTCTTCACCCTCGACCTGCTCATCTCCGGGTCCCTGGCCGGCGTGTTCGACGCGGCCACCACCCGGCCGCTGAACCTGGACGCGCCGGCGATCAGCGTCGACATCTCCCGCGTCCGCGCCGCCGGTGACAAGCTCCTCACCGCCGCGATGCTGTGCACATGGGCCTACGCCTTCGGCATGGTCGACGCCGCCACCGCCCTCGCCGACCTCGGCGCCGCCCCGCGCCGCTCCTACCTCGGCGTGATGGACGAGCTGTGGCGCGCGTTGCGCGGCGCTCCCGGACTGGTGGAGCACGCCGACGCCCTCACCCGCCTCAACCGCGCCAAGGGCATGGCCTCGATCATGATCACCCACTCGCTCGCCGACCTGGACGCGCTGGCCACCGAGGAAGACCGAGCCAAGGCCAAAGGCTTCGCCGACCGCTCGGCCATCACCGTCCTGGCCGGTCTCCCGCCCCGCGAACTGGCCCGCGTCCACGAGATCACCCCGCTCACCGGCCCCGAGCAGCAACTGGTCACCTCCTGGTCGGCGCCCGACTCCTGGCAGCCCGGCGCCCGTCACCCCGGCCGCGGCAAGTACCTCATCAAGACCGGTGAACGGCTCGGCATCCCGGTCGAACTCTCCCTCGTCGGCCCCGAGGCCGACCTTTACGACACCGACCAGGCCATCAGGGCGACCGCATGACCCGGGCGCTGGGGCCGCGGGCGTCGCTGTGGCATTCCAACGCCGGTGCCGGATGGCTGGTGCTGGCCGCCTGCTGGACGCCCATCCTTGGGCTGTGGGTCGTGTGGTTCGCGGCGAAGGTGTGCGCGGCCGCAGCGGGCGGGACGGTCATGCCGTTCGGCACCGACTTCGCACTCGCCCTCGCCCGAGGGCGGACCGATCAAGCCTGGCCGGGCACGCCGACCTGGCTCGTCCTGCTCATCCTCGTCCTGCTGGCCGCCGCGTCCGCCTACGGCGCCTGGGGGATCTGGTCGCGGGTCGCACGCCGTATCCCCCGCCCCGGGGATCCCGTCGCCGCGCTCGCCGACAACCCCGGCCTGACCGCCCTTCAACCCGACGCCACAGCGAAGAAGGCCATCGAGCTGCGCCGGTCCCTCACCACATCAGATCCCGGCGCGTTGAGGCCGGACGACATCGGCCTGGTCCTCGGGGACGTCCTTCTCCCGGGCGAGCGCAGCGGCCCGACACTATTCGCCTCGTTCGAGGACACGGTGGTGGCGTTCATGGCACCACGGTCGGGCAAGACCACCACCCAGTCGATCCCGCACGTGCTCTCGGCGCCCGGACCGGTCATCGCGACCAGTAACAAGGCCGACCTGTGGTCGGCGATCGCCACCGTCCGCGCCCAGCGCACCGGCGGGAAGAGCTGGCTGTTCGACCCGCAGCACATCACCTACCAGCCGCAAGCGTGGTGGTGGAACCCGCTCGCCGGACTGTCCACGGTCGAGGACGCCCACCGCCTGGCCGGGCACTTCGTCCTCACCGTCGACGACGGCCAGAAGAAGGACCTGTGGGGGCCGGCCGCGCAAGACCTGCTGTGCGCGCTGTTCCTGGCCGCCGCCACCTCCGGCCGGTCACTGCACCATGTCGCGCGGTGGCTGGACGAGCCCGCCGTCCCGACACCGATCGAGCTGCTGCAGGAGGCCGGTTTCCAGCTCATGGCCTCATCGTTGAAGGGCACCCAGAACGGCGCTGTGGAGACCCGCGACGGGATCTACCAGACCGCCCGCACCGCCGCCAAAGCGCTCCGCGACCAGGAGATCCTCGCCTGGGTCACCCCCGACGCCGGCCTGCCAGTCTTCGACCCGCACGCGTTCGCCGGCTCACGCGACACCCTGTATCTGCTGTCGAAGTCGCTGTCGGCCGCCGCTCCGCTGATCGCCGCGCTCACCGACACCACCATGCGCGCCGCCGAACGCCGCGCCGAACAAGCCGGCGGACGCCTCGACCCGCCCCTGATCGTCGCCCTCGATGAGGCCGCCAACATCTGCCGCATCGCCGACCTGCCGCAGCTGTACTCCCACCTGGGCTCACGCGGCATCATCCCGGTCACCATCCTGCAGAGCTACGAGCAGGGCGTCACCGTCTGGGGAGAGCCCGGCATGGCCGCGCTGTGGGGCGCGGCCACCCGCAAGCTGATCGGCGCCGGGATCGACTCGCCCCGGCTGGTGCGCGACCTGGCCACCCTCATCGGACAGCACGACGTGCCCGTCCGGTCCATCACCTACAGCGACGGACGCGCCAGCGAACAGATCTCTCTGCGGCCGCAGGACATCCTGCAGGCTGCTGACATCCGCGCCCTGCAGGCCGGGACCGCGCTGCTGCTGGCCACCGGCACCAAACCCGCTCTCATCCGGCTCCGGCCCTGGTACGCGGGTCCGCACGCCACCGCCATCAGCACGGCCATCAAGACCGCCGATACCGCGATCGCCAAGGCCGCCCGCCACCACCACAACCACCCGGACACCCCGACCACGCCCTAGCCCGCACCACGTCCACGTCCACGTCCAGACAGAAAGGGGCCTTCAGATGCACGCACTCACAGCTTTGGAGGCTTCATGCCTACCTCTGCCCCGCCGGCGACCGGCGGTAAGCGCCCCGAGTCCCTGTACCCGGATGTCACCGCCTGGGTCAGCGAGCATTTCGTCCCGATGTACCGGCGGACGCTGGGCGGTGAGTTCCGCTGGTGCGCCGAATGGTGGCGGCACGGCGAGGCCATCTCCCGCCTGACCGCGCTGTGGTTCGCGTGGGAGGCGATGCGGCTGCAGGGCGCCACCGGCATGGCCCTGTGGTACCGCGACCACCTCGACCACCAACTCCCCGTCCTGCTCGGGCCACGCGGCCCCTTCTACCAGTGCACCGAGAACGAGCACCTGGCCCCGCACGAGGCCCGCACCGTCCCCGTCCCTTCCGGATGGCTCGCCTTCGACATCAGTAAGACGTCCTCGGCATCGCGGCCGGTGCACGCATGACCGAGCGGATGGAAGCCGCCGCGCTGGCGTTGGACGCCTATGAACAGCACTTGTTCGGTGACCTGGCCAACGGGCACCGCACCGACCGCGCCGAAGCCGAAGGGCTGCTGCACGCGCTGGTGGTCGATCTCATCAACTACGGCGAGGGCAACCACCTGGACGTGGTCGACCTGCTGGACGCCCTCGTCCAAGCCCGCATCGACCGCGGCGGCGCCATCACCAACCCGCGCTGCAGCTTCCGCCTCGACGCCGAGGTCCAGTTCCGCGACCGCGACATCGAACCCCATCGGGGATTCATCACCGAACTGAAGTCCTCCGGCCCCGGCCAGGACGCCGAGTGCGTGCTGCGGATCCCCGGGATCATCGACCCTCAGCACACCAGCTCGGCCGTACTGGAGCCGGCCACCCGCCTGGCACCGCTGTCGACCCGTACCGCCGGGACCGTGTTCAGCGCAGCCGCGGCCGAAGACACCATCACCGACCTGCTCACCCGCCTACCGGCCGGACATCACGAATTCGACGCCGACCGCGATCCGCTCGTACTGGCGGACCTGGCCGAACTGTCGACCGCACTGGCCGCCTGGTCGGGCACCAAACCCGAGCACGTGTTACAGCACCTGCGCCAACGCGCCGGCCAGATCCCTGCCGCGCTCGACGCCTGCTCGCCGGCCTACAGGCGCGCCGCAGCCGGGTTCCCCAACGACATTGCCGCTCTCTTGGCCGGTGAGCAGCCCACCCGAGCGCGCTCCAGCCACACCGATCCACCGAACCCAAACCATCACCCACGCCTGATCTGACCAGGCCCCTTACTCGCCCGCATGAATCTTCGGAGGTACCGGTATGTCCGATCCCGATGAGGCCGTCGCCATCGCGCTCGACGCCTACCAGCAGCAACTCCTGCCCGATGACGCCGCCAGCCACCGCGCCGACCCCGCCCTGGCCGCGCCGCTCATCACCTCGCTGGTCGAGCAACTCGCCCGCTACGCCGACCGCCGCGACTTCGACATCCACGACACCTTCACCGAACTCCACCAGCAACATCTGGACCGCGGCGGGCACGACCACGACCCGAGCTACAGCTTCCGGCTCGGCGCCGAGGTCCAGTTCCGCCAAGGACGCACCGCCACCGGAGCCAAGGCACACCATCCGCTCTGGCGCGGGTTCATCACCGCCCTGGCCACCGCACCCGACGGCGAGCACCAGTGCACGGTGCGGATCCCGGGCATCAACGAGGGCCTGCATGTCGCCGCCTCCGAATTGGAGCCGGCCGACGCGCTGCTGCCCCTGCCCACCCGGACGGCCGGAGTCGTCACCCACGCCCGGGACGCCGAATCGACGATTGTCGACATCGCCGTCCGGCTCAAGCGCGCCGCAAACAACGGCCTGGTCCCCGACGAGCAGGCGCTTGCCGACCTGGCCCAGCTGACCATGCGGCTCAGCCGCTGGTCCGGTGGCCGACCTGACGCGATCATGCGGCACTACTACGACCGCATCATGCGCGCCGCCCGCAAACCCTCCAGGGGTCGTTCCGGCCCTGACGCGGCTGTCCGGCTGGCCGCAACCGAATTCCCCCAGGGCCCGCGTCCCACCCCGGCGGACGAGCCACCGCCCACCGCGCAGCCCAAACCGGACGACCCGCCGAGCACACGCAAGCACCGCCCCTGACCGCCCCCGCCCGTCACACCCAGCCGCCCCCGACCGCATGGAGGTTGCATGGCCGAAGCCGATGCCGCGCAGTTCGCCGAGTTCGGTGCCGCCGCCCTGGACTCCTTCCAAGCCCTCTTCCAGGAGACCGAACACCTCGACCACCGCGGCAACGACGCCCACGCCCACGAACTCCTCGGCGATTTGCTGATCGACCTGATGCACTACGCCGACCACCGTGGCCTGGAGTTCAACGACATCCTCGCCCAGGCCAGCGGCTACTACCTCAGCGAACGCGACGACCCCGACGTCCTGGCCATCGGCGCGGCCGTCCAACTCGACGGCCCGGTCGCCGACGAGGCGGTCCTGCTGGGCCACCCGACACGGGGCAGCGTCACCGGACTCCTCGTCCCGCTCGACGGCCCCACCGAGTACTACGTGCGCTTCCTCGGCGAGACCAGCAGCCGCGCCGTCCTCGCCGCCGACCTGGAACCGGCCCCACCCTTTCCCGCCACGTCCACCGCCCAAGGCGTCATCAGCAACCCACTACGTGCCGAGGAGGCCCTGGTCGAAACCATGACCCGCATCGGCCGAGCCGACCTCGCCGGCGTCCAGCCCCAGCAAAGCGACCTCGACGACCACCGCGTGCTCCTGGACGCCCTTGTGGCGTGGAACGGCATGGACAAGCGCGACGTCACCGACCTGCTCCTTGCCAGAGCCGAACCGCGCCTGACCGCCTCATCGCCGCGCCCCACCAGCGGTGCGCCGCTGGAGCCAGCGGCCGAACTCGCCGCCCACGACTTCCCCCTACCGCTATCGGAAGGGCTGGCCGAGCCCCAACCCGCCTCCCAGCCGCCACCACGCCCGGCAGGCCTCACCGCAGCACGCCCCCATCACCGATAAGGCAGTTCACCTGCACAAAATCCGCCCCACCCTGCCCGTCACCGCATCGGAGGTTCCGGTGAAGCACTTCTTCGACTACGCCGCCCGGCAGATCAAGACCGCCGACTCCCTCCCCGCGCTGCTCGCCGCCGCCTTCATGGGACTGGAACTCATCGAGCGCGCCACCACCGTCCTGGCCCAAAGCGCGCCCGAGGACGCCTACCAGACCGCGCTCGCCGAGGCATCCGACGCCTGGTGGGCGCTCGCCGAAGCACCCTCACTGGCCTGGCCCGCACACCCCATGCCCGACACCGACGCCCACGAGTTCGCCGAGACCATCACAAGCCTGGTGATGGTCGTCGCCGAAGCGATCCTCAACGTCGCCTGCAAAACCACCCGGCCCGCCGACCGGGTCGCGTGCCTGCGCGCCGTCCACCACGCCGGCAACGTCGCCGCAGCCATGAGGTGACCGCCATGACCCACACCGACCAGCGCATCCACCGCGCCACCCACGCCCTGACCGCCTACGAAAACGACGCCTTCCCCGGCAGACCCTCGCTCCTGCACCGCGACACCTTCTACACCCAAGCCCTGCTCGCGGCACTGGTCTGCGACCTGGAGCACTACGCCCACCACCACGGCATCGACTTCACCGCCGCCCTCAGCACCGGCCGCGCCATCAACGCCGCCGAAGTCACCGAGGACACCCCGTACAAGATCGGCGACCAGGTCCGCCTCACCCGCCAGCACGACCGCTGCGGCACCGTCATCGGCTGGCAGACCACCGGCCCCCACACCGGCCCCGACTTCCTGGTCGCCGTCCCCGGCCTCCCCTACACCTACGCCGAACCCGCCACCCACCTAGCGCCCGCCCCCGCCTTCCCGCCCACACCCACCACCCTCGGCACCGTCCACCACGCCGACCAGGCCGAACAGCTCTATACCACCATCACCACCCGGCTCCCTCACGCATCCGAACGCACCCGCCACGCACTCGAACAGGACCGCCGTCGGCTCCTGGCCGCACTGGGCTCCTGGAGCGGCATCACCGAAACCCGCCTCCGCCACGAACTCGCCCCAAACCCCGACGCACGCAGACAGCCACCAGCCGCCACCGGAACCGCCGCCGCGGACTTCCCGATCGACATCAACCAGAGCGCCTTCGCACCAACACCGAACACCCACACCCGCCCACAGACACCGCCCTCACCAGCCACAGGCAGGTCACCCGCCACCTGAACGCAGCGTGGATATCCACAACGCGCACTCCGCACCACCACGGCCCCGCCTCGCGCCAAGCTGCGCTGATTAGCAAGCACCCGCGACCACCCACTCGTCCAGCCGGAGGACACCGCGATGACCCACGAACAGCACCACCAGGACGTCCGCCACGCCTGGTTCACCGAAATCCTCACCAGCGCCCTCAACGACCTCTCCCACGCCGAACGCGTCATCACCGCCTACGCCGCCCAGCAACCCGACGGGTTCATCGCCTGGGGAATGGCCGAGGGCGAAGCCGTCCAAGCCCACCAAGCACTCCGCCAAGCCCCCTCCCTCCACGCCGCCCTCCCCACCGACCACACCGAGGCGAACGCCACCACCGACGCCCTGTTCGACCTCGCCCGCACCACCTCCCAAAACCTCGTCCGCGCCGCCGAACTCGCCACCGACCCCGACGACAAGACGGCCTGCCTCCAAGCAGCCCTGCACGCTGGACGCCTGCGCGACACCCTCCGGTAGCCGCCCATGGCCACCTTCGGGGAGATGACCGAACTCGCCACCCACCACCTCACACACCTACAGCACCAACTCCACACCACCCACCTCGACCACGACCTCCACCAACCCGCCATCCCACCCGAACTCGCCCGCCTCACCCACGTCCTCGCCCGATACCACCACCAGATCGCCGACGGCTTCGGCACCCCGCATCCCGCCACCACCGGCATGCGGGACGCCGCCCACCGCGCCGGCACCCTCCTCCAACAAGCCGAGCACGTCCTCGGCCCACCCGCTGACACCCCAACCCCGCCCACCGACCTCGCCAACACGCTCCGCGCCGCCTCCACCGCCCTCGGCTGCGGCCTGGACCTGCTGTCCACCCACTTCCCCACCAGCACCGACCAGCCGGCCTCCCCCAACGCCCCCGTCATCGCCGCACCACAGACCGCCCGCTCCCTCCTCCACCAACTCAGCACTCACACCGCGACCATCGGCCACCTCGCCTACCGCACCGGCACCCCCACCGACCAAGCCGGCCCGCTTCTACTGAAAGCCGCATTCCTCGCCCGCATCCACAGCGACGGCCAGACACCACCACCGCCCCTCACCGCCGTCCCGCTCCACCACACCCGCGACCGAATCCCACCCGTCATCGGCGAAGACCACGACCAGACCATCGCCGGGATCGACGCCAGCGTCCACCGCCTGAGCAACCCCACCGACACCACCTCGATCACCACCTGGCGCTACCTCGCCCGAACCGCCGCCATCCTCTGCCACCTCAACACCAAAACCCTCCACCAGCTCATCCTTAGGCTCCACGAACTCAACCAGCCCGATCACATCCCCGTCCTCAAACAAGCCAAGGCCGACATCCACCGCCTCAACCGCTCCTGGCAGAGCATCATCCGACGCTGGGACACCAAAATCGGCCACTACGGCCACCCCGCCAACGGCCCCGCAACCGACGCCGGCGACCTCATCCTCCGCATCGGGCGCCTCCTCCACGAAGACCCCGCCTGGACCCCAAGCCCCCGGGCCTCCAGCCGCGTCAAACCACCCCACGAACTCGCCCCCACCCTCCCCCAAGCAGCCCAACTCCTCACCGCCACCATCAAAACCATCGACGCATGCACCGCCCTCGCCGCCCACCACCACGCCGCCATCAACGACGCAGCCGCCATCGCCTCCCTCGAGAGGAAAAAGAAATATCCGACCCGCCACCCGCGCGTCTTAGGCTCAGCCCTCGAACTCTCAACTCGCTACGACATAGCCCACACCAAAGGCCGCCGAACCATCACCACCCTCGCCCAAGCCATCCAAACACTAATCGCACCAGCTCCTATCCCGGAAGACATAGAACTACTAGTCCACCGAACCGGAATTAACAACGAACACACCCAACCCGAACTCGCCGCAACCGACTTCCCCACGCCAATAACCGATTGCCTGAATGTTCAGCAGAACCAACATGAAAACAATCCCGCAACTCATATCAGCCCAACTCTTCCCCAGACCACCCACCGCCATCCGACATTCTGACAGGGCTGAGCGAAACGGACGGGGTCAAAATAACGAACCGTCCTACCGTTTACATACCAGCATAATTTAGGTGACGATGGTGGAGAACTTCTGATCTTGCTGGAGGCATTGGTCTGTGCCGCTTCACGACCCGGTGGCGGTCGGCCGCCGCCGGGGCCCGCGGGGGGGGGCCCGGGCCCGGCGCGCGGCGGGGGCGAGGCCGGGGAGAACTCGATTGTA